>NZ_JARGNH010000034.1 GCF_029213205.1 Pseudooceanicola sp.
ATGGCCCGAAGTTGAAGGCTGAGAACGAGGAGATCGCCGATCTGCTGGTCGGGCTACCGGCACAACCGAAATGCCGCTCGTCAGGCATGCTAATAGCAGAAGTACGAACTCCAGGTCCTTTGGCATGGCCAGGACAAGTCTTTTCCGCGGCCCAAGCCAATCAAGCAATATGGCTGCGCGTTCAGCGACCCCTTCGGCCATTTTCGCGCCGTCGAGAACGATGTCGGGACCAGTCCGCGATACAAATGCCATAACGGGACGTGATGCACGGACACGAAGCGCATCCGTTATAGAAAAATTAATATCCTGCAAGATCTTGTTCCGGCCCTTTCGAGCAAAGCCCGTTCATCTCTGGTCGAAGTACGCGTTCTCGGCAGGCACATATTCCGAGGCGCACAAACGACCCTGTCTGCTGGTAGAACTACGACGAGATCTATCTACTTTGGACGACGTTTTAGCACAGCCCTAGATCGAGCTGTGGCTCTACATTGAATTACGGCCCGTCTGCACTACCGGGTGTCAAAGGTCGGCTTTACTGGAGGGATTCCGCGTGAACCGCGCAGGTCGGCCACCCGACGTGACAAGACGCAATCCATTTCGGTATCGCCGAATCAAACCACAATTCGACTGCCTGGTCGTAATGATGCAAGTGCGATTTCCACCCTCGCTCCGAATGGTAGAGAATCTTTTCCACGAGCGCGGCGTCGATGTCAGCCTTGAACCGATCCATTTTTGGGTGGAGACGATTTGGCCCGATGTTCGCGGCTTAAATCCGGCGAGAACGTATCGACGGAATGCGAGCGAACTCCAACTGGTAGTGGCTTCTGAGGTGCCCGCAACCAGTTCGCTATCATGTTCGGGGAACGCTTCAATGCGTGACCGTATCTGACACCCGCATGGGCCCGGCCAGATACACAGAATTCATGATGCTCCCGTCCCTTATCGCGTTCATACGATCCTGACCGACAATGCATCCAGTTCGCCGAGCAGCCCCGCAACCGGAACACAGCATACTCGCGGCAAATGCGCTTCGGCATGATCTGCGCGGCCAATGGGAACGAGCATCGACTAACCAAGCCAAACCACCCGTGGCGCCGTGAGGATCAGAAAACAGTCCGGGGGATAGTTTTCCCGATAGGCGGCCAGGTCGAGCGAATGAACCGCACGATCAAGGGCGCTGCGGTGAAACGATATCACTACCACAGTCACGATCAGCTGCGCACGCACCTCACCGACTTCATGGACGCGTACAACTTCGCACGCAGGCTAAAGATTATCAACGGTCTCACGCCCTACGAACGCGTCTGTAAAATCTGGACTATAGAGCCAGATCGATTCATCCTAAATCCGATCCACCAAATGCCGGGACTGAACACGACGCGCGACGGATGTCTTTGACGACCTTCTCGCCGTGGCTTTTGCGTGTTCCGGGTTTCTGTCTCATCTTCATTCCTTGGTGGTTACGATGAGCCAGAAACCCTCTCTTACCAAATTGCCCTAAACTGTCCCATTGGCACCTCAGTCAGACAGGGGCCACCGCGGTCTCGGCGCGGCAAGGGCACTAGTAACATTACTTTTCCTCAGCCCCGGGTCGACGAATTTTCATTCACGCGAGTCGGCGCTGCGCCCGCATAGTCGGGCTGGCTGATTGCGCCTGGACCGGGCGCGGTTTGCCACAGAGGACCAGGCAGGATTGCCGGATGGCTCGGGCGCAGGAAAATCCGCCGACCGGGCATTGGAGAACAGGCTGAGCTGATGATTTATGCAACGATCACAGGACGATCTGGCTCTTGCGTTCCAAAGCGCAGGCCGTGGGCTTCTGCGCCGACAAGACCCGCAGAGCAGACCCAGTGCTGGCAGCCGCCTCGCGTATTGATGCTGTTGCGCAGCGTAGGGGCGAACCTGAGAATGGCCATCTGTTCATACAACCGAAAATGGCAGGCCATTCGCCAAGCCGCGGCAGCCTGCCGCGCGGCAAATTTCCAACAGAATTCCACTATGACAGGAGCAGAACATGGGCTTTGAAGCCAAGGGCGACGACATCGACATCGGCAAATTCTGGCGCACCCTGGGCGAACGCGCCATCGGGGCCACGGTGGTGACCACGGCGGGGGAAGACGGGCCGAACGGGTTTCTGGGGCTGTCGGCGGCGCATGTCTGCGCTTCGCCACCGACGATGATCGTATCGGTGGACAAGAACACCACGGCCTTGCAGGGGATCACCGGAAGCGGAAGCTTTGCCGTCAATTTCCTGCCACAGGGCACGGCGGCTTTGGCCAACGCCTTTGGCGGCAAGAGCGACGAAGACCGTGCCGCCCGCTTTGTCGAGGCCGACTGGACGACGCTGGCCACAGGTGCGCCGGTGCTGAAATCCGCGCTCGGCGTGTTCGACTGCCAGGTGGACCAGGTGATTGACCGGGGCAATGTCGCCATCATCATCGGCACGGTCGCCGGGGTCTCGGCGGCTGGCGAAGGCGCGCCGCTGGTGTTCTTTCGCGGCAAGTTTCAGTCGGAGTGATCGGCCTCAGCGTCTGTCGAGAAGGCCCGCCAGACGCTGACCGAGGCCCAGCAGCCGCCGGTCATGGGCGCGCGGGGCGATCAACGACACGCCAAGCGGCAGCACATCATCCGCCGCCATCACCGGCAGGTTCAGCACCGGCACCTGCATCGCGGTCCAGCAGGCGTTGAACACCGGGTTCTCTTTGGGCCGCACACCATTGGCATAGGCCGGGGCGTGGCCCGGCGCCGAGGGGACCAGGATCGCGTCAAACCCCTGCATCCGCGTCTCAAGCTCGATCCGCATCAGGGCGAGGCTGTCGTAGGCCTCAAAATGCTCTCGCTGGCTATAGCCCTGACGCAACTCTACCCGGTTGTGAAAGTCGTCATGCAGCAGCGTCGGGCGGCCACGGGCAAGGTTCAGAAAGGCCGAGGCGCCCTCGCAATGCATCACGCAGCGGTGCAGGTCATCCGCCGTTTCGAACCCCGACGGCGGGTCAAACGGGATCAGGTCGGCAACCGGGGCCAGCAGGGTTTCCAGACTGTCGAACAGGGCCTGGGTTTCGGGCAGGGCCTGATCGAAATAAGGCGTGCGGCAGAGACCCAGCCGCAGGCGGCCATCCGGCGCGGCGGGTGCGGGCGGCAGGTTATAGACATCGGCCAGCAGGTCCAGATCGTCGATCGAGCGGGCAAACAGGCCGACTGTATCGAAGCTGACCGCATAGCGTTTGACCCCTTCGGTCGAGATCAACCCCCAGGACGGTTTCAACGCGATATTCCCGCAAAAGGCGGCGGGGCGGATGGTCGATCCTCCGGTCTGGCTGCCAAGTGCCAGAGGCACGTGGAAATCGGCAACCGCCGCAGCGGATCCCGAAGACGACCCCCCCGGAGTCCGGGTCAGATCGGTCGGGTTCACCGTGGCGGCTTGGCGTCCCCCGGCGGCGAATTCAGAGGTATCTACCTTGCCCAGAATGATCGCGCCGGCATTGCGCAGCAGTTCGATGCTAGGGGCGTCCGCCGTGGGGCGGTTGGTGGAATAAAGCGGGGAGTTGTGCGTTGTCGGCAGGTCGGCGGTGTCGATGATGTCCTTGACGGCAATGGGAATCCCCGCCAGCGGGCGGGGGTCGTCGGGTGAAATGGCGGCGGCCTGCGTTTCGGCCTGCGGGTTGATCGCGATCCAGGCGCGGACCTGTTGATCTCGCGCGGCGATCCGGGCCAGACAGGCCTGCGTCAGTGCCAGCGGGCTGAGCTGGCCCGCGCGGATCAATTGCCGCGCCCGGCTGGCGGTCAAGCGTTCGGCGGAATTCGGGGCAAGGGCGTCCATCAGAGGCTCCTGTTGGTGGGCAGGCACGGGCAGGGCGGGGGTGACCCCACGCCCTGCCTGCGGCCGCTGTCTGTTCGGTCGTTGTCTGTTCGGTCGCGGTCTATTCGGCGGCGGTTGCCAGCACGGGGTTGCGCGAGGTCATCAGCGGCTGGATATGCTCGCCAAATGCCTCGATCCCGACCATGAAATCGTCAAAGATCAACATGATCCCCTTGATGCCGGGGGTTTCCGCGATCTGATCCAGCATCCGCGCGACGTTCTCATAGCTCCCGATCAGCTTGAACCCGCCGTTCGGGATCGCCTTGGACGGATCTTTCAACTGCATCTCGGCATTGCGCGCCATCCGCGAGGCGGTCGAGTTCTCTGTCGCCTTGGTGTCCTGACCCGACTGGCCCTTGGCCCAGGCGAGGGCTTCAAGATCGGTGCCCTCGCGGTAGTGATCCCATTTCGCAAACGCCATCTCGTCTGTCGGGGCCGAGATCACGGTGACCAAAGTATAGGCCCCGACATCGCGCCCGGTCTTGTCCGCCGCCGCCATAAGCCGTGCGGCGGAATCGCCGGACAGGTCGGGCTGGTTGATGCCCTGTCCCGCCCCGACAAAGTTGAAATCGCAATGCTCGGCGACAAACTGCATCCCGCGATCCGACGAATTCGCCGCAACGATGTCGATCTTGCCCGAGGGGCGCGGCGACAGTTTGCAATCGTCCATCTGGAAATATTCGCCCTTGAAATCGGACACCCCGGTTTCCCAAAGGTCGCGCATCACGGTCACATATTCGGTCGCGAAGTCGTAGCGGTTGGCAAAGTGCTTTTCCCCCGGCCAGAGCCCCATCTGCTGGTATTCCTTGGGCTGCCAGCCGGTCACGATATTCACCCCGAACCGCCTCGGCGCAATGGAATCGATGGTCACGGCCATCCGCGCCGCAACCGCCGGAGGCATCGTCAGCAGCGCAATCGAGGCGTAAAGCTTGATCTTCTGCGTGGTCGCTGCGATGCCGGCCATCAAGGTGAAGGGTTCGAGGTTGCGGATCCAGTATTCACTGGGCCCGTCGAAACCGCGCAGTTTGACCATCGCAAGGGCAAAGTCGAAGCCGTAATGTTCGGCCCGCTGAACGATGCTCTTGTTCAGATCAAAGGTCGGTTCGGTCCGTGGCGCGGTGGTGGACATGAACCAGCCGCGTGATCCGATAGGGATGAAAACACCGATTTGTGTCATGCAATTTGCCTTTCCTGTGGCGCCTGAGGGAAGATTGGATCGGGCGCGGCGTCAGGCGGCATCAGCCTTGGCCAGTGCCGGATTGCGGGTCTTCATCAGCGGCTGGATATGCTCTCCGAACTGTTCGATCCCGACGATGAAATCGTCAAAGGTCAGCATGATTCCCTTGAGGCCAGGCGTCACGGCGATCTCGTCCAGCATCGCGGCGACCTGTTCATAGGAACCGATCAGCTTGAGCAATCCGGTCGGCTGCGGGTTCTTGATGGCCTGTGTCAGGCCTGAAGCCGTCGACCCTTCCTTGGCGTACATATCCGCGCCCGCCTGTGCCGCCTGCCATTCCAGCGCCTCGATATCGGTGCCGGTTTTGTAGAGTTCCCACTTGGCGAATGCCATTTCCTCGGTCCGGTCGGCGATGATCATCAGCAGAGCAAAGGCCCCGGTGTCGCGGCCATGTTTCTTGGCCGCAGCCTCGACCCGGCCAACGGTTTCGCGGGTGCCCGCAGACGAGTTGATATCGCTGCCCATGCCGCCCGCAGAGATGAAGTTGAAATCGCCATATTTGGCGACGAAATCCATGCCCTGTGCAGACTGCCCGGCCCCGACGATAGGGATATGACCCGAGGGACGCGGCGACAGCTTGCAATCGTCCATCTGGAAGTATTTGCCTTTGAAATCAGACACGCCCTTGGTCCAGAGGTCCTGCATGATCTGCACATATTCGCTGGCATAGTCATAACGCCCCGCGAAATGCTCGGGCGTCAGGTTGATGCCCATCTGCTGGTATTCCTTGGGCTGCCAGCCGGTCACCATGTTCACGCCAAACCGGCCGGGTGCGATGGAATCGATGGTCACCGCCATCCGCGCGGTCACGGCCGGCGGCAAGGTCAGCATCGCGCATGAGGCGAACAGCTTGATCTTAGTCGTGACGGCGGCGATGCCGGCCATCATCGTAAAGCTTTCGAGGTTGTGCACCCAATATTCGGATGGGCCGTTGTAGCCGCGCAGCTTGATCATCGACAGGGCAAAATCCAGGCCGTAATGCTCGGCCCGCTGCACAACGGTCTTGTTCAGGTCGAATGTCGGCATCGTCTTGGGTGATGTGGTCGAAATCAGCCAGCCGCGGCTGCCGATTGGAATGAAAACGCCGATTTGGGTCATGGTGACTACTCCTTGTTCGGGCTGGTCTTGTCTGCGGGCTTGGGCCCGCCTAGCCGCCGGGTTGTGAGGAGCAGTCTCGTCGGAGGTTCACACGAAAGCCAATTGACATATTTGGAATCGGGGGGTGAGTTTTTTTCAGCAGGCGCGGCGTTGGACGCGCCCGGCATCGCGAGATTCAGCCCCGATTGCCGTGAAAGCAGTGCAAACCGGGGCACTCGGTTGCCTCGGGCAGGTCAGGCGAGGTGATGCGCCGATAACGGTTTCTCTGGAGGTGACCTTTTCTCAGCCACTTTCCGAATTTTCTGCATTGGACGGGCAAGGTCGCGCCGCCCTAACTTGAGCAGACATTTTAGAAGAGGAACGGGATATGGCACGAGTTTGGGAGAGTTTTCTGACGGAGGACGACAAGAAGGTCGTCGCCAATCGCAAATTACGAGAATCAACCGGGCCGAGTGCAAACCTGGCCTTGCTGGTCATCGACATGCAGGTCACGGCCTGCGGTGATGAAATGCCGATCTGGGAGCAGTTGGACCGCTATCCGGGGGCCTGTGGCCCGCATGCGTGGAAGGCGATCCCGGTGCAGCAGCGGTTGCTGGCGGCCGCGCGTGAGGTCGGCATGCCGGTGATCTACTCCAAGCATGTCTTTCACGCCTATACCGGGCTTGAACGGTCCACCGGCGGGGTTTTCGCCGCCACCGACCCGCGATCAGAAGTGCCGCAGGAGGTTGCGATGCAACCCGGCGATCTACTGGTCGAGAAACAGACGCCAAGCTGTTTCGCGTTTACCAACCTGCCACTGATCCTGGGCGAACTCGGCGTCGATGGGCTGATCGTCGTGGGCAATTCCACTTCGGGTTGCGTGCGGGCCACCTGCGTTGACGGGGCCGGTCTGGGCTATTCGATGAATGTGGTCGAAGAGGGCGTCTTTGACAGGATCGAGATGAGCCATGCGGCGGCGCTGTTCGACATGCAGTTCAAGATCTGCAACGTCATTGACGAATCCGACGCGCTGAACGCGATCGGGGCCCCTGCGCCCGCGCTCGCCAGCGCGTCCTGAGACTGGAGGCGGTGCCGATGACGACATCACCCGGACCGATCCGCGCCGCCGCCCTGCAACTGGGGCCAGCATCCGCAACTATCGCGACGACATGCGACCGGATCCTTACCTTGATCGAGCGCGCGGCGGCCGAGGGGGTGACCCTTGCCGTGCTGCCGGAACTGGCGCTGACCCCCTATTTCGCGGCCAAGGTGCGCGACGACCTGACACCCTTTGCCTCGGTCGCTGAAAACACCGATGCGGTGGCGCGGATTTCGGGCCAGGCGGCGTCACACGGCATGGCGATCGTGATCCCCTTTGCCGAACAGACCAACAAGGGGCTGTTCAACTCGATGGTGTTCTATGACCGCGCCGGGGTGCAGCAGGGCAAGTTCCGCAAGGTGCATATTCCGGGCAAGGTCGAACCAGATCCGGCCAAGACGCTGAACATACTGGAAAAGCGCTATTTTTCGCCCGGTGATCTGCCGTTTGCGCCCTTTGACATGGGCGAGGTCCGCGCCGGTGGCATGATCTGCTACGACCGCCGGTTCCCCGAAAGCTATCGGTCGCTGACGCTGAACGGCGCGGATCTGATCTGTGTGGGATACAACACGCCCGTGATGGAGGGCGGCACGCTGAAAGAGGCGCGGCGCGCCTCTGAGCTGGCGATCTGTGGCGGGGCCTATTCGACCGCCACCCACGCCATCGCCGCCGGAAAAGGCGGTGTCGAGGGTGGCACGCGCTTTATCGGTGGCAGTTTTATCTGCGGCCCTGACGGCGCGATCCTCGTCCGTGCGCGCACACAGGGCGACGAGGTGGTCGTGGCGGATCTGGATATGAGCAAACAATTATCGCTGCGTGAAAGGTGGGATTTCGCCACCAACCGCCAGCCTGGCACCTATGCCCCTGAACTGACGTCCTGAGACACAAATGAATGTAAAAAATATTGGGCCCGTCACTGGCGGGGACCCAGCCGAAAAGGCACTGCGGGTGCCGGGCTTTCGACGCTATTTCATTGGCTCGACAATCTCGGTTCCGGGCAACTGGATGCAAATGACGGCGCAGGCCTGGCTGGTGCTGGACCTGACCGGCTCTCCGATCGCGCTGGCCTGGGTCACCACCTTGCAATTCATGCCGATCATGCTGTTTTCGCTGCTCGGCGGGGCGCTTGCGGACCGCTTTCAACGGCGCAAGCTGCTGATCGGCACGCAGATCGTGGGGGCCTTCCAGGCGATGGCTTTTGCCCTGATCCTGATCAGCGGGTCGATGGAGCTTTGGCATATCTTCGCCCTTGCCACATTGCTTGGGCTGGTCAACGCCATGGATCAGCCGCTGCGGCAGGCGTTCATCACCGATCTGGTGCCGGCATCGGCGCTGCCGAACGGCATCGCCCTGAACGCGCTGTCGATGAATATCGGGCGGGTGGTGGGGCCGGCACTGGGCGGGGTCGTTCTGGCCTTCTTTGGTCCGGCTTCGGCGTTCTTTCTGAACGCGGTCACCTTTGTCATCTTTGCCTTTTCCCTGTCACGTATCCGCCCACAGCATCTGTCCAGCAGCGCGCGCAGCATTCGCACGACCCTGATCGCGGATGTGCGCGAGGGTCTGGGCTTTGCCATGAAGACGCCTGCGGTGCGCGTCCTGCTGGTGGCGACCGGGTTTATCGGCCTGTTCGGGCAGAACTTTTCAACCATGGTGCCGCTGGTGGCCGAGCTTCTGTTGCATGTTACCAAGGCACAGTTTGGCCTGCTGAATTCCTGCCTTGGGCTGGGGTCGATTGCCGCCGCGCTGTCGCTTGCGGGCGCAGGCGTGCCGACGGTGCGGCGAATCCTGCTGGCCGGCCTGTCTTTTGGCCTGTTGCTGATCTCCATTGCGCTGACCGACGCGCTTTGGCTGTCCTGCGTGCTGTTCTTTGGCGCTGGCGCGGCGGCAGTGACGTTTTCGACCTCGGTGCAGACGTCCTTTCAACTGCTGACGCCGGCCCATATGCGCGGTCGCCTTGCCAGCATGGTCACTCTGCTGATCGTGGGGTCTTCGCCGATTGGCGCGATGCTGACCGGGGTGGTGGCTGAACAGGGCGCGGTCTGGCTGGCCGTGGCGCTGAACGGCGCCATGTGCATTCTGGGCATCGCCCTGTCGGCACGACAGGCCCTGGCGCTCACACGTAAGGGCAGATCACCACGGATTTGGCTGGGAGGCGGCGAGAAAACAGCCCCAAAAGTGTGATGATGGCTAAAGCTCTGCCTCTTTCTTAGCCGGTGCCGGAAACCATGCGAACAAACTGTCAACGTCATTTGCAGGTGGGTGCGACTCGGGGCAGTGTTGATGTCGGGAGGTTAATCGCGGGGATAACCATGAGAAAGCGAGTGCCTCTCAATGCAATTCGTGCATTTGAAGCCACGGCACGTAACTTCAGTGTCGCCAAGGCCGCCGATGAACTATGTGTCACACCGACAGCCGTCAGCCATCAGATCAGGGTGCTTGAGGATTTCCTCCAGACCCGGCTGTTCATCCGGAAAAACAGCCGGATCGAGCTGACCCCGGAATCCAGCGCCACCGTCGAAAGCATCACCGAGGCGCTGGATCTGATCAACGATGCGATTATCAACCTTCGGCATGATCAGGATCTACGCGCCAAGCTGTCTGTTGCGGCCTCGGCGTCGGTTGCGTCACTGTGGTTGATGCCAAGGCTTGGCGAATTCTTCAACCTGATGCCCGAGGTTGACGTCAACGTGCGGGCCTTCATGACCCGGCGCGAGGGCGAAACCAGCGAAGCCGATTTGCGGATCTGCAACTGGCAGTCGCATCTGGACATGCAGGTCGAGCCGCTGCTTGAGGAAGAAATCACGCCGGTGGCATCACCGGAATTTGCGGCACGCTACAACAACAACGCGGACGAGATCCTAAGAAATGCGCCCCTGATCCACGTGGATCGGGTTCAGGGCTCGATGGAGGACACCTATCCTGATTGGCCGCGCTATCTGCGCGAATACGGGATAACGCGTGAGGATGTGACCCACGGCCCAAGGTTCAACCAGGCCAGTCCCAGCATCGAGGCCGCGCGGTCTGGCATCGGGGTGATCCTTGGGCGCTCGATTCTGGTTGAACGGGCGATTTCACGTGGCGATCTTGTGCCGGTGGCGGAACGCTATCCGACCCGCAGTCCCTATTATTTGCTGTCCCCATGGAAGGTCGACCGGGGCAAGGTGATCGACAGGTTCAAGATGTGGCTGTTTGAGAATATCAACGCGGCCGCGGTCTATCCGGTCTGACGCCATCCTCACTGCAAACCAAGACCCCGGATCACATCTGATCCGGGGTCTTTACGTTATTTAGGTTCTAAATTGGTGACGGGCAGTGGGCGGTTTGCCCCGGCGGCGCTATTTCGCAAGGAACGCCACGGCCTCCGGTCCCAAAACATGTTCGACGGCGGGTTCCCATGACAGGGCGACCTTGCTGCCGATCCGGGGCGACTCTTCAAAATAGGCGGCGTCGCTCATCATCGCGGTCAGGTCGGTATTGCCCTCTCCGCAGACCGAGACCTGCACGAAGGGACCGTGATATTCGACCATGGTCACCTCGCCGGCGATGGAATTAAGGCCGGGGCCCGTGCCGATCCGGCACCGGTCCGCCCGCACCGAGATCGTCTTGCCATCGCGTCCGATCACGTTATGACCACCGATGAACCGCGCGACAAAGGCGTTTGCGGGTGTCTCAAAGATCTCGCGGGCAGGGGCGGCCTGCATGATCTTCGCGTCATTCATCACCACCATGACGTCGGACAGGGCCAGGGCCTCTTCCTGACTGTGGGTGACATGAACAAAGGTGATGCCCAGTTCCTTTTGGATGCGTTTGAGTTCGGCCCGCATCCGGGTGCGCAGGAAGGGGTCGAGCGCTGACAGCGGTTCGTCCAGCAGCAGGACCTTGGGCCGGGTGATCAGCGACCGCGCCAGCGCGACCCGCTGCTGCTGCCCGCCGGACAGCTGGTTGGGCAGGCGGTTGGCCAGATGGTCCATCTGCACCAGTTCCAGGTATTCCCGCGCCTGCGCCTCGCGCTCTTTGCGGGGGACCTGCCGAACCTTCAGCGAAAATGCGACATTTTCCAGCGCCGTCAGATGCGGGAACAGGGCATAATCCTGAAACATCATCGAAGTGCCGCGGTCGATCGGCGCCCGATGGGTGATCTCTTCGTCATGAATACGGATCGCCCCGTCCGTCACCGTCTCGTGCCCGGCCAGCATCCGAAGCGTCGTTGTCTTGCCACAGCCCGAGGGGCCCAGCAGACAACAGTAGGACGCCCGTGGAATCCGCAGAGAAATCGCATCTACGGCAAGGGTTTTGGCGTTATAGGCCTTGGTCAGGGCGACCAGTTCCACGTCGAACCGATGGCCTTTTGTCACTTGCCTCAGCCGGGGCTCGTCCGACGGAATCTCGGGGGTCATCTCTGGTGCGTCGCGCTTTTTCAGCTGCATTGCATCGTCCTTCGGGGTTTGAGTAAGGGTCATGAATCTGGCCTTGCGGCTCGGCGGCGTGCCATTGATCCCATCAGGGCCACGGCACCGAGGATGAAAACGAACATGACCAGCGTGGTCATGGTGCCGATGGCGAACAGCACCGGCGTGCTGGAGCCGGTCAGCAATCCGGTCACCTCCATCGGCATGGTGTTGCCAAGGCCGACATTCAGCTGCGTGCGCGCACTTTCCTCGTAGGACGAGGTGATCGACGACACGAAGATGCCGATGACACCGGGCAGGATGATCGGCAGGATCACCATCCGAAACCTTTGCGAGGCATTCGCGCCAAGGTCGGTCGCAGCTTCTTCATAGGCGGGATTGAACCGGCCCAGCACGATGAACATGATCAGCAGGCCAAAGGGCAGTGACCATGTCAGCTGCGCGCCGATGCCCGAGCTGAACCAGTTGATCTGCCAACCCAGCAGGTTGAAGGTCAGCGCGATGCCAAAGCCGACGAAGATCCCCGGCAGCACCATCGAGGTAATCGCCGAGTAGAACACAAAATTCGCCCCTGGAAAGCTGCGCCGATAGGCCATGCCCGCCGAGACCGCGATGACCATCGACAGCACCGACACAAAGGCAGCCAGTCGCATCGAGCGGCGGAAACTGCCGGGCACGTCGCCCATGCCCTGACCGCCGGTGCCGCGGAACAGTACCTCGAACCAATGTGTCGACCAGCCCACCATTGGAAAACTCATCCCGCCGTCCGGCCCCTGAAACGACAGGATGTAGACGCAGACCATCGGCGCGTAGAGGAACACCAGCAGGGCCGCCATCAGGCTGGACAGGAGGTAAAAGGAAAGCGGGCGTTGGTTGGCTTGATGTGCCATGTGTTGGCTCCTAATCCCTGAGTTCTTTGCGGATGTCGACAAACCGCAGCAGCAGGGCCACCAGTGCGACAACGATCACCAGCAGCATCACCGATTTCGCGGCAGCGGGTGGGTATTGGAACGCGGCAAGCTCAGTTGCGATGGCATTGGCCGGGGTGTTGGTCTGTCCGCCGCTCATGATCTTGACGATAAAGAAGTCGCCCAGCACGGCGGTGACGATGAAGATCGTGCCAATGGCGATGCCCGGCTTGGCCAGCGGAACGATGATTTCGCGGATGATCTGCCATTCACTGGCACCCTGATCCTGCGCGGCCTGAATCAGCGAACGTGGGATCTTGGCCATCGAATGGGTGATCGGTCCCAGCATGGCCAGCGTCAACAGGTTGATATAGGCCAGCACGACGGCAAAATCCGAATAGAGGAGCCATGTCAGCGGCGTGTCGATAACACCCAGCGACATCAAAGCCTTGTTCACCAGACCTTCACGGCCCAGCAACGGCACCCAGCTCACCATGCGGATCGGCCCCGGTGTCCAGAACGGGATCGCGGCGGCGGCCAGAAGGGTCAGGCGGATGGCGGAGGAGCGCACATGGAACACCAGAAAATAGGCCAGCCAGAATCCCACGAATGCTGTGATCACCCAGGTGATGATCAGGAACCGCCCGACCGTAAGATACAGATCCAGCGTCAGGCGTGAGCCGAGCGCGTCGCTCCAACTGGCCAGATAGATCTCGGGAAAGACCCGCGCAAAATCGTAATCCAGAAAACTGACCGCAAAAATGATGCACAGCGGCACCAGGACCATGGTCACAAAGACCGTGGCCATGGGGGCGACCTGTAGCCACGAGGCGGCGCGGGGTGAAATCTTCATCTTGTCTCCGGCGCGGTTGAGGGTGTCGTCTCAACCTGCGGCCATGCCGGTCGTTTGGGCCTGGCCGCAGGTCTTGATGGTCGGGGGGAGGGGGTCAGGCCGCCAGGAAATCCTGCCAACGGCGCACCAGATAGCGGTCTTCGTCCATCAGCGTGTTCCAGATCCCGATGTTGCCCATCCGATCCCAGAGCCCGCCTCCGTCCCGTATCACGCCGGCTTTTTCCATGACTTTGCCAAACGGGTTCAGGATATCGGAGGTGGATTTCTTGCCTTCGTACCAATAGCCGTATTCGTTTTCGGTCATCTCGCCCTTCACGTTTTCGGGCACCGAGTTGTAGAACCCCTGACGCGAAATGAACGCCCCGGCCCAGCCCGAGTTGAACCAGTTCATGTATTCAATGGCGCATTCGCGTTGCAGGCCTTCAAGATGGCTCACCGCCATCATCATGATGTACCAGCCACGATACCCTTCCTTCATGCCGTTATAGGTGCATTCGACGCCACGGGTGCGCACCTCGGTCACGGCGGGCGACCACATGGATTGAAGCAGCACCTCGCCGCTGGCCATCAATTGAACCGACTGGTCGAAGTTGGTCCAGAAGCTGCGGAAATGCCCGGCACGCTTGTATTCGATCAGCTTGTCGATGGTGGCGTCGATCTCGGCGCGGGTCATGTTGCCCTTGTCGACATAGGTCATGTCGCCCATGGCCTCCAACGCCATGGCAGCGTCGGGCACGCCGACATTGACGCCATCCTGCAAGGCCACCTTGCCCGAGAATTCAGAATTCAGCAGCTCGGCCCAGCTTTCGATCGGGCGACCGATCAGATCGGGGCGGATGCCCAGCGTATCGGCGTTGTAATACAGCGGCACGCCAACCAGCCATTCGGTCGGTTCAAGCGAATAGGCGCTGGCGGTCTCATCGGTGTAATATTGCGCCTTGATCGGGGCAAAGCCCTGCATCGAATAGGGTTCGCCGTTTTCATAGGTGCCCTTGGTGAACAGCGGCACGGTCTTGTCCCACCATTTGTAATCCTTGACGTTGAGCGGCATCAGGATGCCCCGATTGGTGAAATACTTCATCGAGGTGTTGCTGACGTCGGTCACGTCGATCGACTTGGGCTGAGTCAGCAGGCGGTTGATCTGCGAGGTGAGGTCGGGCGCGGTCTGCATCTCGACGGTGAAATCCAGATCCTCATTGGCTTTTTCGGCGATGTTGGGGATCGTCGAATAGGATTGGCCGACATGGACAATCTTGATGTCCTTGATGTTCTGCGCCCAGAGCATCGGGGCTGGAAAGGCGCTGGCGGCCACCGCCGCAGCCCCGCTTTTCAGCACCGAACGACGGTTGAGGGCGCCTGAAGCGGCGGCTTTCGGTTTGGCGGTCTTGATGTGATCGGCCATGGCAGATGTCCTTAGCTTTGCAACGGTTCCAGGGAGCGACCGTTTCGATACCTTGAGCGTTGAGGATCAGGCCGCAGGTCGCAAATGAGGAAATCTCACACCGGCGCTGAGAAAGCTGCAGCGCAGCATTTCTGTGATTGTGCGATGCTTGAGGAGTCGTGCCAAAGAGGAGACCCCGATGTCGGACCCCATGACTGCCACTACGTTGCGCGCCGCCGGACTGTCTGCGACGCAGATTGCGGAAACCCTTATTTCCCTCATAGAAACCCGCGAGGCAGAGGTGCGGGCTTTTGCCCATTACGATCCTGACCAGCTGCGCTTGCAGGCGGGGGCGCTGGATGCCCGCCGCGAACGGGGGCCGCTGCATGGCATTCCGATCGGGGTCAAGGACGTGATCCTGACACGGGACATGCCGACAGAGCATAATACTGCCCGCTATTTGGGCAGTCGTCCGGGGATCGACGCCGCCTGCGTGGATACATTGCGCGCCGCCGGGGCGATGATCGTCGGCAAGACCGTCACCACGGAATTTGCCGCAACCGCTCGCGGCGGCAAGACTCGCAACCCGCATGACCTTTCGCGCACGCCGGGCGGGTCGTCCAGCGGATCGGCAGCGGCGGTTGCCGCCGGGATGGCGACGATTGCCCTGGGCACGCAGACCGGAGGATCGACCATCCGGCCGGCCTCCTACAACGGTATCTTCGGCTGGAAACCGACATGGAATACGATCAGCCGCGAGGGGCTAAAGATGTATTCCGCCACATGCGACACGCTTGGCCTCTATTCCCGCGACGCCGCTGACCTTGAGCTGTTGGCGGATGTGTTCGGATTTGACCTGCTGGCGGACATGCCGACCGGGCTGGAAGGGCTGAAGGTCGGCTTTGTCCGCACGCCGACATGGGACAGGACGGAAACCTCGGTCCGCACGGCGATGTCCGAAGCGATTGCCCTGCTTGAAGGTGCCGGGGCAACGGTCAGCGAACTTGTCCTGCCACCGCTGTTCGATGATATCCACGAGGCCCATAAAGCCATCCTGGACTGCGAAGGCCGCTCGGCCTTTCTGAGCGAGGTACGCAATACGCCCGATATTCACGACGAGTTCCTTGCAAAGGTGGAAAACCGCCGCGGTGAAACGCCTGAAAGCCTGCGCGCCGCCTATCGGTTGGCCGATGAATGTCGCGGGGCCTATGACGACATCGCCGCCGGATTCGACATCGTGATGACGCCAAGCGCGACAAGCGAGGCACCGGTGGGGCTCGACTCAACCGGCGATGCGTCGATGAATTCGATGTGGACGCTGTTGCAGGTGCCTGTTGTTTCAGCACCGGGTTTGAAAGGCCCGTCAGGGATGCCCATCGGCGTGTCCTTTGTCGCGCGCCGCTATGAGGATCGTCGCGCCATCGCCGTGGCCGGATTCGCAGCCAAGGTGCTGTCCAGCGCCGTGCTGGAAACGGCATGACCTGGTCCGGGGGCTGCCGGTCGCAGCCAACTGGTCATGCGGCGGCACAGTCGGAACGGATGCCACCTGAGAATACCTCAGCCCCAAAAGGAGCCTTCGTCATTGGAACCCCCGGCCACAACGCCCTACCTTTTTTCCTGAATCGATCCCTGCGAGGTGCCCTATGACTGCTCTGTCGATCCCCGTTCATGTTCCCCGCGGCGAGTTCCGCGATGCCATGGCGCACCTGCCCGGTGCCGTGAACATTGTCACCACTTACGGCGCTGCCGGGCAGGCCGGGTTGACGGCCTCGGCGGTTTGCTCGGTCACCGATGACCCGCCGACATTGCTGGTCTGCGTCAACCGGAGCAGTTCCGCCGCGGCTGCGTTTCTCGAAAACCCGTCAGTCTGCGTGAATACCGTCGGCCCGCGGCATCAGGATCTGGCGATCCTGTTCGGGGGCAAGACGCCGATGGAAGATCGTTTTGCCTCGGCCAGCTGGGAAAAAGGGGCGTCCGGTGCGCCAGTCCTGCTGGAAAGCGTGGTGTCGTTCGATTGTCGGGTGGCGCATCGCCATGTGGTGGGCACCCATGCGGTGCTGTTCTGCGAGGTGCTGGAGGTCGCCATCGCCAAGGGTGAACCGGCGAGCGTGTATTTCGCCCGCGCGTTCCATGCGGTGTCGCAATGATTGAATGCAAGGACGATAGAGTGCAGACAGAGGATCATGGGCTAAAGGCCGCCACACGCGCCCTAGCCAAGGGTGAGATCGTTATCCTGACGGACACGCCGGATGCCGGCCCGGTCATGATAATGGACGCGGCCAAGGCGTCACCGGCGACCATCAATTTTATGGCGAAGCACGGGCGCGGGCTGATTGGGCTTGCCATTTCTCCGGGACGTGCGATGCAACTGGGCCTGGTGCTGCAACCGTTGCGCAATCGCCAACGGATCGGCCCGTCCTACACCTATTCCATCGAAGCGCGCGATGGCGTGTCCACCGGCATTTCGGCCGCCGATCGGGCGCTGACCATCCGGGTCGCGGCCAATCCGGCGTCGCAGGCGTATGATCTGGTCAGCCCCGGTCACATCTTTCCGCAAATCGCCCTTCCATCCATGCCCGGGCGCGCACGATCCTGCGCGGAACTCGCCCTGTCCCTGCAACAGGCCGCCGGAGGCGGTCAGGCCGTGGCGATCTGTTCAATCCTGACCGAAACCGGGGGCGACGCCAATCACGTACATGCACGCCTATTGGCCAAAGAAACGGGCTTGGCATGGGTCGCTGCCGAAGAGGCGGTGGCACTGCCCGACGCGGTGGCGGACAATTAACCAGTCGGCAAAAGGCGCGGTGGCCTCCCCCCTAGGCGCGACGGCACCCTGGTTCTTGGCGGGTTGCCGGTCAGGGGCATGATGAATACCACATTTCATACCACTCAAGGAGCGAGTATAGGTGTCTTCGAAGGGAACTCAAGGCAGCTGAGGTGAAGGGTTAAGTCCATCAAAACAATAAGAAAAGACCATCAAAGACGACCAAATCAAATTCAAAAAATGGGTAAGGTGGCGGAGACGATGGGAGAGGTTTCCACTTCGCGTGCCGCTAAGTTTTCCAAGGGGTTGCGCTGGGTCCAGCCCACTCTCATTGTGAATGTGTGTAGAGTAGACCCTGCAAGGAGGAACAGCTTGACCGTGCCGGAAGAGCGCATAAAGACTTAGTTATCTCTAAAGCCTCCAGTCGGGTCCAATCTCCGTTTTGCCGACGGCAGTTGACGGGCTGAACTATTCAGGCATAGGTGAAATTGAGGCTGTGAAGATGAAGCATGGTGACAATACTTTAAGTTGCTATTGCGCGGTCTTTGCATCTTCGGATTGTTTTTAACAGCTTTCCAAAGCGCGCCCTTTTCACTGGAGGTTTAATGTTACACTTGACGTTTCGCGATATCGCTATCACCGCGGCACTCTTCTTTGCGCCAACGCTTTGTGTCGCTCAAGATGTTTTCGGCACTCTGACAGCCACCGTTGAGGGTACCGAGCGCAGTTGGTTCCTGACGTCGGACGGGGAACAGAGCCAAAGCCATGGCCTGACAATTGCAGCCGCGAATATGCAGAGCTTCAACCTGTGGGGACAGCCGACAGCGGACACTGTGGCTGAGGTCAAAGACAGCCTGCTGCTCAAGTTCGATATCATGGCGGTTGGGAGCACCACGATACCGTTGAACGTGTCGCTGACCTATCTCGCTGACGGTTGGGCGTCTGGCTGGCTGGCCAATGAAGAGGGGCAAACCGACTTTACCCTGTCGACGCTCGAGGAGGTTGACGGCGGTCTTTTCGTGGAAGGAAGCTTTGCCTCCACCGCCTATTACAGCGACAATTTGGTAAGCGGACAGGCCGATCCGTCGCAGACGATGCAGATCGACGGGACGTTTAGCGCAACCCTGCCCAAGGCCTTGCTGCAAGACCAATGAGGCGGCGCATCCTCATGGCGTCAATAGCGCGAAAGCAGACCTCCAACGACAAGCGAGTGAGAAAATGATCAAGGCTTTTCCCCTAACCTGCTGCATCGCATCCGCCTTGTTGGTGTCAACGCCTGCGCAGGCGGAGCCGAATGTCGCCTGCAACTACGGCTCCCCCGAGGCGTGGGACAAGATCAGCCTCATGTATGTCGGCCCCTGGCAGATCAAGCACCATGCAGGCTATGTGATCTCGGGCCCCATGACGATCCCCCATCCCGAAAGTGGTGACGTCGAAACGATGCAGATCGAGATGTCGCCAGATGGCGGGCTTGTGGGCGCGCATCCGGAGGCACAGCAGCCCGTTGTGTTCAGTTGGGCCGATGAACCCCCTTGGAGCTTCGAGGCTCACGCGAGCGAAGACGGCGTTCCTGCCCCGATGCTGTCGTCCTCCGACGTTGAGACATTGATGGGATGTGGGGTTGAAAACCTCGCCCGCCTGATCGGGCGGACACAGGCCACAATCGACGGTGTAACGATGGATATGACCTTGCGGTTGATGGTGGTCGGGCCTGACCAGATGTATGGCATTTTCCATACGTCGGCCGTCGTCAAGGGGATCCCTGTCAAGAGTTGGCGCGCCGTGACCCTGACGCGCTGACAGGATGCAAAGGACATGATGTTGGACGGACGGAAGCAGACGGTGATCGGCGCGATGTGGCGTCAACAGATATGGGTCTACCCGTTGCTTGTCGCGGCGGGCATCGGGTTTGGGATGCTCAAAATCTCCGACTATCAGAAGACGGCCGCATTCCTGGACCACGGCGTCAAGGTGGTCGGTGAAGTCACCCATTTGCACGAGACCATAACGAACAAGCCAAATACCTACGATGTCGCCTACATCTTCGCCACCGAGGCCGATCCTCATACCCGTGGGGAGCAACGCGTCAGAGAACAGCTTTTCGACACCCTCAGCGACGGCGGCCCGATTGACGTCTGGTATCTGCCAGACGATCCCAAACAGAACGCGGTCGATTTAGGCCATCTTACCCGGTATTTCTGGCTCGCATTGTTTTGTTCGGCGGGGCTGATCTTTACCGGTCTTGTTGGCGGCTGGTTTACGGTCAAACGCGCCCGCGCGACTGTTCTCGCTAAAGGGAACGACAGCTAACCCAACACCACTGACGGCGATCAGTCTGCGGTCACGGTCAACGGGGTCGTCGCCAGAACCACCTCATTCTGTCCCAGGAAGTATCGCACTTCATACTCACCAGCTACGTCAGGCAATGGGTGTCAAGGGCGGCGCAAAATTGGTCCATTAGGGCGGCGTAAAAGTAGGCCAGTT
>NZ_JARGNH010000035.1 GCF_029213205.1 Pseudooceanicola sp.
CCTTGCCAGCATCAATCCCAAAATTCAACTGCCCCACACTTTGCGGTACTCTCCAGATTGCAATAAACGCCCTTGTTGCGTCTCCTGCCCTTCTGGATATCACGGATTTATCCAACTGTTTTTGAACGCCGAACAATCGGTGGGTCAATATCCTGGTGAAGGAAAGTTGGATGAACTGATCCGCAGCGAGGCCAGCATCCGGGATCAGCATCTTTCCTATTTGGTGCTGATCCTCCAGATACCGCGCAAGGATGTGCCGTAGCCGTTCGGGTCCGGCTTTGAAGAAGCGTTCTCCGATCTGAGGAAAGCGGCCCGCTTCGGAAACGCAGATCCGATAAAGTCGGATATAATCATTCGAGAAAACAAGACCGATCAGAGCGCTACTGAACGACTGCAAGGTTTCTTCCATCGGCCCTTGGGTCAGCAGCAGTTTTTCAAGCTCCTCGGCAAGCATGTCGCATTCCCTGGAGACCACTTCGACGAAAAGGTCTGTCTTGGTGGGGAAATGAGCGTACATCGTTGCTTTCGAGACGCATGCCGCATCCGCGATCTGATCGACACGCGCGCCCGCCAATCCGTGCTCGAAAAAAACCGAACGCGCGCCGCGCACAACATCCTTGACCTTGTCTTCGCGCAACACGCCTCTCCCTTGCAGACCGCCGCTTACTTTTGGTTACGCTAGGACCGGAGCCGGGCCGATCAAAGCACAATTTTCTTTCCCTGAACGAACTTGACCTACCTCACGAAAGCAGCCAGCGGGAGGCTACTCAGCGGGCGCAGGCGGGGCGGTCTCGCGGCTTGCGGCCCCCGCTTCGGCCCGCCGATTGCCGCGCGACCCGCTGGCAATGATCGTATAGAACATCGGGACCACGAACAGCGTGAAGAGCGTGCCGACCATCAGGCCAGTGAAGATCACCAGGCCCATTGCCTGGCGCGCAGCCGCACCGGCGCCTTCGGCCAGCATCAGCGGCACGACGGCCAGCGCAAGGGCCGCCGTGGTCATCAGGATCGGCCGCAGCCGCACCTTGGCCGATTGCACGATCGCATCGCGGATCGACAGCCCGTCGTCGCGCCGCTGGTTGGCGAACTCGACCAGAAGGATGCCGTGCTTGGTGATGATGCCGATCAGCGTGATCAGACCCACCTGGGTGTAGATGTTCAGCGTCCCAAGGCCGAGATTCAGCGGCAGGATCGCACCGAAGATCGCCAGCGGCACCGACATCATGATGATAAGCGGGTCCCGGAAACTCTCGAACTGCGCGGCCAGCAGCAGATAGATCACCAGGACCGCCGCGCCAAAGGCGACCAGAATCGTGTTGCCCTGCGAGACCTCCAGCCGCGACTGGCCGGAATACTCGATGAAGAAGCCGTCGGGCAACATGCTCTCGGCGATCTCGACGATCGTCCCGAGCCCCTCGCCCGTGGTTACGCCGGGTAGCGGGAGCGCCGAGATCGTGGCCGAATTCAATTGGTTGAATTGCTCGATCGCTGCGGGCGAGGCGTTGGTCGAGACCTCGATCACCGATGACAGCGGGATCATCTCGCCCGTGGTCGACCGCAGGAAGTAGTCGCCCAGCCGCTCGGGGTTCTCGCGGAAGTTCTGCGGCACCTGGGTGATGACGTCATAGCTCTGCGACTCGCGATCGAACTGGTTGATTGCGCCGCCACCGACGAGCAGGCCGATCGTATTACCTACGTCGCGGACCGGAACGTTCAGAGCAGCGGCCCGATCGCGGTCGATGGTCACGGTGACCTGCGGCGCGTCGAAGGCGAGCGAGTTCTGCACGACGATGAACCGGCCCGTTTGCTGTGCCTCACGCTGGATTTCGGCGGCGAGCTCGTAAACCTGGCTCGGATTGCCGGTGGACTGGATCACCATCGAGATCGGCAGGCCGCCACCCGCGCCGGGCAGCGACGGCGGCGCGAAGACCAGCGCCTGGACCCCGTCCACGCCCGAGATGCGACCCTGGATGTCGGCTTTGATCTCGTTCTGGCTGCGCTCGCGCTCGGCCCAGTCCTCCAGCGCCCAGATCGAGAACGCGGTATTCGTGGCCCCGCCCAGGCCGACGATCGAGAACTGCGCGCGCACTTCCTCGATGTCGCGGGTGCGCTCGCCGATCTCGGCGGCGTAACGGCTGGTGTATTCGCTGGTGGCGTAGCGCGGGGCCGTGACCAGCGAAAAGAGACCGCCGGAATCCTCCTCGGGGGCAAGCTCGCTGGAGGTGTTGAGGAACATGAAGCCGGTCAGCCCCAAGAGGACGAGCACCATCAGCATCGTCACCGGGCGGTAATCGAGCGAGCTGCGAACCCGGCGCTCATACCAGTTCGACAACCGGTCCGAAGTCCGGTCGACCAACCTCTGGAAGCGGCTGTGTCCGCCAGACGTCAGCAGTCGTGCCGACATCATCGGTGTGATCGTCAGCGCGACGATACCGGAGATCAGCACTGCCCCGGCCAGTGTGAAGGCGAACTCACGGAACAAGGAGCCGGTAAGGCCGCCGGTGAAGCCGATCGGGATGAACACGGCGACCAGCGTCAGCGACATCGCGACGATCGCCAGCCATATCTCCTTCATGCCCTTGATCGCCGCCGCCATCGGAGTCATCCCCTCCTCGACGTGGCGATGGATGTTCTCGACCACGATGATCGCGTCGTCGACCACCAGGCCGATTGCCAGCACCATCGCCAGCAACGACAGGAGGTTGATCGAGTATCCCATCGCGTAGAGGAAGAAGCAGACGCCGACCAGCGACAGCGGGATCGTCACGATCGGCATCAGCACCGAACGGAACGAGCCGAGGAACAGCAGGATCACAAGCACCACGATGACCACCGCCTCGGAGATGGTCTTGAAGACCTCCTCGATCGAGGCGCTGATGGTCTCGGTCGAGTCGTACACCATCGAAACGGTCATGCCCTTCGGCAAGCTTGCCCCGATTGCCGGCAACTCGGCGCGAACCGCGCCCGCCGTGTCGAGCGGATTGGCCGACGGCGTTGGGAAGATGCCGATGAACGTGCCTGGCTGGCCGTTGAAGCGGACGACAGTATCGGTGCTCTCGGCCGCCAACTCGATCTGTGCCACGTCTCTCAGGCGCACCACGTCATCGCCCTCGGCGCGAATAGGCAGCGCCCCGAAAGCCTCTGGTGTTTGGAGCGTCGAATCGAGCGTGATCGAGTACGAGACCAGTTCGTTCTTGGTCCGACCGGGTGCCGAGAGGAAGTTGGACGCGTTAATCGCGTTCAGCACTTCGGTTGCCGTTGCACCGCGGCTGGCGAGCCGCACTGGATCGACCCAGACTCGCATCGCATAGTTCGCGGCACCGAGGATCTGAACCTCGGCTACGCCCTCGATCGTCGACATGCGCGGCCGGATCACCCGCTCGAGATACTCAGTCAGCTGCTCGGGACTCATGCTCTCGTTCTGGAAAGCGAGATACATGATGGCGAACTGTCGTCCGGTCCCTTTAACGATTACCGGGTCTTCGGCCGCAGTTGGCAGCTTGCCGCGAACCTGCTGCACCTTGGACATCACCTCTGTCAGCGCGATATTCGCGTTGGTTCCGAGCTGCATCTGGACAGTAACAGTGCTGCTGGACGGGCGACTCTGCGAAGTAATGTAATCCACGTTTTCGGTGGTCGAAACGGCAGCCGCGATCGGCGCGGTGATGAAGCCCTGGATCAAGTCGGCGCTGGCCCCGGGATAGATCGTATTGACTGTGATGACCGTCTCTTCAACCTCGGGATACTGACGTACCTGCAAGTTGAAGAGGCCCTGGAAGCCCAGCAGCATGATCAGGCAGCCCAATACGGTCGACAGGACGGGGCGGCGAGTGAAGAGCTCGGGAAGGCTCATTCGGAGACCCCCGCCGCCTGCGCCGCGCCCGTATCCATTGAGGGGTTCCCATCGGCATCCTCGTCCCGCTCCGGTTCCGGTGGCAGGACTTGCGTCTGCGTTTCCGACCCGGCTTCGGGAGGCAGCTCAGGCGCGGCCCCGCCAACCAGCATGACCGGCACGCCGTTCGACAGCCGGTTCTGACCCGCGACGATGATTCGATCGCCAGCGGCGACCCCGTCAACGATCTCGACGAGGTCTTTCTGGCGCGAGCCGGTCCGTACGAAGACTTGATTCGCCACCAGCCGCGGCTCTTCTTCCGTATTGTTCTCGGCCGGAACGACGGCATAGACGTAATCGCCGTAGAGGCTTGTCACGACCGCCGTCTGGGGTAGCGCCACCACGTTCTCCTTGTCCGGCAACGTGACCCTGACCCGAACGAACTGACCGGGGCTGAGGGCCTGATCCTCGTTATCGAGTTCGGCCCGCACTTCCACGAGGCGCGTGGCCGGATCGATCCGAGGTTCGATACCGGTGATGGAACCCGAGGCGGTCGCTCCCGACTCGCCGACCAGTGTGATCGACTGGCCGATGTCGATCTGAGCCAGTTTCTGCTCGGGCAGCGAGAAATCGACTCGCAGCCTATCGGTGTCCTGCAGGGTCGCCACGGTGCTCCCAACGGTGACGAATTGGCCTTCCTCGATCTTGGGGATACCGATCTCGCCAGCGAATGGTGACTCCAGCACCTTCTGGTCGAGAACCGCCTCGATGCGACGCATCTGCGCCCGCGCCGAGTTGGCGGCGGCTTCGGCCTCCTCGATTCTGGCGGCAGCCGCAATGCCGCGGTCCCTGAGAGACGCGGCCCGTGCCAATGTCTGCTCGGCCAGTTGCAACGAGGCTCGGGCCGCGGCGAGGTCCGCTTGCTCGATCTCGTCGGCGATCCGAACCAGCACCTGGCCTTGCTCGACGCGATCATTCGCCGCGAATCCGACCTCGCGGACGACACCGCCCGTTTCGACCGCAAGATCGATGCCGCGTCGCGCATAGACCGTACCGATCGCCTCGAGAGTCGGCGTCCACGGACCCGCCTTGGCAATGACCGTGTCCACTGGCAGCGCAGGTATGGGTCGGTTGGCGAAGAAATCCTTGATCGCCTGATCGCGGAACTTGTTGAATCCCACGACGCCGCCGACCGCGACAGAAAGGAACAGGAAAGCAATTACGAAGCGCTTTATCATAGATCCGAATCCTGATCATTTCGGTCGAGTTGGTGGCGATACCTCATTCGGTGGCCTGCCCGCCTACTGTACCGTCTGGCCGGTATTGTCAATGACGAGGACCCGATGAGCAAGTCTCCGGAGTCCAGACCCGGCAGATCGGATGCGCGGGTCCGCATAAAGGAAGCGGCCATGTGGGACCCCGGCAACATCTTGACGGACGTGGTGGCGGAGCGTGCAGTTTTCGAAGGGTGGCGCGCCCTATCGTTTCCATACCGAGATCGAACTCGGACAAATCCATGAAAGCCTGCACGAGGTGAAATCACGGGGAGAGCAAAACGCTCAAAGCGTCGCAAGTCAGTTTATTCAGCTGTCCGTCTCGGCTTCATCATCTCGCGCCCCAATCAGGGCCGCACCCAGAGTAAAGAATGCCTGTAAAGCGTCCTGTACGGATGCTCTTGCATCGGTGATTGTAGCACGAAACGCTTTAGCAGCTGCGAGTGCCCACTAATCGGGTGAACATCAATGGAAATCGCGGCTCGGAAACAGTCTCTTGGCCTGTTCGCGCGGGTGCCTTGCGCGAGGCGGATGGCGCGGTGGGCGGGGTGCGTCGTCGGCTTGGGGTTGGGTGATCCCGATGGCATCGTCCATTGGGTGCCCAAGGTCGCTTAGACGGTGGGACATATCCTCTATATGCTGGGCGATCAGGTGCACCACGATCCCTTCGCGTTGCAGATATCCAGTGACCCGCAGCAATCGCCCGCCCATGACGGCGCGCCGGAAATGTTTGTAGACTTTACGCCAAACAATCACGTTGGAAATGCCGGTTTCATCCTCAAGCGTCAGGAAGACCACGCCAGCGGCGGTGCCGGGACGTTGGCGGGTGATCACGAGGCCGCAAACGCTGGTGCGGTCAAGGGGCGCTGTGGCAAGCGCGGCATGGGTGGTGAGGTTTGGTATGCCGGGGCGCAGTAACTCCATGGGATGGGCACGCAAAGACAGGCGCATGGCCACGTAATCTTCCACCAGTTCTTCACCGAGCTGCATGGCGGGGAGGTCAATATTCGGCTCAACGATGCCTTCGCCCTCAATTGGGTCATTGAACAACGGCAAAGGCTGTTGGCTACGGATCGCTTTGACATGCCACAGCGCATTGCGCCGCCCCAGGCCCATGCTTGAAAACGCATCGGCTTCGGCCAGCCGTTCCAGCGCTGATGAGGCCAAGCCTGCGCGCAGCCACAGGCTCTCTGGGTCCAGATAGCCATTGCCCCGCGCGGCGACAATCCAACCGGCGTCTTCTTCGCGAAACCCTTTGATCAGACGAAAGCCTAGGCGCAGCGCCAAGCCGCCATCAGGGCGTCGTTCCAATGTGTTATCCCATGCGCTGTTGTTCACACAGATCGGGCGCACCTCGATGCCATGCTCGCGCGCATCACGCACAATCTGGGCGGGTGCGTAAAACCCCATCGGCTGAGAGTTGAGCAGCCCACACGCGAAAGCCGCAGGGTGGTGGCATTTGAGCCAGGCCGAGACATAGGCGAGCAAGGCAAAGGCGGCGGCATGGCTTTCGGGAAAACCGTATTCGCCGAAGCCTTCGATCTGCGAGAAACAGCGCTCAGCAAGGTCAGGTTCGTAGCCGCGTGCAAGCATCCCATTGATAAACTTATCCCGAAGCTGTTCGAACCGATCCGCAACCGCCTTGCGGACCCGACCGAACTAGCACGCCGGCCCGATAGTTGATCCAGAACCGCCCGCAGAGCGGGTCGGCGCCAGCAGGCAACACGCCGCTGATCTTGCTGCAAAATGGGGTGGTCGAAGGAGTGTTCGTTCAAAAGGGGCCAGCTACAGGTTGTCATCCTGAGGCCATCTGCCCGTCTTCCTCCGGTCGTTCAGAGCCCTAGCACGTTCTTGGCGATGATTCCGCGCTGCACCTCGGAGGTGCCGCCATAGATTGTCGTCTGCAAGGTGTGCAGCCAGAGGCCCGAGGTATTCACCTCGGACTCCAGTGGCTCCACATAGGCCGCCGCGTCGCCGACCACCTCCATCGCTTCCATCGCGATGCGCTGGTACAGTTCCGTCTGGAAGATTTTCAGCATCGATACATCGGGACCGATCTTTTCACCCGATTTCAGTTTGTCGACAAAACTGGCATAAAGCGACACGTGGTCGGCCAGATCGAGGGCCAGCACCGCGTAACGGTCCCGGAACGACGGATCATCCCAAAGCCCGGTTTCGCGCGCCACAATCTCAAGTCGGCTGAACGCCAGCGAAGACTGCGCCGGCGAGCCGACAAAGATGCGTTCGAACCCCAGAAGCGCCTTGGCCATAGTCCAGCCGGCGTTCAGTTCTCCCACCAGCGCGTCCAGTGGGATGCGAACATCGTCAAAGAACACCTCGCAGAATTCATCCGAGCGGTTCAGCGTCAGGATCGGGCGGACATCGACGCCGGGCGCATCGGCGGGGACGAGGAAAAAGCTGATCCCCTCCTGTTTCTTGGCGTCCTTGTCGGTGCGCGCCAGCAGGTAGATCCAGTTTGCGTCATTGCCGAGCGAGGTCCAGATCTTCTGCCCGTTGATGACCCATTCATCTCCGTCCCGCACCGCTTCGGTGCGCAGGCTGGCCAGGTCCGATCCCGCATCGGGTTCGCTGTAGCCCTGCGCCCAGATATGTTCGCCGGTGTGAATCTTCGGCAGGAAGTAATCGCGCTGCGCCTGCGTGCCATAGTCGATCAGCAGCGGGCCGATCATCAACACACCCTGATCGTTGACCCGCGAACAGCCGTGACGCTCAAGCTCTTCTATAAAGATCACCCGCTTGGACGGGCCAAGCCCCATGCCGCCATGCTCGCGCGGCCAGTTCGGCGCCAGCCAGCCCTTTTCCGCCAGCAAATCATACCAGACCTTGGTGTCCTTGCGGTGCAGGCGATGCAGCGGAAAACGCATGTCTTCCGGGTAGGTCTTCTGCACCCAGTCGCGCACTTCGGCCCGAAATGACGCATCGGTCATCGCGTTGTAATCGCGGTCGGCGCCGGAGGGGGCGAACGTGTTCATGGCACTGTTCTTGTCCTCATGCGACCTGTTCGGACAGCATGGCTCCTCCACGAGGGTCAGGTCCAGATAGCGGCGGCGATGCGCCTTGGCTGTGCCATACTGGTTGAACAGCGTCGCGATCTTGCGGGTGTACAGCCCGATGTCATGCGCGTCGGTGATGCCGATGGCGCCATGCATCTGCGTGCTGTCTCGCGCAATCCGCATCGCAGTATCCGACGCGCGCGACTTCGCCCGCGAGGCCATGCGCTTGCGCTCATCCGCTGCGCCAGCCACTTCGAAACCCGCGACACAATCGGCCAGAACTGCGCGCGTGACTTCAAGCAGCAGTTTCATGTCGACCGCCCGATGCTGAAGCGCCTGAAAGGATCCGATAGCGCGGCCGAACTGGTGCCGCAGCTTGATGTAGTCCAGCGTGATCTCGAATGCGCGTTCCGCAGCACCCAAGAGATAGGCCGCGCTGGCCAGGGTCGCGCGTTCATATGCCATCGAAAGGTCCCCGATCGGGACTGCCGGGGCCGCATCGAAGGTGACCCTGGAAAACGTGCCCCCGTCCAGCGTATCTGTGGAGGTGATCGTGCAATCCTGCGCCTTGATGAAATGGCAGCCGGAGTCCGTCTGGATGGCGAACCCGTGAGCACCGGGCGCGCAGGGCACCCGCGCGGCGCTGCCGGTCACGGTGATCTTGCCGTTGTCCTCGACGGTTCGGATCGTGCCGACCATATCGCGCCAGATCGGCAGGATCACCAGCTCCCCGGCCACCACATCGCACAGCAGCGACGCGGGCAGGTCCGGCGCAATCGCCGCCGCCGCGATCAGCGGTTCTGGCACCAATGCGCGGCCCAGTTCCTCGGACAGCGCGATGAATTCAGCCATCCCCAGACCGATGCCGCCCGCATCTTCGCCAGCCAGAAGGCCGACCCAGCCGAGGTCAGCCATCCTTTGCCAGATCTCGGACTCCATCCCCGCTTCCGTGAACCGCAGCTCCCGGATGCGGCGCAGATCGCCCGGCGCGCCGGTGATCGCGGCGGCGCTGTCGCGGATCATGCGGATGTTCTGTGCGCGCTCATCTGAAGTGTCGGACATCATGCGCCCCCGAGAGCAAAGAAGGGCAGCACCAAATCGTCTTCCTCGACGAAACGGACTGTGACCTTCTTGCCTATCTCGACCGCATCGGCGTCTGCGGCAACGATCCGCGTCATCATACGCGGCCCCTCGTCCAGCGTGACAATGGCGATGGTATAGGGCGCGTCGGCTTCGAAGGCCTGACCAGCGGGGCGGACGGCAACGGTGTAGCTGTAGATCTCGCCGGTGCCTTTGGCCTCGATCCAGTCCAGATCGTCGGAATAGCAATGCGGGCAGATCTCGCGCGGATAGAAATGGGCCTGTCCACAAGCGCGGCAGGATTTGAGTATCAGCCGTTTTTCTTTCAGCGCGGCCCAGTAGGGGGCGGTGCCGGGATCGACGACGGGATGTGGTTTGGTCATCTGGAACTCCGGTTCAGTCTAACGACAGGATGCAGGTCGCACCGCTGGACAATGTGCCACCGGTCCCGTGCACCAGAGCGGTGCGGACATTCGCGATCTGCCGCTCGGGCTCGACCTCGCCGCGCATCTGGCGGACGGCCTCGATCAGCAGGAAGATGCCATACATGCCGGGATGCGCATAGGACAGTCCGCCGCCGTTCGTGTTCAGAGGAAAGGCTCCGCCGGGTGCGATCCGCCCATTGCTGACGAATTCGCCACCGCCGCCACGTTCGGCAAAGCCGAGCGCTTCAAGGGTCAGCAGCGTGGTGATGGTGAAACTGTCATAAACCTCGACCAGATCAATGGCGTCGTGGGTGACGCCAGCCATCGCAAAGGCGCGCTCGGATGCCATCTCGGCCGCGGTCAGGCGGGCAAGGTCGGGCATCGCGGCGATAGTCCAGTGGGTTGCCGCCTGCCCGTGACCGCGCACATGGATCGGTTTGAGCCCCTGCGCCTTGGCATGCGAGGCGCGGGTGACCACGATGGCACCGCCACCGTCCGTCACAAGGCAGCAATCCAGCAGCCCCAGCGGCTTGCTGATCGTCGGGGCGGCCAGCACATCGTCCACGGTGATAGGGTCGCGCTTGGTCGCTGCCGGGTTCAGCCCGGCCCAGGCGCGCGCCGCCACGGCGATTTCGGCCAGATGTTCGCGGGTGGTGCCATATTCGTGCATGTGCCGCATCGCGGCCAGGGCATAGCCCCCGACCGGCGTCGGCAAGCCCCAGGGCGTTTCGAACTGCATGGTGAGGGTCGCGGGCCGACCGGCCAGATTGCGGCTCATCTCAGAGCGTTGAGCGCTGCCATAAACGATCAGCGCGACATCGCACAGCCCCTGTTCGATGGCCAGCGCGGCATGTCCCAGATGCGCCTCGAAGGCCGAACCGCCGATGTTAGTGCCGTCATGGACAACCGGGCGGATGCCAAGGAATTCCGACAGGGTGACGGTGGGTAGCTGCCCGACACCGGGGATGCCCCACATGCCGGCGGTGAAAAGCCCGTCGACATCGCCCAGCGTCAGCCCGGCCTCGTCCAGCGCGGCCTTGGCACAACGTGCGACGATCTGAAGGGCCGAGCCCGGCTGGGCCACCTTGCCGTTGATCAGCGGGGCGTCGGCGACACCGACAATGACTGCTTCGTGATCTTTCATGTGGTCCCCATGTTCCGTTTGGCAGCAATAGAGACAGCGCCGGTCAGAACCGCCTTGCCCGCCACCGTACAATTGATCCTGCATTCCAGGCGCCCGTCCACGGCTGCGTCCGGCACCTCTATGGACACGACGACCTCGCTTCCCGGCAGAACGGGCGAGAGGAAGGTCACGTCCATGGCCCCGGACTGCGCCCAGTCCGGACCAGCCCAGGCCTCCATCGCCGCCGAAGCAAAGGCCAGCGTCATCATGCCATGGGCAATTGTGCCGCCGAAATGGGTGGTGCTGGCGAATTCGGGATCCGTGTGCAGTGGATTGTGATCGCCTGAGACCCTCGCGTAGGCATCAATCAGCGGCTGCGTGACCTTGTGCACCCGATCCGGCAGTGTCGCGCCGGGTTGCAGCGTGTGATCCGGGGTCATTGTCATGTCTCTTTCCCCCAGATTGACACGATCTGTCCAAGCGTCACCTCGTCCCCTTCCTGATTGACGGTTCTGGTCGCGCAGACCAGATAGCGGCGGCCCTTCTTTTCGTATTTGTCGACGATTTCGAGGGTGGTCGAGAGGTTGTCGCCGATCCGGACAGGCTGGCGGAAGGTGAACCTCTGCTTGGCGTGGATGCCACCGGGCGGGCCCTTCAGGGCATTCTGCGCGCCACGGATATAGACTGCGGCCAGCATCGGGGGCACCTGATCGGCGTTTTCACCGCCCTGCCCCTGCAGCGAGGCAGTGGAAATCGCGCGATAGGCCTGCGCGACATCTGCATTGACCATGAACCTGTAGGGCTCTGGCGGCAATACATCGCCAATCTTCAGATCGTCGTAACGGGTGTAGTCCGTCATCAGCCATCCCCTTCTACATTCCTGAAATGGTCTTTTCACAAGAGCATTTGGCTGTCAATAATTCGAACAATATATTTTGCTCTGCTTGATGCATCCCCGCGCCGCCCGCCACGAACAGGTGATCGTCGCCGGCAAATCGACCTGTGGCCGTCCGACCTGGCGTCAGCCCTTCGCGGCGCTGTCAGGTGAAGCCCTGAACACCAGCGGACGACCGTAAACCATCACAAGGATGGCCAACCCCACCAGATCTGTCCGGTGCTCGGGCGCCATGAGCATCAGCCCCCCGACCGCCAGCAGAACGGTTTCGATCCAGTTGAGCCGCCGGGCATGGAAATACATGTACCGCTCGGCCGCGCAGGAGATCATGAAGATTGCCGCCAACGCGGTCAGCGACGACAGCAGGATCGACGAGACCCTGCCCTGCATGACCAGCGCAGGGTTGTAGACGAACATGAACGGCAGAACAAACAGCACCGCGCCAAGCCGCATCGCCGAAACCCCGGTCCGCATCGCCGAGACCCGCGCGATCGAGGCCGCCGCCACAGCCGCAAGTGCGACCGGCGGCGTGATGTAGGACAGCATGCCCCAGTAAAGAATGAACAGATGGCTCGCGATCGGGTTCAGCCCGCTTTGCACCAGCACCGGCGCCAGCACCACGGCCAGGAAGATGTAACAGGCCGAGGCCGTCATCCCCATACCAAGGACAAAGCTGGTTAGCGCGCCCAGCACGAGGATCAGGAACAGGTTGCCATCGGCATATTGCACCAGCTCGCGGCTGAACGCATTGCCGACGCCGGTGATCGACAGCGATCCTACGATCAGGCCGATCCCGGCGACGATGCCAACAAGGCTGGCAATGCCGACACCAGATTCCAGCACCAGATCACAGACCGCCCGCAGCGCGCCGGTCGAGCGGTTGTAGTAGATGGTCGTGATCAGCAGCACCACCGTGACGATGAAGGGCGCGCGGGATTCCAGCGACAGGCCCAGCAGCAGATAGATCAGCAGCACCAGGCTGAAACAATAGATCCAACCGCTCTTGAACGTCGCGCCGATTTTGGGCAGCTGCGATCTGGGCAGGCCTTTCAGGCCGTTGACCGCCGCAAAGCTGTCTGCCTGCAGGATCAGGATCGCATAGAACAGCGTGGCGGGAACGACCGCGGCCACCATGATCGTCGAATAGGGCACGTTCAGGAAGGACGCCATGATGAACGCGACCGAACCCATGACGGGCGGCATTAACGCCCCGCCCGTCGAGGCGCAGGCCTCGATCGCGGCGGCGTACCGGGCCGGGTATCCAGTGCGGGTCATCGTCGGGATGGTCATCGAGCCGGTGCCGATGACATTCGAAATAACGCTGCCCGACAGCGAGCCAAAAAAACCGCTGGACACGATCGCCACCTTGGCCGGCCCGCCCCGCGTTCCGCCAAGCAGCGCATTGGCGATGTCCATGAAAAACCGACCGCCGCCGGATACGCTCAGGGCGACGCCGAAGATGATGAAGCCGATGACCAGATCGGCAAGGACGCGGGTGGGCACGCCGATGATGCTTTCCAGACCCATCGAATAGGCCCGTGTCGCCTCCAATGGGGTAAACTGCATCCCCCACAGAAAGCCCGGCAGGGAATCCGCGAACAGGGGAAAGACGCCGAACACCAGACAGATGCAGAACAGGATGCCGCCGCCGCATCTGCGCACCGCCTCAAGTGCCGCGACGATCAGGCAGAACGAGGCCATGGTCGGCAGGGTCGGGGCGTCTAGCTCCCAGCCCATCGAGATGATATTGCGGGCCTGCGTCGCCAGATACAGGCAGGACACCAGCGTCATGAACGCGGCGATCCAGTCGAACCACCGCACCCGGTCAGTCTGCGCCTTCGTTGCCGGATTGGCCAGAAAGGCCACGGCCAGAAACAGCCCCGCAAGGGTGTAATAATAGGCCGTGCTGAGCAGGGTGAAACCGAACGGGCGCAGCAAGAAGACCTGATTTACCGCAATCAGAATGCCCAAGGCGCTGAGGCCCGTCGCCGCAAACCATGCGGTGCCACTCAGACGGGTACCCTCGCGGCGCCATCCCCACGCCAGTTCTGTCGGTTCGGTCATCGTGGGACACCAATTTACAGGAGGACAGACAAGACCGACACCGGCTTTTGCAAGCTCCGGCGTCGGTCAAGTGAGGTGTGGCTTACTTGAGGTTTTCCGCCTTGTAGCTTTCCCAGAAGCCCGCCCAGTCCGCGTCGGAAACGTTCTCATCCAGCGCCTTTTCGTTGGCAGCTTCCCAGGCCTTCATCATGGCCTCGGACCGCGCCAGGCGCTTCTGGTTCCAGGCCTCGTCCTCATCGGTCCAGACGTTGATTTCCTTGAGGTATTTCACCGCGCCGGGATGGAATGGCGCATCTGACGGCGACTTGCCTGACTCGGCCGCGCTCCAACTCGCCATGATCGGGCTCATGCCCTTGTAGACGGGAAAAGATTCCACCACGGCCTTGGTCATGTTGTAGACAAGCTCTTCGTCTGCATCGGCATAGACCGTGATCATCGGATACCGGTAGCCCATCAGCTGCGCCGGCGCGTCGGTGGAAATACCCGCCCCGATGGTAGCCTCGCGCGGCTTGACGAACGAGGCGACTTCATGCAGCCGCGCCCAGCCTTCGGTATCGTCCGCAGGCAGTTCCATCCATGTCGCGCCACGTCCGGATTCCAACTCGCGCAGGGCGGCGGCGGTCGGGATGGCGACAGCGGCCTGCACGGTTCCGTCGGACAGACCCTTGAGCGCCGAGCCATAGGACGGCATGTCGATCCGGTCCACGTCGGCCCAGGTCATGCCGCCGAATGCCAGCACCGCCTCGGTCTTGATATTGGCCGAAGGATTGGCCTCGACAAAAGAGACGCGCTTGCCCCTGAGATCCGCAACCGTCTTGATGCCGGCGTCCGAGGCCGCAACCACCCCTGCCTCCGCCGGGCGACCCAGCAGAACGCGCACATCCTGGGGGCCCCATTCGCGGTTTGAGAATTCATAGAGCGCCTCACTGGCGAAGTTCGCTTCGTTGCCGAGAAATGCGAACTGGACCCGGCCGGTCTTGAGCGGAAGCAGCCGACCGATGCCGGAACTGGACGGCGTCAGCCTGATCCGGACCCCGTATCCCTTGATCATGGCGTCCGCGATGGCCGATGCCTCGACATATCCGCTGGAGCCGACGTCATAGGTGCTCCACGTCAGCGTCTTGGGCAGCGAAACGTCCTGGGCGCCCGCCGCTGTGGCGAAACCGCCAAGTATCATAGCGGGCAATACGGCAGCCGCCGCCATTCGTTTAAAATTCAGCATTGTTCATCTCCTCCGGACAGGCGCCCCTGCGGTCATGCCGCAACGGTGTACCGGAAAATCCTGACGGTCAGGCCGGGTCTTGTCAATATATATTCGAACTATATATTTCACACGACTCTGCGCACCGACAGCACCCCCCGTTTTTCAGGATGGGCGCGAAAGGTTTGGCACGTTGACAGTCCATTTTGTCAGTATTATACGAATAATACCACCGGCTAGATTTCCGGGCAAGCAATAATCCGGGGGTTATCCGTGAACGACCAGGCCATCATGCCGGCAATTTTCGATCCGCAATCCATCGCCATAATCGGCGCATCCGGGAACGAGACCAAGATCGGCGGACGTCCGATCCGATACCTCAGGATGGCGGGATACAAGGGGCACGTCTACCCCATCAATCCTACCCGCGACGAGGTTCAGGGGCTGTCGGCCTATGCCTCCCTGTCCGCCGTGGAAGGGTCGGTCGACCTTGCCATTGTTGCGGTGCCGGCAGCGCAGGTCGCCGATGCCATACAGGCCTGCGCCGACAAGGGCGTGAAGGCCGCCATCATATTTTCCGCCGGTTTCTCGGAGGTCGGTGACGAAGGCCGCGCCTTGCAGGACCGCATCGTCAGCATCGCCCGCAAGGGGAATGTCCGTCTGCTTGGCCCAAACTGCATGGGCGCGATCAACACCGGAAATGGCGCGATAGCGACCTTTTCCAGCGGCATCGTCGACCGGACCCCGGATCGTGGACGGATCAGCCTGGCCAGCCAGTCCGGCGCCATCGGCGCGCATTGCTATGTTCTGGCCAACGCCCGCAACCTGGGGATCAACAAATGGGTCACGGCGGGCAACCAATGTGATCTGGAGGTGTCCGATTTCCTGCTGCACATGGCCTCGGACCCCGATACCGACGTGATCCTGTGCTGCATCGAAGGCGTCAACGACGGCCGCAAGCTGACAAGGGCGCTGGATGTCGCGCGGGCCAATCGCAAGCCTGTCGTGGTGATGAAACTTGGCACCTCCGAGGCCGGGGCGCAGGCCGCGCAATCGCACACGGCCTCGCTTGGCGGGTCGGATGCGGTGTTTGACGCCGTGCTGAAGCAATACGGGGCCTACCGGGCCAAAACCCTGGATGAGATGTTCGACATTGCCTATGCCTGCCTGCAGGGCGGTCTGCCAACGAATTCCAGCATCGGCATCGTCACGGTATCGGGCGGTGGCGGCATCATGATGGCCGATGCGGCGTCAGAGCTTGGACTTGACGTCACCCCGCTGGAGCCTGCCGTGCAAACCGCCCTGCGCGAGATCGTGCCTTTTGCCGGCACGCGCAACCCGGTGGACGTGACTGCCGAGATCATCTCGCGGCACGAACTGCTGTATCCGATGTTCGAACTGCTGGCGGAAAAGGGCGGCTATGGCTCCGTTCTGACCTTCCTGTCTCATCTGGGCCGCAACCCGGCGATCATCGAGGCGCTCAAGCCGGATCTGCTGCGGATCGCGCAGGTCTATGGCAAGGACCGGGCGCTGTTCCTGTCGCTGCTGTACACCGATGCCGTGCGGGCCGATCTGGAAGAGATGGGGTTCATCGTGTTCGAGGACCCCTCGCGCGCCGTCCGCGCGGCGGCGGCCCTGACCCATTTCGGGCGCAGTTTTGCCAACCAAGGCGCGGCCATCGAACCTGAGAGCCATACACTGCGTGCAGAGGCCCGCGCCAACCTGGCCCCGGATCGCAGCTATTCCGAGGTCGAGGCGCGCGATATCCTTGCCGGGATCGGGTTGCCCTTCCCCGCGCAATCGCTGGCAACCTCTGCCGAAGAGGCCGCGGAATACGCGGCAAAGATCGGCTTTCCGGTTGTGATGAAGATCGTGTCCCCCGATATCCCGCACAAATCTGAAATCGGTGGCGTCATTCTGGACGTTCGAGACGGACCTGCGACCTCGCAAGCCTTTGACACGCTTCTGGATCGCGCCCGCGCTGCTGCGCCCAATGCCAGCCTTGACGGCGTCGCCATCAGCCCGATGCTGTCCGGGGGCACCGAAACGATCCTTGGCGTGACCTGTGATCCGGCGTTCGGGCCGGTCGTGATGTTCGGCCTTGGCGGTATCTTCACCGAGGTGTTCAAGGATGTGTCTTTCCGGCTGGCACCGTTCAATCGCGCCGTCGCCCTGAGCATGATCGACGAAACCACCGGAGCCGCGATCCTGTGCGGCGCGCGCGGTCAACCGCGCGCGGATATCGATGCCCTGGCCGATGCGCTGGTCACGCTTTCCATCTTCGCCGATCAAAATCGCGCCCTTCTGTCGTCCATCGACATCAACCCGTTCAAGGTGTTCGAGGCTGGCAAGGGTGCCGCCGGGCTGGACGCCCTGATCATCACCTCATCAGGGGCCGGACACAGCGCGCCGGCCTTGCACACCGACACGCCGGAAAAGGAAACCGCATGGCGACCAGCCCCGAAGTTCTGACCGTCGCATTCGACGGCGCCATCGCAATCGTCACCATCAACAACCCTACACAACGGAATGCCCTGTCCGCCGAGGTGCGCAAGGCTCTGGCCAGCACGGTCGCCGCGCTGGACATGGACCCCGCCTGCCGGGTGCTGATCCTGCAAGGCGTCGGCGGCACATTCAGCGCGGGCGGCGACGTGACCTCGATGGGCAACCATACGGTCGAATCCGGCATGACCCGCCTGATTGACGCGCATGACTGCGTGCGCGTCATCGTCTCGTGCCGCAAGCCGGTGATCGCGGCGGTCGAGGGCTGGGCCGTCGGGGCCGGTATGTCGCTGGCGCTATTGTGCGATTCCATCGTGGCGGCCGAGGACGCGAAATTCGCGGCGGTCTTCGGCAATGTAGGTCTTGCGCCAGATATGGGCATGCTGCGGACCCTGCCGCTGCGCGTCGGCCATGCGCAGGCACGCCAACTTCTGCTGTATGGCGAAACGATCAAGGCTGACGCGGCGCTGACCATGGGCCTTGTGGACAAGCTGACCCCTTCGGGTGGCGCATTTGCCGAGGCACGGCGACTCGCGGGCATCCTGCAGGATCGCGCGCCGCTGCCGATTGCCATGATCAAATCCGAACTGGCCAACGGGTTGGAAGACCTTCTACGCCGGGAATCCCTTATGCAGACCCTAATGTATCAGACCAGCGACCATGCCGAAGGCCGCACCGCCTTTCTGGAAAAACGCAAGGCGAGCTTCCGGGGGGAATGACGGAAATGGACCAGATGACAGACGACGGCGTGATCGAAACCCGCTTCACCCGGATGTTCGGCATCCGCCATCCAATCATGCAGGGCGGCATGCAATGAGTGGGCCGGGCCAGTGCAAGGGCTGATCCATGACATCCCAACCTGCGCCGACCTTGTGGCCTGGATCGTGTGCGATGCGCGTGCGCTGGCCAAATCACGGATGACGGAGATGATGCCTGGGCTCTAGCGCCCCCGGTCGCCCCCCTAAGGGATGAGGACGATCTTGCCCGAATTGCCGTTCTCAAGCACCGCGACCTGCGCCGCCGCCGCCTGGGTCAGAGGCATTTCGCGGCCCACGATCGGGCGGATCGTACCCTCGTGCGCGGCGGCGAGGATGTCTTGCATGATCGCGTGGCGCAGGTCTTCCGGCACGTTCCAGATCATGAAGCCCCTGACGTCCAGCTCTTTGGCCATGGCGATCCGGGGATTGATCGTGACCTCGCCCCGGCAGCCGATGATGACAATGCGGCCATGCATCGCGGCAAGGTCCATATCGGCGGCAAGGTTCGCATCGGCCAGCATTTCGAGGATCAGGTCAGGCCCGTCGCCCGCGACACGGCGCACTTCGTCAAGGTAGCCGGGCTGCCGGTGGTTGACGGCGTGATCCGCACCCTCGCCCCGGATCAGGTCCAGCCCCTCCGGCGTGCCGGCGCTGCCGATCACCTTGAGGCCGGCGCGTTTGGCAAGCTGGATCGCCGAGGTGCCGACCGATCCGCTGGCGCCGTGGATGAACAGCGTTTCGCCCGCCACGGCCCCGCCACGGGCGAACAGGGTAATCCCCCCCGAAAGTAGGGGGCTGCATAAGTAGAATTTTCTCGCCAAGGT
>NZ_JARGNH010000036.1 GCF_029213205.1 Pseudooceanicola sp.
GGACTCGAACCCACGACCCTCGGTTTTGGAGACCGATGCTCTACCAACTGAGCTATACCCCTAAGTCGTGCGGTTGATTAGCTGTGGCACCGCGCTTTGGCAAGGGTGAATACCCGAGCTGTCGGTCGGCGTGGCGTCAAAGCCATTTCAACCGGCGCAGAATCCAGAATTGCAGCCCCGCCACCAGCACCAGCCCGCCACAGAACAGCCAGAAGGCCCAAGGGTGCCCGGCGCCCGGCATTCCGGCCAGGTTGATCCCGAACAATCCGGTCAGGAACCCGAGCGGCAGAAAGATCGCCGACAGGATCGACAGCATGAACATGTTGTTGTTCAGCCGATCCGACAATTGCCCGGCCAGTTCGTCGCGCAGCACCGTCAGGTTGTCGCGCAGCTCGTCGAGGTTTTCCAGCACCCGGGTCAGCCGGTCATGGGTTTCCTGCAAATTCCGGAGGTCGCGCGGCGCCAGGATCGCATGCTCGCCACTGTAGAGTTCCTGCAGGGCGATCCGCTGCGGCACCGCGTGGCGGCGCAGCTCGATCACCGTCAGGCGCAGGGTGACAATTGTGCGCCGCAGGGTCTGATCCGGCGCCCCGATCACCTGTGCCTCAAGCCCGTCGACGGTCTGATCGAGATCACGCACGAACGGTTCCAGCCGGACATTCAGCCGCTCTGCCAGGCCGCTAAGAAAGGCACCGGCGGTGTCTGGCCCCTGCCCCGCCGCGATGGTGGTGGCCAGATCCTCCAGCGCCCGGACCCGCTGCCGCGACAGGGTGACGATGCGCTGCGCGTCGATCCACATCCGGACCGAGACCATGTCTTCTGGATCCATACCCTCGTTCAGGTTCAGCCCGCGCAGCACCACCAGCATGCCTTCGCCGATTGCTGTCGCCCGGGGTCTCGTGACCTCTGAGGTCAGCGCCTCGATCACCGTGGAGTCGAGATAGGCGAGGTTGCGGGCGATCCAGTCCGGCGTGTCGGGATGATCGGCAGACAGATGCGCCCAGCCGAGGGCTTCGTCGCGCAGCACATTGGCGGCATCTGCCGCGTCCAGGCTCTGGCCCGCCAGCGGCCCGTTCAGCGCATATCCCATCTGAAAGGGTGTCGTGGTCTCGGTCGTCGTATCGGCGTCGGACATGGCCTGCCTCCGGGCTGAGGGCTGCTGAACTGGCCCAGGTTATCCGCTTCGCGGGCGAGGTCCAACGGTGTAGACAGGGCTAAGTCGACGGTCATCTGTTGCACCAGCCGTCGGGTCATGCCGGATTCGGACTCAACCGCGCGGTCAGCAGCTCGATATTGCCGCCGAATTCTGCGGCATCGCGGGCGCGTGCGTGCAGGCCGTCGGCGCAGGCGACCAGAATCCGGGCCGGGGCGAATGTGGCCCGGCTGCATATAATGTGGCCCGGCTGCATATAGTGAATGCGCGCGATCTGGCCCGGATCCACGTCGCGGCCATTGGCCAGGCGCCAAGACCGGTGGCCGAAACCGTGGGCGACATGGCGCGCAGCATTGTGGCGCGCGGGCTGGTGTATTTCGGAGACAAGAAAGCGCCACGGTTTGCGACCGTGGCGCCTTGTTCTGGTCCGCGTGATCCGCGCAAGCGCCCATCCTGCGGTCAGGTGCGTGCGAAGCACGCACCGTCTGACCTCATTCGAGGATTTTGGAGACCACGCCAGAGCCGACGGTGCGGCCGCCTTCGCGGATGGCGAAGCGCAGTTTTTCTTCCATGGCGATCGGCGCGATCAGCTCGACTTCGAACTTCAGGTTGTCGCCGGGCATCACCATTTCCGTGCCCTCGGGCAGGTTGACGGTGCCGGTCACATCCGTGGTGCGGAAATAGAACTGCGGACGATAATTGGCGAAGAACGGCGTGTGACGGCCGCCCTCATCCTTGGTCAGGATATAGGCTTCGGCTTCGAACTTGGTGTGCGGTTTCACCGAACCGGGCTTGCACAGCACCTGGCCACGCTCCACCGCTTCGCGTTCGATGCCACGCAGCAGCGCGCCGATATTGTCGCCCGCCTCGCCGCGATCCAAGAGCTTGCGGAACATTTCCACACCGGTGCAGGTCGTCTTTTGCGTCGCCTTGATGCCGATGATTTCCAGCTCGTCGCCGACATTCACGACGCCACGCTCGACCCGGCCGGTGACAACCGTGCCACGGCCCGAGATCGAGAACACGTCTTCGATCGGCATCAGGAACGGCTGATCCACAGCCCGCGCCGGTTGCGGAATATACTCGTCCACAGCCGCCATCAATTCGCGGATCTTGTTCTCGCCGATTTCCGGATCCCGGCCCTCAAGCGCGGCCAGCGCCGAACCGGCGATGATCGGAATGTCGTCGCCCGGATAGTCATAGGCGCTCAGCAGTTCGCGGATTTCCATCTCGACCAGCTCAAGCAGCTCTTCGTCGTCGACCTGGTCGACCTTGTTCATGAACACCACCATCGCCGGGATGCCGACCTGGCGGCCCAGCAGGATGTGCTCGCGGGTCTGCGGCATCGGGCCGTCAGCCGCGTTCACCACCAGGATCGCGCCGTCCATCTGCGCCGCACCGGTGATCATGTTCTTCACATAGTCAGCGTGGCCGGGGCAGTCGACATGGGCGTAGTGGCGGCTCTCGGTCTCGTATTCGACATGCGCGGTCGAGATCGTGATCCCACGCGCTTTCTCTTCCGGCGCCGCGTCGATCATGTCATAGGCCTTGAAATCACCGAAAAACTTGGTGATCGCCGCCGTCAGCGTCGTCTTGCCGTGGTCAACGTGACCAATCGTGCCGATGTTGCAATGCGGCTTGTTCCGCGCAAACTTTTCCTTTGCCATTGGCTAGGGCGCCTCGTCGTTGGGGGGCGTCGCCTGCGGTTCAGGCCGGGCCCGTTTCGTATCTCCGCGCGCCGTTTATTGGCTTCACACGAGAAAATCAAGCGTCAGTGGGGTCGCGGCGGGCTCAGGAGGGCGGCAGGATCGCCGGCTCGGGCTGGGGCGCAAAGACCGCCGAGGCACCGCTGGTTCTGGCGGTCGAGACCGGGGCCGGTTTGACGGCCGCGGACGCAGGTGGCGTTATCGACGTCGGCGCGGGGGCCTCGCCGAACCAGTCCCGCCGGGTCAGCAGATAGCTTTCGATCTGCTTGGCGGCATTGCGTGACAGAATCTCAAGCTGTTCGGCCTTGGTCTTGGTCAGCCCGGACCCGATGATGGTATCGGCGTTCAGGCTTTCGAAAACCGTCAGCTGCGCCGGTTTTTCCAGCAATTTCTTGTTCTGCGCATCATCCCAGACCGTCAGGTTCAACAGCAGCACCGATTTCGGCGAAGCGACGATCGGCACCCCCGGCAGGGCAATGTTGTAGCCTTCGACGCTGACGCCGAGGTGATAGTAATGATCGCCGTCATAGCGGCTGAAACGTTCGTCGATGGCGGACTTCAGCGCCGCCTGCAGCTCTTCTGCCGAGGCATCGCGCGACAGCGGCCCCTTTTCCGCCTTGGTGGCGACCACGACATTGTGACCCAGGAGGAAATTTCCCAGATCCGCCGTCGGTTCGTCCAGATCGTTGGAATTGGCGCAAGCGGCCAGCAAAGCAAAGCTTATAAGAAGAATGAATCGCAAGGTCCGGCCCCCCAGATAGGTCTGTGTCCCCCGATACCCCAGGTGCCAGGTCGGCGCAACGCCGCAGCACATGGCGGCGCGGCCGGATCCCGGCTATATCTGTCACAAGATGTGTTGCGAGGGGGCGACCATGACCGCTTTGCCAAGCCCGCCACCCGACTCGGCTGCCGAGCTGCCGGTCCGGGTGCCGCTGGTGACCCAACCCAAGAGCATACTCGGCAGCCTGCGCGCGGCGCGGCGCAATGTTCTGTCGATCATCCCGGAAATCGCCACCCGGCAGCCGATGGTCTCGGGCCAGACCGGGATCCGCTGGCACATGGTGATGGACCCGGGCGCGATCCGTCATGTCCTGCTGGAACATCTGGAGGATTACCCGAAATCACAGGTCACCAAGAGCCTGCTGCGTCCGGCAATCGGTGACAGCCTGTTCATCGCCGAAGGCGCCCATTGGCGCTGGCAGCGCCGTGCCGCCGCGCCGGTGTTTTCGCCGCGCAACATCGCCAATCTGGCACCGGTGATGACCGCCGCCGCCGCGCGCACCGCGGATCGCATCGCGGCGGCCGGCCCGGGGCCGGTCGACATGGCGGCCGAAATGGTGCGCGCCACCTTCGATGTGATCTCTTCAGTCACCTTCTCCGGCGATGGTGGCTTTGATCGCGCCGCGTTGCACCGTGCCATCGACGGCTATATCGACGCGACCGCCCGGGTGTCGCTGTTTGACATCCTGGGACTGCCCGACTGGATACCGCGCCCCGGACGGGTGTTTGCCGGTCCGGCGCTGAAACAGATGAAAGCCACCGCCGACAGCGCCATCGAGGATCGGCGCGCGCACGGGCCCAGTGCGGTGCCTGATCTGCTCGATCTGTTGCTGGCCGGGGTCGATCCAGAAACCCGGCGCCAGATGAACACCGCCGAATTGCGCGACAACCTGCTGACGTTCATCGTCGCCGGGCATGAAACCACCGCCCTGGCCCTGGCCTGGTCGCTCTATCTCTGCGCCTCGGCGCCGCACGAGCAGGATCGCGCCGCCGAAGAGGCGCGCGCGCAATTGGGAGACCGCGCCGCGACCGCCGCCGATATCGAGCACCTGCCGCTGACCCGCCGGATCATCGACGAAGCGCTGCGCCTCTACCCGCCCGCCGCCTTTGTGTCACGCACCGCGCTGCGGGCCGATCGGCTTTGCGACCGCGAAATCCGGCCCGGCGATACCGTGATGCTGCCGATCTATGCGTTGCACCGGCATCAGATGCTATGGGAGGCGCCGGACGCCTTTCGCCCCGGCAGATTCGCCGACCGCAAGGCGATCGATCGCTATGCCTATCTGCCTTTCGGCGACGGCCCCCGGATCTGCATCGGCGCCAGCTTTGCGTTGCAAGAAGCGGTGATCATCCTGGCGACGCTGCTGGCCCGGTTCCGGTTCCAAAGTGTGCCCGAACGCGCGCCCGAGCCGGTGATGATCCTCACCCTGCGTCCGCAGGGCGGCGTCTGGCTCAACGCCACGCCGCGCAGCTGACAGCGCATTTCCGCTTCCTCTGGTCAAAAATATCCCCGCCGGAGGCATGGCCCTGCGCCAGCAGGGCAATTCCAGCGCCGGTCTGAAAAGACTGACCGCAGAAGTTGGCGCCGCCTTTGGCGTCGCGCGCGGGTTTTCCACTGCGGTCCCCCTCAAGGGGGCCGCAATGGAAATGGCCTCCGGCGGGGATATTTTCGGCCTTATGTATCAAGCGCACCAACAGAATAGTGGATTTCCCGGCCCGTGTGAATCACCCTTAGGCCATGCAGGACAGAACGATCAACAACGCGCTGCTGGCGCTTAGAAAGCAGGGCGGAACCGAGGGCAAGCTGGCCGAGGTGCTGCTAGATATGCGTGGCGTGGAATGGTCAGGCGTGGTTCAGGATCGCCCTATGAGGCGCGGGCAGGCCAAGAATTTCGTGCTGGACGCGCTTAGAACTGGTCCTATGACCACATCGGAAATTGGAGCGCTGATCAGGGCCTATAGACCTGACCTCAGGCAACGCGCCGCGACCAACCGTGCGTATCAGGCACTTCTCAGGCTTAAGGATAGAGGGCTGGTGCGGCGTGAAGGGCGGGTGTGGTCAACTTTCAGCGATTAAAAGAGTAAGGGGCGACCGTTAAGCCGCCCCTTACAGTCAGACAAATTGTTGCGTCTCTGGCAGCTAAGACGCCTTCGGATCAAGCAGATAGAGCCTTTTCAACTGCATCAGGTGCATTCATAATCACCTTGAGCAAAACGCGCGCAGTTCCATCCGGCTGGCGACGACCTTGCTCCCAACCCCGAAGCGTTCCAAGGTTGAATCCAAAGCGCAACGCAAACTCTTCTTGCGTAAGCCGAAGGCTCTCACGAACTGCGCGAACGTCAATTTTGTGAACAACGACCGTATGCTCACGCGCAGACCCGCCATAGCCTTTGGCGTGGTCAATTGCGTCATGCAGGCCGTTGATAATCTTGCTACCAGACATGCTTATCTCCCGACATCTCTCCGTTTTTTTTAAGGTTTTTCATCCGACGCTCTTAGACAGGTTTCTAACTCTCCTGAGCGCCCATTGTTCAACGATCTGATCAACCATTTGGCTGATTATCCTCTTTTCTGTAGCTGTTATGTTCAGCTTTTCGTTTTTTCTGTACACAGCCAGCACATAGATGGGCATGTTGAGGTCTCGAAAATAGTAAATAACCCGAAGCCCGCCACGCTTTCCCTTACTTCCGTATGCCCATCGGGCTTTCCGCACTCCGTTTGCTCCTTGAATTATATCCCCAACATCAGGGTTCAAGGCGAGCCAATCAACAAGCTGGTCATGTTCTGACTCGCTTAAAATCGCATCCAGTTCCTTCTTGGCTGGTCCCATTTCAGCGATTGTAATTGGGTAACTATCCGGGTCGAACATTTGTCCGCCTTCTTGTTGCTTGCTCAAAAACATTACTAAGTCATTGACGCACCGCTGTCAACGATATTTAAGCCGCCCGCTGCCAGTAGCCCTTCCACTGACGGCTGACCGGCGCGCCCATGCTGTTGCTGACCACGATCCGCGCCAGCGTGCCGTTGTCGGTGCGGCGGTTGTCTTCCAGCCATGCGGCATGGTTCGCATACTGGTGCAGGTATTGCGGGCTGACGTGGTGATGCTGGCCCTGCACCATGTTGCGCAGGCGGGAGAAGAAGCTTTCCACCATGTTGGTGTGCTTGCCGTGGTCGCTGTAGATCTCGGAATGGTTCACCCGGTCAACGCTCCAACCCCGGTGCAGCAAGTCCCAGTGCGAGGCCTCATCCGCTGACATGGTGGCGGTGCGGCTGACGTTCTCATTCGCCAGAGCGACACCCTCGGCTTCGCTCATGGTCACAAACGGCAGGGTGCGGCCTTCACGCTCACGCAGGGCCACCACAACGCGGCGCTTGCCGGTCTGGTGGGCTTTCAGGCGGCGGTCAACGCGGTTGGCCTTGGCATTGGCCGGGCGGATATGACCGCCGAAATACGCGCCATCAATCTCGATATGGCCGTCCAGCACTTCGCCGGTCTGCACCTCTTGTGCCATCGCCTCGCGCAGCTTGTGGGCCAGCACGAAAGCCGTCTTGTATTGGCAATCCAGATCGCGGGAAAGCTGCACCATGGACAGGCCCTTGGAGGCGTTCACGATGATGCAGATCGCCGCCAGCAGGTCCACGAAGTCCATCTTGCGGCTGGCAAAGATCGTGCCGCTGGTCACGCTGAACTGGTGGTAGCAGCCTTTGCACTTGAACTTGCGGCGGGTGCTGATCGTGTAGGTCTCATGATCGCCACAACGCGGGCAAACCGCCGCGCCATCGGTTTCCGGCCAGCGCATTTCGCAAAAGGTCTGGTAGGCCGCTTCTTCGCCAGCCTTGTAGATCGACCGCAGGGAAAGGGTGCGGGATGCTGCTGAAAGGAGGAAGTGTTGGGCCATTGTCATCATATCCGGTGCTGTTGCACTTAATATGATGATGTGCAATCATCTTGTCAAGGGCTTTAGCACGCTATATGATGACATGAGCATTTTGGAGGGTGACATGGTTGAGCGCACTGATTGGGAAGAGATGGCAAAGGGATTGCTACGGGGGGAGATGGCACGCAAGGCGGTCACCTATGCGCAGCTTGTCGAAAAGCTGGCGGCAATCGGAATTGAAGACAACGAGCGGAATTTGCGCAATAAAGTGAGTCGAGGGAAATTCACTGCGGGGTTCTTGTTGCAATGTCTATCCGCGCTTGGATGCGATACGCTTCGGCTCTGACCTTTCAACTTCTGGCGTTGGGACTTGCGCTAAACATCATTTACACAGCGCTACGGGGCGCTATTGACGTTCGCAATTATTGGCACGAGCAGCACGAGATAGAACGCAACCAAACTGCACATGCCGCCGAAATAATAGCCAGCCAGTGCAGCGTCTCTGACGCTCCTCGTGCGTGGGTCGCTGAGTGCATTTCGGAAGCAGTAGACCGATATGTTGAGAGCGAACATAGCGACCAAGACCTGCAGGCCCAAAAGGATATGGCATATTGGGCGCAATTGCTCTTTTGGCTTACTGTAGTCGGGTCCACTGTATCCGTTGTAGGATTGTGGCTGCTCTTTGTCTCTCTTCGTCACACTCGCATCGCCATTTCCGACAGCAGGGAAATCGGTGAGGCGCAAGTCAGGGCCTATCTTTCCCTTGATACGAATGAAGGAAAGACTGTTCTCCAGAAGTTTAGCGCGGGGGAAATTCCACAGGTTGAATTTGTGACGAAAAACAGCGGGAACAGCCCAGCGCTCAAGCATCGTTACGCGGCGGGGGTCGCGGTCGTGGATATGGACTTTCCGACGCACAACGGGGATTTGGTTGCGCCGATAGCAGACGGGCCAGAGCCTAACGATGTATTGCCGTCCGGCGACACGGCAACTGGCGAATCCGTCAACGGCGCGGCTATAACCGCTGATCAAATCCGGCAAATAGTCCTCCCCCAACCATCGAAGAAATTGGCCTTCTTCGGCGTCCTCCTCTACGAGGATGTTTTCAGAAAGCCAAGGCGAACCCGCTTTTGTCTCGAACTGAGGGTTGTCGAATCCAAGGCGAAAAATGGGAGCGGAGCGTTTAAATATACTTGGGTGAAGACCGCATATCACAACGACGCCGACTAAGGCCAATCTAAGCATCAGCCCCCACCCCGTAGGACGGCTGGTGCGTTTGATACATAAGGCCGGATATTTTTGACCAGAGGAAGCGACCAGCGTCAGGTAAAGCGGTTGTCGCGCGGGAAGCCCCGGGGCGCCATCCGACCGGAGGCGGCGCGTTTGCCGATCCATTCACTGAGTTCGGTTTCGGTCCGGGTGCGCCCCGCCGGATCATGCCAGGACAGGCCGTTGGCCAGGGTGAAGGTGGTCAGATCGCTGAGGCCGCCATCCTTGAATTTCTGCAACCGCACCCCCTTGCCCCGGGTCATCTCCGGCAGTTCGTCCAGCGGAAAGATCAACACTTTGCGGTTTTCGCCGACGCAGGCGACGTGATCGCCGCTGACCGGGCGGGCGCAGAGCGCGGCGGTGCCGTCCTTGACGTTCAGCACCTGCTTGCCGGATCGAGTCTGCGCCAACAGCTCGTCCTCGGGCACCACGAATCCGTCACCGGCGGTCGAGGCGACCAGCAGCCGCCGCCCGGGCTGATGCACGAACAGGGTCACGATCTCGGCCTCGTTCGGCAGATCGACCATCAACCTGAGCGGTTCGCCCATGCCGCGCCCGCCGGGAAGGTTGGACGCAGGCAGCGTGTAGAAACGTCCGTTCGAGCCGAAAATCATGATCTTGTCGGTGGTCTGAGCGTGGATCGCAAAGCGGCCCTCGTCGCCATCCTTGAATTTCAGCGCCACATCGGGGGCGGCATGGCCTTTCAGCGCCCGGATCCAGCCCATTTTCGAACAGACCACGGTGACGGGTTCACGTTCGATCATCGCCTCGAGCGGCACGTCTTCGACATCCCCTGCCTCGGCGAATGCGGTGCGCCTTGCACCGGCCAGAGTGTCACGGCCAAAGGATTTCCGGACCTCTTTCAACTGGTCAGCGATCCGCGCCCATTGCAGCCCATCGTTTTCCAGCAGATCCTCAAGCCCGGCGCGTTCTTCCATCAGCGCGTCACGTTCGCGCACCAGCTCCAGCTCTTCGAGCCGACGCAGGGAGCGCAGGCGCATGTTCAGGATCGCCTCGGCCTGGACGTCGGTCAGGCCCAGGTCCTCTTCGGTCACCGCAGCGACGGTGATCGGGGACAGGTAATCGGCCTCGGACATCGCTCGGCGGTGATCCTTTGACCAATCCTCGACCATCAGCGCCTGTTTCGGGTCGTCGTCATAGCGGATGATGTCGATCACCCGGTCGAGATTGAGAAAGGCGACGATAAAGCCTTCGAGCACCTCGAGCCGGTGATCGATCTTTTCCATCCGATGGGTCGACCGGCGCAGCAGCACCTCGCGGCGGAAATCGAGAAAGGCGCGCAGCACCTCTTTCAGCGAGCAGACCTTGGGGGTGACGCCGTCGATCAGCACATTCATGTTCAGCGAGAACCGGACCTCGAGATCCGAGTTGCGGAACAGCATGTTCATCAGCATCTCAGGCTCGACCGAGCGCGATCTGGGTTCCAGCACCATGCGGATGTCATCGGCACTTTCATCGCGGATATCGGCGAGGATCGGGATCTTCTTGGTCTGGATCAGGTCGGCGATCCGTTCGATCAGCTTGGATTTCTGCACCTGATATGGGATTTCGGTGACCACGATCTGCCAGGTCCCCCGGCCCAGATCCTCGATCTCCCATTTCGAGCGCAGCCGGATCGAGCCGCGGCCGGTGCGATAGGTCTCGGCAATGGTTTCGCGGGGTTCGACGATCACCCCGCCGGTGGGGAAATCCGGGCCGGGGATGTAGTTCAACAGGGTTTCGTCGCGCGCCTCCGGGGTCTTGATCAGATGCAGACAGGCGTCGCAAAGTTCCGAGATATTATGCGGCGGGATATTGGTCGCCATGCCCACCGCGATGCCGCTGGATCCATTGGCCAGCAGGTTCGGATAGGTCGCGGGCAGCACCACTGGTTCGGTCAGGGTGCCATCGTAATTGTCGCGGAAATCGACCGCGTTTTCGGTCAACCCCTCCATCAGGGTTTCGGCGATGGCGGTCAACCGCGCCTCGGTATAGCGGCTGGCGGCGGGGTTATCGCCATCGATATTGCCGAAGTTGCCCTGGCCGTCGACCAACGGGTAGCGGACGTTGAAATCCTGCGCCAGCCGGGCCATCGCGTCATAGATCGCCTGGTCGCCATGTGGGTGGTAATTGCCCATCACATCGCCTGAGATCTTGGACGACTTGCGGAATCGCCCGGTCGGGGCCAGCCGCAATTCGCGCATCGCATAGAGGATTCGCCGGTGCACCGGCTTCAGCCCGTCGCGGGCGTCTGGCAGCGCCCGGTGCATAATCGTCGACAAAGCGTACGTAAGGTAACGTTCGCCGATTGCGCGGCGCAGCGGCTCAGCGATCTCTGGCACGCCTGAATTGGGGCCGATATTGGGGTCGTCTGTGGTTTTTGTCATAGATGATGTGATAGACCGCAGGATCGTTTTCGGCAAGGAAACAAAGGGGGCTGCGGGTATTCCACACTCACAATCCAGCGCGAATCGACATATGCTGATTGTGCATTTCAATCACGACGTTAGCAGCTGCTGCACTTTCCCGGGGGGGGGCATGACGCGCTTTATATTTGTATCGCTCATTTTCATGGGCTGGATTTTCTTTGAGATGAGCGATGGCGTGGATTTCGCGCCGCCGGTCCGGGCAAAGGCGGATCAGATCGCCGCAGCCACGCCGCCGAACGACGCCGAGGTGGCAAGCCGCGCCGCCAACACACCGTCGCTGGCGGAATTGACCGTCGCCAAACGCCGGGCGGCACCGAAAGCCACAGAGCAGGTGGTGCCCAGCGTGGCCCATGTCGCTGAGCGTCCCAATATCGGCGAGGGTAATTTGCGGGTCGTCAACCTGAACCCGGCACCAGTGGCGACCAGTGACAGCGATGCCCGTGACCGTGCGGCGGCGGCGGTGCTGCAGGACCGGGCGGCGCGCGATGTGCGTCTGGTCACCGGCAACAGGGTCAATATGCGCAACGGGCCGGGCACCGAATACAGCGTGCTGGGACGGCTGACGCGCGGCGAACGGGTGACCGTTTTGCAGGAACCCGGCAACGGCTGGGTCAAGCTCAAGGTCGAAGGCAGCGGTCGGATCGGCTGGATGGCGGATTTCCTGCTCGCCTCGGCGGAATAACCCTGACGCGATTGCCCGGTTGTCCCGGTTGCGATAGCCCTGCCCCGAAAGGTGGCGGGGTTTTTCATGGGCAAGCGTATTATTCTGATCACCGGATGTTCCAGCGGCATCGGGCTGGACGCTGCCCGGCGCCTGCAGGCGCGCGGCTGGCGGGTGTTTGCCTCTTGCCGCCGGGCCGAGGATTGCGCCCGGTTGCAGGCCGAAGGTCTGGCCAGCCCGCGAATTGACTACGAGGATGCCGACAGCATCGCCAACGGCCTGGCCGAGGTGCTGGCGGCCAGTGGCGGGCGGCTGGATGCGCTGTTCAACAATGGCGCGCATGGGTTGCTGGGCGCGGTCGAGGATGTGCCGACCGAGGCGCTGCGCCAGATTTTTGAATCCAACCTCTTCGGCTGGCACGATCTGACCCGGCGGGTGTTGCCGGTGATGCGGGCGCAGGGGCATGGACGAATCCTGCACTGCTCTTCGGTTCTGGGGCTCGGCGCGGTGCGCTGGCGTGGCGCCTATGTGGCGACAAAATTCGCGCTGGAAGGGCTGGCCGACTCGCTCAGGCTTGAGCTGCGCGGCAGCAATATTCATGTCTCATTGATCGAACCGGGGCCGATCACCACCGATTTCCGAATCAAGGGCCGCGCCTATTTCGAACGCTGGATCGACTGGCCCGCCTCGCCACATGCGGATCACTACCGCGATCATCTTCTGCCCCGGCTGAACGCCGCCGGGGTCACCCCCGATCCGTTTGAGCGGCCTCCTGCCTCGGTCACGGCTCAGGTGATCCGGGCGCTGGACACGCGCCGCCCAAAGGCGCGCTATTACGTCACCGTGCCCACCCATATCATGGGCCTGGCCCGGCGGGTGCTGCCGGTTCGGCTGCTCGATCTATTGCTGGCGCGCAGTTGAGCGCGTGAAACCGAGGGCGCCCTGTGCGGAAATACCCTGTTCGTTTCCGCCGCGCGCTGGATTACATCTGGAACAGCTTGGAAAACGGAGGGCCCGATGGCCAATGATCCCCTATTCTATGTCGTCATTGCTGCGGTGTTGCTGGTCGCCGGGATCCTGATGTTCGGGATCGGCGGCTTTGCGCGCGGCGTCGATGGCAAGAAATCCAACAAGGTGATGCAATGGCGGATCGCGGCGCAATTCGTCGCTGTCGTGCTGATCGTGTTATACGTCTGGCTGCGAGGCAAGAGCTGATATGGTTGTTCTGAACAAGATCTACACCCGCACCGGCGATGCCGGAGAAACCGCGCTTGGCGATGGCAGCCGGGTGCCGAAACCCTCGCTCAGGGTCGAAACCTATGGCAGCGTCGACGAAACCAACGCCACCGTCGGTCTGGCCCGGCTACATGCCAGCGGCGTGATGGATGCGCAGCTCGCGGCGATCCAGAACGATCTGTTCGACCTTGGCGCCGATTTCTGCCGCCCCGGCATGGAAAACGACGCCGCCGCCGAATATCCGCCGCTGCGGGTGCTGGCCGGTCAGGTGGACCGGCTGGAGGCCGAGATCGATGTGATGAACGCCGATCTGGCGCCGCTGCGGTCCTTCGTTCTCCCCGGTGGCAGCGCCCTGGCGGCCCATCTGCATCTCTGCCGCACTGTCACCCGCCGGGCCGAGCGGCTGGCCGTCGCGCTGATGGCGAATGAAAGCTGCAACCCGGTGGCGGTGAAATACCTCAACCGGCTGTCGGATTGGTTCTTTGTCGCCTCGCGCGCGGCCAACAACGGCGGCGCGGGCGATGTGCTCTGGGTGCCCGGGGCGAATCGTTAGGCGCTCAGCCGCGAAGTGGATATTGCGCCAAGACCTCGTGGCGCGCACCGTCCGCAGAGAGATGCGACTCGAACAGGGTGAGCGCGCTGACCCGGAACGGCGGGCTGCGAAACCCGGCATGGCTGGCCAGAAATTCAGCGATCACCCCCTCTGCGCCCTGCGGCACCCGTCTGCCGAACCGCGCCAGGGTGACATGCGGGCGAAACCGTTCGCGGGGCAGAATGATCCCGGCCTGGCGCAGGCGCGCCCGCACCGCCCGGTGCAGCGCGGTGACCGGCCCCGGATCGACGACCCCGGCAAACAGGATCGCGGGCATCGCGCCACCAAAGCTGCCCAGCCCGGCAAGGGTCAGATCGAATGCGGCGGCGACAAACCCCTGCATCGCCTCGTCCAGCGCCTCGGCCTCGGGTTCAGATCGCTCGCCCAGAAACGCCAGGGTCAGGTGCAGGGTATCGGGATCGCTCAGCCGACCGACCCGCAGATGCGATTGCAGCCCTTCCAGCGCCTCGCGGACCGGGTCGGGCGGATCGATCGCCAGGAACAGTCGCATCGCGGATCAATGGCCCCGCCCGATCAGGTGCCAGCCGACGCGCAGCACCGCCAGCAACGTCAGCGCTGGCAACACAATCATCCTGAGCAGGAAAATCCCGGTCAGTTGCAGCGAGGCGTCGAGCAAGTCATCGGCGCTGTCCCAGAACACCCCGGCGGCGGCACGATAGGCGCGGGCGCTGTCCAGCCAGCTCTGGTCCTCACGCCCGGCGCCGTCGATACCGATCAGCGCATTGGCCTGCGCGCCGATCCGCTCCAGCGTGTCAAAGGCGGCCTGCCAGGTGTCATGGGTCAACGCCTCGCCCGCCCAAAGGCCCAGCACAAAGGCCAGCGGCAAGGCGATGGCCAGCGCAAAGCCCAGCCCGCCGCAGGAGCCGAAGGCATGGCGCAGCCCGGGTCGGGAGCCGTGCCAGCCGCCCGGCGCCGCCTCGCAGGTGCAGCGCCCGACCAGCGCCAGCGCCAGCAGGCCGAACCCCAGCGCCGCCGCCGGGGCCATCGACATCGACAGCACCCCGGTCAGCACCGCGACGCCAAAGATCAGCCCGGACACCCGTTCGACGGTGTCATCCACCGGTTCCAGCCATTTCAGCGGCTGCACCGAGCCCGAGACCCCGAGGGAGCCACCAACCTCGACCTCCTGCGCAAAGGACAGGGCGGCATTGATCGCGCGCAGTGAGACATAGATCGCGCCCGAGGAGACCGCGACATCGCGTTGAAACGCTTCAGCCGATCCGACCAGCGGGTTGAGGCGCGGCGCAAAGGCCAGCGCCAGGCAGAGCGCCGCGGCGCAAAGCGCCAGCGTCGCCGTGCCGAGCCGTTTCACAGGACCCCCGGCACCACCAGATCGGGTGGCCGGTGCCCATCGGCAAAGGTCTTGATATTGATGATGACCTTTTCACCCATCTCGACCCGGCCTTCGCGGGTCGCCGATCCCATATGCGGCAGCAGCACCACATTGGGCATCTTGCGCAGTTCATCGGTGACCTGGCCGAATTCATAGACATCAAGGCCGGCGCCGGCGATCTCCTTGTCGCGCAGCATCCGGGTCAGGGCGTTCTGATCGACCACTTCGCCGCGCGAGGTGTTCACGATCACCGCCTCAGGCTTCATCAGCTTCAGCCGCCGGGCGTTCAGCAAATGAAAAGTCGACGGCGTGTGCGGGCAGTTGATCGACAGCACATCGACCCGCGCCACCATCTGATCGAGGCTCTCCCAATAGCGCGCCTTCAGCTCGCCCTCGATCTCGGGGCGCACTTGCCGACGGTTGTGGTAATGCACCTGCATGCCAAAGGCATTGGCGCGGGCGGCCAGCGCCCGGCCGATCCGGCCCATCCCCAGAATGCCCAGGCGGCGCCCGGAAATCCGCCCGCCGTTCAGCGCGTCCGGCGCCCAGCCGTCCCAATCGTCCGACTGCATCTGCGCCAGGCCTTCGGGAATCCGCCGGGTGACGGCGAGAATCAGCGCCATCGCCATATCGGCGGTGTCATCGGTGACCACGCCGGGGGTGTTGGACACCAGAATCCCGCGCTGGCGGCAGGTGGCGACGTCGATGTGATCGACCCCGGCACCATAATTGGCGATCAGCCGCAACCGGTCCCCGGCCTGCGAAATCAGCCCGTTGTCGATCCGGTCGCGCAGATTGGTCACCAGAACATCGGTCTCGCGCATCGCCTGCGCCAGCTCATCGCGCGACATTGGGCGATCGGCTGCACCAAAGCGAACGTCGAACAATTCCTTCAGCCGAGCCTCGACCGGCTCTGGCAGGCGTCGCGTTACGACAACACTCAGACGTTCAGATGGCATTCAACCCCTCCGCAAACTTTCAACATATCGCTATTGCTGGCAAAGTGCATCAATGGGGCGACCGGCACAAGAACCGGCACCGAAAGAACGGCAGAAGCGGACAGAACAGCATGACATTCCGGCACAGCGCTGCAGCAATGGCAGCGTGTCTATTATGTTTGACCGCATCACCCGGCGGCGCGACCACGCAGGCTGTGGCGATCCAGGACGGCGACGGGCCGATCGCCACCGGTCAGACCGAGGCACAATCCGATACCCAGAGCGAAGAACTTCACGCTGGCGTAGTGGATACCGATGCCCGCAATATCGGGCCGGTGACCAATCTGCCCCTGCCCCGCTTCGTGTCGATGAAATCGCGTGAAACCAATGTCCGCCGCGGCCCCAGCCTGACCCATCGCATCGACTGGGTGTACAAGCTGCAGGGCATGCCGCTGGAAATCGTCGCCGAATACGGCCATTGGCGCCGGGTGCGCGACAAGGACGGCTTTGGCGGCTGGGTGCATTATTCGATGCTCAGCGGTGCCCGCACGGTGCTGGTCTCGGTCGAAAGCCTGGATCTGCAGATCCGCCCGGACCCGCGCTCGGCGGTGATCGCGCGACTGCAACAGGGGGTGGTCGCCCGGCTTGGCGATTGCCTGCCGGATTGGTGCAAATTGCAGGTCGGATCGCATCGCGGCTGGGCCAGAAAATCCGCGCTCTGGGGCGTCGCCGCCACCGAGATCCGCGACTGAGGCAGCGGCCCGCACCGCCACTTGCCGCTTGCGACGGCGCCTCACCTGGCTAGGGTTGTTCGGGTATTTTCCGAACGCATGGCGATTTCAATATGTTTCGTTTCCTGGTCCTGCCGCTGATTCTAGCGTCGCTCCTCCTGCCGATCACCCCCCTGCCCCTCACCGCCCAGACCAATACCGAAGAAACCAACCAGCCCTCGGGCAAGATCGAGGTCGAGGACGACCGCGGAACCGACGCCGCCATCGCCAACCGGATCCGGGCCATCCTGCACGAGATCGGTGGCTATGAGGATGTGACCGTCACCGTCGCCGCCGGCATCGTGACCCTGCGCGGCGAGGTTCTGACCGCCGCCGATGCGGCGCAGCTGAATGTCATCGTCGCCCGGGTCGAAGGCGTGGTCGCGATCCGCAACCAGGTCAGCGAAACCACCGATGTGGTACGCCGCCTCGACCCTGCGATCGACCGGTTTGTCGCGCGGATGACCCAGTTCGTGGCCTATCTGCCGCTGCTGGCGGTGTCCTGTGTCGCCTTTCTCCTGGTGGTGCTGGTCGGGGTGCTGCTGGCCCGGATGAAACAACCCTGGGAACGGCTGGCCCCGAATGCCTTTATCGCCGACATCTATCGCCAGGTGCTGCGCCTGTCCTTTGGCATTGCCGGGATCGTGGTGGCGCTGGATATCCTGAATGCCACGGCGCTGCTGTCGACCATCCTCGGCGCCGCGGGGATCATCGGCCTCGCCATCGGTTTCGCGGTCCGCGACACGGTCGAGAATTTCATCGCCTCGGTGATGCTGTCAGTGCGCCAGCCGTTCCGCCCCAATGACGCGGTCGAGATCAATGGCGACGAGGGCAAGGTGATCCGCCTGACCTCGCGTGCCACCATCCTGTTGTCCTGGGACGGCAACCACATCCGGATCCCCAATTCGACCGTGTTCAAAAGCCGGATCGTAAATTATTCGCGCAATATCGAACGGCGGTTCTGCTTTGACCTCGGGCTGGCCCCGGATGCCGATCTGGCCCGCGCCGTGCAGGTGGCCCAGGACACTCTGGTGGCACTGCCCTTCACCCTGAACAGCCCCGCCCCCAATGCCTGGATCGATGCAGTCGGTGACAGCACCGTCAGCCTGCGCCTGATCGGCTGGATCAACCAGAACCAAACCTCGTTGCTGGCGGCGCGGGGCGAGGCGATCCGGCTCAGCATCGCGGCGCTGACCGAGGCCGGGATCGCGATGCCGGAACCCACGTACCGGGTGGTCGGGGCCAATCTGGCGAAACCTGCCAAGCCCGCGGCAGCGGCGGTCAGCGCGCCAGAGGCACTGCCGATCAACCCCGAAGAAACCCTGGATGTTCAGGCCCATGCCGAGCATGAGCTGGAGGCAATCGTCGACGAAGAGCGGCGCTCCAAGGGCGATGAGGACCTGCTGACCCGCGAAGCCCGGACCGAATGATCCGCCCGGCGCCGGGTACAGGACAGGACCTCTGTTTTTTTCGGCCATCAGGGCTTGCGAAGCAAGGACGGGCGGCGTAAATAACCGCGCACGTTGGGATGTAGCCAAGTGGTAAGGCAACTGTTTTTGGTACAGTGTATCGTAGGTTCGAATCCTACCATCCCAGCCACATTTTCCGCCCGCCCCTGACCGTCCTTTGCTCATGGAGCTGTCGGAGAGACACCCGGGCGACCCGTCCCGAAACCGCCCCAGTTCCTGCCCCAGCGCCGAGACGCCCTTTGGCGGGGTATTGGGGGGTAGGGGAATAGGTATAAGTAATGAATAGGAACCTGGGGAAAGAGAAGGGTAGCCTGCCCCCTCGTAGCCCCTGCTCTGCCCCCTGAAAATTGGATCGTTTGAAGCTGGAGTTTTCCGCTAGATTTTCCAGGCTGGGAGAGGAGCGGAATGGGTAATCCCCCCCGAAAGTAGGGGGCTGCATAAGTAGAATTTTCTCGCCAAGG
>NZ_JARGNH010000037.1 GCF_029213205.1 Pseudooceanicola sp.
TGGAATTACTTCACTGCTGCCGGATATGTCGCAGGTTAAAGGCGGGACGCTTTAGAATAGTGGTTAAGCTTCCCAAGCTGAATACGAGGGTTCGCTTCCCTTCACCCGCTCCAGCCTATTCCCCCAACAGCTGAAACCCGCCCCTGGTGAAAATCGCCCGTGCTGCGCGGCCCTCGAGATAGGTCAGCAGCGCCCGGGTGCCGGCGCTGTCGCGCAGAGCTGCGAGCGGATAGCGGATCGGCGGGTGGCTGGCCTCGGGAAAGGTTGCCAGCACATGCACCCGCGGTTCGGCCGCGGCGTCGGTGGCATAGACAATACCGAAATCCGCCGCGCCGAGGGCGACCAGCGCCAGCGCGGCACGAACGTTGTCCATCTGCACCAGCCGTGGCGCCAGCACCTCCCAGGCGCCCAGATGCTCCAGCGCGGCGCGGGCATAGATCCCCGCCGGAACCCCATCGACCAGCGCCGTGGTCAGCCGGTCATCGCCGATCACTCCCGCGAGATCAACGCCCGGCACAAGATCGACCGGCGCGCCGGGCTGATGCCCGATCAGCACCAGCCGATTGCCGAGCAGATCGCGTCGGGTGCCGGGGACCAGCCGCCCCTGCGCCGCCAGCACATCCATCCAGCCGGGATTGGCCGAGATAAAGGCATCCGCCGGCGCCCCCTGTTCGATCTGGCGCGCCAGGATCGAACTGCCGGCATAGACCAGCCGCAGCTGATGCGGGCTGTCGCGGGCGAACTCCCCGGCCAGCTCATCCAGCGCGGTCTTCAGGCTGGCGGCGGCAAACAGCGTCACCTGTTCGGCGCGCAGTGGCGCGGCGGCAAAGGTCAGGATCAGGATCAGTCGCAGCAATCTCACACGGGTCACCCTTTGCGCAGGCGGTCCCCCATATCAGGCCAGAGCGGCGGCGGATGCAATCTCCCTCAGACCGAGCGGAGCGGCACCCGTGCGGCAATCACCGCGCCAATCGCGGCGATCCCGGACAGGGCAAAGAACACGTTGCGGAAGGCAGGCCAGGCGATTTCGACATCGCCACGGGTGCCGTCCAGCAGATCCGACAGCGCCTGGGGATCAAAGCCCGGGGTCAACAGCAGGATCACCGGCACGATCGCGGTGCCGGTGGCGGCACCAAAGGAGCGTGACAGTTGGGTCACCGAGGTGACGGCACCGAAATCCTGCGGCTCGCCCTCGGCCAGCACGATGATCTGCACCGTCGGCATCACCGTGCCCAGCCAGATTGTGGTGCAGGTGAACCAGATCGTATAGCCGGTCTGATCGAGATGCGGATGCACAAAGGCAAAGGTGCCCAGCATGATCGCCAGCATCGAAAACCCGATGCCCGGAAACAGCGTGGTCCAGCCGGTCAGATTGACCATCTTGCCGGTGACCGAGGCGCCGACCGCCGTCGCCGCCACCATCGGCACCAGCGCCTTGCCGATCTCCGAGGCCGACAGGCCCAGATTGACCCGCAGGAACACCGGCAACAGTGCCAGAATCGCCAGGATCAGACAACCCTGGGCAATCGCCATGGCGTTTGAACGACGGATCGAGGGATTGGAAAACACCTGTCGCGGCAGCAGTGGCGTTTCCACCCGGCGCTCCCACCAGAACAGCAGCACCACCGAGGCCAGGCAGATCACGATCAGTGGCGTCATCCGCACCAGATTGCTCAGCCCGCCCTGGCGCAGCGCATCAATCGAGATCACGAAACTGGCAAAGGCGATGGCAAGAATCACCGCACCGCCAATGTCGATGCCCTTGCGCGAGCTCGGCGCGTTGGTCAGCTTCAGCCGGGCCAGCAGCACCAGCGCCACCACCACCAGAACCGGGTTCAGCAGAAAGATCGAACGCCAGCCGAATTGATCGGTCATAAAGCCGCCGATCACCGGCCCCAGCGCATTGGCGGTGACCGCCACCGTGGCGATATAGGCCTGGTAGCGCCCGCGTTCACGCGGCCCCACCGCCTGCCCGACCAGCGCGCTGGACAGCGCCATCAGCCCGCCAGCGCCCATGCCCTGCACCACCCGAAAGCTGGTCAGCATATCCATCGAGGTGGCGAAATGACACAGGATCGAGCCAATGGTCGAAACCACCAGCCCCACCGCCATCAGCCGCTTGCGGCCATACATGTCGCCCAACCGCCCATAGATCGGCGCGGCCACGGCAGCGGCAATCAGATAGGCGGTGACCGGCCAGGTGATCTTGCCCACCTCGCCCAGTTCCGAGGCAACAAAGGGCATCGCGGTGGTGATCACCGATTGATCGACCAGGGCGATGAATATCGGCAGAGCGATCGAGGGGAAAATCGCGAAAAAGGCGTTTCGGCTGTTGACTTGGCTTGGCAATTGCGTCCCTCAATCTGGCGCCGATCGGCGTGAGTCCGCCCCCCTATTTGCACCACCGATCCGGATTGTCGAGACACGGCATACCATTTTCACGCCTCTGCGCCACGCCGGCTTGTATCCTGCCCGGACTGGGTGCATAGCTAAAGACGAACCCTCAGCTTGGCGGGGTCCGCAGGCCGGAAATCGACCGGCAGCGGTGCCCCGGGATGCCCTTGAACACGCGTTTCACATTGCTGCTGACAACCCTGGCCATCGTGGTGATCGGCGGTATTGGCGGCCTCATTGCCAAACAGATCGGCCTGCCGCTGCCCTATATGCTCGGCTCGTTGCTGACCACCAGCGTGATCACCGTGACGATGCCGCGGGCGATCCCCGAAGGCTACAAGGCGCCCGAGCTGTTTCGCGCCATCTTCATCGGGTTGATCGGCCTCAGCATCGGGTCGCGGGTGACACTCGAGGTGCTGTTGTCGCTGCGCCATGCGCTGCCCAGTTTTGTCGCGCTGACCCTGCTGGTGCCGCTGATGCAGTGGAGCAATTTTCAGGTTTTCCGCCGGGTAGGTGGCTATGATCGCCCGACCGCGTTCTTTTCCGGCACCCCCGGCGGGCTGGTCGAGGCAATGCTGATGGGCGAACAATCCGGCGCCGATGCGCGGTTGGTGACCATGCAGCAATTCCTGCGGATCATCTTTGTGGTCACCCTGCTGCCGGTCGGGCTGTCGATCTATTACGGCCATCCCCTCGGCAGTGCCGGCGGGATGAGCCTGGCCGCCAAGGGCGGCGGGCTGGGGCATCTGCCGGAATTGGCGCTGCTGATGATCATCGGGGTGGCCTTGGGCCGGGTCGCGGCGCTGCCTGCCGGGCAATTGGTCGGGCCGCTGTTGATCGGTGCCATCGCCACCCTGACCGGGCTGGTCCAGATCGAGATGCCGGGCTGGATGCTGAGCCTGGCTCAGATCGTGATCGGCTCGACCCTGGGGGCGCGGTTTCATGGGATGAACGGCGCGCTGATCCTGCGCGGCGCCGGGCTGGCGTTCCTGTCGGTCGGCTCGATGCTGCTGATCGGCTGCGGCTTTGCGGCGCTGGTGCATCCGCTGACCGGCGAACCCTTTGACGTGCTGTTGATCAGCTTTTCACCTGGCGGCGTCACCGAAATGGCGCTGATCGCGCTGTCGTTGCAGGCCAACCCGGCCTTCGTCTCGGTGCATCACATCTATCGCATCTTGTTGACGGTGCTGATGATGACCCTGTCGTTCAAGCATCTGCGGATCACCAAATCCCCGGGCTCAGAACCCGGGGACTGAGGCGCCGCGCCTGAACCCTGATCACCCGACCCGGTAATTCGGGCTTTCGCGGGTGATTTGCACGTCATGCACGTGGCTTTCGGTCAGACCGGACCCCGTGATCTTGACGAACTGGCACTGCGACCGCATCGCATCAATGGTAGCGCAGCCGGTATAGCCCATCGCCGCCCGCAGCCCGCCGACCAATTGGTGAAGCACCGCGCCCGCCGATCCCTTATAGGGCACCTGCCCCTCGATCCCCTCCGGCACCAGCTTGTCGCTGGCCGCGTCCTTCTGGAAATAGCGATCGGCCGAGCCACGCGCCATCGCGCCGAGGCTGCCCATGCCGCGATAGGATTTGAAGGTGCGGCCCTGATAGAGGATCACCTCGCCCGGGCTTTCGTCGGTGCCCGCGATCATGCTGCCAACCATCGCGACCGAGGCCCCGGCGGCAATCGCCTTGGCGAAATCGCCCGAAAACTTGATGCCGCCATCGGCGATGATCGGGGTGCCGGAGGCCGCGGCCGCCGCCGCGCAATCCATGATCGCGGTCAATTGCGGCACGCCGACGCCTGCCACCATCCTTGTGGTGCAGATCGAGCCCGGACCAATGCCGACCTTGATCGCATCGGCACCCGCGCCGATCAGGGCGCGCGTCGCCTCGCCGGTGGCGACATTGCCCGCGACCACCTGCACCTCGTTGGACAGCCGCTTGATCCGTTCGACCGCAATCGCCACGCCTTCGGAATGGCCATGCGCGGTGTCGATGACAATCAGATCACAACCGGCGTCGATCAGCGCGGCCGAACGTTCAAACCCGGCATCGCCCACCGTGGTCGCTGCCGCCACCCGCAACCGGCCAAGGTCGTCCTTGCAGGCGGTCGGGTTCAGCACCGCCTGTTCGGTGTCCTTCAGGGTCAGCAACCCGGTCAGCCGCCCGTCCTTGTCGGTCACCAGCAGCTTTTCGATGCGCCGCGCCTTCATCAGCGAAATCGCCTCATCCCGGTCCGCCGGTTCGTGCAGGATCGCCAGGTTTTCGGTGGTCATCATCGCATGGACGGGGGTGTTTTCGTCACTGGCAAAGCGCATGTCACGGTTGGTGACGATGCCCATCACCCGGCCCTTTTCATCAACCACCGGAAAGCCGCTGATCTTGTATTGCTCACGCAGCGCATTGGCATCCGCCAGGGTCTGGTTCGGGCGCAGGGTGATCGGCTTGTAAACGATGCCGGATTCAAACCGTTTGACCCGCCGCACCTCATCCGCCTGGGCGATGATATCGAGGTTGCGGTGGATCACCCCAATGCCGCCCGCCTGGGCCATGCAGATCGCCATTCGCGATTCCGTCACCGTGTCCATCGCGGAGGACAACAACGGGATGTTGAGGGCAATTGATTTGGTCACACGAGTTCTTGTGTCTGCCGTGCTGGGCAGGACCGAGGATGCCGCAGGCACCAAAAGAACGTCATCGAATGTGAGGGCCTCACGAATCTCCATTGTGCATCTCCATGGACGGATCGATTGGCACGTCCCTATTACATGGATGTCCCGGCGTGAAAAGGGCGAAAACCCCGAAGGTGGGACCTTGCCTCTGCCCCCCGGGGTCAGGCATTGCGCCGGGCCAGCGTTGCCTGGCGTCCGAACATTGCCACAAACACCCCGCCCAGCGATGGCAGAACCGCCATCCCCAGCATGCCACCGCTGAGACCGAAACGGGCGACCAACGGCGCCGAAATCAGTGGCGACAGGAATTGCCCGCCATAGATCGACATGGTGAACAGCCCGGCGGCGCGGCCACGCATCTCGGGCGGCCCCAGCGACATGAAAAAGGCGATGAAATTCGGGAACATCGGCCCCAGCGGCCCGCCAGCCAGCACCACCCCGAGCACGGTCATCCACTGCGTCGTGGCAGTGGCGACCATGGCAATGCCGATCGCCATGATCGGCAGCGGCTCGACAAACCGGCGGTCAGCACCACCGACAGCGACGGCAGCGTCAGGACGGTGAATGTGACTCTGGTGGGGACGGCTGCGGGTGTGACGGCATGCGTGACTGCGGACGCGGCTTGCGGCGCGGCGATCAGCGATCGGCGACTGGGACATGGGTGCGCCGCGCTCGACCGTGGCCAAACGGATCAGCGATCTGGAGGCGGCGCTCGGGGTGCGGCTGTCGAACCGACCACCAGGTCGATGCGGGTCACCACCGAGGGCAAGGTGCTGGCGTCACGGGCCGAGCGGCGGCTGGCCGAAGCCAGCGACCTGCGCCGCACCCTGAGCGATTCCGGGCAGGCACCGCGTGGCCATCTGCGCATCGGCATGCCGGAATTGTTCGAACAGATCACCATGGGCGATTTCAGCGCGGCGATGACGAAGAAGTGTTGCGGATCTCGCCGGTGCTGTCGTTCGGCTCGATGCTGGGCGTGCGTGACGCGGCGATCTCTGGCGCCGGGGTCGCCAAGATCCCGACGATCCTGGCCGAGAGCGCGATTGCCGAAGGCCGGTTGGTCGAGGAGCTGCCGGACTGGTGCGGCGCCGCAAAGGACCTCTACGTCGTCTTTCCCTCGGCGCGGTCGGTCACCACCAGGTTGCGGGTGTTTCTCGATATGCTGAACCAGTGGAACGGCACGGATTTCGCCGACGGCTAGCCGGTCACAGGAACACCCGCTCGACAAACCAATAGGCGCCGACCAGCGCGATCACCGCCGAGGCGGGCATCGCGATATAGGGGCGATACCAATCGCGGTTGCGGAACCAGGCACCAACCGCGAGGAAGGCCAGGGCGATCACCGCCAGCTGGCCGAGTTCAACCCCGACGTTAAAGCCGATCAGCGCCGGAATGAACTGCCCCTCGGGCAGGCCGAAATCGGCCAGGACCGAGGCAAAGCCAAGCCCGTGCAACAGGCCAAAGCCAAAGATCACCACCGGTCGCCAGCGGTGCAGCTTGTCCGAAAACAGGTTTTCAACCGCGACAAAGGTAATCGAGGCGGCGATCAACGGTTCGACAATGCTGCCGGGCACCGACACCAGACCAAAGGCGCCAAGCGCCAGCGTCACGGTATGGGCAAGTGTAAAGGTGCTGACCTGCCACAGCAACGGACGCCAATGCGTCGACAGAAAGAACAGCCCGAGCACGAACAGGATATGATCGAGCCCCTTGGGCAGGATGTGATCAAAGCCGACCGGAATGTAACTGAGAAAGGCGCTGAGCCCAGTCTGCCCGGCATGGCCCGTGACCGCGATGGGTGGCGAGGTGGCGCCGCCGTCGAGATAGCCGGAATAGCCATCCTCAACCCCGATGTGGCGCAGGATCAGGGTGCCCTGCCCCTTGCCCCAATGCAGGGTGACCGCGGCGGTCCCCTCGGGCAGGCGCCCGGTCAGGATCACCCGTGCCGGGCGCGGCAGCGACAGATCACCCAGTTCACTGGCCGCGACCGAGTCAAGCGTCAGAGGCAGTGGCGCACCATCCGCTGCCCGCATCGCAATGCCCTGCCCCAGCCGATCCCAGGCCGCGCGCATCCGCGCCTCGATCTCCGGTGCTGGCAGCGCCCGCAGCGCATCGTAATCGGCGGCCCCCTCGGTCGCATTGGTGTCGCTGACCCCGTCGAGGTCGATCCCGGCCAGCAGCGCCTCGGCGTTCAGGCGGAGGTCGAGCCGGGCAAGGTCGGCGTCCAGCGTCAGATCGGCAATCGCCGGCTGCACCTCATGCGCCGAGGCGGCGAGGCTGGTGCAGATCAGAATGCACAGGGTCATGAGTGCGGTCCGGGTTGACTTTGCCATCCGCGCGATCAGTGTTGCCGCCATGTCCATTCTGAAACCCCTTTTGCTCTGCGCCCTTGTTTGGCCCACCTTGGTTACGGTCGGCAAGGCACATGAGTTCTGGATCGAGCCGGAAAACTTTCAGCCCGCCCCGGAAACCGCGATCAGCGCCGATCTGCGCAATGGTCAGAACTTTGCCGGATCCGCCCTGTCCTGGTTCGATCCGCGCAATGTGCGGGTCGAATGGCACCGGGGCGACGAGGTGCAGCCAATCACCGGCCGCCCCGGCGATATTCCGGCGCTGTCGGTCAATCCCGGCGGGGACGGCCTGCTGGTGCTGGCCTATCAGACCACCGCGACGCTGCTGACCTACAAGGATTGGGACACGGTGCTGGCCTTTGCCGCGCATAAGGATTTTCCCTGGTTCGCCGCCCAGCACGCCGCCCGGGGCCTGCCACAGGAGGCGGTGAAAGAGGTCTACACCCGCTATTGCAAATCGCTGGTCGGGATCGGCGATGGCGCTGGCAGCGACGTCACCATCGGCTTTGCCGTCGAATTCCTGGCGCTGAGCAACCCTTATCAAGATGACCTGTCAGAGGGGTTCCGCGCCCGGCTGCTCTACCAGGGCCAGCCCCTCAACGACAGCCAGGTCGAGGTGTTCGACAAGGCCCCGGATGGCAGCGTCATCGTCACCCGGCTGCGCACCGATGCGGCGGGCGAGGTGCGGGTGCCGGTCAGCCCGGGGCATCGCTATCTGCTCGATCACGTGGTGCTGCGTGAGCCCGATCCCGGGACCGAGGGCGCCAATTGGGCAATGTGGGAAAGCCTCTGGGCCTCGCTGACCTTTGCGGTGCCGCAATAGCCGCCGGTTGCCAAGCCCCTTGCCTGCCCGCCCGGCGCGGGCGATGACAGGCGGATGAGCCAGACACCTGACATCCTCTGCATTGGTGCGGTCCTTTGGGACATCATCGGGCGCACGGCCAGCCATATGGTGCGCGGCTCGGACATGCCCGGGCGGATCACCCGTCTGCCCGGCGGGGTGGCGATGAACATCGCCATGGCGACGCGCCGTTTCGGCATGCGCCCGGCCCTGCTCGGCGTCATCGGCCGCGACGCCGAGGGCGAAGAATTGATCGCGGTTTGCCGGGCCATGGGCATGGAAATGCGCCATGTCTACCGCTCGGACGATCTGCCGACGGATCGCTACATGGCGGTCGAGGGCGGCAATGGCCTGATTGCTGCCATCGCCGATGCCCATTCGCTTGAGGCGGCGGGCGCACGAATCCTGGCGCCACTGCGCGGTGGTGACCTGGGTGCGGCGGACCGGCCATGGCGCGGCAGCATCGCTCTGGATGGCAATCTCAAATCCGAATTGCTGCGCGACATCGCTGCCGATCCGGCCTTTGCCGCCGCCGATCTGCGCATCGCCCCGGCCTCGCCGGGCAAGGCCGAGCGGCTGCATGTCTTTCTCGGCCACCCCAGCGCAGTGTTCTATGTGAACCGAGAAGAGGCCGGGCTGCTGTGCCAGACCCGGTTTGCCGACAGCTTCAGCGCCGCCCGGGCGCTGCACGCCCGCGGCGCCGCCAGGGCGATCGTCACCGATGGCGGGAACCCGGCCAGCGAAGCCAGCGCCGCCGGGCTGATCAGCCGCCCGCCCGCCGAGGTTCTGGTGACCCGGGTCACCGGCGCCGGAGACACCTTCATGGCCGCGCATATGGCCGCAGAGGCCCGCGGCAATACCCCCGAGGCGGCGATGGAACACGCGCTGAATGCCGCCGCCGATTACGTTTCTGGAGACACCGCCCTGTGACAGCTGCCCCAATGACCCCCGACATCGATTTGTCCCCCGAGGTGGCCCGCGCCCGCGCCGAAAACCGCCCCGTGGTGGCGCTGGAAAGCACCATCATCACCCATGGCATGCCCTGGCCGCGCAACCTGGAAACCGCGCGGCTGGTCGAGGCGGAGCTGCGCCAGGCCGGGGCCACGCCCGCCACCATCGCGGTGATCGACGGGCGGCTCTGCGTCGGCCTGTCGCCCGAACGGCTGGAGACCCTGGCCCAGGCCCGCGATGTCGCCAAGCTGTCGCGCGCCGACCTGGCCGCCTGTCTGGCCACCGGCGGCACCGGCGCGACCACGGTGGCGGCGACGATGATCGCCGCCACGCTGGCGCGACTCGAGGTCTTTGCCACCGGTGGCATCGGCGGCGTGCATCGCGGTGCCGAGGCCAGCTTTGACATTTCCGCCGATCTGCAGGAACTGGCGGCCAGCCCGGTCACGGTGGTTGCGGCCGGGGCCAAGGCGATCCTTGATCTGCCAAAGACGCTGGAGGTTCTGGAAACCCTCGGGGTGCCGGTGATCGCCGTCGGTCAGGACGACTTTCCAGCGTTCTGGTCGCGCGATTCCGGCCTGAAGGCGCCACTGCGGATCGACGATCCGGCGGGAATTGCCCGCGCCCATCGGATGCGCCGCGCCCTCGGCCTTCCCGGCGGCCAGCTGATTGCCAACCCGGTCCCCGCCGGCGATGAAATCCCGCGCGACCGCATCGCTCCCATTGTCGAGGCGGCGCTGGCCGAGGCCACCGCGCAGGGAATCAGCGGCAAATCCGTCACCCCGTTCCTGCTGGCGCGCATCTTTGAGCTGACCCAAGGGCAATCGCTACAGGCCAATATCGCCCTGGTGCGCAACAACGCCCGGCTGGCAGCGGCGATTTCGCTGGAACTTGCGGCACTCGACGCCAAATAGAGGCAAGGTTTGTGTCATTCCGGGCGCAGCCATTGTGTGCGACCGGTCAAGCCCCTAGATTTCTGCGAGCCCCAGAAAGTCCGGAACCAAATGCACGACCCGCTGATAGACCCGCCCCGCCGACCCGGCATCCTGGCCCGGCTGCGCTCGTCATTCCTGACCGGGATCGTGGTGATCGCGCCGATCGGGCTGACCATCTGGCTGCTCTGGACGCTGGCCGGTTGGGTCGACGGCGTGGTGCTGCCACTGGTGCCCAATACGGTGAAGCCGGAGAAATACATCGGCATTAACCTGCGCGGTGTCGGCATCATCTTTTTCCTGCTGTTCACCATCCTGGTCGGCTGGGTCGCCAAGGGGCTGCTGGGCCGCTCGCTGCTGCACTTTGCCGAGAACCTGGTCGAACAGCTGCCCTTCGTGCGCTCGGTCTATAACGGGGTCAAACAGATTGCCGAAACCGTGTTCGCGCAATCCGATCGCAGCTTTGAAAAGGCCTGCCTGATCGAATATCCGCGCAAGGGGATCTGGGCGATCGGCTTTGTCTCGACCGAGGCAAGGGGCGAGGTGAATGCCCGCGCCACCACAATGTCACAGCTGGTCAGCGTCTTTGTGCCGACCACGCCGAACCCGACCTCGGGATTCTTGCTGTTCTTTCCGCGCGAGGATGTGATCGAGCTCGACATGTCGGTCGAGGATGCGGCGAAACTGGTGATCTCCGCCGGGCTGGTCTATCCGAATCCGAAGGACCCGAGCAAAGCCCCGCTGCCAGAGGCTGCGGAATAGCCGCGCCCGTCTCCGCCTGCGCAAACGGGCGGGTTGAGGGGGCTGTCTGCCCCCGCTCGGGCAGGCCCGAGCCCCCCGAGAATATTTCTGGCAAGATGAAGCCGGGGCGAGCCCATTGGTTTGGGCCTCTCGGTCAGAGCGCCGTCCAACCGCCATCGACGCTGATCGTGGTGCCGGTGATCTGTTCGGCGGCGGGCGAGCACAGGAAGGTGGCGATGCCGCCGATCTGATCGACCGTGGCGAATTGTTTCGACGGCTGCCGCTCAAGGATCACCTCGCGGATCACCTGGTCCCGATCCATCCCGTATTTCTGCATGGTGTCGGGGATCTGCGCCTCGACCAGCGGCGTGTGGACATAGCCGGGGCAGATCGCATTGGCAGTGATCGCCACCTCGGCGGTTTCCAGCGCCACCACCTTGGTCATGCCGACGACGCCATGCTTGGCGGTGACATAGGCGGATTTGAACGGGGAGGCGGTCAGCCCATGCGCCGAAGCGATATTGATCACCCGGCCCCAACCCGCCTGGCGCATCATTGGCAGCGCGGCAGCGGTGGTGTGAAAGGCCGAAGACATGTTGATCGCGATGATCGCGTCCCATTTGTCGACTGGAAATTCATCAATCGCGGCGACGTGCTGAATACCGGCATTGTTGACCAGGATATCGCAGACCCCGGCCTCTGCGATCAGCGCACGGCAGTCGGAAGCCTTTGACATATCGGCGCGGATATAGCGCGCCGTCACCGCATGGGTTTCGGCGATTTCGGCGGCCAGCGCGTGATCCTCGGGCGAATCGGTAAAGGAGTTGATCACCACATTGGCGCCCGCTCCGGCCAGGGCCCGGGCGATGCCCAGACCGATACCCGAATTCGATCCGGTGATGACAGCAGTTTTTCCAGCAAGTGACATGATGTGCTCCTGTGCAGATTCGCCTAGATATTAAAGCGGTTGCGGCGAATTGCACGAGGCCGGGACGGATGCGTGCTGTGATTGCTTCGAACCGGCTCCACGGAGGGCGCGGCGCACAAAAAAAAACGCCAGCACAAGGCTGGCGTCTAGTTATTGAGGCAGGTTTCATACAGGCAAGAAACCTATCGAGCAGTGCCCCCTTTATATGCCTTCCTGTGCCGTCGGCCAAGTTAAAAATTTGTAACCGCAGGAATCCCTAGCTAGGTTCAACCGCAACAAAACAAGGACAGAATGGTATTGTTGCGCATATGAGGCCGGACTATTTCCAAGTCAGGGGCGCGATTTGCGCCCTGTTTCTCACCTTACTGACCGCTTTTCCGGCCGGTGCCGACTCGGCGCATGGCATAGCTATGTATGGCGACCCGGCCCTGCCACCGGATTTTGTGGCCCTGCCCTATGTGAACCCCGAGGCCCCCAAGGGCGGACGGGTGGTGACCGGCAACACCGGCGGCTTTGACAGTCTCAACCCCTTTGTGCAGCAGGGCACCCCGCCCTGGCAATTGCGATATCTCACCCATGAATCGCTGATGTATCGCTCGCAAGACGAGCCGTTCAGCCTTTACGGGCTCCTGGCCGAATCGGTCGAGGTCCCCGAGGACCGCTCCTGGGTGGAATTCACCCTGCGCGATTCGGCACGATTCTCGGATGGCAGCAAGGTCACGGTCGAGGATGTGATCTGGTCGTTCGAGACCCTGGGGACCCAGGGCAATGCCCGCTACCTCGGGTTCTGGACCCGGGTCGACAAGATCGAACAGACCGGCCCACGCCAGGTGCGGCTGAGCTTTGCCGACAACGACCGGGAATTGGCGCTGATCGCCGGGCTGCGGCCAATCCTGAAAAAGGCGCAATGGCAGGGCAAGGATTTTGCCAATGCCCGGATTGAGGAGGCGCCGATCGGCAGCGCCCCCTATGTCATCGACAGCTACGTGCCCGCCCGCAACCTGGTGCTGAAACGCAACCCGGAGTATTGGGGCAAGGATCTGCCGATCCGCCGGGGCACCAACAATTTCGATGAGATCCGGATCGAATTCTACGGCGATTCCGGGGTGATGTTCGAAGCCTTCAAGGCTGGTGAGCTGAGCTATCTGCGCGAATTCAACGCCGACAAATGGGCGCAGGTCTATGATTTTCCGGCGATGCGCGCCGGCGAGATGGTGAAATCCGAATTCGCCAGCGGCCAGCCCTCCGGGATCACCGGCTTTGTCATCAACACCAGACGCAAACCTTTTGACGACATCCGGGTGCGCGACGCCTTGATGTATGCGTTCAATTTCGAATTCATCAACGACACGATGACCGGCGGGCGCCAGCCGCGGATCACCTCATACTTCTCCGGCTCGGATCTGGCGATGCGCCCCGGTCCGGCGGCGGGCCGGGTGCGCGACTTGTTGCTCCCGTTCGCCGATCAGATCCCCGAGGCGGCGCTCAGCGGCTATGCCTTGCCCGCTGGCGACGGCAGCGCGCGCAACAGGGGCAATATCCGCCGCGCCATGGCGTTGCTGCAAGAGGCCGGGTTCCGGGTGCAGGACGGGGTTATGCTGCAACCAGACGGCAGCCCCTTCACCTTTGATTTCCTGCTGCGGCAGGGCGCCACCGAATATCTGTCGATTGCCGATCTCTATCTGAAAGCGCTGGAACGGCTGGGCATTCGGGCCAGCGTCTCGGCGGTGGATGACGCGCAATACAATCTGCGCCAATCCAATTTCGACTTTGATATCAGCGTGATCCGCCGCTCCTTTTCGCTCTCGCCAGGCAATGAGCAGCGGCTTTACTGGGGCGGCGACACCGCCGACCAAAAGGGATCACGCAATCTGATGGGGGTGAAAAGCCCGGCCATCGATGCGATGATCGACACCATGATCGGGGCCACCAGCCAGGCGGAGTTCCTCGCTGCGGTGCGCGCGCTCGACCGGTTGCTGACCGCCGGGCGCTATGTGATCCCGATCTATCAATATGACGTCAGCCGGGTGGCGCATGACGCGCGGCTAAAGCATCCCGAGCGGATCCCGATCTATGGCGACAGCGTCTATTTCCTGCCCGAGGTCTGGTGGTTCGCCGAATGATCGGCTGACCGGCGGCTGTCACAGCACTTTTACATCCGCTGATTATGTGGATCGGCATGAATATTCTTGTCCTCTGCACCGGCAACTCGGCCCGCTCGATCCTCCTTGAGGCGATTCTCAACCATCTGGGTGAGGGCCGTGTACGGGCCTTCTCGGCCGGGTCGAAACCAGCGGGGGCTGTGCATCCGCAATCGCTGAAGCTGTTGGACGCGCAGGGCTATGACCAAGCCAGCGCCCGCTCAAAAAGCTGGGACGAATTCGCCGCAGCGGATGCGCCAAGGATGGATATGGTGATCACCGTCTGTGGCAGCGCCGCTGGCGAGACCTGCCCGGTCTGGCCCGGTGCGCCGCTGCGGGCCCATTGGGGCGTCGAGGATCCGGCCGCCCTGCCCGAGGCGGACTGGGACGCCGGTTTCGCCAACGTCTTTGGTCTTCTCGAACGACGGGCCCGGGCGCTTCTGGACCTGCGGCTGGATGGGATGCCAGCGGACGAGCTGAAAAGCCAGCTCGACCGGATCGGAACGATCGCATGAGGCCTGGGCTTCAGACCCATCAATCGGCTTGAGGCCGCCATGCTTGCATGATTCAAGCTCCCAAATTTTGGGGGCGCGGTCGTCTGATTGGTCGAACCAAGGGCATAAAGGCATGTATCCCTGGCCGGAAGTCCCGCACAATGCCCATCAATTACGACAAGCGCCGCTATAAACGTCGCAACCGCCCCTCTCGTGACATTGCTGCGCAATGCACTGCCGGGCAGTGATCGAGATCATGTTCGGACGGCTGAAGGACTGGCGACGGGTGGCCACACGCTACGACAGATGCCCCAAGGTCTTCCTCTCAGCCATCGCACTCGCCGCAACCGTCCTGTTCTGGCTTTGAAAATCAATGAGTCTGGAGCCTAAATCGTCAAGCAGTTCTCGGGTGTTCAAGGCCTCGCAGTATAAGTTGTTAATCACCGAAATATGTGCAAAACGATTATTCGGTGGCGACAGGAGGAGTGGTCCATGCACGCCATGGCGGCTATTATACGCGTTATCGGCGCGTTGAATGCGGTGATCGGTCGCGTGATGTCCTGGCTTGCCCTCGGCATCGTGATTGTCTGCTTTACCGTGGTCGTGCAGCGCTATCTGTTCGGGGTCAGCTATCTATGGCTGCGTGATCTTTATATCTGGCTGAATGGCGCGATGTTCACTGGAGTTGCAGGCTTTGCGCTGGCGCGCGGCGGTCATGTCCGTGTAGATATCTTTTACCGCCCTGCAAGCGTGCGCCGAAAAGCTGTAATCGACCTGTTCGGTGTGCTGGTTTTCCTTTTGCCGTTCATGGTCGTTGTCGTGGTTTATTCATGGCCTTTCGTCACGCGATCCTGGTCCTACTGGGAGGGGTCTTCGAACGTTGGCGGAATGCCGGGCCTGTTTGTCCTGAAATCGTTTATCATCGTATTCTCCGTGCTGGTCGCTTTGCAGGGTATCGCAATGGCTTTGCACGCGGTTCTGGTTTTGGCGGATCGTGAACATCTGCTGCCCGAAGACCTGCGTTATCCGCCCAACGTCGCCCCAGCGGTGCACACACCCGGCGAAACCGGTCACGAAGGAACTCTCTGATGGATCTGGTTCTGCTTGGAGAGCTGCTCTCAAGTCTCATGTTCTTTGGTATCATCGGCTTTTTGATGCTGGGCTTTCCGGTGGCCTTCACCTTGGCCGGCGTGTCGTTGCTGTTTGGGTTGTTGGGGTGGTGGCTCGGGGTTTTTGATCTGTCGAACTTTGGCAGTTTACCCAACCGCTACATCGGATTTATGTCAAACGAGGTGTTGGTCGCCGTTCCGTTGTTCATTTTCATGGGTGTCATGCTGGAGAAATCCGGCATTGCCGAACAACTGTTGCTGACGATGTCGAAATTGTTTGGCAATTTGCATGGCGGACTGGGGCTTTCGGTTGTTCTGGTGGGGGCGATGCTCGCCGCATCAACGGGCGTGGTCGGCGCCACGGTCGTGACGATGGGCCTGATATCGCTGCCTGCGATGCTGAGGGCCGGGTATGACCCGAAACTCGCCACAGGTGTCATCTCGGCATCGGGAACGTTGGGACAGATCATTCCGCCCTCGACGGTGCTGATCTTCATGGGGGACATGCTGTCGGGCATCAACGCGCAGGTGCAGATGGAGAAGGGCAATTTCGCCCCCGTCCCGGTTTCGGTCGGCGATCTTTTTACCGGGGCACTGTTGCCCGGGCTTTTGCTTGTCGGCCTTTATGCCAGCTATGTTATCTTCAAGGCGATCACCGATCCGGCAAGCTGTCCGGCCACGCCTGTCCCGCCCGAAGAACGCAGTGGGTTGCTGCGCGAGGTCGCTGTCGCCCTTATCCCGCCTTTCCTGCTGATCCTGGCGGTGCTTGGCTCGATCCTGGGCGGTATTGCCACCCCGACAGAGGCCGCTTCGGTGGGGGCTGTCGGTGCGATGATCCTCGCGACCCTGCGCTGGCGAATGTCTTTGGGCATTCTCACTCAGACGGTCGTTGCCACCGCGACGATCACCTCAATGGTGTTCATCATCCTGTTTGGCGCAAGCGTCTTTTCGATCGTGTTCCGCCTGATGGGGGGCGACAATCTGGTGCATGCCGTTCTGACGAGCCTGCCCGGCGGCGCAATGACGGCAATGGTCGTCGTCATGCTGATCATGTTCGTGCTGGGGTTCATTCTCGACTCGTTTGAAATCATTTTTATCGTAATCCCGATAACGGCACCGGTCCTGCTCGCGCTGGATATCGACCCGATCTGGCTTGGGGTGATGGTCGGGGTGAACCTGCAAACCTCGTTCCTGACGCCGCCTTTCGGGTTTGCGCTGTTCTACCTGCGTGGCGTTGCCCCGGACAGTCTGCCAACCAGTGCGATTTATCGCGGCATTATTCCGTTCGTGATATTGCAGTTCATCGCAATCGTTTTGCTGTTCGTCTTCCCGCAGATCGTCCTGTGGCTACCGCGCGGATAGATCTAAGTGGCGGCGATTTGCACCGTGAGCCGCAAACAAAACCCTGAGCCGCAAACAAAAAGGGGCGACTCGAAGGCCGCCCCTTATACCGATCCACTTCCGGATTAGATTTTGAAGTATTTCCGCCGTGCTTCGACAAAGGCACCGTCGGTGTCTTCTGTACGGACGCGCATGATATTGAGCGCCTTTATAAAGCTCTCGGCGGTGCGCTTGGTCAAATCGTCGCTCGACTCCCGCAGGCTTGTCAGCACTTCTTTGGCGGCTTCGGCACCGGCCTGAACGATCTCGTCTGGGAATTGACGTACATTGACACCGTGATCGTTGACCAGCGTCTGCAATGCACGCGGATCGTTGGCCGCAAAATCGGACGCAACCTGATCGTATTCAGCCTGACAGATATCGCGGATCAGTGCCTGCAGGTCGTCTGGCAGGGCCTGATACTTGGCCTTGTCCACCACAAGTTCTGTCGCCAGCCCCGGTTCCACGAACGACGGGAAGTAGTAGTTCTTGGCGACCTGATAGAACCCAAGCGCGAGATCGTTATACGGTCCGACAAATTCTGCCGCATCGAGTGTGCCCGATTGCAGTGCCTGAAAGATCTCGCCAGCCGCCATGTTCGTGACACTTGCGCCCAGCTTTTCCCAGACCTGACCGCCAAGACCGGGTGTGCGGAACCGCAGGCCCTGCACATCGGCGACGCCGGTCAATTCATTGCGGAACCAGCCACCGGCCTGCGTTCCGGTATCACCCGAAAGGAAGCCCTGCACGCCGAACTGGTCATAGATCTCGTCCCAAAGCTCCTGACCGCCCATGTGGCGAACCCAGCCTGTCAATTCGCGCGATGTCATCCCAAATGGCACGCCGGTAAAGAATGACAACGCAGTGGATTTGTTTTGCCAATAATAGGCCGCGCCATGGCTCATCTCGGCGGAACCGTCAATGACGGCGTCAAGAGATTGAAGCGGTGGCACGAGTTCGCCGGCCGAATAAACCTGCACGGTCAGACGTCCACCAGACGCGGCCGTAATCCGATCCGCCAGACGTTGCGCGCCGACGCCAAGTCCGGGGAAATTCTTGGGCCAGGTCGTAACCATCCGCCATGTGATGTTGCCCTGTGCCACCGCCGGTGCTGCAAGTACCGCAGCGCCCGTGCCTGCCATTACTGATCGGGTCAAAAATTTACGTCTGTCCATGTGTCGCCTCCTCGCGATTCAATTTGTCCGCAAGTTTGGTTCAGCATGCGGAATGGTGATGGCAACAAATCCTCAGAGCGCACAAAAGTCCAGACGGGATTGCCAACTTGTTTTCTGCGACTTGAGAGGTCCCCCCAGTTTCCTAGACACCTGCTTCGTTCATTTTCTTTTGTTCTGTTTCATAGTCAACTGGCGACAGCATGCCGTTATTTTTGTGCTTGCGTGTCGGGTTGTAAAACATCTCGATGTAATTGAACACGTCTTGCCTTGCAGCGTCGCGTGTCAGGTATGTCCGTCGCCTGATCCGTTCTCGCTTCAACAGCTGGAAGAATCTTTCTGCCACTGCATTATCATAACAATTACCACGGCAGTTCATTCTGGCATCCAGATTGTGTTTGCTGAGAAACGATTGCCAATCCTTTCCCTGTGTACTGTGGGTAATCCCCCCCGAAAGTAGGGGGCTGCATAAGTAGAATTTTCTCGCCAAG
>NZ_JARGNH010000038.1 GCF_029213205.1 Pseudooceanicola sp.
TCGACCAAGAAGATCTATCGCCAGAAGGGCACCGGCGGCGCACGCCACGGTGACCGCAACGCGCCGATCTTCCGCAAAGGTGGTATCTACAAGGGCCCGACACCGCGCAGCCATGCGCATGATCTGCCCAAGAAGGTCCGCCAGCTGGGTCTCAAGCACGCGCTCAGCGCCAAGCTGAAGGAAGGCTCGCTGGTCATCATTGATGTCGCGACCTCCGAAGGCAAAACCGCGGCTCTGGCCAAACAGGTCAAGAACCTGGGTTGGAAGCGCGCCCTGATCATCGACGGGGCCGAGGTCAACGAAGCCTTTGCCCGCGCCGCAGCCAATATCGACGGTCTGGATATCCTGCCGACGATGGGTGCGAACGTCTATGACATCCTGCGCCGTGACACCCTGGTGATCACCAAAGCCGGGATCGAAGCACTGGAGGCTCGGTTGAAATGAACGCGAAAGCAGAACATTACGACGTGATCCGCAAGCCGATCATCACCGAAAAAGCGACCATGGCCTCTGAGGCCAATGCGGTGGTTTTCGAAGTGGCGATCGCGGCCAACAAGCCGCAGATCAAGGAAGCCGTCGAGGCGCTGTTCAATGTCAAGGTGAAGGCGGTCAACACCTCCATCACCAAAGGCAAGGTCAAGCGTTTCAGGGGCATGCTCGGCACCCGCAAGGATGTCAAGAAAGCCTACGTGACGCTTGAAGAAGGCAACACGATCGACGTCAGCACCGGTCTCTGACCCAAGCTGTCGCGACGTGAGTGATTGGAAAGGCCCCTGCCTGTGCGGGGGCCTTTCGCATTTCGATTGTGGCCCCGGCGTGGAGACAAGGCCGCAGGCCGCCACGCCAGAGACGACGCGCCCCTATGCGGCGGCTCTCTGGTTCAGCCTGGCCCGGCCTCTGCGGTCTTTCGGATGTGTCACGATAAAGCGCACCCGTTCGGCGGGCGGAGAGCCACCGCGCGCGCCGTCTCTGGCGGGGCTTGTGCGTACGCCCTGGCGTTGGCGTGGATGTGGCGCGATACAGCGCACCCGTTCGAGCGTCTGAGCGCCACCGCGGGCGCCGACTCTGGCGCGGCGGGGCGTTTAACCTGCCGAATGCGGCGCCGGGCGCTTGACCCCACCCCATCCATCCCCTAAACGACCCCATCGACAAGCCCCGGATTCGTCCGGGGCTCTGTCTTTGTTCGCAAGAACATCCAAGCCGGGGACCTTCGGGGCCCTATAAATCGATCACCTCCGGGGGGTCATCATATAGCGGCCCAACCGGCCGCACTGCTAAACGGAAGACAGAAAGCATGGCACTCAAGTCGTATAAGCCAACGACGCCGGGCCAGCGCGGGCTGGTGCTGATCGACCGTTCGGAGCTGTATAAAGGACGCCCCGTCAAGGCCCTCACCGAAGGTCTGACGAAGAACGGCGGCCGGAATAACACCGGACGGATCACGATGCGCCGCAAGGGCGGCGGGGCGAAACGCCTCTATCGGATCGTTGATTTCAAACGTAACAAACGTGACGTCGAAGCCGTCGTCGTTCGGATCGAATATGACCCGAACCGCACCGCCTTCATCGCGTTGGTTCAATACATGGACGGCGAGCAGGCCTATATCCTGGCCCCGCAACGTCTGGGCGTCGGCGACAAGGTTGTCGCCAGCGAAAAAGCCGATATCAAGCCGGGCAACGCAATGCCGTTCAGCGGCATGCCGATCGGTACGATCATCCACAACATCGAATTGAAACCGGGCAAGGGCGGCCAGATCGCACGCGCCGCGGGCACCTATGCCCAGTTCGTCGGTCGCGATGGCGGTTACGCGCAAATTCGCCTGTCCTCGGGCGAATTGCGGCTGGTGCGGCAGGAATGCCTGGCCACGGTCGGCGCGGTCAGCAACCCCGACAATTCCAACCAGAACTTCGGCAAAGCCGGCCGGATGCGTCACAAAGGTATCCGCCCCTCGGTGCGTGGTGTCGTGATGAACCCGGTCGATCACCCGCATGGTGGTGGTGAAGGTCGGACCTCTGGTGGTCGTCACCCGGTCAGCCCATGGGGCAAACCGACCAAGGGTGCTCGCACCCGGAACAAGAACAAAGCGTCGCAAAAGCTGATCATCCGCTCGCGTCACGCCAAGAAGAAGGGGCGCTAATAGATGTCTCGCTCTGTTTGGAAAGGCCCCTTTGTCGACGCTTACGTGCTGAAAAAAGCCGAAGCGTCGCGCGAATCCGGGCGCAACGAAGTTATCAAGATCTGGTCGCGCCGCTCGACGATCCTGCCCCAGTTCGTGGGTCTGACGTTTGGTGTCTACAACGGCCGCAAACATATCCCCGTCAACGTCTCTGAGGACATGATTGGTCAGAAGTTCGGTGAGTATTCGCCGACGCGGACCTATTTCGGTCATGCGGCAGACAAAAAAGCGAAGCGGAAGTAAGCCATGAGCAAGGACAAAAATCCCCGCCGCGTGGCCGACAACGAAGCAATGGCAAAACTGCGCATGCTTCGCACCAGCCCGCAGAAACTGAACCTCGTCGCACAGCTGATCCGCGGCAAGAAGGTGGACAAGGCTCTGTCCGATCTCACCTTCTCCAAGAAACGGATCTCTGAGGATGTGAAGAAATGTCTTCAATCCGCCATCGCCAATGCCGAGAACAACCACAACCTGGACGTCGATGAACTGATCGTCGCCGAGGCCTATGTGGGCAAGAACCTCGTCATGAAACGTGGCCGCCCGCGTGCCCGTGGCCGCTATGGCAAGATCATGAAGCCGTTTTCGGAACTCACAATCCTGGTGCGCCAGATCGAGGAGCAAGCCTGATGGGTCATAAAGTCAATCCGATCGGTATGCGCCTGCAGGTCAACCGCACCTGGGACAGCCGCTGGTATGCCGACACCAAGGATTACGGGAATCTTCTGCTGGAAGACATCCGGATCCGCGAATTCATCGGCAAGGAATGCAAGCAGGCGGGTATCGCCCGTGTGATCATCGAACGCCCGCACAAAAAGTGCCGGGTGACGATCCACACCGCGCGTCCCGGCGTGATCATCGGCAAAAAAGGCGCCGATATCGAAGTGCTGCGCAAAAAGCTGGCGTCGATGACCGACAGCGAAGTGCATCTGAACATCGTCGAAGTCCGCAAGCCGGAGATGGACGCGCAATTGGTGGCTGAAAGCATCAGCCAACAGCTTGAGCGTCGGGTGTCGTTCCGTCGGGCGATGAAACGCTCGGTTCAGAACGCCATGCGCATGGGGGCCCTGGGCATCCGTGTCAACGTCGCCGGTCGTCTGGGCGGCGCGGAAATCGCCCGTACCGAATGGTATCGCGAAGGCCGGGTGCCGCTGCATACGCTGCGCGCCGACATCGACTATGCCCAATCCGAAGGCATGACCGCCTATGGGATCATCGGGATCAAGGTCTGGATCTTCAAAGGCGAGATCATGGAACATGATCCGCAGGCGCGCGATCGCCGCCAGCAAGAGATCCAGGACGGCCCGGCACCACGTGGTGCTGGTGGCGGCCGCCGCGATCGGTAAGGAGAGAAAACAATGCTTCAACCGAAACGTTCCCGCTTTCGCAAGCAGTTCAAGGGGCGCATTCATGGCGTCGCCAAGGGCGGCTCGGACCTCAACTTTGGCACCTATGGGCTGAAATCGATCGAACCTGAGCGTGTCACCGCCCGGCAGATCGAAGCCGCGCGTCGTGCCCTGACCCGGCACATGAAACGCCAGGGCCGTGTCTGGATCCGGATTTTCCCGGATCTGCCGGTGACATCCAAACCCACCGAAGTTCGGATGGGTAAAGGTAAAGGCTCGGTCGATTACTGGGCTTGCAAGGTCAAACCCGGTCGGATCATGTTCGAGATCGACGGCGTTGCCGAAGACATCGCACGCGAAGGCCTGCGACTGGCGGCAATGAAACTGCCGGTCAAGACCCGGATCGTGGTCCGCGAAGACTGGTAATTGGCGCGGCGGGGCATTCCCCGACCGACAGAATACCGACCCCCGGCGCGCAAGCGGCGGGGGTTTTCTTTGGCGCGCGACCCGGGCGAGGCGGCCGCACCTGCTCTGGCCGGGACCATGGACCGGCGGATTGGGTGTCCAAGCCAAAGGACAACCTGCACCGGTCGCGCCGCAATTTTGATCACCGGCAGAGAAAGCCGGGTTCGCACGACATTTCCCGGTCTTTGCGTTAGGCTTCGCCTGTCGCCTTGCCGATAATGGCCGCCGGCGACACCAAATCGAAAGTTCCTCATGATGCGTTTGCAACTGGGGTGCCGGCTCAGCTACAGCCTGCCCGCCCCGACCCCGATGATCCTGCTGCTGACCGTGCACCATTCCCGGGCCAGCGACCTTGAACGACCGGACCTTCTGATCACATCGCCGTCGGTCCCGGTCGAAAGTTACCGCGACGGGTTCGGCAATTGGTGCAACCGGCTGTTGGCACCGCAGGGCGACTTCGAGGTCTCGACCGAAGGCATAGTGCGCGATTCCGGCGATCCGGATCCCGTCGATTGGACTGCCGAGCAACATGCGGTCGAAACCTTGCCGACCGATGTGCTGACGTTTCTGCTTCCCAGCCGCTATTGCGAAACCGACCTGCTGACCAATTTCGCATGGTCGAGGTTTGGCAATGGGCCGGTGGGTTGGGGCCGGGTTCAGGCGGTTTGCGATTTCGTGCATGACCATGTCCGCTTTGGCTATGAGCATTCGCGCGCCACGAGGACAGCAGCCGAGACGCTGAACGAAGGCGTCGGCGTGTGCCGCGATTTCGCGCATCTTGCGGTCGCGCTGTGCCGGTGCCTGAACATTCCCGCCAAATATTGCACCGGCTATGTCAGCGACATCAATCAGCAGCCACCGCATGGCCCGAATGATTTCGCCGGCTGGATGGAGGTCTATCTGGGCGGTCGCTGGTGGGTCTTTGATCCGCGCAACAACCGCCCCACCTATGGCCGGGTGCTGATCGCCCAGGGCCGAGACGCCGCCGACGTGCCGCTGACCCATAGTTTCGGGTTCCATGAGTTGCGGGATTTCCGCGTCTGGATTGACAGGGCCGAGGCAACCGGCTGATCGGGCCTGTTCTGTGCAGGCGCGGGGCTGAACGGGCAGACACCACTCGCCGCGCGTGCGGGTCTGCGATATGACCGGGGCATGTCCCAGATTGAGTCGCTCTTTGCCACCCGCCTGTACCGCGCCGAACTGCAAGAGTTCGGCGCCCCCATCGACGCAGCCGAACTGGAAGGTTCGTGCTATTCCATCGCCGAGGATGATGAGGCCGGGCAGACCTGGTGCGAGGACAACAGCTATCCCGGCTACACCTCCTATGCCTCGCTCACCGATCTGCCCTGGCGGTTTCCGATCTTTGCCGATCTGGTCACGGTGCTGGATCAGCATGTCGCCGCCTTTGCCGAGGATCTGCAATTCGATCTCGGCGACAAGGCGCTGCAGCTTGAGGACCTCTGGATCAACATCCTGCCCGAGGGCGGCACCCATGCCAGCCACATCCACCCGCATTCGGTGATTTCCGGCACCACCTATGTGGCAATGCCGGACGGCGCCAGCGCGCTGAAGCTTGAGGATCCGCGGCTGCCGATGATGATGGCCGCGCCGCCGCGCCGCAAGGACGCCCGCAACGAGCTGCGCAGCTTTATCTATGCCGCACCAAAGATCGGCGAGGTGCTGCTCTGGGAAAGCTGGCTGCGCCACGAGGTGCCGGTGAACATGTCCGAGGACGACCGGATCTCAGTGAGTTTCAACTACAGCTGGGGGTAGGGCGAAGCCGATCTCTTGCGCCATAAGCGCGACGTTGTTTTGGCCGGGGCCAGGGTCTGAATCGACGGTGGGCACAGGCAGTGATGCGATGGGGGTTGCCAGCCTCCGACTTCCCGCCTATACGGCCAGCTTCACCACGTACTCCATCGGACTCAGGGTGACCCTTTGAGGGGGCCTGCCGGTGATGTTGAAAAGGAAAAGAGAGCATGAGCGCTCAAGACTTTCGGGATAAGACCCCGGATCAGCTCCGTGAGGAGCTGGCCAATCTGAAGAAAGAGCAGTTCAACCTGCGCTTTCAACAGGCCACTGGCCAACTGGAAAACCCTGCGCGGATGCGTCAGGCCCGCCGCGATGCGGCCCGGGTCAAGACCATCCTGAACGAAAAAGCCAAAGCGGCCGCGGAGTAACACCAGATGCCCAAACGTATTCTTACCGGCGTCGTCACCTCGGACGCCAACGCCCAGACCGTCACCGTGTCGGTGGAACGCCGCTTCACGCACCCGGTTCTGAAGAAAACCATTCGTAAGTCCAAGAAATACCGGGCGCACGATGAACGGAACACCTTTAAGGTGGGGGACGCCGTCCGCATTCAGGAATGCGCACCCAAGTCCAAGACGAAACGCTGGGAAGTGATCGCCGAGTAGGGCGCGCTTACCAGTGCAAACGAAACCCTGGGGACATGGCAATGATGCCCCCCAAAGGTCGGGAGAAACCAAATGATCCAGATGCAGACCAATCTGGATGTCGCTGACAACTCCGGCGCTCGCCGAGTTCAGTGCATCAAGGTTCTGGGTGGCTCCAAGCGTAGATACGCATCCGTGGGCGACGTTATCGTCGTCTCGGTCAAGGAAGCCATCCCGCGCGGCCGCGTGAAAAAAGGCGACGTGCGCAAAGCCGTCGTCGTGCGCACCGCCAAAGAGGTCCGTCGCGAAGACGGCACCGCGATTCGTTTCGATCGCAATGCCGCCGTCATCCTGAACAACAACAACGAACCGATCGGCACCCGTATCTTCGGGCCGGTGGTACGTGAGCTGCGCGCGAAGAACTTCATGAAGATCATCTCGCTTGCGCCGGAGGTGCTGTAATGGCTGCCAAACTCCGCAAGGGCGACAAGGTCGTCATTCTGACCGGCAAAGACAAAGGTCAGACCGGTGAGATCGAAAGCGTCGATCCCAAGGCCGGCAAGGCCGTGGTCGGGGGGCTGAACATGGCCATCCGTCACACCCGCCAAAGTCAGACCGACCAGGGTGGTCGGGTGCCCAAGGCGATGCCGATCCAATTGTCCAATCTCGCCATCGTCGATGGCAACGGCAAGGCAACCCGTGTCGGGTTCCGCGTCGAAGGTGACAAGAAAGTGCGCTTTGCCAAAACCACGGGGGACGTGATCTGATGCTCGACACTTCCAATTACACCCCGCGCCTCAAGGCGGCCTACAAGGACACGATCCGGGCCGCTATGAAAGAGGAATTCGGCTATAAGAACGACATGCAGATCCCGCGTCTGGACAAGATCGTCCTGAACATCGGCTGCGGTGCCGAGGCCGTGCGCGACAGCAAGAAAGCCAAATCAGCCCAGGATGACCTGACGCTGATCGCTGGCCAGAAGGCGGTTGTCACCAAGGCCAAGAACTCGATCGCCGGGTTCCGGGTGCGCGAAGATATGCCGCTGGGCACCAAGGTCACCCTGCGCGGCGACCGGATGTATGATTTTCTCGATCGTCTGATCACCGTGGCAATGCCACGTATCCGTGACTTTCGCGGCGTCTCCGGCAAATCGTTCGATGGTCGCGGCAACTATGCCATGGGCCTCAAGGAACACATCGTCTTTCCCGAGATCAACTTCGACAAGGTCGATGAGATGTGGGGCATGGACATCGTGATCGCAACCACCGCGAATACCGACGCGGAAGCAAAGGCGCTGTTGAAAGCTTTCAACATGCCTTTCACCAGCTGATCGCGAGAGGGAGTTTAGACAATGGCTAAAAAATCCATGATCGAGCGCGAGAAGAAGCGCGAAAAATTGGTCAAGAAGTTCGCCGCCAAGCGCGCCGCGCTGAAAGAGATCGTCAACGACCAGTCCAAGCCGATGGAGGAGCGGTTCCGCGCCTCGATGAAGCTGGCCGAGCTGCCGCGCAACTCGTCCGCGACCCGTCTCCACAACCGCTGTCAGCTGACCGGTCGCCCGCATGCTTACTATCGTAAGCTGAAGGTGTCGCGGATCATGCTGCGGGAACTTGGCTCTGCGGGCCAAATCCCCGGCCTCGTGAAATCCAGCTGGTAAGGAGGGTATAAGATATGAACGATCCTATCGGCGATATGCTGACCCGCATCCGCAACAGCCAGATGCGCGGCAAATCCATCGTCTCGACCCCAGCGTCAAAGCTGCGGGCCTGGGTGCTGGATGTGCTTGCGGACGAAGGCTATATCCGCGGCTATGAAAAAAGCTCTGACGTCAACGGTCATCCGACCCTTGAAATCAGCCTGAAATATTTCGATGGCACCCCTGTCATTCGCGAGATCAAACGGGTTTCGACCCCCGGTCGCCGCGTCTACGTGGGTGTTAAGGACATCCCGTCGGTCCGTCAGGGCCTGGGTGTGTCGATTGTCAGCACGCCCAGAGGCGTGATGTCGGATGCTGCTGCCCGCTCTGCCAATGTTGGTGGAGAGGTCATCTGCACCGTCTTCTGAGGAGGGGTATATGTCTCGTATCGGCAAACAACCCGTCGACCTGCCCGCAGGTGTTACCGCATCGCTGTCAGGCCAGACGATCGAAGTGAAGGGGCCCAAGGGCACCCACAGCTTCACCGCCACCGATGATGTCACGATCACCATCGGCGACCAATCCATCGCGGTGACCCCGCGTGGCAAATCCAAACGCGCGCGCCAGCAATGGGGCATGTCGCGGACCATGGTCGCCAATCTGGTGCAGGGCGTCTCTGCTGGTTTCAAGCGCGAGCTTGAGATCAACGGCGTCGGCTATCGTGCCCAGGCCCAGGGCAACAACCTGAAACTGAACCTCGGCTATAGCCATGAGGTTGCGTTCCAGGTGCCCGCAGGGATCACCGTCACCACGCCCAAGCCGACCGAAGTGGTCGTCGAAGGCACCGATGCACAGCTCGTCGGCCAAGTCGCGGCCAATATCCGCGAATGGCGTCGCCCGGAGCCCTACAAGGGCAAGGGCATCAAGTACAAAGACGAGTATATCTTCCGTAAGGAAGGCAAGAAGAAATAAGGACGGCGAACATGGCAATCAGCAAACGCACACTGTTCCTCAAGCGCCGTCTGCGCAATCGGAACAAACTCCGCAAGGTGAACGCCGGACGGCTTCGTCTTTCGGTCCACCGCTCGAACAAGAACATCAGCGCTCAGCTGATCGACGATGTGAACGGCGTTACTCTGGCCTCGGCTTCCTCGCTCGAAAAAGATCTGGGTGTGGTCGGCAAGAACAACATCGAGGCGGCCCAAAAGGTCGGCTCGGCGATTGCCGAACGCGCCAAGAAAGCAGGCGTCGAAGAGGCCTATTTCGACCGTGGCGGCTTTTTGTTCCACGGCAAGATCAAGGCTCTGGCCGACGCCGCGCGTGAAGGCGGCTTGAGGATCTAACGGTGGGGCGCGTGGGTGACACGCGCCTTGCCTTCGAAATGGTGGGCGCTTCGGCGCTCCGATGATCCGGGACCGCGCTGGCGGTCACCTGGATTGGCAAACCGGGCGCCCGCGCCCATGACGAATGAAGGAGAGCCAATGGCTCGTGATGACAACCGTAGGGGCCGCGACCGCGACGAAAGCCCGGAATTCGCCGATCGCCTGGTGGCGATCAACCGTGTGTCGAAAACCGTCAAGGGCGGCAAACGCTTCGGCTTTGCTGCGCTGGTCGTTGTTGGTGACCAAAAGGGCCGTGTCGGCTTCGGCAAGGGCAAGGCCAAAGAGGTTCCCGAGGCGATCCGCAAGGCCACCGAGCAAGCCAAGCGCCAGATGATCCGGGTGCCGCTGCGCGAAGGCCGCACCCTGCACCACGACATGGAAGGCCGCCACGGCGCTGGTAAGGTCGTGATGCGCACCGCGCCGCACGGGACCGGGATCATCGCCGGTGGTCCGATGCGTGCCGTGTTCGAAATGCTGGGCATTCACGATGTGGTCGCCAAGTCGATCGGCTCGCAGAACCCTTACAACATGATCCGCGCCACCCTGAACGGCCTGACCAAGGGCTCCAGCCCGCGGATGGTTGCGCAGCGTCGCGGCAAGAAAGTTGCCGATATCCTGCCCAAGCGTGAAGACGCCCCGGCGGAATCGTCGCAAGTCGCTGAGGAGGCCTGATCAACATGGCAACCATCGTCGTCAAACAGATCGGCTCGCCGATCCGCCGCCCCGCCAAACAGCGCCAGACGCTGATCGGCCTGGGCCTGAACAAGATGCACAAGACCCGCGAGCTTGAGGACACCCCTTCGGTCCGCGGCATGATCCGCAAGATCCCGCATCTGGTCGAGATTGTCGAAGAAAAGGCCTGAGGCCTGACGATCGGCGGGATCACCTGCCACAGGAAACAAAACGCCCCGCTCCACAAGGATCGGGGCGTTTTTGGTTTTCCAAACAGATTTCTTTACAAATGATTAAGATTGATTAACGTGAAATCCAATTGGCGGATTTTTCCGCCCAAAACTATCCAATTTGAAATGTGATAATTGTAGGGTGGAGCTTGTGCGTTTCGTCGCATCATTGATCTGTATGTCTTGGTTCTCCGTTGCCGATACCGCCGTCGCTGCGGTGGCAAGCGGGGTCGCGCTGCCGCCGGACTCCTCTGTCGTCTCGCATGGCGGCGGATGCCGGAAAAGTTCACCGCCCGGCAAGTGCTGTCATATGGAAAAGCGGGTCGGCAAGGTGCATTGCCACTAGCCTGGTGCGCGACCTGACAGCTTCGCCGTTGCGGTCAGCGATCTGCCCAGACCGCCAATCAACGGACACCCCAGCGTGCTGCGCATCGCTTCGACCAGCTCCTCCAGGGTTTCGGCCCTGACGAAGGTTCCGCCGGTCTTGTCGGCGAGGCAGCGGGCGACGCTGTCGGCCCCGGCGCGTTGTTCCGGGTTGTTCCAGGTCCAGTAATCCACCGAGGCACGAAAGCCGATGACGTGGACAACCAGGTCGGCGCCGTCCTCGGCCAGGGCCTGGCCGAGGGCGCAGGGGTGGCCGCCGCAGGTTTCATTGCCATCGGTGACCAGCACCACGAGTCCGGGGCTGCTGCGATAGGCCAACACCTCGGCGGCGGCCTGGACGGCGGCGGTCAGCGGGGTCAGCCCGTCGGGGCGCAGCGCCGCCACCGCATCAACCACCGGGGTGGCGGCCTCGGCAATCGGGGCAAAGCGCAGATCAAAGCCGGAACAGGCCGTCGTACCGCCCGGGCCATAGATCAGCAGCCCGATCCGGCGCAGCGCTGCGATGCCGGGCATCACCTGGGCCAGCGCCCGGCGGGCCTCTTCGATCCGGGTTGCCTCGGACTGGTCAAAGCCGATTTCCGCCATCGAGGCGGAGCCGTCGAACACCAGCATCGCATCGGCGGCGCAGCCGGGCATCGCCGGGGCAGGCGGTGCGGCTGTCAAGCTCAGCGACAGCGCGGCAAGGCCAGGCGCCAGATGTGCAAAGGGGCGGTGCATGTCGCCATGTCACACCGCCCCCCGGCAAATTGCAAATGAACTCTGCGCCTGCGCTCAGGCGGCGTTGACGCGGTTTCTGGACCGGTTCGGACGCCGGGCCTTGGCCGGTTTGCCCTGCGCACCGCCGCCAAAGCCCTGACCGCGCCGTGCGCCGCCCGGCTTGCCACCGCCACCGCCGCCACCCGGGCGACCACCGCGACCACGGCCGCCGGATTTGCCACGCGAGGTGTCTTCGGAGGGCGCCCAAGAGGCGCCGCTGGCCACCGGGATCTCCTTGCCCAGCAGTTTCTGGATATCGCGCAGCTCTGACATTTCCGCCGGGGCGCAATAGGCAATCGCGGTGCCCTCGCGACCGGCACGGGCGGTGCGCCCGATCCGGTGGACGTAATTGTCGGGCACGTTCGGCAGGTCGTAATTATAGACGTAGCGGACCGAAGGAATGTCGATGCCGCGCGCCGCGACATCGGTGGCGACAAGCACCATCACATCACCGCTCTTGAAGGACGACAGGGCGCGGTCGCGCTGACCCTGGCTTTTGTTGCCATGCACCGAAGCGGCGGCGTAGCCAGCGTTGTTCAGCGATTTCAACAGCTTTTCGGCACCGTGTTTGGTGCGAGAAAACACCAGAGCGGCCTCTTCGCGGTGCAGGTCCAGATGTTCGATCAGCATCCCGGTTTTCTGCGCCTGGGCGACGAAATGCAGCGATTGCTCGATCTTTTCGATCGGCTTGCCCGGCGGAGCGGTTTCAACCCGCACCGGATTGGTCAGATAGGCGCTGGAGAGTTCCGACATCTGTTTCGGCATGGTCGCCGAAAACAGCATGGTCTGACGCTCGGCGCGCAGCAGGGGGGCGATCCGGCGCAATGCGTGGATGAAGCCGAGGTCGAGCATCTGGTCGGCCTCGTCCAGCACCAGGAATTCGGTCTGGTCCAGGCGCACGGCGCGCCGGTCGATCAAGTCGATCAACCGGCCCGGGGTGGCGACCAGCAGGTCGGTGCCGCGTTGGAGCTTCTGGATCTGGGCGTTGATCGAAACCCCGCCAACCACCAAGGCGATGCGCACCGCGGTGCCGTCGGCATAGGCGCGCAGGTTGTCGAGGATCTGTTTGGCCAGTTCGCGGGTCGGCGCCAGAATCAGGCCGCGTGCGGTTTTCGCCTCGGGCCGGCCCTCCATCCGCATGATCGCGGTGAGCAGCGGCAGGCCAAAGGCGGCGGTCTTGCCGGTGCCGGTCTGGGCCAGGCCCATGACGTCGCGGCCGTTCATCGCATGCGGAATCGCCTGCGTCTGGATCGGGGTGGGGTCGGTGATGCCAAGTTTTTGCAAATTGGCGGAGAGACGGGGCGGCAGCCCCAGCATGTCAAAGTCCAAAGAATAAATATCCTGTGTCAGCGGGCGGCACGATGCCACCCGCGGGCAAGCGGGCATGGCCCGGTCAGGGGCGCTGCGTCACTCGTTGGGTTCCGCACAGAAACCACCCCGGGGCCGGATTGCCGCCAAAGCCGTCTGCGCGTCTGACCCCCCGCGTGAAATGGGAACCATATGGAAAGGAAAGTGCCGGTCGGCCAAAGCGGGCCGGTCGAACTGCTCACGCGGCAGTGTCGGCACTGGCTGGCATATGGGGGGCCGGGGCGCCGATGTCAACGGTTTTCGCCGCAACGCCGCATTTCGCGGCTGGTTTGGCGCGGTGATCGGGCCCCGGCGTCACGGTTGAGCCCGCTTGCGTGCCGCCCTGGGATCGCCTATACGCCCCCGGTGGCCCGCTGGGGCCGAGTCTGTCTTGGGCCGTCTTAGGCCATAACCAAAAAATGCCGCGTCCCTCTCGCATCGCTTCGGAGAGGTGTTCCGGCCAAGGAGAAGCGATATGAAACTGAATGAACTGCGCGACAATCCCGGCGCAACCAAAGCCAGAAAACGCGTCGCTCGCGGCCCCGGTTCGGGCACGGGCAAGACCGCTGGTCGCGGTATCAAGGGTCAGAAATCCCGTTCGGGCGTGGCGATCAAGGGCTACGAGGGCGGTCAAATGCCGCTCTACCAACGTCTGCCCAAGCGCGGCTTTACCAAGCCGAACCGCAAGCAATTCGCCGTCATCAACCTTGGCCTGATCGCCAAGTTCATTGAGACCGGCAAGCTGGACGCCAGCGCCACCATCACCGAAGATGTCCTGGTGGCAACCGGCGCGCTGCGCCGCAAACTGGATGGTGTGCGGGTTCTGGCCAAGGGTGAAATCGCCACCAAGGTGGCGATCGAAGTAACCGGCGCATCGAAAGCGGCGATCGAAGCCGTCGAAAAAGCTGGCGGCTCACTGACAGTCACGGCAGCGGCAACCGCCGAATAAGAGGTTGTGGGCAGCTCTGGCGCTGCTTACATACCGTCAAGTTTCCAATGACGCCGCCGGACCGGGAAACGGACCCGGCGGCGTTCACGCATGAAAAGAGAGCCCGCGCATGGTATCTGCAGCAGAACAGATGGCGGCCAACACCAGCTGGGCCGCGCTCGGCAAGGCCACGGAACTGCGCCAACGGATTATATTCACGATCATCCTTCTGATCGTTTATCGACTTGGCACGTTCATTCCCGTCCCCGGCATTGACGGCGCATCACTGCGCGAGTTCATGGAGGGCGCAGGCGCCGGGCTTGGCGGCATCCTGACCATGTTCACCGGCGGCGCCCTGGGCCGCATGGGCATTTTTGCCCTCGGGATCATGCCCTATATCTCGGCCTCGATCATTGTGCAGCTTCTGGGGTCGATGGTCCCGGCGCTTGAGCAGCTCAAGAAAGAGGGCGAGCAGGGCCGCAAGAAGATGAACCAGTATACCCGCTGGGGCACCGTGGCTCTGGCGACGATGCAGGCCTATGGCCTCGCGGTGTCACTGGAAGCCGGTGAGCTGGTCACCGATCCCGGCCTGTTCTTTCGGGTGTCCTGCCTGATCACCCTGGTCGGCGGCACCATGTTCCTGATGTGGCTGGGCGAACAGATCACCCAGCGCGGCATCGGCAACGGCATCTCGCTGATTATCTTTGTCGGCATCATCGCCGAGGTTCCGGCGGCGCTGGCGCAGTTCTTCGCTTCGGGCCGTTCCGGCGCGATCAGCCCGGCGGTGATCGTCGGCGTGATCCTGATGGTGGTCGCGGTGATCGCCTTCGTGGTGTTCATGGAACGCTCGCTGCGCAAGATCCATATTCAATACCCGCGCCGTCAGGTCGGCATGAAGGTCTATGACGGCGGATCAAGCCATCTGCCGGTCAAGGTCAACCCGGCGGGCGTGATCCCGGCGATCTTTGCCAGCTCGCTGCTGCTGCTGCCGGTCACCATCTCGACCTTCTCGGGCAATCAGACCGGCCCGGTGATGTCGACGATCCTGGCCTATTTCGGCCCCGGACAGCCGCTCTATCTGCTGTTCTTTGTCGGCATGATCGTGTTCTTTGCCTATTTCTACACCTTCAACGTGGCGTTCAAACCCGATGAGGTGGCCGACAACCTGAAGAACCAGAACGGCTTTGTCCCCGGGATCCGGCCGGGCAAGCGGACGGCGGAATATCTGGAATATGTGGTCAACCGGGTGCTGGTTCTGGGCTCGGCCTATCTGGCGGCGGTCTGTCTGTTGCCCGAGATTCTGCGCAGCACCTTCGCGATTCCATTCTATTTCGGCGGCACCTCGGTGCTGATCGTGGTTTCGGTGACCATGGATACAATCGAGCAGGTGCACAGCCATCTGCAGGCGCATCAATATGAAAGCTTGATCGAAAAGTCGCGGCTGCGTGGCAAGGGTCGCAAACGCGCGCGGAAAGGGACGGCACGGCGATGAACATTATACTTCTCGGACCGCCGGGCGCGGGCAAAGGCACCCAGGCACGGACCCTGGTCGAAACCCGCAAGATGATCCAGCTGTCCACCGGTGACATGCTGCGCGAGGCGCGCAGCTCGGGCACCGAGATGGGCAAGGTCGTGGCAGCGGTGATGGATCGCGGCGGTCTGGTGACCGATGAAATCGTGATCGGGCTGATCCGCGAAAAGTTAGAGGGCGACAAACAGGGCGGTTTCATCTTTGATGGCTTCCCGCGCACCTTGGCTCAGGCAGATGCCCTGGCCGAACTGCTGGCCGAAAAGTCCGAAACCCTGGATGCGGTGATCGAGATGCGTGTCGATGACGCGGCGCTGGTGGCACGGATTGCCGGACGGTCAACCTGCGGCAGCTGTGGTGAGGTCTATAACGACACCAGCCGCCCGATCCCGGCGGACGGACATTGCGAAAACTGCGGCGGCACCGAATTCAAGCGCCGGGCCGATGACAATGAGGAAAGCCTCAAGGTCCGGCTGATGGAATATTACAAAAAGACCTCGCCGCTGATTGGCTATTACTATGCCAAGGGTCAGCTGAAATCGGTGGATGGCCTGGCGTCGATGGAAGATGTCGAAGCTGAAATCGCCGCAATTCTGGATGCTTGACCCCGAAAATCGGGCGGGTGAGCAAACCCTTTCCGGCGTTTGTCTGGCGCCGGGATTCTCCGGGGCAGGCGGGCGCGGCGACCACATGGTCTTGACGCCCCATCCGAATCCCAATAAAGCGCACCATCCCGAGAGGGAATGACCGTTTGCCAATGGGGTCGCGCCCTGGCGGCAAGATCACCTGATCGACGAATGGCCCGTGGTGAAACGCCTCGGGCCTCAGTTGTGAAAAAAGGTTCCGGGGCTACGGAACCGCAACAAAAAGGAACAGCACACGTGGCACGTATTGCCGGCGTAAATATCCCGACTGCGAAGCGGGTTCCCATCGCCCTCACCTATATCACCGGTATTGGCCAAGCCTCTGCCAAAACCATTTGCGACGCGGTCGGTATCGACCATGCGCGCCGGGTCAACGAATTGTCTGATGCCGAAGTGCTGTCGATCCGCGAGCATATCGACGCGAATTTCACCGTCGAAGGTGACCTGCGCCGTGAAACGCAGATGAACATCAAGCGTCTGATGGATCTGGGCTGCTACCGCGGCCTGCGCCATCGTCGCAACCTCCCGGTGCGCGGTCAGCGCACGCATACCAATGCGCGCACGCGCAAAGGTCCGGCGCGCGCAATCGCCGGCAAGAAGAAGTAAGGGAGGCACAGCACAATGGCACGAGATACCCGCCGTGGGGGCAAGAAAAAGGTCTCCAAGAACATCGCCGCTGGCGTGGCGCATGTGAACTCTTCGTTCAACAACACCAAAATCCTGATTTCCGACGTGCAAGGCAATGCGATCGCCTGGTCGTCGGCTGGTACCATGGGGTTCAAGGGGTCGCGCAAATCGACCCCCTATGCCGCCCAGATGGCCGCTGAAGACGCGGGCAAAAAGGCGCAGGAACATGGCGTCAAGACGCTGGAAGTCGAAGTGCAGGGCCCCGGTTCCGGTCGGGAATCGGCACTGCGCGCTTTGGCGGCTGTCGGGTTGAACATCACCTCGATCCGGGACGTCACCCCGATCGCACATAACGGATGCCGCCCGCCCAAGCGCCGGCGCGTCTGATTCAGGCCAACGGCTTTCCGGTGGCCGCGCCGAGGCGCGGTCGCCGATTCGTCATTCACCCTCGGGCGTTGCGGGATTGGGACATGGTTCCGCGACAGGAATTGAGGAGACACGCATGATCCATAAGAACTGGGCCGAACTGATCAAGCCGACGCAGCTTGACGTCAAGCCGGGTAATGACCCGTTGAAACTGGCCACCGTGGTGGCAGAACCGCTTGAGCGCGGCTTTGGCCTGACGCTGGGCAACGCGCTGCGCCGGGTGCTGATGTCGTCGCTGCAGGGCGCGGCCATCACTTCGGTGCAGATCGACAATGTGCTGCACGAATTCTCCAGCGTGGCCGGGGTGCGCGAAGATGTTACCGACATCGTGCTGAACCTCAAAGGCATTTCGATCCGGATGGAAATCGAAGGGCCGAAGCGCCTGTCGATCAACGCCAAGGGACCGGGCGTCGTCACCGCCGGGGATATCGTCGAAACTGCCGGGATCGAAATCCTGAACAAGGACCATGTGGTCTGCCACCTCGACGAGGGCGCCGATCTGTTCATGGAGCTGACCGTCAATTCCGGCAAAGGCTATGTCGCCGCCGACAAGAACCGGCCCGAGGATGCGCCGATCGGCCTGATCCCGATCGATGCGATCTATTCGCCGATCAAACGGGTGTCCTATGACGTGCAGCCGACCCGTGAGGGCCAGGTTCTGGATTACGACAAGCTGACCATGAAGGTGGAAACCGACGGCTCGCTGACCCCGGATGACGCGGTCGCCTTTGCCGCGCGGATCCTGCAGGATCAGCTGTCGATCTTTGTCAATTTCGACGAACCGGAATCGGCCAACCGTCAGGACGATGACGACGGCCTGGAGTTCAACCCGCTGTTGCTGAAGAAAGTCGACGAGTTGGAATTGTCGGTGCGCTCGGCCAACTGCCTGAAGAACGACAACATCGTTTATATTGGCGATTTGATCCAAAAAACCGAAGCCGAGATGCTGCGCACCCCGAACTTCGGCCGCAAGTCGCTGAACGAGA
>NZ_JARGNH010000039.1 GCF_029213205.1 Pseudooceanicola sp.
AAAATGGCCGCGTAAGTTCTACGAAGGCACCCCGCTAAAAATGGGGGGATTACCCTGTGAGCCTTGATCGGAATGGATCATGACTCTGTGCTTTGGTTTGCGCCGCCAAACAGCACTCAGTAACGTTTGAAGTGCCAGGTCTGATGTCATGCGGACTGCATCGACCATCCGACCACGCGCCTTGAGAACAGATCAATCACAACGGCCAGATATGACCAGCCCTCGTGCGTCTTGATGTACGTCACCCATATCGTATCGGGCGCATCGACTTCGAATTGGCGATCCAAGGTGTTGTCAGCTACAACAGAAGGCTTTCCACCATATCGACCAGGGCGGCGTTTGTAACCAATCTGGGCCCGTGATGCCTGCAAGACTGGCCAAACGTGCCACACGGTTCTCGGAACAGGTCTCGCCAGCATCGCGCAGATCATCAGTCAGCTTACGATATCCATAGACCTTACCGCTATCGGTCCACGCCTGCTATCGGTCCACGCCTGTTGGATCAGATCCGTCTGACGTGCATCTTCAAGCGCACGCTGGCTTACCGGTTCCTTAAGCCATGCATAGACCCCACTGAAATGAACCATCAATACGCGGCGCATCGAGCGCACCAAAAACTCCGCACGGTGAGCCTCTATAAACGCATACCTCACTGAGACTCGCGCGCGAAGTATGCGGTCGTCTTTTTTTGGAATAGTGCGTTCCTCGGTCACGCGGGCCAACTCACGCTTCAACCGTTTGATCTCTGCAGCTTGATCCGCCACCTCTGATCTGACGCTTGGCGACCTCGCAAACTGCGCCTTCCAAGTGTACAGCGACTTACTACTGACACCTAACCGCTCGGCCACTTCACTGACCGCGTAACCACGCTCAACATCCTGCGCAACAGCGTCCTGCTTAAACTCGTCTGTAAATCGAATTCCCTTGCTCATATCGGTCTCCCCTTGGTTGCAAAATTACCAAGCAAACCGTCTACAAAGCTAGGGGCACCTCAATCGCCCGGCCCATCACGTTGGCAGAGTAGACGCCGAGTCATAGGCTGCGGCCCAACACCGCCGCTCCATGACGATATGGAGCCGCCAATAAATATTAGCCCACATGCCTTCCTGTCGGACTTTGGGTCAGTCCCCGCCGACCGGCGCGCGCCATTTTACCCAAAACCCGTCAGTGCCCTGATCGCGGGAGCCGAAGCACCCGCGATCAGACAATTCTGCATAATTCACTCACCCGTGTGGTGGCTCAGCCGTTTTTCCACTGTGGTTTGCGCTTTTCGACAAAGGCGGTGACGCCTTCGCGGAAATCCTCGGTCTGGCGCAGGTCCATCGACACCTGACGGCTGAAATTGAGGCTGGAGCGCAGGTTTTCGAGATCATCCATCGCGTTCAGCACCCGTTTGGTGGCGCGCACCGACGACGGCGACACGGTGGTCAGCTCGCGCGCCTTTTCCAGCGCCCGTTCCATCAGCTTCGCCTGCGGCACCACCTCATTCACGAATCCCAGCGCCTGGCCCTCGGCCGCGCCGACCGACCGGCCTGTCAGCATCATCTCGACCGCCGGTTTGCGCCCGATCTGACGGCTGAGCCGCTGCACCCCGCCCGCCCCTGCGAACAGCCCGACCCGAACCTCGGGCAGTGCGAATTTCGCGGTGTCGGCGGCAAGAATGATGTCGCAGGACAGTGCCGTTTCGAAGCCGCCGCCCATGGCAAAGCCGTTCACCGCGGCGACAATCGGTTTCTCTAGGTCAAAGCGCATCGACAGCCCGGCAAATCCGGTTGGCGATGGATTACCCTTGCCACCTTTGGCGGTGTATTTCAGATCATTGCCGGCCGAAAACGCCTTGTCCCCGGCGCCGGTCAGAACCGCCACCCAGAGGTCGTGATCAGCGGCGAAATCGTCCCAGATCTGCGCCATCTCGACATGCATCGGCGCATGGCAGGCGTTATAGACCTCGGGACGGTTCATGGTGACGATCAGGATCGGCCCATCCCGATCCACTTTGCAGAATTCATAAGTCATCGCCGGGTCTCCTCCGATTGTCCCAAATGTACTTGCTTGCCGGACGTTAAGTTCGCCGACCCGGCATGGCAAGCGCCGGTTACGGATGTGGCGTTGGTGGCCCGACCCGCGGTACGGCGGCCATGGAAGACCCCAGACATCGCCGCAAACCCGCCCGATTGCCGTGGTTTTATGACCATTCGAGCAAAATGAAAAAAACAGGTAACCAGATGCAGAACCCGAAACCCAATGCCCCCGAACCCGCGCAGGACTCTCCGCAGCCGAACCCACCGATCCAGTTTCGCGACTGGGCGTCGATCTGAACGCGCCAGCCCGGTCGCCTACCGAGCGCCCCGCAGCATGAAAAGACCGCCCGCAAATTGCGGACGGCCCTAATTTCCGGCGCTTTGGTGGCGTTTAGCCGACCAGTTCAAGCCCCGAGAAGAAATAGGCGATTTCAGCCGCGGCGGTGTCCGGCGCGTCCGATCCGTGGACCGAGTTTTCGCCGACCGATTCCGCGAAATCCGCGCGCACCGTGCCCGCTGCCGCATCGGCAGGGTTGGTGGCGCCCATCACGTCGCGATTCTTGGCAATCGCGCCTTCGCCTTGCAGCACCTGCACCACCACCGGGCCCGACGCCATGAACTCGCACAGCTCGCCGTAGAACGGGCGATCCTTGTGCACCTCATAGAATTTGCCAGCCTGGGCCGGGGTCAGCTGAATGCGTTTCTGCGCCACGATCCGCAGGCCGGCATCCTCGAACTTGGCATTGATCTTGCCGGTCAGGTTGCGGCGGGTGGCGTCGGGTTTGATGATGGAAAGCGTGCGTTCGATGGCCATGTTGGTCCCTTTTTCGATGACGGGCGCCAATCCGGCCCCCGTGAAAATCCGCCGTCCGCCTAACACGACCCCCCGGTTTTGAAAAGCGGTATCCGCCCGCCGGTATCACCCTCTTCAACGCCGCCGGTCTGCGCTGTTCACCGCCGCCCGGGCTTCCTCTGGTCACAAATATCCTCGGGGGGAGCACGCCGCAGGCGTGGTGGGGGCAGACAGCCCCCTCTGCCCTCGGCCAGATGCCGCAAGAGCCGCAATTCTGGCTATGGCGTCGCCGCGCGCGCTCTGTTACCCCGCCGCCCATGCTGCGTATATCCGACATATCTTATGCGGTCGCCGGGCGAACCCTGATCGACCATGCCTCTGCCACCATCCCCGACGGCCACAAGGTGGGCATCGTCGGGCGCAACGGTGCGGGCAAGACCACGCTGTTCCACCTGATCCGTGGCGATCTGGTGCTGGAAACCGGTCAGATCACCCTGCCGCCGCGCGCCCGTATCGGCGGTGTCTCGCAAGAGGTGCCCGGCAATGAGGTGTCGCTGCTCGACACGGTGATGGCCGCAGACACCGAACGCGCCGCGCTGTTGGCCGAAGCCGACACCGCCAGCGACCCGGCGCGGATCGCCGATATCCAGACACGGCTGGCCGATATCGACGCCTGGTCGGCCGAGGGCCGCGCCAGCGCGATTCTCAAAGGGCTCGGCTTTACCGATACCGAACAGCGGATGCCCTGTTCGGCGTTTTCCGGCGGTTGGCGGATGCGGGTCGCGCTGGCGGCGGTGCTGTTTTCCGCCCCTGACCTGCTGCTGCTGGACGAACCGACAAACTACCTCGACCTTGAGGGTGCGCTGTGGCTGGAAAGCTACTTGGCGCGCTATCCGCATACGGTGATCATCATCAGCCACGACCGCGGGTTGTTGAACCGCGCGGTCGATCACATCCTGCATCTGGAGGGCAAGAAGCTGACCCTCTATGCCGGCCCTTACGATCAATTTGCCCGTCAACGTGCCGAACAGCGCGCGCAGCTGAGCGCCCAGGCGAAAAAGCAGGACGCCCGCCGCGCCCATCTGCAAAGCTTTGTCGACCGATTCAAGGCCAAGGCGAGCAAGGCCAAACAGGCGCAGTCGCGGGTCAAGATGCTCGACAAGATGGAAAAGATCACCCTGCCCGAGGATGCGGCGCGCACGGTCTTTACCTTCCCCGAGCCCGAAGAGCTGTCGCCGCCGATCATCTCGGTCGAAAACGGCGCCACCGGCTACGGCGAGACCATTGTACTGCAAAAGATGAACCTGCGCATCGACCAGGATGACCGGATCGCCCTGCTGGGCCGCAATGGCGAGGGCAAATCGACCCTGTCCAAAATGCTGTCGGACCGGCTGCCGCTGTCCGAGGGGCGGATGGTGCGGAGCAACAAGTTGCGGATCGGCTTTTTCGCCCAGCATCAGGTGGACGAGCTGCATATCGACGAAACCCCGTTGCAGCATATCCAGCGCCTGCGCCCGGCTGAAATGCAGGCCCGGTTGCGGGCGCGGCTGGCCGGATTCGGCCTCGGGGCGGAACAGGCGGAAACCGAGGTCGGGCGGCTGTCGGGTGGGCAAAAGGCGCGGCTGTCGCTGCTGCTGGCCACCATTGACTCGCCGCATCTGCTGATCCTCGATGAACCGACCAACCACCTGGATATCGAAAGTCGCGAAGCGCTGGTCGAAGCGCTGACCGCCTATTCCGGTGCGGTGATCCTGGTCAGCCACGACATGCATCTGCTGAGCCTGGTCGCGGACCGGCTGTGGCTGGTCAAGGATGGCCGGGTGGCGCCCTATGACGGCGATCTGGAGGAATATCGCGAGATGCTGCTGGGGGCCAACAGCAAGCCGGAGAAGCCTGAAAAGACGAAAGAAAAACCAAAACGGGCCTCGCGCGAAACCATCCTGGCGCGGCGCAGCGAGGTGCGCAGATGCGAAGAACGGGTGAGCAAGCTGAACGAGATGGGCGACAAGCTGTCGAAAAAGTTGGCCGATCCGGCGCTCTATGAAGCCGGCAAGGCTGGTGAGCTTGAGGTCTGGAACCGCAAATACGCCGAATTGCGCGGCGCCCTGGAAAAGGCCGAGGCGTTGTGGATGGCCGCACTTGAGAAGCTGGAAACCGCCGAGACCCCCTAGCCCGGCGCCCCCTTTTCTTTGATCGCGCTTCGTGATCCTACTTAAGCCATGGATATTGCCTTCCTCATCACCGCCTTTGTCACCCTGTTCGTGATCATCGATCCGATCGGGATGACCCCGCTGTTCGCGGCACTGACCCAGGGCGACAGCCAGTCGCGCCGCCGTGGCATCGCCGCGCGCGCCTGTCTGGTGGCGCTCGGGATCTTGGCGCTGTTCACCTTTTTCGGCGCGGCGGTGCTGGGCTTTGTCGGCATTTCGATGTCGGCCTTTCGCATCGCCGGCGGCATCCTGCTGTTTCTGACCGCGCTCGACATGCTGTTTGAACGCCGCAGCAAGCGGCGCGAAGGCCAGGCGGATGAGGACGACCGCCCCGATCCTTCGGTGTTTCCGCTGGCGATTCCGCTGATTGCGGGACCGGGCGCCATTGCCACCGTCATTCTGCTGGCCGGTCAGGCCACGGGCGTCACCGGATCTCTGGCGATCATCGGGGTTGCGGCATTGGTTCTGGCGCTGGTGTTTGCGCTGTTCCTGACCGCGACGCTGCTGGAGCGGCTGCTGGGGCGCACCGGGATCAATGTGGTCACCCGGATCCTGGGGATGCTGCTGGCCGCGCTCTCGGTGCAATTCGTCCTCGACGGGCTCAGCGCCTTTGGCCTGGGCAGCTGACCCCCTCGTCACCGCGCCCCAACCTTCCTATATCCCTAAGCTGGGGGTGACACGATGAACACGAACGCAATCGGGCAAATGGCCTATCTCGGGATTCTGGCCTGCGCCATCGGCGGCTATGCCATCGTGCGCTATCGCGGCCGGATCGGCACGATGATGCAACATGCGGCGCTCTGGGTGCTGATCTTTGTCGGTGTCGTCGCGGCCATCGGGCTCTGGGGCGATATCCGCCATACGCTGGTGCCGTTTCAACGTGTCGAGCAAGGGGTGATCGAGGTGCCGCGCGCCCGTGATGGCCATTATTACCTGACGGTCAGCGTCAACGGCACCGCGATCCGGATGATCGTCGACACCGGCGCCACCGATCTGGTGCTGAGCCATGACGATGCCGCCGCGGCGGGGATCGACCTGGACGGGCTGGCCTATTTTGGTCGCGCCGCCACCGCCAATGGAACCGTGCGGATCGCGCCGGTGCGGTTGAAAACGATTGAACTTGGCCCGGTAAGCGACAAGAATTTCAGGGCTTTCGTCTCAGAAGGCAAGATGCCCGCTTCGCTTCTGGGGATGTCCTATCTGCAAAACTTCTCGCGGATCGAGATCGAGAACGGGGCGCTGGTGTTGACCCGCTGAGCAGGCGCGCGGGGCGGCACCAGGACCGCGATCAGGCGCGGCCCAGACGCTCGATCCGGTTCCGCCGCAGCCGGGTAAAATCGTCACCTGCGTGATAGCTCGACCGGGTCAAGGGCGTGGCCGAGACCATCAGGAAGCCCTTGCCATAGGCGGCCTGTTCATAGGCCTTGAATTCATCCGGATGCACGAACCGGGCCACCGCATGGTGTTTCGGTGTCGGTTGCAGATACTGGCCGATGGTCAGGAAATCGATATCGGCGGCGCGCATGTCGTCCATCACCTGCAACACGCCCTGCCGATCCTCGCCGAGGCCGACCATGATGCCGGATTTGGTGAACATCGCCGGATCCAGTTCTTTCACCCGTTGCAACAGCCGCAGCGAATGGAAATAGCGCGCGCCGGGGCGGACCTCGGGATAGAGGCCGGGCACCGTCTCCAGATTGTGATTGAACACGTCAGGGCGCGCTTCGACCACGGTTTCAAGCACGTCTGGCGCGCACTTGAGGAAGTCCGGCGTCAGAATCTCGATCGTGGTGTCGGGTGAGCGATGCCGGATCGCCCGGATCGTCTGGGCGAAATGCGCGGCCCCACCATCGGTAAGGTCATCGCGGTCTACCGAGGTCACCACCACATGTTTCAGCCCCAGCTTTTCAACCGCAAGCGCCACCCGCCCCGGCTCGAACGCGTCAAGCTCGGTCAGCGGTTTGCCGGTGGCGATGTTGCAAAAGCTGCAGGCGCGGGTGCAGACATCGCCCATGATCATCATGGTGGCGTGGCCCTGCCCCCAGCATTCGCCGGCATTCGGGCAACCGGCCTCTTCACAGACCGTCACCAGCTTGTTGTCACGCATGATCTTGCGGGTTTCGAAATAGCCCTTTGATGTCGGTGCCTTGACCCGGATCCAATCCGGTTTCTTCGGCTGGGCATTGTCGGGGCGATGCGCCTTTTCCGGGTGCCGCTGGTCGGGGATTTTCAGATCACGCATGACATCAATTCCACTGTTTTCCGCCGTCTAGCACAGGACGAAGGGCGGGTCAGCGGAAAATCACACGCAACCGCAATGCTTGCCGCGCATGGCTTGGCCCGTCGCAGCGGTCCGCTGCCCGGTCCCGTCAACCGGTCTTGCCGCATTGGGTTTCGATATCGACCTGCCTGCCGTTCTGCGGCGGCGGGGTGAACCGGTTATACATCTGCCCCGGCCCGGTCGGGCGGGCAAACCAGACCACGATGCCATGGGTGTTGGTGTGGACCCGGAACTTGACCAGGGCGCTCAGCCCCGGTTCCGGCGGCAGGATCGTCCAGTCGCCCGGCCCCTGAAACGGTTGAACCGAATTCCTGAGGTTGGGAAAGAACACATTGCCCCGGCCCTGCAGGGTGCCATTCGGGCTCACCTGGATCTCGGCCTCAAGGCCGTAATTGCCATCGGGCTGGTTCGAGCGAGCGTTCACCGTGCAATACCAGCGACCGGCGACATTGACCTGTTGGGCCGTTGCCAGCGGCGCGGTGAGGGCGATCATCGCCATGGCGAGAAGAATGCGCATCATCTGAAACCTGAAATCATTGCGATCAATACCCCAGCCTATGCCGGATTAGGCCATTGCGGCAATGGCGACGGAGTCGCGGTGCCGACAGCCAGGGTCGAAACGTGCATTGCGCCCGGCTCGGACCGGGGTATGCTCTCGCGATACCGCAGCGAGGCAGAGTATGAGCATGGATTGGAACGCCCACCGGCGTGAGGCGCATTCGCTGGGCCGGGTGCAGGAATTCCTGCGCCAGATCGTCTATGGCGGCAATGACGGCATCGTCACCACCTTTGCCATCGTCGCCGGCTTTGCCGGGGCCGCCGCCGAGGGCGTGGCGCAGATCGGCGGGCTGGCGGTGCTGGTGTTCGGACTGGCCAACCTGTTTGCCGACGGGGTGTCGATGGGCCTGGGTGAATTCCTCTCGGCGCGCTCCGAACACGACCTCTATTTTTCCCGCCGCGCCATGGAGATGCGCGAAATCGTCGACAATCCCGAGCAGGAGCGCGAAGAGCTGTTCACCATCCTTTGCCAACGCGGCCTGCCGCCGGGTGAGGCCGATGCCGTTACCGATATCCTGCTGCGCCATCCCGAGATGATGGCCGATCTGATGATGACCTATGAATTCGGCATGCAGGACCCGGCCGAGGAAAATCCGGCGATCAATGGCCTGTTCACCTTCAGCAGCTTTCTGGTGTTCGGATCGGTGCCGCTGATCCCCTATTTCCTGATGGACCCGACCGAGACAACCTTTCGCTGGTCGCTGTTTGCCACCTTCGCCGCGCTGACCGCCTTGGGGCTGTTGCGCGGCAATGCAACCGAGGAAAAGGTGCTGCGCGCGGTTGGCGAGACCGTGCTGGTGGGCGCGGTCTGTGCCGGGGTTGCGTTTTTCGTGGGCTGGGTGGTCGGCGGCTGAGCGCTACCCGATCAACCCACCTTCCGGTCCCTGCTGGTCGTAATGCAGCCGCAACCGTTGCAACGCGATGCGCAGCACGATCTTTCCGGACCGGGCCGACCAACCCATCTTTTTCTCAGCGGTTTCAAGTCCTTGCTGATAACAACAGCAGCGCAGCGCGACATCGCCCAAACCGGGGCCGAGATCGCGCAGCGCCGCGGCCACCCGCGCCCGCGCCGCAGCGCCACCACGCAGCGGGCCGGTGTCGCCTGACACCGCCGGGCTGGTGCCGCTGGTCAGAAACCGGTCCCAGTTCTGGGTGGTCTGTGGCCCCATCTGCGCCAGCTCGAAATCCTCGGCCAACCGGGTCGCCGCGCTGACCATCGCCTCGTCGAGGAATGGCGAGCCATCGCTGCGGCGCCGCCGCGCCAGCATCGCCACCGGACTGTCCGGCGGGCTGTAGCGGCTGCGGCGCTGAGCCTTGCCCTCATCCGCATCCGGCCCCGTCTGGCCCTGGCGCGGTCCGCGCCCCGCCCCGCGCCTCGTCGATATGGACAAAGCCGCTGGCCGCCTCGGCCAGACCGGCCTCGGGCGCGGCCCCTGCAGGCGTCGCCACCAGCAGGCGGTTCAGCGCACTGCGCCCGGCGCTGGTGATCGTATAGCGCGACACCCGTCCCGGCGCCGCGCAGGCGATCCAGTCTTTCAGCGCCATCGCCTGGGCCACCGCCCGATCCAGAACCGCCAGCCGGTCGTCGCTGGTCCCGCCCGGCGCATCGCGCACCACAACCGCCTTTTCCATATCGACGGCCACGGCCAGAACCGCGCCCGGTTCACACATCCGCCGCAGAATCCGCCGCGCCTCGCGCCGCAGAGTCGCGGCATCCGGCAGAATGTCGGTGTCAAATTGATGCTGGATCGTCATGGTGTCAGCCTCCTGCTGTTTCGGGTCAACGTCCGTCTCCGCCACCAGGCGACCAAGACCGCGCAATGCCTCGTCCACCAGAACATCGTCACGCCGGTTTTCGACCCGCCGGATCTGACGCAGAACGGTCGAGGCATGACAGCCGCCAAGCCGCGCCAGAGCGCGGATCGAATGGCCGTCCTCAGTGTGAGCGAGGTAACGAATTGCGGCTTCTGGCACCCAGGACGGAACCATCCCGGGACTCAGCTGCGCCGTAGGTTTTCCCGGCTCAGCCATTCATCTTTTCCCTGGCCGTTGACCGGCCGCTTGTATCGTCCCGAAGAGGTGCCAAGACGTTGGTCCGCATGTGTTGATCAAAGGTTAAAGGTTAATCGTGGAGGCCAATATCGTTACCAATTCATAAACAATTGTAAGCGCATCGCGCGCCACTCCGCCGCTGACGCAACACCCGCCAAGGCTGTGCAACGATCATTGGTAGCCCGCAAAACGGGAACCACCACAGATCGTGAGGCATCACTATGCAAGATATCCTGACGCGACTGGCCACGCTGCGCCGCCCGAATGTGTTAATAACCGCGGCCCGGATCGGCGCCGACCACTATCGCCGGGACCGGCATCTGCGCCGGTTCTTTGGCCTGGCCCGATTGCCGCGCTCGGGCGAGGCGCTGCAGCAATTGATGGAGATCGAGGCGCAGCATAACGACAATCGCCGCGCCGATGACGCCGCCTATGCGGTGACCGCCCATGTCGAGGTGATGATCGCGATCCTCGGCGAGGCGCGACTGCTGGCCCTGTCGCGGCAGCCCGGCGCGGATGCCGGTCGGGCCGAGGCTTGAAGGCTCAGTGAAACGCGTCGGGCATCTCGGCCTTGCGGCGGGCGACATAGGCCTGCAACGCCTCGGCGATGGCCGGGTCCAGCGGCGGTTTCTGGTAATTGTCCAACAGCCGCTCGACCCGGGCAGCGGCCAGCGCCTGGGTGTCGCGGGCGCCTTCTTCGTCCCAGGTCTCAAACGGTTTGTAATCGAACACTTCGCTGCGCCAGAACGCGGTTTTGTAATTCGCCTGGGTATGCGCACAGCCCAGGAAATGCCCACCCGGCCCGACCTCGCGCAGCGCGTCCAGCGCCTGGGCGTTTTCGTCCAGCGCCACGCCTTCGGCCAGCTTGTGCAACGCGCCCAGCTGATCGGCGTCGATCACGAATTTCTCGAACGAGGCGACCAGCCCGCCCTCCAGCCAGCCGCAGGCGTGCAGCATGAAATTGACCCCGCCCAGAAGCGCCGCGTTCAGGGTGTTGGCGGTCTCGTACGCCGCCTGCGCATCCGGCAGTTTCGACCCGCAGAGCCCGCCACCCGAGCGGAACGGCAAGCCCAGCCGCCGCGCCAGTTGCCCGGCACCGTAGAGGATCTGCGATGCCTCCGGCGTGCCAAAGGTTGGCGCCCCGGAATTCATGTCGATCGAGGTGACAAAGGCACCAAAGATCACCGGCGCGCCCTGGCGCACCAATTGCGAATAGGCGACCCCGGCCATCACCTCGGCCAACACCTGGGTCAGGGTGCCGATCACCGACACCGGCGCCATTGCGCCGCCGACAATGAACGGCGAAATGATCGTCGCCTGATTGTTGGCGGCATAGACCTCGAGCGCGCCCATCATCGTGTCGTCAAAGGTCAGCGGCGAGTTGATGTTGATCAGTGAGGTCATCACCGCGTTCTGATCGACGAAATCCGCACCGAACAGGATCTTGCACATCTCGACCGAATCCACGGCCCGCGACGGTTCGGTGACCGATCCCATAAAGGGTTTGTCAGACAGGGTCATATGCGCCATCAGCATGTCGAAATGGCGCTTGTTCACCGGCACATCGGTGGGTTCGCAAACCGTGCCGCCGGAATGGTGCAGCCATTTCGACATCTGGCCCAGCTTCACGAATTTCTCGAAATCGGCCATCGTCGCATAGCGGCGCGTGGTGCCCTCGCGCACGAAGGGCGGGCCGTAGACCGGCGCCAGCACCAGGTTGCGCCCGCCAATCTCGACCGAACGCTCGGGGGTGCGGGCATGTTGGGTAAAGGTGGCCGGCGCCGTCGCGCAGAGTGTGCGGGCCAGCCCGCGCGGCAACCGCACCCGGTCGCCCCGAACATCGGCCCCGGCGGCGCGCCAGCGGTCCAGCGCGACGGGGTTGTTGACGAAATTCACCCCGATCTCTTCCAGCACCAGATCGGCATTGGCTTCGATGATCGCCAGCGCTTCGTCGTTCAGAAATTCGAGATTGGGGATATTGCGGGTGATGAAGCGTGCGGTGTCGACCCGCAGGCTGGTGCGTTCCGCCCGCCGCGCCGCACCGCCGCCGCCCCGGGTCCGTTTGCGCGCGCCTGCATCATCCATAGCGATCCCCACTTGTCCCGAATCCGGCACGGCCTGCCCCGGCAATTCCCGACCATTTTCCATGTCATAGCGAGTCGCACGGGCCGGACGGCAGTCAATTGCGTCCTTTCGGGCGGGAAAGCGACATCAGCCGCGTTCCAGCGCCTTGCCAAGCCGGGGCAGCCGCGCCTTGCGCAGCAATTTCCGGATCGTCCATTCCTCACCCGACATCTGCTGCGCCGTCGCCAGAACCCTGTCAGCGACCGCGCCCACCAATTCCGGCGAGGCGGCATGAAAGCCGAGCAGGAAGCTATCCGGATCGGCGCGCGACAGCCCCTCTTCGGCCAGGATATTGCGCGGAAAATCGCGGGCGTTCATGGTGACGATGGCATCGGCCGAGCCGCGCACCGCCGCCGCCAGAACATGGACATCCGCCGGATCGGGCAGCCAGAACCGGCGCTCGGCCTCGGCGGGCAGGATGATTTCGGCCTCCGGCCAGGCGGCGCGGGTCAGGGCGATTTCACCGCGTGCCTGCGCCTCGACCAGCGGCCCGGCCTTGGCCGCCGCCCGCGCCCATTCTTCAAGCAACCGCGGCGACCAGAGCGGGGTGAACAGCCCCTGCCCCGCCACCCCCAGCAGCATTTCGCGCATCACCGTGGGATAGAGCACACAGGCGTCAAGAACCGCCCTCATAGCCGAAAGAACAGCGCCTTGAGATAGCCCGATTCCGCCAGATGCGGATGCAAGGGATGATCCGGCCCGGCAAAACCCGTGTGGATCAACTGCCCTTGCCGCCCAGCCCGGCCGATGCCGCGCAGGCAGGCCTGACGGAACCGGGTCAGATCGACCGCATGGGAACAGGAACAGAGGCCCAGATACCCGCCGTCATCGACCAGATGCGCGGCCAGCCGTGCCACCCGCTCATAGGCCCTGAGCCCAGCCTCAAGCGCTTGTTTCGATGGGGCAAAGGCAGGCGGGTCACAGATCACCACGTCAAATTTTTCGCCCTCGGCGGCCAGCGCCGACAGCACTTCGAATCCATCGCCCTTGCGCGTGCCGAACCGGTCGGCAACGCCACTTGCGTCGGCCCCGGCGCGCGCCAGGTCCAGCGCCGGTTGCGATCCGTCCACCGCCAGCGCCGTGCCGGCACCGCCCGCCAGACAGGCCAGGGAAAAGCCGCCGACATGGGAAAACAGATCAAGCACCCGCGCCCCACTGCCGATCCCCGCCGCCAGCCGCTGGGCAAAGGCCTGGTTCGGACGCTGGTCATAGAACAGCCCGGTTTTCTGGCCACCGGTCAGATCCGCCATATAGGTGGCGCCATTCATTGGCACCGGCAGCGGCGCGGCGGGTGCCGACCCGGCCAGAACCGCGTCAATATCGTCGAGCCCCTCCAGCGCCCTTGCCCGGCCACTGGCGCTTTTCAGCACGTGCGCAACCCCGGTGACCTCGATCAGCGCCGCCACCAGCGGATCCAGCAGCCGCTCGGCCCAGGCGGCATTGGGTTGCACCACGCAGGTGTCGCCGAAACGATCGATCACCACGCCGGGCAGCCCGTCCGCCTCGGCATGGATCAGCCGGTAGAACGGCGCGTCGTAAAGCACCTCGCGCAGCGCCAGCGCCCGGGCGATCCGGGCAGCGAACCAGGGTTGGTCTGGCGGGTTGGCATCAGCGCGGTCCAGCACCCGGGCGAAAATCCGCGATTTCGGATTGACCCCGACCAGCGCCAGCGGCGCGCGGTCTGCGTCCTCGAGGACGGCGATGCTGCCCGGCGCCAAAGCCTGGGTGCGGCGGTCGGTGACCACTTCGTTGTCGAAAAGCCAGGGCGCCCCGAACCGGATGGCACGGGCGTTGGATTTCGGTTTCATGCGGATGATCGGCAGGGAGGGTTGGGTCATGCCCTCTCCTAACCGGGTTTGACTGGGCCGGAAAGGGGCGCTGTTGCGGCCCCGCGCCGTGCCGGTGACCCGGCCCGGCGGTTCAGGGCATCAGCGCCGCTGCAATGCGCTGGCCCCGGCCCGTTGCGGCGCTCGGAAGTCCTGCGCGTTTCAGTGTCATCCTGCCCCTGCCCGCCACCGGCTATGCCCGGTTCATCCTGGGCGACAATCGCGGCAGGGCTTGATCTGCGAGCAACAAATCCAATGTTATTGAAATCGACTGCTCGGCCCCGCATGCCGCCGCAACCCACATTGTTCCCGCAAATGGCCGCTGCTAGGGTGGCCCCAGGAACAGGAGATGCCTCATGCCGCTCAACGCCACGATCGCCGCAGTCACCGACCGGATCCGTGAGCGTTCTCGTCCACAGCGCGAGGTCTATCTCGACCGGATCCGCCGCGCTGGCGAGGCCGGGCCGGTGCGCGCCCATCTGACCTGTGGCAGCCAGGCCCATGCCTATGCGGCGATGGGCGCCGACAAGGCCAGCCTCGCCGCTGGACGGGCGCCAAATATCGGCATCGTCACCGCCTATAATGACATGCTGTCGGCGCATCAGCCGTTTGAAACCTTTCCGGCAGTGATCCGTGAGGCGGCCCGCGCGGCGGGCGCCACAGCGCAGGTCGCGGGCGGGGTTCCGGCAATGTGCGACGGCGTCACCCAGGGCGAACCGGGGATGGAGCTGTCGCTGTTTTCCCGCGATGTCATTGCCATGGCCGCCGGCATCGCCCTGTCGCATAATTGCTATGACGCGGCGCTGTTCCTCGGGGTCTGTGACAAGATCGTGCCGGGGCTGGTGATCGCCGCCGCCACCTTTGGCCATGTCCCGGCGCTGTTCCTGCCCGCCGGGCCGATGCCCTCGGGCCTGCCGAACGCCGAGAAATCCAAGGTGCGTCAACAATTTGCCGCTGGCGAGGCCAGCCGCGAGGAATTGATGGCGGCCGAGATGGCCTCTTACCACGGCCCCGGCACCTGCACCTTTTACGGCACCGCCAATTCCAACCAGATGCTGATGGAATTCATGGGGCTGCACCTGCCCGGCGCCAGTTTCGTCAACCCGAACACACCGCTGCGCGAAGCGCTGACGGTGGCGGGCACCCAGCGGGCGCTGGAGATCACCGCGCTTGGCAATGAGTATATTCCGGCGGGCGAGATCCTCGATGAGCGTGCCTTTGTGAACGGCATCGTCGGGCTGATGGCCACCGGTGGGTCGACCAATCTGGTGCTGCACCTGCCCGCCATGGCCCGCGCCGCGGGCATTCACCTGGCGACCGAGGATTTCGACGAGATCAGCCAGGCGACGCCGCAGATGGCCAAGGTCTATCCTAACGGGCTGGCGGATGTGAACCATTTCCATGCCGCCGGCGGGCTCGGCTTTCTGATCGGCGAATTGCTCGACGCCGGGCTCTTGCATGACGAGGTCAAGACCGTGGCCGGCGATGGCCTGCGGCGCTACACTCAGGAACCCTTTGTCGAAGCCGGCGCGGTCAGCTACCGGCCCGGCGCGTCGCAGAGCCTGAATGACAAGATCCTGCGCCCGGCCAGCAATCCGTTCCAGGCCAGCGGCGGGTTGAAACGGCTGCGCGGCACGCTTGGCGATGGGATCATGAAGGTTTCAGCGGTCAATCCCGATCTGCATGTGATCGAGGCGCCGGTGCGGATCTTTCACGATCAGGAGGCGGTCAAGACCGCGTTTCGCGCCGGTGAGCTCAACCAGGACACGGTGGTTGTGGTCCGGTTTCAGGGGCCGCGCGCCAATGGGATGCCGGAATTGCACAACCTGATGCCGACGCTGTCGGTGCTGCTCGATCGCGGCTATCGGGTGGCGCTGGTCACCGACGGGCGGCTGTCGGGCGCTTCGGGCAAGGTGCCCTCGGTGTTGCATGTCACGCCCGAGGCGCTGGATGGCGGGCCGCTGGCGCGGCTGCGGGACGGCGACATCGTGCGCGTCGACGCCAGTGCCGGCACCCTCTCTACCGCCGCCGCGCTGGATGACCGCGCCCCGGCGCAGCCCGACCTTTCCGCCAATGCCCATGGCATCGGGCGCGAGTTGTTCGAAAGCTTCCGCCGCCATGCCGGAACCGCCGCGACCGGTGCCTCGAACGTCGTCTGACCGGCCCAGCCAGAAAGCCCTGCCATGACCCCAGAAGACGCCAGCGACAAGACCGAGGCGCTCTGCCGCCTCGCCCCGGTGATCCCGGTGATCACGCTGCACAATCTGGCCCATGCCCGGCCGCTGGCCACGGCGCTGATCGCCGGTGGCTTACCGGTGCTTGAGGTGACCCTGCGCAGCGACACCGCCCTTGGCGCGATTGCCGAAATGGCCAAGGTTCCCGGCGGCCATGTCGGCGTCGGCACCCTGCTGACCCCGGCGAATGTGCGCGACGCGGTCGCGGCGGGGGCGCGCTTTGGCGTCTCTCCCGGTGCGACCGACCTGTTGCTCGACGCGGTCGAGGCCGCCGACCTGCCCACCCTCCCCGGTGCCGCCACCGCAAGCGAAGCGATGCGGTTGCTGGAACGCGGCTACCGGGTGCAGAAATTCTTTCCCGCCGAGGCGGCGGGCGGCGTCAAGGCGCTGAAAGCCATCGGCGCGCCGATCCCGCAGATCCGCTTTTGCCCCACCGGCGGCGTCACCCCGGGCAATGCGCCCGACTACCTGGCCCTGAGCAACACGCTCTGCGTCGGCGGCTCCTGGGTCTGCCCCGAGGATCTGATCGCCGCCGAGGACTGGGCGGCGATCACCGCCCTCGCCCGCAGCGCCGCCGCCCTGGCCCGTTAAAGCGTCCCGCCAAAAACCTGAATCGCGGGGATTCCCACACGCATGATTTTG
>NZ_JARGNH010000040.1 GCF_029213205.1 Pseudooceanicola sp.
TGCCGCAGGAGCTGCGCTGGCGCGAATGGATGCGGCGGATCGAGGCGGTGCTGTTTGCCTCGGCCGCGCCGGTGCCGCGAGCGGACCTGGCGCGGGTGGTGGGGCAGGGGGCCTCGGTCGACCTGCTGGTCCAGGACCTCGCCGCCGATCTCGAGGGGCGGTCGTTTGAGATTGCCAAGGTCGTTGACGGCTGGATGTTCCGGACGCGGGTCGCTTATGCGCCCGCGATCCGCGCAGCGGCGGATGTCGGAGATCAGTTGCTGGACCTCGGTGAATTCGACGTCGCGGTGTTGGCCGCCATTGCCTACCACCAGCCGATCACACGCGACGAGCTGAAGGACATCTTCGGCAAGGAGATCAGCCGCGACCTGATCGGCCGGCTGCATGCGCGCAACCTGATCGGGACCGGGCCAAGGTCACCCCGTCGCGGCGCGCCCTATACCTTCGTCACCACCGAGCAGTTCCTGGTCGCCTTCGGTCTGGACATGCTCGCAGATCTGCCCGATCGGGAGCAGTTGGAAGATGCGGGGGTTATATCAGCGACGTAGCGCACGGATCGCCAGCGCGCAGACGCCAAGCTCGCGCGCCGATTGGATGGTCACCGGCATCACCGCTGACGAGCTTGATGTCGAAAAGGCCAGCAGCAGGTAGAGGCACAGCAGAACAGCAAGTCCCAGCAGCACGGTTCCAACGTAACCGGAGATGCCCAACATGGTTTCGAACCCCATGCGCATCACCAGTTGCGCCATCAGACCGAAAACCGCGAAAGGCGCCAGGAACATGGCCCATTTCACGATGTTCATCGAGATCGCGAACAGGGCCTCCATAAGGGCCAGGAAGGGCCGCGCGCGCTCGGGCTGGACCTGGGTGACCGAGACTCCCACCAGCAGGGCCAGCACGACCACGGCCAGCATGTCCTCTTGCACGATCGAGGCCGTGGGGTTGGCGGGCAACATCTTGACGATCACGTCCGGCAAAGACACCTGAGCGGTCGGCGTCGGCAAATCGGGTAGGTCACCGGTTTGGGACGGCACGCTTGACGCGGAAGGCCCCTGTGAAATTCCGGCGAGCCTCACGCCGGGCCGCAACCATTGAGCAAGCGCCACACCTATCATGGCGGAGACCGTGGTGGTCGCAAGGATGAAAGCGGCCAGCCGCAACCCGACCGAGCGCAGCTGTTCGCCCGACCCGGCCCCCGAGAGGCCTTCGACAATCGACGAAAAGATCAGCGGCACCAGCACCATGGCGATCAGGGCCAGGAAGATGCGCCCCGGCAGCGCCAGCCAAAGGCCGATGATCTCGGCCGTGTCGGGGGGAACAAAACCGGCGGGTTCGCTTAATAACAAGCCAAAACCAAATCCCAGCACCATCCCGAGCATGACCTGGGCCCAGAGTCGGGACGTCATCCAGACCCGTAGTTTGAAACGCTGCCGCGAGAGCCGCATCGTGTTGTCTTGCATATCGTTTGCCATGACTGCGCCTCTATCTGCTGCTGGTCGTCAATTGGGCGCTGTCTTGGGGTCGGGCTTGCTGGCGGTCACAGCAGCCCGACCACGGTGATTGGCTCGTGTGGCGGACGCTTGGGGTTAGCTATCGGCGTCTTGACTTGCGAGAACAGTCGCGCGGGCGCGTTTGACCGTAAACCAGCCGCCAACAAGACCGGTAAAGATCAGCCCCGCCGAACAAAACAATGCGAGCCAGAAATACCGGGTAAGATGGCCTAAATCGACCGCGTTCTGTTTGGGATCGTCTGGCAGATACCAGACGTCAATCGGGCCGCCGTCGCTGAGGGTGTCGAAAAGCTGTTCTCTGACGCGTTGCTCCCCACGGGTATGAGGATCGGCCTCGGTGGCGAAGATGTAGGCGACATCGTAGGTATTTGGCTTGTTCGTTATGGTCTCGTGCAAATGGGTGACTTCACCGACCACCTTGACGCCGTGGTCCAGGAATGCGGCCGTCTTCTGATAGTCGGAGATTTTGAGCATCCCAAACCCGATGCCCGCCGCGACAAGCAACGGGTAGACCCATATCTGTTGACGCCACATCGCGCCGATCACCGTCTGCTTCCGTCCGTCCATCATCATGTCCTTTGCATCATCCATCATCATGGGGCCTGAGATCACATTTCCCGCATGATGGGCGATGTTCCAAGGCCCCACATACATGAGGTCAGGGCGCGGAGTCGACCTGCGGCAGTGCTGTGGGAACAGGTCTTCGGCGCCCGGGCGGGTGGTCATTGACGGCCCAGGGCGGACCTTGGCCATGGCGTCAGCCGCCGCGCCACAGCTTCACCAGATCTGCCATTGGCGCATCCCGCAGCATTTGGGGGGGGAATGACCGCTGTGCGGGCTTTGTTGCCGTTCGCTCTCTCGCAAGCAACGCCATTCCCACACCGAAGCCGACACGAACCGGGCCTGGTTCAGCCCCAGCTGCTCTGCCCGGCCGAGATGTTCGTATACATTCGCTGCGGCGGAGAAATTGGTCGTTTTTCAGTCGATTTTGGCGGTTTGCGGATCTGAGAAACGAGCAGCTCTTACGCAATACTGCCGGATCACCCCTCCTCCGTTGCGAATCCTGTGCACTGTTGTACAGATTGGCAGATTGAATGAATCAGGAGTCTGCGTGTCCCTCCTCTTTATCGTTGCCTTGCCCTTCCTCGGGGCACTTCTGCCCGGTTTGATGAACTCGGCGGGTCGCACCGCCACTGCGGGTGTGACCTTCACGGTCTCGTTGGCCGCTTTCATCGGCTTGATATCCAATTTGCCCTCGGTCCTGGCTGGCGAAGTGGTGGCGACGCGGATCGACTGGATGCCGTCCCTTGGTCTAAACTTCACATTGATGCTGGACGGGCTGGGCTTTTTCTTTGCCCTGTTGATCCTGGGCATCGGCCTTCTGATCATCGCCTACGCCCGGACCTACCTGAGCCGCGACGACAACATGGGCGAGTTCTACACCTATCTGCTGCTGTTCCAGGGCGCGATGGTGGGCATCGTCCTGAGCGACAACATCCTGCTTTTGCTGGTGTTCTGGGAACTGACCTCGTTGTCGTCCTTCCTGCTCATCGGCTTCTGGAAACATCTGCCAGAGGGGCGGCAGGGCGCGCGGATGGCGCTGATCGTCACCGGCATGGGCGGCCTGGCGATGATCGCCGGCATGCTGATCCTGGGGCAGATCGTCGGCAGCTATGACCTGAGCGTGATTCTGCAGAATCGCGACCTCATCCAGGCGGATCCGCTGTATGTGCCGGCGCTGGTCCTGATCCTGCTGGGCTGTTTCACGAAATCGGCGCAGTTTCCGTTCCACTTCTGGCTGCCGCACGCCATGGCCGCACCGACCCCGGTTTCGGCCTACCTGCACTCGGCCACGATGGTGAAGGCGGGCTTGTTCCTGATGGCGCGGATGTGGCCGGTTCTGTCGGGCACGCCCGAATGGCTGATCATCGTCACCTCTGCCGGGCTGGTGACGATGGTACTGGGGGCGGTCATCGCGCTGTTCAAGCACGACCTGAAGGCGCTTCTGGCGTTCTCGACCGTCAGCCATCTCGGCCTGATCACCATGTTGCTGGGCACCGGCACCGCCTTTGGTGCGATGGCGGCGATGTTCCACGTCCTCAATCACGCGACATTCAAGGCCGCGCTTTTCATGTCCGCCGGGATCATCGATCACGAAACACACACCCGCGACATTCGTCGCCTGGGCGGCCTGCGGCACCTGATGCCGGTGACCTTCGTGATCGCCTCGCTGGCGGCGCTGTCGATGGCGGGGATTCCGCTGCTGAACGGCTTCCTGTCCAAGGAAATGATGCTTGAGGAGGCGACGCATACCGTCCTGTTCGGCACGCCCTGGCTGGTCCCCGGGCTGGCGACCTTCGGTGCATTGTTTTCGGCCGCCTACAGTTTCCGCCTGATCGGGCATGTGTTCCTCGGGCCGGTCCGCGATGCTTATCCCGCCAAGCCCCATGATCCGGGTGCCGGGATGTGGCTGCCTCCGGCGATCCTCGTGGTGCTGGTGGTCGTGATCGGCGTCGCGCCCTTCCTTGCCGAACCCTTCGTCAAGCTCGTCACGGCCTCGGTGCTGGGCGATGCGGCGGTGGTGCCGGATGCCCATTTCAAGATCTGGCACGGGCTGGTGCCGGCGCTGTACCTGTCCGGTGTCGCGGTCGTTGGCGGCCTGTTCATGATCGCCATTTTCAACCCGGCCCTGCGCCTGTGGGACGCGACACCGCGGCCCGAGGCCAAGGTGATCTTCGACGCCATCGTCGAGGCCACGGCCCGGCTGGCCGAACGGCTGATCCTGCCGCTCCACAACGGCGCCTTCACGCGTTATGCGGCGGTCGGGGCCATTGTGATCTTTGCGGCGGGCTTTCACGCCTGGAGCACCGGAACGGTGGGCGCCCCGACACGCGCGGTGCAGGCGGCCAGCCCGGTGGTCATCGTCGGCTGGGCGATGCTGGTGGCCGCGACCGTGGGGATGGTGCTGATGCACCGCAATCGCCTCTTGTCGCTGATCCTGATCGGTATTGTCGGCCTCACGGTTTCGGTCGGCTTTGCCTTTTTCAGCGCGCCTGATCTCGCAATGACGCAATTCACCGTCGAGGTGGTGACGATCATCCTGCTGCTTCTGGCGCTGAATTTTCTGCCCAATCGGACGCCGGTGGAAAGCACGATTCTGCGCCGTGTCCGCGATGCCGGCGTGGCCATTGCGGGCGGGGTGGCGACCTTTACACTGGCCTATTACTACCTGCTGCGCGAGGCGGTGGACACGCCGATTTCAGAGTTCCATCTGGCCAATTCCTACAAGGGCGGTGGCGGCACCAATGTGGTCAACGTGATCCTTGTCGATTTCCGGGGGTTTGACACCTATGGCGAAATCATCGTGCTCGGTATCGCGGCCCTGCTGATCTATGCCCTGACCGAGACCTTGCTGAGAGGTCCGGTGCGCGCGCGGCTTCTCAATCGTCAGCCCGATCAGCCACGGGCCGGCGATGTGCACCCGATGATGATGGTGGTTCTGACCCGGGTTCTGATGCCGGTGGTGCTGTTGGTCGGATTCTATATCTTCTGGCGGGGCCACAACCAGCCTGGCGGTGGTTTCATAGCCGGCCTTGTCGTTTCGATCGGGATTGTGATGCAGTATATGGCCAGCGGCTTTGCCTGGACCTCGGCGCGGTTGAAATACCCCTACCATGGCGTGATCGGGGCGGGTGTTCTGATTGCCGGCCTGACGGGCATCGGCTCGTGGTTCGTGTCCAAACCCTTTCTCACCTCCGACTTCACCTACGTCCGCCTGCCACCCTTCGAGAAATTCGAGCTGGCCACGGCGGCGCTGTTTGATCTGGGCGTGTTCCTGGCGGTTGTCGGCGCGGTCATGCTGTCGCTGGAAAGCTTCTCGCGGCTCGCGCGAAGCGCGCACTCCCCGGACAGCGAGCACCCGATGGATATCGACCCGTCGCGGAATGATCCTCCTCTTGCAGAGGCCGGATCCGTCAGGGAGGGCCTGTAAATATGGAATTGCTCATCGCGTCGGCCATCGGCGTCATGACCGCCGGGGGACTTTACCTGATGCTGCGGTTGCGGACATTTCCGGTAATTCTGGGAATGTCGCTGCTGACTTATGCCGTCAACGTGTTCCTCTTTGCCTCGGGCCGCCTGACCGTGGGGGCCGCGCCTATTCTGAGCGATGCGGCGACCACCTACACAGACCCGCTGCCGCAGGCGCTGGTGCTGACCGCCATCGTGATTTCGTTCGGCATGACGGCCGTGGTGGTGATGATTGGCCTTGGCGCCTTTCTGGGGTCCGATGACGACCACGTGGACGACCAGCCCGAGGCAATCGACAAGACTGCGGAGGCTGGACAATGACTCACTGGATCATCGCCCCCGTCGTTTTGCCCGCAATGCTTGCGGCCTTCATCGTGCTGGCTGCGCGCCATCACCTTGCCATTCAGCGCGCCGTGTCGGTGGCTGGGGTGCTGACGCTGGTGGCCATCGCGCTGGGGCTGGCGCTACAGGTGTCGGACGGCAACATTCTGCTGTACCGGCTGAGCGATTGGGCGGCGCCTTTTGGCATTGTGCTGGTTGGTGACAGGCTGTCGACCGGGATGGTCATGTTGACGGCGGTGCTTGGGCTGTTCGTTTTGCTCTATGCGATAGGCTCCGGCTGGGACAAGCGCGGATGGCATTTTCATGCGTTGTTCCAGTTTCAGCTGATGGGCATCATGGGGGCGTTTCTGACCGGAGACCTGTTCAACCTTTTCGTCTTTTTCGAGGTTTTGCTGATCGCCTCTTACGGGCTGATGATCCACGCAGGCGGCAATGCGCGGCTGCGGGCGGGCGTGCAATACGTGCTGTTCAACCTCATCGGATCGACGCTGTTCCTGTTCGCGCTGGGGTCGATCTATGCCGAGACCGGCACGCTCAACATGGCCGATCTGGCCGCGCGCGTCGCCGTGATCGGACCAGAAGACACTGTGGGTATCCGGGTGGCGGCGGTTTTGTTGCTGCTGGTCTTTGCGATCAAGGCGGCGGTGGTGCCGTTGCATTTCTGGCTGCCGTCCAGCTATGCCGAGGCGCCTGCGCCGGTCGCGGCCCTGTTTGCGATCATGACAAAGGTCGGGGCCTACGCGATCATCCGGGTCTATACGCTGATCTTTCCGCCCGACCTTGAGGTCACATCTGGCCTCCACGACCTGTGGCTGCTGCCGGCTGCGCTGTTGTCTCTGGCCATTGGCATGGTCGGGGTCTTGGCGGCCAAACGGCTGGACCGGCTGGTGGCGTTCTCGGTCATCGGGTCGATGGGCATGGTGCTGGTGGCCACCGCGCTGTTCACCCCGGCGGGCATCGCGGCGGCGCTGTATTACGTGGTGCACTCGACCCTGGCGGGCGCGGCGCTGTTCCTGATCTCCGACCTGGTGCGCACCGGGCGTGGCAACGTGGATCTGACAGCGCAACCGCCCGTCGCGGGCGCGGCGATGACGGCGGGGCTGTTCTTCGCAGGCGCCATCGCGATGGTGGGCCTGCCGCCGCTGTCGGGTTTCATCGGCAAACTGCTGATACTGGATGCCGCCTATGGCACCAACCTGGTGGTCTGGATCTGGGCGGTCATGCTGGTGTCCAGCCTGATCAGCCTCGCGGGCTTTGCGCGCGCGGGCAGCGTCCTGTTCTGGAAGGCCGAAAGCGTCGAGGCGCCGGACACGATGCCGGACCTGTCGACCCCGGCGGCACTGTCCTATGTCGCGGTGGGCGGGCTGATCGCGCTGCTGGTGGCAAACACGGTGTTTGCCGGGCCGATACATCGCTACACCACCAGCATAGCCGCCCAGCTGTTCGCGCCGGGGCCCTATATCGCGACGGTGTTGGACACCCCCGGAAAACTCGGCACGCCGACGGAGGACCATTGACATGGCACGGGCATTTCACTGGCTGCTGCCGCACCCCTACCTGACGCTGCTTCTGGCGGTGGTCTGGGTGATCCTGCAGAACGACGTCTCGGCGGGGATGGTCGTCTTCGGCATCATCCTCGGGATCATCATCCCGCGGGGCACGTCGATCTGGTGGCCGGACACGCCGAAAGGGTTTCGGCTGAGCAAGATGTTCAGCTACAGCATCATGGTGTTGTGGGACATCCTGGTGGCCAACGTGCAGGTGGCATGGATCGTGCTGACCGTTCCCAACTCGAAACTGAAGCCGGCCTGGATCGTGGTGCCCCTGGACCTGCGCAAGCCCGAAGCGATCACCATCTTGGCCGGAACCATCACGCTGACGCCCGGCACCGTCTCGGCCGACCTGTCCGACGCGGGACACAGCCTGCTGGTGCATGTCCTGCACACCGACGACCCGGACGCCGTGCGTGACGAGATCAAGACCCGCTATGAACTTCGCCTGAAGGAGATTTTCTCATGACGACGGCTTCGGCTCTTCTGGATATCAGCGTGGTCATCGCCTTCGTGGCCCTCGCCCTCGGTCAGATCCTGTCGATGGTGCGGCTGGTGCTGGGCCCGACGTCCGGTGACCGGATCCTGGCGCTGGACACGATGGTCATCAGCGCGCTGGGTCTGGTCGTCATGCTGGGCATCTACCTGGGCATCCAGATCTATTTCGAGATTGCACTGCTGGTCGCGATGCTGGGATTCGTCTCGACCGTCGCGCTGGCCCGCTTCCTTCTGAGGGGAGACATCATCGAATGACCGCCGAGATTGTCGGAACTTATCTTGTCGCGCTCTGCCTGCTGATCGGGGCCGGTTTCGTGATCGTGGGCGTGATCGGGCTGCTGAAGTTCAACGACCCGATGACACGTCTGCACGCGCCGACCAAGGTGGGAACCATGGGGATCGGGATGCTGCTCCTGGCGTCGATGATCCACTCGGTCCTTCTGGGCGAGGCGTCCATGCACGAGCTGCTGATCATGGCCTTCCTGTTCGTCACCGCCCCGATCTCGGCGCATTTCATCGCAAAGGTCGCCATCCACGGACGCACCTGCGAAACACCGCCGCCGCCACTGAAAGACGACACCTGGTCAACGCTGAAGGTCTCGGAAGCGGACCAAGAAATCGAAAGATTGCCCTGAAAACCGGCTTCGGCAGTACCAATGGCAGCCATGCGCAGCACTTGTCATTGCGGGCTCAAAGCTGACGTCGGATGCGCCGCGACCTCCTGTGCTATGATGCCCCGTCAGCGTCGGGTTGTCGTCGTGGGAGGGAATGGCGGTCGGAGGACCATTCAAGCCCAAGCACCTATGGGCGATCAGGGTTAGACCTGAGTTAGCCGAGAACCATCGAGACCTCGCACTTTTCAATCTGGCCATCGATGGCAAACTACGCGGCTGTGATCTGGTCCAAGGGACGAATGATGCAGCACGATACGCAACGCACCATTCGCGTCCCTCTTGTAGCCAAAGCTCTTGTCGACCCTGGTGTCGTTCCCATCCTTGTCGATGAGAATGATCCAGCCCATCCACATGGCGATATCGCCCTCGATGAGCTCAGCCGAGGTCACGCTGTCCATGGCGCGCCATCCTCGGATCGCAAACCCGGTATCAAGGGGGTATTCGTCGGAATGCCCGCAGAAATAGGCCAGCGCGCCGGCCTTGGTCGGGCGAAACGTCTGTTCGCCGCTGGCCATGGTGGGTTTGAACATCACCGGCCCCAGACCATAGCCGTAATTCGCATCCAGATGCGCCATCGCGGCGACGCGGGCCACGTCAAGCCCGCCCTCTTCATAGGCCTTGGAAATCGCGACTTTCTGTTCGCCCCAAATGGTGCGGGCTGCCAATAGATCCTGAGATGTGATCATAGTCTTCCTTCCGGTTGCAAGTTGCATGCAGGGTCAGTTCATGCCCCCCAGCGCGGGAACGGGTCGGGCAGCGAAACCCAGGCTTCCGGCTCAAACTCCGTGGTTTCGACCAATGCACCATTCAACTTCGCGCTGATCACTTCGCGCTCAAGCCCCGCACCGATAAAGACGATCTCCTGACGCCGGTCGCCCCAGGGCTCAGCCCAGATGCGGGCGATTTCGGCCTGCGCCTCGGGATGCTTGGGAAGCCTCTCTTGCGGCACCGAGGCCCACCAGCGCCCCAGCGGCGTAACCGAGGACATCGCACCTGCGAGACTGAACTCGACAGCCCAGTCCGGCCGGGTTGCAATCCAGAAATGCCCCTTGGCACGGATCGCGCCTGGCAATGGGCCGTTCAATACGGCGTGCAGTTTGACCGGGTCAAATGGCGCCCGGGCGTTGTAGACAAAGGAAGTGATGCCGTATTCCTCGTCTTCCGGGACGTGGTTGGCAAAACCGTACAGCTCCTTGGCCCACATCGGATGCTCGTGAGCGGTTTCGAAATCGAACAGGCCGGTATCGAGAATGGTGCTGGGCTCCACCTCGGAATGATCAGTTTCGATAATCTTCGCGTCGGCGTTCAGACTGCGAATGATCTTGCGGGCCGCATTGGTGCGCTCCGGACCTGCATCGGAGACCTTGTTGAGGATCACCACATCGGCAAATTCGATCTGTTCGGTCAGAAGACTCACGAGGCTACGATCATCCTGATCGCCCAGGGATTCACCTCGGTCGGTCAGGAAATCGTGGCTGGCATAGTCCTGTAGCAGGTTCACCGCATCCACCACTGTCACCATGGTGTCGAGCCGCGCCACATCCGACAGACTCTGGCCTTGCTCGTCGCGAAAATCAAAGGTCGCGGCCACGGGCAGTGGCTCGGAAATACCTGTGCTTTCAATCAGCAGGTAATCAAACCGACCTTCTTCTGACAGGTGGCGCACCTCCTTCAGAAGGTCGTCGCGAAGCGTGCAACATATGCAGCCGTTCGACATCTCGACCAGCTTTTCTTCGGAACGCGACAATTCGGTCCCCTCGCGCACGAGGTCGGCATCGATATTCACTTCGGACATGTCGTTGACGATGACAGCGACGCGTCGCCCCGCGCGGTTGTTGAGCACTCGGTTGAGAAGCGTGGTTTTGCCCGCACCGAGAAAACCGGAAAGGACGGTTACGGGAAGACGGGTGTCGATAGCTGACATGGCTATTTCCTTTGTTTATCAGAAGGTCGGGATTTTTTTCGGGTTTGGCCGGGCGTCAGTCAGTGCAGATGTCACATACTTCGATGACCTGGCGCAGGGGGACAAAGCCGGTTTCTGCAACAAAACCCGAGGCACCCACTGGCAGGTCTGGAGCGGTATGCGCTTCGACCTTTCCGCAAGGGGGCCGACAGATCGGCGGCGGGGCTGGCGGAATCAAGCGCGCGGCTTGCGCCATCGGGCAGGCGTATATGGATCATTGCGGGATCTTCCTTTCCAAAAAGCGCGAGCATCGGATCGTGTCCGGTTTGTCCCCTGGGTTTCAGCGGGCCAGACGCCAAAGCGGCAGCCACGGGTCAGAGGGGGGACTTGGTGGTATCGGCCATCATGCCGCCGGGCAGGTGATCTGACATCGCCCCGTCCTCGGGCCGCATCAACAGCACCTTGAGGCTGGCCGAGAGGTCCGCCTCCTCGATGTTTCGCGCGATGACGACGACGCGGCTGGTCGTATCCTCGCCCGACCATGTTTTTAGCGGCACGGGAGCGTCGAAAATGTGCTGCACCCCGTGAAACACGAAAGGATATTGCAGCCCCTCGACGTGCAAAATGCCCTTCATGCGCAGGATGTCCGGCCCCCGGAGCTTGATCAATGTATCCAGCCACGTATCAAAGACCTCGGCGGGAATGGGATCTGTCACCTCGATCGAGGCAGAACAGATATTGTGATCATGCCCGTGCTGCGCCGCTGGCATTGAGGGGTTGAAGGTCGCCGGAGCCGCGGGTTTTGACCCGAACCCCGAAAGACCGGCAAAGGGATCAGGCTTGGCCGCTTCCTCCATCATGTTTGCCGACATCCCCAGCCAACTGTCCACATCCGAAGGAGTCACGTCCTTGTGCATCGCGATCAGGCCGAACAGCGTTCCCACCGGCACTTTGCCGTGCTCTGCGTGAACGCGCCGAGCCGAGCTATTGAGCCCGCTCAACCGTTTCTCGAACCGTGTCAGGTCGAAGGCATCGACCAGATCGGTCTTCGACAGGATCAGCAAGTCAGCTATGGCCACTTGGTGAACCGCTTCGAATTGCTGGTCGAGCGTGTTCATACCCGTTGCCGCATCCGCCAGCGTCACCACACCATCCAGCCGGAAGGCCTGCGCAATCTGGCGGTCTGTCATCATGGTGTGCACGATCGGACCCGGATCGGCGATGCCGCTGGTTTCGATCACAACCCTGTCGAAATCGACCAACCCCGAAACACGCTTTGCCAGAAGGACCCCAAAGGTTTCGGCCAGATCCCCGAGGATCGCGCAGCAAAGGCAGCCCGATTGCAGCACGATGGTTTCTTCAGTCGCCTCTTCGATCAGGTCATGATCAAGCCCTACATCACCGAATTCATTCATGATGACGGCAATCCGCCCGGCCTGTGGATCGCGGATCAGGTGGTTCAGCAGCGTTGTCTTTCCTGCCCCGAGGAACCCCGTCAACAAAGTGACCGGAACGCGCTTGTCCTCCAATGCCATCTGGATTCGCCTTTTAGCTGTGTTCTTTGCTTTCAGTCACAACCTGATATGATATAACATTACCTTAAACAAGAGCCTCCAATGGACCGAGATGTCACCATTGAAATTTCAATCCCGCCAATCCGTGGAGCAGGTCGAGGAAGGCACTGATCTCGCACCCAAATTCGGCGAAGATGGCCTGTACCCTGCATCACAACCGATGCCACCACGGGTGACGGCCCAGCGGACACTCGCGTTGCGTGAAGCGATCGGTCGCTCGCCGGATGTCGCGCTTATCGCCGATATCGACAGCCGAGTTCCATGCGTGGTGTGACCGGTTTCAAGTGAACGTCTTCCAGATTCGAGCGAAGTTGGCGCGAAGCCATGTTGCAACCTGCCGATCTCCAAGCTCGACCGTCCTATCGCGGCTGATTGCAAATAACTTCAAAGTTTCAGCGACGGAAAACTGTCGAGCGAACGTTGAAAATGGAGGTAAACAACAAGGTAGAACCCAATGCAGAACCTGATGAAACGATACGCAACCATGTTTGTCCTGGCTACCGCAGCAGTGGCCGTCACGCCGGTGGCGGCCATGGCGGACAGGGCAGACAGGGCGGACAGGGTCGAAATAAAGCAGGGGGCCCGTAGCCACGGCTCCAAGGTGAAGGTGGTGAAACAGCAACGCCATACGCATGCCGTTGGTCACCGTTTCCGCAAGCAGGATGTGGTCGTTGTCAATGATTGGCGAGCACGCGGCCTTCCGCGCCCCAGTCGCAACGAAGTTTACGTCGCAGATGGAGGCAATATTTACTTGGCGGTGGCTGCAACGCTTTTGGTTACGGCATTGATTAACTGAGAAGTGCCCGCTCGCCCAGACCGGTGGTCAGCTCCTGTTCCACCTGATCAGCCGCCTCTACGCGCGCACCTCGATCATCGTGCGAACCAGTCTCGACTTCGCCGAATGGCCCTCGATCTTCGGCCCCTCTCATGGTTTGCAAGCCAACCATGAGAGGGCAGTGGACGCGAAGATGACCACTGCGCTGCTCGACCGCGCGACCCATCACTGTGACATCGTCGAAACCGGCAACGAGAGCTGGCGCATCAAGACCCGGGAGCAACCGAGGCGCCACTGGCCCGATTGAAATGTCACGAAAATATCTTTGCGAATTGCGCGCAAGCCCGGGCGGCGCGATCGGTTTTGCCGGTGCTCAGGAATGTCTCAATACGTCGCATCGCCTCACCGATGCAGATGGAATCAAACACCAGATCATCGGTTAGCTCCTTGCGGCGGGCCTCAAAATACAGGACATCCTGATCCTGCGCGCCGTAATTGTATTTGTAGGGCTCATTGCCGTGACAGAAATCATAACAAATATAGCCTTGCCTGATCGCCCATTCGATACTGAAAAAATGCAGTGCCGAACCGATAAAGCCCTCTGTTGCAGCAGCATCCCGGCCTGCCACGATGAAATGCATCAACCCGTTCTTTACGTCCAGCACATGCCCCAACGCGCCCAGCGGCGTGTCTCCTTTGCGCAGAACCGGCATGAATAGTGTTCCGGTGCGCTGTGCCGCGGTCAGAACGTCGCGGTAGTTACCGGCAACACGCTCGGCCTGTTCATCGCCTTTTTGTGCGCCCCATTTCTGTTTCCAGAAGGTCAGCAGCGCCTCCAGGTCAGCCTCCAATGAGGTGTCGTCGGTGCAGGTAATACGGTACTCGCCGGTATCCAAACTTCTGCGTTTGAAGCGGTTGAACTTTTGGCGCGTGTTGCTGCTGATTTGGGTATTCAGGTAGGTGTCGAAATCTTCAGGCAGATCAACCTGCGGGCAAAGCAGATTGTTGGTTTCCTTGTTGTTAATCATGTAGTCCCGGAACCGCACCGAAAAACCCTTGGCGGCCAGCGCATCGGTAAATATCTTGCAGCGACGGTGCTGGGCGACATAGCGCATCGACAATTTGCTCCACGGCATCTGCGCCAACCTGTCCGCGGCGGCAATCAATGCCTCGGCCTCGTACGCGGGATCACATAGGAAACCGGTGTATTCACTCCACAGCAGTCGCCCGGCGGCTTCCAGCTCGGTCTGAAACTCTTTGCGGCTGGTGCTCCAATGCAGGCGGTATTTCAGCGGTAGGACGCACAGAATATTGTCCCCAGCACCCTTTTTGCGCACCACGATGACGCTCCACCGGAAAAGGTTGTCGCGGAAAATCTGCGCCATCCAGTCCCAGGTCAGAAACACGGTTGATTCAGGGTCGCGGCGTTCAAGAACCTGCCATTCCTTGCGTAGTTTGACAAAATCGGCATAGCCATCAATGACACTAACCTGCAGTGCAGTGTCGGGGAGGGGTGTGATTTGTTCATGCTTCATAAGGGTCACGCTTTTGCCAGTTTCAGGCTGTCTTTCAGAATGTTCAGAAATACGAGTTCGGCCTCTTCAAAATCGCGCGCCACGGGTCGTGTTTCGCGGTTTCGTTCCGCGAAATAGGAACCAACCCGGCAGATCTGTGCGGCAAACTCGGGGTGTGCGCCAACATCGTCGTATTTGCGCACGCGTGTTTTCGACAACCAGCCGCGTTTGCTTGTCTCATGCACGATCAGCTTGAAGCGCTGGATGCAATGGAACGTCAGATAGAGCGCCATGTAATCAAGATAGTCGTCCAGTGTGTGGCCGGTGCCGGGGTCAAAACAATCGGCGACAATCGCCTCCATCACTTCGGGCTTCAGGGGCCAGGCCTCATCTCCGATCAGCCAGGCGAAATCTTCGGCGCCGTGGCGCGCGCCTGAATATTCACAATCGAACCAACGCAGCCTGTCATCCGGCCCAATGGCGGCATTCCCTGACCGGCAGTCCCATTTGACGAATTGCGCGCCGGGGTAGGCGATCATTTCACAGATGGCAGGCCTGTCCAGGTTTGCAGACCGCCCCTGAGAAAACGCCCCAAGCTCGTCGACCCCGTCCACGAAGTTTTCCAACCATAGCTGGTTCTGTCCCAGATGCGGCAGGGCTTCGTGCAACTTGACCTTGCGGCCGGCGGCCTGGATGCGAAAGATCGACGCGACAGCTTCATGAGCAAGTTCAACCCGTTTGGTCTTGTTGACCTTGGATATCTCAAGATTGAGGCGCTTTCCGCCCACATCGGACTGAAACAATATCTCGCCATCCACACCCAGGCACTCGGGCAGGTCAGTGCAATTCGGCCAGAGTTTCTGAAGCGTGAAAGCCTCAATATGTGTGCGGCGAAAGTTGGGGCGCAGGCTGGCAATCACAGTGCGGTCGGCAAAAACAAGCCGATAGCTTGAGCGATTTTCGCCCCCCGGTGCGTCAACCTCAAGAACCGGTTGGGCAAAGAATTTTTCAGCACTCTCTACAACCCGCATTTTGCGGCTTTTTTTGTTGCTCATGCTTACCTCAAATGACCAAAATTGGTGTCCATTCCCCCACAGAACCGGCAGGTGCACTGCTTGAATCAGGGTCGAGGATCAGAGCTACCGGCAAAAACCGGCAAATTTGAGGTCGGACTAAGGAAATGATTTACCACTTCAGATTCGCCGCTGCCCAAACATGATTCGCAAGGAGATTGATCTTGGGTTCTCAGCAAAAATTGGTGTCAGCTCATACTGTTTCTGGCTGGGCGACAAAAACCGGCTAATTTGTTCAAAATAAGAAGAAAACTTGTCGGCTTTCCGGCGATCACATAGCGTTAACGAATTGATTTTTGAGCGGTTCTCTGCGGCCTTCTACACGGCTTCGAACAGTAAACCAACGCGTTTGCGCGCATGAATTTCCGGTGGAAGGGGAGATGAGCATATGAGAGATTTTAGAGACGATACCACCCAGGGCTCCGGTCACGCATCGGCCAGTTCAACAGCCGCCTATCATAATGGCGGCGTCGAAGGCTCGTCCCTCTCCAGTTGGTATGACGAACACCTGGCTGACGATTTCAACGAGAGCTATGGCTCCGGTGGCACCAAGGGCTCTGGTGGCACCAAGGGCTCCGGCGGCACCAAGGGCGACGGCGGTACCAAAGGCTCTGGCGGCACCAAAGGCTCCGGCGGCACCAAAGGCTCCGGTGGCACCAAGGGCTCCGGCGGTACCAAGGGCTCCGGTGGCACCAAGGGCGACGGCGGTACCAAGGGCTCC
>NZ_JARGNH010000041.1 GCF_029213205.1 Pseudooceanicola sp.
AAATCATGCGTGTGGGAATCCCCGCGATTCAGGTTTTTGGCGGGACGCTTTAGGTCGCTATGGTCCTGAGGACTTGCGCTTTCGTGCGACCGATTTCCTTAACCCCTCCAGCGCACTAGGCTCGGCAAGCTCTTTCTCACGCATTTGTTATTCAAGCGGCTGCGGCAGGGCGTCTGTCAAAGGTCTTTGCCTCATGATAGGAGGTTCCTTCTCGCATCACTCACACGCGCGCAAGGTAGCTGCTGCTGCCATCTTTTTCGTTTGCGTGTACTGATCGAGCCCATGGCGACCTCCTGATTTGGTACATTGTGCCAAGTCCAGTGTCGAAACCGACATAATTGGTACAGAATGGGCGGAAATGAGATGAAGGTGTGATGGCTTTAAGTGATTGAAATAAGTAAAAAATATGATATTTTAACGGCTGCCCGTCTGTCCATTGCCCCCATGATGGACTGGACCGATCGGCATTGCCGCTATCTGCACAGGCTGCTGAGCCGTGAAACCCTGCTCTATACCGAGATGATCACCGCACCGGCGCTGGTGCGGGGCGGTGCGGTGCATCTGCTCGATTTCTCGCCCGAGGAACATCCTGTCGCGCTGCAACTGGGCGGTTCGGACCCGGTCGAGCTGGCGACGGCGGCGCGGCTTGGGGCCGAGGCGGGCTATGACGAGATCAATCTGAATGTCGGCTGTCCCTCGGACCGGGTGCAATCCGGGGCCTTTGGGGCGGTGCTGATGAAACAGCCGGGGCTGGTGGCCGATTGTGTCGCCGCGATGCAGGCGGCATCGTCGGTCGAGGTGACAGTGAAATGCCGGATCGGGGTCGACGATCAGGACCCGGAAATCGTGCTGCCGGATTTTCTGGACCGGATGCAGCGCGCCGGGGTGGCGCGGGTCATCGTGCATGCGCGCAAGGCCTGGCTGGACGGGCTCAGCCCCAAGGAAAACCGCGATATTCCGCCGCTGGATTACGATCTGGTGCAGCGGATGAAGGCCGAGTTTCCCGATTTGCACCTGTCGATCAATGGCGGCATTGCGTCGCTGGCGCAGGCGGCGGATCTACTGGCCTCGGGGCTGGATGGGGTGATGATCGGCCGCGCGGCCTATCACACACCCAGCGATCTGCTGGCGGCGGCGGATCGGGTGATCTTTGGCGACACGGGCCCGGACGCCGATCCCATTGCGGTGACCCGCGCCATGTTTCCCTATATCGAGGCGCATCTCAGCGCCGGTGGCAAGCTGGCACAGGTGACCCGGCACATGCTGGGCCTGTTTGCCGGGCGTCCCGGTGCGCGCGGCTGGCGCCGGGTGCTGTCCGAGGGCGCGCATCGCGACGGCGCCGGTGTGGCGTTGATCGAGGCGGCGCTGGCGCGGATTGAAACCGCCGAGGCCGATGTCGCGGCGCAGAGCGCCTAACAGGTTGCTGAACGAGCCCTGCCTCGACAGGGCTTTGAGAACATGAGTCATCCTTTGGGCCGCAGCGACGGGGGGGAGGATGCGCGGGACGGATGAGACGAGCGGCTCGCGGTTCAGCTACGTTGATCTGGAGGAGCGCAGCCCGGCTCGGCAGCCACTGCGCGAACTCCGACAAGTCTCGATGCCGACTTCGAGGCGCTTTACACCGATTTCGGGCGCGTTTCGATTCCGCCGGAACGCTTGATCCGGGCGCAGCTCCGAAAGAAGAGCGAGGACGCGTTCGGATGGGCCAAAACCGTCGGCGGCATGGCTCGGACCATGGATCGCGGCGGCGAACGCGTCCGGTCGCGGTTCACTCTGGCAATGGCCGCCAACCACATCACCAGACCACCCCGGTTGCGTGCCGCATGACCCGGAGAGACGGCCCTGATGCGGGGACAGCCGTCCTGTTAAGGGACTGTTTCGGCACCCTGTTAGGGCTGACGCCCGATGCCGAGGCCACGCAGGGCAATATCGACATAGGTCAGCGCCACATCGCGCGTATTCAGCCCGCCATCGGGGTTCAACCAGCGCGGAATATCATTGACCGAAGACAGCAGCATCCTTGCGACCAGCGCTGAGTCGGCGCTGCGGTCAAGCAGCCCGGCCTCGACCGCGGTTTCGATCTGGTCGCGCAGGATACGTTCGAAACGGTCGCGCAATTCGGTGACCCGCCGCCGCCGCTCGGGATCGGAAATCGATTGAAAGCCTTGCCGCGACATCAACCACTGGTCGCGCTCACGGTCGATCCGGCTGGAATGATCGCGGAGAAAGGCGCGGATCTTTTCCACCGGATCGTCACTGGCCGCCATCGCGGTGCGCACGCTGTTGATCAGCTTGTTCATCCGCTCAACCAGAACATGCTCGTAGAGCGCTTCCTTGTCTTGGAAATGGTAATAGAGCGCCGGTTTGGTCAGCCCTGCCGCGGCTGCAATGTCGCGGATCGAGGTGCGGTCAAAGCCGTTGCGCGCGAATAGCCCCATGGCGACATCTGCGATGGCGTCGCGGCGCGATCCGCGCGGCGCCCGAGGGGCCCGCGCCGGACGTGCGGCGGCTTTGGCTTTGGTCTGATCGGTCGCCATGGCAGGTTCCTTGCTTGCGGATCACCGGGGTGATCCGCGCCAGACTAACCGCCAGATAGGGACGGCGAAAGGCTTTCTTCTCAGATGGATGACAGGTTCAGGATACCGGCGCGGATCATCCGGGCCAATTCCGGCGCCCGCGTCTTGATGCGGGTCTCGGCGCCTTCGATCACCAGCACCAGGGAATCGCCTGCCGTTCCATGCCGCACCTGGGCGGCCACCGCCGCCAGACCGGCAGCGGAACCGGCACCGACAAACGAGCCCTGGCGCCGCCCCTCGGCGATCTCGATCAGCTTTGCGGGGATGTCGACCACCGGCTGATCGGGCGCGCGTTCGGCATTCAGTCGCACCAGCATCCGCCGGATCTGCATCTCATCCTGCATCGACAGCAACGCCGCACCGGCGGCGCTACGCGCCAGATCGTGCTGACAGCCGACCGAGACATTCCGCTCCGGTCCGAAATCGGCGACATAGATCACCTGCGCCCGCATCTCGTTCAGCCGGGTCAGCAGCACGGTTTCACCGGCGTGGCGCGCCAGGGTCTGCACCAGATTGACGATCGCCCCCTGACGGATCAGCGAGGGGTCCATCCAGGCACCGAGCAACCCGGTGCGCCGGGTCAGCCGATAGGTGCGTTCGATCCGATTGTGTTGAAGATAGCCCATCGCCACCATCGAGCGCAGCAAGGCCGAGGTCGAGGATTGCGGATAATTCAGCGCATGGGCGATTTCCGAGATGCTGACATCGCGGCGCACATGATCAAAGAATTCAAGGATTTGGATTGTCCGGGCGGCGGATTTTACCACCTCTGCGGGCAATTCTGCACGAAATCCTGGCGGCGCCTCCTGCGGGGCAACCGGCATGGTATTTGCCATCTCATAGGACAATGGTGACACTCCTCCTGAACCACCCCGCCGCCGGATACACCTGCGACGATGCCTTTTTCCATTTACTGAATGGTAGTTGATTTCATTTACTGAACGGTAGTTAAAAAAATGCGGAGCACGAAGTCAAGCGCCTGACACGAATGGCCACGAATTTTGGAGTCACGTCATAGAAAAAACCGGCTGATGAGCGGCGGGTTGGGGCCAGATCACGGCGCGTGAAACGCTGGCCCCGGGCCGTCAGATCATCAGGGATCCACCGTTAATGTCGTGAATCGCACCGGTGATGAACCCGGCGTCGCGGCTGGCGAGAAAGCCGACGAGCGCGCCAATATCCTCGGGCTCGCCAAATCGGTTCACCGGGATGTTTCCCTTCAGGCTTTCGATCAATTCCGGCGGCGAGCCGTCGGTCATGGCTCCGGTGATTCGCCCCGGACAGACCGAATTCACTGTGATCCCCTCAGGGGCCACCTCTTTGGCGAAGCTGCGGGTCAGGCCCAGAATGCCGGTCTTGGTCACCACATAATGCACCCCCGCGACATTGGCCGGGGTTCGCCCACCGCGCGAGCTGATGTTGACGATTCGGCCCCAGCCGGCCTTGCGCATCGGCGGCAGGCAGATCTGCGACATGCGGAAGGGCCCGGTGATGTTCACATCCATCACCCAGTTCCATTCATCGAGGCTGACCTGTGACGGCCGCGCCGCCTTTTTGTCGCCCGGTTGTTTGGGGGAGATCCCGGCGTTGTTGACCAGCACTGCGATCCGGTCAAAATCGACATCGCCCAGCCGCTGGCGGAAGGAGGAGCGATCCTCTTCGTTGCCGACATCCAGTTTCAGCGGCGTGGTGTCAAAGCCGTTGGCATTCATCGACGCCGAGGCGGCGGCGACCTCATCCGCAAGGATATCGGTCATCACGATGCGATACCCCATCGAGCCGAGCTTTTTCGAAATCGCCAGGCCCATGCCCCGGCAGGCACCGGTTACTACCGCGACTTTGCCGTCGCCTTCACGTTTCACATCGTTGGCCATGAGAACACCTGTCCATAAGTTTCAAGAGGGGTACCCGGCCAGTTGCGCCAGGGTCCGCGCCGTCGATCCGTATTCGTAATCCAGCATCAACAGCCGCCGCGCCAGTTTCGCCGCAGGCAGCACATCGGTCATCCCGACACCGCCATGCAGCTGCACCACCTCTTTGCCGATATGGCTGGCGGCGGCGCGGGTCTCCAAGGTGGCCAGGGCCAGGTCGCGCAGGCTGGCAGAGCCGGAGTCGAGTGCCAGAACCGCCTCGGTCACCGTGCCGCGCGCCACGGTGCAGGCGACAAAGATATCGACGGTCTTGTGGCGCAGCACCTGAAACGACGAGAGCGAGACGCCGAATTGTTCGCGTTCGATCAGATAGGCGATGGTCATGTCCAGCGCCCGGCCCGCCGCGCCGATTGCCTCGGAAGCGGCGACCAGGGCGCAGCGTGCCTCGACTTCGGTGATGGCGGCAGAGTCGAGCACGGCCAGCGGGGTAAAGGCGGTCGGGGTGGCGAAGGTGACCGCCAGCGCATGCCGGGTGTCCATACGGCGGCGGACTTGATAGCTGGCGCCACTCTCTTTCGTGACCTCGATCAGCGCGACCTTGTCGCCAAACGACAGCGCCACCAGGAGATGATCGGGCGGCACAGCCCCGTCGATCCCGGCCAGTGTGCCGGTCAGCGTCACGCTGTCGCCGCTCGCAGACAGGCTGAGCCCGTTGTCGCGCAGCTGATCCTCGACCATGGCGCCAAGCGCGGCGGTCATCACCTTGCCGCTGTTCAGAGCCGCATCCAGACGGTCGCGTATCGGCTCGGGGCAAAGCGCGGCAAGCTCTGGCACCGCGCAGGCGCTTCCGGCCAGGGCCAGCGGCCCGCCTTCGGCGCCGCAGGCCTCGGCAATCGCGGTCAGCCCCTCATAGCCGAGCCCCAGCCCGCCGCGGTCTTCGGGCAGCAGCGCCAGGTTCCAGCCCATGTCATCGGCGGCTTTCAACAGCGCGGCACAGCCCGCCGGGCTGTCATCGCGGGACAGTTTCAGAGCCATATCGGCGGCAGAACGGGCGGCACTGTCATAGATGTCGCCGGGAAACATTGGAACGGTTGCAGGCATGTCTCAGTTCCCGAACAGGCGGCGCGAGATGAGGTTGCGTTGCACCTCACTGGTTCCGCCGAAAATGGTGCGCGCACGCTGATAAAGGAAATTCGGTAACCATTCGGCTTCGTCCGGGTGATTGCCTTGCTCCGGCGGGGTAAAGTCCAGCGCCTGGCGTCGTCCACCGGCCTCGGCACCGATCTCGGTCAGTTCCTGAAACAGCGCGCCAAAGGCCAGCTTGATCACCGAAGGCGACAACCCGACCGGACGATCCGCCGCCAGCGCCTCGATGGCTTCTTCGCCGAGACGACGCAGACCCATCAGCCGTGAATCCACCCGCGCCAGACGGCCCAGCAGTGCCGCACGTTCGCCCTGCCGTGCCGGGCCGGTCACCTCGGTCTCGATCAATTCGCGCACCCGGCGGGCCAGGACCGCGCCGCCCGGCACCTGATGCACCGGGCCAAGCCGTTCGCGATCAAGCAGGAATTTGGCATAGGTCCAGGCCGCGCCCTCGTCGCCGACGCGATTGGCCACCGGCACCCGGACATCGGTAAAGAACACCTCGTTCAGGTGATGCCAGCCGTCGATCGAAATGATCGGTCGCACCTCAAGCCCCGGGCTGTCCATCGGGATCAGCAGCAGGGAAATGCCATGCTGTTTCCTGTCGCCACGTCCGGTGCGCACCAGGGCAAACATCATCTGGCTTTCATGCGCCTGGGTGGTCCAGATCTTCTGGCCGTTGACGACATAGTCGTCGCCATCCAGCACCGCATTGGTGCCTAGATTGGCGAGGTCGGATCCGGCATTCGGTTCCGAATAGCCCTGGCACCAGAAATCGCTGCCATCCAGAATCCGTGGCAGAAACGCCTGCTGCTGTTCGGGTGAGCCGAAGGCGATCAGCACCGGGCCAATATGGCGCAGCCCCTGATGCGGTGCTGGCGGGCAGTCGAATTCAGCTTGCACCTCGTCAAAGATAAAGCGCTGGCGCACCGACCATCCGGTGCCACCCCATTCGACTGGCCAGGTCGATGCTCCCCAGCCTTTCTGGGCCAGAATGCGTTGCCAGGCCAGTTGATCCTCGACGCCGATCTTGTGGTAGGAGGCCACCCTCGCACGGATATCGGCAGGGCAGTTTGCGGCAACGAAATCGCTCACCTCTTGTCGGAATTCGGCCAGATCGGCAGTATCGCTCATAGATAGATTCTCTTGGCTCTGGTTGCCGCGAAAGTGGCACCGTGCCTCGACCTGCTCCATTGCCGCCGCCGCATCATCACATATCTGCGGTTCGGTTAACGCTTGCGGGCAGCCCCGGCTTTGGCGAGGTTGACTGGGTATGACCCGCAGGAGCATTGGCCATGACATTGAGGTTTATCGAAACCGAACGCGGCGCCTTCCGCTATGAATTGACCGGGCAGGGGGACGGCCCGGTTCTGGTGCTGCTGCACGAAATGGGCGGCAGTCTGCACAGCTGGGATGCGGTGATGCCGGTGTTGATCAAATCGCGCCGGGTGCTGCGCTACGACATTCGCGGCTATGGCATGTCGGTCAAGGTGACCGGGCGCTTCGAGATGTCCGATTGGGTCGCTGATCTGGCGGCGCTGCTCGATGCGCTGGCGATCGCGGCGCCCGTCGACCTGGCCGGGTGCGCCTTTAACGGCGGCACCGTGCTGGCCTTTGCCGCCGCCCATCCGACCCGGGTGCGCAAGGTGCTGGCGATGTCACCGGTGACCGAGGTGCTGGCCGAGCGCCGCGCCGCCATCGCCGAGATGAGCGACCGGATGGAGCATCAAGGCATGGCGGCGGTGATCGACAATATCGAGAACAGCTATCCCGAATACCTGCGCACGGATGCTGCGGCGTATGCTGCGTTTCGCGCCCGCTGGCTGGGCAATGATCCCCGCAGCTTTGCCGAAAGTTACCGGATGCTGGCGCGGCTCGCGATGATGGATGACCTGGCCCGGATCACCTGTCCCGTGCTGCTGGTCGGCGCCAAGGGAGATCCGCTGCGCCCGCCGGCGCTGGTGACGCCACTGCAGGCAAGGATCGCCGGGTCGGACTATCGCGAGGTCGACAGCGGCCATTACCTGCCGGTGCAGACGCCCGAGATTTTTCTAGACCTGGCGGACTGGTTCTAGCTGTCTTTACGGTCAGCCAGTCCGCGTTCAAACAGGATCGGTTGACCATGCGGTGTCGCATGGGCAGCGCGTTGCCAGATTTGCGCGGCCTCGGCAACCTGCGCCGGGTCGGTCAGGGCGAGGCGCGCCAGAAGCGCCTCAAGCGTTGCCAGCCATGCGGTAAAGTATTGTTCGGCGTGATCGGCGCTGCTGGTGGCGGTCGGCGGCGCGATATCACTGTGCAGCCGCTCTGAAAACGCGGCCGCCCATTCGGGCCAGGTGAAGGTTCCGGCCTCGTGCAGGGCAATGGTCAGGGCAAAGGCCTTGGCCTGCCAGGGGGCAAAGAAATGCGGCTCGGCGCCTGCGCCGGTGATCCCGGGGATCGGGGTGTCAGGCGCGGACAAGATAGGGCTCCCAGGCATCGACAGAAACGCTGTCGCCTGTGGCTTCTGCCGCGCCAAACAGGGTCTCAGCCTCGAAAACAACGGTATAAAGCCAATCCGCCGCCTGGCGGTCGCCCTCGGCGCTGGCATCGGCGAAGGCGTGGAACCCCTGCACCGACTCGATCCGACCGACCTTGTCGCGGGCATAGCCGGGCAGGCGGGTGTGACCGGCGGGCTGATGGTTCCGGGTGCGCACCAGATCGCCCGGCGCAAAGCCGGGGCGCGCCGCGCCCGGATCGCGGTCGACCGGGCCACCACGGGCCAGCACGCCGGGCACAGCGCTGGCGCTGAGGCAGGTTCCCGGCGGTGTGGTCGGCGCGGTTCCGGCATGGCCAGCGGCCAGCTCGGCCTCGGTGACCAGGCCTTTGGCGGTCAGCAATTCCGCAAGCGCGGTCAGCCAGAGCTGGAAATAGCTCAGCCGGTAATACTCGGCCGGGTCGCGGTTTTCGCGCATGAATCGGCTTTCGTCGATGGTCCAATGCCCGCCCGCCCCAGCGGCGACGGTGATCGCCATAGCGCGTGGCTCCCAATTCGCCCCGGGGTGATAGGCGCTGGCGTTCAGCGCCGGAGCCACCGGGCCGAAGCCGTGGCGCCCGCCGATATCCTGCGGCCCGTTCACTGCGCCGCCCCTGGTGCCCGCGCCAGGCCGGTGCCGATCATGCTGTTGCGGCTGACCAGTTCGGCCAGCGCCTCTGCCGACCAGCCCTCGGTTCCCGAGGGGCGCATCGGCACCACCAGATAGCGCATCTCGGCGGTCGAATCCCAGACCCGGACCTTGGTCGTGTCCGGCAGGGTGACGCCGAATTCGGCCAGCACCGCGCGCGGTTCGCGCACGGCCCGGGCCCGGTAGGGCATGGATTTATACCAGACCGGCGGCAATCCCAGCACCGACCACGGGTAGCAAGAGCAGAGGGTGCACACCACCATGTTGTGGCATTCGGGGCTGTTGAACACCGCCTGCATATGTTCGCCCTGCCGCCCGGTGAAGCCCATCGCGGCGATGGCGGCCGTGGCGTCGCGCGCCAGCCAGTCGTGAAATTCCGGATCGCTCCAGGCGCGGGCGACCACGGTGGCGCCATTGTGCGGGCCGATCTTGGTCTCATAGGTCTCGATGATCACATCGAGCGCTGCCGGATCGACGATACCCTTTTCGGTCAGCAAGGTTTCCAGCGCCATCACCCGGGCGGTCATCTCGTCCAGCTCACTGCCGTCGTGGTCGTGGTCATGATCGTGCGGCATCTCGCGCCTCGCTGGGGTTCTGGATGTCTCAGCGGTAGCAAACCGCGCCCGGTGCCGTCCACTGCCAATTGCCAAGGTCTTGCGGGCCGCAGATCACGGGACCGGGCGCGGCCTGCGATATTCTGTCGTTTCCAGGGATCACAGAACCGCCGATCCGGGGTCTCTGAGGCGCGCGTCACCTGCAGGAGGCCGACGATGGTCGCGGCAGGGATCATCCACCGCGCCGTTTCGCCGGGTGCTGCCCTGGCTGGCACTGTACCTGGCCAAACCGCTGTCGCGGCGCCGCGACACTTGACAGTCGCGGTGCTGATGCGCCCGATGTGATGCAGGAGGATCATCCAATGCCAAACAAGCTGACAATCGCCCTGACCGCCCCCGGAATGATGGGGGCCGGGATCGGCGCCCGCCTGACCGCCCATGGTTGCCGGGTCATCGTGCCCTTGGCCGATCGCTCGCTCGCCAGCCGCGAACGCGCGGCACAGGCCGGGATGGAGGGCGCCGATTGGGGCGATCTCGGGCGCGCCGACATGATCCTGTCGGTGGTCTCGCCCGAACATGCCGAGGCAACGGCCGAGCGGGTTGCCGCCGCCAATCCGGGCAGTCGGGCGATCTATGTCGATCTGAACGCCATCACCCCGGCGCGCGCCGAACGCATCGCCGCCGTCACGGGCAGTGCCGGGCTGCGGTTTTCCGATGGTGGCATCATCGGCCCGCCGCCGCGCGAGGGTGGCCGCGAACCGGTGCTCTACCTCTCCGGCCCGGCAGCGGTCGAGGCGGCAGGGTTGCGCGCCTACGGGCTGCGCACTGAGGCGCTGCGCGGCGGGGTGGGCGAGGCCTCGGCACTGAAACTGTCTTATGCGGGGATCACCAAGGGGCTGGCGGCGCTGGGCGCGACAATGATGCTGGCCGCCTCGCGCGCCGGGGTCGAGGAACAGCTGCTGGCCGAACTGAACCTGTCGCAATCGCATCTGGCGCAGGGCTTTGCCCGCTCGGTCCCCGACATGCTGCCGAAATCCGGGCGCTGGGTCAGCGAGATGCACGAGATTGCCGATTTCATCGGCCCCGACATGCCGGAAGAGGGCATCTATCGCGCCATTGCCCAGCTTTACGAGCGGTTGTTCGACGCCCATCGCGCCGATGGCGACGAGGCCGAGATCCTGCGCGACCTCACCGGGCGTTGAAGCCGGGTCTGCTGGGGTGTCCCGGGCGGAGGTCTGACCACCGCCCGGCAACGCCGGTCAGCTCTCTCCGGTCACCTTGGCCAGCGCCGGGAAATATTCGGCACCGAAACCGGCGGCTTTGGATATTTTCATCCGCGCCTCGGCCAGCGCCGCGCCGGGGGCGTCGATCCCGGCCTCACGCGCCAGATCGAGCGCATAGCTGACATCCTTCAGCGCGTAATCGGTGGGAAAGGCGCCTTCCGGGAAGTCACCCGGCAACATTGCCTTCATGCCGTGATTGCGCAGCGCGAAACTGTCGGCAGAGCCTTTCGAGAGCACCTCGAACAGCAGCGCCGGATTGATCCCGGCGGATTTGCCCAGGGCCAGCGCCTCGGACAAGGCCACCACGGTTTCAAACAGCACCATGTTGTTGAGGATCTTGGCGACCTGGCCACAGCCCACCGGGCCGCAATGGGTGACTTCGCTGGCGGCATGGGCCAGCATGTCGCGCAGCCGGGCGAATTCGCCATCGCTGCCGCCGACCATGATTGACAATGTGCCGGATTCCGCCGCCGCGCGGGTGCGGGCCACCGGCGCGTCGACCCAATCGATGCCCTTTGCCTTTGCCGCCGCCGCGATCTCGCGGGTCAGCCCGACCGGGGCGGTGGTCATGTCGACCACCAGCAGCCCCCTGCGCCCGGTTTCCAGAATACCACCGGGCCCACGGGCCACCGCGTCCACCTGCGGCCCGCCGGGCAGCGACAGGAACAGCACGTCGACGTTCTGCGCCATCGCCGCAATCGAGTCCGCAGCGGTGGCGCCATAGCTCACCAGCCGCGCGACCGGGTCCGGGTTCAGGTCAAACACCTGCGCCGGGGCGCCAGATTTCACGATCATATTGCGACAGATCGGTTCACCCATCACGCCCAGGCCTGCAAAGCCAAACGATTCCATGCCAATCCTCCCTTGGTATACCGGTCTGATCTGGCACGGGTGCGGCGTGGGTGCAATCCCGGCTAGTCCGGATCCGTGGTCGCACCGCCAACCGGTTCTGCGGCCAGATCGGCCAGGATCGGGCAATCCGGACGGGCATCGCCATGGCAGGCGGTGATCAGCCCGGCCAGGGTGTCACGCATCGCCACCAGCCCGGCGATCTTGGCCTCGATCCTCTGCAGATGCTCCTGCGCAATGGCGCGGACCTCGGCGCTTGAGCGGTCGCGATCGGCATAGAGCGCCAACAGGGCGCGGCATTCCTCAATCGAAAAGCCCAAGGATCTGGCCCGGCCCAGAAACGCCAGGTTGTGCATGTCGGTGTCCGAAAAATCCCGATAGCCATTGTCGCGCCGGGCCGGGCTGATCAGCCCGATATCCTCGTAATAGCGGATGGTCTTTGCGGGCAGGCCGGTGCCTGCGGCGACATCGCTGATATTCATGGCATCCTCAGCTGAGTTGCGCGGGGATCGCCCGCAGTCGCAGAGCATTGCCGAGGACAAACAGCGAGGACAGCGCCATCGCTCCTGCCGCCAGCATCGGTGACAATTGTAGCCCGAAACCGGGATAGAGGGCGCCCGCCGCCACCGGGATCAGCACGATGTTATAGGCGAAGGCCCAGAACAGGTTTTGCCGGATATTGCGCATCACCCGGGTCGAGACCTCAATCGCAGTCACCACCCCGGTCAGATCGCCCGACATCAGCACCACATCGGCGCTTTCGATGGCGACATCGGTGCCGGTGCCAATCGCCAGGCCAACATCGGCACGGGCCAGCGCCGGGGCATCGTTGATGCCATCACCGACAAAGGCCACCGCGCCATGGGCGGCGCGGAGCGCGTCGATCCGCGCCAGCTTGTCCTCGGGCAGCAATTCGGCATGGACCTCGTCGATCCCGAGGTCAGTGGCAATCGACTCGGCGGTCGGCGCCGCGTCACCGGTCAGCATGATCACCCGCAGCCCGCGGGCGCGCAGCGCCGCAATCGCCGCCGCGCTCGTCGGCTTCACCCGATCGGCCACCGCGATCAGCAGCGCGATCTGGCCATCAATGGCGACGAACAGCGGCGTGCGCCCCTTGGTCGCCAGCGCCTGTGCTTGCGCGGCCAGCGGTCCCAGGGCGATGCCTTCGCGGATCATCAGCCGCTCGGCCCCGATCAACAGGTCACGCCCCTCGACACGGGCAAACAGGCCAAAGCCGGGATCGGCACGCATCGCCTCGACCGCTGGCAGAGCACTCAGGCCGCGCCCGGCGGCACCTTCGACCAGCGCCTTGGCAATCGGGTGTTCGGATTGCGACTCGGCCGCTGCGGCCAGCCGCAGGGCGTCGTCAGCCTCGAGGCCCTCGGCGGCGATCACATCGCTCAGCACTGGATGGCCCTCGGTCAGGGTGCCGGTCTTGTCCAGCGCCACCGCCTTGACCCCCTGCAGCGATTGCAACGCGTCGCCGCGCCGGAACAACACCCCCAGCGCCGCCGCCCGGCCAGAGCCGACAACGATCGAGGTCGGCGTTGCCAGCCCCATGGCGCAGGGGCAGGCGATGATCAGCACCGACACCCCGGCCACCAGCGCATGGGTCAGCGACGGGCCAAAGATCAGCCAGATCAGAACGGTCAGCGCCGCCGCCGTCATCACCGCCGGCACGAACCAGGCGGTGATCCGGTCGACGACAGACTGGATCGGCAACCGGGTCGCCTGCGCCTCTTCGACCATCGCGATGATCCGGGCGAGGGTGGTTTCGCCGCCGACCTTTTCGGCCCGGATCCGCAGGGCGCCGTCGCCATTCACCGTGCCCGCGACCACCGCATCGCCGCTGCGCCGCGCCACCGGCAGCGGTTCACCGGTCAGCATCGATTGGTCGATATGGCTGGCACCGCTCACCACGATGCCATCCACCGGCACCGTCTCTCCGGGCCGCAGGATCAACACATCGCCCAATTGCACCGCATCAATCGCCACATCGACACCGGTGCCGTCGCGTTCCAGCCGGGCAAAGCGCGGGCGCAGCCCGATCAGCGCCCTTATCGCGACGCCGGTGCGTCCCTTGGCGCGGGCTTCGAACCAGCGCCCGACCAGGATCAGCACCACAATCACCGCCGCCGCCTCGAAATAGACATTGCGCGCGCCGACCGGCAGCAGCGCCGGCACAAAGGTGGCGACCACCGAATAACCCCAGGCGGCCAGGGTGCCGATCGCCACCAGCGAATTCATCTCCGGCGCGCCCCGGGCGAGGGCGGGCAGGCCCTTGGCATAGAACATCCGTCCCGGGCCGATCAGCACCAGAGTCGTCAGCACGAATTGTGCCAGCCGCAGCGGCTGTTCGCCAATGCTGGCGGCAAGCCAATGATGCAGCGGCGGATAGAGATGGCCGCCCATCTCGACCAGAAACACCGGCAGGGTCAGGATCGCGGCGAGCAAGGCCTTGCGGCGCAGCGCCTCGGCCTCCTCGACCTTGCGATCACCACTGTCGACAGGGGCGGTGGCATCGCGGACATGGGCCGGATAGCCCGCGTCAGCGGCCGCTCGGGCCAGATCGGCGGCACTGACCGCGCCTTCGACAAAATTGACGACAGCGCTTTCCGAGGCCAGGTTCACCCGCGCCTCGATCACCCCTTGCTGGGCCAGCAACGCCTTTTCCACCCGCCCGACGCAAGAGGCGCAGGTCATCCCCTCGATCTCCAGCCGCGCCTCGGCCTGGCGCGCGGGATAGCCCGCCGCCTGCAAGGTCGCGCTCAGATCGGCGGCATTGGCGGGCGCCTCATAGGCCACCCGCGCGGTTTCCGCCGTCAGGTTCACCCGCGCCTCGCTGACCCCGGGCAGGGCCGAGAGCGCTTTTTCCACCCGCCCGGCACAAGCCGCACAGGACATGCCCGTCACCGGGATCGTTAGATTGCGCATCGCAGCACCTCTTTGGCCTAAGCTTGGCGTTCTGGCGTATAGCCCGCGTCGCGGATCGCCGCCTCGGCGATTGCGGCGTCACCTGCCACGCTCAGCAGATGCGCCGCCAGATCAACCTCGACAGCGGCACCGGGCAACGCCTTGTCGAGGGCGGCGCGCAGGGTTTTCTCGCAATGTGCGCAGCTCATATCAGGCAGGTGGAAACGGGTCATCATGGCATCGCCTCTGCTGTTTGGCGCCGCATTCAGGGCGACGCCTGTCCCACATAAGGATTCCAGTAGATGGAAGGTCAAGGGGCGTTCGCAAGATCTGTGCGAGGTCGGGCAGGCGGGCGGCCAGCTTGCCATTGCTTCGGATTTCGGCGCAGTCTCTGCCTGTCGCCCAACGGGGCGGCAGACAGCGGAGAAATGAATGATGAACAGCGCAACGACACCGGTCTTTTTCGATGGGCACAATGACATGGTGCTGAAAATCCTGCTGGACCGGGCCAGTGTTCAGGACATCGTGACCGGCTATGACGCGGGCCATATCGACCTGCCGAGGGCGCAGAAAGGCGGCTTTGGCGGCGGCTTCTTTGCGATTTTCGTGCCCGGCCGCAAGCCCGGCGCAGCCAGTCCGAACCCGATGGGCGGCGCCAGCTATGACCTGCCGCTGCCGGATATGCTCGACCACGCCACCGCCCTGGCCTTTGCCGAACGCGGCTTTCAGACCTTCGCGGAGCTCGAAGCGGCGGGCGCCCTGACCATCTGCCGCTCGGCCGGTGAAATCGCCGCCGCGCTGCCGGGGCCGAGGATGGCTGCGGTCCTGCATATCGAGGGGGCCGAAGCGATTGGTCCCGACCTTGCTGAACTCGAAGACTTCCACGCCCGGGGTCTGCGTTCGCTCGGGCCGGTCTGGTCGCGCCCGACGATCTTTGCCGAAGGCGTGCCATTCCGCTTCCCCTCGACCGGCGATATCGGCGGCGGGCTGAGCGCGGCGGGCAAGCGGCTGGTCGGTGAATGCAACCGGCTGAAGATCATGATCGACCTCAGCCATCTCAATGAAAAGGGCATGGACGAGGTCGCCGCCCTGTCCGACGCGCCGCTGGTGGCCACCCATTCCAATGCCCATGCGATCTGCCCGCATGCCCGCAACCTGACCGACCGGCAATTGCAGCAGATCGCTGACAGCGATGGCATGGTCGGGATCAACCTGGCCTCGGCTTTCCTGCGCCCGGACGGCCAGATGTCGGCCGATTTCGGGCTGGATGTGCTGTTGCGCCATCTCGACCACCTTGTCTCGATCCTCGGTGAAGATCGGGTCGGCCTTGGCTCGGATTTCGACGGGGCGGTGGTGCCGCGCGACATCGGCGATTGTGCCGGTCTGCCGGCGCTGCGCGCCGCGATGGCGGATCACGGCATCGGCCCGGAACTGATGACCAAGCTGACCCATGGCAACTGGCTCCGGGTTCTACGCCAGACCTGGGGCGCTTAAAGTCCGGCCTTATGTATCAAGCGCACCAACAGAATAGTGGATTTCCCGGCCCGTTTGAATCACCCTTAGGCCATGCAGGACAGGACGATCAACAACGCGCTGCTGGCGCTTAGAAAGCAGATCATTCGTGGTGATGGGCGTGGCCTAAAGCGTCCCGCCTTTAACCTGCGACATATCCGGCAGCAGTGAAGTAATT
>NZ_JARGNH010000042.1 GCF_029213205.1 Pseudooceanicola sp.
GCACAATCATGCACGCCGATGCCTTTGCCGCGACCCAGACCAGCGACAACGCCACCACGATGGAACTCTTGCGCGAGGTTGCCGGCCTCATGCACGTCTCGGGACTACCAGACTCTCAGCTCATGCCCGCCGCGGCAACGTTCCTGGGAAAGACCGTGATGATCCAGTCCTCGAACGCGGCCTTTCAGGACGGATTCCTTATCGTATGCGGCATATTCCTGCTCGCGCTGGTCCCGACCTGGTTCATGTGGCGCGCGCCTTCCTCTGGAACCTAGACGCCATGGTCGCCATCCTGCCCCATGACCTGCGCGGGTTGCGGGATCGGGCGATCCTGCTCCTCGGCTATGCTGGCGGCCTGCGCCGCTCCGAGATCGTCAGCCTCGATGTCCACAAGGACGACCCGCCGCTACCAGCGCCGCCGCGACCGGTTCCGGGTCAACATGACCAAAGCCGCAGGGCTATAGCCACCGCCCGATCAGACGGTTTCGTCGCGAAACCCGATCAGGGCTTTTCCAGCAGCACCTGAATTTCGGCCATCAGACTGTCCATCAGATCAGCATCCATCGCCTTGCCTTCAAAGCGCAGGACATGGCCGGTGCTGTCCTGTCCACGTCGGATGGTGATGCCGCCGCTGGTGCGGATCGTCTTGTCGTCGATCCAGCCAAGGCTTTCGCTCCTGGTCCTGGGCCGTCCGCCGCGGCTGGGATTCCTCGGGCCTTTTTCGATCTCGGCCAATTCGGGTTCAAGCAGAGCCCACTCGGCTTCTGCGTCCGAAGCCGGGCGATGCGACAATGCCTCGCGCAGCTTTGCCTCGGCCCCGGCCCGCAACGCCGCCGCAAGGCGCAAGCCCCGCTTTTCGGTCAACCCCTCGGGAAAGGCCAGCATGTCGCCCAGCTCTTCGAACACCAAGGCAAACGACCGGACCTTGGATCGCTTGGCCTTGGAGCCGGTGGCAAAGAGCTTGTCCACCGCCGCTTCGGTATTGGAAAAGGCCCCCTGTTTGGCGGCGATCACCGCGATCCGACCGCGTTCGAAATGGCTCAGCTCGGCGCGAACTTCGTTTTCCTCGACCATGGAGACATAGGCCGCGTCGACGTCGGTTCGCGGGCGCACGATCGCACGGATCCTGGTGTATTTCTCGGACTCGGTCAGCTCGGCCTGGGCCCGCACCGCGTGCAGCCGCCGATAGCCCGAGAGCAATCCATAGCGTGCGGCCCTGCCATCGGTTTCGATCTCGAAAACCTCGATTGGCAGACGCATGCCGCTGGCGGCAATGGAGGCCCGCAACTCTTGCTGCGCCTCCTCGTCGATCACCATGCGGTCGCGCATCATGGCGCCCTCGTCGATGGCCTCGGTGGGCAGCTCGGCGATCAGCAGGCCGCTGGCCTGCGCCGCGTGGAACCGCGCCGCGTCCGCCTCGGTCCGGGCCCGTGCGGCGCGTTGATCGACGCTTTCGGCATGGCCTTCCGACGCGCTCTCGGCAGCCACGGCAGCAATCGGAGCGATGCCGCGGACCGGGGCGCCGCGCAGGGAGGTTTCGTCGCGAAACTCTTCCTCGATCTTGCTCAGGTCAGCACGGCTCGGGGCTTCAAGGCGTCTGCGCTTAACCATCTTTCTGCTCCTTTTCCGCAGCCTGGGCCATCTGCTGATCACGCCACCAGGTCCCAAGAATCAATTCTTTGACCTCGGCCCAGGTGCGGTCAAATGTTTCGCGCCCCCGGACATAGGTGTCGCGATTGAATTCACGATAATCGGCCTCGTAGATACCGTTCACCTGCTCGCCGGCCTGCCCGACCATGGCCGTCATCTCCTGACGGTAGGTGGTCATGAAATCACCGAAATAGGCCTGGATCACATTGGCCAGATCCGTCTGCTGTGCGGCGTCAAACCGGGTGATCAGGGCGCGGACCGCATCCCATTCGAACTTCATCTCAGGCAGACCGTCCCGACGGCGCCCGGCGTTTTCGCCGTCCTCAACGCTGGCAAAGGTCGAATAGAGCATATCGAAAAACCGCCCGGTTGAATCGAACTCCAGAAACGATGCCCCAAGAGGCACCAGCAGGATGTCGGCCGCCGCCAGCGCGTTGATCGTCAGATAGCCGAGGGCAGGGGGGGTATCTATAATAACGATGTCGTATTCATCAACGATCCGCTCGTTGACCAGCGCATTCGACAAGGCGTCCCACAGCGGCCAGCTGCGCAGGTTCATCCGCCAGACCGGCACCTGAAACTCGGCCCAATAGAGATTGAGCTGCGCCCCGAGCAGGTCAATGTTGGGCCAGTGGGTCGGTTGGATCAGGTTTCGCGGCGAAACCTCCAGCGCTTCGGTCAAGGTTTCGTCCAGGGGCAGGGGCGGGCGACCAGCGGCCTCACGCACCTGGTTTTCGTCCAGCAGGGCGAGCGCATAATCCTTGGCAAGGAGCGGGAAGGCGGTGGACCATTCATCCGGCACCGCGCCGCCCATGATCGAGGTCATCGAACCCTGGCTGTCAAGGTCGACGACCAGCACCTTGTAACCATCCAACGCCGCTGACATCGCCAAATGGGCCGCCGTCGAGGTCTTGCCAACCCCGCCTTTGAAATTCGCAACGGCGATGGTTTTTGCCGGTAGCCCCTCTGGGCGCCAGGGCCGATATTCCCGGCCTGCCGCGCCTTCTGCGGCGAAATGGTCTCGAAGTCGGAGCACCTCCTCAAGCGTGAACCATTTGGAATTGCCCTCACCCGTGCCCTGCGGCAGGTCGGGATGTTTCTTCAGCACCCGGCGAAAATGGGCCGCGGCGACGGGGATCAAATAGCGGCAGACCTCCCAGGTCGAGAACATGCGTAACCGCTTGCGTCCATCCGGCGCATAGCCGCGCTTGGCCAAATCCTCACGCCCCCGCGCCGCAAAGGCGGCGGCTTTTGCGAATCGGGCGGTGTCGATAGGGTCGGATAACTTACTGGCGGCCTTGGCGGGGTCGATGTTGAAATACGGGGGAAGATCGTCCTTGCCTGCGGACATTATGCTACCTCGATGATGTTCTGTTGTTTTGGGTGTTTCCAGAAAACTATGGCACATGAACGGCTGCCAGTGAAACGCCAAGCCGGGTTTCGCTGCGAAAATCAGCCGATTATCAAAAGAACAACGACCTAAAGCTTGTAAGGAGTATAGAGATCTTTAAGATCTTTGGTCACAATTTACCGTTATACTTCAATAGGATATCCTCGGTTCGGTGCCCAGTTACAGGACCAAAGGGACCTGGATACAGGAGGGAAGGGACCTGAGTCCGGGACGGAAGGGCCCGATTCGCAGGGAATGCGGTATCTGCCTACGGGAGAGAGCAATTTGGCGACTTGCGAGGCCGTTCGGAGGGCTGACGCACCAAGAGAGGTCCTGAATATGGGTACCTGAGGCCGGGTTGGATCGGATAGGAACCCATCTACGGGACATAGCGCAGCCCGAGACAGGCACCCCAGAAGCCGTTGCGCGTTGGTACCTGATCAGGCATACTGGCCAGCAACAAGAAGCGGGCAGCCCTATGGACACCATCCCCCGAGACAAGCTCTCTGGCGCTCTGAGACGCGGCGCGGTCAAGAAGCATGTCGCGGCCATCCATGTCTCGGGCAAGCTGACCCTGCTGCAGCGCAAGTTGTCGAATGTCCTGCTATTGAACGCCTACGACACTCTGGTCAGCCAGGCGCGGCATCAGATCGACGCCAGGACATTGTGCCTGATGATCGGGTATAATTCAAATGACATGGACACCCTGAAACAGTCTCTAAAGGGCCTCGCAGAGACTGTTGCTGAATGGGATATGCTGGACGAAAAGGGGCAGCAGGAATGGGGCGTGTCGAGCCTGCTCAGCTATGCCAAGCTCAAGGGGGGTGTGTGTGAATACGCCTATTCCCCAGCCCTGGCCGAAAAGATGCACGACCCCAAGGTTTTCGCGCTGATCAACCTCAACATCCAGCGCCGGTTCACCAGTGGTCATGCGCTGGCGCTCTACGAGAATTGCTATCGCTTTGTGCGGACCGGATCGACAGGGTGGTGGCCGCTGGACCTGTTCCGGCGGCTGATGGGGCTGGACGGATCGAGCTATTACGAAAGCTTCAAGCATCTGAACGCCAAGGTCATCAAGCCGGCCGTGGCCGAGGTCAACCGGACCAGCAATATCGTGGTAACCCCGGAAACGCGCAAGAAGGGCAGGGTGGTCACCGAGATCCGGTTTCGTATCAAGGATAACCCACAGCTGGCCATTCTGGACATCGACGACGGCGAAGGCGTTCGGCACGGGCCGGTCTATGCCCGGTTGCGTGACCATGGGGTGAGCGATCGGCTCGCCCGGCAATGGCTGTCGTCGCATGGGGAAACCCAGGTTTCCGCCAAGTTGGATTACGTTGAAGCGCGGGAAAACGTCAAAAGCAAAGTCGGCTATCTGAGCGCCGCTCTGGACGGCGATTACGGTGGAATAGAGACGGATTCAGAGAATAAGGCCGCCGGAGCCGAGACTCCTCGCGCCGAGCGCCTGCGCCGGGTCTTGCAGGCGGTCAAGGCGCGCTCACCCACGCAGCGCGATGCCGATAAGCGGCTGTTTCTGAGCCAGATCGACGACGGCGGCAAACGGCAGGATTTTGAAATCCATGGCTGGCTGTCGCCGCGAAATTCTGCGCGGATCGTCGCGTTCTGGGAGGAAATGTTGCCGGGACTTTTTGACGGCATATCGGAACCGGGTTGATGGTGGTTCCGGGCGTGGAGCGCGGGGATTACCCTGTCGCAGCCTGCGCTCGGATCACCTGAGCGATCCGAACGAGCATCATGCAAATGGTGTGGATAGACCCGCCCGGATTGCCGTCAGATCAGCCCTGCGCCGCAAGAAAGTCGCGCGCAACCGCGGTGACGCCCGCCGCGTCGAGCCGGTATTTATCGTAAAGCGCCGCGGGCGGTCCGACCTCGACAAGGCGGTCCGGCACGCCGTGACGCAGGAAGGGCAGGGGCGGCAGGCGTCGATGCAAGCGGGGCAACAGGATCGAGAGGATGTTTGGCAGGCAGAAAGATTGGCGGCGCGTGGCAACCCGCTATGATCGGTGCCCCAAGGTATTCCTGTCAGCAATAGCTCTCGCTGCAACCGTCATATTTTGGTTATGAGTCCTGAGCCTAAATGCGCCACCGAGCCCCATGCCTGCCAATACACCCTTTCAAATGGGTTCCGCGTTAGTCCTGTATATTGAAGGCAATGACCGGCAGGTCGTCCATTTGAAGCGTCACGGCCTGCACTGGAACTGGCCCCTTCTCGTAGAGCGCCTTCAAGTCCTCTGGGGACGTCCCGACACCCTGGATGATTGCCTGCGCAATCGGCCCTTCATCCAACCGGATATGACCATAGACAAATGGGGCGGCCTTTTCGAAGCGCGGATGGGAAGCGGCCGATCCCGAGTGGGTTGCGAACAGCAATGTTCCCTTGCCGCTCAATTCTGCGTTTTCAACATTCCAACTGCCGCAATACTCACAACAGCCGGTCGGCGGAAATGTGAATTTCCCGCAGTCACCGCATTTCGACGCGCGAAACACGCCTTTGGACAGACCTTCATAATACCAGCGGATCTTGTTTGGTTTTTCGGACATCGCTTGCATCTCACATGCCTCCCAGAACGATCACGGTGCCGATCATGGCATAGCCGTGGGTGTGAATGACGGAAACCTCAGGTGGCTTGGGCATCTGACGCTTGCCAGCCTTGCCGCGCATCTGCAGCACCGCCTCGTAGGTGTCGCTGCCCGCACTCGCCGCCCAGGCATGGCCAAATGCGTGACGCCCGCCATGGGTGGACATCGGCTTGTCGCCATCAAACCGCAACCGCCCGTCGCGCGCAGCCGTCAGAGCCGTGCCCGGATCCAAATAGCCGATCAATTCAGCGGTACACAGCCCCGAGATATGCGAACAGTCATGCGTGTGCAGATAGTCGATATCCGTCGCCTTGATCGTCGCCATATCCATGGCTGACTCCACCGCGCGCTTGTCGCTTTCCCACATGGTGGGGTCTTCACCATACCACGGCAGATCGGTGGCGTTGATACCGAACCCCTTCACCTCGACCGGTTGTGACCGACCGTCCCTGGCCGCATCGGCGCGGGTCAGCACGATGGCCGATGCCCCGTCTGCCGTGGTCACCAGACTCAGCAACCGCGACGGCCAGGCCACGAACGGGTTGTTTTCGGACTGCCAGTATTCAAAGGCATCCGAAATCCCTTTGCGCTTTGCCGCCTCTTCCAGAGTCTCCTGAATGTTGGCCTTGGGGTTCATCGACCCGTGCAGCCGCCGCGTCCGGCACACCTCGAACATGCCACGATCGAAATCCTCGATCGAAATGCCGTGTTTGCGGCAATACCCAAGTGCGACAAGGCCATTGTAACTGGAAAAAATATCGTATCCCTGCGGCACGCCATACGCCTGGTTTACCGCCATGTCCGTCCACAGCCAGCTCTGTTGATGCGAAATCGGCTCGCGCTCGTACGGGCTGTAGTCCTTGACCTTGGTGCGGGTGGTTTCGACGCCGAACACCAGAACCGTATCATAGACACCGGCAGCAATGGCCGTCGCGGCCATCGCCAGGCCGACATTGGTCGTCGAGCACTGCGCCTCGAAATGCACGCCTGCCTTGAACTGCGTGCCCGTCCATTTCGAGATTTGTGAATACGTGGCCGGCAATTGCGAACTGTGGACCATCGCATTCCCGGCAAACACCGCGTCTACATCCTGTCCCGACAATCCGGCATCATCCAATGCCTCCTTCACAGCGGCAGCGGTCAACTCCTGAAGGCTCATATCTTTGATTTCAGGCGTTTCCATAAGGTTGCCGAAATGCGTACATCCGACCCCTGAAATCGCCACGCGTTCATTCAATTGGTTTCGCATGTGGATCTCCTCCTGAAGATATTGCGAATACTTCCCTCCAAATCGACAAACCACAGCCGTAGCAGGAATTTGGGTGCCTACAATGATCTACATCAATTCATAATTCGCAGATCACGGCTTTTGCATCTGCATGCGTCGGTGGACCACAGTACACTGGGTCATATTAGGCCGTGTTGACAAAAGGAATTCGCACTCGCGTGCAGGCATGATTCAAGCTGGTATCTGCGATAGAGACCAACCTGGCAGGAGACCTTGTGCCGGACGAGGCATGGGCGGTCTTTGCACGGTTTATCCTGGTTATCCGTGCGCCGGACGGGCGCAAACCGTTCAACCACCGCCTTGTTCCTGATGGGATTTTCTGGATCGCGCGCCGTGGCGTGACCTGCCTGAAGAATTCGGCAAGGGGTCGAGCGTCTACCGGCCGTTCCGACGCTGGACGCTGGCGGGGGTGACCGATGCGACCTGGAACCTGCTGTGCACGATCAGCTGCCCAGATACCGGACGGCGCGATCCTTATCAGCGGGGCCCGTGGCGGCATCCATGCCGAGGCGGCGGTGTTCGCGGCGCTGACTTCGGGCAAGTTGTCCGGCGTCGGGCTGGATGTCTGGGAACAGGAGCCGCCTGAAACCGATCACCCGTTGCAGGGTCACCCTGCGGTCATCGCGACCTCGCATATTGCCGGTGTCACCAGCGAAAGCCGCGCCCGTGTGACCCAGATGGCCACTGAGGCATTTGCAAAGGCCGCCGCAGGACGGGTTCCGCCCCGGTTGCTCATCCTCGAAGTCCGCGATGTGATCGCCAAACGCCTGTCCACGCGGGTTCGCGAAACCAGTTAGGCCCCGAACCCGCTAGACCCAGATCAGGGCCGTTGGCGGAAGATGCTGTTCAGCTTGTAGCGTCCGGCGGGGTAAAGGTTCTGCGAAATCTCGAATGTCTCGCCGGAATGCGCCACATAGCGGCGCTTGACCAGCAGGGCGGCGGAATGCTCAGGCACGTTGAAGATGTCGGACATGGCAGGGGGCAGAAGCATCGCCAGCGCCTCCTGTTCGACATACTCCAGTCGAAGGCCGTTGTGGCGTATGGTTTCTTCGTAGATGGCGCGACTTGTGTTCATGATGACTTCGCGCGGGGGCGCAAATTTGTCCCGCACCAGAACTTCCGACCAGCACAGGGGCGTGCCGTTTTCACGAACAGTGCGCAGACCGGCCACCCTAAGCCATTTGCCCTTGGTCAGGTTCTCGTATCCCTCAAGCAGCCGGGACGAGGCGGACACGCCCGAGATATGTCGGATATCCAGCCGGGTCGTGTCGGCGAAATCCAGCAGGCCGGGCAGGTCGCGCAGCGTATGGACATAGGGTGAAATCGGCGTGTCCGACAGCACGAAGGTGCCGGATTTCTGCCGTCGCGTGATCAGCCCCTTTTCCGTCAGAAGCTTGAGCGCCTCGCGGACGGTATGACGGCCCACGTCGAACCGCGATTGCAGGTCCAGCTCAAGCGGGAAGCGCTCACCGACCTTGTGAATGCCCGAAGTGATCTCTTCGGCAAGCTCTTTTGCAATCTCTTCGACGCGCGATCCCCGTTCCGGATCCCGTTCGGTTTTCTTGCTTGCTTTGGTCAGCTTGTCGTTCCTCGTGCTGGGTCGGCTCCGCATGACTGGCCAAGCATCATGTTATTCTGATCAAATTGCTTCCACCAGCCCCCCCTTGAGGATCATTCTGAGCAAGTGGTTTCTGAATCACAAGCTTGAGCTTTCGAATTTATTCGAATATTAATTCACGCAGAGAATGACCGCGCTCCGCAAGGGTGCCCGATCCGGAGACTCCGATGCCGACCTACGAAACACTGACTGTATCCACGCCTGTGGACCATGTGCGCATTCTCGAGACAAATCGTCCCGAACTCGCCAATGCGTTGAATACCCAGATGGGCTGGGATCTGGTCCATGCCTTCGAGGCCGTGGCCCACGAAGAGAGCCCGCCGCGCTGCATCATCCTGACCGGCGCGGGCGACAAGGCCTTCTGCGCTGGGGGTGATATCAAGGAACGCAAGGGCATGACCGACGGCGAATGGAAGCTGCAGCACGCCGTATTCGAGCGGATGGTGCGGGCGATTTTGGATTGCCCGGTTCCGGTGATCGCCGCGGTCAACGGGGCGGCCTATGGCGGCGGTTGCGAGATTTCGGCCTGCTGTGATTTCATCCTTGCCTCGGACACCGCGCGATTTGCCCTGACCGAGGTGACCTTGGGCATCATGCCAGGTGGCGGCGGCACCCAGACACTGACCCGCGCGGTCGGCGAGCGGCGGGCCAAGGAACTGATCTTCAGCGGGGCCCCCTTCACGGCAGCCGAGGCCGAACGATGGGGCCTAGTGAACCGGGTGTTTTCGCCAGAAACCCTGCGGGACGAGACGATTGCCGTGGCGCAGCGGATCGCGCGCAACGCACCGCTTGCCGTCCGCCGGGCCAAGAGTTCGATCCATCGCGGCGGCCAGATGTCCCTGCGCGACGGGTTGGCGTTCGAGATCGAGGCCTACAACCGCCTTGTGCCGACTGATGACCGTCGCGAGGGCAACCTTGCGTTCAACGAAAAGCGCCAGCCGCAGTTTCAAGGGAAGTGAATGGCCATGCAGGACAGGGTTATCATCCGAGACACGACACTTCGAGACGGGCTCCAGCTGGTTGTCGAACAGGTTCCGGCGGCGCAGAAAATCAAATGGTTACATGATCTTGTCCACGCCGGTGTGACGCAGATCGAGGTCAGTTCCTATGTGCCGCCCAAGGTCATCGCGCAGTTCTCGGACGTCGCTGATGTGGTGCAGGGCGCCATGGGGCAGGGGGTGGATATCTCGGTGCTTGTGCCCAACCTGAACGGGGCACGGCGGGCGTTCGATGCCGGCCTGCCGCAGGTCAATTTCGTCCTCTCTGCAAGCGAGGCGCACAGTAAGGCCAATACGCGGAAAACCAGGGATGCGGCGGTCAAGGATTTCGAGGCCATCGTGGCTGAACGCACCGCGCGCAACCTCGACCACACGCGCCTGTCCGCCGGGATCGCCACGGCTTTCGGCTGCACGATGCAGGGTGCAGTGGACGAGGATGAGGTCGTCGCGCTGGCCATCACTCTGCGCGACCTCGGGGCGGATGAGATCCTTGTCGCCGACACGGTGGGTTACGGTAATCCGGCGCAGGTGCGCAGGATTCTGGGCCGCATCGCCGAGGCGATCGGGCCCGACCGCATCCTGTCGCATTTCCATGACACCCGTGGGCTGGGTCTGGCCAATGTTGTCGCGGCGCTGGATGTCGGTGTGCGCCGGTTCGACAGCACGGTCGGCGGGCTGGGCGGGTGCCCATTCGCACCGGGCGCGACGGGCAACATCGATACCGAAGACCTCGCCTTTATGTTGCAATCCATGGGCTACGACACCGGCGTCGACATTCCGCAACTTGTGGCACTGCAAAGACAGATCGCCGCCGCCCTTCCCGCAGAACGGGTTGGGGGATGCATCGCAAGGGCCGGGCTGCCGATCAACGCGAGCGCGGCTGTTACGGCCTAGATCATGTCGACAAAAGGCGCAGCCAGAGGCGGATTGAGGGTGTTGAAGCACCGCTCGACCAAGTTGCGCAAGGAGTCCGGCGCGTGACCGACACCGACGCGCATCTTGCGTGATTTGCGCATTGGTATTTGGGTGAGCAGGTTTCCCGCCTCCATCTTTTTGCGAATGCTGTCAGCATCATAGCCTCTGTCTGCCAACAGGGCGCTTGGCGCGGGCAGGCTGTCGGCCATGACCAGATCGAAGCCCAGGTCATCGGATGTCCGGCCCGGTGTGATCTCGGTCCTCATGGCCAGGGCTGCTGCGTTGCCGCGGAGATGGCTCTTGGTCGAGAAGCCACCTCTTGAGCGGCCAAAACCCTGTCGCGGCGGCCCCCCTGCCTGATGGTGCGCGCGTATAACGGAGCTCATTTGAAGGGCATCCGGCACCGCCCCACTCTGGTTCAGGGCGTCCATGCCTCGTCCGGCACAAGGTCTCGTGCCAGGTTGGTCTCCATCGCAGATACCAGCTTGAATCATGCCTGCACGGCGATGCGAATCCCTTTTGGCAACATGCCTAGATTGCGCCCAGCATCCGGCCGACAAGATATTAAATTCGAAATTAATTTTGATAGCGACCGTTCTGCTGTTGATCTTGCAGGCGCGCGATTCTAAAATTTCGACAAATATATGAAGCTGGAGGCTCTCATGTCCCAGAATGACCTCATCCACAAGATCTGCGATCTTGTGAAAGACCCGCGCGCCTTGAAGGACGCAGAGATTTCCGAAGCGACGGCGGCATTCGAGGATACCCTCGCGGTCGCCTACGCGGGCTGGCATGAGCCGGTCACACAGGCGCTGCTTTCCGTCTATCGGGGTGGCGAGGTGCCGTTGATCGACGGTACGACGACCGCGCTTCCCGAAACGGCGGCGATGATCCATGCCACGGCGGGCCACGCCCTGGACTATGACGATGTGCAGCTTGAAAGCGTGACGCACCCGAGCGTTGTCATCGTACCGGCGCTGCTTGCGCTGTGTGACAGCGGTCATGGGATCCCGTCACGGTTGGCCTCGGCCTATGCGGTCGGGCTGGCGGTCAATGTTGCCGTAGGCTCCACCGTCGATTTCTCGCATTACCGCAGCGGCTGGCACGCGACCTCGACCATCGGTGGGATTGCGGGCACGGCGGCTGCCGCGCATCTGCTGTCGTTGTCCGAGACCGAGACGCGCCGCGCCCTGGCAATCGCGGCCTCGCAGGCTGGCGGGATGCAGATACAGTTCGGCACCGATGTGAAACCGTTGCATGCCGGATTGGCTGCGGCGGTCAGCGTGCGGTCGGTCCTGATGGCGAATGCCGGTATGACCGCCGCGATGGACCTGTTCGCGCCGCGCGGATTTCTCGATCTCTACGCGCCGGACCGCAACCGGACCGCCGCGCCGATCGCGCCCGAGATCAACCTGATCACCATCTCGCGCAAGCTTTATCCCTGCTGCTACGCCTCGCATCGGATGATCGCGGCGGCGGTGAAGGTGCACGGCCAGACCGGCGGCGTTCCCAATGGCGCGCGGATCCGGATGCAGGTGCCGGATGGTCTGATGACGCCGCTGAATGTCGACATCCCGGAAACCGGGCTGCAGGGCAAGTTCTCGGCCAGATACCTTGTCGCCACCGCGCTGCTGCACGGGCAGGTGAAACTGGGCGATTTTTACGATACGGCGGTCACCCGCCCGGATGTGCGGGCGGTGATGGAGAATATCGACATCGAGGTGGACGATCCCGATCCCGCCGCACCTGTCGGTATCGGCCACGGGGTGGTGCGTCTGGACCTGTTGCAGGGCAACGATGTGCTGGCCCATGCCGAGGCACGCCACTATCCCGGCGCGCCGGACTCGCCCGCGACAGTTGAAGAGATGGACGCCAAGATCACAGATTGCCTGCAGGTCTATAGCTTGGAGAGCAAAGACGGGCCGGATCTGGCAGAATTCCGGCAAGGGCTGTCCGAACGGTTCAAGCCAACCCGCGCCGCAATAGCTGTCCAATAAAACTCAAGGAATAGAATTCGATGCAAACTGCTACAACCGACGGCACCACAATGATGGAACTTGGCCAAGACTATCCTGAAATCCGCGAGGCCGTCAGCCGACTCTGCGCCGAATTTCCCGGAAGCTACTGGCGGGATCTGGAGGCGGCCGAGGATTATCCGGTCAAATTCGTCGAGGCATTGACCGAAGGGGGCTTCCTCTCGGCGCTGATCCCCGAGGGGTACGGCGGGATGGGCATGCCGCTGCGCGCCGCTTCGGTCATCCTTGAGGAAATCCATGCCTCGGGCTGCAACGCGGCCGCCTGCCACGCGCAGATGTATATCATGGGCACGCTGCTGCGCCACGGCAGCGAAGATCAGAAGCGGAGCTATCTGCCCAAGATCGCTACCGGCGAGCTGCGCCTGCAGGCCTTCGGCGTGACCGAACCGACGACCGGCTCCGACACCCCCAAGCTGAAGACGCGGGCCGAACGGAAGGGCAACGAATATGTCATCAATGGTCAGAAGGTCTGGACCTCGCGGGCCTTCTATTCAGACCTGATGCTGTTGCTGGCGCGGACCACGCCTGTGGACCAGGTGAAGCGGCGCACAGATGGCCTTTCGGTGTTCCTGATCGACATGAAAGAGGCGCTGAAATCGGGCATGTCGATCAGCCCGCTGAAGGCAATGGTCAATCACAACACCACCGAGGTGTTCTTTGACGACCTGCACATTCCAACAAGCGCGCTGATTGGTGAAGAGGGGCAGGGCTTTCGCTATATCCTTGACGGCATGAATGCCGAAAGGGTGCTGGTCGCCTCGGAATGTATCGGGGACGCGCGGTGGTTCATCAAGACGGGTGCAGATTACGCCGGCCAGCGCCAGGTTTTCGGGCGGCCGATCGGGGCGAACCAGGGCGTGCAGTTCCCGATTGCCCGCGCCTATGCCGAATGCCGCGCCGCTGAACTGGTCCTGCGTCAGGCCTGTGCGCTGTTCGATTCCGGTCAGCCCTGCGGCGAGGATGCGAATATGGCCAAGTTGCTAGCCTCCGAAGCATCTTGGCACGCGGGCGAGGCCTGTCTGCAGACCCATGGCGGCTTTGGTTTCGCGCGCGAATACGATGTCGAACGCAAATGGCGCGAGACGCGGCTGTACCAGATCGCGCCGATTTCCACCAACCTGATCCTGGCCTATCTTGGTCAACATGTCCTGGGCATGCCCCGATCTTACTGACGCCAACCCTGCGACGGGTTGACGCCCATATTGGAGAGGCGAAATGACGAAATCACATGACGTCGCCGCGCCCCTTGATGGCGTTACGGTGATCGAGATCGGCCATAGCGTGGCCGCGCCCTATGCGGGTCAGATCCTCGCGGATCTGGGGGCCACTGTCTACAAGGTGGAAAACCCCAAGGGGGGCGACGATGCCCGTGTCTGGGGCCCCCCCTTCTGGCACGGTGTCGCCGCCACGTTTCAAGCGCTGAACCGGAATAAGCAGTCGGTCATCGTGGACCTCAAGGACGAGGCGGATCGCCTTGCGCTGAAAAAGCTGATCGCACAGTCGGATGTGCTGCTGCAGAACATGCGGCCGGGCCTGCTGGACAGTTTTGGTTTCGGGGCCGAGGCGACGCGCGCGCTCAACTCCCGCCTGATCCACTGCAACCTGGGCGCATTCGGTGACATCGGCCCGATGAAGGCCTCGACCGGGTATGATCCGCTGGTGCAGGCGTTTTCCGGCATCATGAGCGTCACCGGAGAGCCCGAGCGCCCGCCGATCCGCGTCGGCCCCTCGGTCATTGATCAGGGGACGGGCATGTGGTGCGCCATGGGGATCATCACCGCGCTGCTGACCCGCGAAAAGACCGGCGAGGGCTGCACGGTCGATGCCTCGCTGTTCGAAACCGCGCTGGCCTGGATGACCGTGCCCATCGTCAATTCGCTCGCCTCGGGCAAGGATGGCGTCAAGAGCGGTTCGGAAACGCCGATGCTTGTGCCTTATCGCGCGTTCATGTCGGCGGATCGTTACATCGTCATTGCCGCCGGCAACAACAACCTGTTCCGCCGTCTCGCCACTGTGCTGGACAGGCCGGAATGGGCCGAGGATCCGCGCTTTCGCGATAATGCGGACCGGGTGGCCAATCGCGAGGTACTGAATGCCCTTATCGAGGACGGCGTGGGTAAACGGCCCGCCGCCGAATGGCTGGTAAAGCTTGAGGCCGTGGGCGTGCCCTGCGCGCTGGTACAGACCGTCAAGGAGGTGCTGGCACATCCGCAGACCAAGGCGATGGACGTGGTGCAGGACACCCCGGACGAGCGGATGTCGCTGGTCGCCACGCCCCTGCGGTTCAACGGGCAGCGGCCAAGGATCAACCACGGCGCGCCCGACCTCGGCTCGACCTCGCTGCACGATCTGATAGGTCCGGGGGATTGAACGGCCACGGTCGACCCCTTCAGCAAAGGCATCCGTGATGAAAGCCATCCAATTCAGCGAATTCGGTGGCCCCGAGGTTCTGCAACTGGTCGACGTCGCCGATCCGGTGGCCGGGCCGGGCGAGGTGATCATCGGCGTGCGCGCCGTGGGCATCAACCCCGCCGACACCTACATGCGCGGCGGATCGTATCGCATTCAACCCGCGCTGCCCTGCATTCCCGGCGGCGATGCGGCGGGCGAGGTTCTTGCCATCGGGGCAGGGGTCGAGGGTCTGAAACCCGGAGACCGGGTCTTTACCGGCGCGGCACTGGGGTTCGATTTGACCGGCTGGCTACGCCGAAAGTGTGAAACGCCCGGTCCGGCATGTGCTGCCCATCCCCGATGCGATTTCCTGCGCCGGGGCGGTAACCTTCGGGATGTCCTATCCGACCGCTCATTACGCGCTGTGGTAATCCCCCCATTTTTAGCGGGGTGCCTTCGTAGAACTTACGCGGCCATTT
>NZ_JARGNH010000043.1 GCF_029213205.1 Pseudooceanicola sp.
CTAGACAAACCACTGTTTTCTAACAAGAGTCGCAGTTGAAGGTAGCGCGCGCCACTGGGTGAAGCGTTTGCAGATAAGGGAGATTATGTAATTAGCTGATCGAAGATCGAAGATCGAAACGTCATTCGGCATCAGGCCAGCCATATGTTGCTGCCGACCCGGACCAACAAAAGCCGCAGGAAACAGGCCGGAATCGCGCGCGTCATCCTGGATCTGAAACCCTCGGGGCGTGCCGTTCCGGGCGATCATCACCATCGCCTGGGCCGCGTGGCCGACCTGAACCCTCAGTGAGACGCCGCCGGTATTCGGTGTTGTCGACATGGCGCAGGGTCAGGTCATTGCCCATCGACTGAATGCCGCCGGGGCAATCGCCCAAAACGACCAACCCGTCGATATTGTCCTTGCTCAACCTTGCGTCGTGACTCTTCCCCATGGCGCTTTGGCGTGGAACTGGGCGGCCAACACATCTGCGATAAAGTGGCTCGGATGCTCGAAGGCGCCGACGATATAGGCTTTACCGTCGAGACCCATGGCGGCGCGGTCCTTTGCAATGCGGGTCTTATACAGGCGTGTCATAAGCCAGGCTGGCGTCGACTCAAAAATTGGAATGCAGCAGAATACCAAAGATAGATGACTTGAGCATGTTTTCCCGTCGCGATAAGGTAAGTTTGCTTACCGGGCGGTCGGCAAGGCGTATTCGCCCAGGTCGCAGAATTTAGCGCCGGAGTCTTTCCGTCATGCCAGCCAGTCTCGGGTTCGGTCGAATTTTTGACGTTTTGAAGCAGCGCAATTACGGGCTGTTCACGCTGGGCAATTCGGTGTCGCTGATCGGCACCTGGATGCAGCGGATCGCCAGCGGCTGGCTGGCCTGGACCCTGACAGAAAGCGCGGGCTGGGTCGGGGCGATTGCCTTTGCCGATCTGGCCCCCTGCATCCTCATCGGGCCGATGGCTGGGGCAGCGGCGGATCGCTGGGACCGGTTGAATGTGATGAAACTGGGTCAGTGGCTGGGCCTGTTGCAGGCCTTGTTGTTGGCGGCGCTGTTCATGACCGGACATCTGTCGATCTGGCCGCTGTTTCTGATCACCCTGTTTAACGGCTTTGTCACCGGTGGCTTGCAACCGTTCCGCTTGGCGATCACTCCCCGGCTGGTCGATAAGGAATGGCTGAGCACCGCCATCGCCATCAATTCGGTCACCTTCAACCTGGCGCGATTTGTCGGCCCCGCCGCTGCCGGGTTGATGATCGCTGTGGGGGGCATGGGCATCACCTTTGCGCTGAACGCGCTCAGTTTTATGGTCTTTGCCCTGATGCTGAGCCTGCTGAAGATGGAGCGTCGGCCGCCCGCCGCATCTGGCAAAAGCTTTTTCGTCGATATGGTCATCGGTTTGAAACACGCCTTTACCATGCCCGGGGTGAATGCGTTGATCCTGCAACTGATGGTCTCGGGCATCTGCGTGCGCCCGGTGCTGGAATTGCTGCCGGGTTGGGCGGCGCGGGCGTTCAATGGAACGTCCAGCGATTTTGCTGCGCTGACCTCGGCCTTTGGCGTTGGTGCGATTCTTGGCGGGCTGTGGCTGGCGGCGCGGAATTCGGCGCGTGGTCTGGCCCGGATCGTGATCGGTGCCAATATCGCGATGTGCACGATATTGCTGCTGTTCGCCCTGTCGACCGAGCTGTGGATGGCGCTGCTACTGGCGACGCTGACCGGCGCCGCGATGGTGGCAGCGGCGGTGTCGGGACAGACCCTGACACAGATTCTGGTGCCGGACGAATTGCGCGGGCGGGTGCTGTCGGTGATGGGGCTGGTGATGCGCGGCTCACCGGCCATCGGCGCGCTGATCATCGGCATCGCATCGGACCATTACGGGATGCGGATCCCGCTGATCGTCGGCGTTTCGCTACAGCTGATCCTGATGTTCTACTATGTCGCCCATTTCGCCAGATTCCGCAGTTTGCTGGAGGATCGGCTCTAGCCGGTATCTCTGGCCCCGCCCAACTATTCTGGAATACCATTTTGATTGTGAAGGAGACCTACAGATGCGACTACAGGGACAAACCGCCATCGTGACCGGCGCAGGCCGGGGAATCGGGCGCGAAATCGCGCTGCTGCTGAGCAAGGAAGGCGCCCATGTCTGGTGTGTCGATCCGGGTCTCGGACGCGGTGGCGAAGAAACCGAAGAGCGCCCCGCCGATGAGGTGGTGGCCGAAATCCGGGCGGCGGGCGGCAAGGCCGAGCCCTGCTATGACACCGTGTCGGATTTCAACAAGATGGGTGATCTGGTCAACGGCATCGTTCGCGACCATGGCAAGCTCGACATTTTGATCAACGTCGCCGGGGTGCTGCGCGAGCGGATGATCTGGAACATGACCGAAGACGAATTCGACATGGTCATCAATGTCCACCTGAAAGGCCATTGGAACCTGTGTCACCACGCGATCCGGCACATGCGCAAGGTCAACTACGGGCGTATCGTCAACTTTGCCTCGGACGCGTTCAAGGGTTCGGTCGGGCAGTGCAACTATGCCGCTGCCAAGGGCGGGATCATTTCGCTGACCCGCTCGATCGCCAAGGAAACCCAGCGCAATGACATCACCTGCAACGTGATCTGCCCCGCGGCGGATACAAGGATGACCCTGACCGACGCGGTCAAGGAAAACCGCAAACGCAAGCTGGAAGCCGGGCTGATGACCCAGGAGCAATACGACCGCACGATGATCCATCGCGGCCCGGAATACATCGCACCGCTGGTCGGCTATCTGGCCACGCCCGATGCCTGGTCGATCTCAGGTCAGAATTTCCATGTCGAAAAAGGCCGCATCCACACCTATTACTTTGGTGAGGAACAGCGCGCCCTGGTGCATGGCGAGGATGAGATGTTCACGCTGGATGAGCTGGCAACGGCGGTGCCCGATGGCTTGATGAACGGGCTGACGCCGATCGTTCCCAAGGAAAAGCCGGGCACGACCGAAGCGGACGTGAAATCCGCCTGATCTTGCAAGAATAAAGGGGGGCGTGTCTGGTAGCGGACGCGCCCCTTTTGCTGTCTGATCGCAGTCACTCGGATGCCATCCGGCGCGACGCGTTTGGCCGGGCAGCGGGCCCAGTCGATGATATCCACAACACCAACCGCCGCGCCTTCGGATACGACACGCTAGACGTCCGCGCGGCCGATTCCAGAAGCCGTGGCTGTGACCACGCCGCTTCGGTTGTTCATCCGCATCCGTAAAATCCCGCGATTGCCCTTGCCCGCTTCACCTGGTGCAACAACTGCGCGATGAATGGCATACCGCAGAGCTCCGCATTCAAATCACATGCAATTGCACCACATTTTTGGCCACTTTGTCAGAGGGGTTGCTTGGCATACCGGCTTTGGGTCTATTGCCGCGAGCACACCGGCAAGGCAGGGTCGGCACTGACAGAGGGAGCAGGAACTTGGTGAAATTCCGACGGGTTTTGGTGGCCAACCGGGGCGAAATCGCAGTGCGCGTCATGCATACGGCAGCGACGCTGGGGATCGAGACCTTGGCGGTTTATTCCGCCGACGATGCCGAAGCGCTGCATGTGTTCCATGCCGATCAGGCGATCCAACTGCCGGGCACCGGGCCTGCGGGCTATCTGGATATCGACGCGGTCGTCGCCGCCGCACGGGCAGGCGAATGTGACTGTGTGCACCCCGGCTATGGGTTGTTGAGCGAGAACCCCGAATTCGTGCGCGCCTGTGCCGCCGCCGGTCTGACCTTCCTCGGTCCTGACGCCGCGCAGATGGAGGCCCTGGGCGACAAGGCCGCGGCGCGGGCGCTGGCCGAAACCCTGGATGTGCCGGTGGCGCAGGGCATCCCTGCCCCGGCAAGCGTGGCTGAGATCGAGACCCTGATGGCCACTCTCGCCCCCGGCACCCGCATCGCGATCAAGGCGGTCGCGGGCGGCGGCGGGCGCGGCATTCGCATCGTCTCGGATCCCGCCGACGTGTCCGAGGCGGTGGCGCGCTGCGCCTCTGAAGCGGCGGGTGCCTTTGGTGACGACAGGCTATACGCCGAGGAATTTCTGACCCAGGCACGTCATGTCGAGGTGCAGGTGGCCGGTGACGGGCAGATGGTCATCGCGCTTGGCGACCGCGATTGTTCGCTGCAGCGGCGGCGGCAAAAGCTGGTCGAAATCGCCCCAGCCCCGAACCTGAGCGATGCCAGCCGCGCCGCGATCTGGCAGGCGGCGGAACGGCTCTGCGCTGCGATCGGCTATCGTGGTATCGCCACGGTGGAATTTCTGGTCCGTGCCGATGGCAGTTTCGTCTTTCTTGAGGTCAATCCGCGCATTCAGGTCGAACATACGGTCACCGAGATGGTCACCGGGCTCGATCTGGTGGCGCTGCAATTCGATCTGGCGAGCGGTCGAACGCTCAGCGACTTCACCCGTCCGGAAACCCGGGGCAGCGCGGTTCAGCTGCGTCTCAACGCCGAAAAGACCGGCCCGGACGGCGCACCGCAGCCCGCCTCGGGTCGGCTCAGCCGCTTTGATCCGCCAGGCGGTCCGGGCATCCGTGTCGACAGCGCCGCCTATGGCGGCTATGCGCCCAATCCGCGCTTTGACAGCCTGCTGGCCAAGTTGATCGTGCACACGCCCGGCGGGCTTGATGCGGCTCTGACGCAGGTGGATCGGGCGTTGCGCCGGTTTCGGATCGCCGGAATCGATACCAATCGCGATCTGTTGTTGCGGCTGATCGCCCTGCCCGCTCTCGCGGCTGGCTCCGCCGATACCGGTCTGGTTGAACGGCTGCCTGTCGAGACGTTGCAGGCCGGGCCGGATCTGTTCCCGGAAAGTGCGGCAGAAGAAAATACCGGGCCGCGCAGTTCGGCCGAGGTGCCGCATGGCTGCGTCGCCGTCATCGCACCGATGCCCGGCGTGGTCATTGCTGTCTCCAGCCCCGGCACCCTGATGGCCGAGGGTGGTGAGACGCTGGTGCTGGAGGCGATGAAGATGGAAAACGTCGTCGCTGCCCCCGCGCCGGGCCGGTTCACCGCGGCCGTCGGCCAGGGCGACGCGGTCAGCGAGGGCGATGTGCTGGGCTGGATCGAGCCGACCGGGGAAACCCTCGACGTCGCCGAGGCCGAGGCCGAGGTTGACCCAGATGCGATCCGTGCCGATCTCGCCGATCTGCATGAGCGCCGCGCATTGACCGAGGATGCCGCCCGCCCCGAGGCCGTGGCAAAGCGGCATGCCAAGGGTCTGCGCATGGCCCGTGAAAACCTCGCTGATCTGATCGACGCGGGGTCCTTCACCGAATACGGACGCTATGCCGTCGCGATGCAAAGACAGCGCCGCAGCCAGGATGATCTGGTGCGCAACACCCCTGCCGATGGGCAGATCACCGGGATCGGCACGGTCAATGGCGCGCTGTTCCCCGACCGTGCCCGGGTCGCGGTGATGGCCTATGATTATACGGTTCTGGCAGGCACCCAGGGCCACCGGAACCACATGAAAGCCGACCGGGTTCTTGAACTGGCGCTGAAGAACCGTCTGCCGCTGATCCAGTTCGCCGAAGGCGGCGGTGGGCGACCCGGTGACACCGAGGGCAATTTCAACACCTCCAGCAGTTTCGCGCTGATTTCCAAACTCAGCGGCAAGGCGCCGGTGATCGGCATCACCGCCGGCTATTGCTTTGCCGGCAATGCAGCATTCCTCGGGGTGTCGGATATCATCATCGCGGTGAAGGGCGCGAACATCGGTATGGGCGGCCCGGCGATGATCGAGGGCGGTGGCCTTGGTGTCTACAAACCCGGCGAGATCGGGCCGGATCATGTGCAGACCGCCAGCGGTGTCATCGACCTTCTGGTCGAGGACGAGGCGCAGGCAGTGACCGAGGCCAAGCGCACCCTGGCCTATTGGCAGGGCGATCTGCCAGACTTTTCGACCCCCGATCAACGCCCGCTGCGGCGGATCGTGCCGGACAACCGGCGTCGCGGCTATGACATGCACGAGCTGATCAACACCCTGGCAGATGAGGGTTCGATCCAGGAGCTGCGCCCGGAGTTCGGCCGCGCGATGATCACCGCCTTTGTGCGGATCGAGGGCAAGGCCTTTGGCCTGTTCGCCAACAACCCCAAGGTAATCGGCGGCGCCATCGACAGCGATGCGGCGGACAAGGCGGCGCGGTTCATGCAGCTTTGTGACAGCTATGGCATCCCGCTGGTCAGCGTCATCGATACCCCCGGTATCATGGTCGGACCCGAGGTTGAGAAGACTGCGCTGGTCCGCCATTCCTCGCGGCTGATGATCGTCGGTGCCAATCTCTCGGTGCCGATCTTTGCGGTCACGGTGCGCAAGGGCTATGGCCTGGGCAAGGCGGCAATGGTCGGCGGATCGTTCAACACCATCGACGCCGCCTGCGCCTGGCCGACCGGCGAATTCGGCGCGATGAACCTGGAGGGGGCGGTGCGGCTTGCCTATCGCAAGGAGCTTGACGCGATCACCGACCCCGAGGCGCGGCAGGCGACGTATGACGCGCACCTCAACCAGTTGATCGACGAAGGCAAGGCGATGTCGCAGGCGATGGATCAATCCTTGGACGATGTCATAGACCCCGCTGACACCCGGGCCTGGCTGTTGAACTGTCGCGCCAATGCGGCGATGCGCCCGCACCAGGCCACCCGGAATTATATCGACGCCTGGTAGCCTGGCGACTCTGGTGATCCTCGGCCTCAGGCAGTAAAGCATGTCGGCAAAGCCAAGGGGTCAGGTCAACCATGTTCGGCATTATCAGCGTCGAGGCACTCAGCGCGTTCTTTCAGGTGGTTTTGATCGACGTCGCACTGGCCGCCGACAATGCCGTGGTCATTGCCCTGGCCGCCTCCGGTCTGGACAAGCCGATGCGCCGCAAGGCGATCCTGTTCGGGATCATGGCGGCGACAGTGCTGCGAATCGGCTTTGCCAGCGTCACCGTGCAACTGCTGCAGGTCACCGGTCTGGTGCTCGCCGGGGGTATCCTGCTGCTCTGGGTCTGCTGGAAGATGTGGCTGGAACTACATCCCGAAGGCCTGCGCGCCATATGGCGCAATCGCACCGGCGGCAAGACCAAGCTGGCAGAAGAATTGACCCTGGCCACCGACCCGACGCCGCAGGATGCCGGGACCAAGACCTTGCGGCAGGCGGTGGTGCAGATCATGATCGCCGATGTGTCGATGTCGATCGACAATGTGCTGGCGGTGGCCGGCGCGGCGCGGGAACATCCCACCGTGCTGATTTTTGGCCTGGGCCTGTCGATTGCATTGATGGGCTTTGCCGCGATGGCGATTGCCAAGCTGTTGGAAAAACATCGCTGGATCGCCTATGTCGGCCTTGCGGTGGTATTTTATGTCGCCCTTCGGATGATTTACGAAGGCAGCCACGAAGTTTCGGATATCGTCGCTCTGCTCTGACTCATTCCTGTTTGGTTGCCGCGCTGCGCTTGCGTGGCCTCGGTGATTTTGTATGCTGACGACATGCAATTGGCCCGCGCGATTTGTGCGGGTGGGAGGAGATATCATGAAAGCACAAGGCATTTGCGCCCATCTGTCGGAGGGCACCGCATGAAGGCGGCAATACTGGAACAAGTCGGCAAGCCGATGGAAATCGTCGACGTGACGCTCGGCAATATGGGGCCGCATGAGGTGCGCGTGCGCACTGCCGCTGTTGGGCTCTGCCATTCGGATCTGCATTACATCGACGGCACGGTCAGCCAGCCGATGCCGGTGGTGCTCGGCCATGAGGTGTCGGGGATCGTCGAGGCGGTTGGCGCCCACGTCACCCGCTTCAAACCCGGCGATCATGTCGTCGGCTGTTTGTCGGTGTTCTGCGGCACCTGCGAACATTGCATTTCCGGCAATCTGGTCCAATGTGCCAACCCTGAGGTCAAACATGCCCCCGGTGTTGCCAAACGTATTGAGCGGGCCGGAACCCATGTCAGCCAGGCCTTCAACCTCGGCGCCTTTGCCGAAGAGATGCTGGTGCATGAGAATGCCATCGTGAAAATCCGCGATGACATGCCGATGGACCGCGCCGCGCTGATCGGCTGTGGGGTGCTGACCGGCACCGGATCGGTGATCCGCACCGCCAAGGTGCCACCCGGGAGCACCGTGGCAATCATCGGTTGCGGCGGCGTTGGACTGTCGGCGGTGATGGGCGCGAAACTGGCCGGGGCGTTGAGAATCATCGCCATCGACATGCTGCCGAACAAGCTGGCGCTGGCCAAGGAATTCGGCGCCACCGATTTGATCAACGCCGCTGACGGCGATCCGGTTCAGCAGGTGCTCGAGCTGACCGGCGGCGGTGTCAACTTCAGCTTTGAATGTATCGGTGGCAAAAGGACCGCGGAACAGGCGATCCAGATGCTGGGCACCGGCGGTGCCGCGACCCTGATGGGGGTGATGCCCGCCGATATGCAGATCGAGTTTTCCGGACGCGATCTGTTCGCGCGGCAGAAAAAGATCCTTGGCTGTCTGATGGGGTCGAACCAATTCCCGACCGATATCCCACGGCTCTGCGATTTCTACATGCAGGGGCGGTTGCCACTGGATCAGATGATTTCGAACCGGATCCGGCTCGACCAGATCAACGAAGGCTTCGAGGCGCTGAAAGGCGGCGGCGTGGCACGGAGCGTGATCACCTTTGATATCTGAATACGATATCTGAAACAGGGATGCCGGGCCAGATTTGTCCGGCATCTTTACCGCACTGAAAAACTGGACTGACCGGCTGTTTTGGAGCGGCAACCTGATCTCCCTGACCGGTTCGGGGCTCGATCGGGTGGTGCAGAACTGGCTGCTGCTCAGCACCTCCGGCAACCCGATGATGCTGAGCGTGGTGAACCTTGGACGCAGCACAGCAATCATGATCTTTGCGCTGTTCGGTGGCGTCCTGGCAGATCACTTGGACCGGCGCAAATACCTGATAGACACCCAGAGTTGCACGATGATCGTCGCGCTGCCGCGGATAAAGCCGCAGCCAACAACACTCAGCGCCCGCCGCCGCGATGGCAGCCTTTGTGGGCGCCCGCGCCGTCATGACCTTGATGGCCCGCGTCATGATGCTGTTCGCGCAAGCGCTTTGGCTGTTTGCCCCGCGCCTGCGCGATTTGCGGATCTCGACCCGGCCTAGGCGCTGCGTGCCTCGACCTGCTGTTTGCGCATCCTCGGGCTGGCGATCTGATCCGAGATATGGATGTTCAGCACCATCGCCTCTTCGCCCGCCTCATACTCGGCAATCGCGGCGGTGATCTCGTCCGGATTGGTGGCGGTGGCGCCGCGCAGACCAAAGCCGCGGGCAATGGCGGCGAAATCGGCAAAGCCGTGAATCGCTACGGAATCGTTCAAACCGACAGCGCGGAGTTTGTGGATCTCGGCACCATAGGCCGCGTCATTCATCACGATGATCAGCATCTTGAGGTTGTGCCGCTTGACAGTGTCCAGCTCCTGCACATGCATCATCAGACTGCCATCGCCCTCGATAAAGGCGACCCGGTCGGAGTTTTGCGCCGCAGTGACACCGATGGCGAAACTCAACCCGCTGCCAATCGCCGAGAAGTTCTTGTAAACATGGCAATTGCCGCCCTGAAATCCGCGCAGACTGGCCTGCCAGAATGCCTGATGACCATTGCCCGCGACCAGCTGGTAATCCTTTGGCAGCACCGCATCGATGGCATCAATCGCGGTACGCGGATCGACCAGTGTGTCGGTATCCACCCGTGGCGCGCTGTCGCTGACATCCCGCGCCAGCCTGGCGGCGACATCCTGGGTGCGCAGCTCTGACGCCACCGGGCGGCCCTTCAGCCGCTCAGTCACCCCGATTGCGGTCAGCCCGGCATCGGCGACCAGCCATTCGTCAGCACCCCAGACGCCCTCGTATAGTCCCAGCGGCGCGATGTCGATCTGCACCCGCCGCGCCGAACCGTAATAGGAGCCGCCCGCCAGGGTATAGGTGGACAGGCTGGCGCCAAAGGCCAACACCAGATCAGCGCCCGCCGCCAATTCGGTGGCGTATTCACGGGCATAGCCGCCGGACACCCCGAGAGAATAGGGATTGTGATCATAAAGCCCCATCGCGGGCAAAGTGGTGGACAGCAGGGCCCCCGATGCCTCGGCCAGATCTTCGACCGCCTTGGCGGCGCCGGATTGGATCACCCCCTTGCCAGCCAGGATCACCGGTCGTTTCGCCGTGGCCAGCAAGTCGGCCAACCGATCCAGCCCGGCGGCTTCGGGCACAACCGCCGCACCGCTGCTGACCCTCGGGGCCGGGGTATAATCGCCGGCTGGGGCTGGTTCCTTCTGCATGTCCAGAGGCACACCCAGCACCACCGGCAACCGTTCGTGGCGCGCGATGTGAAACGCCTTTTGAATGGCCGCATAGAGCCGTCCGGGCGAGCGCGCTGCGACGTAGCGCGCCCCGGTCGGGGTCACCAGCGCCGCCTGATCAATATCCTGGGCATACCAGTCCTTGTGAATCGGTGCCTCGCCGACAAAACAGATCAGCGGCACCCGCGACCGCGCCGCTTGGGTGAGACCGGTCATCAGCTGGGTCAGTCCGGGTCCGCAAGTCACCGAGGCCAGCGCCAATTCGCCGGTGGTGTCGGACCAGGCCATCGCGGCCGCAACACAGCAATGTTCGTGGCGCATGTTGATCGTGGTGATCTCTGGCGCCTCGGCGAGGACCGTGCCGAAATGCATGTTGCCATCACCCAGTAGCGCGAAATGGGTGGTGATCCCTTCGGCCACCATGGCACGGGCAATTGCGCGATAGATTGTATTTTCGGTGGACATGTCGGGTTTCCTCCTTGGAATGCTGCGTCAAACTTACGCAGAGCGGTTGAATCCGAGCAAATCCGTGCTGCCACTTCACATATCCGCAGATGTGGAAACCTGCGCCCCGGGCTATGCCGACCCGTCCGAACCTGACTAAGTGAAGTGGTCCCAGAGAACTGGACAGTCAGCTAAGGTGTATCCCAAACTTTTGAAGGGATACTTTCATGGCAAAGCGCCGAAACTTCACAGATCAGTTTAAGGCCAAAGTGGCGTTGGAAGCGCTGCGAACCTGTCCGAAAAGATGGGACCACTTCAGTCGTCCCGTCCACAGGGATTGTCACCGATTTCCCCCCTGTCCTGCCCCTCTCCGTTCACGCCGCGCCTTTGGTGTGCGGGGCCTTGGCCAGCTTCAAGGTGTTGATCGTTGCAACGCAAACAAAGAGAAGAGCAATGAGCAGGAACAAAGCCGGGCGACACTACCGTAACCATGCGATTGATTTGGTCGCTTGATGCATTGAGTGGCCTTGCTGTGCTGGATGCAGAGGATGGTATTGTATGAGCTGGCAGGCGGTTCCCTCAACGGCCCTAATGATGCGTGTATCTTTGGCGGTGCGCTTCGCCGGAACAAGTTGCTCAGCGTGGCTGATGTCGGATTACCCAGCCGCGCCGTTCAGCCCCCCGGTCATCCACAACCAGATCGCCTGGAACGATCCAAGCTGGGCGTTTCGCAGAAACGACATCCATTCCGCATAGACATCCGGCAACCACAGCGTGATCTGAGGCCAGGCAATCAAAACCCCCAACGTCAGGACATCCATCGCAAGGAACCACATAACGCCCCGGAAGATCGACTGTATGGGCACCGCGCGCCCCACGACCGAGCTTATCATAAACACATTGAACCCAAGCGGTGGCGTTATCAGCCCGATTTCCAGGTATTTGATCATGATGACACCAAACCAGATCAGCGACACATCATAGCTTTCGACAATTGGTGTCACGATGGGCAGGGTGATCAGCATGATTTCGATCGAGCCCATAAACGTGCCCAGGATGATATAGATGATCGACAATGCAATAATCACCGGGATCACATGATCGCTGACCGACCCGGCCATATCCGCCATCCATTGGCCAAGACCGGACAGCGCCATGAAACGGGCAAAGATCATCGCGCCGAAAACGATCGCAAAGATTGATCCGGTATGGCGCAACGTGTCCGCAAAGGCCGATTTCAGGCGTTCAGTCGTCAGGCGCCCCGAGAACAGCGAAATCAGAAACGCGCCGGATGCGCCGATTGCGCCCGCCTCCATTGGTGTGAAGACACCGATCAGAATGCCGCCCATCACCAGGATGAACAGCAGCGCAATGCCCCAGCCGCCCTTGAGTGCCCGAAACTTTTCGCCCCAGGTTGTTTTTTCGGCCATGCCAGGCGCCAGTTTCGGATTGATCCGCGCACGGATCAGAACCATGCCGATATAGATACCCGCCGACAAAATGCCCGGAATGATCCCGGCCATGAACAGCAAGGCAATCGACTGTTCGGTGAACACCGCATACAGGATCATCAGAACGCTGGGCGGTATCAGCGACCCCAATGTCCCCGATGCCGCCACAACCCCGGTGGCGAGCCCCTTGTCATAGCCGCGGCGCAGCATTTCCGGCACCGCGATCTTGCCCATCGCAGCCGCCGTGGCCAGGCTGGACCCGGACACGGCGGCAAACGCCGCGCAGCCCATTGTCGATGCCGCCGCAAGCCCGCCTGAAATGCGGCCAAACCAGATGCGCGCCGCATCATAGATATCACGCGTAAAGCCCGCGACATACGTTATATACCCCATCAGCATGAAGCTGGGGATTGTCGTCAGATCAAAGTTCAGCACCGCGCCAAACGTGTCGGCCGAAAACACCGCATCTGCCGCCCGGTCACCGCGCAGAACGGTCACGCCGCCCCACCCCACCAACAGCAACGCCATGGCCACGGGCACCCGTAGGAACATCAGCAGGATCATCACGCCGACGCCAATTGCGCCTATTACTTCACGATCCATTATTTTTCTCCCTCGCCCGTGGGTAATATGGCAAATTCACCACTGTCTTCTATTTCATTGCCGCTGTCTTTGGGCAGCAGCGGGGTCAGAACCCAGTCATATTCGCTCAGATCCGCCTGCGCCTGGGTCTTGATCACCATCGGAAGCAACAGCACCTGGATCGCGATCCGCGCCAGCCACCAGCATGTTCCCAGCATGAACACCAATCTTGGCGGCCACAGCGGCAGATCATAAATCGACCCGTAGGTCAGTTCGAGAAACGAATCCGAAACTTTGTCCAGGCTGACCATCGTCAGGCGCCCAATTGCGATCACGCCAATCGCAACCCCCAGCAGACGCAACACCAGGCGCCCGCGCTCTGACAGCATGTCAGAAATCACCGTCACCTCGATATGTTCGCCACGCCCCTGAATCGTGCCCAGCACCAGCGCAACCAGCGCAACCATCGCCCATTCCGCAAACGAAATGTCATCGGGGACGGATTGGCCTATCGTGGTGCGCCCCACGACCGAGACAAATGTGACCAGAATCAGCAAGGTCAACGCGATGAATCCCAGCCAAATCATCACCCTGTCAATTTTGTCCATCGCATTGGCGAGACCGCCCAGACGCATCATTGCGCCAGCATAGTGCTTTTGTGAAAGTGCCATCGCCGACAGAACCATCACCGTCAAAACAAGCACCAACAGAATGTCCATAAAGAGGCCAATACCCCAAAGCGAAGCAATGTGATTGGCGTTCCAAAAATCATCTGCAGGATTCAGATAGTGCTGATAAATATAGAATGTAAACATGGGGCCTCCGTCGTGGACAGCGTCGGGTGATGACAAAGAACCCGGTCCGGTCCGCACCTGCTGAGATAGGTTTCACAGCGGCGCAAACCGGGCCGGGCCATCATTTTACCGTCAGTTCCAGGGATAGCCGCCAGACTTAATTTCTACGGCCTGCGCATCAATCTGGTTCAGATAGAATTCACCGATCTCTGGTGCGTCCGCACTGACCTTTGTGGCGTTTGCCACGTTGTTCAGATAGGACTTTTTCAGATTTTCGGACCATACCGAGCGTTCTGCATCCGACAGATACGTGACTTTCATCGGATAGGTTGCGTGCTTTTCGACGGACTCGAGAACTTCGGTCGCATATTCGATCTCGACCCGGGCCAGATCTTCCATCAGCTGCCTGGCCAGACCGTTGAATACCGCCTGTTCTTCGGTCGACAGATCGCCCCATGTGTCCAGGTTCATGTAATACACGTTCATGTGCTGACCCAGGTTCAGGACGGTGACATTGTCAGTCACTTCGTTCAATTTGAACTGATAGATTTGCCCGGCATAGGTCGTGGCGCCGCTGATCGTGCCTTTTTCCAGCGATGTATAAGTCTCGGGCGACCGGATCCGCGCCGGATTCACATCCCATTTGCCGGTCTTTGCGGCATAGGCATAGTTGTCACGTCCCGTAAGCTGGTAAGGAATTTTCTTGAACAGCTCTGGTTTGA
>NZ_JARGNH010000013.1 GCF_029213205.1 Pseudooceanicola sp.
CCGAGGCCGGGTTGGTGCCATGGGCCGAGGTCGGGATCAGGCAGACATTGCGATGCGCCGCGCCATTGGCCGCGTGAAATCCCGCGATGCTCAACAGCCCGGCATATTCGCCCTGGGCGCCGGAATTGGGCTGCATCGAGAACGCCGCATAGCCGGTGACATCGCAGAGCTTGGCTGAGAGGTCATTGATCATTTCAGCATAGCCCTGCGCCTGATCGGGCGGGCAGAACGGATGCAGTGCGGCGAATTCATCCCAGGACACCGGGATCATCTCGGTCGCGGCATTCAGCTTCATCGTGCAGGAGCCGAGCGGGATCATCGCCCGGTCCAGCGCCAGATCACGATCCGACAGGCGGCGCATATAGCGCATCATTTCGGTCTCGGCCCGGTTCATGTGAAAGATATCGTGGGTCAGGTAATCGCTTTCGCGCACCAGCGCCTCGGGCAGGTCATAGACCGGATCGGTCGCCGCCTTGCGGTCGCTGACGCCAAAGGCGCGCCAGACCGATTCGATCACCGCCGGGGTGGTGCATTCGTCCAGCGAAATGCCGATCCTGGTGTCGCCGACCCGGCGCAGGTTGATCCCCTCTTCGCGTGCCGATTTCAGGATCGTCGCCTGAAATGGGCCGACATCGACCGTCAGCGTGTCGAACACCCGTTTCGGGAACACATCGAACCCCGCAGCGCGCAGGCCCGCCGCCATATCCACCGTCTGGGCATGCACCCGCTGCGCAATGGCCTTGAGCCCCTTTGGCCCGTGAAACACCGCGTACATCGAGGCCATGACTGCCAGCAGCGCCTGTGCGGTGCAGACATTCGACGTCGCTTTTTCGCGGCGGATATGCTGTTCGCGGGTCTGCAGCGCCAGCCGGTAGGCGCGGTTGCCGCGCGCGTCGATGCTGACCCCGACCAGACGGCCCGGCATGCTGCGCTTCAACTCGTCCTTGCAGGCCATATAGGCGGCATGCGGGCCGCCATAGCCGACCGGCACCCCGAAGCGCTGGGTCGAGCCGACGGCGATATCGGCGCCCATGGCGCCGGGTTCCTTGAGCACGCAGAGCGCCAGCGGATCGGCGATGACGATGCCGATGGCCCTGGCCGCGTGCAACGCCTGCATCTGCGGCGCGAAATCGCGCAGCACGCCATTGCTGCCGGGATACTGGAACACCGCGCCGAACACCGCTTCGGCATCGAGGTCCGAGGGCCGTCCGATAATGATCTCGATCCCCAGCGGTTTCGCCCGGGTGCGGATCACTGCGATATTCTGCGGATGCAGCGCCTCGTCGACAAAGAAGGCCGTCGCCTTCGACTTGGCCGAGCGTTGCGCCATCGTCATCGCCTCGGCCGCCGCTGTCGCCTCGTCCAGCAGCGAGGCATTGGCAATCGGCAGGCCGGTGAGGTCGGAAATCATCGTCTGGTAATTCAGCAGCGCCTCAAGCCGCCCTTGCGAAATCTCGGGCTGATAGGGGGTGTAGGCGGTGTACCAGGCCGGGTTTTCAAAGATGTTCCGCTTGATCGCCGGGGGCGTGATCGTGGCGTGATAGCCCTGGCCGATCAGCGAGGTCAGCACCTTGTTCTTTTTCGACACCGCCCGCATGTGGACCAGCAATTCCTGTTCCGACATCGGCGCCCCGAAATCCAGCGGATCGTCCTGGCGGATGCCCTGCGGCACGGTGTCGTCGATCAGCGCCTCAAGGTTGGCCGCCCCGACCACCTTGAGCATCTGCGCCATTTCCGCCGGAGATGGGCCGATGTGACGACGGTTGGCAAAATCATAGGGCTGATAATCGGTGGGCGCGAATGTCATGAAAGCTCCTGTAGGGCGGATAATCCGGGGGGTCAGACTTTGCTGACCGGTTTCATAACCCGGGCGAGATTGGCGAGCAGGGCGGTAACCCCGGATTTGTGATCCTCAATCGCCATTCCCTCCGGGATGTCTTCGGTTTCGACGACAACCCTTGTGTGTGGGCCGATGGGTTCATAGGTCCAGGTGCTGCGCATCGGCACCTCGAACCCCGGCTGATCGGTCAGAAACGTGACCTCCAGTCGCAACCGATCCGGGGCCGAGATTTCAGCGAAACGCATGCGAACCGAGGTGTGATCGACGCCGGTTTTGGCCCAGGGATCAGCCTGGCCATAGTTGAAAACCAGCGCCAGGGTGCTGCCCTCGCGGAACTCGAAACTCTCGATATCGAGGCTGAGCCCGACAGGCGGCAGCCATCGCGCCAGCAGGTCGCTGTCGGCCCAGGCGGCAAAGACATCTGCCTGTGGCGCTTCAATCAGACGTTCGATCCGGGCGGATCGGGCAGGGCGGGGATCATCATTCATGTCGGCCTCATATGGGTCAGAACATTAATCAGATGGCCCGCCGGATCGCGGACATGGAAGCGGCGGACGCCCCAGGGTTCCTCAACCGGCCCGTATTCCGGGGCGATGCCCAGCTGCGCCGCCCGGGCGATGGCAACCTCAAGGTCGTCAGCCTCGATCGACAATGCGGGCACCGGGGTGCCCGACCCTCCTTCGCTGGCCAGCGACAGCTGCGTAGACTGCTGGCCGCCGGATGCGGCCAGCGTCACGATAAAGCCCATGTCCATCGCCACATCGACCCCAAACAGATCGCGATAAAAGCCCGACAGCTGTGCCGGGTCATCGCAGGTCAGATTGGGCACGATGCGCAGGACAGTCATCGGATCACGCGATCATGTCCTTATACTGTGCTTCGGACAGGTAATCATCCATTTGCGACAGATCGTCGGGCTTGATCTTAAAGAACCAGGCATCGCCCAACGGATCGTCATTGACCGCGCCGGGATTGTCGACCAGCGCCGCATTCACCTCGACGATCTCGCCGTCCAGTGGCGCCAGGATGTCGGAGGCGGCCTTGACGCTTTCGATCACCACGCATTCGTCATCCTTGCTGACCGTGGTGCCGACCTCGGGCAATTCGACAAAGACGATGTCGCCCAGTTGCTCGGCGGCATGTTCGGTGATTCCGACGACGATCAGATCGTCCTCGGCGCGGAGCCATTCGTGTTCTTCGGTATACTTCATCGGGCTTCTCTCTGGCTTGTCTAGGGTTTTCTGGGTCAGGTTGTCAGCGTTTGAAACGTGCGGGAACAAAGGGAAGTGTGGCCACCCGGGCCGGCAGGCGCTTGCCGCGCACTTCACCAAGGATTTCGGTGCCGGGCGTGGCCAGATCAACAGGCAGATAGCCCATCGACATCGGCGCGCCAAGCGTCGGACCGAAGGCGCCCGAGGTCACCGCGCCGATCGGCTCGGCGGCCTCAGCATCGGCAAACAGCGGCGTGCCTTCGCGCATCGGGGCGCGGCCTTCGGGCAGCAGCCCGACCCGCAGCCGCGACGCACCGGCGTCCAATTCCGACAGGATCCGTCCGGCACCGGGAAAGCCGCCGGCCCGGTCGCCACCGCTGCGGCGAACCTTCTGGATCGCCCAGGCCAGCCCGGCCTCGACCGGCGAAACCTCGGCGTCCATGTCATGGCCATAAAGGCACAGCCCGGCCTCAAGCCGCAGGCTGTCGCGGGCGCCCAGCCCGATCGGCAGCACCCGCTCATCCACCAGCAGCGCCCGCACCAGCGCCTCGGCCCTGTCCGCAGGAACCGAGATTTCGAACCCGTCCTCGCCGGTATAGCCCGACCGCGACACCCAGCAATCCGCGCCGAGGATATCCAGCGTCAGCACATCCATGAATCGCATCTGCGCCACCGCCGGGGCCAGCCTGGCCAATGCCGCCTCGGCCTGCGGTCCCTGCAGGGCGACCAGGGCGCGGTCGGTGACCTCGGTGATCTCGATGCCGCTGAGATGGGCACGCAGATGCGCCAGATCCGCCTGCTTGCAGGCGGCGTTGACCACCAGGAACAGGTGGTCGCCGCGGTTGGCCAGCATCAGATCATCCAGAATCCCGCCCGCATCATTGGTGAAAAAGCCATAGCGCTGACGCCCCGGTGCCAGGTCGGCGATGTTGACCGGGATCAGCGCCTCAAGTGCGTGCGCAATCGCCGGATAGTTGTCGCCACGCAGGATCACCTGGCCCATATGCGACACGTCGAACAGGCCCGCAGCGTCGCGGCAGTGGATATGTTCCTTCATCACCCCGGGCGCATATTGCACCGGCATGTCGTAACCAGCAAAGGCGACCATCCGGGCGCCAAGTTCCAGGTGCAGCCCATGCAATGGGGTTTTCAAAAGCCCGGTCATCATCCCTCCGTAGGGTTGTGCCGGGGCCGATAGGACCGGAACCGGCATTACATATACGCGCGGATCGTTCCGCGCGCTGCAATGCCCCCTCTGTCCCTTCGCCTGAGAACGCTATCCCTTCGGCGGACGCATCAGCTGCGCCTCTCTCCAGAGTTCCTTGTCGAAACGGTCCATGGGCCTGAGAGTTTCCGGGGCGGTTGCTCCTTCGGCACCGGCATTGCCGGTTCTCCCGTATCGATACCGTGATGATTACCAACCGGGCGGGTCGATGCAAGTCAAACCGGTGCGGACCGGTCGTGGCGGGTGTCGGTTGCCAGAAGGCTCAGCAGGGGGGTATTGCCGTGAACCAGCTGATCCAGGGTCACCTCGTCCATCTTTGCATAGAAGGCCTCTGTCGCGTCGGCGATGGCTCGGCGCAGCAGGCAGGCGGCAATCAGCGGACAGGTGTTGTCGGTCTCGCTGAAGCATTCGGCGACCGGCACTGCGGCTTCGATGGCCCGAAACACCGCACCGACCTGGATATCCGCAGCCTCGCGCGCCAGGGTCATGCCGCCGTTGCGGCCCCTCTGGGTGTGCAGAAAACCAAGCTGCCCCAGCCGGTTGATCACCTGTGCCAGATGGTTTTCGGAAATGTTGCAGCACTGGGCGATTTCCGCCTTGGTGACCAGCCGATCAGCATTCGCGGCGCAATACATCAGCACTCGCATGGAAATGTTGGTTCTTTTGGTCAGGCGCATCAGTGACCTCTGTTCTGAAGACCTAAAAGCTGACAAGAAATAACATCTAATGACATGACACAGATCAAAAGTGGCGGTATGGACCCTTTCTTTTTCGGCTATGGTTCGCTGGTGAACCGGGCAACCCATGATTATCCCGAGGCGCAACCGGCGCGGGCGCGCGGCTGGCGGCGGACATGGCGCCATATCGCCGGGCGCCGGGCGGCGGTGCTGGCGGCGATTCCCGACCCTGACAGCGTGATCGACGGGCTGATCGCGGCGGTGCCCGCTGCCGACTGGCAGGCGCTGGACCGGCGCGAAGAGGCCTATGACCGGGTCGAAGCCGCCGGGCAGATCGACCATGCGATGGGCCCCGACACCCAGGTTGCGATCTACACGATTCCTGTCGCCAAGCATCCGCCCGCGCCACAGAAGCAGCCGGTGCTGCTGTCCTATCTGGATGTGGTGATCGCGGGCTATCTACGCGAATTCGACGCCGATGCTGCCCTGCGGTTCTTTGACACCACCGACGGCTGGGGCACGGTGCTGGATGACCGCGCCGATCCGATCTATCCGCGCCATCAAAGGTTGAGCCGCAGCGACCACGATTTCGTCGATCAGGCACTGGTGCGACACGGGGTGCCGCGGGTGAACCGCAGCGATGTCGGATTCTGAGCGTCAGCCCGTCGCCGCGTCACCAGAGGCGGCGGCGGCAAACCTGCGGATCAGTTCCGCGTCCTTGACCCCGCGCGCCGATTCGACACCGGAGGCAACATCGACCTGGCGCGCGCCAGTCCGGCGGATCGCCTCGGCGACGTTCTCCGGGGTCAGGCCACCGGACAGCATCCAGGGCCGGGCCCAATATTTGCGACCCGCAAGCAATTGCCAATCAAAAGTCAGCCCGTTGCCGCCCGGCAAGTCACCGTCAGGTGGCGGTTTGGCGTCAATCAACAGCTGATCGGCCACCGCCTCATAAAGCGGGATAGCGGCCAGATCGGCGGCCTCGGCGATGCCGATGGCCTTGATCACCGGCAGGCCATAGCGGGCGCGCACCGCCGCCACCCGCTCAGGGCTTTCCGATCCGTGCAGCTGAAGCATGTCGAGCGGCACCGCATCGGTCAGCCGGTCCAGCAGCGCGTCATCCGCATCGACGCTGAGCGCGACCTTGGCGACCCCGGGCGGCACCTCCAGCGCCAGGGCGCGGGCCGCCTCGAATGTGACATAGCGCGGTGATTTGGAGAAAAAGTTGAATCCGACATAGCGCACCCCGGCCTCGGCACAGGTGCGGATGTCTTCGGCGCGGCGCAGGCCGCAGATTTTCACTGAGACGGTCATGATCGGCGGCTCCGGCCTATTCCAGCAGCGCCAGAACCTCATCCTTGCCCTTGTGCTTTTCGCCCTTCAGGCGGCGCACTTCGCGTTCCAGCTTGCCCGCCTGCTTGGCGTGGCGGCGCGCCTCCGAGCGGTGCTTGTATTCGCGCAGCCATTCCCAGACGAACCCGATCAGCAGCCCGGCGAGGATACCGAGAAAGATCACCACGAACAGCGGCAGTTCAATCGCGGTGTTCATGCCGACGATCCGCGACAGCCCGTCCGGCAGCAGCGTCAGCGTCGCCATCTGGCGATTCGCCAGAGCGACAGAAATGAGCCCCGCCGCAAGAGCCACGAGGAAGGCGTAGCGCAGGTAACGCATCAGATCATGCCTTTCCGTTCAGCCGGTCGCGCAACAATTTCCCGGTTTTGAAAAATGGAACGTATTTTTCTTCAACCTCGACAGATTCGCCGGTGCGCGGATTGCGCCCCAATCTGGCATCGCGTTTCTTTACTGAAAATGCGCCGAAACCGCGCAGTTCAACCCGATCACCATTTGCCATCGCCTTGATGATCTCATCAAAGATCGTATTCACGATCCTTTCAACATCGCGTTGATATAGATGAGGGTTTTCCTCAGCGACAATCTGAATCAATTCCGAACGGATCATCGGCAAAAGCACTCCCCAGGGCTTGCTAAGAACTTCGTTTGCAGCAGTGATGACTATAGAAAATTTGTTTCAGCGCGGAAACACTTAGATAGGTGCTATCCACCGAGAATTCATGAGATTCCGGCAGGTCGCGCAATATTTCCAGGCATCGAGCCGCCAGGATCTGCTCTGAAACCTCATCGGGCTGGGGTGCGGGGCGATGCCGCGACGCAGCGCAGACCGCATTGATTCGGGTCAAAAAAACAGGGCCCCGGCAGTTCCGCCGGGGCCCCGATTCATGTCTTCAGACGCAATCGCGAGAGGCGATCAATCGTCGCCTTTCAGCGCCGCGCCGAGGATATCGCCAAGCGACGCACCCGAGTCCGAGGACCCGTATTGTTGCACGGCCTCTTTCTCTTCGGCAATTTCGCGCGCCTTGATCGACAGACCCAGACGATGCGATTTGCTGTCCACATTGGTGACCCGCGCATCGACCTTGTCGCCGATCGAAAAACGCTCGGGGCGTTGATCGGACCGGTCGCGCGACAGATCAGAGCGGCGAATGAAGGATTTCATGCCTTCATATTCCACTTCGATGCCGCCGTCTTCGATGGCGGTGACGTTCACGGTGATCACCGATCCCCGTTTCACGCCGCCAACCGCATCAGCGAATTTGTCGCCGCCGACGTTCTTGATCGAAAGCGAAATCCGCTCTTTGTCGGTGTCGACTTCGGAAACGACCGCCTGAACCATATCGCCCTTGCGATAGTTCTGGATCGCGTCCTCACCCCGTTCGTCCCAGCTGAGGTCGGACAGGTGGACCATGCCGTCGATGTCGCCGTCGAGGCCAACGAACAGACCGAATTCGGTGATGTTCTTGACTTCGCCTTCGACAACCGTGCCCTCGGGATAGGTTTCCGCGAAAACCTCCCACGGGTTGCGCATGGTCTGTTTCAGACCCAGAGACACCCGGCGTTTCGCCTGATCGATCTCCAGCACCATGACTTCGACTTCCTGGCTGGTCGAAACGATCTTGCCCGGATGGACGTTCTTCTTGGTCCAGGACATTTCGCTGACGTGGACCAGGCCTTCGACGCCCGGCTCAAGCTCAACAAACGCGCCGTAATCGGTGATGTTGGTCACCCGGCCCTGATGGGTCGAATCCAGCGGGTATTTGGCAGCGACGAGGTTCCAGGGATCCTCTTGCAGCTGTTTCATGCCCAGGCTGATACGGTGGGTTTCCTTGTTGATCTTGATGACCTGAACCTTGACGGTCTCGCCAATCGACAGGATTTCCGACGGGTGGTTGACCCGGCGCCAGGCCATGTCGGTGACGTGCAGCAGGCCATCGACACCGCCGAGGTCCACAAAGGCCCCGTATTCGGTGATGTTCTTGACCACGCCGTCGACAGTCTGACCTTCGGTCAGGTTGCCAATGACTTCGGCACGCTGTTCGGCACGGCTTTCTTCCAGGATGGCGCGGCGCGACACAACGATGTTGCCCCGGCGACGGTCCATTTTCAGGATTTGGAACGGCTGTTTCAGACCCATCAGCGGGCCGGCGTCGCGCACCGGGCGGACGTCAACCTGGCTGCCGGGAAGGAAGGCAACCGCACCGCCCAGATCGACGGTAAAGCCACCCTTGACCCGACCAAAGATCGCGCCTTCGACGCGCGCGTCGTCTGCGTAGGCTTTTTCCAGGCGGTCCCAGGCTTCTTCGCGGCGGGCCATTTCACGGGAAATAACCGCTTCACCGCGCGAGTTTTCTGCCGAGCGCAGGAAAACCTCGACTTCGTCACCGACCGACAGGTCGGGCGCTTCGCCGGGGCTTGCAAATTCTTTGAGATCGACGCGGCCTTCCATTTTATAGCCGACATCGATGATGGCTTGGCCCGCTTCGATTGCGATGACCTTGCCTTTGACGACAGAGCCCTCATCGGGCGTGTCCATTTCGAGGCTTTCGTTCAGGAGGGCTTCGAATTCCTCCATAGATGCGTTCATAGCCATGTGGCTTTCGATATCCTTTGTTTCGATTTTTCTGGCCGCGCGGTTGTCTCCGCCGGTCTTGGGGTTTGGTCACTGAGCACCCGCAAACAAAACAGGGCCGGTTCGTCCCGACCCTCTGCTCGTGTTTTCGTTGCGGCGTTTGCGCCTTGTCGACGCGCGCGTCATACGGGGCGGGGCCGCGAATTGCAAGCCGCCTGAGCGATGATCACCCGCGCGCGGGCGGGTTCAGATCGAGGTTTTCTTGAAAATTGCCTCGGGAATCGCCTTGATCACCCTCATCACCAGCCACCAGATTGGTTTCACATAGATCACGTTGCGCTTGTTCTGGATGGCGCGGCGGATCGCCTGACCCACGGCATCCGGCTGCGCGGTCAGCCTTTCCGGCAGGTCCAGCCCTTGGGTCATGCGGGTGGCGACAAAGCCGGGTTTGACCGTCACCACATGCACACCCTGTTTCGCCAGCCGGTTCCTGAGGCCGGAGAGATAGGCGGTGAACCCGGCCTTGGCGGCGCCATAGATATAGTTCGATGCCCGCCCCCGGTCGCCCGCGACCGAGGAAATGCCGACCAGAGTGCCGCTGCCCCGCGCCGCCATGCGATTGGCAAAGACCGCCATCAGGATCGCCGGCCCCTCGAAATTGGCGCGCATCACCTGCACGGCGCTGGCGTGATCCTCTTCGTCCCTGACCTGCTCACCCAGCGCCCCGATGGCGCAGATGACGATGCCGGGTTCGGGGTGCAGCCCGGCGGCGAAATCTTCGTGGCCCGCAGTCGCCAGCGCGTCGATCTCATGCAGGCTGACCTCGACCGAATGGCGCAGGGCCAGGTCGGTGCGCGCCGCCTCCAGCCCGGCGACATGGCGCGCAGTCAGCTGGATCGGATGGCCCTCGGCGGCCAGGGCATGGGCCGCCGCCAGCCCGATATCCGAGCGTCCACCCAGAATCAGAACCGTATCTTTCACAGATTCAACCTTTCCGATTGGGCCGAGGCAAAGGCGCCCGTCAGTCCGTATTTGTTGCGTATTTCGGCAAATTCCGCCACCCGCCTATCCGCGTGGCGCAGGGTCTCTGCCGACAGGCGGCTGTCCTTGGTCAGGTAGAACCGCCCGCCATGATCGACGGTGATCGCGTCCAGCTCGCGCAGCAGCGCCAGCGTCCGGTCATTCACCGGGAAATCCAGCGCCAATGTGTAGCCCTCCATCGGAAAGGCAAAGGGGCTGTCCTGCGGACCCAGCCGTTTCAGCACCGCCAGAAACGATCCCTGTCCGGACTCGGAAATCGCACCGAGCAGATCGTGCAACCCGTCGCGGGCCGATTGCAGCGGGATCACGCATTGAAACTGGGCAAACCCGGCGCGACCATAGATCCGATTCCAGTCGAGGATCGCGTCGAGCGGATAGAAATAGCTGTCCCAATCGACCAGCGCCCGGCCGGCATGGCGGCGGCCGTTCCAGTGATAGAGCCGGTTGAACGCCCGCAGGGTGAACCGGTTCAGCGCCGCAGCGGGCGCATCCATCGGCACCCGGCGACGACGGCGCGGTGGCACATGGAAGGGGCGGTGGCGTTTGTCCGATGGCAGATCATCCCGCGCGGCGTGTTCGCCCAGCATCACCAGCGACCGGCCCAGCGCCGCACCGCGACCGAGGCAATCGAACCAGGCCACCGAATAGGCGGCGTCGGTGTCTTCCAGAACTGCCATTGCCTCGCCCAGATTGGCGCAGGCGATGGTGTCTTGCTGAATCCAGCCGCTGGTCACCTTTTGCAGGCGGAACCCGGCACGCAGGATCACCCCGGTCAGGCCCATCGCCCCGGGTGTCCAGCGGAACAGGTCCGGATTGCTGTTGGCATCGGCGCGGATCACCTGGCCATCGGCGCCCATCAGTTCGATCCAGTCGAGATGGTTGGAAAAGCCGCCGGCGTGGCGGTGGTTCTTGCCATGCACATCCGAGGCGATGCAGCCGCCAATGGTCACCAACTTGGTCCCCGGTGTCACCGCCGGAAACCAGCCACGCGGCAGAAAGGCGGTGATGATATCGCCAAGGAGGACGCCGGCCTCGGTCACGACCTGACCGGTGGCAGGATCAAAGTCGTGCAGCTGGTTCATTGCCCGCATGTCGATGGTGCCCGCCGGTTGCAGCGCCGAATCGCCATAGGCGCGGCCATTGCCCCGGGCGATCACCGGGCCCTGCACCAAAGCGGCGCGCAGGGCCGCTTCGTCACGCGGCTGGCTCAACTCGCAGTCCAGCACCGGATACCGGCCCCAGCCCGACAGGCTCTGACTCATGCCGCCAGCCTCATGCTGCCGGCGCCGATTGCGAGAACACAAAGCGGCGGTCGAGCCGGTATTTCACCGCATAGCCGATCAGCCAGAACGCGGTTTCGCTGACCCTGAAGATCGCCGTGGTCGCCACCCCCATCAGGGAATAGAGCGAAAACCGGCGCCCATGCGCGGCCAGCCCAGTCGCCCGGTCGCCAAATATCCAGCGTTTGTCGAGGATGTATTTCACCACCAGGCCAGTCCCGGTGCCGACAATCAGCGCGCCGCTATAGCCAAGCAGAGAGGCGTCGAGCGACAGCAGCACCCGCTGCATGCTGAGATTGGCCAGCACCGCCAGACAGGCAAACCCGGAATGGCGCAGAACCAGCGTTGTCAGTGTCACAGCAGGCTGCCCGCACTGAAAATTCCGAGGACGACAATGAACAGCAGCTGGCTGACCCGGTCACGGGCGGCAAAGACCACCGGATCGTCATGCATCCGGCCCCGGTGGGTGATGAACACGATCCGGCTGAGCCAATAGAGCAGCACCGCGCAGATTCCCCAGAGCATCTCAGGCTTGGAGTAAAGCTCGCGCACTTCCGGTGAATGCACATAAAGCGCCATCACCATCACCGAAACATAACCCGCCGCCAGGGCCATCATCGACACCAGGGGCAGGTCGTCGACACGATAGCCACGCCGCGCCATCTTGCGCCCGGTGGCCAGCCCATCGACCAGTTCGGCCTGACGTTTCACTGCGGCGAGGGAAAAGAAGAAAAAGATCGAAAAGGCCAGCAGCCAGACCGAAAGCCCGATACCGGTCGCGGCGCCCCCGGCGACGATGCGCAGCGCATAGAGCCCGGCCAGAGTGCAGATGTCGATGATCGGGCGCTCCTTCAAGGCAAAGGAATAGAGGGTGGTCAGCGCGTAATACCCGGCCAGAACCGCCAGAAACACCGGCCCCAGCGCGGTGCCCACCGCCGCCCCCAGGGCCAGCAGCCCCAGCGCCATCCAGGTGCCATAGCTTAGCGGCAGCGCGCCGCTGGCAAAGGGGCGGTTGCGCTTGCGCGGATGCGCCCGGTCAGCCGCCAAATCCAGCAAATCGTTCAGCAGATAGACGCTGGAGGCGACCATGCTGAAGGCGACAAAGGCCAGCACCGCCTGAAACAGGGTGACCAGTTCCAGCGCATGTCCGGCCAGCAGCGGCACAAAGATCAGCCCGTTCTTGGCCCATTGATGCGGGCGCAGCGCCTTGAGCATCGGCAGGACCAGATCGGCCCGGCTCCTGGGGGCCGGAACGGTGTGCGATTCAATATGATCAAAACCTTCGGCGCCAAAGCGGGAATCCAGCAATTCGGCGCGCTCGTCTTCGGGGACCGATCCATGCACCTCGTCAAAGAGATCAAGATGCCGGGCCACCGCCTCGGCAAAGCCCTGATCGGCGCCGGTCACCAGCACCACCCGCAGCCCTTGCCGCCGCCAGGCCCTGAGCGCGGCAATCCGGCTTTCCTGAAACGGCAGGTGGCTGACATCGACCCGTTTCGGCAGCGGTCGGGTCTGCCCGAGCAGCACCATCGCGTGGCTCAGCCCATGCACCGCGAACCCGGCCCAGAACGCTTCGAGCCGCAGATCGCCGGTTATCAATTCGTCAAGATCACAGATCAGAACGCGCCGATTGACCGCCACATCGGGCAGCGCGGTGGCGTCGTCCATCAACGTCAGGGTTGCGTGTTTGTTCATGCTGCTCGATCCTCCACCCCGATGTGTACCCACCGGTTGTGGCATTGAGAGGGCAGGATACCGGTCAAGTCGTGACCGGACAACGCCCCCGGGTCGGGCCGCTCAACTCCGTGGCAACTGTGCCGCAACCGCGGCAATCGCCGCCGCCACCGCCTGCTCGATCGCCATGTCCGAGGTGTCCAGGGTCAGCGCATCCGCCGCCGCCAGCATCGGCGCCGCGTCGCGGCCCGCGTCACGGGCGTCACGGGCGCGCAGATCGGCCAGAACGTCGGCCCGGGTCACCTCGATGCCGTTGCCGCACAGCTCCAGGTAGCGCCGCTCGGCCCGCACCTCGTCACCGGCGGTGACAAAGAGCTTCACCTCGGCCTCTGGGCAGATCACCGTGCCGATGTCGCGCCCGTCCAGCACCGCGCCCCCGGCGCGACGGGCGAAGTCGCGCTGAAACTCGACCAGCGCCGCACGCACTTCGGGGATCGCGGCAACCCGGCTGGCCGCCTGCGCCACCTCGGGATTGCGCAGCCCATCGGCCTGCAGATCCTCAGGCCGCAGCGCCCGCGCCGCCGCCTCAGGCGCGGTGCCATCCAGCACCCGCCGCCCGCAGGCGCGATAGATCAGCCCGGTGTCGAGATGGGCAAAGCCGAAATGCGCCGCGACGGCCTTGGATATCGTGCCCTTGCCCGCCGCCGCCGGCCCGTCGATGGCCACGGTAAAGGCCCCGTTGTATGATGTTGCGCCCGTCATTTCCGTCGCCTCCATGCCATGAACAATCCGCCCAGCAGCGCCAGCCAGACCAGCGAGGTGCCCAGCGATTTGATCAAGGTAAACCGGTTGGCGGTCGCAATCGTCGCATCGCTGAGCGTGCCGGGATCCGCTGTCAACAGCGCCGCCACCGCCGCATTTTCCGAATAATCCCCCAAAGTTGCCGCCAGGATCACCGCCAGCAACACAAACCGGACCCGCCCGCCGAACAGCAGCAGCACCGCCGCCCCCATCCACAGCGCATTGGCCGCCGGAAACCAGAAATCCAGCCGCTGCTGCAGCCCCAGGTAGGTCGCCCGGCCCTGTTGTGACAAGGCCGCCAGATAGGCCCGTGCCTCAGCCGCATCATAGCCCAGCGGGCGCACATCAAACGGGCGCAGCGCCTCGGGCCCGGCCAGAAGCGCCGGCAGGGTCAGCGTGGCCATCGCTGCATAAAGCGCCCCGGCGGCGACAAAGCTCAGCCCGAAGACCAGCCAAAGCGCCCACCGTCGGCTCATGTCTCGACCCGTTCGATCTTTGCACCAAGGCCGCGCATCAATGGCTCGAACACCGGGAATGAGGTGGCGATCGGGCCGCCGTCATCGACGCTGACCGGCGCTTGTGCGGCCAGACCCAGGCACAGGAACGACATTGCGATCCGGTGATCGAGACGGCTCTCCACCGTCGCGCCGCCGGGCACGCCGCCGGGGCCGCGCCCCTCGACGGCCCACCAATCCGCGCCGTCCTCAACGCTGACGCCACAGGCGCGCAACCCTACGGCCATCGCGTCGATCCGGTCGCTTTCCTTGACCCGCAATTCCTTGACCCCGGCCATCAGGGTGCGCCCCTCGGCGCAGGCGGCGACCACCGACAGGATCGGGTATTCGTCGATCATGCTGGCGGCGCGCTCCGGCGGCACCTCGATGCCTTTCATCGCCGGGGAGAACCGGGCGCGCAGATCGGCCACCGGCTCGCCGCCCTCTTCGCGCGGGTTCTCATAGGTCAGATCGGCGCCCATCTCGCGCAGGGTTTCGAACAGGCCGGCACGGGTCGGGTTCAGGCCGATATTGGGCACCAGCACGTCCGAGCCTTCGGTGATCAGCGCCGCGCAGACCGGAAAGGCGGCGCTTGAGGGATCGCGTGGCACATCGACAACCTGTCCGACCAGCTCCGGCTGTCCGACCAGGGTGATCACCCGGCCGTCGGCGCTGTCCTCGACATTGAGCGTGGCGCCAAAGCCGCGCAGCATCCGCTCGGAATGATCGCGTGTCGCCTCGCGTTCGATCACCACGGTTTCGCCCGGGGCGTTCAGCCCGGCCAGCAGCACCGCCGATTTCACCTGCGCCGAGGGCACCGGCGTCGCATAGCGCACCGGCACCGGCGACTCGGCGCCAACAATGGTCATCGGCAGGCGCCCGCTGCGGCGGCCAAAGGCGCGTGCCCCGAACAGCGCCAGCGGGTCGGTGATCCGCGCCATCGGGCGGCCATTCAGGCTGGCATCGCCGGTAAAGGTCGCGCTGATTGGCGAGGTCGCCATGCAGCCCATGATCAGCCGCACCCCGGTGCCGGAATTGCCGCAATCGATCACCTGCTCTGGTTCGGCAAAGCCGCCGACGCCAACCCCCTGCACCGTCCAGGCGCCCGGTCCCTGCTGCGTCACCTCGGCGCCAAAGGCGCGCATCGCCGCGGCGGTGTCGAGCACATCCTGTCCTTCCAGCAACCCGGTGATCCGGGTCTCGCCAATTGACAGCGCCCCCAGGATCAGCGCCCGGTGGCTGATCGATTTGTCCCCCGGCACCTCGGCCACGCCCTGCAGCGGGGCGCCCCCGTGGGCGATCATCGGAACCGGATTACCATGCGTCGCCATCGGAACTCTCCCTGCCATTGCCCCGGCCTGATAACCCAGCAAGGCGGTCACGTCCATCGCGGCGCCGGGGCTTCATCTTGCCAAAAATATTCCCCCCGGAGGGGCGCTATCCGTCGCGCCGGAAGGTCAGGTAATGCGGCACCCGGCCGGCGCGCAGCGCCTTTTGCTCGTAGCGGGTCGAATGCCAGTCAGCCCAAGGGCGGCGCCAATCCTCAGGCCCCTCGGCCAGCCAGGTGAAGCCCTGGCGCGGCACCTCTTCCAGCGTCTGGCGGACATAATCGGCGATGTCGGTCGCCACCCGGAATTCCGCGCCCGGTTTCAGCACCCGCGCCAGCGGCGCCAGATGTTCGGGGGTCACGAACCGGCGCCGGTGATGGCGCGCCTTGGGCCAGGGATCGGGATAGAGCAGAAAGGCCTTGGCGATACTGGCCTCGGGCAGCACGTCGAACAGATCGCGGGCGTCGCCGGGATGTACCCGCAGGTTGTCCACCCCCGCCTGCCGGATCTTGCCCAGCAGCATCGCGACGCCATTGATATAAGGCTCGGCGCCGATGATCCCGACCTCCGGGTGCAACCCGGCCTGATGCACCAGATGCTCGCCGCCGCCAAAGCCGATTTCAAGCCAGACCTCGCGGCCATCAAACAGCGCCGCCAGATCCAGCGGCCTGCGCTCCGGGTTGACCTCCCAATCCACCGGCCCGGGCGACAATGCCGCCAGATCCTGATCGAGATAGGCCTCCTGCGACTTGCGCAGATGCTTGCCCTTGTAACGGCCATAGAAATTGCGCCAGGGGGCGCCAGAGGGGTGCTGATCTGTCATCCCGCCGGTTTAGTGGCCCCGCCCGGCGCCGACAAGATGCGCTGCGGCGCATAAATCCGCTACCACGGGATTTGCGTCCGGTGTAGATGGCGCGGATGTGGATTGTCCTTCTGCTATTGCTTCTCGGCGCGAGCCTGGTTGCCTATCGGGCCTGGTCGAAACGCCGCGCCCGGGCCCGGCTGTTGGCCACCGCGCTGTCAGCGGAGCAGCGCGCCATCGTCGAAACCTCGGTGCCGCTGACCCGCAGGCTTCCGACCGAACTGCGCGGCAAACTGGACGGCAAGATCACTCTGTTTCTGGATCAGATCGAGTTCATCGGTTGCAACGGCCTGGAGGTGACTGAGGACATCGAACTGTCGATCGCGGCGCAGGCCTGCCTGCTGGTGGTGAACACCGACACCTGGTTCAGCAATCTTCGCACCATCCTGGTCTATCCCGGCGCTTTCAAGTCGCGGCGCAAGGAACAAAATGGCTATGTGGTGACCGAACGCGAAACCGTGCGCACCGGGGAAAGCTGGGCACGCGGGCCGGTGATCCTGTCCTGGGCGGATGCCGCGCAGGGCGCCGAAGACACGGCGGATGGCCACAACGTGGTGTTTCACGAATTCGCCCATCAGATCGACGACCTGTCGGGCCGCACCGATGGCATCCCTGTCCTGAACAGGGGCCAGAGCCTGGCCGAATGGCACCGTGTCATCGGCGGCGCCTTTCACCGGCATGTCGGCAAGGTCGAACACGGCCACAGGGCCGTGTTTGATGCCTATGGCGCGGTCGCGCCCGAGGAATTCTTTGCGGTTGCGGTCGAGGTGTTCTTTGAACAACCGACGCGGCTCGCCCACGAGGAACCCGAGGTCTATCGCCAACTGGCAGCACTTTTCCGGCTTGACCCGGCAACCTGGGATTGACCCGTCAAAGCGCCGCCACTTGCCGGAAAGTTCAGACCGCCTTTTTCAGCGCCTCGATCAGATCGGTTTTCTCCCAGGAAAATCCGCCATCGGCATCCGGGGCCCGGCCGAAATGGCCATAGGCGGCGGTGCGCTGGTAGATCGGCTTGTTCATCTGCAGATGCTCGCGAATGCCACGCGGGGTCAGGTCCATCACCTGCGCCACGGCGCGCTCGATCTCGGCCTCGTCGACCTCGCCGGTGCCATGGGTGTCGGCATAGATCGACAGCGGTCTCGAGATGCCGATCGCATAGGACAGCTGGATCGTGCAGCGTTCGGCCATCCCGGCTGCGACCACATTCTTGGCCAGATAGCGCGCCGCATAGGCGGCCGAGCGATCCACCTTGGTCGGATCCTTGCCGGAAAACGCGCCACCGCCATGCGGGGCAGCGCCGCCATAGGTGTCGACGATGATCTTGCGTCCGGTCAGACCGGCATCGCCATCCGGGCCGCCGATGACAAAAGTGCCGGTCGGGTTCACCCACCATTCGGTGTTGGCGGTGATCCAGCCGTCGGGCAGCACTTGGCGGATATAGGGTTCGACGATGGCGCGGATGTCTTCGCTGGACTGGCCTTCATCGGCATGTTGGGTCGACAGCACCAACTGCGTCACCTCGACCGGCTTGCCGCCCTCATAGCGCAGGCTCAGCTGGCTTTTGGCATCCGGGCGCAGGCTCGGCTCTTCACCGCTTTTGCGGGCCTCGGCCAGGCGGCGCAGGATCGCATGAGAATATTGGATCGGCGCCGGCATCAGCGCCTCGGTCTCGGTGGTGGCATGGCCGAACATGATGCCCTGATCGCCGGCACCCTCGTCCTTGTTGTCGCGGGCGTTCACACCCTGGGCAATATGGGCGGATTGTTCGTGCAGCAGGTTGGTGACCTTGACGGTCTGCCAGTGGAACTTGTCCTGCTCATAGCCGATGTCGCGGATGCAGTCGCGGGCGATGCCTTCGATCCGGCCCATCATCTCGGTCAGCTTGGCTGAATCAGACAGCCCGATTTCGCCACCGATCACCACCCGGTTGGTGGTGGCAAAGGTCTCGCAGGCGACGCGGGCCTGCGGTTCTTCGGTCAGCAGCGCGTCGAGCACCGCATCCGAGATCCGGTCACAGACCTTGTCCGGATGCCCCTCGGAAACGGATTCCGAGGTGAAGATGTAATTCTTGCGAGTCATGAAGAGCGCTCCATTGGGTTTAACCCGTCACGCCAGGAAGCCGTTGTGACGGGATTTCGCCCAACTAGTCTCAGCCAATGGGCAAGGTCAATGCCCTGGGGCGCGCAATTGCCGCCAGCCTTGCAGCGCGGCAACAAGCAGGCCAAGCCCGGCGAGCAGCGCCACCGGCCAGCTGCCGGTTCGGGAAAACAGCGTCGGTGCGGCGGCATTGGGGCGCGGCAGGTCGAGGTATCCAGTCTGCCCGAGCGGGATCGAGCCGAGGATCCGGCCATCCGCCGCGATCATCGCCGAGACCCCGGTATTGGCCACCCGCACCATCGGCAGCCCCTGTTCCACCGCCCGCAGCCGTGCCTGGGCGAGATGCTGAAACGGCCCGGAAAAGCCGCCAAACCAGGCGTCATTGGTGATCTGTAACAGCAGATCGGGCCGCTCCAGCGCGGCGGAAATGTCGCGCGGGAACACCGCCTCATAGCAGATCAGCGGCAGGGCACGACCGGCGCGACCGAGATCGACCAACAATGGCCCAGCCCCGGCGGCAAAGCCGGAATAGCGGGCAACCAACGGCGACAGGCCGAGCCGCGAGAGCAACCCGCCGAGCGGCAGATATTCGCCAAACGGCACCAGATGATGCTTGTCATAGACATCAGCGATCTGGCCATCTGGGGCGATCACCGCCAGAGAATTGTAATAGGCGCCGTCTTCGCGCCGTTCGATGCCGATGACGCTGAGCGCGCCACCCGCCTGACCGCCAATCGCCTGCATCAGCCCTGGCGCGGTTTCCAGAAACGCCGGGACGGCGGTTTCCGGCCATATTATCACATCCGGCACCGGACTCGCGGCGGAATAGGCCAGCATCCGGTCGAGAAACACCGGGATCATCCGCGGATCCCATTTCTCGTTCTGGGCGGCATTGGGCTGCATCAGCCGCAGGATCGGCGCATCGGCAGCGGTCGCGGGCGGGCGCGGCGCGAACAGCGGGGCGGTCAGGAACAGCCCTGCCGCAACCAGTGCCAGCGGTGCCCCGGCTGCCAACGGTCGTGCGGGCAGCAGCGACAGCCCGGCGGCCAGCGCCAGCGCCAGCAGGGTCAGCCCATCAGGCCCGACCCAGGCCGCCAGCGGCAGCAGCGGCGAGGCGATCAGGACATGGCCGATCAGCGCCCAGGGGAAGCCGGTCAGCACATAGCCGCGCAGCAGTTCCGCCAGCGTCAGTGCGGCGACGATGGCGACCAGGCGCAGCGCCCCGCGCGGGGCCAGCAGATGCGCTAGACCGGCGGCCAGGCCCCAGAACAGCGCCAGCCCCCCGGCCAGGAAAATCAACGCAAACGGCGCCATCCAGCCGTGGCGGGCGATATCGACCAGGAACGGCTCGACGATCCAGTGCAGGGCCAGGGCGAAGTAGCCTGCGCCCGCCGCCCAGCCGATCCAGATCGCATCGGCCCGGCCGCTGGCCCGTGCCAGCAGCCAGACCAGGGCCGCCAGCGCCAGCAGCGCCAGTGGCCAGAGGTTGAACGGGGCCAGCCCCATCGCCGCCAGCGCCCCGACAGCGGCCGCCAGCAGCGCCATTTTCGGACGCGGCGGTGCCAGCCGTTGCCGCAGGCTGCGGCGCGGCGGGTTGGTCGGCGCCGGGATCGGGCTGTCAGCCATTCGCGGCGGTGGCATGGAGGCGCACCCGCAGGCGCTTGATCCGGCGCGGATCGGCGTCGATCACCTCGAATTCATGGCCCGCCGGGTGTTCCACCACCTCGCCGCGCGCCGGAACCCGACCCGAGAGCATGAACACCAGCCCGCCGAGCGTGTCGATTTCCTCTTCGTCGACGCTGTCATGATCGGTCAGTGACACCCCGGACTCGGCCTCGAACTCGTCCAGCGGCGTCTTGGCGTAGACCAGCCAGCTGCCGGATGGCTCGTGAGTCCAGAGCGCACCCTCTTCGATGTCATGCTCATCTTCGATCTGGCCGATCACCTGTTCGATCAGATCCTCGATGGTCACCAGCCCGTCAACACCGCCATATTCGTCGATTACCAGCGCCATATGCCGCCGCTCTTGCTGCATCTTTTGCAGCAACACGCCGATTGGCATCGACGGTGGCACGAACAGCAGCGGGCGCAGCAGCGCCTTGAGCGAATAGCGTCCGCCGCCGGGGCCATTGAACCCGTGCTTCAGCGCGAAATCCTTGAGATGGACAAAGCCGATGGGGGTGTCGAGCGTGTCTTGATAGACCGGCACCCGGGTCATCCCGGAATCGCGGAACACCTTCACCAGATCGTCGCGGGTGATGGTCGATGGCACCGCCACGATATCGGCCTTGGGGATCGAGACATCCTCGACCCGCATCCGGCGCAGGTTGCCCATGCCATGGGCCGGGCGCAGCGTTGGCGCCGGTGTGGCCAGATGCGCGGCTTCGGGCACAGAGGTGCCGCGGCGCGCGAAAAGGCGGGAAAGAAAGCTGCGGCGCGGTGCCGGTGCGGGTGTTGCATCGGGCAGCTTGGACGGCGCTGAATTCGGCGCCGGTGCCGCTGGTGTCGTCTGGCCTTGCGGCAGCGCGCCTTGCGCTGCGGTCAAAGACCCGTCGGTGGTGTCGCCCATCTGTCCTTTCCATCATGCCGGGCGCGGAATTTCCGGCAGTCACGCATTTTGTTCTTCATATGGGTCCGATAGGCCCATCTCGGCAAGTATGGCGGATTCCAGACGCTCCATTAAAGTGGCATCTTCGTCACGCTCGTGATCATACCCTAGCAAATGCAATGTCGCGTGTACGATCAGATGGGTCACATGCTGATCAAAGGGCTTGTCCGCCGCCGCGGCCTCATTCCGACAGGTGTCATAGGCAATGGCGATATCGCCCAGCTCGGCCTCCTGCGGCGCAGGCGGGCGCGGGCTGGCGCCGGGCGTCCGGGCGCCGCGTTCTTCAGAGGGCCAGCTCAGCACATTGGTCGGTGCCGGTTTGCCGCGAAAATCGGCATTCAGCGCGGCGATCCGGCTGTCATTGCAAGCCAGCAGCGAAATCTCGAAATGTTCGGGATCAAGACGCAGATGCGTCAGCGCCGTCCGGCTCGCCGCATCGGCGAGGGCCTGCAAACCCGCATCGCGCCAGCGCGCGTCCTCGATCATCAAATCAACTGCCATGCCCGGGGAATAGTCGCTTTCCGCCGCCGCGCAACTACAAAACTGACTTGACCGTTCGGAGAAACCCTTTTATCTGACAGAAACACTCGTCTTTATAGGCCCCGATCATGAGCACCTCATCCAATCGCCGGAGCCGCAGCGTGACCCCGCGCCGCTGGGTCGCAGCCACCGCCGCCAGCCTGGCCATCTTGCAACCCGCCCTCATCGCCGGTTTCCACCCGACACCCCTGCACGCCAGCGAAAGCGGTGAAGCGGGCGAAGCCGGAGAGGCGGGCCTGCCGCCGACCGACGGGCCTGCGGCGTTCCTCACCCACCTTGGCTATTTCGAGGGCACCTACCGTATCATCGCCACCGCCTATCTGGCTGGTCAGCGCGGTCTGGCCCGTGAGCATCTGGACCTGTCGCACCACGCATTTTACGAAGATATCGAAGAAGAGCTGGCGGCAAACCACGCGCCCGGTTTCGAAGATCTGGCCGCAGCCTTTGCCGCCAAAATCAATGCCGATGCCCCCGATGCCGAGGTTGAGGGCGCCTATCGCGCCCTGATGAATGCTGTCACCAGCGCGGCGGAGGCCACGGGCGCCACGGCCTACCAGCAGCTCATCGCGCTACATCGGCTGATGCTGCTTGCCGCTTCGGAATACCAGGGCGGAGTCGGTGACGGCACCGTTGAAATGGCGATTGAATATCGCGACAGCTGGGGCTTTTATTCCAGCGCCAAGGCGCGCGCGGAACATTTCGCCGCAGGCGGTGACGCCACGCTGGCCGCCGCCGCAGCGGATGTTCTGCGCCGGATGGATGGGCTAGATGCGCTTTATCCTGGCCTGACCGCACAGACCGCCGCCGCCGATCCGTCGCCGCTGGCGGTGGCCGCAGGCTGGATCGAAATCATCGCGTTACGGACCCGCTGACCATGCCGGTGGTGCTCAGCGATCTCCTGTCCTCGGCTGAAACCGAGGTTCTGCACGCCGCCGCGCTGGACCTCGACTTTGCCGATGGCGCGGGTACCGCGGGCAGCCTGGCCCGTGGGGTCAAGGACAACCTCCAGGCCGTCGATTCCCCCGCCTCCGCCGCGCTGCTGGACAAGGTGCAGGCCGCATTGCTGCGGCATCCGCTGTTTCAGGCCCTGTGCTATCCCAAGGGCTTTGCCCGGATGTTGGTGTCGTGCACCGAAGGCGGCGGTCGCTACGGCGAGCACGTCGACAATGCGGTGATGGCGGGGATGCGGGCGGATGTCTCGTTCACCCTGTTCCTGACCCCGACCGATGACTATGACGGCGGCGCCCTGACCATCAGCGATCACACCGAAGACCGCAGCTTTCGACTCAACCCCGGTGAGATGATTGTCTATCCGTCAAACACCCTGCACCGGGTCGATCCGGTCACCCGCGGCCGCCGCCTGGCAATCGTTGGCTGGGTGTCCAGCTGGGTCGCTGATCCGCGCGGGCGTGAGGTCCTTTTCGACCTCTGGCAAGCGATGGCGGCGGCCGAGGCGGGCGGGGATCTGGATCAGGCGCGCCGTATCTCCAAGGCTCGGTCGAACCTGCTGCGGATGTGGGCGGCCTGAGCCGCACCTCCGGGTCTACCCCTTGGCTTCATAAGCCTCGATTATCGCCGCGACCAGCGGGTGCCGGACCACGTCCTTGGCGCTGAAATAGTTGAAGCTGACGCCCTCGACGGTGTCCAGAATACGCTCCGCATCGGCTAGGCCCGAGGGCATGCCACGTGGCAGATCGACCTGGGTGCGGTCGCCGGTGATCACCATGCGTGACCCTTCGCCAAGCCGGGTCAGGAACATCTTCATCTGCATGGTGGTGGCGTTCTGCGCCTCATCCAGCACCACAAAGGCATTGGCCAGGGTGCGCCCGCGCATAAAGGCCAGCGGTGCGATTTCGATCCGCTTTTCCTCATACATCTTTTGCAGCTGCTTGGCGGGCAGGAAATCGTTCAGCGCGTCATAGAGCGGCTGCATATAGGGATCGACCTTGTCCTTCATGTCGCCGGGCAGATAGCCCAGCTTTTCGCCCGCCTCGACGGCGGGACGCGACAGGATGATCCGGTCAACATGGCCTTCGATGAACATCGACACGCCAACCGCCACCGCCAGATAGGTCTTGCCGGTGCCCGCCGGGCCGATGCCGAACGCCAACTCATTGGCGAACAAGGACCGGACATAGGCCTTTTGCGCCTCGGTGCGCGGCTCGATCATCTTCTTGCGGGTCTTGATCTCGACCGGGCCGGAGCCAAACATCTCGAATTGATTGCCATCGCGCGAAGGCCGGGTCGGTTCGGGGGCGAACATGCGCAATTCGCGGTCGATGTCGGCCAGCCCGACCTCGCGCCCGGCTTCCAGCCTGGAATAGAGCGATTTCAGCAGCGAGATGGCCTGATCGGCACTGGCTTTTTCGCCCATTGCCACCAGGTGATTGCCGCGTCTCAGGATCTGCACCGACAGCTTCTTCTCGATCTCGGCGAGGTTCCTGTCGTATTCGCCACAGAGGGCGATCAGCAGGAAATTGTCAGGAAAATCGACCTGTGCCTCGGTCAGCGGGGCGTCAGGGGTGAGCGGGGGCAGCGTGTTGATGGCCAAACAACTCTCCTAGCTGAAGGGTGTGAGTTCAGGGTGCATTGGGGCGGGGAAGGGCGCAAGCGGAATTGCCTGAACCCGTCCCCCGAAACGAAAAGGTGCCGCAAGCGTGTTCGCTGTCGGCACCTTTGTGCAGATATGTTCGACCGGTGTCACGTCGACGAGCCGGAGACGTTTCCGATCGGCTGACCTTTGGCGTTTCGCGTCGGGTCAGGAATGAACGTGCCCTTCTTGAACGGGCCGTTGGCGGTGTTCGGCGCACCGGCGGTGCCGGAACAAACCGGTTTGCCATAGGGATCGAGACGCGCCGACAGATAGCCTTCGAGGCCATCGTCGATGATCCAGTGGTCACAGCCATTCGGGTCGACCCAGATCCCGGCTTTCATCGTGCTCAGATGGTGGTTGTTGATGCCGTAATCGATACTCTTGTCGCCCGGCACGTTGCCCGGGTGGCCACATGCGGCCAATGCGCCGATGATGACCAGGCCTGCGGTGGTCTTGATGATGCTCATCGATCTGGTCCCTCTCAGCGAATGCAGATGATTTCGACGCGACGGTTCTTGGCCATGCCCGCGCGGGTGCTGTTCGACGCGGCCGGCATGCGTTCACCATAGCCGCGCACGTCAGCGATGCGCGCGCCGCTCGATTTGGCGACCCGGGCCACAGCATTGGCACGGTTATAGCTGAGCCGCATGTTGTATTCGTCGCTGGCCCGGCTGTCGGTGTGACCGGCAATGATAAAGGCCGACGCGGTGGTGGTTTTGAAGAATTGCGTCAGGCGCTGCTGGTTGGCCGGCGAGATGTAATATTTGTCGGTGGCAAAGAATTGATCGGCCTCCATCACGCCGCAGACATTGCCGCGACGGCAGACCGGAATCCCCTGACGGTTGGTGTGCGGGGTCATATAGCCCTCGGCACCATCGTCCATCGCCCAATGCTCACAGCCATCCGGGTCAACCCAGATTGTCGGCACATAGGGCTCGCTCTGCGCTGCAGCCGCCCCGGCCGAGGCAAGCATTGCGATTACCGCTGCGGCAGCGGCTCCAGCCAGGCTGGACATCGTTTTGGAAATCAGCTTCGCCACGTCCGTATTCCTTTGTCGTTCCCCCGAGGTCCCAGTTCCCGGACGGTCAAAACCGCCCCCGACCCCGCAAAATGTGGATAAGTCTGCTGTGCACTTTATCTGGTTATGCCACAAAGTGAAGCGCATTTCACCATATATTGTAGCCAATAAGGTAACACTTCCCAGATTTCCGGTGGATTGTTATCTAATCCACACGGATTTGGACCGCGATCGGCGGTACCGGAACGACATCGAAGTGAATTGGTTAACGCCGCATCGCGCCGGTCAGATCAGCGCACCGGCCAGCGAGTTCGGACCGCTTGCTGTGATTCTCACCCGGTGCAACTGGCCCAGAACCTCGGGCGGCGCCTGAACATGCACCGCATGCAGGTGATCGGATTTACCGGTCATCTGCCCCGGCATCCGTCCGGCACGTTCAAACAGCACCCCGACCTCGCGCCCGACCATTGCATCCTGCGCTGCCCGCTGTTGTGCAGTGATCAGCGCCTGCAACCGGTGCAGCCGTTCCGCCGCCTCGGCCGGATCAACCTGCGGGCGTTCGGCGGCGGGGGTGCCGGGACGTGGTGAATACTTGAAACTATAGGCCTGACCATAGCCAACCGACTCGACCAGATCGAGGGTGGCCTGAAAATCCACCTCGGTCTCTTCGGGAAAGCCGACGATGAAATCGCCCGAGATCAGGATATCGGGCCGGGCGGCGCGAATCCGCTCGATCAGCCGCAGGTAGCTTTCGGCGGTGTGGCTGCGGTTCATCCGTTTCAGAATCCGGTCACTGCCCGATTGCACCGGCAGATGCAGATAGGGCATCAGCTTGGCACAGTCCCCATGCGCCGCGATCAGATCATCGCCCATGTCATTGGGGTGGCTGGTGGTAAAGCGGATGCGCTCCAGCCCGTCGATGTCGTTCAGGGCCCAGATTAGCTGTGCCAGCCCCCAATCGCCCTCCGCCCCGGCGCCGTGATAGGCGTTCACATTCTGGCCCAGCAGGGTGATCTCGCGCACCCCGCGCTCAACCAGATCGCGGGCCTCTTCCAGCACCCGCGCCGCCGGGCGCGAGACTTCGGCGCCACGGGTATAGGGCACCACGCAAAAGGCGCAGAACTTGTCACAGCCCTCTTGCACCGTCAAAAACGCGCTCGGTCCGCGCTTGGCCTTGGGCCGTGCCTTCAGCCGTTCAAACTTGTCTTCCTCGGGAAATTCGGTGTCGATCACCTTTTCCGACCCGGCCCGCGCCTCCATCTCTGGCAGGCGGTGATAGCTCTGCGGGCCGACCACCAGATCGACCATCGGCTGGCGGGCGATGATCTCGGCGCCCTCAGCCTGGGCCACACAGCCGGCGACGCCGATCTTCAGATCCGGCTTTGCCACCTTCAGATCCCGGAACCGGCCGAGCTCGGAATAGACCTTTTCGGCGGCCTTTTCGCGAATGTGGCAGGTGTTGAGCAGGATCATATCCGCCTCATCCGGCGTCGCGACCTCGACATAGCCATTGCCGCCCAAAGCTTCGACCATGCGTTCGCTGTCATAGACATTCATCTGACAGCCATAGGTCTTGATATACAGTTTCTTGGGCTCGCCCATCTCTGCGCCTCTGGCCGGGAAATCACGCCGCTGACTACACCAGGTTCAGGGTGGCTTGCAATGCGCGGCCCGAGCGGCGATTCTGGCGCCGACACGAAAGGACGACGCCGAATGCGGTTCGAAAACCTGCCCGATTTCCTGAAGAACGGCACCGATGCGCTGCTCAAGGGGCCGGTGGCGATGATCTTTGCCGAGGACGACGTCGAGCTGGCCTCGACCATCCGCCATCACCGGGTGGCCGGGTTCGTCCAGACCCTGGTGTTCATGTCGCCCGCCTTTGACCTGCCCGCCGATCTGGAGCGGGTCTGCTGGCGGATCGATTACGACATGGTGCAGCCCAATGCGCTGGAACAGGCGGTCAATGCGGTGATCGACGCCGCGCCGGGGCTGTGGCTCTATTATTGCTACAATGCCGAATACCTGTTCCACCCGTTCTGCGAGACCCGCTCGATCGCCGAGATGCTGGCCTTTCACACCGAAGAGCGGCGCGATGCGATGCTGACCTATGTGGTCGATCTTTACGCCGGGAACCTCGACGCCTCTCCCAACGCGGTCTCCCTCGAAGACGCGCAACTGGACCGCTCCGGCTATTACGCCCTGGCCCGGCCCGATGTGATGAACCACAATCACCCGAAAGAACGGCAGCTCGATTTCTACGGCGGGCTGCGCTGGCGGTTCGAGGAACATGTGCCCCAGGCCCGGCGCAAGATCGACAGGATCTCGCTGTTTCGGGCCAAGCCGGGGCTGAAATTGCTGCCGGGATTCGTGTTCAACGACGAGGAATACAACACCTATTCCTGCCCCTGGCACCACAATCTGACCGCCTCGGTCTGCTCGTTCCGCACCGCCAAGGCGCTCCGGCTCAACCCCGGGTCACGCTTTGATATCCAGTCGTTTTGCTGGCACAATTCCGAACCGTTTGAATGGCATTCGCGCCAGCTCCTCGACCTTGGCCTGATGGAGCCGGGGCAATGGTTCTAGAGCGGCGGCTCACTGCGAATTAACAGCAGCGCCAGCGCCACACCGCCCAGCGCCAGCCCGACAATCAGCTTTGGCAACCCGCGCCGGGATCTGGCCCGGCCCGGTCGGTGACTGGATTTGAAGTTCAATGTCCCCATGACGCCAGAGTGCCGCAGGCGGGGCGTCAGGCAAAGACATTCTGCGCAATGGCCCCGGTCTCGGTGGTGCTCCGCCCATTGCGGGCGCCGATCGGCGGATCGCCGCGCCTGGCCCTGGCCCTGGCTCTGGTAGAACGTTTCCCCGCCGGAGGCACATGCGGCGGAGTCCGCCCGGAAGCTGCCGCATGAACAAAAGCAATGCGCCGCCAGGTCGATCCTACGGATCGGTCGCGGGTTACAGATTCTCCGGCTGCGGCATGCCGAGGATGTGATAGCCGCCATCGACGCGCACGATCTCGCCAGTGGTGCAGGCGCCGGCCGCCGAGGCGAGGTAGACGGCAGTGCCGCCCACCGCTTCCAGCGTCGCATTGGCGCGCAGCGGGGCATTGGCCTCGGTCTGGCGAAAGGTCTTGCGTGCGCCGCCAATCGCCGCCCCGGCCAGGGTCTTCATCGGGCCGGGCGAAATCGCATTGACCCGGATCCCGTCGGGACCGAGGTCATTGGCCAGATAGCGCACCGCCGCCTCCAGCGCCGCCTTGGCGACACCCATCACATTGTAAAACGGCGTCACCCGGTTCGACCCCTGATAGGTCAGGGTCAGGATGGTGCCGCCGTCCTTCATCAGTTTGGCGGCGCGGCGCGACACTTCGATCAGCGAATAGCAGGAGATATCCAGCGAATTCTTGAAGTTCTCGCGACTGGTGTTGATGAACCGGCCCGAAAGTTCGTCCTTGTTGGAATAGGCGATGGCATGGACCAGAAAGTCCATCGTGCCCCATTGCTTTTCCAGCTCCGCAAAAGCGGCGGTGAGCGAAGCATCGTTGGTCACATCGGCATCGACCAGGATCGACGATCCCAGCGTCGCCGCCAGCGGCTCGACCCGCTTGCCAAAGGCTTCGCCCTGATAGGTAAAGGCCAGTTCGGCGCCCTCGGCGGCCATCGCCTTGGCGATGCCCCAGGCGATCGAGCGTTCGTTCGCCACGCCCATGATCAGGCCGCGTTTACCTTTTAATGCGTCGCCCATGTTCCGTCCGTCCTGCCTTCGGTTCAGCCGTTGAAACGGGAGAGCAGCATCGAACCATTCGTGCCGCCGAACCCGAAGGAATTGGTCATCACCGTATCGAGACCCGCATTTTCCACCAGCGCCGTCGCGATTTCCGCGGGGTTCAAGGCGGGGTCGATCGTTTCGACATTGATCGACGGGGTGATGAAATCACCGTCGAGCATCAGCAGGCAGAAAATCGTCTCGAGCGCGCCGGCGGCGCCCTGGGCGTGGCCGGTCATCGATTTGGTCGATGAGATCGGCGGGGTGGACCCTGTGCCGAACACCCGGCGCACCGACTCGACTTCGCCGATGTCGCCGACCGGGGTCGAGGTGCCATGCGCATTGATATAGCTGATCTTGCGCCCCTCGGGCAGGGTGGTCAGCGCCTGGCGCATCGCCCGTTCGCCGCCCTCGCCTGAGGGCGCGACCATGTCATGCCCGTCCGAAGTGGCGGCATAGCCGGTGACCTCGGCATAGATCTTGGCGCCGCGCGCCTTGGCGTGCTCCAATTCCTCAAGCACGACAATGCCGCCGCCGCCCGAGATCACGAAACCATCGCGGCCCTCGTCAAACGCGCGCGAGGCCTGTTGCGGGGTGTCGTTATATTTCGACGACATAGCCCCCATTGCGTCGAACAGGCAGGACAGGGTCCAGTCGAGTTCTTCGCCGCCGCCGGCAAACATCACATCCTGCTTGCCCAGCATGATCTGTTCGGCAGCATTGCCGATGCAATGCAGGCTGGTCGAACAGGCCGAGGTGATCGAATAGTTGATGCCCTTGATCTTGAACGCCGTCGCCAGATTGGCCGAGACTGTCGAGGACATGCATTTGGGCACCGCAAACGGGCCGATCCGCTTGGTTGCGCCGGATTTCAGCACCACCTGATGCGCCGCGAACATGGCCGAGGTCGAGGGCCCGCCGGACCCGGCGATCAGCCCGGTCCGCGGGTTCACGATATCGGCCTCGTCCAGCCCGGCATCGGCAATCGCCTGGCTCATCGCGATATGCGCATAGGCCGCACCGCCGCCCATGAAGCGCAGGCTGCGCTTGTCGATATGGTCGGCCACGTCAATCTTGAGGGTGCCCGCAACCTGGCTGCGGAACCCATGTTCTGCCATTTCCGGCGAGGCTTCGATGCCCGACCGACCGGCCTTGAGAGAGGCAATCACCTCATCGGCTGAATTGCCGATCGAGGACACTATTCCCAATCCTGTAACGACGACACGGCGCATCACGCTCTCCTTCCCGATCCAAGGACCACATTGTCAGCTTTCTGACAGGGCGACCTTCATGTCTTTGACCAGATAAATCACTTCTCCATCCGCCTCGACCCGGCCATCGGCGACGCCCATGGTCAACCGGCGGGTCTGCACGGCCTTGGTGAAATCCACATAATATGTCAGCCGCTTGCGGTCCGGGCGCACCATGCCCTTCAGCTTGACCTCGCCGACACCCATAGCATAGCCGCGACCAAGCCAGCCGCGCCAGCCCAGATTGAAGCCGGTCAATTGCCACAGCCCGTCCAGGCCCAGGCAACCGGGCATGATCGGGTTGCCGGGGAAATGGCAGGCAAAGAACCACAGGTCCGGGGTGATATCGAATTCGGCCACGACATGGCCCTTGCCATGCTCACCGCCATCGCCGCTGATCTCGGTGATCCGATCCATCATCAGCATCGGCGGTTCGGGCAATTGCGCATTGCCCGGCCCGAACAATTCGCCGCGGGCACATTTTAGCAGATCGTCCTTGTTGAAACTGGTCGGATATCCGGCCATGCGGTGCAGCTCCTTCGTGTCGATTGTCCGCGCGGATCCGTTTCCCTCTACCACCCGCGTAAACTGCGTTGCAAGGGGCGCAGGGGCTGATGCGGTGAATGGCCGCCCGGGGCGCGCAAAGTGAAAGCAATTGAGTTTGTTGCGCCCGGGCCGTTATATTGCTGGCCGAGGAGATGCGATTTGCAGAGTTTGCCGAAAGATGCGCGCGAAACCGGAACCCGCTGGCTGACCAGCGGCGGGCTGCGCCCGACGCGGCAGCGGGTGGCTCTGGCAATGCTGCTGGTTGGTGATGGCTGCAACCGCCATGTCACCGCTGACAGCCTGTTCGCCGCCGCCAAGGCGCAGGATCACCCGGTGTCGATGGCCACCGTCTACAACACCCTGCGGGCGTTCTGTAACGCTGGGCTGCTGCGGGAAATTACCGTCGACGGCTCGAAAAGCTATTTTGACACCAATATGCACGATCACCCGCATTTCTATTGGGAGGACGAGGGCCGGTTGACCGACGTCCCCGCCGATCAATTGACCATCGCTCAGCTGCCCGACGCGCCGGAGGGCGCCGAAATCGCCAAGATCGACGTGGTGATCCGGCTGCGACGGAAATAACCGCCCCGATCCCGACGCTGTGGCGAACCGACGCCGAGACCCGTGAGTTTCTGATAGATTGCGCCGTTAGATTGCCGCATCGGGATCGAACGACATCTGCGGGTATTGCCAAAGCGATTGGCGCTTTCGGATCGCCCGGCAGCGCATGCGCCTGACCTGGCAAAGGTACCGTCAGCGTAGAGAAAGATTGGCCCGGCGGGCCATTTGCGGGGGCGCGCGGCGCGATGCCCCCGGTCAGGCAATTGACCGGGGGCAGGTTTTCATGGCGCAGCGATTAGTGCAGCACCGCATCGTCCGGCTTGCCGCGATGCGAGGCGCCGATCCTGTCACCCAGGATCAGCCCATCGGACCCGACGCTGACATCGACGCTGTCACCGTCCTTGACGTCGCCCGCCAGCAGCAATTCGGCCAGCGGATCCTGCAACGCCTTCTGGATCACCCGTTTCAGCGGCCGCGCGCCGAACACCGGGTCATAGCCTTCGTCGGCCAGCCATTTCAGCGCATCCCCATCCGGGTTCAGGGTGATCTTGCGCGCCTTCAGACGCTTGGCCAGGCGCCGCATCTGGATATCGACGATGCCGTCCATATCCTCGCGCTGCAGCCGGTCGAACACCACGATCTCATCCAGCCGGTTCAGGAATTCCGGGCGGAAATGTGCCCGCACCGCATCCATCACCCCGCGCTTGGCTTCCGCCGCATCAGCGCCTTCGGGCAATTGCGACAGCGCCTGCGAGCCGAGGTTCGAGGTCAGCACGATCAGCGTCTGCTTGAAATCCACGGTCCGGCCCTGGCCATCGGTCAGGATACCGTCATCCAGCACTTGCAGCAGCACGTTGAACACATCCGGATGCGCCTTTTCGACCTCGTCGAACAGGATCACCTGATAGGGGCGACGGCGCACCGCTTCGGTCAGCACCCCGCCTTCGTCATAGCCGACATAGCCCGGAGGGGCGCCGATCAGCCGGGCCACCGAATGTTTCTCCATGAATTCGCTCATGTCGATGCGCACCATGGCGTTGTCGTCGTCGAACAGGAATTCGGCGACCGCCTTGGTCAGCTCGGTCTTGCCGACGCCGGTCGGGCCGAGGAACAGGAAACTGCCCAGCGGGCGGCCTTCGTCGTTCAGCCCGGCGCGGGCGCGGCGCACCGCATTGGCGACCGCATTCACCGCTGCGTTCTGGCCGATGACCCGCTTGTGCAGCCCGTCCTCCATGCGCAGCAGCTTGTCACGCTCGCCTTCCAGCATCCGTGCGGTGGGTATCCCGGTCCAGCGTTCGACCACCTGGGCGATCTGTTCCGGGCGCACCGCTTCTTCGACCATCACGCCGTTTGCGTCTTGCTGCTCGGCTGCACCCAGCTGTTTCTCAAGCTGCGGGATGACGCCATAGGACAGCTCACCGGCCTTGCCCAGATCGCCGTGGCGTTTGGCAATCTCCAGGTCGGCGCGGGCGCGATCCAGCTGTTCCTTGATGTCGCGGGCCGAAGCGAGCTTGTCACGCTCGGCCTGCCATTTGGAGGTCATCTCGTTGGATTTGTCCTGCAGATCCGCGAGTTCCTTTTCCAGCCGCTCCAGCCGGTCTTTCGAGGCGGCGTCGTCCTCTTTCTTCAACGCCTCGCCTTCGATCTGCAACTGCAGGATCTGCCGGTCGAGCTGGTCCAGCTCCTCGGGTTTGGAATCCACCTCCATCCGCAGACGGCTGGCGGCCTCGTCCATCAGGTCGATCGCCTTATCGGGCAGGAACCGGTCGGTGATATAGCGGTTCGACAGGGTCGCCGCCGCCACCAGAGCGGAATCCGAGATCCGCACGCCATGGTGCAGCTCATATTTTTCCTTGATGCCGCGCAGGATCGAGATCGTGTCTTCGACTGTCGGCTCTTCGACCACGACCGGTTGGAACCGGCGGGCCAGCGCCGCGTCCTTTTCGACGTATTTGCGGTATTCATCCAGCGTGGTGGCACCGATGCAATGCAATTCGCCCCGGGCCAGCGCCGGTTTGATCAGGTTGGCCGCATCCATCGCGCCATCGGCCTTGCCGGCACCAACCAGCGTGTGCATCTCGTCGATGAACAGGATGATCTCGCCAGAGGCGGCTTCGATTTCCTTGAGGATGGCTTTCAGCCGTTCTTCGAATTCGCCACGGTATTTGGCACCGGCAATCAGCGCGCCCATGTCGAGCGCCAGCAAGCGCTTGTCCTTCAGGCTTTCGGGCACATCGCCGTCGATGATCCGCAGCGCCATGCCTTCGGCGATCGCGGTCTTGCCGACGCCGGGTTCCCCGATCAGCACCGGGTTGTTCTTGGTCCGGCGCGACAGCACCTGCATCGAGCGGCGAATTTCATCGTCGCGCCCGATGATCGGGTCGATTTTTCCCTCTTCGGCGGCCTTGGTCAGGTCACGGGTGTATTTTTCCAGCGCCTCAAAGGTGTCCTCGGCGCTTTCGCTGTCGGCGGTGCGGCCCTTGCGGATGTCGTTGATCGCCTCGTTCAGCTTTTGCGCGGTGATGCCACCGGCCTCAAGCGCGTCCTTGGCCGGGCTTTTCACCAGCGCCAGCGCGGTCAACAACCGTTCGACCGGGATGAAGCTGTCCTTGGCCTTTTGCGCGACTTTTTCCGCCTCGCTCAGCACTTTCACGGTTTGCTGACCCATATAGGTCTGCCCGGCATCGCCGCTGACCTTCGGGATCTTGGCCAGCGCCAGATCAAGCGCCTGGGTCACCGCATCGGGGTCGCCGCCAGCCTTGCGGGTCAGGTTGCTGGCCAGCCCTTCGCTGTCGTCCATCAGGGCCTTGAGCAGGTGCTCAGGCGAAAGCTGTTGGTGGTTTTCACGAATTGCGATGGTCTGCGCCGCCTGGATGAAACCGCGTGACCGTTCCGTGAACTTGGACAAGTCCATCATCATTCTCCTTTTGCAAGCGTCCCCCTTGAGGGCCACCCTGGAAAAGGCATGGCCGGTTGGGAACCTTGTTGATGAGATGGGGCAGGATCGCGGGCGGTTCAAGATGTTGGGATGGAAATCCGCCTTGATTTGGTTCCGGTCTTGACCCCATGCCACTTCCCCCGCATCACCGCCAGCAACCCCGATGGGTGCAGGAGATCGAAATGGCTGATGACAAACTGATCGTGGCGCTGGATATGCCGAATGCGCTGGAGGGTCTGCAATTGGCCGAACGCATCGGCGACGCGGTGTCGTTTTACAAAGTCGGCCTCGGGATGCTGACCGGCGGCGGGCTGGCCCTGGCCAACGAGCTGAAGCAGGAGCATGGCAAGCGCATATTCCTCGACATGAAGCTGTTCGACATCCCGGCCACGGTGGAAAACGCGGTGCGCGGGTTGGCCGGGTTCGACCTCGATTTCCTGACCGTGCATGGTGATCCCTACGTGGTGCGCGCCGCCCGCGCGGGTGCCGCCAAAGCGCAGACCAAGATTCTTGCCGTGACCATCCTGACCTCGCTGGAACGCGCCGATCTGGATGCGGCGCTGATCGTGCCGGGCGATGTTGCCGAGATTGTCAGCACCCGCGCCGCCCGTGCCTTTGAGGCGGGGGCCGATGGTGTCATCTGCTCGGCCCGCGAGGCTGCCGCGATCCGGGCCCTGCCCGAATCGGAAGGCCGGTTGATCGTCACCCCCGGCATCCGCCCGATGGCCGCCGCCGAAGACGATCAGAAACGGGTGGCCACCCCGCGCAGCGCGATCCGCGACGGCGCCGATCACATCGTCGTCGGCCGACCAATCTGGCGCGCGGCCGATCCACGCGGCGCGGCGCTGGCGATTCAGCGGGACATCGCGACGGCCAGGTGATCAATATCAGCCTGGGCTGAGGGCGCCGGGCGCTCCGGGCAAGCCCGCTAGCCACGAAACAATCGTGTCGCCGAAAACATCTGCTCCAGTGCCTCGATCCGGTCCTTGGCGGTGTCCCAGCGCGCCGCCTGGACCTCGGCGATCAGCGCCTCGACCAGCAGCATGATGGCGATCGTCGAATCCCAGGAGGACGGCGCCTCGACATGGGCGTTGAACACATGCGCCGCCCCCGATGACAGCGGCGATCCCCATTGGTCGGTGAACAGCACCACCTCGGCGCCGCGCTCGGCCGCCAACCCGGCCAGCCGGGCCAGATCGGCCTCGTAGCGGCGGATGTCGAACAGGACCAGCACCGTGTCCGGCCCCATATCCAGAATGTATTGCGGCCAGACATTGGCGCTTTGCGACAGCAGGGTCACGTCGGGGCGGATGATCTGCAGATGGTTGAACAGGTAATCCGCATTGGACCGGGTGATCCGGCCCCCGGCGATCTGCACCCGCCGCGCCGGATCGGCGAGCAGCGCTGCCACCGCGTCAAAGGTCGCGGCATCGACCCGGTCCAGGGTCTGGCGCAGATTGTTGGCCACCGCTTCGGCAAATTGGTTCAGCACATGGCCCTCGGCGGTGCCCGCCGCCCAGACCGCGCGGCGGGCAATCGGTTCGCGGATCTGCGCCGCCGCCTCTTCGCGCAGGGCGTTCTGCAAATCGGTAAAGCCGTCAAAGCCCAGCTTGCGGGCCATCCGGATCACCGTTGGGGACGACACCCCCGCCGCCCCGGCGAGCCTGGTCACCGATTGCAGCCCGGCGACCGGATAATCCTTGAGCAGCACCTCGGCCAGCGTCCGTTCGGCCGCCGTCAGCTCGGCCCGGCGGGCGAGAATGCGGTCTTTGACGATTTGCGCTGAGCCAGTCAGAGGGGACCCTTTCATCGGATTGCTAATTTTTCCTACATTGACGCATCCGTCTGTAGCAAAGACTACAACTTGTCCGTTGACAAGGTTTCAATCGGCGGGTCACTTGCTTCCTATGACTGCTGCCCAACCTCTTTTGTGCCCCGGTGAAGGCACGCCGGTGGACTGCCTCAATCCTGACGGTTCGGGGCCGCTGGTTCTGGTCTGCGAACATGCCAGTGCCTATATCCCTGCCGCGTTGAATGGTCTGGGGCTGAGTGACGCTGACCGGCTCAGCCACGCCGCCTGGGATCCCGGTGCTCTGGCCGTGGCGCAGGCGATGTCAGCGGCGTTGGACGCGCCGCTGGTGGCGGCTCGGGTGTCGCGGCTGGTCTATGATTGCAACCGCCCGCCGGACGCGCCGAATGCGATGCCCGCCCGCAGCGAAGTGATCGAGGTGCCGGGCAACCGCGATCTGAGCGCCGCCCAACGCGCCGCGCGCAGTGCCGCGATCTATGACCCGTTCCAGGCACGATTGCGGGCCACCCTTGCGGCGCATCCGGGCGCTGCATTGGTGACGGTCCATTCCTTTACCCCGACCTGGTTCGGCCAGCCGCGCGCCGCCGAGATCGGGTTGCTGCATGATGCCGATGACCGTCTCGCCGCAGCGATGTTGGCAGGGGCCCAATCGCTGCCCGCCAAGGCGGCACTGAACGTGCCCTATGCGGCGGCGGACGGGGTCACCCATACGCTGAAACTGCACGGGGCCGGGCGCCGCAATGTGATGATCGAAATCCGCAATGATCTGATCGCCACGCCCGAGGCCGCCGCCGCGATGGGGCAGGCGCTGGCCGATCTGATCCGGCTGGCGCTGGGCACGGGGGCGGCGCAATGAGGCGGTTCATCGCCATTGTGGACCGGATGAACCGCTGGATCGGTCGGATCGTGATGTACGGGATCTTTGTGATGATGGGGATCCTGCTGTGGTCGTCGTTTTCCAAGACCTTCACCCTGCCGTCGCTGTGGACGTTGGAAATGGCGCAATTCGCGATGGTCGCCTATTACATCCTCGGCGGGCCCTATTCGATCCAGCTGGGATCGAATGTGCGGATGGACCTGATCTATGGCGAATGGTCGGATCGCAAAAAGGCCATGGTCGACGGGTTCAGCGTGTTTTTCCTGATATTCTATCTGGTGGTGTTGCTTTGGGGCGGGCTGTCGTCGCTGTCCTACAGCCTCGGCAATTTTTCCGGCGATTTCTGGAGCTTTTTTGGCCGGATCATCACAGGGTTCTTTACCGGTGGCATCGAGGGCGCGACAGAGCCGATGGGGTTCATCGAACGGTCCTCGACCGCCTGGCGGCCGGTGATCTGGCCAATCAAGCTGATCATGTGCACCGGGGTGTTTCTGATGCTGCTGCAATGCCTGTCCGAATTCTTCAAGGACATCCTGCGGATCCGGGGGCAGGCGATCTGATGCCTTATGAAATGATCGCCATCCTGATGTTCAGCTCGATGATGCTGATGCTGCTGACCGGGCAACGGGTGTTCGGCGCCATCGGCTTTGTCGCGGTGGTGGCGGCGCTGCTGCTCTGGGGCGACCGCGGCGGTTTCGACCTCGGGTTTTCCGCCGCGATGAAGCTGATGAAATGGTATCCGCTGCTGACCCTGCCGATGTTCATCTTCATGGGCTATGTGCTGTCCGAGAGCAAAATCGCCGATGACCTCTATCGGATGTTCCATGTCTGGATGGGCGGGCTGCATGGCGGGCTGGCGATTGGCACCATCGGGTTGATGGTGCTGATTTCAGCGATGAACGGGCTCAGCGTCGCGGGCATGGCGATTGGCGCCACCATCGCGCTGCCAGAGCTGCTGAAACGCGGCTATGACAAGCGGATGGTGACCGGGGTGATCCAGGCCGGATCCTCGCTCGGGATTCTGGTGCCGCCCTCGGTGGTGCTGGTGCTCTACGCGATGATCGCGCGGCAACCGGTGGGTCAACTCTGGCTGGCCGGGGTGGTGCCGGGGCTGATGATGGCGGCGATGTTCGTGGTCTACATTGCGGTGCGCTGCAAGCTGCAGCCCGAGCTGGGGCCGGTGCTGTCGCCCGAGGAGCGCAATGTGTCACGGGCCGAAAAGAGGCGCCTGCTGGGGGCTGGCCTGCTGCCGTTGTTCATCTTTGCGACGATGATGATTCCCTTTGTGAATGGCTGGACCTCGTTGGTGGAAAGCAGCGCCATTGGCGCGATGGCGGCGTTTCTGGCGGCGGTGGTCAAGGGGCGGATGACCCGCGAGGTGTTTGAGAATTCGGTGCGCAACACCCTGGGGATCTCCTGCATGTTCATGTGGATCATCCTCGCCGCCCTGGCCTTTGGCGCGGTGTTTGACGGGCTCGGCGCGGTCAAGGCGATCGAGAACCTGTTCACCGAACAGCTGGGCCTCGGCCCCTGGGGCATCCTGATCCTGATGCAGCTGAGCTTTATCCTGATGGGCACGTTCCTGGATGACACCGCGATGCTGGTGATCGTCGCGCCGCTTTATGTGCCGCTGGTTCAGGCGCTGGGATTCGATCTGATCTGGTATGGTATCCTTTATACGATCACCACGCAGATCGCCTATATGACGCCGCCGTTCGGCTATAACCTGTTCCTGATGCGGGCGATGGCGCCGCCAGAGATTTCGCTGCGTGATATCTATGCCTCGATCACCCCCTTCGTTCTGGTGATGGTCGCGGCGCTGGTGATCGTGATGCTGGTGCCGGAGATCGCCCTGTGGCTGCCGGGACTGGTCTATGGAGATTAACCACATAAGTGCCCCGGAAAGGGGCCGTTGAGCACGATAATGCAACCCAATCGGAGGTAAGATTATGACCACGAGACGCAAGTTTATCCAAGGCGCGGCCATCGCGCCCGCCGCCGCGCTGGCCACCCCGGCGCTGGCGCAATCGACGATCAAATGGCGGCTGCAAACCTATGCTGGCGCGGCACTGGCCGAACATGTGATCAAGCCCGCCGTCGACAGCTTTAACAAGATCGCGGGCGACCGCATGCAGATCGAGCTCTATTTCTCCGATCAGCTGGTCCCGACCGGCGAGCTGTTTCAGGCGATGCAGCGCGGCACCATCGACGCGGTGCAATCGGACGACGATTCGATGGCCTCGCCGACCGAAGTCACCGTCTTCGGCGGCTATTTCCCCTTCGCCTCGCGCTACAGCCTCGACGTGCCGGTGCTGTTCAACCAATACGGCCTGAACGAGATCTGGGCCGAGGAATATGCCAAGGTCGGGGTGAAACACATCAGCGCCGGGTCCTGGGATCCGTGCCATTTCGCCACCAAGGACCCGATCAACAGCCTGGCTGACCTCAAGGGCAAGCGGGTCTTTACCTTCCCCACCGCTGGCCGCTTCCTCAGCCAGTTCGGGGTGATCCCGGTGACCCTGCCCTGGGAAGACATCGAGGTCGCGGTGCAAACCGGCGAGCTGGACGGCATCGCCTGGTCCGGCATCACCGAGGATTACACCGTCGGTTGGGCCGATGTGACCAACTACTTCCTCACCAACAACATCTCGGGCGCCTGGATTGGCCACTTCTTTGCCAATATGGAACGCTGGAACGAGGTGCCCGCCGATCTTCAGGAATTGCTGAAGGTCTGCATGGAGCAGAGCCACTACTACCGTCAGTGGTGGTATTGGGGGGGCGAGGCTTCGCTGCGGGTCAATGGGCCGAAGATGCAGCTGACCACGATTCCCGATGCCGAATGGGATCAGGTCGAAAGTGCTGCGCACAAGTTCTGGGACGAGATCGCTGCCGAAAGCCCGACCAAGGCCAAGGTCGTCGAGATCTTCAAGCAGTATAATGCCGATATGCAAAAGGCCGGACGTCCCTACCGCTATGGCTAAGCTGCGGGCTTTGCGACATTGAAAGCATCGCGGCGCCCCGAAGGTTTCGGGGCGCCGTCTGGCCGAAAGGAGAACGCCATGCCCGGCAACCTGACATTCACCGATCTGAAATCCAAAGTGGCCGATGGCAGCATCGACACGGTATTGGCCTGTATCGTCGACATGCAGGGCCGGTTGATGGGCAAGCGGTTCACCGGCAGCCATTTCGCCGCCAGCGCCTGGGAAGAGACCCATTGCTGCAACTACCTGCTGGCCACCGACCTTGAGATGGAAACGCCCGAGGGCTATGCCGCGACCTCCTGGCGGGCGGGTTACGGCGACTACATGATGAAGCCTGATCTCGCCACCTTGCGGCTGGTGCCCTGGCTTGCGGGCACGGCGATGGTGCTGTGCGATCTGCGCGATCATCACGACCAGGGCGATATCGAACATTCGCCGCGCGCCATTCTGAAACGTCAGATCGCCCGGGCGCAGGCGCTGGGCCTGACCCCGATGATGGCGACCGAGCTGGAATTTTTCCTGTTCCAGGGCGATTACAACGCGCTGCGCAACAGCGGCTATCGCGACCTGAAACCCTATTCGCCCTACAATCTTGACTACAACATGCTGGCCACCACCAAGGAAGAGCATGTGATGCGGCCGATCCGTAACCATCTGGTGGCCGCCGGGGTGCCGGTCGAGAATTCCAAGGGCGAGGCCGAGGCCGGTCAGGAAGAGCTGAACATCCGTTATGCCGAGGCGCTGGATTGCGCCGACAACCATGTGATTGCCAAACAGGCGATCAAGGAAATCGCCTGGCAACAGGGGGTTTCGGCGACCTTCCTGCCGAAATGGCGAGACGACGCGGTCGGCAGCGCTGCGCATGTGCATCTGTCGCTCTGGGCGGGCAAAGATCCGGCGTTTTACGACAAGGACGGCGCCCATGGCATGTCTTCGACAATGCGCGCCTTTTGCGCCGGGATGCTGAAATACGCCGCCGACGTGACGGTGTTCCTGGCGCCCTATGTGAATTCCTACAAACGGTTCGCAAAGGGCACCTTTGCCCCGACCAAGATCGCCTGGAGCGTCGACAACCGCACCGCCGGGTTCCGGCTCTGCGGCGAGGGGTCGAAAGCGGTGCGGATGGAATGCCGGATCCCGGGATCCGACATGAACCCCTATCTGGCCGAGGCGGCGCTGCTGGCCGCCGGGCTGAAGGGCATCGAAGAGAGGCTGAGCCTTGGCGATCCGGTCGGGGGTGATCTGTATGACGACACCACGGTCCCGGAAATCCCGCGCTCGCTGGCGGCGGCAACCGAGCGGCTACGCGCCTCGACCATGCTGCGCGAGGCGTTTGGCGACTGGACCGTCGACCATTACACCCGCGCCGCCGAGGTCGAACAGGAGGCCTTTGACGCCGCCATCACCGATTGGGAAATCGCCCGCGGGTTCGAAAAGGCCTGAGGCCACCCGTGGCGACCCCGCGCCGCTCAACCCAAAGGTTTTTCGGGCCAATTGGCCCAGTGAGGACGAAAATGACCACGCTCACCTGCACCTCCCCCATCGACGGCTCGACCCTGGCGACGCGCGCGGCGCTCAGCCTTGCGGGCGCACATGCCGTTGCCACCCGCGCCCGTGCGGCGCAAAAAGCCTGGGCGGCGCGCCCGCTGAGCGAACGCCGCGACCTGGTGATGGCCGGGGTGGCCCGGATCGGCGAACAGCAGGAGCGGATGACCCTCGAACTGGCGCAGCAAATGGGCCGGCCGATCCGCTATGGCGGTGAATTCGGCGGCTTCAACGAACGCGCCAGCTATATGGCCAGCATTGCCGAGGACGCGCTTGCCCCGCTGGTGATCGAGGACAGCGCCACCGCGCGTCGGGTGATCAAACGCGAAGCGGCGGGCGTGGTGCTGATCGTGGCGCCGTGGAACTACCCCTATATGACCGCGATCAACACCCTGGCCCCGGCACTGATCTCGGGCTCGGCGGTGCTCTTGAAACATGCCACCCAGACGCTGCTGGTCGGCGACCATCTGGCCGAAGCCTTCCACGCCGTTGGCGTGCCCGAGGAGGTCTTTCAGAATGTCTTCCTCGATCATGACACCACCAGCGCCCTGATCGCCGCCCGCGCCTTTGACGTGGTCAATTTCACCGGCTCGGTCGGCGGCGGCAAGGCGATGGAACGCGCGGCGGCGGGGACCTTTACCGCCGTGGCCACCGAACTCGGCGGCAAGGACCCGAGCTATGTCCGCGCCGATGCCGATGTCGATGCGGCGGTTGCCGGGCTGATCGACGGGGCGATGTTCAATTCCGGCCAATGCTGCTGCGGGATCGAGCGGATCTATGTGCATGAAAGCCGGTTCGACGAATTTCTGACCAAGGCGGTGGCGCTGGTCCAAGGCTACAAGCTGGGCAATCCGATGGACAAGGCGACCGATATCGGCCCGATGGCCAATCTGCGCTTTGCCAAGGTGGTGCGCGATCAGCTGGCGCAGGCGCTGGCGCAGGGGGCCAAGGCACATATTGACACGATGCCCGCCGATGACGGCGGCGCATATGTCACGCCGCAGATCCTGACCAATGTGACCCAGGCGATGGATGTGATGCGCGAGGAAACCTTTGGGCCGCTGGTCGGCATCATGCCGGTCAGGGACGACGAAGAGGCAATTGCACTGATGAACGATTGCCAGTTCGGCCTGACCGCGGCGATCTTTACCGCCGATGCGGTGGCGGCCGAAGCGATTGGCGACCGGCTGGAAACCGGCACCGTGTTCATGAACCGCTGCGATTACCTCGATCCCGCATTGTGCTGGTCGGGGTGCAAGGACACAGGCCGCGGCACCGGGCTTTCTGTGCTGGGCTATCACGCGCTGACCCGACCGAAATCCTATCATCTGAAAAAGGGCTGATCCCGATGGCATTTACCCAGGCACCCACCGCCAACTGGTCCTATCCAACCGCCATTCGTTTTGGACCGGGGCGGATCGCCGAACTGGCCGAATCCTGCCGCAGTGCCGGTATCAGCAAGCCGCTGCTGGTCACCGACAAGGGGTTGGCATTGATGGAGATCACCCGCAGCGCGCTGGCGTTGCTGCGGGCGGCCGGGCTCGACGTTGGTCTGTTTTCCGAGGTTGACCCCAACCCCACCGAGGTGAACGTCGCCGAGGGGCTGCGCGCCTATCGCGAGGGCGGTTATGACGGGGTTGTCGCCTTTGGCGGCGGCTCGGCGCTGGATCTGGGCAAGACCATTGCCTTCATGTCCGGGCAGACCCGCCCGCTGTGGGATTTCGAGGATATCGGCGATTACTGGACCCGGGCCGATCCGGCGGGGATTGCCCCGATCGTGGCGGTGCCGACCACCGCCGGCACCGGATCCGAGGTTGGCCGTGCCGGGGTCATCACCAATTCCGAAACCCATGAGAAAAAGATCATCTTTCACCCCAAGATGCTGCCGACGATTGTGATCTGCGATCCGGAACTGACGGTGGGCATGCCCAAGCACATCACCGCAGGCACCGGGCTGGATGCCTTTGCCCATTGCGTCGAGGCGTTCAGCAGCCCGCATTATCATCCGATGAGCCAGGGCATCGCCCTTGAGGGGATGCGGCTGGTGCACAATTACCTGCCGCGCGCCCATGCCAATGGCAATGACCTTGAGGCCCGGGCGATGATGATGAGCGCGGCGGCGATGGGCGCCACGGCGTTTCAAAAGGGCCTCGGCGCGATCCATGCGCTCAGCCATCCAATCGGCGCGATCTATCACACCCACCATGGCACCACCAACGCGGTCTGCATGCCTGCGGTGCTGCACTTCAACCGCGATGCGATTGCCGGGAAATTCGACCGGGTGGCGGCCTATCTGGGAATTCCCGGCGGCTTTGACGGGTTTTGCGCCTATGTCGACGCGCTGAACGATGCGCTGAACATTCCCAAATCGCTGAAAGGTCTGGGGATCGAACATCCCGATCTGGATGCGCTGGCCAGCGCGGCGCTGAAGGATCCCAGCGTCGGTGGCAATCCGGTGGAAATGACGTTCGAGAACACCCGCGCATTGCTTGAGCGGATCGCCTAGCACATTTTTGCTATGTCGATGACGGGTGAGGGGGTAATTTGGCGGCTATTTGGAGGTACTCCATGCGCCGCGATCTCACATTCTGGCTTCTCCTCGGCTTTTGGGCCGTGCTCATGGTGCTGTCGATCATCGTCCCGGCGATGACGGCGGCCAAGGATTTCGGCCTCACGCGCGGGTTCAACCGCATTGAGCTCTTTATGGAATTCCAGATCGCCGGGCTGGTTGTCGCGCTGGTGCTCTGGTTCGTGGCCCGTCGACAGCAAAGCGCGCTGAAACGCTGGCTGGGCCGGGTGCCCGGGGTGCTGGCGCTGCTCGGGATCCTCGGCATCGTGGTGCTGATCTACTGGATCAACCAGCCGCCAGCGATGCCCGGGGATTCACCGGTGGAACCGGAGCGCCCGGTCGCCGCACCCGCCGCGCCGCTTGAGCCGACGGCCCCGGCGGCGGACAATTGAGATGAGGCGCCTGACCGCGGTGCTGCTGGCGCTGGGCCTGGCCGGGCCAGCCCTGGCTGAGGATTGCACAGCGGGCGCCGGGCGGCTGGCCTTTGCCGCCACTGACACCGCGCTGAGTGCCGGGCAGCGCACCGCGCTTGACGTGCCCGGCGGCTGGACCCTGACCTTTGACCCGGTGGCAAGCGGCTGGGATGTCCAGCTGCGCGACTGGAACGGGCTGGACCTGAGCGCTGGCGGCGTGCCGCGCTTTGGCATTGATCCCCGAGCCCTGCATGGCTGGCATTTTCGCAATGCTGCCAACAGCGGCCCGAACACCGGCGATGTGAACGCGCCGCAGGTGCTGCGCCAGTTCCTGTTCGATCCGCGTCTGGCGGGCACGGCCGGTCTGAAACCCTCTGGCGGCGCGGCACCCGCGCCGGACCCGGAACAGGGCCGCGCTCGGATCGAGATCACCGAGATGGCGTTGACGCCGGTCGGGCAGGGCGCGCGGGCCGGATTCCTGTCGGCGCGGGTCGATATCTGCCTCAACTGGCCGGACCCGTCACGCGCGGATCCGCTGGCGGCGCTGGTGGCCTGCGGGCTCGACCTCGCGCGCTGGTCGCCCGCCGCCACCCTGGATCCGCCGGGCCTGGTCGGTGGCTTTGGCACCGGCCCGGCAGCGGATGCGGCGCTGATCGTCACCGGGCGTGCGACGGGGCAGATCGCCCTGGCGCTGTGTCTGGATGGCAGTGATTTGCGGCTGGTCCCCGATGACGGCACGCTGGTGGCGGGCGGGCTGCTGGCCCGGGCCGAGGTCTTGCGCAGCCTGCCGGGGGATCATGGCGCACTTGGCTATTACGGCGAACCGGATTGGCCCAATCCGGAGGGCGAGGTGATCGTCATCGAACGGATCGAGAAATCCATCGACCTGGTGTTCCGCAAAGGCGGCGACTGGCAGGCGCAACGGGTCTATGGCCTGGTCACCGATGAAAAATAGGGGGCCGCGACGGGCACGGCTGGTTGATCCGGCGCGGCGCTGCTATAGCTGGGGGCCAGCCAGACCTCCTATGCGGTAGACCCGGAATCCCATGTCGCAGTCAGCGCCTATCATCCCCGGCCCCGACCCTGCCGATCTGATCGCCTGCCCGCGTTGCGATGCGCTTTACCGGGTCAGCGAACCGGCGAGGGGCGAGCGGGCGGTTTGCGCGCGGTGTCATACGGTGCTGATCGCGCCTCGGCGTGGCGCCGGGCTGCAACTGATCGCGGTGGCGCTGACCGTGGTGATTCTGGTGATCTCGGCAACCATATTTCCGTTTCTGACAATCCGGGTTGGCAACGCCTGGCATTCCAGCTCGATCCTCGGGGCGGCGCTGTCGTTCCATGGCGGGCCCTTCGTGTTTCTGGCGCTGGCGGTGGCGGCGCTGATCGTGTTCGTGCCGGTGCTGCGGGCGCTGCTGATGCTCTATGTTCTGATCCCGCTGGTCTGGGACCGCCCGCCGGCCACCGGCGCGCGCCGCGCCTTTCGTCTCTCCGAAGACCTGCGGCCCTGGTCGATGGCCGAGGTCTTTGCTATCGGCTGCGCCGTGGCGCTGGTCAAAGTCGCGGATCTGGCCGATGTCGATTTCGGCCCGGCCTTCTGGATGTTCGCGGTCCTGGTGGTTCTGGTGGTTGCCCAGGACACCTTCATGTGCAGGTATTCGGTATGGAAATCACTGGAACGGTGACCACCGCCCGGGCCGCCGGGCTGATTGCCTGCCGCCGCTGCACCACGGTGTGGCCGGCAGGCACCGCCACCTGTGGGCGCTGTGGCCATGCCATCGCCTCACGCGATCAGCTGTCGCTGCAAAAGGTCTGGGCCTGGTGGATTGTCGGCGTGGTTTGCTATGTCCCGGCCAATGTCCTGCCGATGCTGCAAACCCGCACCCTGGGCATGGTTGAAAACAACACCATCATCGGTGGCGCCGCGCAATTGGCGGATCATGGCAATTGGGGCGTGGCGATCGTGATCCTGGTCGCCTCGGTGATGATCCCGATTGGCAAATTCGCGGTGATCGCGGCGCTGGCGATCAGCGTGCGGCATGGATCGGGAATGTCCCAGCTCAGGCGGCAACATCTGTTCGAACTGGTCGAATATATCGGGCGGTGGTCAATGATTGACGTTTTTGTCGTGGCATTGCTGTCGTCATTGGTGCAATTGGGTGCGTTGGCTGCCGTGGCACCGGGACCGGCAAGTCTGTATTTCGCGATGTCGGTGGTCTTTACCATGCTTTCTGCGCAGAGTTTTGACAGTCGGATGATCTGGGACCCGGACACAATTGTCAGCCGGGCCGACCGTTTGCGACGCCTACCGGGCCAGCCCGGATGAGCGATCAGATCATCCCGCCGCAGTTGCCGGTCGAACCGGTGCGCCAGTCGATTCTGGAACGGGTCTCGATCGTCTGGATCATCCCGCTGATTGCATTGCTGATTGCGCTGGGCGTTGCCTGGCAATCCTATCAGAGCCGCGGGCCGGTGATCGAAATCGCCTTTGAAAACGCCAGTGGCGTGGTCGCCAACGAGACCGAGCTGCGCTATCGCGATGTCGCCGTTGGGGTGGTCGAGCGGGTGACCTTTACCGAATCGCTCGACAAGGTGCTGGTGCGGGTGCGGGTGGATCGCGACGTTGCCCCCTATGTCGATGAGGATGCGCAATTCTGGGTGGTGCGCCCCAAGATTTCGACCGAAGGCATCGAGGGGCTGGACACCGTCCTGACCGGGGTTTTCATCGAAGGGCTGTGGAACACCAAGCCCGGCAACGCCCCGGCGCGGTTTGACGGGCTGAGCGAGGCGCCGCTGTCGCGCGACGGGCGCGACGGGCTGCGCATCGTGCTGCGTGCGGTCGATGACACCGGCCTGACCGAGAACGCGCCAATCGTCTATCGCGGCATCGACGTGGGCCGGATTGGCCGCGCCCAGGTCTCTGCCGATGGCACCACGGTCGAGGCCGAGGCGATCATCTTCAAGCCCCATGACCGCCTGATCTCGACCGCGACGCGATTCTGGGAAAGCTCTGGTTTCACCTTCAACCTGGGGCCGAGCGGTGCTGAGATCGACTTTTCCTCGCTGGCCTCGCTGATTTCCGGCGGCATCAGCTTTTCCACCGTGGTGTCAGGCGGTGGCGTGGTGACCCCGGGCACCGTCTTTTCCGTTTACACCGACGAAGGCGCGGCCCGCGCCAGCGTCTTTGCCGAGGGCGACGGCGCGCCGCTGAACCTGACGGCGGTGTTTGCCGACAATGTCGCCGGTTTGACGGTGGATTCACCGGTCGATCTTGGCGGGGTCCGGGTTGGCCGGGTGACTTCGGTCAACGGGTTGGTCGATCCAGAGCGTTTTGGCGACCGGCAGGTGCGGCTGGCGGCGACGCTGGCGATCCGGCCTGGCCGTCTGGGCCTGCCCTCTGGCGAGGCTTCGCCCGAAGCGGCCCTGGAGTTTCTGGACAAGCAGGTCCGCGACGGGCTGCGGGCACGGCTGGTGACCGCCTCGATCCTGACCGGCGGGCTGAAGGTCGAATTGCTGATGGTCGAAGATGCCGAACCGGCGTTGCTGGACCAGACCGGGTCGCCGAACCCGGTGGTCCCGACCACCGAAAGCGAAATCGCCGATGTCTCGGCCACAGCCGAAGGTCTGTTCGAGCGGATCAATGCCCTGCCGATCGAGGATCTGATGAACGCCGCCATCGGCGCGCTCGATAATGTCAGCCGCTTTGTTGCCGGTGATGACCTGCGCAAGGTGCCCGGCGACCTCAGGGCGCTGCTTGGCGATGCCCGCGGGCTGATCGGCTCCGAGGCGGCGCAGGCGCTGCCCGGACAGTTGTCGGCAACCACCGAGGAATTGCGCCTGTTGGTCACCCGGCTGAACGAAGACCAAGCGGCGACACGGCTGCTGGCGGCGGTGGATGCGGTGAACGCGGCTGCGGCTTCGGCCACGGCGGCGGTGGCCGGGGTGCCGGCGCTGGTGACCCGTCTGGAAGCGGTGGCGGCCAAGGCGCAATCGCTGCCGCTGAACGAACTGGTGGATGAGGTCAACGCGCTGGCCCGCAACGCCAATGCGGTGATCGGCACCGAGGCGGCCAAGGCGATGCCTGGCGCCGTCACCGACAGCCTGAACAATCTCACCGCCTTCCTGAGCGACCTGCGCGATCGCAATGTCGCGGGCAGCGCCGCCGAGGCGCTGGTGGCTGTGCGTGACGCGGCGGCGGATCTGTCGACCAGCGTCGCCGGGGTGCCGGAGCTGATCAAGAAGATCGACGCGGTGGCGGCCAAGGCCGAAACCCTGCCGCTGAACGAATTGGCGGCGGATCTGGCCAAGCTGCTGGAAAGCGCCGATGCGCTGATTGGCACCGATGCGGCACGGCAATTGCCCGTCGACCTTTCGGCGGCTCTGGCATCGCTGCGTCAGGTGCTGGACGACCTGCGCGATGGTGGCCTGATCGAGAACGCCAATCAGACCTTTGCCTCGGCCCGCGATGCCGCCGACAGCATCGCGGCGGCGTCCAGCGATTTGCCAGCGTTGATCCGCCGTGCCCAGGCGGTGCTCGGTCAGGCCTCGGACGTGCTGCGCGGCTATGATGCCTCCAAAGGCATCGGCAAGGACGCCGCGCAGGCGCTGCGCGAGGTTGAACGCGCCGCCGCCGCCGTGGGATCGCTGTCGCGGGCCCTGGAACGCAACCCGAATTCGCTGCTTTTCGGAAGGTAGATCGACATGCGCTATCCCATCCTGCACGCCGTTTTGGCCCTGTCCCTGCTCACCGCCTGTTCCGGTGAATCCTCGCAGCTCTATTCGGTGCCGCCCGCCGTGGTGAGCGGTGAAAAGATGCGGATTTCCTATCGAAGTGTTGAGCTGGTCGAGGTGTCACTGCCCGCCTATGCGGCCTCTGAAGAGATCCATAGGCGTGGCAACGACGGTGCCCTGACCGCGCAGGGCGGGTTGCTCTGGTCGGATGCCCCGGCGCGGGCGGTGACCCTGGAACTGGCGCGCTATCTGGCGCAGATGACCAGCGCCCGGGTGGCGCCGGAGCCCTGGCCCTTTGCCGACAGGGCGGCGGTGCGGGTCGATGTAAGGGTCGAAGAGATGTTCGCCGACGGCGACATGCTGTTCCGGATGAGCGGCCAGTATTTCGTCGCCCCCGATGCCGGTGGCCGAGACCGTTCGGGCCTGTTTTCCCTGAGCGCGCCGATCGCCCCGGGCGGCGGTGTTGCCGCGGTTGCCGCCGCGCGTGGCGAGGTGGTGCGCGATCTGGCCCGGGACATCGCCAAGGACGGGCTGCGCTGAACTGGCGAGGTGGCGGAAACTGGCCGATTTCCTTCGTATTCTGTTACAATTGTTTCGGTTTATTACGGGATTCGGGCCGCAAAGCCATACAGGCACCGGCGCCCAGCTACCCCGCGTCATTTCCCCTTTCGTGCATTGCATGACGCTTTTATGATCTCTAGAAAGCGTCCCATCGGTGACCGTAAGCCCCCTATGTTTTTGGCACGGCATTGCTATTCAGAGACGCCCGTGTCGGAGGGAAGAGTGGACAAACCGAACCCCAAAAGTTCGAGCTTCGAAGGTTATGCGCGCCGCCGTTTTCGGATGGCCGGTTCTGCGCTTCTCGAAGGCGGACACCCCTGGTTTGCGCATACGGATACGATTGCCGATGCGTCGAATAAATTGGCGGGCGGATACGTCAGCTTTGCGCATTACGATTACCTTGGCCTGCTCAAGGATCCGCGGATGACCGCCGCCGCCAAGGCGGCGATCGACGAATTCGGATCCGGCGCCGGGGCGTCGCGGCTGGTTGGTGGCGAACGCACCGCGCACCGCAAATTCGAAGACGACATGGCCGAGTTTCTGGGCGTTGGCGGGGTGCTGGCGCTGATCTCGGGCTATCTGACCAACATGTCGATCATCAGCCATTTCATGGGTGCGCGCGATCTGGTCATCACCGATGACCTTGCGCATAATTCCATCGTGATGGGCGCCAAGGCTGGCAAGTTCAGCCATATCAAATTCCGTCACAACGACCTCGATCATCTGGAGCATATCCTGACGACGGAACGGTCGAAATACGCCCGCGTTCTCATCGCGGCAGAGGGACTTTATTCGATGGACGGCGACCTGGCCGACCTGCCTCGGCTGGTCGAGATCAAGGACCGTCACGACGCCTGGCTGCTGCTGGACGAGGCGCATTCCTATGGCGTTCTGGGCGACGCTGGCCGCGGCCTGTGCGAACGCTGCGGCGTCGATCCCGAACGGGTCGAATTGCAGATCGGCACCCTGTCGAAAAGCTTTGCCTCTTCGGGCGGTTTCATCGCGGCTTCGAAGGTGGTGATCGACTGGCTGCGGTTCACGCTGCCCTGTTTCGTCTATTCGGTGGGCCTGTCGCCCGCCACGCTGGCCACCGCGCAGACCGCATTGGACATTCTCAAGGCCGAGCCTGAGCGGGTGCGCGCCCTGCATCGCAACAGCCAGATGTTTCTGAGCAAGGCCCGCGCGGCGGGTCTGGACACCCACACCGCGGTGGGCGAAGCGGTGATCCCGGTTCTGTTCCAGACGCAGGAGCAGACGCTTGCCATCTCGCAAATCCTGCTGGAGCAGGGGATCTATGCGCCGCCCATCATCCATGTCGGCGTTCCGAAGGACCTGCCGCGCATTCGGTTCTTCATTTCCGCCGGCCATACAGAGGCCGACATCGACCGCGTGGTCACGGCATTGGCGCAAGCCGCTGAAATGACCGCCGACCTCGTGGGCAAAGCTGTCGGAACATAACTCCATGGCACAGATCCAACCTGTAACCCCGGCCGTGGTCAGGGGAACCATAGCGCTTCTTTTCGCGTTTGTGACGGCTGTTTTCACCCTCGCCGCCCCGGCGGCGCAGGCGGCGCCCAAGCTGAGCCTGCAATCGCGGCAGGTGACGGCGGCGATGCCGGTGTTCCGCAGCGAGTTCCCGCGGCCCAAGGACGGCGGCCAGGTGTTCTTTATCCAGCGCTCGCCGAATTCCAACACGGTGGTCTATGCCGCGCGGGTGACGGGCGGTCAGCTGGACGCCAAATCGCCGGTCTCGGCCTATTGGCGGCGGTACAACACCGATGGCGCGGCCAAGGGGCTGAGCGGCATGGAACGCCGCCTGGCCTATGGCGTTTCGGCAAGTTCCAACGGCGACGGCACCTATGACGTCAGTTTCAAGGCGCTGCCGACGGTAAAACCAATTTTGCGGGTAGAAAAAGGGCGCCCTGCGCTGTTTACCCGCATGGGAGATGAGGAGGCGCGTATGATTTACGCCTACCTCGATGTCGACGACGGCGGGCTTTTCCCGCGTGTCACCGGTCTAAAGCTGGTGGGGCGGCTCGCGTCGGGCAAATACGTGACTGAAACATATCGGGTTACGGGCGGAGAGCTCTGAGAATGACAATTGAAAAGAAAAACCCAATCCGGGTGGCTATTGCCGGGGTAGGGAACTGTGCCAGTTCACTCGTGCAGGGGGTGTCCTACTGCAAGCAGATGGGTGACAAGGCCATCGGGGTCAGCTTCCCCGACCTTGGCGGCTATGCGCCGTCGGACATCGAATTTGTGGCGGCGTTTGATATCGACGCGCGCAAGGTCAATCGCCCGCTGGGCGAGGCGATCATGGCCGCGCCGAACTGCACCGCGACCTTTTGCGATGACGTAAGCGAGCATAAGGCCATGGTGCGCCGTGGTCCGGACCTGGACGGGTTCACCGCGTTCATGCGCAACCAGAACCCGGAGCGGGCCTTTCAGGGGTCGCCGGAACCGGCGCTGACCCAGGCCGAAGTGACCCAGGTGCTGAAGGATTCGAACGCCGAAGTCCTGATCATCTTCCTGCCGGTCGGCTCCATCGAGGCGGTCGAGTTCTATGTGCAATGTGCGCTGGACGCGGGCGTGTCGATCGTCAACGGCATCCCGGTGTTCATCGTTTCCAACCCGGTCTGGGCGAAGAAATTCGAAGATGCCGGCATTCCGATCCTGGGCGACGATTTCAAGGCGCAGTTCGGGGCCACGATCATGCACCGCACGGTGGCGGCCTTGGCCGACATGCGCGGCGTTCAGATCGACCGGACCTATCAGTTGAACGTCGGCGGCAACACCGACTTCCTCAACATGATGGACGGTGACCGGCTGGCAATGAAGCGCGAGTCGAAAACCGAAGCGGTGCAAGAGGCGATGGATGCCCGGTTGGCTGGCGACGACATTCGTGTCGGCCCTTCGGATTATGTGCCATGGCTGAACGACCGCAAGGTCGCCTATATCCGCCTTGAGGGTCGCCTGTTCGGCGGTGTCGCAACCAATGTCGAAATGCGGCTCGAGGTCGAGGACAGTCCGAATGCGGCGGCCGAGGCGCTGGCGGCGATCCGCTGTGCCAAGATCGCCCGCGAACGCGGGATGGCCGGTCCGGTCAAGGCGGCTTCGGCCTTTATCTTCAAGCATCCGCCGGAACAGATGGCCGATGAAGAGGCCTATCGGCAGATGGTCGCCTTTGCGGAAGGGACCACCGGATAATGGCGCGGCCCGGGCAGCACGCCCCGGCCTGGATTTCAGGCGGGTCGAGCGGCATCGGGCTTGAGGTCGCGCGGCAACTCGCGGCCAAGGGTCGGCCAGTGGTGCTGATCGCGCGCAACGCTGAACGCTTGGCGGTCGCGGCGGGCTCGCTCCGCCGCGACGTGCCCGGCGCCGGGGTTGATTGCATCGCTTGCGATGTCACTGATCACGCCGCTGTCATGGCGGCTGTGGCCGAGGCGTTTGCGGCGCGCGGCGCCCCCGGCATTGTGGTGGCCAGCGCCGGTCTGGCCGAGCCGGGCCGGTTCCTCGATCAGGAGATCGGATCGCATCACGCCCAACTTTCGGTCAATTACACCGGCACTCTGAACCTGCTGCATGCGGCGGCCCCGCTGATGCGCGACGCCGGTGGCGGGCAGATGGCACTGATCTCTTCCGGCGCGGCGTTCTTTGGTATTTATGGGTATGGTGCGTATGCACCGTCGAAATTCGCGGTGCGGGCCCTGGCCGAGGTTTTGCGTGTCGAACTGGCGCCGCATGATATTTCGGTCACCCTCTGCTATCCGCCCGACACCGACACGCCGCAGCTGGCCGCCGAATCGCTGACCAAGCCCGAGGCGACCAAGATCATCAGCGAAGGCGGCGGGCTCTGGCAGCCCGGCGACGTCGCCCGGTTGACCATCCGTGGGATGGAGCGTGGCCGCTTTGCGGTCACCCCGGGCTGGCAGATGACCGCGCTCTACTGGATCGCGCCGCTGATCTGGCCGATCATGCGCTGGCACCAGGGCCGGGTGGTTCGCAAAGTCGGTGCCGAAAAATGATCGCGGCCCAGTCGACCCTTGGCGTTGTCGCTGCGGCGCTGGCGCTGTTGTCGCTTGGCTATGCCATCGTTGGCGCGATGAGCATTGTGCCCGCCACCAGCAGCGGTGCCCGAAAAATCTGGCCAATTCTGAATATCGAGGCCGCAATTGTCGGGTCGGTCTGCACAGTGTTCGCCTTTGCCCCGGTCCTGATGCCGCTGGCCTGCCTGGGGCTGATCCTGCGGGTGGTCTGGGAGGCGGCAAGCGTGCGGTTTCGCCCCGGCGGTGCCGGGCTGGCGATTGTCTGGGCGACAGCGGCGGGGCTTGGCTTTCTGCTGCTGATCCTGCTGGTGCCCTGGGGCTGGGCCGTGGCGCTGCTGGCGCTGGCCTGGCTGGCGGCGATGGTCATCCGCCTGACCCGGCCCGAGGCAGCTGCGGCCGATCTGTTCAGCTTTCCGGTGTTGCCGATCCTGGCCTTTGGCGTCAGCTGCACCGGCGGCAACGAGGCGCTGTTTCTGGCCGCCTGGATCGGGATCGAGACCTTTGACAGCTACGCGCTGCTGGCGGGCAAGGTGTTTGGCCGCCACAAGGCGTTTCCGGCTCTCAGCCCGAACAAGACGATCGAGGGGCTGGCAGGCGGCGCGATCATGCTGGTGCTCACTGCGGGTGGCGCGGCGTTGCTGCTGCCCTCGGTCGCTTCTGGTCAGGCCATCGCCTTTGCCCTGCTGATCGGCGTGTTCACGGTGATCGGCGATCTGACCGCCTCGCATCTGAAACGGCGGGCCGGGGTCAAGGATTACCCGCAGCTGGTGCCGCATCAGGGCGGGCTATTCGACATCTTTGATTCCTGGATCGCGACCGGTGGCGCCCTGGCTGTGGTGCTGGCCGTCGCCGGTCTGGCATAGGAGCGGCCGGATGCGTCCCTACCTGCGCCTTGTCCTGGGTCCGACCCTCACCGTCACGCTGTCGATTCTGGCGCTGGTCGAGATCGTCTTTCTGGCCGAGGAATTCACCGGCCTGCTGGAAACCATCGTCAGCACCGGCGGATCGGCGTTTGACCTGATCCGGCTGCTGTCCTGGAAGATCCCCGAAATCCTGGATCTGGCCCTGCCAATCGCGATCTTGGTCGGGGTTCATACCGCAGTCGGCCGGTCGCGCCGCGACGGCGAATTGGTGGTGCTCTCGGCGGCGGGGGCGCCGTCCTGGGGGCTGGTGTCCGGGTTCCTGCTGGTTGGACTGCTCGGGGCCTGCCTCAGCTTTGCGATCAGCGGCTTCATCGCCCCGGCCTCGAGCTTTGCCCAGCGTCTGGCGCTGCATGAAATGACCGTTTCGCATATTGCGGAGCAGATTTCGGCACCGGGTGAAAGCGGCACCACGCTGGTCACCAATGGCACCGATTTCGTCGCCACCGGCACCCCGGACGGGCCGCCATCGCTGATGGTGCGCCGTCCGCCGGGATCGAAACCCTGGCGCTATGCCTTTGCCGGGGATTGGGAGGTCTTGGGCCCCGATGTCGAGGGCAACGGCACCTTCCGGTTGGGTCAGGTTTCAGCCTTTGGCGATTTGGAGCGGCTGGATGGCAAAACCGCCGAGGCGCAGCTGAACCGGATGGCAGCGGGAAGCGTCAAGGTCGGTTTCTCGATGGAGGATGTGCTGCCGGTGCTCGACAATGTGCCGCGCCGTCAGGAGCGGCCGGTGCTGCCGCTGACATTGGGGATCTTCAGCTTTGCTGCCGTCAACACCGCGATTGACCCGCAGCGTCTGGCGCTGACCATTGGGCGTTCGATGCTGGTGCCGGCGGCGGTGTTGCTGGCGTTGATGGCCGTCTGTGGCGGCACCGTGCCCGGGGTCCGGGCGGCGGCGTTTCCGATGGCGCTGATCGGGCTGGTGCTGACCGATCTGGTCGCCCGTGCCTGGCTCGGTGGGTTCAGCACGCCGAGGGCGCTGACTCTGGCCACCCTGTTCGTGGCGGTGGCGGCGGTCGCGGTGCCGATCTCGGCCTTGCGCCTTGCGGGTGAAGCGCTGATCCGGCCGGGGCGCGGATAATGGCGTTGCGCAGCCTCACCGGGCGGGCGATGCGGCTGGCATTGCGCGAACATTTCACCGCCGCGCTGTCGGTGCTGACCGCGTTGATCTTTGTCGCGCTGATGATCGATTTCGCCGACAGCTTTGACAGCCTCCGCGCCGCCGCCGAGGGCAAGTCTCTGTCGCTGGTGCTGGGCAAATACACCCTCTATCGGCTGACCGATATCGTGTCGCGGTTGCTGCCGGTGGCCACCTTGCTGGGCGCATTCCTGGCCGAAGTCCGGCGCCGGGCGTTGCTGGAAACCGTTATCCTGGCGGCCTCGGGTGTGTCGGTTGCGCCGACCCTGGTGGCGCTGGGCCTGCTTGGCGGGCTGAGCGGTGCCCTGCAATGGAAGCTGGAGCGTGACTGGCGCCCGGCGGCGGTGTTCGCGCAGGTCGATTTGGGCGCTGGAGGCTATGCCGATCGCTATGCGCGCGGCTTGACCAGCGATCAGCATTGGTTCGTGCAGGACGATGCCGCGATTGTCGGCCGGGTGCTGGTCGGGTCCCGCCCTGAGCTGCGCGAGGCCAGCTATTTCATCGGTCTGCAGGGGCGCGGCTTTTCCCAGCTGGTCCGGGCCGAACGGGTGTATCCGCTGGGTGACGGCGATTGGCGTTTCGAAAACGCCGAGATCTGGGAGACGACAGCCAAAGGCAGCCTCGTCGGCCGCCCGGTCGCGGTGCTGGATCTGCCGTTGTGGATTGTGCCCGACCGGCTGGAATTTCTGCGCCCGTCACCGTTCTACCTGCCGCAGGATGTGCTGAACGCCCGGGCCACAGCGGCGCCGGAGGATCCCAAGATCGCCGCGACCCAATGGCGGCGCTATACTGCCTGGTTATTGCCGGGGTTGTTTGCCTTTCTCGGCGCCAGCCTGGCGATGACCGGGTTCCGGGGCCGGGTGACACGGATGCCGATCCTGATCGGCATGGCCTTTGGCGGCTATCTGGTGACCCTGTCGCTCAAGGTGTTCTTTGCCCTGGGCGAACTCGGGGCGCTGTCGGCCCCGATCGCGGCGCTGGCGCCGCTGGGCCTGGCGCTGGGTCTCGGCGCCGGGCTGCAATGGTTGCTGAACAGAGAGGCGCGTGGCCGCCGTTTGCCGCTTGGATAATCCCGCCGCAGCCTGGTCAGATCGCCTGGGCGCGTCCGGGTGCCCGCGGCAGCCCGGCGCTGGCGAGGGGCCAGACCCGCATATAGGCATCCGCCAGCATGGTTTCGTCGTCAACCTCGGCCCAGGCCAGATCGTCGATCAGCGGGCAGGTATAGCTGTGACCGGCGGCATGCGCGACCAGCCCGCTTTCGTAATCGGCCTTGATATCGGCGCCGATCAGCTTTTGCGCGGTGGCGCGAAAGGCGTCCAGGTCGGTCGCGGCGAGGGCGGAGATCCCGACCAACTCGCCACGATGCGCCTCGTCCCGGTGATCGGCGCGCTTCGACATGTCGATCAACTGGCTGTCGGCTTTGGTCCAGACATAGACCTCGTCCCCGGCGCTGGTTGGCCCGGACAGGACCAGCCCCGAAGTGCCGCGCAGCATCGGATCGAGCGCCCGGGGCTCATACATGATGTCAGATTCCAGGATCACCACCGGGCCGCTCAGCCCCGCCAGCCCGCATCCCAGCGACCACAGGCTGCCCGAGCGGTGGTAATCGGCGTTGTGCACCAGCTCGACCCCCGGCGTCGCCGAAAATTCCTGCCGGTAGGCTTCGGCCAGATGGCCGGTGACGATCCGCACCTTGGAAATGCCGCGATCGGCAAGGTGCAGCACCGAGGCGCGCACCAGCGGCATCCCGTCCAGCGCGATCATCCCCTTGGGTGTCAGCCGCCCACGGGCGCCCATCCGCACCCCCAAACCGGCCGCCACGATCACTGCTGTGCACTCGGTCATAGTCAACTTCTCCGGCGCGCTGAATCTGCAGCGCGCATGTTACCAATGTTCCGTAAATTTGTTACAGCACCGGAATGCCTGCGCCAAGCTAAGAACGGAGTAACGATCGAGTGACTGAATCTCAAACCCCAAGTGTCGGTGCCTTGGTGCGCAATTATCTGCACAGTCCGAAACATGATGAGGAACTGCATGGCAATTGGGTGATGGCGCTGCTGCATCGTTGGCCGGGATTTCTCCTGAGCGCGCTGTTCTTGCGCGCCGGGATCAGTGCCAATGCGGTGACGCTGACCGGTGCGACGTTTGCCCTGATATTGCCGCTCATGGCCTGGCTGCTGCCGGTACCTCTGGCCGCCTGGACAGTGCTGGTGCTGGGCAGTTTGGTTATCACGCTGGATTGCTGCGATGGTGATATCGCGCGTTGGACCGGCAGCGCATCAAGGCATGGCGCCCAACTGGACTTCGTCGTTGATATGGCGCTGTGGGGTCTCTTGTACGGATCTCTCGGGTTGCTCGCTGACCGGGCGGGTGTCGGTGACGGGGGCGCTGTCGTGACAGGCGGCTGGACCGCGCTGGCGCTGGGGTCGGCCTGGTTGCGGTTGCTGGCACGGGTGATCAACGATGCCGCTGGCGGCGGCCAGACCGTGGGTCAAGGCCCCTGGACCGTGACTACCGCCCTGACCGCCTTCGTTGCCGGGTTGTCGGGCGCCTTGCCGTTTCTGGCACCGCTGGTGATCTGGCACCCGGCGCTGATCTGGCTGTTGGCGCTTTATGCCATTGCCGATGTTGTCAACGCGCTGTGGCGGATGATGGTGCGGGCCGGTTGATGCGGATTGTGCATGTCAGCCCCTATCCGATGGCCCGGCCCGGCGGGGTGCAGAGCAATATCCGGGATCTCTGCGCCTGGTTGGAGCGCCAGGGCCATGAGGTGCGGATTCTGGCCCCGGATGCGCAAGATGACGCCGCCACCCGCCGCATCGCCCTCGGCCATGCGCGCGAGGTGACGCTGCATGGCACCGAGTTCGAGTTCAGCTATGCCGGGCCACTGGCGCTGTCACGCGCGGCGCGCGGGTTGCGCGACTGGGGGGCGGAACTGGTGCATCTGCACACCCCATGGACCCCGATGATGCCCTGGCAGCTGTGGCGCAAGCTGCGCCTGCCCAGCGTCGCCACCTTTCACGCCACCTTGCCTGATATCGACCCGGCAACCGCCAAGCCGGGGCTGGAGGACCGCTTCATCGCCCGCGCGGCGCGCTATTACCACCGCCGGTTGGCGGCGTTGATCGTGCCGTCTTCGGCGCCCCAGGCACAATGGGCGCGGCTGGGGGTGACGCCGTTGCCGCAGATCCTGCCGCCGACCATCAACCTGGCCGATTGGCGCGCCGCCGACCCTGGCACAGCCCGGCGCGCGGGGCCGTTCCGGGTGATCTATCTGGGCCGGTTCGAGGCGCGCAAAGGTGTCGATGTGCTGCTCAGCGCCTGGGCGCAACGCCCGGCAGCGTTGCGCGACGCTGAACTGGTCCTGGCCGGGCGCGGTGCCCTGCCGGGCCCGCTGCCCGAAGGGGCGCGGCTGGTGTCCGACCCGGACCGGGCCGCTGCGATTCGGCTGGTGGCCGAGGCCGATGTTTCGGTGGCCCCGGCGGGCTGGGGCGAAAGCTTTGGCCTGGTGCTGATCGAGGCGATGGCGGCGGGCACGGTGCCGGTGGCGGCGGCCAATGCGGGCTATGCCACGGTGATGACCGGGGCCGGACGCGATCTGCTGTTCGAACCGGGCGATGCCGCCGGGCTGGCGGCGCGGCTGGCGGAGTTGGCAACCGGGCCCGCGCGGCTGGCCAGGCTGGCCGACTGGGGCCGTGCCCATGCGCTCGACTACGATGTCAGCCGGGTCGGACCGGCCTATCTGCGGGTTTACGAGGCGGCTCTGGAGACGCGTTCATAGGGCGAGGGATTGGGATGCTGGCGCTCAAGCCAGCGGCGCATCATCGCCACCACCCGCGGGTTCGGACGTTCACCGAAATTGTCGTTCAGCGTCGTGGTGATCGGATTGGCGCGCGCGTTCCATTGCAGCTTGGCCCAGGTCCAGGGCAGCAGGTTGTCGACACCGATATAGCCCTCCATCTGCCGGGCCTCAGCGGCAGTGGCGGCGCGGGCCCAGCCTTCGGCCACCGCGACCTGCGGATAGAGGAACTCCGGCGGCACATCCTGCGGGCTGCGAAACCGGCTCTGCCGGGTGGTGACAATCTCAGCCGCGAAACGATCGGTCATCGCGGCGAAATTGACCTTGTCGATCAGCTTCGGTCCATGGATCACATGGAACCGCTCGCGGGCGCCATAGCTGCGGTCAAGGGCGGCGGCGGCCCGCGCCAAAGCATGGTTCCAGGCGCTGTCCTTCTGTGTCAATTGTGCCCCGGTCCGCACCCGGCGAGTTGAAAAATGTGCCACGCTGCGGCCATCCGGATCGCGCAGCCCGGCCAGCAGGCCGGGGCGGTTCACCAGCATGTCATCCTCGAAATAAAGAAACCGCTCGCTGAGCCCGGGCAACAGATGCAGATGGCTGACAATCGCAAAGGAATTGAAGGTCGGCAGGATCGCCGGATCCATCACCTGGTCGTGGTGATGCACGGTGATCCCCGGTGCTTCGACGTTCAGCCAGGCTGGCACCTGCGGGCGGCAGGACAGGATATGCACATGGCCCAGTTCCGGCAAATGCCGCAACGAACGCAGCGCATAGCGCAGCGTGTCCAGATTGTCGCGGGTGCGGTTGGCGCTGCTGTCGGCGGGCAGATCGGCATAGTGCGACTGGGTCTCACGATACCCCTCAAAGCGGTCGTCGACCCAGGTGTAGACCACGTCGATCTTGCCGGTTTCCGTGGGTCTGCCGGTTGCTGTCATATTGCCCTCTGCCGCTGTCCTGGGGATCGCACCAGACGCCCTGATAGCCGAGCGTGAAGGCCGCGTCGAGGCGGACCAATTGCCACCCCGTGGCCGCCCCATTGCCGGTTGCTGCATTTCGCCTGCCATGGCACAACCTCCGGGCCTGAAACAGCAGGTGTAGGGACAGAAAGAACGCCGGAATGAGCCAGGGAGAGCTGATCATCGCCGCCGATTTCGGCACGTCGGGCGTCAAGCTGGGTGTGGTGGGTGAAGGCATGTCGCTGTTGGCCCGCCGGGTCGAACACTATCCAATCCAGCTCGCCTCGGGCGGGGTGGCCGAACAGCGCCCCGAAGATTGGTGGGCGGCGTTGGCCCGTGGTCTGTCGGCGCTTGAGGCCGAGCTTCCCGGCACCCTGTCACAGGCCGGTGCGCTGGTGTTCTCGGCGCAGATGTGTGGCGTCACCTGTGTCGATGCCGACGGTGTGCCGCTGCGACCCTGCATCATCTGGCAGGACACGCGCGCCGGCGATATTGCCCGCAGGCTGGTCGGTGGTTTCCCGGAGGCGTTGGGATACAACCTGAACCGCCTGGCGCGCTGGATCCGGATTGCCAATGGCGCCCCGGCCAAGAACGGCATGGATCCAATCGCCAAGATGCATTTCCTGATGCGCAACGAGCCGGAGATCTGGGCGAAGACCCACCGCACCCTGGATGTGAAGGATTGGCTGATCCACCGCGCCACCGGCCGGTTTGTCACCACCGCCGACAGCGCCAATGTGACCTGGCTGATGGACACCCGCCCGGGCCGTGAAGGCTGGTCCAAGGCTCTGTCAAAGATGACGGGCATGCCGCTGGACAAGTTGCCCGAGATTGTTGATGGCAGCGATGTGGTCGGGGTTCTGACCCCGCGTGCCGCCGCCGAGCTGGGCCTGCCCGCCGATCTGCCGGTGGTCGCCGGCGGCGGCGATGTCACCGCGACGGCGCTGGGATCAGGCGCGGTGGCCGACGGGGCGCTGCATCTCTGCATCTCGACTTCGGCTTGGGTCAGCGGCTTTTTTCCGCGCCGGATTCTCAGTGTGCCCAGCTCTTTCGCGACGGTGGCCAGCAGTGCGGGCAATCGCCCGCTGCTGATCGCCACCCAGGAAAGCGCCGGATCGGCTCTGGAATGGGTGGCGCGGCTGATGGGCTATGGCGCGCAGCCGGATCTGGTCGCCGCCTTTGGCGATCCTGGCGACTGGCGCGAGGATGATCCGTTTCTGATCCCGTGGTTTGCGGGCGAGAGGGTGCCGGTCGACAATGACACGCTGCGCGGGGTGATTCACGGGCTGTCGATTGACCATGACCGCAACGCGGTCGCGCGCGCCGCCATCGAAGGCGTCGCGCTGAACCTGCGCTGGGCCCATGAGGCGGTGGCCAAGAAGCCGGGAGTCAAGCTTGACGGGCCCTTGCCGCTGGTCGGCGGCGGCGCCACCAACCCGGTGCTGGCGCAATGCGTTGCCGACGCGCTGAACCGTGAGGTGACCACCGGCGAAAGCCAGTTCGCCGGGGTGCTGGGCACCGCCGCGCTGGCCGCCCCGGCGATGGGCTGGGATCCGGATGTCTGGCATGCGGCGGCGCGGCTGTCCGACCGGGTGCAGGCGCGGTATCTGCCGTTGCCGGACCGTCACGAGATGATCGAACGTCGCTATGCCCGTCTGCGCAAGCTGCGGAAAACCATGGTGAAAACCTTTCCTGGGAGCGCGGCATGATTGATGGGTTGATCAAACATATTCTTGATCCGTTGTGGGAAAAGGCCTCGACTCCGCTGGTGCGGGCCGGTTTGACGCCGAACCAGGTGACGTTGACCGGGCTGGCGTTGATCATCGCCGGATCCGGGCTTTACCTCTGGCACCGCCTGGATCTGGTGTTCGGACTGTGGCTGGCGGTGTCCTATGCCTTTGACGCGCTCGACGGTGCGGTGGCGCGACGGCGCGACATGCGATCAAAGGCGGGCGGCTATCTGGATGCGATGGTCGACCGCTATCAGGAATTGATCGTTCTGGGGGCGATTGCCTGGGTGCATGATCTGTGGCCGCTGGCGCTGTTGACCTTCGCCGGGTCGGTCATCACCTCTTATGCCAAGGCGCGCACCGCGCTTGAGGCGGATGTTTCGAACGATGGCTGGCCGGAATTGTTCGAACGGCTTGAGCGGATCATCTACACCTGCGTGCTGCTGGTCGCCGCCGGGCTGGTGCCGGAGGGCTGGGTTGCCTCCGTGATGGTCTGGGGCATGGCGCTGTTCGCGGCGCTGACCAACCTGACCGCCCTGCAACGTGGGGTCAGGGCGTTTGGGTTGCTGGCGCAGATCGACCGTGAAGGTGGCGCAGAATAATCCGCGCGAAATCCACCGCATGCAAAAGCGCCAGGTTCAGCACCAGGATCAGCACCACCACCTCGGTCAGCACATAGGCCTGATACAGCGACGGCGTGTGGTATGAGGTGTCTTTCAGGATGAACAAGGCCAGATAGGTCAGGGTCGCGATGATCGCAGCCACACAGGCGACGATCCGCAGTCGCGCCGCCGTCGGTTCGATCAGCCCGCGCTGCCGCATGCTCTGATCGTGACGGATCAGGGTCAGCACCGCGAGATTGGTCATCAGCCCGACGATCTGCGCCAAGGCGGCAGAGATGAACAACATGTAACTGCCGATCATATGGATGCTGTTGGCATGGCCAATCCGGAACACCGACAGCAGGATCAGCCCGAGGGCGATCGGCGGTTGCAGCACGATATAGAAGTTCGACCAGATTTGCAGCCGTCTGCGATCGGCGACATCGGCGGCCGGGGTGGCATGGACGGAGCGGGTATAGAGCATCGCGACGATGATCCCGAGGACGAACAGCTCGACCGCGACCAGGGCGATCCAGAGCGAAAACGGGTCGCCGATGCTCGGCTCGGAAATCGCGCGGCTGATGGTTGGCGGCTTGCGCAGCGATTCTTCGGGAAACAGGGCGATCCATTCGATTCGGGCGCGAATGATCCAATAGGCAACGATGGGCGAGGCCGACAGGCTGAGCGCCAGGCCAATCGCCGCCAAGGGCCAGGCCATATGTGCCGGTTTCGGCGAACTGGCCTCGGCCAGGGTTGAATGATTTGCCTGCATGGTGCTGGCTCCTGTCCGATTGCCCATTCGCAGATGCGTTTTGCGACAAACCGGTGGCCAACAAAACCCCATCTGGGCGAGATCTCGCCGCCTATTTGTAATATTGGGAAGTGTTTTGGCCGGATGGCGACGTTGGCCGCGCTGCCGGCTGCCCACAGGCTTGCAATCCGTTCCCTTGCTTGTCAAACCCCGGCCTGATGACGGGCGCCGCCCGGGGCCTGAACCCGCTGGCGCCGACCGGAACAGGAGTTTGGGCTGTGAGCACGATTTTTTGGGCCTTGGGCGGGCTCGCCCTGATCCTGGGGCTGGCAACGTTTGTGGTGCTCTGGATGCACTACCCGTTCCGCAAATGGGTGCGGCGCAAGCTGGACCTGACCTGGAATCAGCGGGCCCGGGTGGCCGAGTTTTCGCCGGCTCGAATCGCGGCGGAAGAGGCGGACATGTTCATCTCTTCAACGGTGATGCGCGACGCCTGCGACATCATCTGGGACGAGTTCGACGAAGAGGCGCCGGCAAATCTGTGCAATCCGCATCCCGAAGGCACGGTGATCTGGGTCAATACCAAGCTGATGCCCAGGTTCATCCAGGAATTCCTGCCCCGGATGCAGTCGAAATTCGTCCTTGCCTCGGCCCGGGAAAACAACCCGGTGCGCTTGTTCGATATCGACAAGGTGCTGGCCAATGACAATATGCTGTGCTGGTTCGTCGAGAATTACGAATTTTCGCCGCATTACATCGACACCGGCCGGGTCGTGCCACTGCCGCTGGGGATGAATTACCACAAGCTTGATCCCAACAGCCCGAACCGTGCGGGCGATATGGGGGCGGCGGCCCTGCCGGGGGCGCAACAGGCGCAGATGAAAACGATCCGCGACGAAATCGCGCCGATCCGCGAACGCCCGCTCAAGGTCTACTGCAATTTCCAGCTGAACATGGACACTTTCCTGCGCCACCCGCATGCGATCCCGCGCGCCGAGGCAAGGGCAGAAGCGATTGCGGTGCTCAAAGACAGCCCGTTGGCGATCATTGAACCGCGCCAGACCACCCGCAACGATGTCTGGCGGCGCAAGAAAGAAGCGGTGTTCGAGGCCAGCCCGCGCGGCAATTCGATTGATTGCCACCGGACCTGGGAGGCCCTGCTGCTGAAATCCATCCCGATCGTGAAAACCTCGCTGATGGATCCGATCTACAAGGGGCTGCCGGTGGCCATCGTGCAGGACTGGAACGAGGTCACCGAGGAACGGTTGGCCCAGTGGTTGGAGGAATTCGCGCCCTGGTTCGACCAGCCGCTGCCGCCGGAATTGTTCTCGAACCACTGGATCGCGCGGATGCACAGCTGGAAACCAGAAGACGCCCGGCCGCAGTTGGCGGGCCACGGCGTCTAGGCGCCGCAGCCAGCCTCTGACTGCTTCTATTCGCCGGATGCGGGGTGTATGTAGTCGCCTCAGACGGGTCCATCAGGGCCATTCCATTCAATCCGGGCGCGGCCCGAACGATACAGGTAACATGCTGAATTACGCCAAATTCGTCTGGAACAATATTCCGGGGCCGAAGATTTCGGTGCTGATCATGTCGGTTCTGGTTGGTCTGGCCAATGGCGCGATGCTGTCGGCGATCAACAACGCGATTTCGGCGCGGGTTGATGGCACCTTTGGCTGGACTTACCCGGCGGTGTTCGTTGCTGCGGTGCTGGCGTTTTTCTTTGGCGGTTATTTCGCGATGTTTCGGGCCACCGACATGGCCGAACGCTTTGTCGAACTGCTGCGCAAACGGATTGTCGATCAGGCCGGGCTGTCGTCTCTGCGTGAGGTCGAGGAATACGGCCGTGGCGAGATCTATGTTCACCTGACCCGCGACACCAGCACCGTCGGCATGGCGTCGATCCGCCTGGTGCACGCACTGCAATCAGGGGTCGTGGTGTTCTTTTGTCTGGCCTATCTGCTGTGGCTGTCGCCGATGGTGTTTCTGGTGACGTTGGTGCTGGTGGCCACAGGCGTCAAGCTGTTCTTTATGCAGGAACGCCATGCTCAGGTCTATCTGAACGAGGCCCGGGCGCAGGAGGCGGCGCTGTTCAGTGGCATTTCGGACATGCTGGACGGCTTCAAGGAAACCAAGCTGTCGCAATCCGTGGCGCGGGATCTGAACGCCAGCCTGAACCAGTCGTCGGCCAAGGCACGCGAGAATTTCGTCAAGGCCGAGTTCCTGTTCTACTCGACCACGATCGTGTCGAAATTCATGCTGTTCTCGCTGCTGGGGCTGATCGCCTTTCTGCCCGAACAATGGATCGGCGCGACCTCGGCGCTGGCGTTTCAAATCCTGGCGCTGCTGCTCTATCTGGTGCCGCCGCTGGAACAGCTGGTCGATCTGACCGGCCCCTATATGCGCGCCCAGGTGTCGTTGCAGAACCTCCAGAAACTTGAAGGCAAGCTGGCCGAAGAGGTGGTGGGCCGCGAGGTGGCGCTGGCCGAGGATGGCGCGTTGCAACTGCACCAGGTTGAGCTCGACTACCGCGACGCCGAGATCGGCACCACCTTTACCCTGGGGCCGCTGGATCTGCGCATCGAGCCGGGTGAGATTGTGTTCCTGGTCGGCGGCAATGGCTCTGGCAAGACCACGTTGATGAAGGTGCTGGCCGGGCTCTATGCGCCCGATCGGGGCAGGGTCAGCGTCGGCAATGTCGAATTGTCGCCGGATAATCGCGGCGCCTGGCGTGATCGGGTGGCCTCGGTGTTCCACGATTTCCACCTGTTCGATCAGGCCTTTGGCCTGGACGCCGAAAGCGCGCAGCCGCTGATTCAGGCTGAACTCGACAAGGTCGGGCTGTCGGACAAGGTGACGATCGGCGCCGATGGCGGCTTTTCCACCACCCGGCTGTCGACCGGCCAACGCAAGCGGCTGGCGCTGGTTCTGGCCCGGGCGCAACGCCGCCCGGTGCTGCTGATGGATGAATTCGGCGCTGAACAAGACCCGGAATTCCGCGCCTTTTTCTATACCGATTACCTTGAGGCGCTGCGTGCCGAAGGCGTCACCGTCATCGCCGTCACCCATGACGACCGCTATTTTGGAACCTGCGACCGGCTGATCAAGCTCGACCTCGGCCGGATCATATCGGACGGTCCGCCGGTCGAAGGGGTGGACGACGGTTTCGCGCTGCGCGAGGCGACACGCGGCTAACCGCTGCAAGGCGCCACCGCGCGGCGTGCTGGACATGATCCAAGATTTTTTCAGGAGTCTGCCATGCTAGTCTATGGTGTATTCTCGAAAACATTGTTCCAGATCAAACAGCGTTAAGACCCCGAGGTTAATATCTGCCTCATGAGCCGCCCCCTGATTCTGTCCTTTGGATGCCTGTTGATCGGATGCCTTCTGCTGGCGACATCCGTAGGCGGCTATCTGCGCACGGCACATGATCTTGCCCGGGCCGGACAGGTCAGCCTGGTGATCTGCGGTCAGGACGGCGCCAGTGTGGTGACGCTGGACCGGAACGGCACCCCGGTCTCACCCGGGCCTGCCACTTGCGATCATTGCGCCGACTGCTCGCTCATCGCGGATTTCGACCTGCCGGTGATTGCCGACCTCTCGCAGGCGGCGGATCCGGTGCAGGAGATTGCTTACGCTATTGTTGACACAATTCCGGTCACAAGCTCGGCTGGTTCCATGGCGCGTGGTCCGCCGGTTAAATCCAAGGTTTGATATGGTCTCTCTTCTGCGAAAATTGATGTTGTTGCGCCTGTTTGCGGCTGTGGTTCTGGCGATATTGGTCGGGATTCCGGCGAATCCGGCCCTGGCGCAAACCGACAAATCGGTTCTTTCCCAATTTATTTCCAAAGTTGCGCCCGGCGATCTGGTCGAGGGCAGCGACGCATTCGGCCCGATCCGGGACGATGTGCCGGTGGCGCCGCTGTTGCAGCGGGGCGTTGAGATCGGCCATGTCTTCATCACCTCGGATTTCGTGGGCACCACCGGCTATTCCGGCAAGCCGATTCACACCATGGTGGCCGTCGACAAGGACGCGCGGGTTCTGGGCGTCGAGCTGGTCAAGCATTCCGAACCGATCGTGCTGATCGGCATCCCCGACAGCAAGATCAAGGCGATGGTGCATGGTTACCGTGGTGTCGACCTTGTGGCAGAGGCCAAGGCGCGTGGCTCTGCCCATGACCTGAACATCATTTCCGGCGCGACCGTGACGATCATGGTGATCGATGACGGGATCATCCGCGCCGGGTTGAAGGTCGCGCGCGCCCTTGGTCTGGGCGGCATGGAGGCCGAAGTCAAAGCCGACCACAGTTTCGAGATCGACCCGGAGGCGACGGCCCCGGCAAGCTGGATGACGATGGAGGGTGACGGCACGATCCGCCGCCTGTCGCTGGATGTCGGGCAGGTCAACGCCGCCTTCGCCGCGATGGACGATCCGCGCGCCGCCAAGCGCGCTCTGAAAGAGCCGCCCGAGACCACCTTTATCGACATGCAGACCGCGCTGGTCAGCGTGCCGGGGATCGGGCTGGCGATTCTGGGCGAGGCTGAAAATGCCAACCTTCGCGACTGGCTGGAGCCGGGCGACGAGGCCATCGCGATCGTCGGGCGCGGGCTCTATTCCTTCAAGGGGTCGGGCTATGTGCGCGGCGGGATCTTTGACCGGATCGTGCTGATCCAGGACGATGTGACGGTGCGGTTCCGCGACCGTGGCCATCGCCGCATCGGCGATATCGTTGCCGAGGGCGCGCCGGAATTCACCGAGCGTGACCTGTTCAAGATCCCTGCGGACAGCGGCTTTGATCCGACCCGGCCATTCCGGATTCAACTGCTGGTTCACCGCGAGGTCGCGGCCATCGAAAAGGTCTTTACCACCTTTGACCTGGGCTATCAGCTGCCGCCGCAATACCAGCGCAAGAGCGCGGCCGCTGCTGCCAGCGAACCGAGTGCTGCACCGCAGGCCGAGGAGGATGCGCAATCCGCGCTCTGGAAACGGATCTGGCAGGACAAGACCCCGGAAATTATCGGGCTGCTGGCGATGCTGGGGGTGCTGACCCTGGTGTTCTTCTTTCAGCATTTCGCCACCCGCTCGGCACGGTTCTATTTCTGGTTCCGGATGTCGTTCCTGACCGTCACCCTGGTGTTCCTCGGCTTTTATGCCAATGCCCAGCTTTCGGTGGTCAACCTGATGGCGCTGTTCGGCGCGCTGGTCACCGATTTCAGCTGGCAGGCCTTCCTGCTCGATCCGCTGACCTTCATCCTCTGGTTCGCGGTCGCCACCGCGCTGCTGTTCTGGGGGCGCGGCGCCTATTGCGGCTGGCTCTGCCCGTTCGGGGCGTTGCAAGAGCTGACCAACCGCATTGGCCGGGCCCTGCATATCCCGCAGATCGAACTTCCCTGGGGCCTGCATGAACGGCTGTGGCCGATCAAATACATGATCTTTCTCGGGCTGTTCGGCACCTCGCTTTATTCCATCGAACAGGCCGAACACCTGGCCGAGGTGGAGCCGTTCAAGACCGCGATCATCCTGAAATTCATGCGCGCCTGGCCTTTCGTCGCCTATGTTATCGCGCTGTTGGTGGCCGGGCTGTTTGTCGAGCGGTTCTTCTGCCGCTACCTCTGCCCCTTGGGCGCGGCGCTGGCGATCCCGGCACGGCTGCGGATGTTTGACTGGCTGAAGCGCTACCACGAATGCGGCAACCCCTGCCAAACCTGCGCCAATGAATGCCCGGTGGATGCAATCCACCCGACCGGCGAGATCAACCCGAACGAATGCATCAACTGTCTGCATTGCCAGGTTCTGTACCAATCCGAGGCGAAATGCCCGGTGGTGATCAAAAAGATGAAACGGCGCGCGCGGGTGGGATCCCCCGATGCCGCGCTGAATCCGCAGATTTCGAACCATCCCAACCTGAAGAACTCAAGAAAGGAGCTTCAAGATGTCTGAACAAGAGAAACGAGGCCTAAGTCGGCGCGGTTTCATGGGCGCCAGCGCGACCGGGGCAGCGATGCTCGGCGGTGCAGGCGGCAAGCTCGGTCTTCTGGGCGGCGCGGCTGTTGTAACGGCGGCTTCGGCCACAGCAGCAGCAGCGCAGGCCAAGGACCACCTCACCCCGGCACCGGGCGAGTTGGACGATTATTACGGTTTCTGGTCCTCGGGCCAGTCCGGCGAAATGCGCATCCTGGGCTTCCCCTCGATGCGGGAATTGATGCGAGTGCCGGTGTTCAACCGCTGCTCGGCCACCGGCTGGGGCCAGACCAACGAAAGCCTGAAGATTCTGACCCAGGACATGCAGCCGCAGACCAAGGAATATCTGGCGGCCCAGGGCAAGAAGGTGCACGACAACGGCGACCTTCACCACCCGCATATGTCCTTCACCGATGGCACCTATGACGGGCGCTTCATCTTCATGAACGACAAGGCCAATACCCGCGTTGCGCGGGTGCGCTGCGACGTGATGAAATGCGACCGGATCATCGACATTCCCAACGCCAAGGCGATCCACGGCCTGCGGCCACAGAAGTTCCCGCGCACCGGCTATGTCTTTGCCAACGGCGAAGACGAGGTGCCGATGGTCAATGACGGCAAGATCCTGGACGAGCCGGAAAAATACGTGAACTTTTTCACCGCCATTGACGGCGACACGATGGAGATCGCCTGGCAGGTGATGGTCTCGGGCAACCTTGACAACACCGACTGCGATTACCAGGGCAAATACGCCTTCTCGACCTCCTACAACTCGGAAATGGGCATGACCCTGCCCGAGATGATGGAGGCAGAGCGTGACCATGTCGTGATCTTCAACCTTGCCGAGATCGAGAAGGGCATCGAGGCCGGTGACTATATCGAGCTGAACGGCGTCAAGGTGATCGACGGGCGCAAGGAGAAGAACAAGAACTACACCCGCTATGTGCCGATCCCCAACAGCCCGCACGGCATCAACACCGCGCCCGACATGAAACACGTCGTGGTCAACGGCAAGCTGTCGCCGACCTGTTCGGTGCTGGATGTCACCAAGTTCGACGCGCTGTTTGAATCGGATGTGGACCCGCGGTCGGTTGTCGTGGCCGAGCCGGAACTGGGCCTTGGCCCGCTGCACACCGCGTTCGATGGCAAGGGGTTTGCCTATACGACGCTGTTCCTGGACAGTCAGATCGTGAAGTGGGACATGGCCAAGGCCGTCGAGGCCTATGCCGGTGCCGACGTCGATCCGATCATATCCAAGGTCGATGTGCATTATCAGCCCGGTCACAACCACACCACCATGGGCGAAACCAAGGAGGCCGATGGCAACTGGCTGATCTCGCTCAACAAGTTCTCCAAGGACCGGTTCATCAACGTCGGCCCGCTGAAGCCCGAGAACGAGCAGGTCATCGATATCTCGACCGATGACATGAAGGTGGTTCACGACGGCCCGACCTTTGCCGAACCGCATGACGTGATCCTGGTGCGGCGCGACATCGTCAACCCGGTCAATGTCTGGGACCGCAACGATCCGATGTGGGCCGACACGCGCGCGCAGGCCGAGGCCGACGGCATTGATCTTGATGATTATCAGGACAGTGTGATCCGCGACGGCAACAAGGTCCGGGTCTATATGAGCAGCCAGGCACCTGAGTTCAGCCTGTCGCAGTTCACGGTGAAGCAAGGCGACGAGGTGACGGTCATTGTCACCAACCTGGATGACATCGACGACCTGACCCACGGCTTCACGCTGAACAACCACGGCGTGGCGATGGAAATCGGGCCGCAGGCGACGTCCTCGGTCACCTTCATCGCGGCAAAACCCGGGGTCTACTGGTACTATTGCCAGTGGTTCTGCCACGCGCTGCACATGGAAATGCGCGGCCGTATGCTTGTGGAACCCAAAGCCTGATGAAACGCCTCGTCTCCCTTGCGTTGGTATTGATCCTGGCCGGCTTGCCCACATGGGCGGCCAGGATCGATCTGCAGCCTGCAGAGGGCGCCTTGTCGCGCGCCCTGCAGGCGGCGCGTCCGGGGGATGAGATCGTTCTTGCACCGGGCCATTATGCTGGCCCGGTGCGCATCGAAATTTCTTTGACCCTGACCGGCGGTCCCGGCGTGGTCATCGACGGTGGCGGCATCGGATCGGTGATCACGGTGGATGCGGCCGATGTGACGGTTCAATCCCTGACACTGATCAATTCAGGCCGGGTGCATGAACCCATCGACGCCGGGATCAAGCTGACCCAAAAGGCCCGCCGGGCGCAGGTTCTGGACAACGAGCTGAGCGGCAATCTGGTGGGAATCGACATTCACGGTGCCCGCGATGCACTGGTCAAAGGCAATCGCATCATCGGCCTGCAACTCAGGCGGATGAATGATCGTGGCAACGGCATCTACGTCTGGAACGCGCCCGGTTCTATTGTCGAGGATAACGAGATCCGCTTTGGCCGCGACGGGATTTTTTCCAACGTTTCCAAACGCAACATCTATCGCGGCAACCTGATGCGCGACCTGCGCTTTGCCGTGCATTACATGTCCACCAACGACAGCGAGGTGTCGGACAACGTCTCGATCGGCAACCACCTCGGCTTTGCGATGATGTATTCCGACCGGATCGTGGCGCGGGACAATATCTCGATCAACGACCGTGATTACGGGGTGATGCTGAACTACGCCAATCAATCCGATATCTTTGCCAACCAGGTCATCGGCGGCGCGAAGAAATGCACCTTTGTCTATAATTCGCACCGCAACCTGATCGCCGAAAACCGCTTTGACGGCTGCGATATCGGCATTCACTTCACCGCTGGCTCAGAGCGCAACACGATCACCGGCAATGCCTTTGTCGGCAACCGGACCCAGGTCAAATATGTCGGCACCCGCGATGTCGAGTGGAGCTTTGACGGCCGTGGCAATTTCTGGTCGGACCATCCCTCGTTTGACCTGAACGGCGACAGCCGCGCCGACAGTGCCTATCGGCCCAATGACCTGATGGATCACATCCTGTGGTCGCAGCCCGCCGCCAAGCTGCTGATCGGCACGCCAGCGGTGCAATTGGTGCGCTGGAGCCAGGAACAATTTCCCGCCATCGCGCCCGGCGGCGTGGTCGACAGCCACCCGCTGATCGCCGCCCCGGATTTCGTGATCTCGCCGGACCTGATGTCATTCGCCCGCGCCACCGCGGGCCGGGGAAACGGAGCAAGCCAAGACGATGCTGCACATATCCAACCTGACTAAGCGCTATGGCGGTCAGATCGCGTTGGACTCTGTCGATCTGTCCATCGCGCCGGGCGAACGGGTGGCCCTGCTGGGCCATAACGGCGCCGGGAAGTCGACGCTGATGAAAATGGTTCTGGGCCTGCTGGCGCCCTCGGGCGGTGCGATCACGGTGGCTGGTCATGCGCCGGGGTCACGGGCCGCCCGCGACCTGACCGCCTATTTGCCGGAAAACATCGCGTTTCACCCGGCGCTGACCGGGCGCGAGCAAATTCGCCATTTCCTGCGCCTGCGCGGCCGCCCGGCATCCGAGGCCGATGGGCTGCTCGACAAGGTCGGGCTGGCGGATGCCGCGCGGCAGCGGATCGGCACCTATTCCAAAGGCATGCGCCAGCGCGTCGGCCTGGCGCAGGCGCTGATCGGTCGCGCGGCGCTGATGGTGCTGGACGAACCGACCTCCGGGCTCGATCCGGTGTCGCGACGGGAATTCTATGCCCTGCTGGACGACCTGGCGGCAAACGGCACCGCCATCCTGATGTCCTCGCATGCGCTGTCCGAAGTCGAGGTGCGCACCGATCGCATTGCCATCCTGTCCAAGGGCCGCAAGGTCGCCGATGGATCGCTCAGCGCCCTGCGCGCCGCGGCGGCGCTGCCGTTGACGGTGCAGCTGCGCCCGCAACCGGGGCAGGCGGCACAATTGGCGGCGACCTTCCCCGAGGCTCGGCAGATTGGCGAGATCCTGACACTGGCCTGCGCCCAGTCCGACAAATCCGAGATCCTGAGCCGGATCGCCGCCCGCCGCACATTGATCGAGGATTTCGATTTCTTGCCTCCCAGCCTGGATGACATCTATGTCCAGATCAGCCGGAGTGCGGCGTGATGTTGACGCGGATCCTTTCGACATTCGGCATCGAGTTCGCCATCGCCCTGCGCAACCGCTGGCTCAGCATTGCGGTGGTGATGATGGTGCTGTTCTCGCTGGTCCTGTCGGTGGCCGGGTCGGCGCCCTCCGGTGAATTTGGCGCGGACCGGCTGTCGCTCACCGTTGCCAGCCTGACCTCGCTCTCGGTCTATCTGATGCCGCTGATGGCGCTGATCATCTCTTTCGATGCCATTGCCGGCGAGGTCGAGCGTGGCACCCTGCCGCTCTACCTGGCCTATCCGGTCAGCCGGGGTGAGCTGCTGATTGGCAAGCTGGCGGCGCAGCTGGTGCTGATTTCCATCGCCGTCTGCCTTGGCTATGGCGTGGCGGCGGCGGTGGCCTTTTGGTTCAGCGGTGCCGAGGCCATTGCCGGGCTGCCCGCCTTATGGCGGCTGGTCTGGACCTCGATCCTGCTGGGCGCGGTGTTCCTGTCGCTGGGGCAGATGATCTCAAGCCTGGCGCGCCGCCCGTCTGGCGCGGCGGGCTTGGCCATCGGGCTTTGGCTGATTGCGGTGGTGCTCTATGATCTGGGCCTGTTGGCGGCGATTGTCGCCGATGACGGTGGCGCCTTTACCACCCGGGTGTTCCCTTGGTTGCTGGTCGCCAACCCTGCCGATGCGCTGCGGATTTACAATCTTGCGGCCTCTGACGCGGTCGGTGCGGCATCCGGTCTGGCGGGAGCGGCGCAATCCATCGCGCTGTGGAAACCGCTGGCCTCATTGCTGCTTTGGGTGATTCTGGCCTCGGGTCTGGCCCGGCTGGCCTTTGGGAGGGTGAAACCATGACAACCGGTCGTCTGAGGTCAGGCCTGCTGATCGCCGTCACCACGCTGCTGCTCGCGGGTTGCAAGGAGGACAGCGTCAGCCTGCCGCAACCGGTCGACATGTCGGCGGAGGCCGTGGGATTCTACTGTCAGATGGATCTGCTGAACCACGACGGACCCAAGGGGCAGATCCACCTGTCCGGGCTGCAGGCGCCGATCTTTTTTTCGCAGGTGCGCGACACCATCGCCTATCTCAACATGCCCGAGCAGAGCCACGCGGTGCTGGTCGCCTATGTTCAGGATATGTCGGGTGACGTAAGCTGGGCGCGGCCCGGCGGCTGGATCGCGGCCGACTCGGCCATATATGTGACCGGGTCCGCCATGATGGGCGGCATGGACGCCCCGGAATTCGTGCCGTTTTCCGATCCGGTCGCGGCAGCGGCATTTGCCCAGACCCATGGCGGCGTGCTGCGCCGCTTTGACGAGTTGGGATCGCAGGAGGCTGCCATCGGGGCGGTCGCCACGCCGGGTCCCGAAGATGACTCCAACATCGCCGACAGATTGCGCGCTCTGGCGCCCGCAGACAGGACCAATTGACATGAGCTTTTCCCATTCCTTTTCGCGTCGTCGCTTTCTCTCCTTCGCCTCCGCCGCCTGCCTTCTGGCTCCGGCCGCCTGGGCGTTTCAATGGCACGGCACGGCGCTGGGCGCCTCGGCACGGATCATCCTGGACCACCCGGATGCCGAACGCATCACTGAGCGGGCGCTGGCAGAGATCACCCGGCTGGAGAACATCTTCAGCCTGTATCGCGACCATTCCGAGATCACCCGGTTGAACGCTGATGGTCATCTCGACGCACCTTCGTTCGAGCTGCTGGATTGCCTGGCCATCGCCCGACAGGCGCATCGTGTGACTGGGGGGCGATTCGATCCGACCGTGCAGCCGCTCTGGCGGGTTCTTGCCGACGCCCATGTCGCCGGTCACCCGCCAAAAGCCGCGCAACTGGCGGCGGCCCGGCGCAGTATCGGCTTTGAAAAGCTGCACTTTGACAGCGCGTCGGTAGAACTGGCCGCAGGTCAGCAGCTGACCCTGAATGGCATTGCCCAGGGCTATATCGCTGACCGGATTGCGCTGCTGATGCGGGCCGAGGGGGTTGAGGATGTGCTGATCGATACCGGTGAAATCCTGGCCATGGGCGCGCCAAAAGGAAGTGACGCCTGGCCGGTGACGATTGTCGGTGAGGTCGAGGCCCGCGCGCTGAGCGGGCGCGCCCTGGCCACCTCGGCGCCGTTTGGCATGATGATTGATGCCGCCGGGCAGGTCGGGCATATATTGGACCCGCGCAGCGGCACGGCATTGGTCACGGATATTCGTCAGGTTTCGGTCAGTGCCCCACACGCGGCGCTGGCGGATGCGCTGTCAACTGGGCTTTGCGCCGCAAAAGATGTTACTGAAGCACGGCACTTGTTGCGAAATGTTAAAGACGCCATTCTGGAAAGCGTGCAAACAAGCGCTGATGCGATCTAAAACAGGAGAGATTTCATGAATCTGACGAAATTGTTCGGGGTTCTGCTGCTGGCGCCGATGCTGGCCAGCCCGGCGCTTGCCGGGGATGCGGCCAAGGGAGAATCCACCTTCAAACGCTGCAAGGCCTGCCATGCGATCACCGCCGCTGATGGCACCGCGATCGTCAAGGGCGGCAAGACCGGCCCGGACCTATTTGGTGTGATCGGCCGGGTAGTTGGCAGCGTCGAGGGCTTCAGATACGGCGATTCGATTGTGGCCGTCGGCGAAGCCGGCAACGTCTGGGACGAAGAGAATCTGGCCAAGTATGTCGCCGATCCCAAGGCGTGGCTGGCTGAGAAGCTGGACGATCCCAAGGCCAAGACCAATATGACCTTCAAACTGAAGAAGGGTGGCGATGACATGGCCGCCTATCTGGCCTCACTCGGGTCCTCCTGATCCAATCTGCGGGCGGCCCTTCCGATTCAGGAGGGGCGCGCCCGGGATGGCCGCTTGCGCCCCGGAGCGGGCAGCGCCAGCCAGGGCACCAGATGCCCCGCCAGAATTGCAAACCCCAAAGTCCAGAGCAGCGCCGCGATAGCAATCCCGTCGAGGCCCGCAATCGCGAGCTCCGGCAGTGCCGCCCGGGTGATCGCAGCGGCGCAGATCAGGCCAAAGGCCAGGGTCAGTGTCGGCCCGGCGATCAGCCCGCGCCCGGTGTGACCGAGGGTGGCGCGGATCATCACTGCAACCGTCATCCCGCCCATCGCGCCGATCCCCAACATATGCATCCCCGCCGCCAGTGGCAGCCAGTCAAACGCTGCCGCGCCAAGCAGCAACAGCCCAACCGCCAGAAAGCCATAGGCGACATGCAACATCAGCAACAGCGGCGAACGCCAGACCGCGGCCCCGCGCCAGCGTGACAGCCGGGCGAGATGCGCCAGCCCGCCGAGCCCCAGCAGCCCGCCGCTGACCGGAGATTGCGGCAACGCCACCCAGGTCAGCAATCCCACCGCACCCAGCGCAATCACCCAAGCGTCAAAGCGCCCGAACGGCACCGGCATCCGGCTGGCGCGGCGTTTGGCCAGCCAGTTGCGGGTAAAGCTGGGGATGATCCGCCCGCCGATCAGGGTGATCAGAAACAGCACCAGGGCCAGGCCCAGACGCCGGGCGATCACCGACTCGCCGCCGTTGATCACCTCGACATGGAATAGGATATTTGCCGCGCACAGCAGCCCGACGGGGACCACGACCTTGAGGTTGCGCCAATTCTTGCCGGCCACGATCTCGAACAGGATCATCGCGCCGATCGCCAGCAGAAAGCTGCTATCGACCAGCGCCACCCCGACCGGCCCCAGGGGCAGCAAACCCGCCAGTGCCAGCCGCCCGGCCAGCCACAGCAGTGACAGGCACAACAGCGGCCAGCCCCGGGTCGGCATCCGCCCGCTCCAGTTCGGCACCGCGGTGAACAGGAACCCGGCAATCACCGCAGCGGCATAGCCAAAGATCATCTCGTGAATGTGCCAATCGACTGACGGAAAGGAACTGGCGAGCGTCCAGTCGCCGCGCCAGACCAGCCACCAGATCGGCACCACGACCAGGCCGAACAGGCTGGCCGCCAGAAAGAACGGGCGAAACCCCATCGCCAAAATGGTCGGGCCCTCATAGGCGGCGCGTCTCATGGTCGACCACCTTTGCACTTGCGGCCCTGGGGTGCTAACGCAGACATGGCTCGGCTTTCTCCTGATCGTGTCGGGGTGGGTTTTCGCGGTTCAGACTACATCTGGATCACGGGCTTGTCGTTGACGTTCAACAAACTTGGCGAAGCATCAATGTCCAGGCTCGACGAAACCCAACTCGGGAAATTACCGCCGTTTTCCCGGCTCTCGCTGGTTGAGATCGGCGAAATTCTTGACCTGTCCAGCAGAAAGACCTGGGGCGAGGGCGACACGATTTTCGCGCAGGGGAATCCGGCGGACAGCTTCTATCTCCTGCTCGATGGCTCGATCCGGGTGCTGCGCCTGACGCCGGGCGGCGAACAGATCGTGCCCCTGCACATCCCGGCCGGTCAATTGTTCGGCATCGCCCCGGCGATGGGGCTGGAGGTCTATCCGGCCGATGCGATGGCTGCGGTCGATTGTGTCACGCTCAGCTGGCCGCGCCGGCATTGGTCGGATTTTGTCACCCGCTATGACGGCTTTGGTTCGGAAACCTGGCGCAGCATCGGCGCCCGGATGATAGAACTGCACGATCGCATCGAAGAGCTGTCGACCCGGGCCGTGGAACAGCGGGTCGCGGCGGTGGTGCTGCGGCTGGTGCGGCAATATGGCCGGAACGTCGAGGCGGGGATCGAGATCACCCTTCCGATCACCCGCGCCACCATCGCTGAAATGACCGGCACCACGCTGCACACGGTCAGCCGCCTGCTGTCGGGGTGGGAGAAGGACGGCATTGTCGCCAGCAAGCGCAAACATATCACGGTGACCGATGCGCATCGGCTGGTGATGATCGCCGAGGCCGGATAGCGCCGTCTAAACCGTTTGCAGCCGGGGGAGAGCTAAGGGCTGATCGGCGCATCAAGCGTTGTCGATTGCGATTGGACTCAGCGGTTTCAGGTCGGCGGCGATGAAAAAGGCCGCGACAGATGCCGCGGCCTTTCAACTGGTTTCTTGATGGTAAGGGTCAGAGCGTCCAGCCGGAAATCGCCTTGACCTCCATGAAGTCCTCGAGGCCCCAGATGCCGCCTTCGCGGCCATTTCCCGATGCTTTCATGCCGCCAAACGGGGCGCCGGGGCCGCGCGGCTTGCCGTTCATTTCGACCATGCCAGAGCGAAGTTTCAGCGACATCCGGTTGGCCCGGTCGCCATCGGTGGTCTGAACGTAGTTGGTCAGCCCGTAAGGCGTGTCATTGGCGATCTCGACGGCCTCTTCTTCGGTGTCGAAGGGGATGATCGACAGCACCGGGCCAAAGATCTCCTGGCGCGCGATGGTCATCTGGTTGTTCACATCGGCAAACACCGTCGGTTTGACAAAGAATCCGCGGTTCAGCCCGTCGGGCCGTCCGGTGCCACCGGCGACCAGCTTTGCGCCTTCGTCGATGCCCTTTTGGATCAGGTCCTGGATCTTGTTGAACTGGGATTCGTTCACCACCGGGCCGATGTGACGGCCATCCTCATGCGCCGAGCCGACGGTCACCGATTTGGCGATTTCGGCGGCGGCTTCGACGGATTTGTCGTAGATGCCCTTTTGCACAAGCATCCGCGACGGCGCGTTACAGGATTGACCGGAGTTGTTCATCATATGCAGCACGCCGCGCTTGATTGCCGCGTCGTCGGCATCGTCAAAGATCACGTTGGCGCCTTTGCCACCGAGCTCAAGATGCACCCGTTTCAGGGAGTCTGCCGCCGCTTTGGAAATCGCGATCCCGGCGCGGGTCGAGCCGGTAAAGCTGACCATGTCTACATCCTCGTGGGTGGTCAGCGCGGTGCCGACCCCGACGCCATCGCCGTTCACCAGGTTGAACACACCCTTGGGAAAGCCTGCCGCGTCGATGCATTCGGCAAAGATCAGTGCGTCCAGCGGGCTTTCCTCGGACGGTTTCAGGATCATCGTGCAGCCCGCGATCAGCGCCGCGATCACTTTGAGCGAAATCTGGTTCAGCGGCCAGTTCCACGGGGTGATCAGAGCGCAGACGCCAATCGCCTCATAGACGATGCGGGTGTCGGGGGATTGTTCGCTCAGCGGACGATTGAACTCAAACGCTTTGGCGGCACGGATGAAATTCTTGGTGTGGCCCATCCCGGCGCCAACCTGCGCGGTCCGTGCCAGCGCAATCGGCGCGCCCATTTCGCTCGACACCGCTTGGGCGATGTCTTCGGCCCGCGCCTGATAGGCCTCAAGGAATTTTTCGACCAGTGCGATCCGCGCTTCGGGTGCAGTCGCCATCCAGGCCGGGAACGCGGCCTTGGCGGCGGCGACGGCGGCGTCGACATCGGCCTGACCGCCCAGCGAGATCACCGCGCAGGCCTCTTCGGTCGAGGGGTCGATGACCGGATGGTCGCGCCCCTCAATCGGGTTGACCCAGGCACCGTTGATATAGAATTGCCGTTTCTCGATCATGATGGTTCTCCCTTGTCCATCGCGCAGCCGACCCAGCGGGCGGCGGTTTCGCGTTTCGGCGGCACTGTGTCACCCTCGGCTATTCTCTGCAAGGTGATCACAGGGGGGTGTATTCGACGCCCGTCCTGACTATTTAGGGCAATATCAACACGACCCAATGGATGAGGACATAATGGCTTTGCGTATCAACGACACGATTCCCGATCTGACCGTCGAAACCGATCAGGGTAGCCTTGCCCTGCACGAGTGGATTGGCGACTCCTGGGCGATTCTCTTTTCCCACCCCAAGGATTTCACCCCCGTCTGCACCACCGAATTCGGCGCAGTTGCGCAACTGGCCGATGAATGGGCCAAGCGCGGCACCAAGGTGATGGGGATTTCCGTCGACGGTGTCGAAGAGCACAAGAAATGGAAGGGCGACATTGAAAGCTTTGCCGGGGCCAAGGCCGGGTTCCCGATCATCGCCGACGATGACCTGAAGGTGGCCAAGGCCTTCGACATGCTGCCCGCCGATGCCTATATGCCCGATGGCCGCACCCCGGCGGATAGCCAGACCGTGCGGGCGGTGTTCATCATCTCGCCGGACAAGAAACTGCAATTGTCGATGACCTACCCGATGTCGGTGGGCCGCAACTTTGCCGAGGTGCTGCGCGCCCTGGACGGGCTGCAACGCACCTATCAGCAACCGCTGGCGACCCCGGCCAACTGGCAGGCCGGTCAGGACGTGATCGTGGCGCTGTCGCTTGACGATTCCGCCGCCGAGTCCAAGTTCGGCGCGCTGGACAAGAAACTGCCCTATCTGCGTTTCGCCAAGAACCCGGATTGATATCTATCCCGGACTCGCCCGCTCAATGGCGGGCGAGTCCACTTTTGGCCGCCGCTGCGGCGTCCGGCAATATCCGGGCCAACCGGATCAGCCCCACCTCCCCGACAAAGAACACCGCGCAGAGGGCAAGCGACCAGAGCGCCACCCCGGCCCAGCCGAGTCGCGTCGGATCGGTAAAGAAATAGGGGTATGTGCCATCGATCCCGCCGCGCCCCAGCGCATAGATCACATAGACCCCCGGCCAGATCAGCCAGAGCAGCGCGCTGCTGATCCGCAAACCCTGCCTGTCCGCTGCGGTCAGCCACCAGAGCAGAACCAGCCCCGGCACCAAGGCGTGCAGGCCGATATCGGCCCAGAACTCCAGCCCCTGTAACACCTGCGCCAGCAGCGCGTAATTCACCACGCCGACGATCACGATCCACAGGGTCAGCCCGGTGCTCCAGATCGGCCCCGGCATCTGCCGGGTCAGCGCGGCGTGGGTGAAGGTCGCCGCGACCAGCAGATTGGTCAGGATGGTAAAGAACCGCAGCAGCCGCCAGGCCACCCCAGCAATCCCGAGTTCCGGGTGTTTGTCGAGGCTGACCAGAAATTGCGCGCCCAGGCTGACCCAGGCCACAAGGGCGATCAGCAGGACCAGACACAAGCGGTGGCGCAACAACAGCATGGCACCAATGTCGCCGTATCTTGGACCCCGATGCAAGCCACTTGCGGCGCGCCCCGGACCGCCCGATGATCCGCCGATGGAATGGCGGGATCAGGGCATCGTGCTGGCGGTGCGGCGGCACGGCGAAAACGCAGCGATCGTCGAGGTGTTCACCCCCTCGCACGGGCGTCATGCAGGTATTGTCCGGGGCGGCACCTCGCGCAAGCTGACGCCGATCCTGCAACCCGGCGGGCAGATCGACATGGTCTGGCGGGCGCGGCTGGAGGATCACCTCGGCCATTTCACTGTCGAACCGGTGCGTTCCCGCGCGGCGGCGCTGTCTGACCGGATGGCGCTGGCCGGGCTGAACACGGTCTGTGCGCTGCTCAGCTTTTGCCTGCCCGAACGCGAGGCGCATCTGCCGCTCTACCAGCGCAGCGAGGCGCTTCTTGATCTGCTGGGCAATGACGATCTCTGGCCGCTGGCCTATCTGCGCTGGGAAATGGCGCTGCTTGACGAGATGGGCTTTGGCCTCGACCTCTCGGCCTGCGCCGTCATGGGGCGCAATATGCCGCTCGACTATGTGTCTCCGCGCACGGGGCGCGCGGTCTCGGCCGAAGGCGCGGGCGATTGGGCGGCCCGCCTGCTGCCGCTGCCGCCGGTGCTGTTGGGCCAGGGCGAGGCCCCGGATACCGAGATCGCCGAGGCGCTGCGCACCACGGGCCATTTCCTGCGCAACAAACTGGCGCCGCAGCTGGGGTCAAAGCCGCTGCCGGAGGCGCGGCAGCGGTATGTGGATTTGTTGCGGCGACGGGCTGGGACAGGTTAGCCGCTCGGCGCTTTCCGGGCAGATGCGGGCGTGTCCAGATGCCCGGCCCCTGGCGGTTCACCGATGATATTATTGACAGGTCAGGCGGGATATGACCGGTGTTGGACATGGAACCTTCAAAGTTGAACATCTTGTCGCGGCGGGCCGATACGGCCATTTCCGGCACGCCTCCGGTTCTGCTGGTGCACGGCGCCTGGCATGGGGCCTGGTGCTGGCAGGGTAATTTCCTGGAGTATTTTGCGGAGCAGGGCTTTGACACCTACGCGATGGATTTGCGCGGGCACGGGCAAAGCCCGGCGCGCAAGGCGATGCGCTGGAACCGGATGACGGATTATGTCGACGACATCCTCTCGGTCGTCGAAGGCTTTGAACAGCCACCGTTTGTGATCGGCCATTCCATGGGTGGATTTGCCTGTCAGCATCTGATGACACGCACGAAACACCTCTCCGGTATCGGGCTGTTGGCGACGGTGCCGCATTACGGGGCGATCAAGGCCACACTGAAAATCGCCAAGTCGCGCCCTTTGGATTTCCTGAAAGCGAATGCCCGGCTGTCGCTCTACCCGCTGGTCAGCGACCCGCTGAAGGCGGCGCATATGTTCCTGGACGAGGACACAGCCGAGCCGGATCGCATCGAATTCGGCAAGAAGATGATCGACGAATCCTATATGGCCTTCCTGGACATGCTGGTCCTGAAGCTGCCGCGCAAGCCGATCAGCGCGGTGCCGGTTGTGGTTGTCGGTGGCGCCAGGGACGGGCTTTTCTCGCCCGCATCGCAGCGGGCAACTGCGGGGCGCTATGGCGCGCAATGCCATATCCTGGCGGAGACAGCGCATGATGTGATGCTGTCAGAAAACTGGCTCATGGCTGCTGAGACCGTGCGTGACTGGATGTATGCGAGCAAGTGACCGGGGGGTGTTCCGCGCCCCGAAATCGCGACAACGGTAGGTGGAGATACTCACCCGCAGATCGAAGGACGCGGCCTGTTCGTCGTTCGTCGAGGTCGGCACGCGTTGTGGGTCGAGGTCCTGCACTGATCTCGATCACAAGATTCGAAGAATGATCGCAATCCATAGCCGCGAGGGACGTGGTATGCTCATTGGTGAGCTCGCGCCAAAGATGCATGCCAAACACGGCACCCAGATCAGCAGACAGCCAGAAGGCACCTGGAGGGGCTATCTAAGCAAGCGACCGACCCTCTACGACCTTGATCCCAAGGGCCCTGGCGCCATGGTCCGTTTCCGCCCGGAAGGTTTTGCCGCTATCGCGTGATTGTTGGAGACAGCCGTGGATTCAGGCCGAAGGGTGAGCGTCCCGGACCTCAGCCAATCACCCCGCCCGCATCGCCAATCTGTCCGCGATGCAGCAGCAGGTGGTCCAGCAGCACGCAGGCCATCATCGCCTCGCCCACCGGCACCGCGCGGATGCCGACACAGGGGTCGTGGCGGCCCTTGGTGATGATCTCGGTGGCCTTGCCTGATTTGGTGATGGTCTGGCGTGATTTCAGGATCGAGGAGGTGGGTTTCACTGCAAAGCGCACAACCACGTCCTGACCGGTTGAAATGCCGCCAAGAATGCCGCCCGCGTGGTTGGAGGAATAGACCGGCTGGCCGTCGTTGCCCATAAAGATCTCGTCGGCATTCGCTTCGCCGGTCAGCTCTGCCGCCGCCATGCCGTCGCCGATCTCGACGCCCTTGACCGCGTTGATCGACATCATCGCCGCCGCCAGATCGGTGTCGAGCTTGCCATAGACCGGTGCGCCCAACCCGGCGGGAAGGCCGCTGGCCACCACCTCGATCACCGCGCCGACGGAATTGCCGGATTTGCGCAACCCGTCCAGATAATCGGCCCATTCCCCGGCGGCGCCTGCGTCGGGCACCCAGAAGGGATTGCGCTCGACCTCGCTCAGATCAAAGCGTTCACGGTCGATCCGATGCCCGCCCATCTGCACCATATAGCCGGTGATCGACACCTCGGGCGCCAGCAATTCCAGCGCCGCGCGCGCCAGCCCGCCGGCGGCGACCCGCGCCGCCGTTTCCCGCGCCGAGGAGCGGCCGCCACCACGATAGTCGCGGATGCCGTATTTCTGCCAATAGGTGATGTCGGCGTGACCGGGGCGGAATTTTTCGGCGATCTCGCCGTAATCCTTGCTGCGCTGATCGGTGTTGCGGATCATCAGTTGCACCGGGGTGCCAGTGGTTTTGCCCTCGAACACGCCAGAAAGGATCTCGACCTCGTCCGCCTCGCGGCGCTGGGTGGTGAATTTCGAGGTGCCGGGTTTGCGTCGGTCCAGCCAGTGTTGGATCATCGCCGCATCCACCGCGACGCCCGGCGGACAGCCGTCCACCGTCGCGCCCAGGGCAGGCCCATGGCTTTCGCCCCAGGTGGTGACGCGGAAAAGATGCCCGAAGGTGTTGAGAGACATGGCCGATCCCCTAATTGCGCGGCCTGACTAACCCATGCCCGGAGCCCGTGCAATCGGCGCGCGCAAACCGCGCCGCTGTTCGACCCCGGCTTTCCATCGCCTGCGCCGTTGATTAGAACCGAAGTGACAGCACCGCATTCCCAGCCCCGTGAAAGGAGCCTTGCCTTGCAACGTCTGCATTTCGTCTTTGGTGGCGAACTCGTCGATCCGACCAAGAACCTGTTCAAGGATGTCTCGGCCATTCATATGGTCGGGGTGTTCCCGGATTACGCCAGCGCCTATGACGCCTGGAAATCCGAGGCGCATCGCACCGTGGACAATGCGCATATGCGCTATTTCATCTCGCATATTCATCGCCTGACGGACGAAGAAACCGCCACGTCGCCGACCGAGGAACTGGGCTGAGCTGCGGCGATGGCCCGGTCGGTCAGCCTATCCGCCTATCTGGCGCTGGCCCGGAGGGCGCCGCCGTCGAGTTGGGAACCGCCGCAGCAAGCGCGCCCTGAGGGACCGCTGATCTGGCTGCACGCCGGCGCGGCCTCGGCCCTGCCGGCGCTGTTGCAACTGGCCGATCGTTTTGCCGGGCTGGGCGGTGACGCGCAGTTCTTGCTGACCATCGGCGGCGAAGGTCCGCCGCCAGAAGTGAAGGCGCCGAATATCATCGTTGCCGAGCTGCCGCCGGAAAACATCGCGGCCGCCGAGATGTTTCTGGCGCATTGGCACCCGGATCTGGTGCTCTGGTCCACCGGCCATCTGCGCCCGGCGCTGTTGGTCTCGGCGGCACGCATGGGGCAGGTGCTGTGGTTGATCGGGGTGGATGAGACCGCGCTGGAAGAGGGGCGCTGGCGCTGGCTTCCGGATATGTCGCGCGGCGTGGTCGGGGTCTTTGCCCGGGCCTTCGCCAACAGTGCCAATGCGGCGCGCCGATTGCAGCGGCTGGGCCTGCCCGCCGCCCGGGTCGAGGTCACCGGGCCGCTGCAGACCGCCGCCGCCGCGCTGCCCTGTGACGAGGAGGAGCGCGCCCGGCTGGCGGCGGAAATCGCCGGGCGCTCGGTCTGGCTGGCGGCGCGGGTGCACCTTGCGGAGGTCGATACGATCCTTGCCGCGCATCGTCGCGTCTCACGCTCGACCCACCGGCTGTTGCTGATCCTGGTGCCTGCCGAACAGGCCGACAACGACGCCATCGCGCAGCGGGTGCTGGCCGAGGGCTGGCGGGTTGCCCAGGTCGCGGCGGGCGAGGTGCCGGGCGAGGGCAGCCAGATCCTGCTGGCGGATAGCGCCGAGGAGATGGGAATGTGGTTTCGCCTGTCGCCAATCGCCTTCATGGGCTCGTCGCTGCTGCCGGATCTGGCAGGCTGTGACCCCTGGGCCCCGGCGGCGCTGGGCGCGGCAATCCTGAGCGGACCGAACACCGGGGTGTATCAACCCGATTATACCCGCCTGGCCGAGGCGGGCGCGGCCCGGATCGTGCAGGATGCCGATACCCTGGCCAATGCGGTGTCGCGGCTGACCGCCCCGGATCAGGCGGCGGCAATGGCACATGCCGCCTGGACCCTGGCCACCGATGGCGCCGAGGCCACGGATATCCTGCTCGAACAGATCGATGCCCGGCTTGACGAGATCGGGTTCGGCTGATGCGCAGCCCGGATTTCTGGCACCGTCCCACCGGGGCCCTGGCCCGGATCCTGACGCCGCTGGGCTGGGCCTATGGCGCGGCCACCGGCCGCCGGATCGCCAGGCATGGTCCCGGGGTCGATCCCGGGGTGCCGGTGATCTGCGTCGGCAATCTGAACGCGGGCGGCACCGGCAAGACGCCGACGGTGATCGCGCTGCTGCAGATGCTGGCCGAGCGTGGGATCGCGGCGCATGTGCTGACCCGTGGCTATGGCGGCACCGCAGCCGGACCGCTGCGGGTGGACGAGCGGCGCGATACGGCGGCCCGGGTCGGGGATGAGGCGCTGTTGCTTTCCGCCTTTGCCCCGGTCTGGGTGGCGCGGGACCGTCTGGCCGGGGCGCGGGCGGCGGTGGCGGCAGGGGCGGCTTTGCTGATCCTCGATGACGGGTTTCAGGACCCGGCGCTGATGAAATCGCTGGCACTGGTGGTGGTCGATGCCGCCCGTGGCTTTGGCAATGGGCACTGCCTCCCGGCGGGGCCATTGCGCGAACCAATCGCCAGCGGGCTGGCGCGGGCGGATCTGCTGATTTCAGTGGGCGCGGCGCGGGCGCAGGCAGGTTTCACCGCGCTGTGGGGGCGGGGCATCACGGTGCCACAGGTGATGGCCGAGCTGTGCCCGCTGCCGACTGGCATGGATTGGACCGGCACGCCGTTCCTGGCCTTTGCCGGGATCGGCCATCCCGAGAAATTCTTTGCCACCTTGCGCAGGCTGGGGGCGACCCTGATCCATGCCGAGGCGCTGGCCGATCATCAACCGCTGAGCGCGGCGTTGATGATGCGGCTGGAGCGTGACGCGGCGCGCCACGGCGCGCAGCTGGTGACCACGGAAAAGGATGCGGTGCGGCTGCCGCCGGAGTGGCGGCAAAGGGTGATCACCCTGCCGGTCCGGCTGGCCTTTCAGGACCCGGCGCCGCTGTTGCAGGCGTTGGAGCGGATCGGTCAGCGCGTGGGTCCGGCGCCCGCGCCATAAAGGCCGGGCGCCGGTTATGGCTCAGTCCAGGTCTTCTGGCAGCAGCAGGTTCAGGATGATCGCCAGCCCGGCGGCGGGCAACAAACCGGAGGTCAGCAGGATCTGCATGGTCCTCGGCAGGTGTTGTAGCGCCGATGGCTCCAGTTGAAGCCCGAGGCCAATCGATAGAGACACCGCGAAGATCACCATGTTGCGGCGGTTCCAATTGACTTCCGACAGCATGCTCACCCCGGCGGCGGTGACCATGCCGAACATCACGATCACCCCGCCACCCAGCACATTGATCGGCACGGTCGAAACCGCGGCGCCGATCTTGGGCACCAGCCCGCAGAGGATCAGGAACACCGCGCCGATGGTGACGACATGGCGGCTCATCACCCCGGTGATCGAGATCAGCCCGACATTCTGGCTGAACGAGGTGTTGGGCAGGCCGCCGAACACCCCGGCGATGGCGGTCCCGGCACCATCGGCAAAGGTCGCGCCGGAGATTTCCTTGTCCGTCGCCTCGCGCCCGGCGCCACCCTTGCAGATGCCGCTGACGTCGCCGACGGTTTCGATGGCGGAAATCACCGCCATGAAACACATGCCGATGATGATCGCGCCGTTGAACTCAACGCCCCATTTGAACGGCATTGGCAGGGAAAAGCTGGCCGCGCGTCCGATATTGCCGAAATTCACCTGGCCCATCAGCAATGCGACGACATAGCCCGCCACCAGCCCAGCCAGCACCGCCGAGACCGAGATCAGCCCGCGGGTAAAGAATTTCAGCGCCAGGGTGACGACGACGACGACCAGGGCCGGTGTCCACATCGCCAGCGAGCCGAACTCTGGCTTGCCCATGAGTGGCACGCCACCGGCGGCATATTGGATGCCGACCTTGACCAGCGCCAGCCCGATCATCAGCACGATCAACCCGGTCACCAGTGGCGGCAGGGCAAAGCGTATGCGGCCGATCACGCTGCCCAAGGCAAAGTGAAAGAGGCCGCCGATCACCACACCGGTCATCAGCCCGGCCATGCCCGAGACACCCTGACCGGCCACCGCCGGGATCATCACCGGCAGAAAGGCAAATGAGGTGCCCTGAACGATGGGCAGCCGCGCGCCGATCGGACCCATGCCGATGGTCTGAAACAGGGTGGCGATGCCAGCGAACAGCATCGACATCTGGATCATGTAGATCAGGTTCGGAAAATCCGGTGAGTTCGAACCAAAGCCAAACCCCGCCGCCCCCGCGACAATGATTGCGGGCGTCACGTTGCTGGCGAACATCGCCAGCACATGTTGGATACCCAGCGGCACCGCCTTGGCGATCGGTGGGGTATAGTTCGGGTCGCGCATCTGCGCCGCGGTGCCGAGTGTCGTGTTAACCATTTTCATCCCTCGCTGGTTATCCGGCGCGCCTCTGGTGGGCGGGTCCAGGTTCAGCTTACGACAAAAGGCTGCTTCAGGAAGTGTTCTTCCAGGTTGGGGCTGTCCGCAATTCGATCAATCACCGCAAAAAGCCCCGGTTCTGCCAAAGGTGTAAGCACCCCGTGCCAGGTGCCCTTGTGAAAGCTGACCGCCTGGCCGGGTTGGGGCAGAAAGGCGCGCGGTGATCCCGGCACCCCGGCGACGTCCGGCGCGACGATCACCAGCCAGGCCATGTCAGCCATCGGCAGAAAGGTCTGCGATCCCTCGGGATGGCGTTCCAGCATGCCGCATTCATAGGGCAAGTGGCGTGGTCGGGCCCGAAAAATGCTGACCCCGGCGCGCCCGTCCGGGCCAAAATCCAGTGTCGCGCGATCATGAAACCGGTCGCACCAGCCGTCATTGATCACCTTGTCGGGGGCGCCAGTTGCCTCAAGCACATCGCCAAAGGGGGCAAAAGCCTCGGCGGTCAGCAATTCGGCGCGAATCTCGATCACAACGCCAGCCTCGGGTGCCGGTTGACGTCCTTATACAAAAGATAGCGGAACGGGTCCGACCCGGAGGCATGGCAGCCCTGCGGGCAAAAGGCGCGCAGCCACATGAAATCACCGGCCTCGACCTCGACCCAATCACGGTTCAGCCGATAGACACCCTGGCCCTGCAACACCAGCAGGCCATGTTCCATCACATGAGTCTCGGTGAAGGGCACATCGGCGCCGGGGGCGAGGTTGACGATGGTCACATGCATGTCGTGGCGCAGATCGGCGGGATCGACAAACCGGGTGGTGGACCAGCGCCCGTCGGTGTTCGGCATTGTCATCGGGGTGATATCGGCATCATTGGTGACGATCACCTCGGGCGCGGCGATCCCCGGCACCGGCTCATACCGCTTGCGGATCCAGACCAGCACCGCGCGCTGATCGCCTGCCCGCAGGGTCCAGCCCGATCCCGGTGGCAGAAAGGCAAAGCCGCCGGGCGCCATCTGGTGACTGGCACCGTCAACCCTGAGCGTCACCTCGCCCTCAAGCAGGAACAGCACGCCCTCGCCCTCCGGATCCGGCTCCGGTGCTTCGGAGCCGCCGCCGGGCGCCAGTTCGACGATCAATTCGGCAAAGGTTTCGGCAAATCCCGACAGCGGCCGCGCCAGCACCCAGGCGCGGGCCTGTTCCCAGCCCGGCAGCAGGCTTGCGGTGATGTCCGACTGCACATGGCGCGGCATGACGGCATAGGCCTCGGTGAACACCGCACGTCCGGCAATGATACTGTTCTGCGCCGGCAGGCCGCCCCAATCCGAGAAATAGCGGCGTGTCATGGCAGGAGATCCTTCAACCGGTGAAAGGCGATGCGCTCCACTTGCGCGCAGGCGGCGGTAAACTCGGTTTCCGGGTCATTGGCAAGCCGGGCCTCAAAGGCGGCCGTGATGCTGGCCTTGGTGTTGTCTTTGACCGCGATGATGAAGGGAAAGCCGAATTTTTCCATGTAGGCGGCGTTCTGCGCCTGAAACCTGGCACGTTCGGCATCGGTCAGTGCGTTCAGCCCGGCCGAGGCCTGTTCGGCGCTACTTTCTGCCGTCAGCCGTTGCGCCTGCGCCAGCTTGCCCGCCAGATCCGGGTGCGCGTTCAGCACCGCCAGCCGCTCTTCCGGCGTGGCCGAGCGGAAGGCCCGCGCCAGCGCGTTGCACAGCCCTGCCGCCCGGTCATGGGCAGGGCCCAGTTCCAGCTTGAAGGCGCGTTCGGCGACCCAGGGCGAATGTTCATAGATGCTGCCAAAGGCGGCGATGAAATCGGCCCGGTCCATCTGCGACGGCACCAGGTCCGGGGTCACCGGCGGATGCACGTCGGCCCAATGCCGGGCGATGTCGATGCGGCGGGCGCACCAGACGCCCTCATGACCCTGCACATAGTCAATGAACCGGCGCAGCGCCTGCACCCGGCCGGGCCGACCCAGCAACCGGCAATGCATGCCGATGCTCATCATCTTGGCGCTGCCCGCCTCTCCTTCGGCATAGAGCGCATCAAAACTGTCCTTGAGGTGCTCAAAAAAACCGTCCGGGGCGCCGAACCCGGCGGCAACGGCAAAGCGCATGTCGTTGCAATCCATCGTATAGGGGATCACCAACTGGTCGCGCTCGCCAAAGCGCATCCAATGCGGCAGGTCGTCGTCGATCGCGTCGCTGATCCAGTCGAAACACCCGGCCTCAGCGCCCAGTCGCGCGGTGTTCATCGAACAGCGCCCGGTGTACCAGCCCCGCGGCGGGGCGCCGCAGACCTCGGTATGCAGGCGGATCGCTTCGATCATATCGGCGCGTTCCTCCGCTTCGGATGCGTCCTTGTAGTCGATCCATTTCAGCCCGTGGCTGGCGATTTCCCAGCCGGCCTCCTGCATCGCCCCGACCTGTTCCGGCGATCGGGCCAGGGCGCTGGTGACGCCGAACACCGTCAGCGGGATGGCCTTTTCCACGAACAGGCGCTGCAACCGCCAGAATCCGGCGCGGGCGCCGTATTCGTAATTGCTCTCCATGTTCCAGTGCCGCTGACCGGGCCAGGGGGCGGCGCCGATGATCTCGCTCAGGAACGCCTCCGAGGCCGGATCGCCATGCAGAACGTTGTTCTCGCCGCCCTCTTCGTAATTCAGCACGAAACTGACCGCGATCCGTGCCGCGCCCGGCCATTTTGCCTCTGACGGCGTCGCGCCATAGCCGATCATGTTGCGTGGATAGCGGTGCATGTGCTTGTCTCCCTCTCAGGCGCTGCATGGAACCCCAGCGCCGCCCCTGTTGCAAGCGGATCGGAGCCGGAATGTCCAAAGGCTATCTCACCACCCATGTTCTGGACACCGCGCGTGGCGCCCCGGCGGCGGGATTGCGGATCGCGCTTTACCGGATTTCCGGCGAGTCGCGGATGAAATTGCTGGAAATGACCACCAATGCCGATGGCCGCACCGACAGCCCGATCCTGCCGCAGGGCCGGTTCGAACCCGGCGAATATGAGCTGATATTTCATGCCGGCGCATATCTGCGCGCCAGTGGTCAGGCCGGGGCCGCGCCGCTGTTCCTTGACCGAATCCCGATCCGTTTCGGCATTTCCGACGGGGCGGCGCACTACCATGTGCCGCTTCTGCTTTCGCCATATGGCTATTCAACCTACAGAGGCAGCTGATGTTTTTTACCCTGATGGGCACCGTGGTGATTGCCGGGATCGTTGGCTATGTCGCCGAGAAAACCCAATTCACCCAGAACGGCTATCTGCCGTCGATCATCATCTGCGTCGGCGGCGCCTTCCTGTTCTTTTTCGTCCGCATCATGTTCGGCTTTCGCTTCGGCACGCCGGGGGTGGATGCCCTGATCTCATCGATCGGCGCGCTGATCATCGTGCCGACCCATTATCGCAAATAGACGACGACATATCGAAGGAGGCCGACATGGGCTTTATTCTCTGGATCCTGATTGGCGCGGCGGCTGGCTGGGTGGCAACGCGGGTGCTCGATATCCAGGCTGGACCGGTGCAGACGGTGATTGTCGGCATGGCCGGCGCTCTGGTCGGTGGGCTGATTCTGAAATCGGTGCTGGCGGTGCTGGGCATCCTCGGCGGGCTGATCGGCGCGGTGCTCGGGGCTCTGGTGGTGCTCTGGGCCTGGGATCGCTACGGCCCGAACTAGCGCCACTTGCCAACTTCCTCTGGTCCGAAATATCCCGGGGGTGAATGGCAAGGCCGTCCGGCCTTGCCAGAGGGGGCTGGCCCCCTCCTGCGGCGCGGGCAACGCCCGCGCAAACCCATTGTTCCCG
>NZ_JARGNH010000044.1 GCF_029213205.1 Pseudooceanicola sp.
AAATCATGCGTGTGGGAATCCCCGCGATTCAGGTTTTTGGCGGGACGCTTTAGGCTCAGGCCCCCTTGATTTTGGCCGGGCTGCGGGTCAGCGCTTACACCGGGGCGAAGGCGTTGCTGAGCAGCTTGCCGGATGTTGACCGGCGGCTCAGGGGGGGGCAGGTCAAGATCTGTGCCGATTTTCGGCCCCCTGATGAGGCGAACACGCCGTAGTCATCGCGCCGAATGTGTGGCGCAGCGGCGTTGAAAAACCCCAACCTCCTGATTTCAAACGGGTATTTCGGGTCTTTGCCCCGGCCATCCCCGCCCGAGGCATTCGGCCCCAGAGGGGGCCGAAGTCTTGCCGGGCGGGCCCGGTGCGGTGACGGCGGGCTTACTTGCCCGGGGTCAGTGCCATGAAGCCTTTGAGGATGTCGATGGCATAGGCCAGCTGGTAATCCTCGGTGCGCAGTTTGGCGGCTTCTTCGGCCTTGGTGCGGTCGGCTTCGATCTGCCGGATCTCGTCCTCGGTCAGGGAATCGTTGGACAGGGCACCGCGCAGATCGGCTTCGGACCGAGACCGGCGGGCGGCGCTGGGTTCTTCAACCTCTTCGGCTTCGGGGCGGCGCGGCGGCTGGGCGACCACGATGTCAGGCGAGATGCCCAGCGACTGGATCGACCGGCCCGAGGGGGTGTAATAGCGCGCCGTGGTCAGCCGCATCGCGCCATCCCCGCGCAGCGGCATCACCGTCTGCACCGAGCCTTTGCCGAACGATTTGGTGCCGACGACGATGGAGCGGCGGTGATCCTGCAAAGCGCCGGCCACGATTTCCGATGCCGAAGCCGAGCCGCCGTTGATCAGCACCACCATCGGCTTGCCCTTGATCAGATCGCCGGGCGTCGCGTTATAGCGTTCGCCGTCTTCGGGATTGCGGCCCCGGGTCGAGACGATCTCGCCCTTTTCGAGGAAGGCGTCCGAGACCTTGATCGCCTGGGTCAGCAACCCGCCGGGGTTGTTGCGCAGGTCCAGAACCACGCCGGTCACATTGTCGAGCCCGCCGGCCGCTTCGATTTCCTTGGCCAGCCCCTCTTGCAGGTTGGGATAGGTCTGATCGTTGAAGGTGGTGACCCGCAGGACGATGGTTTTGCTTTCGGTGCGCGCGCGCACCGCGGTCAGCTTGATCGTGTCGCGGATGATCGAGATATCGAAGGGTTCGGCCACGCCTTCGCGCACCACGGTGATGATGATTTCCGACCCGACCGGGCCGCGCATCAGTTCGACGGCGTCATCCAGGGTCAGGCCGAGCAGGCTTTCGCCATCGACATAGGTGATGAAATCGCCGGCCTCGACACCGGCGTCATCCGCCGGGGTGCCGTCCATCGGTGAGACGACTTTGACAAAGCCCTCTTCCTGGGTGACCTCGATCCCGAGGCCGCCGAATTCGCCGCGGGTCTGCACCCGCATCGCGCTGGCGTCGCTGGGCGAGAGATAGCTGGAATGCGGATCGAGCGAGGTCAGCATGCCGTCGATCGCCGCCTCGATCAGCTTGGCCTCGTCCACCTGTTCGACATATTGCGAGCGGATGCGTTCAAAAATGTCGCCGAAGAGATCCAGCTGTTCATAGACACTGGAGGGGCGGACATTTTCCTGGGCCAGCAGCGGCGCCGCCACCTGGGTGCTGATCAGAACGCCTGTGGCGATACCGCCCGCTGCGGCGATGAAGAAGCGTTTCATCTATTGTCCATCCTTCGTCGTTCTGAACCAATTTTCGGGGTCGTCGGGCGTGTTGTCCTGCCTGACTTCGATATAGAGCGTTTCTGTGCGGTCTTGACCAGTGCCAGTGGCCGCCTGTTTCACCAGCCGATCGACCGCCGGGTCGGCGCCACCCATCAGCCCGACAGGGCTGCCTGAGGGCAAGACTTCGCCCGCGTTACCATAAACCACATCAAGCCCGGCCAATACGAAAAGTATGCCGGATTGCGGCTCAAGGATCATCACGTTTCCGTAGTCGAGCAGCGGCCCGCGATAGCGGATCGTCGCGGCGGTCGGGGAGGTGACCACAGCGCGCGGGCGGGTGGCCAGCACGATGCCCGGGCGGATGATTCCGGCTGCGTCGGCGGCGCCGGCGCGGCGCAGCAGCCGGCCTTCGACCGGCAGCGGCAGGCTGCCCTTGCGGTCGGTGATATCGGGCAGCGATCCGGGCACCTCATCCACCGCCACACCGCTCAGCCCCGAGGCAAAGCCGTCGAGGGTTTCGGTGGCGGCGATCAGGATGCCGGTCTTCACCGGGTCCTCGGTAAAACGGCGCGGCAGGTTGGTGCGGTCGGCGACCGCCTGGCTGAGCGCGGCGCGCGCCTCCTGCACGCCGTTCAGCCCCTGTTGCAGGGTGGCGGCGGCGGCCTGTTGCAGGTCGCGCAGATCGCGCGCCTCGTCAAGCAGGCGGCGCAGATCGGCGGCGCGGCGGTCCAGCGCCGGGGCGACATCGGCGAGGATCATGCCCGAGCGGGCGGTGCCGATCGGCCCGGCCGGGTGCAGCAGCAGAACCGGCGAAGGATCCCGCGCCATGGTCTGCAACACCCCGAGAAGCTGTGCGATTTCGTCCTCGCGCGCGTGCAACTCGGCGGCGAGTTCGGCCTCGCGGACCGAGGCCTGGCGCAGCCCGTCACGCATTGCCGCCAGCCCGGCCTCATAGGCGCGGATCGTTGCGGTCAGCGCCTTGACCCGGTTGCTGGCGGATTTGGCCGCATTCAGCTCCCCGGCGGCGGCCTCTAGCGCGCGGGCCGCAGCGGTGGCGGCCGCGGCGGGGGGGGCGCTCTGCGTCGCGCCCGGCAGCGGCGCCAGAGCCAGGCCAAAGGTCAGCGCCAGGGCGGCGAGTGGCGTCACCCGGATGGGCCTATGGCGCAGGCGCTGAGTCATGCGATCAGGCATTCCCCGGTCATCTCATCCGGCTGTGGCAGGTCCATCAGGCGCAGCAGGGTCGGTGCCAGATCGGCCAGGCGGCCATCGTGCAGTGTCGCGCCCTTGGGGCCGCCGACCAGGATCGCCGGAACCGGATTGGTGGTATGCGCGGTATGCGGTCCGCCGGTGACCGGGTCGATCATCATCTCGCAATTGCCGTGGTCGGCCGTGACGATCATTGCGCCGCCCGCTTGCTCCAGCGCCGCGACCACCCGCGCCAGCCCCTGATCCACCGCCTCGCAGGCGGCGATGGCGGCGGCCAGATCTCCAGTATGGCCGACCATGTCGGGATTGGCGTAATTTGTGACGATCAGATCATAGCCGGCCTCAATCGCGGCGACGAACCTGTCGCTGACCTCAGCCGCGGACATTTCCGGCTGCAGGTCATAGGTCGCGACCTTGGGCGAGGGCGGCATGAAGCGGTCTTCACCCGGCTCCGGCAGCTCCTGCCCGCCGTTCAGAAAGAAGGTCACATGCGGATATTTCTCGGTTTCGGCCAAGCGGAACTGGCTCTTGCCGTGCTTGGCGACCCATTCTCCGAGGGTGTTGACGATCTTTTGTTTCGGGAAACAGGTGGTCATATAGGCATCATGGGCGCTGGAATAATCCACCATGCCCAGCAGCGCCGCCAGTTTCGGGCGCGGTCCGGTGTCAAAGCTGTCGAAATCCGGCTGGCCAATGGCGGCGAGGATCTCGCGGGCCCGGTCGGCGCGGAAGTTCAGGCAGAACACCCCGTCGCCATCCTTGATCCCCTGGTAATCGCCGATCAGCGTCGGGGTGATGAATTCGTCGGTCTCGCCGTTTTCATAGCCGCGGGTGATCGCCGCATGGGCGGTGCGGCTGCGCGGCCCCTGACCCTGGACGATGGCGCCAAAGGCCTCGGCGATGCGTTCCCAGCGGTTGTCACGGTCCAGCGCGAAATACCGTCCCGACAGGGTGGCGATGCGGGCGCCATCGGGCAGGCCCTCTTCGATTTCGCGCAGGTAGCCATAGGCCGATTTCGGCGCCACGTCGCGGCCATCAGCTATCGCATGCAACACCACCGGCACCCCGGCCCCGGCAATCGCCCGCAGGGCGGCGAGGATATGGTTGGTGTGACCATGCACGCCACCATCCGAGGCCAGGCCCAGCAGATGCGCGGTGCCGCCGCTGGCCTTGAGTCGGGCGATGAAATCGAGCAGCGCCGGATTGGTGAAAAACGAGCCATCCTCGATCGCCAGGTCGATCTGACCCAGATCCATCGCCACCACCCGACCGGCGCCGATATTGGTGTGGCCGACCTCAGAATTGCCCATCTGGCCCTTTGGCAGCCCGACATCGGGACCATGGGTGATCAATTGCGAATGCGGACAGGACGCCATCAACCGGTCAAAGGTGGGGGTGCGCGCCAGATGCGGCGCGTTGGCCTCGGGCCGGTCGCTCAGCCCCCAACCGTCTAGAATGCACAGAACAACCGGTTTTGCTGCCGTCATTTTCGCCTCTTACCTGCCGGGTTCCTACTAGAACTCTAACAAAGGCAAGTCCACCTCATGCGGCGGCTTCTCTCCCAAATGTGTGACGCAATGGGTGGATTTGCGCCCCGGTTCTCATCGGCGCCCCGGTGGAGATTGGTCGAGATAAAGTCTGGCAGATGCGGCCTCACCTGTTTGGTGGCCACGTCCAGCAGGGCGGTTGGCGCTGTGTCCTGGTCCGGAGGATTGGCGCCTAGACCCGGTGATAGGGCGACCCGGCAAGGATCGTCGCGGCGCGGTAGATCTGTTCGCTCAGCATCACCCGGGCCAGCATATGCGGCCAAACCATACGCCCGAAGGACAGGGACAGCGCCGCGCGGTTGCGCAATTCCGGTGCCAGCCCGTCAGCGCCGCCGATGACAAAGCTCAGATCCTGCGCCCCGTCGTCGCGCTGCCGCGCCATCCAATTGGCGAAATCTGGCGAGCTCAGGGTCTTGCCGCGTTCGTCCATCGCGACCAAGACCGCGTTGTCGGGCAGGGCGCGGGTCAGCAATTGCGCCTCGGCGGCCATGCCGCCGCCCTTGCGGTTCTCGACCTCGCGCAGTTCGACCGGCCCCAGCCCGAGGGCGCGGCCAGTGCGGTCGAATCGTGTCAGGTAATCGTCGATCAGGGCCTGTTCAGGCCCCGCCCGCAGGCGACCGACGGCACAGATCTGCAGCCGCATCCGACGCGGTGCGGATCAGGCGCGCGATGCGGCTGCGTCGGTCGGCATCCACATCTTTTCAAGCTGATAGAAATCGCGCACTTCCGGGCGGAAGACATGGACGATGACATCGCCAGTGTCGATCAGCACCCAGTCGCCGGTCTGGCGGCCTTCGATCTTGACCGAAATGCCGAAGGTCGACTTGATCCGTTCAGCCAGCTTTTCGGCGATTGCCACCACTTGCCGGGTCGAGCGACCCGAGCAGATGACCATGTAATCGCCAATCGCCGATTTGCCGCGCAGATCGATCTGCACGATGTCTTCGGCCTTGTCGTCTTCGAGAGATGCCAGGACCTCGGCGAGAAGTGACTCGCTGGTCGCATCTTGGGTGGGGCGCGTCATCGCAATCCCCGGAGTGGCGGCAGCTGCCGCGCTAAGGTCGGAATACAGGACATAGTCCTCCTGGGTGGCACATCGTCGAACCCCGATGCCGGGCATTCGCAAATTAACAACAGAATGGTGCCGTTTCAACGAAACTGCATCCCGAGCCTTATCACCGCAAGCAAGAATTAGCCAAGCAGCTTGCCAAATTGCCGCGTCGGGCCAAAAACTTGGCGATTCTCGATATGAAATCGGAATGCGAGGCTGGGGCGTCCTCTGCCTATCGCGGCACCTGCCTCAGTCGCTGTGCCGGGTGGCGCTCTGCGCGCCGAAAGGGTCATGTGCCTATTGACGGACCGGGATCGGGGGGCGCGGATCGGTCTAGAACCAGGCGCCGAAACGGCGATGAACCGGCGGTCGCCTTGCGCCTCATACGGGGCAGGCTGACGATCGACCTTGCGAGATCGCCGCCCAGATAGTATTTGCCTGCCATGAAACGCGTTTTCGATATGGACGACCGTGCGCGCCTGCCTTGGCGGTTCTTTGGCGCATCCCTGTCGGTCCTTGCACGCCTACCGGGCTGATTCAGCCGCCGTTTCGCAAGACCTTTCGAACAAACCAGGGAGTGGATCAATGTCCCCCAAAACGCTTTATGACAAGATCTGGGATGCCCATGTCGTCCATCAGGCCGACGATGGCACCTGCCTTCTCTATATCGACCGCCACCTCGTGCATGAGGTGACCAGCCCGCAAGCCTTTGAGGGGCTGCGGATGACCGGCCGCAAGGTGCGCGCGCCCGAGAAGACCATCGCGGTGCCGGATCACAACGTGCCGACGACGCTGGACCGGGCCAAGGGCATCGAGAACGAGGAAAGCCGCATTCAGGTCGAGGCGCTGGACAAGAACGCCAAGGATTTCGGTCTGCATTACTATCCGGTGTCCGATGTCCGTCAGGGCATTGTGCATATCGTCGGACCCGAACAGGGCTGGACCCTGCCGGGCATGACCGTGGTCTGTGGCGACAGCCACACCGCGACTCACGGCGCCTTTGGCGCGCTGGCGCATGGCATCGGCACCTCCGAGGTCGAACATGTGCTGGCCACCCAGACCTTGATCCAGAAGAAATCCAAGAACATGAAGGTCGAGATCACCGGCAAGCTGTCGCCCGGTGTCACCGCCAAGGACATCACCATGTCGGTGATCGGCAAGACCGGCACCGGCGGCGGCACCGGCTATGTCATCGAATATTGTGGCGAGGCGATCCGCGATCTGTCGATGGAAGGTCGGATGACGGTCTGCAACATGGCGATCGAGGGCGGCGCCCGCGCTGGTCTGATCGCGCCGGACCAAAAGACTTTTGACTATGTCAAAGGCCGCCCGCACGCGCCGAAAGGCGCGCAATGGGAGGCGGCGCTGGCCTGGTGGAAAACGCTCTATTCCGATGACGATGCGCATTGGGATCAGGTCATCACCCTCCGCGGCGAAGACATCGAGCCGGTGGTCACCTGGGGCACCTCGCCCGAGGATGTGCTGCCGATCACCGCCACGGTGCCCGAACCCGACAGCTTTACCGGTGGCAAGGTCGATGCGGTGCAGCGGGCGATTGCCTATATGGGGCTGACCCCGGGCCAGAAATTGACGGATATCGAGATCGACACCGTCTTTATCGGTTCCTGCACCAATGGCCGGATCGAGGATCTGCGCGCCGCGGCGGCGATCCTCAAGGGCAAGAAAATCAAGGACGGCCTGCGCGCCATGGTGGTTCCCGGTTCGGGTCTGGTCCGCGCCCAGGCCGAGGAAGAGGGTCTGGCCCAGATCTTCCAGGACGCCGGTTTCGAATGGCGCCTTGCGGGCTGTTCGATGTGCCTGGCGATGAATCCCGACCAATTGGCCGAAGGCGAACGCTGCGCCTCGACCTCGAACCGGAATTTCGAGGGGCGGCAGGGTTACAAGGGCCGCACCCATCTGGTGTCCCCCGCGATGGCGGCGGCGGCGGCGGTGACCGGACGGCTGACCGATGTGCGGGAGATGCAGTAACCGCCGACATTGGTTGGCATGTGGAGATTGAGACGATGCAAAGATGGTGGACTTGGGTACTGACGGGCTTGCTTTTGTTGGCGGGCGGGGTCCTGGCGCTGTTCAACCCGTTCGCGGCGTCGCTCGCTGTGGCATTTCTGGCGGCTTGGGTGTTCCTGACGGCGGGGGCCTTGCAGCTTGTCTGGGCCTTCACCGGGGGGGATCGCTGGCTGAACCTGGTTTTCGGGCTGCTGGCCTTTGGTGTCGGGGTTGCGCTATTGGCCAACCCCTTGGCCGGTCTGGTTTCGCTGACCGCCCTGCTTGGGGTGATCTTCCTGATTTCCGGCATCTTGCGTCTGATCATCGCCTACGGGTTGCGCGAAACCTCGCTGTTCTGGCTGATGCTGCTGTCGGGCGCGTTTTCGGTCTTACTGGGCATTATCGTCTTCGGCGATATCCAGCAGGCTGCAAGCAACCTGCTTGGACTGTTGCTGGCGCTGGAACTGATCTCGGCAGGGATCGGGCAAATCACATTTGGAACAATGCTGCGCCAATCTCGCCGATAGGCCCGCCACAGGGTGGCGCCGGCGTGCGCGCAAGCAACTAGGAGACGGACATGGAGAAATTCGACAAACTCACCGGAATCGCGGCACCGATGCCGCTGGTCAATATCGACACCGATATGATCATCCCCAAGGTCTTCCTGAAGACCATCAAGCGCACCGGGCTCGGGGTGAATCTGTTCGACGAGATGCGGTATGACCGGCAGGGCAACGAGATTCCCGATTTCGTGCTGAACAAACCCGCGTACCGTGAGGCACAGATCATCGTTGCGGGCGACAATTTCGGCTGTGGCTCGTCCCGTGAACATGCGCCCTGGGCGCTGGCGGATTTCGGCATCAAGGCGGTAATCTCGACCAGCTTCGCCGACATCTTTTACAGCAACTGCTTCAAGAACGGCATGCTGCCGATCATCCTGCCGAAAGAGCAGGTCGAGATTCTGATGAAAGATGCGGAAAAGGGCGCCAATGCCCGGATGGACATCGACCTCGAGGCCCAGACAGTGACCGCTTCGGATGGCGAAGTGTTCCATTTCGAGGTCGATGCCTTTCGCAAGCATTGCCTGATGGAGGGGCTGGATGACATCGGCCTGACCATGGAGAGGGTCGCCAATATCGATACATTTGAGGCGCAGGCGGCCCAGGCACGGCCTTGGGTCTGAGCGGAAACTCATTACAAGATGTAGAAAAAGGGGCCGAAAGGCCCCTTTTTTGCTGCGGCAATGATGCAAGAAGGCACCAGTTCCACCCTGCTTTTGCCCCAATATCAGGGTCTTGTGTCCGTATCGCTTGAGCAATTAGGGCAAAAGCGGCAAGATTTGGGCAATATTGAGGCAACCGCTATGCGCGGGATCAAGTTGGAATACAGGGTCGGCATCGTATCGCCCCGGGCCAGTTTGAAGGGAATCGAGCTGTGATCGTTAGATTGACAGGTGCGCTGCTGCGCGCCCTTCTGGTGGCTTTGGTCATCGCCACACCAGCGCTGCTGTTGCCTGAAACGGGAACGGATACCGCGCAGGTGGTTGTGCTTGTCGCGTTGATCGCGGGCGGGTTCATCTTTACCGAATATTTCAGCCGCTACCCATCGATCCTGGAATTCCGCTTTGCGCCGCCGTTCAACCGGTTGCGGTTCTTTACCCTGTTCGCGGCGGTGCTGCTGCTGACGGTGCATCGGGCGGGCGGCCATCTGGATACGCCGGTGGCGGATCTGTTCATGGCGCTGGGCACGCTGTTGAGCCGGGCCATTGATTTTCCCTATTCGCCGGTGCGGCTGGTGCTGCTGGCGCTGCCATCGGACACCCCGGCGGATCTGGTTGAACATGTGCGCAACGCCGCCGGAATCGCCTATCTGGTGGCGGTCGGCTCACTCCTGATCTTTGCCTATCTGGTCAAGGTCAACGGTTGGCCGGGTCGCCAGGGCGCCTTTAATGTCTGGCTGAACCTGCCCTTGTTCGATCCGACCGGCGGCGGTGATGTGCTGGCTCGGCTCAAGCGGGATTCGGGCATTAACATCGTGTTAGGGTTTCTGCTGCCATTCTTGACCCCGGCGGCGCTGAAGCTGGCCATGATGGTGATTGGGCCTGTCGCGATCACCTCTCCGCAAACGCTGATCTGGACGATGACGGCATGGGCGATCATCCCTGCAAATCTGGTGATGCGTGGCATCGCGTTGAACCGGATCGCCGATATGATCGAACAGAAACGCCGCCGCACCTATGCGCAGGCCAAGACCGAGGAACAGTTTCAGGCCGCCTGATCGCACCGCTGCTGCTGTTTCTATCTACCTCACTTGTCAGCCTGATCCCTCACTCTGCGCAGTCCGAGCGGCTGCGCGTCGGCTTTTTCCACAGTGAATTGTCGCGCGACGGTCCGGGGCTGATGCTGCGCGACATTCTGCGCGCCACGCCGCAGGTGGCCGCGGTGCGCCGGGTGATCGACCTCGCCACCGCGGATGTGCTGCTGCTGGCCGGGATGGATTTCGACCACGATGGGCTGGCGCTGACGGCGCTGTCCGAAGGCTTGGCGCGGCCCTATCCGCATCGCCTGCCGCTGCTTGGCAATGCCGGGCTGGCGACCGGGCTCGATCTGGATGGTGACGACCGGCGCGGCGGCGCTGGTGACCGGCAGAGCTATGGCCGCTTCGCTGGGCAGGACGGCATGGCGATCCTGTCGCGCCTGCCGATTGATACCGCCGCGGCGTGGCATCTGAATGACCTGTTGTGGCGCGACATCCCCGATAGCCACCTGGTCGATGCCGGGGGCCAAAAAGGCGCGGCGGCGGTCGGTGCCGCGGTGGTGCGCCTGTCCAGCGGCGGCCATTGGGCGGTGCCGATCCTGTTGCCGGATGGCGCCCGCCTGACGCTGCTGGGGTTTCACGCCGCGCCGCCGGTGTTCGACGGACCCGAGGATCGCAACGGTTGGCGCAATCATGATGAGATCCGGCTGTGGCAGCAACTTCTCGACGATGCCTTGCCGCGCCCGGCGCCGCGTGGCGCTTTTGTGCTCGCCGGTGCCGCCAATAACGATCCGGTTGCGGGCGAGGGGCGGCATGTCGCGATCCGGGGCCTGCTGGCTGATCCCCGATTGCAAGACCCGCGCCCGGCCTCGGCTGCGGGCGGCGCGGCGAATGTGGATTGGCCCAAGCCGGGACCGGGGCGGTTGCGGGTCGATTATCTGTTGCCCGCTGCGCGGCTGAAGGTGCTGGGCGCCGGGGTGATCTGGCCGCGCGATACCGATCCCGAGGCCGCAACGGTGGCCACTGCGAGTCGGCATCGGCTGATCTGGGTCGACCTCGAATTCTGACCCCGGCGCGGCGGCACTCAGGCCGCCAGCGGCTGCGCCTGTACCTGCGGTTTTGGCGCGCCGGGCAGCGCCGCGATGGCCTGCGCCAGGGCGCGGTCCAGCGGCGTCGGGGCGTAGTCCGGCAACAGCGTTGCCAGCGTGGTGCCCTCCAACTCATGCGGATGCGACCAGAGATAGCGCATTTCCAGAACCCCCTTCATCGCGGGCATGAACGGGCGCAGCGCCTTCAGTGGCCACCAGGCCAGCGGCTTTGCGGTGACCTTGCGCCCGGTGACCCGGGTCATCGCGGCGGCCATGTCATGGGCGCTCAGCGCGTAGCCCGGCATCGGCACCGGCTGGAACCGCTCCAGGGTATCGGCGCGATCGGCCAGCCGCGCCGCAATCCGCGCCGCATCCGGCAGCCAGCACCAGCTATGTTTGGCATCCAGCGCCCCGGGATAGACCAGCCGGCCTTTCCAGACCTTGGCGGCGACAAACCGGTCGAACCAATTGCCGGTGGGGCGGTCGTCGATGAAATCGCCGCAATAGAGCATGATCGTGCGGACATCGCCGCCGCGATACATCTGTTCAAGCTGACGACGCAGCAGCCCCAGCGGGTTTTGCGCGGTCATCTCGGTGTCGGCCCCCCAGCGCGACCCGGCATCGGGACCAAAGCCATAGAGATTGCCGGTCAGGATCACCGGGATGTCATGCGCCTTGGCGGCGGCAATCACTCGGGCGTGCAGCGGCAGCAATTGTTCGGCCCAGAGCTCATAGCTGGGCGGGTGCATGCCCATGATGATGGCATCCGCGCCGCGGGCCGCCTCGGTCAGGTTCTGGCGGGCGCGGTCGTAGCTGCGGATCTGCCAGCCAGCGGCGGCAAAGGCGGCGGCGGAATGGCGGCCGAACTTGCCGCTGGCGCCGGTGATCAGGACGGTTTTCTGTTGGCTCTGGGTCATTTTTCTCTCTCCGGTTTGATCTGTTGACCCAATAATTCGGCATTCCCATATGATTTGAAATTGCCAGAAATCGCAGATCATGTATTCAATATTGAATGGATCATGACATTACCGCCTTGGATTGGAGCCTCGTTCAATCCTTTCTCGCCGTGGCCGCCACCGGGTCGCTGTCTGCCGCTGCCGTCCGCCTGGGTGCCAGCCAGCCAACACTGGGCCGACAGATCCGGCGGCTTGAGGATGAGACTGGCCTGACCCTGTTCGCCCGCCGCCCGCGCGGGCTGGAATTGACCGAAGAGGGCAGTGCGCTGTTGCCCGCCGCGCAAAAGATGGGCGCGGCAATGACGGAGCTGGCGCTGGCCGCCGCGGGTCATGACGACGGGTTGAGCGGCAGCGTGCGGATCACCGCCAGCGGGGTGGTCTCACATCATCTCCTGCCCAGGATCATCGCCGAGGTCCGACAGGCGGCGCCAGAGATCGAGATCGAGCTCGATGCCAGCGACGATTCCGGCAACCTGTTGTTCCGCGAGGCGGATATCGCCCTGCGCATGTATCGGCCAGATCAGCTCGATATCATCACCCGCTGTCTGGGCGAGATCGAGATCGGTTGTTTCGCCGCGACCGGCTATCTGGATCGGGCTGGACGGCCAGAGCAGGCCGAGCAACTGAAAGCGCATGCGCTGATCGGCTTTGACCGCTCGGATTTGATGATCCGGGCGATGCGGCACTTCGGCTGGCCAGCCACGGCGCGGGATTTCGCGGTGCGCTGCGACAATCAGGTGGCCTATTGGGAATTGCTGCGCGCGGGCTGTGGCATCGGGTTCTATCAGGCGCATGTGGCGGTCGCGACGCCGGGAATCGAACGGATCCTGCCCGATCTGCCGATTCCCGGGTTGCCGGTCTGGCTGGCCGCCCATGAAACCGTGCGCCGGATCCCGCGGGTCGATCTGGTCTGGCGGATTCTGGAACAGGGGCTGTCTCCCTATTTGCGTCCATTGAGTGCGCTTTCTTGACCCCCCGGGGCCAAAGGGCTAGCGATGCGCCAAATCATACCTGGAAGGACAGCCCAATGAGCAACCCCTCGCTTCTCATCCTCGCGGGTGACGGTATCGGCCCCGAAGTCATGACCGAAGTGCGCAAGGTCATCGACTGGTATGGCACCAAGCGCGGATTGGGCTTTGACGTTTCCGAGGATCTGGTTGGCGGCTGCGCCTATGACAAGCACGGCACGCCGCTGCATGACGACACCATGGCCAAGGCGCAAGAGGTGGACGCGGTGCTGCTCGGCGCCGTTGGCGGCCCGAAATACGACGCCCTCGACTTCTCGGTGAAACCCGAGCGCGGGCTGCTGCGCCTGCGCAAGGAGATGGACCTGTTCGCCAACCTGCGCCCGGCACAATGCTTTGACGCGCTGGCCGATTTCAGCTCGCTGAAAAAGGACATCGTCGCCGGCCTCGACATCATGATCGTGCGCGAACTGACCAGCGGCATCTACTTTGGCGAGCCGCGCGGCATCTTCGAGGAAGGCAACGAGCGCGTCGGCATCAACACCCAGCGCTATACCGAGAGCGAAATCGCCCGGGTGGCACGCTCGGCCTTTGAGCTGGCGCGCAAGCGGAGCAACAAGGTCTGCTCGATGGAAAAGGCCAATGTGATGGAAAGCGGCATCCTGTGGCGCGACGTGGTGCAGGAGGTGCATGACGCCGAATATCCCGATGTCGAGCTGAGCCATATGTATGCCGATGCCGGCGCGATGCAGCTGGTCCGGGCGCCCAAACAGTTCGACGTGATCGTGACCGACAACCTGTTTGGTGATCTGCTGTCGGATGCGGCGGCGATGCTGACCGGGTCCTTGGGCATGCTGCCCTCGGCCAGCCTCGGCGCGCCGATGGCGAACGGGCGGCCCAAGGCGCTGTATGAACCGGTGCATGGCTCGGCCCCCGATATCATGGGCACTGGCAAGGCCAACCCGATCGCAAGCATCCTCAGCTTTGCCATGGCGCTGCGCTATTCGTTTGACCAGGGCGATGAGGCGACACGGCTGGAAAAGGCGGTGGAAAAGGTGCTGGCCGACGGGCTGCGCACCGCCGATCTGCTGGGCGAAG
>NZ_JARGNH010000045.1 GCF_029213205.1 Pseudooceanicola sp.
TGCCGCAGGAGCTGCGCTGGCGCGAATGGATGCGGCGGATCGAGGCGGTGCTGTTCCGGTCGGTCGGGAGCTGAAGGTTTACGACCAAACTGCTCATGATAGTGGCCCGTCTTAATAGTGGCCCGTCTTATCGTCATCACCAACTCGAATGGCCATCCAAGTTCCATGTCAGCGGTGCTCTATATTGCGCGCGCCGCGCACACGGTCGTTCCGACGCTCAGCACAGGCCCAACCACGCGCAGCTTGAACGTCGGCACGAGGGCTGCTACCTCATAGACGAATCCGTTGGGGTGCCCTGTGAGGGGCTGAGAGGCGCGGGCCAACCCATCGACCTGATCCGGACAATACCGGCGTAGGGAACGGAGCACGAGCAGGCTGCGGGGACCCCCCGTCCGCCTCTTCTTCCTCCGCCCGTCGCCGGTGGAGGAAGCAATGACGCCGCAGGCATCCGCACTGACGATAGCAGGCTCCGACAGCGGTGGCGGTGCGGGCATTCAAGCTGACCTCAAGACCCTTTCCGCGCTCGGTGTTTACGGCACCAGCGCCATCACCGTGATCACCGTGCAGAACACCCGTGGCGTCTTTGCGGTCGAGGCGATCTCTCCCGCCGTGGTCACCGCGCAGATCCGTGCCGTGCTCGACGACATCCCACCACAAGCCATCAAGATTGGCATGCTCTTCTCGCCCGAAATCGTTGCGGCCGTCGCCGACGCAATCGCCGATTACTCTGGCCCGGTGGTGCTTGATCCGGTGATGGTTGCCAAGTCAGGCGATGCGCTGCTCGCCGTCGAGGCCGAGGCGGCGCTGATCGAACGGCTCCTTCCGCGGGCCGACGTTCTGACGCCGAACCTTCCCGAGGCCGCGCGCCTGCTGCGGCGGTCTGATCCGGCCCGCGATGCGGCGGAGGCCGAGGCACAGGGCCGTTCGCTGCTCGCGCTCGGGGCTCGGGCGGTTGTGATTAAGGGCGGACATGCTGCGGGGCCATCCTGCATCGACCGGCTGATCACCGCCTCCGGGACAGTCGCGTTTGAACAGCCACGGATCTCCACACGGAACACCCACGGCACCGGATGCAGCCTGTCGTCGGCCATTGCCGCCGAGCTGGCCAAAGGCGCGCCACTGGAAGCGGCGGTCAGGCGCGCGCAGGTCTGGCTGCACGGCGCGATCCGCGCGGCTGACGATCTTGGCATCGGCAGCGGCCACGGGCCGGTCCACCATTTTCACGGGTACTGGCCGTGACGCGGGCCACCGTCATCGGGGCCGGGGTCGCAGGGCTCTGCGTGGCGAGCGAACTGGTCGCCCGGGGCTGCGCGGTCACGGTCTTCGACCCTGTGCCACAGCCCGGACCGCACCATTGTTCCTGGTGGGCGGGCGGCATGCTCGCGCCGTTCTGCGAAGGCGAAGCGGCAGAAGAGCCGGTGGTTAGGCTGGGGCAGCAGGCGGCCGGTTGGTGGGAACGGCAGGGGGTGAGTGTCACGCGGCGCGGCACTGTCGTCGTGACCCTCAATCGCGACCGCCGCGAGCTTGACCGTTTCGCGCGCCGCACCGAGGGCCATACGCGGCTTGACGCCGCTGCACTTGCCGCGCTGGAGCCGGACCTCGCCGGCCGGTTCGACCAGGCGCTGCATGTCACCGACGAGGCGCACCTCGACCCGCGCGCCGCCCTGCGCCACCTGCGCGCACGGCTTGAGGGCGACGGTGTCTCCTTCGTCGCAGAGCCGGGCCGTGGCGATGGCCTGACCTTCGACTGCCGTGGGCTGGCGGCGCGTGACGCGTTTCCCGATTTGCGCGGGGTGAAGGGCGAAATGGCTGTTCTTCGCGCGCCCGACATTAACCTTTCCCGCCCCGTTCGCCTACTTCACCCGCGCTTTCCGCTTTACGTCGTGCCGCGCGCCGATGGTCATTTCATGCTGGGCGCGACACAGATCGAAAGCGATGACCGCCGCCGACGCGTGCGCTCCGTGCTTGAACTGCTATCGGCTGCCTATGCGCTGCATCCCGTCTTTGGCGAGGCCGAGCTGGTCGAGATCGGCGCCGATGCACGCCCTGCCTTTCCCGATAACCTGCCCCGCCTCATCCGGCGCGGCGAGACGATCCACGTCAATGGCCTTTTCCGCCACGGTTTCCTGCTCGCGCCTGCGCTGGCACGGATGGCGGTGGACATGGCCTGCGACCGCGGCAAACCGGAGTTTTATCATGCAGATCACGGTTAACGGCACCGCAACCGAGGTGCAGTCGCAAACCCTCGCCGATGCGTTGAACGAGCTCGGCTACGGCAACGCCAGGGTCGCCACCGCCGTCAACGAAAGCTTCGTTCCGGCGACGGCGCGCGACGCCCCACTTTCCCCCGGCGACCGGATCGAGATCGTCGCCCCACGGCAGGGAGGCTGAGATGCGGCTCTATGGCACTGAGATCACCTCGCGCCTGATGCTGGGTACGGCGCAATACCCGTCGCCGGCGGTTCTGGCCGAGTCCTTCCGCCGCTCGGGTGCCGGTATCGCCACCATCTCTGTGCGGCGTGAGGCGGGCGGCGACCGCGCCGGCGCGGGGTTCTGGAATCTGGTCCGCGACCTCGGTGTGGCGCTCTTGCCCAACACCGCAGGCTGCCACTCGGTCCGCGAGGCGGTGACTACGGCGCAGATGGCCCGCGAACTGTTCGACACGCCCTGGATCAAGCTCGAGGTGATCGGTCATGCCGATACCCTTCAGCCCGACCCTTTCGGACTGGTGGAGGCCGCGCGCATCCTCACCGATGAGGGCTTTAACGTCTTCCCCTACACCACCGAAGACGTGGTTCTTGCCGACCGGCTGCTACAGGCGGGCTGCGAGGTGCTGATGCCCTGGGGCGCGCCCATCGGCACCGGGCTGGGGCTGACCAACATCTATGGCCTGCGCACCCTGCGCGCCCAGTTTCCCGACCTGCCGATGGTGGTGGATGCGGGCCTCGGTCTGCCGAGTCAGGCCGCCATGGCAATGGAAATGGGCTATGACGCGGTGCTGCTCAACACCGCCGTTGCCAAGGCAGGCGATCCGGCGGCGATGGCCGAAGGTTTCGCCCGCGCGGTCGAGGCAGGGCGGCTCGCCCACGAGGCCGACCCGATGGAGCCGCGCGACATGGCGGCTCCGTCTACCCCTGTCATCGGCAGGGCGTTCCTGTCATGAGCCTTGATCGCTTTTACCCGATCTTCGACAGCGCCGACTGGCTGCACCGCACCCTGCCGCTGGGCGTGAAGCTTGTGCAGCTTCGCATCAAGGATATGGACGAGGCCGAACTCTGCAACGCCGTCACCCACGCGCAGGCGCTCTGCCGCGCGCGGGGCGCGACGCTTGTCGTCAACGACCATTGGCGCATCGCGATCGACGCTGGCTGCGACTGGGTGCATCTTGGGCAGGAAGACCTCGATTCTGCGGATCTGCCCGCCATTCGCCGGGCTGGCCTCAAGCTGGGCATCAGCACTCATGATCGTGCCGAACTCGATCGCGCCCTGTCGATGTCGCCGGTTTATGTGGCGCTCGGCCCGGTTTATCCGACGATCCTGAAAAAGATGAAATGGCATCAGCAGGGCCTTGAGCGTGTCACCGAATGGAAGCGTCTCATCGGCGATTTGCCCCTCGTCGCCATCGGCGGTATGCGCGTCGACCGGGCAGCAGGCGTCTTTGCCGCCGGGGCCGACATCGTGTCAGTGGTCACCGATATCACCCTCAGTGACGATCCCGACACCCAGGTTCGCGACTGGCTCGAGGCGACACGATGAGCCGCTATGCCCGCCAGATTGCGGTTGCCGAACTTGGGCCCGAGGGTCACGCCCGCCTGCGCGCGGCGCATGTGCTGGTCGTCGGCGCGGGCGGGCTTGCCGCGCCGGTGCTGCAATATCTCGGCGGGGCCGGCGTGGGCCGCATTCGGCTGGTCGACCCGGACCGTGTGGCGGCGACGAACCTGCACCGCCAGACCATGTTCCGCGAGGCCGATATCGGCGTTGCAAAGTCCAGGGCCGCCGCAGCGGCGGTCACGGCGCTCAACCCCGATTGCAGGGTCGAGGCGGTCGTGGCGGCGCTCGATCCCTCCAACGTCGAGGCGCTTTGTGACGGCACCGATCTTGTGCTCGATTGCGCCGACAGCTTCGCGGCCAGCTACATCCTGTCCGACGCCTGCCAAGCGGCGGGCCGCCCGCTGGTCAGCGCGTCGGTGGTTGGCCTCGACGGCTATACCGGGGCCTTTTGCGGGGATGCGCCCAGCCTGCGGGCGGTGTTTCCCGACCTGCCGCAAAGGCTCGGCTCCTGCGCCGAGGATGGCGTTCTGGGGCCGGTCGTGGGTGTGGTCGGCGCGCTTCAGGCACAGATGGCCCTCGCCCTTCTGGCCGGTCTCGAACCTTCGCCCCTCGGGCAACTTGTCACTTTCGACGGGCGCAGCCTCCGATCGGGCGGGTTTCGCTTTGCCGATGCGCCCGAACCTGCGCGAGGCCCCCGTTTCCTCGCACCTGGCGCGGTCACCCCTGCCGACTTCCTCGTCGACCTTCGGGCCGAGGACGAGGCCCCGCTGATGCGCCCCTTCGCCCACCGCCTTGCCGCCAGCGCTTTCGGCCCCGGCGGACCCATGCCCACCACCGGCCAACGCGCGGTGCTGTGTTGTCGTTCAGGCCAGCGCGCGTGGACCGCCGCCGAAAGGCTTGGGGTGGTCTGGGACGGAGACATCTTTCTCGTCGCCCTCGGCGACCCAACCGGAGACACCCTATGAAAGCCGAGCTGACAGCCCTTGCCCTCGTTCTGGCGACACCCGCCGCCGCGCAAGACGCGATGACCGTGATGCTCGACTGGTTCGTGAACCCCGACCACGGGCCGATCATCATCGCCGAGGAGATGGGCTATTTTGCCGAGGCGGATCTGGCGGTCGAGGTGATCGCCCCGGCGAACCCGTCCGATCCGCCGAAGATGGCTGCCGCAGGCGCGGTCGACGTTGCAATTTCCTACCAGCCACAACTGCACCTGCAGGTGGCTGAGGGGATGCCGCTGGTGCGCGTCGGCACGCTGGTCGCCACGCCGCTGAATTGCCTTTTGGTGCTGGATAACGGCCCTGTCACGCAGATCGCAGATCTTAAAGGACACAAGGTCGGTTTCTCTGTGGCCGGGGTCGAAGAGGCGCTGCTTTCCGCCATGCTGGGCGGGTCCGGGCTTGGCCCCGACGATATCGAGCTGGTCAACGTCAACTGGTCGCTGTCGCCGGCGTTGATGTCGGGGCAGGTCGATGCGGTGATCGGGGCCTTCCGCAATTTCGAACTGAACCAGATGGAGATCGAGGGCGTCACCGGTCGATGCTTCTACCCCGAGGAACACGGCGTGCCGACCTATGACGAACTGATCTACATCGCCAACCCCGAAACAATGGATACGGGAAAGTTACGGCGTTTTCTCGGTGCCACGGAAAAGGCCGCGCAGTACATCGTCAACCACCCGCAGGAAAGCTGGGAGGTGTTCGCAGCCACCTCAACCGAGCTTCAGGACGACCTGAACCAGAAAGCCTGGGCGGATACGATGCCGCGCTTTGCCCTGCGTCCCGAGGCACTGGATGCCGGTCGCTACGCGCGGTTCGAGACGTTCCTGCATCACGCTGGGCTGATCGAGGGCACGCGCCCGGTCGCAGCGCTGGCCGTCGACCTCGGGGCAGAATGAGTTACGGCACGACATTCCCCCTCTGGCGCGCTGCTGCCGGCACCGCGTGGGCCGATTACGTTTGCCACGCCTTTGTGGAACAGATGGCCGATGGCTCGCTGCCGCGCGCGGCATACCTGCGCTATCTGGTGCAGGATTACCTGTTTCTCGTCCACTTTTCCCGCGCCTGGGCCCTGGCGGTGACCAAGGCCGAGACGCTGGACGAGATGCGCGCCTGCGCTGCGACCGTGCAGGCGCTGCTCAACGACGAGATGCACCTGCACGTGCAGACCTGTGCCGCCGAAGGCATTTCAGAGGCAGACCTGTTCGCCGCAACCGAGGCACCTCAGAACATCGCCTATACCCGCTATGTGCTCGACGCCGGACATTCAGGCGATTTCCTCGACCTGCTGGCGGCGCTGGCGCCCTGCGTGCTGGGATACGGCGAGATCGGTGCACGGCTGGCCGTGGGCGCGGGTGCGGGCAAGACCCCGTTTGCCGACTGGATCGCCACCTATTCGGGGGCAGAGTACCAGCGCACCTGCCGCGAGGTCGGCGCCCTGATCGACGCGGCGGTCGCCCACCGTCTTGGCCCCACGCCGCAAACCAGCCCGCGCTGGCCCCGCCTGTGCGCGCGCTTCCAGACGGCCACCCGGCTGGAAGTCGATTTCTGGACCATGGGGCTTTCGGGATGAGCCGCGCGCCTGCGCTTCGATTGACCGGGCGCGCGACAATCGGGGAAACCACGATCTTCGGCCCACTGTCGCTGGAGGTTCCGGCGGGGCGGTGGACCTGTCTGCTCGGCCCCTCCGGTGTCGGCAAGTCGACGCTTTTGCGCCTGTTTGCGGGCCTTGGGGACGAGGTCAGCTTTGACGGCAATGTTGCCGCCAGCGATGGGGCGCCGCTGGCTGGTCGTGTGGCATTGATGGCGCAGAGCGACCTGCTGATGCCATGGCTCGACGTGACCGCCAATGTCACCCTCGGCGCACGGTTGCGCGGCACGGCGCAGCCGCGCGAAAGGGCGCTCGACATACTGACACGGGTTGGCCTTGCTGACCACGGCACCAAACGCCCTGACGCCCTTTCTGGCGGACAACGGCAGCGGGTGGCCCTCGCCCGGACACTGATGGAAGACCGGCCGGTGATATTGCTGGATGAACCCTTTTCGGCGCTTGATGCACAGACGCGTGCCCGGATGCAGGATCTTTCCGCCGAACTGCTGGCGGGCCGCACAATATTGCACGTGACCCACGACGCCGCCGAGGCCGCGCGCCTCGGTGAGACGGTTCTGCTGATGACCCGCGACGGGATAACCGCGATCGCATCACCGCCCGCCAGCGTACCGCGCCTTTACGACGCGCCGCAGACCCTTGCCTTTCAGGGCCACTTGCTGCGCCGGCTCATGGAGGCAGTTTGACAAGGGGACTGCACCTTGCGAGCGTTGCACTTCTGGGCCTGCTGGCGTGGCAGGCGGTGGTTACGTTTGCCGACTTGCCGCGCTTCATTCTGCCCGGACCCGCGTTGGTCTTTTCCACGCTCTGGACAAGCCGGATGCTGATCGCGGAACACGCAATCGTAACCGCCACAGAAGTGCTCATCGGTCTTGGCCTCGGGGCGACCCTTGGCTTCGCCTCGGCAATCGTTCTTGTCGCCTCGCCTCTCGCGCGCACTCTGCTGCGCCCGATGCTCGTATTCAGCCAGGCCATCCCCGTTTTCGCGCTGGCGCCGATCCTGACGCTCTGGCTGGGGTACGGGCTTTGGTCGAAGGTCGCGATGGCGCTGCTGATCATCTACTTCCCCGTGACGTCGGCCTTTTTCGACGCGCTGATGCGCACACCCCTCGCCTGGGTGGAGCTGGCCCGCGTCATGAACGCCACACCCGCACGCGTCCTGTGGTGCGTCCGCGTTCCGGCCGCCATGCCCGGCTTTGCCTCGGGTCTCCGGCTCGCGGCCGTCTATGCCCCGATCGGCGCCATCATCGGTGAATGGGTCGGGGCGTCGCGGGGGCTTGGCTATCTGATGCTGCTGGCCAACGGGCGCGCGAAAATCGACCTGATGTTCGCCGCGCTGATTGTCCTGGCCGTTCTGACGCTTGTTCTTCACGCGGCGGTCGATGCAGTCTGCCGACGGCTATGGGGAGCGTGACTGTTGGATGCTTCGGCCATTGTTCCCAGGCGATTTTAGCCATCGCCCCGTCCGGGATTGGACCGGTTTCACTCTGCCGTTTCCAGATGTCTCACCTGCGGGCTTACCGCAGGAAGTCGCGGAACCGTCGCAAGGCGTAGGCGAACATCGCCGATCCGATCACCGCCAGCGCCAGCAGTTGCGGCCAGACCACCGCGAGCCCCGCACCACGAAACAACACCGCCTGTGCAAGCGCGATGAAATGAGTGTTGGGCGCCGCCAGCATGACGTATTGCACCACCTCGGGCATCGATTCCCGCGGCGTCATGCCACCCGACAGGATTTCCAGCGGCAGCAGCACCAGAAGCAGCAGCATGGCGAATTGCGGCATCGAGCCCGAGATCGTTGCCAAGAGGATTCCCAGCGAGGTGGTGGCGAACAGGTGCAGCGCCGCGCCCACCAGGAACAGCGTCACCGATCCCGCCACCGGCACCCCCAGAACCCCCTGCACCACGAAGATCAGCGACAGCCCCGCCGCCACCAGCACCACGCCGCCCATGCTGAGCACCTTGCTGGTCATGATCTCGGCCGCGCTGACCGGCATGACCAGCAGATGCTCGACCGTGCCGTGCTCACGCTCCCGGATCAGCGCGGCCCCCGACAGGATGATCGACAGCATGGTCACGGCGCTGATCACCGCCGTCAGCGCGCCGAACCATCCCGGATCCAGCGCCGGGTTGAAGCGTGCGCGCAGCGCGAGATCGACCGGCACCACGGTCTCCTGCCCGGTCCAGCCGGTGATTTCCTGTTCGACGATCGCCTGGACATAGCCCGCGCCGGTGAAAGCCTGGCTGATCCGTGTCGCATCGACGTTGAGTTGCACCTCGGGGCGGGCGCCCGCCACGAGGTCACTCTGGAAATCCGGCGGGATGACCAGCGAGAACGTATCTATGCCGGCATCCATGCGCGCATCCATCTCGGCCATGTCGATCTGGTCGGGTGTCACGAAATAGGGCGGCAGGAACGCATCCGCAATCCGCCGGGACAGGGGTGAGGCATCCTCATCCACGATGCCGATCGTGGCGCGGTTCAGCGTCTCGGGCATGGCGGTGGCATGGGAGTAGATGTCCAGGGTGAAGGCATAGAACACCAGCGCCAGGAGCAGCGGGTCGCGCAACAGCCCGCGAAGCTCCTTGACCGCAAGAAAGAGCACATGCCTGGGGCGCATTGTTCAGGCCTCCTGCTTGCGCACGAAGATCGTCCCGAGCGCCACAAGCACCGGCACCAGCAGAATCATCGGCAGGAAGGATGCGGCCAGATCGCCAAAGTCCAGCGCCTTGGCAAAGACCCCGCGCGAGATGGTGACGAAATGGCTGGTCGGGAAAACCTCGCCGATCACGCGACCCATGCCTTCCAGCGACGAGACCGGGTCGATGATGCCGCCATACTGCGTGGCCGGGATCAGGGTGGCCAGCGCGGTAAAGAACAGCGCCGCGACCTGGCTGCGGGTGAAGGCCGAGATCAGCAGGCCCAGCCCGGTGGCGAGGACGACATAGACCAGCGCCCCCGCCGAAAGCGCCAGAAGGCTGCCCTTGACCGGCACCCCGAAGACGAACACCGCCAGCGCCAGCAGCAGCAGGAAGTTGATAAAACCCAGGACGATGTAGGGCACCTGCTTGCCGAGCAGGAATTCCAGCCGCAGGGCCGGGGTGACATAGAGGTTCACGATCGAGCCGGTCTCTTTCTCGCGCGCAACGGACAGGACCGCGAGCATCGCCGGGATCAGCATCAGCAGGAGCGGGATCACAGCGGGCACCATGGCCGCCAGGCTTTCGACATCGGGGTTGTAGCGATAGCGCATTTCCAGGCTGTAGCTGCCGGCGACCGCGTCATCGCCATAGATTTGGCGCAGTTGATCGGTCAGCCAGTGAACGTGCATTCCCTGAACATAGCCGCGCACCGTGTCCGCACGCATCGGCATGGCGCCATCGAACCAGGCCCCGATCTCAACGGGGCGTCCGCGTTCGACATCTGCCGCGAAACCCGGCGGGATTTCCAGCGCCAGGCTGATTTCGCCCGCGCGCATCCGCCTGTCGATGTCGGCATGGTCAATGAGCGGCGCCTGTTCGTCGAAGTAGCGCGACCCGGCCAGGTCGTTGACATAGGACTGGCTGGCGATGGTCTGGTCAAAGTCGAGCACCGCGAACTTGAGATCCTCGACATCCATCGAAATGCCGTATCCCAGCACGATCATCAGAATCAAGCTGCCGAGGCTTGCCAGCGTCAGACGGATCGGATCGCGGCGCAGTTCCAACGACTCGCGCCAGGAAAAACTCAGCAGCCGGGCAAGGTTGAACCGTCTCCGTCGCCGCTGTGGCGCGGCTGACACCTCGGCGCCGAGATCCACCCGATGCGTGGCCGCAGGCTTGCCGCTCTCGCTTTGCGCAAGTTCCAGGTGATGGATGAAGGCATCATCCAGCGTCGCCGCGCCTGCGTCTTCGCGGATGGCTTCGGGTGTGTCGCTGACAAGCACGCGGCCTTCGTGCATCAGCGAAATCCTGTCGCAGCGCGTGGCCTCGGACATGTAGTGGGTTGAGACGAAGATCGTCACACCGTCTTTTCTGGACAGGTCCACCAGCGCTTGCCAGAAGATGTCGCGCGCCACCGGATCGACGCCCGAAGTCGGCTCGTCCAGGATCAGCACCTCTGGGCGGTGAAGCAGCGCCACGGCCAGCGACAGCCTCTGACGGATTCCCAGCGGCAGTCGCAGTGGCAAGCTGTCGAGAACCTCCTCAAGATCGAACCGTTGCGCAAGCTCGGCGATACGGGGCCCGATCTCCGTGGGTGCTATATCGAAAAGCCGCGCGTGAAGATCGAGGTTCTGACGAACCGTTAGTTCGGAATACAGCGAGAAGGATTGCGTCATGTAACCGATGCGCTTGCGCGTGGCCATGTCGCGCGCATCGACCGTTCGCCCGTCAATCCGCGTGGTGCCTTCGGCAGGTTCCACCAGCCCGGTCAACGCCTTCATCGTCGTCGTCTTGCCGCATCCGTTTGACCCGAGAAAGCCGAATATCTCTCCTTTTCCGATGCGAAAGCTCACGTTTTTGACCGCGGCGAAATCGCCGAACCGGACCGTCAGGTTTTCGGCCTCGACCATGTAGCCGTCGCGAGCTGCAGGGTCACGTGGCGGGACGGTCAGATCGTGGTGCCGAGCGCGCATTTCCGCGGGAAGAAGTGCTATGAAAGCCTCGTCAAGATTGGCGGCACCGGTGCTGTTCAGGATCTCTTCGGGGCTGCCAGAGGCAAGCACGCTGCCGTCATCCATCGCGACCAGGTAATCGAACTCGGCAGCTTCCTCCAGATAGGCACTGGCGACGATCAGGCTCATGTCCGGTCGCGTCGCGCGAAGACGCGCGATCAGAGCCCAGAATTCACGCCGCGACAGCGGATCGACGCCCGTTGTCGGCTCGTCCAGGATCAGCAGATCGGGGTCGTGGATCAGCGCGCAGCACAGGCCCAGCTTCTGTTTCATGCCGCCCGAGAGCTTGGCCGCCGGACGGTCGGCAAAGGGCGCGAGATCGGTCGCCTCCAGCAGCTCGGCGATCCGCCTGTCGCGCTCGTCCTGGCTCTCGCCGAAAAGCCGTCCGAAGAAGTCCACATTCTCCCGCACCGAGAGCGTGGGATAAAGATTGCGCCCCAGCCCCTGCGGCATATAGGCAATCCGCGGGCAGATCCGGGCACGATGCCCCGCGCGGCGCATGTCGCCGCCCAGCACGTCAAGCCGCCCCGTCTGCATCTTCCTTGCCCCGGCGATCAGCGCCAGAAGGCTGGATTTGCCCACCCCGTCCGGTCCGATCAGGCCGACGATGCAGCCCGCCGGCAGGTCGATCGACACATCGTCGAGGGCCCGGACCTTGCCATAGAGAAGCGTGAGCCCCTCTGCCCGCACCACCGGTCGGGAAGGCGTCATTCCAGCACCCTGCCGTCAGCGGCCTCCGGCCAGGGCAGCGCGGGATCCAGCCGCACCCAGGCGACGCCGGGCAGGCCGGTCTTGATGTAGTCAAGGTACCTCTCCAGCAGCTCCGGCGCGATCCGAGCGCGGACCCGGAACATCAGCTTCTCGCGTTCGACCTCGGTCTCGACCGTTTTCGGGGTAAATTGTGCCACGTCCGACACGAAGGAGACCTCGGCGGGAATTACGATACCCGGTGCGGCATCCATGATCAGGCGGGCTTCGGTCCCCAGTCCGGCACGGCCCGCCGCGGCGGTTTGCAGGAAGAACGTCATGTAGACGTCGTTGAGATCGATCATGTTGATCACGCGCCCGCCGGCACCTATGACTTCGCCCGCCTGAGCAACGATGTACTGCACCCGTCCTAGCCGGGGCGCCTTCAGTGTGCTGTCCTCGATCTGTACGTCGATTACTTCGATCGTCGCCGTTGCCGCCGCCACCGCTGCCTCGGCCCCGACCACTGCCGCTTTGGCTGAGGACACTCCGATCCGCGCCGCCGCAAGCCTCGCTTCGGCAGATGCGACCGCGGCCTCGGCACCAAGCGCGTTCGACCGGTCGATATCGAGTTGCCGCTCGGACGCGACACTGTTTCCCGCAAGCGCCTCCGAGCGGGCGAACTGGCGCTGCGCGGCATCGAGGGCCGATTTCTGCTGCGCCAGAACCGCTTCTGCCGCGCGGACTTCGGCCTGACGCTGCTGGATCGTCAGCCGCGCGTTCTCGACCGCGATCTCGGCACGGCGCAGTTCCGCCTCTGCCTGGTGGCGGTTGGCTTTCAGCTGACGCGTGTCAAGCGCGGCCAGCGGTTGCCCCGCCTCGACGAGCTCTCCCTCCCGTACCAGGATCGTTTCAATCCGTCCGGGAAGTTTAGAGGCCACATCGATCTCGACAGCTTCGACGCGCCCGTTGCCGCGCGCGAAACCCTCGGGAACCACGCCGTCGCCGTTGCCCTGCCAGACCAGGAAACCCAATACCGCCGCGGCCACGACAATCGCTGTGAAGAGAAGGTATCTGGTGTTTTTCATGCTGTGCTCGATTGCTGCTACGGGCCAAAATTCGTGAAATTTTCGAACGATCACTTCACCATTAAACGTTCTGCACCTGATCTTGTAAATGCGTCGGTCAGCCCTGCTTGAGTGGTCGGACTCATCTTGCCCTTCGGCGTCGCATTGGGACTTGCCCGTGCTCACATCGCGAACACTGTCTGATGGATTGACGACTGGATGAGCCGATCTGTCGCTGCCGGGCTGGGCGACTCGCTAAAATGCAACCTTCTCCTAGCACAAAAGATCGTCGAGGATTCAGAGCTTTTCCGCAAGGGTTGAAGAAGTGTAGCCAGGAAGCGGCTACGTCGCGTGATCGCAGGACGTCGCGGAACCATCGCAAGGCGACGGCGAACATCTCCGATCCGATCCTCGCCAGTAGTTGTTTGACCGTGCCATGCTCCCGGAGCCATACGGCCCGTGCGCCGGGCCGAATGGCGGTCGGCCGCTCAAAGCATTGCTTTGCCCTCTCCGCGATATTGGCGCCTGCCGCACCGGAACGGGGTATCATGCCAATGATTGACCAGATGTTTTGGAGAAGCAAGGCCTGTTGATCAGAGATTCCTCAGCTTTTCCCGGGGCTTGCCGCGTAGATTGGAGGGTACCGTAAAGTGTGGGGCAATTATGCAGCCATTTCGGTTTCGGAC
>NZ_JARGNH010000046.1 GCF_029213205.1 Pseudooceanicola sp.
GAAATGAATCACAAGATCATTTGTTTGATAAGTAATTTATAGGTGTGCTGCCTAGGCGAATCGGTGCGAATCAGTCAACCGAAAGTGATTCGCTGTGGCCAAAATTCCGCATTTTTCTTCGATTCGCCCTCCGATTCGCTCTAAGTAGCGAATCGGTGCCTCTGGATTAGCCGTTTTCCCGCAAAATCCGGCCCGCCAGGTAGAGCGATCCGCAAATCAGCACCCGCGCCAGCGGATCCGCGGCGGTGATCGCGCCAAGGGCTTCGGCGACCGAGGCGGCGCTTCGGGTGGCGATGCCGAGGTCGCGCGCCACTTCGGCGGTTTCCTCGGCGCTGAGGGTTGCGGCCTCGCCGGGGATCTCGACGGCGGTCAGGCTGCTGGCCTCATCGGCGAGCGGACGCAGGAACCCGGCGACATCCTTGGTCCGCAACATGCCACAGATCAGATGGGTCGGACGTTTGGGCAGGCTGGCCAGATGCCGCCCCAATGCCTCGCCCGCTGCCGGGTTGTGACCGCCGTCGAGCCAGAGTTCGGCCTGGGGGGCGCTGTCTTTCAGCGGGCCATGGGTCAGCTTTTGCATCCGGGCGGGCCATTCGGCGCGGGTCAGCGCCGCCTCGAACGCCGGTTCGGGCAGGTCGAGATGGCGCAGCACCGCCAGGGCGGCACCGGCATTGTCGAATTGATGGGCGCCGGGGAGTATGGGGGCGGGCAGATCCAGCAGCCCGCGCTCATCCTGATAGATCAGGCGACCGCGTTCCTCCCAGACATGCCACTGCTGGCCCTGGGCGATCAGCGGCGTGGCGAGGCGCGCTGCCCGCGCCTCGATCGCCTCGATCGCCGCTTCGGCCTGCGGGCCGACGACGCAGGGCACCCCGCGTTTCAGGATTCCGGCCTTTTCAAAAGCGATCTGGCCCAGGGTTTCGCCGAGGTATTGCTGATGGTCGATGGAGACCGGGGTGATCACCGTCATTGCGGGGCTGTCGATCACATTGGTTGCGTCCAGCCGACCGCCCAACCCGACTTCGAGCAGGCAGTAATCCGCAGGCTCGCGGGCAAACGCCAACAGCGCCGCACAGGTGGTGATTTCGAAATAGGTGATCGAGCCGCCGCCATTGCGGGCGACGCATTCGTCCAGCACCTCGGCCAGCTGCGCCTCGGGGATCAGATCGCCGGCCAGGCGGATGCGTTCGTGAAACCGGGCCAGATGTGGCGAGGTATAGACATGCACGCGCTTGCCCGCGGCCTCCAGCCCGGCGCGGATCATCGCCAGGGTCGAACCCTTGCCATTGGTTCCGGCGACATGGATCACCGGTGGCAGATGTTCTTGCGGATCGCCAAGCTCACCCAGCAGCCGCCACATCCTGTCCAGGGTCAGGTCGATGATCTTGGGATGCAGCGCCATCATCCTTTCGAGGATGACATCGGAATGCGCAGTCACGATTTGTCAGACTCAGGCGCCGGGGCTTTCTTGGGCTTGGCGGCGGCGGGTTTGGCCTCCGGCTCAACCTCGGGCATGGCCGCACCCTTGTCTTCCGATGCGGGCAATTCCTGGCCCGCCGGGGCGGGCAGATCGCCTTTGATCTCAGGGCCCAGCTTGAGCAGCATCCGGGTGATGCGGATCAATTCGTCGCGCATCGCGGTGCGCGGGGTGACCCGATCCAGCATCCCGTGATCCAGCAGGTATTCGGCACGCTGGAAGCCTTCGGGCAGCTTTTCGCGAATCGTCTGTTCGATGACCCTCGGCCCGGCAAAGCAGATCAGCGCGTTGGGCTCGGCGATATGGACATCGCCCAGCATCGCATAAGAGGCGGTGACGCCGCCGGTGGTCGGGTGAGTCAGCACCACGATATAGGGCAGCCCCGCCTCTTTCAGCATCTGCAGCGCCACGGTGGTGCGTGGCATCTGCATCAGCGACAGGATCCCCTCCTGCATCCGGGCGCCACCGGCGGCGGAGAACAGGATCAGCGGTGTCTTGGTCTTGGTGGCGCGTTCGGCGGCGGCGACGATGGCATTGCCGACATACATCCCCATCGAACCGCCCATAAAGGTAAAGTCCTGCGCCGCCGCGACAATCGGCGTGCGCCCGATCTTGCCCTCGGCGACCAACATCGCCTCGTCCTCGCCGGTGTCTTTCTGCGCGGCGCGCATCCGTTCGGGATAGCGTTTCTGGTCACGGAAATGCAGCGGGTCGGCCAGCGGTTCGCTGACCTCGACCTCAGTAAACACACCACCATCAAACAGGGCAGAGAACCGCGCCCTCGGGGTGATATGCATGTGATGGCCGCACTGGGTGCAGACGTTCAGATTGTCCGTCAGCTCACGGTGGAACAGCATGGTTCCGCATTCATCGCATTTCGACCATAGGTTTTCCGGCACCTCGCGGCGCGAAAAGATCGAATTGATCCGGGGGCGGACGTAATTGGTGATCCAGTTCATGCGGGCCTATCCCCAAGGCGGCGTTCGCTGTCCGAGATAGTCGCGCCGGAACCGGATTGCAATCACCGCAGCCAACCTGGTGCCGGTGCCCGGTTAACGGCGGATCACCAACCGGGCGGTGAGCCAGGACAGCCAGACCACGCCAAGGTCGATCATCAGTTGCAGATCCAGCACCGTGCCCGCCGGATCCGCGCCGCCTGCTTCTGCCGCAGGGAACAGCAACAGCGCCAAGCCGCTGTCGGCGCCTCCGGCCTCGCCGAACAGCAGAAAGGCATAGGCGTTGTTGGCCAGGTGCAGGCCCATCGCGGCGCCCAGATTGCCGGTCCGTGCGGTCAGATCCGATGCGGCCAGGCCAAAGCAGAAGGCCCAGATCACATAGTGCCAGCTCTCGATCAGGCTTTCGCCATTGTCCCAATGGGCTGCGGCGAACAGCAGATTGGGCACCAGCAGCCAGACCCAGGTGGCGTTGAACCGCGCGGCCAGCTGCTGCTGGATATAGCCGCGATAGAGGATTTCCTCGGTGCTGATCTGAATCAGCAGGGCGGTCAGGCCGATTGGCACGGTCAGCAGCCAGAGCAGCGGGTTGCGATGATCGGTCAGGGCGTCGCGGCTCCACCAGGGCGGAAGCAGCTCGATCACGATATAAAGGGTGGCCACTGCGCCGAAGACCGCGATCAGGGTGGGCACCACCTCGTCGATTCGTCCCACCGCCGACCAGATTGATCGACCATGCTGGCGCTGCATCACCGAAGCCAGGCAGAGACCGAGCAGGGCAAAGGACGCCAGTTGCAAGATCAGGCCGACGGGCGTGGCGCCGTAAAAGATGTCCTCGGCCAGCGCCGGGTTGATCGCGCCGATCAATTGGTCGAACAGCGACAGCAGAAAGGCGAACATGAATTCGACCGCCAGAATGCCGAACACCAGCCGCCAGAGGGCGCGCGAGGCCCGGGCCGGTGCGGCGAAACCCGGATGCCGGGCATAGATTGCCGGGGTCATCGCCGGATCGCCAGGCGGGCCGCCAGCCAGAGCAGGAGCATCAGGCCGAGCTCGACAGTAATCTGGTCGCGCAGGGCCGGGTCGGACATCTCGACCGGCAAGCGATAGAGCGCCAGGCCGTTGAGGGCGGTGCCCGGCGCCAGTATCAGAATCGCGGCGAAGTTGTTGATGAAATGCAGGGCGATGGCCGGGCCGAGCGTGCCGCTGCGCGCGGTCAGGTCGGCGGCCAGCAGGCCAAAGGCGAAGGCGGGCAGGACCATCCAGGGGGCGTTGGCTCCGGCTTCGGCCGGGCTGTAATGCAGCGCAGCGAATATCAAGCTGGGCAGCAGCAGCCAGATCAGCGGGTGTTGGAACCGCGCCGCCAGCTGGCTTTGCAGATAGCCGCGAAACAGCACTTCTTCGGCGGTGACTTGAACCGCCAGGGCCAGTATTGCCGGGGCCAGCCAGCTCAGCCAGACGCTGAAGGGCAGGTTGACCAATACATCGCCCAGATCGGCGCCGGGCAGGGCCAGCCCCAGCAGCAGGATGGCGATGCCAGCCGGAATAACCCGCAGCCCGAGGTCGAGGCTGTGGCGCCAGGGGCCGAACAGGCTGCGAAAGCGGCGCCGGTGCAGCACCCAGAGGGCCAGAATCAGGCCGGGAAAGACACAGAGGAAACTGGCCAGAAGCGCCAGCGCCGATTGCGGCGTCGCGCCCTGGGTATTGGCCAGCATCGGCGTCTGGTCGCGGGCGATGCTGATCCCGGTCCAGGCCACCACCAGCAGGATATAGACAGCGGCGATCAGGCCGACGCCCGCAATCAGACGCCAAAGCGCCGGTTGCTTTCTGGCCGGTTCGATCAGCGCTTGATGGGGGGCATAGGACATGGCGGCGAAGGTATCGCCGCAGCGCGACGGCTGCAATCGGCGCTGAATGCGGCATCGCGGTATTGTGCAAGGCCTTGCAGCACACTGGGCTAAGGCGGCATGATGTGGCAGATGGATGTGCAAACCTGGGGGGAGGGGCACGGTGCGGCGAAATCTGGTGATGCGCAATATCGGCGGTGGCCTGGGTCTGTTTGCTCTGGCCGGTTGCCTGGCGCTGCCCGAGGACACCGCAGACACGCCGCCGCCGACTGGCGAGGGGTTGTTCGCGATCCTGTCGACGACGTCGCGCCCGCCAGGCGATCCGCTGCCGCAGGCACCGATTGCCGGGGGCGATATTCTGATCACCGGGCCCGAGGGCTATTGCGTCGATGCTCGGTCGCTGCGCAATCGCGCCTCTGGCGGCTTTGCGCTGCTGGCCTCGTGCTATGTGATGAGCGGTGGCACGGACGGTTTGCCGGTGACCCCGGTGATCATGACGGTTTCCGCCGCGCCCGAGGACAAGCTGCACGGGGTGCCCGATGCGGATTCCATGGCCGAGGCCTTTGACCCGGCCAAGGTTCTGACCAGCCGCAATGTCCAGGGCGTGACCTTGCTGCAGCTGGATCAGGGGGGCGACGCGACCTTGAAGGATGCCGATCCCAAACATTGGCGTGGGGCGTTGGCGCTGAATGGCTATATCGTCGGCCTGGCGGTCTATGGTCCCAAGGGCAGCTATACCTCTGAGGAGGGCGGCGGCGCTTTGGTCATCGAACTGGCGCAGACCCTGCGCGCCGCCGACCGGCGCCACAAAGCTGCGCTTGCCGCCGCGCGACGCGACGCGGTGAGCCCCCCCCCAAGGCAGAGGACAACCTCGAGAAAGGTGGCGGAAATGCCGCGCCCGGCAGGCATGGCGGTTTGCTTGGTGGCCTCTTTCAGTAAGGCTTTCTAATCTACTGTCTGACAGATCCGCGCGGACAGGGACGCAGGCGGAGCGGGTTCAGGGACAAGGGCGACACAACTGGAATGGCGAAAAAAGACGGCTCTCTCCTCGACCGGTTGGCATGGCGGCGCGAATTCCGGCGCTGGAAACGTCTGGCGGCCGCGGCCGGGGTCAGCGACCTGGCCAGCCTCAGGCGGCACCGGGTGCAGGCGCGCCAGCTGCGCACCCATATCGATCAGCTGATCCATGTCGCCGACGGGCGGCTGGCGCTGCCACGGATCGGATCGAATGCCTTTCACGTCCCGCATGGGTCCGACTGGGCCTGGCGGCCCGAGCTGTGGCGCGGCCCGCTTGGCGAACAGGGCAAGGCCTCGGTCCGGTCGAAATCGATGCTGGGTAACGAGGTGACGCTGTTTCATGATTGCGACCGGAGCGAGCTGACCCTGCGCCAGCTGCGCAACCTGCGCGAGGCGGATCTGGCGCCCTTCGGCTTGCGGATGGATGTGTTCGCCTTTGACGGATCGTTCCTGTCGCTGGTCATTGATTTCCCGCCTGATGCGGTCGCGGGGCTGAAACGCCGCCATCTGATCCGGCTGGATACGATTGTCGAGCTGGAAAAGCCGTTGGAGATCTTTGCCCGGTTGAACATCAAGCACGGGCCGAACACCGAACAATTGGTGCGTGAGCTGCCGTTGCACGACGACGAGCGGATGGTGGAATTCGACCTGGCCTATTCCAACCTGAACGAAAAGCGGGTGGAACGGATCTGGCTCGACCTGATCTTTGAAGGGCCGGAAATGAATCAGGTGGTGATCCGCGACCTGACCTTCAGCCGCCGCCCGCGCGCCGAACTCTGATCAAGGAATATCGGGATGAGCGATCTGATAATCACCAAGACACGGTTCAACGCCGGGATCTGGGAGGGTGTGATCAGTGGTGCTGAAGCTGCACCGTCGATCGGGGTCAGCTTTGGCGATGATCCGGTGGCGGGAGTCGAATTGTCGGCGCTCGACCAGCCCGGGCAGTTTCTGATCAAGGTTCCGGTGCCCGACGCAGCGGTCGGCGACGGCATTCATACGATCGTGCTCACTGATCTGGAGGATGGCGCGATTCTGAACAGCTTTGCCATCCTCGCCGGGGAAGCGCTGACCGACACCATGCGTGCCGAGATCGATTTGCTGCGCGAAGAACTGGATTTGTTGAAGCGCGCCTTTCGCCGGCACTGCGTCGACACCGCCTGAACACCGGCCATCAACACCAACAATCGCCAAGCCCTGTTGACAGAATCGCTCTTGGCGGTGCCGCTGTGGCTGTTTCCCTGCCATGACCAATCCCTGACATTACCCCGATATTGTCGGTCCCCCGCCCCGATCCTGCCCGAATTCCAAACGATATATTTACCTCAACGAACAGTGGAACAGGTGACAGCAAAATGGACCGTTTGACCGAAATGGAGGCTTTCGCCACCGTCGTGGACCAGGGCGGTTTCACGGACGCGGCGAGGAAGATGGGGATTTCAAAATCCGCAGTTTCCAAGCATGTCTCTTCCCTTGAGGCGCGCCTTGGTGCCCGCCTTCTGAACCGGACCACCCGCCGAGTGAGCCCAACCGAAATTGGCCTGGCGTATTATGACCGTGCCCGCCGCGTTCTGAACGACGCCGGAGAGGCGGATGCGCTGGTGACCTCGATGCAATCGGCGCCCTCGGGCCTGCTGCGGATCTCGGTCGCGACGGATTTTGGTGTCAATCACCTGTCCCCGGTGCTGGGCGGGTTCCTTGCGGAATTCCCTGACATCACCGTGAACATGGTGCTGAACAACCGTTACGTTGAACTGATTTCCGAAGGTTTCGACATGGCCATCCGCATCGGCGAGCTGGAAGACAGCACGCTGCGGGCCCGCAAGCTGACCGAGACCTCGAAACGGATGATCGCCAGCCCCGGGTATTTCGAAAAATACGGACGTCCCGGCAAGATCGATGATCTGAACGATCACAAGCTTTTGCATTATTCCAGCCAGGCCTCGGGCAATGTCTGGAAGATCACGGCGCCCTCTGGTGAAAAACGCCAGATCCGCACCGCCGGCTGGTTGAGCGTGAACGATGGCCAAAGCCTGCTGAACGCCGCAATCGCCGGACTCGGCATCGCCTATCTGCCCAGCTTTCTCTATGCCGACGCGATGGAGAAGGGATTGGTCGAAGACGCGATCCCCGATCTTCCGGTTGAGCTTCAGGGCATCTATGCGGTCTACCCGCCGGGCCGGTTCACCCAGCCCAAGGTCCGCGCCTTTATCGATTTTCTGGTCCATGCCTTTGCCGACAAGGGTCCGACCGACTGGAACTGACGAATTCTTCTTCCCCGTGCCTGCCAAGGCAAACTGCCCCGTGCTTTCTGAGCCGGGGCATTTTTTTTGCCCGGTGCGGTGTCAGGCCAGGCCCAGCCCGGCCTTGAGCGCCAGTTCGGGCGAGGCCAGAACCGGAACGGCAAGGTCACTCAGCAGATCGCGCGACGGTGCCAGGGTGCTGTCGAGGGCATAGGCCATCACGATCCGGCCCGCCGCCTGCATCATCGGGCGGTCGATCCGGGTGGTGCCTGTCGCCTCGGCCGCCGGGCCAAGCGTGGTGCAGGTGCAGATCACCGGGCATCGGCGGCGGTGACGCCCTGCGCCCGCGCCTCATCGAGCCAAGTCTCGCGGACCTCTTGAACCAGCACCGCCTCCGGTGCCAGCCGGTCGCGAAGCGCGGCAAAAGCCGACTGATGCGCGGGCGATCTGTGCAGCAGGGCCAGTGTCATGCGGCTAGTGGTAAAGCACCGGCCAGAGCGATGCCACGAGCAGGATCGCCATGGTCCAGTTGAACAGCCGCAGCCGCGACGGTTTGGTGAGCAGGCGGCGCAATTGCTGCCCCATCGCCGCCCAGGTGCAAATCGAGGGCAGGTTGGTCATGGCAAAGACCGCCGCAACCATGGCGATGGTCAAAAGCGTGCGGTCGGCGGCGTAGACGGTGATCGCGGTCAGCGCCATCGTCCAGGCCTTGGGGTTGACCCATTGGAACAGCGCCGCCTGGAAAAAGTTCAACGGCCGCTTGCCGGTGGCATCCTGAACCTCGGGCGCGGCGGCATGGGCGATTTTCCACGCCAGCCACAGCATGTAGGCGACCGCCACCACCTTGAGGAGCGTCTGGCTGAGCGGATAGGCATCAAACACCCGGATCAGCCCGATCCCGACCAGCATCACCATCACGCTATGGCCGATGGAAATGCCCAGCATATGCGGTACTGTCCGGCGAAAGCCGAAATTGGCGCCCGACGCGAGCAGCATCAGGTTGTTCGGCCCCGGCGTGATCGACGAGACAAAGGCAAAGGCCATCAGCGCGGTAAAGATTTCATGTGTCATCGGCGCAGGTTAGCTGCGCCGTATTGGTATTTTGTTGCTATCTGCAGCGCAGTAACGGATGTTGCGCAACAAATGACGAAGATAGACAAGATAGATCGTCAGATATTGCGCGAAATGACCGGCAATGGTCGAATCAGCAATCTTGAACTGGCTGACCGGGTCGGGCTGTCGCCCTCGGCCTGTCTGCGCCGGGTGACGGCGTTGGAGCGCAGCGGGGTGATCCGTGGCTATCGTGCGGTGCTGGACCCCGGGCGGCTGGGCATCGGCTTTACCGCTTATGTGACGGTCGGGCTGAACGAACACACCAAGGCGGCGCAAGATGCGTTTGAAAAGGCGATCTCGCAGGCGCCGGAGGTGCGCGAGTGCCACAACATCACCGGCAACCGGGAATATCTGCTGCGGATCGAAGCCAGCGACCTGACCGCCTACAAGCGGTTCCATACCGATGTTCTGGGCACCCTGCCGCAGGTCAGTGCCATCACCAGCTATGTGGTGATGGGGTCGTCCAAGGATGACCGGGCTTGAGCCCGCGTCTTAGCGGCAATAGGCGGTCTGGCCGTTATAAGCGGCGGTGAAACCGGTGAGGTCGATCGGCAGTTGCTGCCCGGAGATCTGCAACTCGCTCCCCTTGCGCATCGCATCAAAGACCGCCGATTCCGTCGCTTCGTCGGTAAAGCGCAGCGCGTAGCTGTGAATGTCGGATTTGGTATAGGCCGGGTCCGGGGTGGTGCCAGTGAAGGTCGCTGTCGCCTGGTGTTGGATGTCACCAACGCGCAGCATCACCGGTGCAGAATCGCTCGCCAGTGGATCGGGAAAGCCGAGCTTGATGGTGCGATCCAGGGTGCCGCCCGACAGGATGCAGCTGATGGAGAAATATTCGCCGATCTGGCCGCGCGGCACGGTCAGGAACATCAGCGCGCCGTTCTGTTCGGCAAGCTTGGATTGCACCCATTGGCCTTCGTAAACGATCATCTGATCGGTTTCGATAACATCCGCCGCCAGCAAGGGTGCGGCAGAAATAATGAGGGTGGCAGCGAATGCTGTCAGGCGCATGTCTCATCCTTTCGGTGTCAATCGGCGAACAAGGTTTCAAAACTGGGTGTCAATGACAAGCCTTGGCTGCGGCTGAAACCGGGATAGAGGCCGCAAACCGGGGCTGATCAAGTGAAAGTGTGCTGTAACCCGCAAAACCTTGCCGGACTGATCGCTTCGGCGCAGGGTGGCCGCAACTGGGGATCAGATGGGGAAGGGATATCCATGACTAATGCGGTCAGCGCGCTGGAGGTTCTGGCGCTGCTATTTGTGTTGTTGTTTGGTCTGGTCTTGGCGATGGCGGTTGTTCTCTTCGTCATCGATAGGGTTCAGAGCAAAGACGCCATCCGGCGCAATTACCCGGTGATCGGGCGGTTTCGCGAACTGTTTTCCAAGCTGGGCGAATTTTTCCGGCAGTATTTCTTTGCGATGGATCGCGAAGAGATGCCGTTCAACCGGGCGCAGCGGGATTGGGTTTACAATTCCACCGAAGGCAAGGGGAACACCATCGCGTTTGGTTCTACCCGGAACCTGTCGATCCCCGGCACCGCGATTTTCGTCAACGACACCTTTCCGCCCCTCGATGATCAATTTGCCCTGACCCAGCCTCTGGTGATCGGGCCATTGTGCCGCACGCCCTATGCGGCGCCGTCGTTTTTTAACATCTCTGGCATGTCCTATGGCGCGATTTCGCGGCCTGCAGTGCGGGCGTTGAGCCGGGGCGCCGCCAAGGCGGGCATCTGGATGAACACCGGCGAGGGCGGGCTCAGCCCCTATCACCTTGAGGGCGGCTGCGACATCGTCTTTCAGATCGGTACCGCCAAATACGGGGCCCGCAACGTCGAGGGCGGGCTTGATGATGACAAGCTGGTCAGTATCGCGGCGCATCCGCAGGTGCGGATGTTCGAGATCAAGCTGGCGCAGGGGGCCAAGCCCGGCAAGGGCGGTATTCTGCCCGGCGCGAAGGTGAACGAAGAGATCGCCGGTATTCGCGGGATTACCGTGGGCCAGGACAGCATCTCGCCCAACCGGCATGTCGAGGTCGCGGATTTTGCATCGCTGCTGGATATGGTTGGCCATATTCGCGAGGTCACCGGCAAGCCGGTCGGCTTTAAGACGGTGATCGGATCCTCGGACGCTTATGAAACGCTGTTCGAAGAGATCACCAAACGCGGTCCGGAAAGCGCGCCGGATTTCATCACCATCGACGGTGGCGAGGGTGGGACCGGTGCCGCACCGATGCCGCTGATGGATCTGGTCGGCATGCCGATCCGCGAGGCGTTGCTGCGGATCGTCGATATGCGCGACCGGTTCGGATTGAAGGATCGCATCCGGATTATTGCCAGCGGCAAGCTGGTGAACCCGTCGGATGTGGCGTGGGCGATCTGCGCGGGCGCCGATTTCGTCACCTCGGCGCGCGGCTTCATGTTCAGTCTGGGCTGCATCCAGGCGCTGAAATGCAACAAGAACACCTGCCCGACCGGGATCACCACCCATGACCCGCATTTGCAACGGGGGCTGGTGGTGAAGGAGAAATATGTCAACGTCGCCAATTACGCCAAGTCGATCATCAAGGAGGTGGAGACCATCGCCCATTCGGTCGGCGTTGCCGAGCCGCGGCTGATGCGACGGCGGCATGTGCGGGTGGTGCAGGCGAATGGTGAATCGGTGGTGCTGCGCAAATTGCGCCCGTCCTGGGACCCGAGCATGGGGGACGACCAGCGCCCGCTGGGCTGATCGGCCGCGCTTTGCCCTGGATGTCACAGAGCGCACAAACGCGTGAGATTTGCTGGTTGGCTGAAACGTTTCGGGGGCCCGGCCCGTATTGTTTGGCAGCCATCCAGCAGGAGAGACGCCCAATGCAACTGATCCGCACACAGAAATTCCGCGACCGAGACGTCACCGACGAAGCCATCTACCTGAGCCGACGCCAGATCATTGGCGGGGCCGCGGCGGGACTCGGGCTGGCGGGTCTGGCGGGCCCGGCGCAGGCGGCGCCCGAGGGGCTGGAGCCGAACGCCTATGAGGACATCATCGGCTATAACAATTACTACGAATTCGGCACCTCCAAATCCGATCCGGCGAAACACGCCCATAGTCTGACGACCAAGCCCTGGTCGGTGAAGATCGACGGCATGGTCGACAGGCCCGGCGATTATGGGCTGGAGGACATCCTGGCGGCGGCGACGATCGAGGAACGTATCTACCGGCACCGCTGCGTCGAGGCCTGGTCGATGGTGATCCCTTGGAACGGCTTTACCCTGTCCAGCCTGCTGGATCGGGTCGGGGTGCAATCGGGCGCCAAATATGTGGCCTTTGAGACAATCGCCCGGCCCGAGGAAATGCCCGGCCTGCGATTCCCGGTGCTGAACTGGCCGTACCGCGAAGGGCTGCGCCTGGATGAGGCGATGCATCCGCTGACGATTCTGGCCAATGGCATCTACGGCAAGGACATCCTGAACCAGAACGGCGCGCCACTGCGGCTGGTGGTGCCGTGGAAATACGGGTTCAAGGGGATCAAGAGCATTGTTCGCATCACCCTGCAGGACAAAGAGCCCTTTACCTCGTGGAACGATGCGAACCGCCGGGAATACGGATTCTATTCCAATGTGAATCCGCAGGTGGATCATCCGCGCTGGTCGCAGGAAACCGAACGGGTGATCGGCGCTGGCCTGTTCGGGTCACGGCGCCAGACCGACATGTTCAACGGCTATGGTGACGAGGTGGCCAGCCTCTATGCCGGCATGGATCTGAAGAAGCAGTTTTGAGATGAGTGCCGACAGCATCAACAAGGCGACCCGCAGGTTGCCCGCCTGGCCCCTCTATGTGCTCGGCGCATTGCCACCGGTCTGGCTGATCTTTTCGGGCTTTACCGGCGGGCTCGGCATCGACCCGGTGAAAGTGATGGAACACCAGATGGGCGAATGGGGGCTGTGGCTGCTGATCGCCGGGCTGGCGGTGACGCCGCTGCAGCGCTTTGCCGGGGTCCGGCTGATCAAATACCGCCGGGCGATCGGCGTGCTGGCGTTCTTCTATATCTTTCTGCATCTGCTGATCTGGCTGGTGCTGGATGTGCAGATCGTCAGCCAGATCATCAAGGACATCTACAAGCGACCCTATATCACCATCGGCATGGCTGCCTTTGTGTTGATGATCCCGTTGGGGCTGACCTCAAACAACTGGTCGTTGCGCAAGCTGGGGCCGCGTTGGCGCAAGCTGCACAAGCTGGTCTATCTGATCGTGCCTCTGGGCGGCCTCCACTTTTTGATGCTGGTGAAGGGGTTTCAGATCGAACCCCTGGTCTATCTGACCGGGATCGCGACATTGCTGGTGCTGCGGATCAAGCTGCAGAGGCCGAGACGGGCGCGGGCGGCCTGATTGCGCCTCTTGGCGGTCTCAGCCGCCGGATCGGCCAGGCCAGGCCGCAAGACCAGGGGGCGACTCGCCAAAACCGCGCGAGTCGCCCCGATTCACATTTTTGAAGACCGATTCACCGGGTGACTCGGTCGTTTTTGCCGGGGAGTCGGCCGGGATTCTGGCCCCTCTTGGGGGTAACCCTGTGGGTAACCCTAAATCTGGTATCCACCCCGGCAAACGCGCGTGGCGGCGTGGCGGAAA
>NZ_JARGNH010000014.1 GCF_029213205.1 Pseudooceanicola sp.
CATAAAAAGCGCCAATCGGCGAGGATCAATGTGATCATCCGGGACGGAACACCTAATGGAAGCGGTGATTTCGGAAAACCAATCGCTCTACGACTCGCTCAAGCTCAAGTCGGCTTGAACCGACGCTGCGGGCTCCTGCCCCTCCGTCTCCAAGCCATGCCACCCACGGGTGGCATGGCCCCTCTTTCCTTCGAGTAGAGTATATGAGCACGAAAAAGAAATGGGCCGAAAAGCAGGCGGAGTTCACCTGGGGAATTGCTTCGCTCTCCCTGTTCGCTGGGCTGTGGGAACTGGTCTGGGCCCTGGGCTGGGCCAATCCCCTGTTGCTGCCGCCACCGCATATATTCTTGTCGGACATACCCGGCACCCTGAAGTTCTTTGACACCTCCAACCAAATCGGCGCGATCGGCGCCGGCGGTGGTGTGATCGCATTGCTGACCACGATCGCCTGGACCACCTTTCGCGTCATGGTCGGGCTATTCATCGGCTTTGTGCTCGGCGTCGCCTCCGGGGCGCTGGTTCGCTACTTCGAACCGGTGCGGAAACTGTTCATGCCGCTGGTCAGCCTGCTGGCGCCGATCTCGCCGGTCGCCTGGTTGCCGGTTTCGATCTTTCTGTTTGGCATTGGGAACGTTCCTGCGATCTTCCTGGTCTTCATCACCGTCTATTTCGCCATCCTGCTCTCGACCCAGAACCAGATCGAAACCGTGCCGGTGAACTACCTGCACCTGGCACGGATCATGGGCGCATCGCGCTGGCAGACATTCTCTCGCGTGGTGCTGCCAGCCATCCTGCCGGGGCTATTCATGACGCTGCGACTGAACCTCTTCGCCGCTTGGATGGTGGTGCTGATCGCTGAGGCGATCGGCGTCGGCAGCGGGCTGGGCCAGATCGTTTCCGTGGCCCGTTCGACCTTCAACGCCAAGCTGGTGTTCTTCACCATGGGTGTGATCGGTATCGCCGGTTTCACGTTCGATTACGCCCTACGCCAAATCCAGCACAAGGTTTTGTGGTGGGTACAGACCAACAACGGAGGGTCGTCGAAATGAACGCCAGTATCGCATGTAAAAACGTCTCGAAGACCTGGCCTGCGGATCGCGATGAGGATCAGGTCGAGGCGCTTCGCTTTGTCAATTTCGACGTCGCCCCGGGCGAGTTCATCATCCTTCTCGGCCCCTCGGGCTGCGGCAAGTCTACCCTGCTCTACATGATCGCCGGGCTCGAACACCCGACATCCGGCAGCGTCTTGGCCCACGGCACGGCAGTCGACAAGCCCGATGCTGACCGAATCCTGATCTTCCAGGAGGCATCTCTGTTTCCCTGGCTGACGGTGGCTGAAAATGTCTCTTTCGGGCTGTCCTTGCAGGGCGCCTCAAAGGACGAACGGCGGCAGAAGGCCGAGGAATTGCTGCAAGAGGTCGGCCTGGCGGCAAGCGCCGACAAGCGACCCGACCAGCTCTCGGGCGGCATGCGACAGCGGGTGGCGGTGGCGCGCGCCTTGGCGATGCGGCCCAGCATCCTGATGATGGACGAGCCATTTGCCGCGCTCGACGTTCAAACCAGGTCAAAGATGCAGGGTTTCCTGCAACAGATCTGGCGCGAAAGTGGCGCCTCGGTGGTTCTGGTGACCCATTCCATCGAAGAGGCGATCGCTTTGGCTGACCGGGTGGTCGTCTTCACCGCCCGGCCCGGAAAAGTGAAGGAAATCGTGCCGATCGACTTGCCGCGGCCACGCAATCCGCGCGATCCGGCTTTCCGCGACCTGCAGGATCATTTGGCCGATCTCCTGGCGGAAGAGGTCGATAACGCCTTCGAGCAGCAGGAGTTGTAGCGGTGACTGCGTCCAGTTTGAACGTCGCCGCACTGCACCTGCCACCGGTGCCGCTCGGTGCCGTGCCGATGCCCGAAATCGCACAGCCGTATCTTGACCAGGCGGCAGCGCGCGGGGCGCAGTTGGTGCTGTTGCCCGAAATCTTTGCCTGGCCCTTTTTCGGCGCCTGCCCGCCAGCCGATTGGCTCCATGCTGCCGAGCCGCTCGACGGGCCGACTGTCGGCTGGGCAGCGCGGCAGGCGACGCGGCTAGGCGTTTCGCTGCTGGTGCCCTTTGTTCAGGAAAGGCCGGACGGGAAACCACGCAACGCCGTTGCCTTCGTTTCGCCTGCGCGGCCGCCGGAGTTGGTGGCCCAGAAGATTCACCTGCCCCCCCGCGGCACCGCCCGCTATGGGGAAAGCGACCACTTCTCGCCCGGCCCGCCCATTGTGCGCTGTGTAGAGATTGCCGGGTTTTCGATCGCAGTCTTCATCTGTTTCGACCGTCGCTTCCCCGAGGTTTGGCGCGCCGCGCGCGCCGCTGGGGCGGACATGATTGCCTGCCCGGTCTCTGGCCCGGCAGACGAACCCGAGGATTTCTTTCTGACCGAGCTGCGGACCCATGCGCGAGAGAACGGCCTCTACGCTTTGACCGCAGGCCGGACCGGAAACGAAACGATGCCCAATGCGAACAGCTTTCACCACAACGCACCGACTGCGCTGGTCCGGCCCGACGGTTCGGTTGCCAGGGTTCTGGAAGCAGAGGCGGCACCGGGCGTCATCTACGATGTCATCGCGGCGCGCGAAATCGAACGCGCCCGCAGCCAACGACCTCATTTTGAAATGAGGCGCACCATCCGGGGCGACACTGCCCCGCAAGAAGGACGGAAAGAATGTCTGAACTGATTATCGAGGCGAAATGGATTGTCTGCGGCGTTGTCGATCGCGACAGCGTCGAAATTCTTGAGGATGCGGCGGTGCTGCAGCGTGACGGGATCATCGTTGGCTTCGGCTCGGCCGCCGCGCTCCAGGCGCAGGCACCCGAAGCCGAGGTTCGCCGCTACCCGCATCACATGGTGCTGCCTGGCTTCGTCAACAGCCACCACCATGTCGGCCTGACACCGCTCCAACTCGGCTCGCCGGATTTCCCTCTCGAAATGTGGTTCGCCAGCCGCATCCCGGCACGGTCGATCGACCTGTATCTCGACACGCTGTACTCCGCCTTTGAAATGATTTCTTCCGGTATCACCACGGTTCAGCACATCCACGGCTGGATGCGCGGTGGCTACGAGGTGATCGAGTCCGGCGCGCGCCAGGTGTGCAGCGCCTATCGCGATATCGGTATGCGGGCCTCCTACAGCTTCGCCATGCGTGAACAGAACCGGCTGGTCTACGAGGCTGACGAGGCGTTCTGTGCCCGTCTGCCAAAAGACCTGGGCGAACAGCTGGCCGTTTTCCTCAAGGCCCAGACCTTGGATCTCGAGGACAATTTCAAGCTTTTCGACCGCCTGACCGCCGACAATGCCGACGAAGGGCGTGTGGCGATCCAGCTGGCCCCGGCCAACCTTCACTGGTGTTCGGATGACAGCCTGGTGGCACTGGCGGAGAAGTCCCGCTCGGCGAATGTCCCAATGCACATGCATGTGCTCGAAACCGCCTACCAGAAAGAATATGCGCGTCGGCGCACCGGCAAGACGGCGGTGCGGCATCTTCACGACCTCGGGGTGCTGGGGCCGAACATGACCATGGGGCACAGTGTCTGGGTGACCGAAGAGGATCTCGAGATCGCCGCCCATACCGGCACCTGCGTCTGCCACAACTGCTCGTCCAATTTCCGCCTGCGTAGCGGCGTGGCGCCGCTGAACAGCTTTGCCCAAAAGGGGCTGACGGTGGCGATGGGGCTGGATGAGGCCGGAATCAACGACGACCGCGATATGCTGCAGGAGATGCGGCTGGTGCTGCGGGCCCACCGCACGCCTGGTATGGAGGACGATGTCCCGACCTGCCCGCAGGTGCTGCGCATGGCGACCGAGCACGGCGCCCTGACCACCGCTTTCGGCGCCACCATCGGCAAGCTTGAAGCCGGGCGACATTTCGATGCCGTGGTGATCGACTGGAACAAGGCGACCTATCCCTACCAGGACGACGACATCCCGCCGCTTGACGTGGTAATCCAGCGGGCCAAGACCCAGGATGTCACAGCCGTGTTCTGCGACGGCGAGGCGATCTACGAGGACGGCCGCTTTACCCGGGTCGACCGCGACGCGGTGCTGGAAGAGATTGCCGAGACGCTGGCCAAGCCGCGCACGGCAGAAGACCTGGCGCGGCGCGCGCTGGGCCATCAGGTGCTGCCGCACGTAAAGAGCTTTTACGACAATTATACCAACGAAGAGACCCGGGTGCCGTTCTACACGCCGTCCTCGCGGGTCTAATCACGCGAAACAGAATGACAGGAAAGGCGCCCCCGCTCACGCGGGGGCGACGGGATGACATGCGCCTTCTTCTACTGAACGGAAACACCACCACCGCGATGACCGATCTATGCGCCGTCACAGCCCGAAGGGTGGCGCGGACAGGCACCGAGATCGTGCCGCTGACCGCATCCGAGGGCTCCGCGGTGATCACCACCAGGACCGAGAACGCCCTCGCCGAGGGACCGCTGCTGGAACTGCTTGCCAAACATGGCGACGGCGCCGAAGGTGTCTTGGTCGCGGTGTCCTTCGATACCGCGCTTGCGCCGCTGCGCGAGGCCGCGCGGGTGCCGGTCGTCGGCATGACCGAGGCGGCGCTGCATGTCGCCGCGCTGCTGGGCGGGCCGATCGGCTTTGTCGGGCCAGGCCTGCGCGCCCGCAACATCTATCGCGACGTCATCATCCAGAGCGGATTGAGCGACCGGGTGACCGGGATCGCGACGCTCGACCTAACGCCCGAAGAATACCTCTCGCCCGAAGCCACCTGTGACCGGATCGTCGCTGCGGCGCAGACACAAATCGCAGAAGGCGCCGAGAGCATCGTCCTGGCCGGCGCGGCGATGGCAGGCATGCAGCAGGCGGTGCAGGAAGCGCTGCCGGTTCCCGTGGTCGAGGGCATCGCCGCGGCTGTCGTGCTGCTCGAAGGTCTGGTCGATCTGGCCCCGCGCAAGCCTGAGACCGGCAGCTATGCAAGGCTGCCGCCGCGTGACGTCACTCAGCGTTCACACGCACTCGCCGGGTTGTTCCGGCCCGGGCCGCGATGAGCACGTTACAGGCGCGTCATCTCGGCCCCGTCGCGCCACTTGCGAACCTCATCGCGCAGCACGGCTTCGAGATCGCTCTTCACCGGGGTCGTCGCCGTCGGCTTGAACCGTCGTTCGACCTTCAGCAGATGCGCGGCCATCGCATCAGCTGCGGCCGGCCCGTCGCGCTCTTCGATCGCATCGCAGATCCCGCGATGCTCGCTGATGCTGGTGTGGTGTTGCAGCGTGGCATCGAAATAGCTGTCCAGCATGATGGTGCGGATCAGCAATTCCTGCATCTGGCGGATGATGAAATCGTTCGCAGTCAGCTTGGCGAGTTCCAAATGGAACCCGCCGGACAGTCGATTCGAGGTCGCCAAGTCGCGCCCCAAAGCCGCATCTTCGATCTCGACATGGGCCTTGAGCCTGGCGAGATCCGTGTTGCTCGCGGTTTCGACGACCGACAGAACGATTCCGGTCTCGACGACGCGGCGGGCCTCGTAAAGCTGTCTGGTTTCGTCCAGCCCGGCATTGACGACGAAAGCCCCGCGATTGGGGATGAGGTCGATCAGCCGCTTGTGGCCAAGCTTGTGCAGAATCTTGCGAATTCGTTCCCGCGTGACGCCGAAAACCGCGACGAGTTTCAGTTCTCCCAGTTGCGTACCAGGCGCGAGCCGCGCCGACAGCAGCGTGTTGGTCAGGATCTCGTAAATCGCGTCTTCGTCAATCGTGGGGCACATATCGGAGGGTCTGCTTTGAAGCTTCGTCGGTCACGAATATGCACAATTGTTCACACAGTGAAAGCAACTAGCCACGAAACAGCAAAAACGCAGTTTCAGCTCGTTGACGGCCAAACCGACGCGGGTTGCCGGCCTCACTGCCGTGCTCGCCCGGACACGGAGCACGCATCATGACCGCCAACCAGCTGACCGTCTCGCAGGCCCTCGAACGAATGCGCCGGGGCCTTCTGTCGCCACAGGAACTGCTGACCGATTGTCTCGACCGGATCAGGCAGAAGGAAGACTCGACCCAGGCATGGCTCCATCTTGACGCCGAGGCGGCACAACGGTCTCTGGCCGCGCCGGACAAGGCGGCGGGCCAGCGCCTGCTGCCGGGCATCCCGGTGGGGATCAAGGACATCATCGACGTCCGCGGCATGCCGACCAGTTGCAATTCGCCGGCCAGTTCACACGACGCGGCGACGCGCGACGCGGCCTTCGTCGGACTTCTGCGCGCACAGGACGCGGTGATATTGGGAAAGACGGACACGGTCGAGTTTGCCTCGGGCGGGCGCCGCGCCCGGACCCGCAACCCGCATGATCCCCTGCGGACGCCAGGGGCGTCCTCGTCGGGATCGGCGGCGGCGGTTGCTGATTTCATGGTGCCGCTGGCCTTCGGCACCCAGACGGCGGGCTCGGTCATCCGCCCGGCGGTGTTCTGCGGCATCTACGGCTTCAAGCCCAGCCATGGCGCAATCAGCCTCGAAGGCGTCAAACCCGTCGCGCCCAGCGTCGACACGCTGGGCTGGTTTACGCGCTCCGCGGCTGACCTGGCGCTCGTCGCTGGTGGCCTCGGCCTCGCCCTGCCAGCCGCCACCGCCCCTTCGGTCGGGCTGAAGGGCTTGCGACTGGGGCTGTGTCGCACGCCCTATTGGCACCGCGCCGAGCTGGCCGGACGGGCTGTGCTCGACCGGGTTGCGGATCGCCTCAGCGCGGCCGGGGCGGAGCTGGTCGAGATCACCCTACCCGCGCCGTTCGACGGGCTGGCCGAGGCGCTCGACATCATCAGCCAGGCCGAGGGCGGGCGAGCGCTGCAGACAGAATACGTGACGCAGGGGACGCGTCTGGCCCCGGACTTCCGCCAGCGGGTCGAACAGGCATCTGCCCTCTCCGCCAACGAATTGCTGCCGGCGCTCGACCTCGTGGCGGCCTGCCGTCCCGCCTTTGACGCGCTGTTTCGCGATGGTCCCGACGCGCTGATCACGCTGGCTGCGCCCGGGGTTGCACCGCTGCTGGCCAAGGGGACAGGCGACCCGATCTTCTGCGGGATGTGGACCGCGCTCCATGCGCCAACCCTCGCCATTCCCGCCGGACGAGATCCGACCAGCGGGATGCCCATCGGGATACAGATCGTCGGCGCACGCCAGTCCGACGGGGCATTGCTGGCGCTTGGCGAGTGGATCGCCAAGGTGATAGATCCGGCAGCTTCGCCGGCCCGCGAGGAGAATTGAATGGATGAAACCGAACGCGAGGCCGGCCGCCAGCTGATGCGGCGGTGCGACCAGCTGGCAAGGTTCAGCGAGACGCCGGAGCACCTGACGCGGCGCTTCCTGACCGAACCTTACCGGGCCGCCCTCGACCAGGTGGCCGCCTGGATGCGTGGCGCCGGCATGGAGCCGCACAGCGACGCCGCCGGCAACCTGATCGGTCGTTACGAGGGCCAGCAGCCGGACAAGCCGGTGTTGCTGCTGGGCAGCCATATCGACACTGTTGTTGGTGCCGGGCGCTATGATGGCATGCTGGGCGTTCTGGCCGCGATCGCTTGCGTCGAGCGGATGCAGGCCACGGGCTATCGCCCACAACACCCGGTTGAGGTGATCGTCTTCGGCGACGAAGAGGGCGCCCGGTTCGGCGTCGCGATGATCGGCAGCCGGGCCTTTACCGGAACACTGCCGACAGAATGGCTGGACAAGACCGACGCCAGCGGCATGTCGCTGGCCTGCGCCCTGCGCGCCTACGGGCTCGCGCCCGACCGCCTGGGCGCGGCGCGGCGCGACCCGGCAACGCTGCTTGCCTATCTGGAATTGCATATCGAGCAGGGCACCAGGCTTGAACAGGCAGGTCTCCCGGTGGCCGCAGTCACCCGGATCAGCGCGGTAAAGCGGGCCCGGTTGCGCCTCACCGGGGCGTTGGGTCACGCGGGAACGGTCGCAATGTCCGAACGCCGCGATGCGCTGACCGGGATGGCAGAGGTCGTTCTCGCCGTCGAGGCGCTGGCGCGGCGTGGCGCTTGCATCGCCACCGTCGGCAACGTTACGGCCAAGCCCGGCGCCGCCAATGTCATCGCCGGCCATGCCGAGGCGCTCCTTGATATCCGCGCGCCCGAGAACGCGGCGCTGGAGGCCGCGTTGGCCGAGTTGACCACCACCGGCCAGGCCATTGCGACCCGCCGCGGCCTGAGCTTCACCGTCGAGACCTTCTATCATGCCCCGTCGGCCGCCTTCGCGCCCGGGTTGGTCCGGCTGGCCCAGCAGGCTCTGGGCCCTAGGGGGGCCGCCGCACCGGTGTTGATCAGCGCCGCCGGGCACGATGCCGCCATGCTGGCGCCGCTCGTTCCCTCGGTGATGCTTTTCGCCCGCTGCCGCGGCGGCATCTCGCACGCGCCAGAAGAAGAAATCACCGCCGAGGACGCGGCGGCGGCGATCACTGCCTTTTCCACGCTGGTCGATCTGGTAGATCGCGCCGGCCCTGCCGCAACCGTTTAACCACCCGAACTGGAGACACCGATGAAAAAGCTTGAAGTCACCATTGCCAACATTGCCTTCGAGGCAAGGTTTGAAGAGGCTGCCGCCCCGCAGACCGTCGCCGCCTTTCGTGCCCAATTGCCCTTCACCGGAAAAATCGTCCATGTCCGCTGGAGCGGCGAGGCTGTCTGGATCCCGCTGGGCGACAAGGATTTCGGCGTCGCCTACGAGAACCATACCAGCTATCCGGCACCCGGGCAGATCATCCTCTATCCCGGCGGAATCAGCGAGACCGAGATCCTGCTCGCCTATGGCGGGGTGCATTTCGCCAGCCGCATGGGCCAACTGGCGGGCAACCATTTCATCACCCTGACCTCCAATCTCGACAAACTGCCAGAGATCGGTCGCCGAGCTCTGTGGGACGGCGCGCAGGAGATCCGCTTCGAGGAGAAGTAACTGGCCGGCCCTACCGGGCGTGCAGGGCAGCCGGATCGAAACCGGCATAGGCTGGGAATACGCTGCCCCAGCCAGTCACCCGGTTGGGATCGAGGCCGACAAGGCGCATTGTCTGGGCTGCGGTGATCGCGATGCTGTCGATCACCGGAATGCCGACCTCGGCCTCCAGCGCCGCGGCGACCTCTGCGCCACGGAAATTTGTGCAGGTGATCGCGATGGCATCTGGCTCAGCGCGGGCGACGCGGCGCACCATGTCGGCGACCTGGTCGGGCGCGTAGCTGCCGAAAGAGAAGTTGCCACGATCCTCCAGCCGCTGATCCGCAACCACTTCGATCCCGGCCGCATTGTAATTCTCGATAATGCGGTCCTGGATCTCGGACAGGTAGGGCGTGACGAGGCCGATCCGTCGCACCTTGGAGAGACGGAAATAGTTGTCGAAGGCCAGCATCGTCGACGTTGCGGGAATGCCGGTCGCCTCGGTGATTGCCCGGCACAGGGCGCGGTCTCGGTCGAGGCCAAGCCAACTCGCCGAGGTGCCGTTCCAAGCGATGCAATGCGGGCGGGCCTCGGCCAATAGCCCGGCGGCCTCAAGGATCGGCGCAATCTCGAACTGGCTCTGCGACGCGCCTGACAGCGAGATCTCGACGACCCGGAAACGGCTGAAATGCACGCTGCCGGCCTCACCGAAAGGCGCGAACATGGCGGCGCTATAGGGTTCGAGCACCGTGTTGGAAGAGGGGGTGAGCATCCCGACGCGGCGATGATCTGTGGGTTGGTGGGTGGTCATGATGACTCCGCTGAATAACTGAGTGTCAGAGCCCCACCACAGCGAGCATCCCCCGGTTCGGCGTCGGCAGGCATAAGGCTTTTCGCAAGTATCTCCCACCCCCAACGGGAATGTAAATATCGCTCAGTCAACAACCACAGCCCTTTCAGGTCCGACCAAATTGCAACCGTCTTCTTTGAAAGCGGCCTCTGTGCCCTGTCGGGTCTCGATCTGCCCGCACCAGATCGGCAATCCTGGCTCTTGTAAGCCTCATCTGGGACACAAAACAGCATCAATGCCCAGAACGCCGCAGTCAGAAAAGATTGTGTTTCAAATGGGTGCGATGCCCCCGATGCCTCCGGCGGGAGTATTTGCAGAAAGCTGAAGACAGGGGCCTTATACAGGGGCCTTATGCGGCCTCTTCGGCCTGTTGGCGTGACCACAGCTGGGCGTAGCGGCCGTTGCGGGAAATCAGATCGGTATGGGTGCCCTCTTCGACGATCTGGCCGTTTTCCAGCACCACGATCCGGTCGGCATCGGCAATGGTGGAAAGACGGTGGGCGATCATCAGCACCGTGCGTCCCTGCCCGGCCCGGGCCAGGGCTGACTGGATGTCGCGCTCGGTCTCGGTGTCGAGCGCCGAGGTCGCCTCGTCCAGCAGCAGGATCGGCGGGTTTTTCAGCAGGGTGCGGGCGATGCCGACCCGTTGCTTTTCGCCGCCCGACAGTTTCAGCCCGCGCTCGCCGACCTTGGACTCATAACCTTCCGGCAATGTCAGGATGAAATCGTGGATCTGGGCGGCCTTGGCCGCCGCCTCGATCTCGGCCTGGGTGGCGTCGGCTCGGCCATAGGCGATGTTGTAGCGGATGGTGTCGTTGAACAGCACCGTGTCCTGCGGCACCACGCCAATCGCATCATGCAGGCTGGTCTGGGTGACATCGCGCAGATCCTGACCGTCGATCCGGAGGGCGCCGCCGGTCACATCATAGAACCGGAACAACAGCCGGCCGATGGTCGATTTCCCCGAGCCCGAGGCGCCGACAATCGCCACCTTCTGCCCGGCGCCAATGCGGATCGAGACCCCTTTCAGGATCGCCCTGGCGGATTCGTAATCGAAATAGACATCGTCCAGAACCACCTCGCCGCCGCTGACCTTGAGCGCCGGGGCCCCCGGCTTGTCGGTGACCTCAGGCGGTTGATCCAGCAGGGTGAACATCTCGGCCATATCGACCAGCGCCTGGCGGATTTCACGGTAGACCGTGCCGAGAAAGTTCAGCGGCATGGTGATCTGGATCATATAGGCGTTGACCATGACGAAATCGCCGACCGTCAGCGCCCCGGATTGCACCCCCATCGCCGCCATCACCATCACCCCGACCAGCCCGGCGGTGATCAGCACCGATTGCCCGGCGTTGAGGAAGGCCAGCGAATAGGCGGTCTTCAGCGCCGCATTTTCATACGCCGCCATCGCCACGTCATAGCGCGCCGCCTCGCGGGATTCGGCGCCAAAATATTTAACGGTTTCAAAGTTCAGCAGACTGTCGATCGCCTTTTGATTGGCGTCGGTGTCCTGGTCGTTCATCTCTTTGCGCAGTTTTACCCGCCATTCGGTGACCTTGAAGGTAAAGGCGACATAGGCGGCCACCGTCACCACCACCACCATCAGATAGCGGATGTCGAACACCAGCCAGAGGATCACCGCCACCAGCGCCAGTTCCAGGATCAACGGCCCCATCGACAGCAGCATGAAGCGCAGCAGGAAATCGACGCCCTTGACCCCGCGTTCGATGATCCGGCTGAGGCCGCCGGTGCGCCGGGTGATGTGATAGCGCATTGAAAGCCGGTGAATATGCGCGAAGGTCTCAAGCGCCAGCTTGCGCAGGGCGCGCTGCCCGACCCGGGCAAAGATCACGTCGCGCAATTGCTGAAACCCGACATTCAGCGCCCGCGCCACGCCATAGGCCACGGTCAGCCCGACGGCGCCCAGCACCAGCACCTTGTCGGCATTGTCGCCGGTACCGGCCAGCGCATCGACCGCCGCCTTGAAGAAGAACGGTGTCACCACCGCCACCAGTTTCGCCGCCAGCAGCGCCACCAGCGACCAGACCACCCGGCGTTTGACCCAAGGCTCATCCGCCGGCCAGAGATAGGGCCAGACCCGGGCAACGATGGCGCGGCCGTTATCCGGCATCTCGGTGGTGGTGATGGTGGTCCTGCCTCGGCGCATGCGCGGCCCCTCTTTCGCCCCGGACTTGCCGGATCGGGCGATCCGCGGTATCAGGGGATATTGTTCAATATTTCATGAGTAGTTAAACAATGGACCGGAGTCCAGCCCTCGCCGCCCTGTCGGCCCTGGCCCATGACACCAGGCTGGAGATCGTGCGCTTGCTGGTGCGCGGCGGTGACTGCGGCTTGGCGGCAGGCGAGATTTCCCGTGCCGTCAGCGTTTCGGCCTCTGGCCTGTCCTTTCATCTGCGCCATCTGGAACAGGCCGGTCTGGTCACTGCCCGGCCGGATGGCCGCCGGGTGATCTATAGCCTGGACCGGGCCCGGATCGGGGCGCTGATCAATTATCTGCTCAGCGATTGCTGTGCCGACGATCCCGAGGTGCGGGCCTGCTGCCTGCGCCCCTTGAACCTGCCTTAGGGCACTTTGAAGATCTGACCGGGATAGATCAGATCGGGGTCGCGGATGCGGTCGCGATTGGCCTCGTAGACCTTGAGATATTGCACCCCGTCGCCAAAGTTCTCCCGGGCAATCGCCCATAGGGTAAAGCCGGGCTGCACCGTCACCTGCATCACCCCGTTCTTCATCTGCGCCTTCAGCGCGTCACGCACGGCGGTCTCATCCTCGCGCTCGAACGGGGTTTCGGCGCGCGAGCGGACCGTGCCATCCTCGTCGATCTCATCGACCCGCAGCGCATAGACGCCCTTGTCGACATCCGGCAGATCGGTGCGCCAGCTGCCGTCCTTGCCGATGCGGCTGTCGATCACCTGGGTGTTGTTGAGATAGATGCGCACCACCCGGTCCGGGCTGCCACGTCCGCTGAGCTCGACATCGCCCTGATCGGAATAGGAGATCGTATCGAGCGAGACCTCGTCCATCACCTCGGGCGGGACATCGCCGGCTTGCAGGATGCGGGTCTTGTCCTCGCCAGCCAGAATCACCGTCGGCGGCAGTGCCGGGGCGGGTGTGCTGGGCTGATCGGCGGCCTCAACCGGCTTGGTCGGGGTCGCAGGCGCGGCGCCGTCGGGGGCCAGGCTGTCTGCGGCCGGGCTGACCGGGGCGCTGTCGGGTGCGGCGGCCACGGCGGCGGGTTCGACAGGGGCCTCGCCGGCGCCGGGGCGCGGCGCGCTGCCGGTGTCGGCGGCGGCGGTGGCATCGGCATCCGCCGGGCGGTCCGGCGCGGCGGCGACCTCGACCGGGTCGGCGCCGGGCATCGCCGGGATGTTGCCGGGTTCGGCGGGCGTGGGCAGAGCATCGACCGCAGCGGCGGCGGTTTTTGGCGGTGTCGCACTGGCCGGGGCCGTGTCCTTGGTCGCTGCGGCGGCAGCGGTTTCGACCGGGCTGCGCGGCGCCAGGATCACCCGGTCGGTCGAGGCCACCGGCCCTTCACCACCGGGACCAAACATCGCCAGGGTCAGAACCTGCGGCACATCAGCCAGCGGCAGCGACAGGAAGGTGGCGAATTTGCCATCGCCCCCGGTCATTTCGCGCGCCAGTTCGTTGCCATCCAGCTGCACCGCGATCCGCCAGCCCGGCGCCCCCTGCCCGGCAATCAGGGCCGAACCATCGGCCTCGACCCGGACCACGTCAAAGGTCGGCGGGCCGGGCAGCGACGCCGGTTCCGGCGCGGGCGCGGCATCGGGCGCGGGGCTCGGGTCTGCCGCGGCCTCGGCGACGGGGGGGGCCGGCGTCTCGGCGGGGGTCGCAACCGGATCCGGCGCGCCATCGGCATTGGCAACCGGGGGTGTTTCAGGTGTCGGACCCGGTTTGGGATCGGCAGCGGGCGCATCCGCCTCGGGCGGCGTTGCGGCCAGCAGCGGCGCGGGGTCCTCCACATTACGCCCGGTCAATTCGGGATAGGCAACAAGGACGCCAACCGCGCCCGCCACGACGACAACGGCGGCAGCCGCTACAGGCCATCCGCCAATGGCTGCCAGTTTGCTCATCTTTTATCCCCTGCCTGCGACACAATCCTCGTCCCGCGGTTGAGCCGGTATATCAACAAGGCTAACAGGGGTCAAAAGCATGTTCCATCCCCCAGCCACGGGCCAGCTCCGGCCCGTTACCGATACCAAGCCAGAGGGAAAATCCATAATGACAAAGCTCTCCATCTGCGTGTTCTGCGGGTCGCGCAGCGGCACCCGCCCCACCTATGCCCGCGCCGCCGAGGATCTGGGCGGCAGGATCGCCGAGGCTGGCTGGCGGTTGGTCTATGGTGCCGGTGATGTCGGGCTGATGGGGCTGACCGCCCGCGCCGCGCAAACCGCGGGGGGCGACACCTTTGGGGTGATCCCGGTGCATCTGCTGAGCCGGGAAGTCGGCAAGCGCGACCTGACCCGCTTTGTGATCACCGAAACCATGCATGAGCGCAAGAAGGTGATGTTCATGAATTCCGACGCGCTGGTGGTGCTGCCGGGTGGCGCCGGATCGCTGGACGAATTCTTTGAGGTGCTGACCTGGCGCCAACTCGGCCTGCATGACAAGCCGATCGTGCTGCTGAACATCGATGATTATTGGCAGCCGCTGCGCGCCCTGATCGATCATGTGATCGCCGAAGGCTTTGCTGATGCCTCGCTCAGCACGCTGGTGCAGAGCGTTGACGACGTCCCGGCCTTGATGACGCTTCTCGACGCGCAGCTGCACCAGGGCTGACCCGCCTGCCCGGCGACCCGAAATCATTTGCCGCAAGAACCGGTGGTCGTTACGTTGGCACGGCTGCGATCGGCGACGGCAAAGAGATGTGATCATCATGGATGCAATCATTGTAGGCGCCGGTCCCGCCGGGCTCGCCTCGGCGGCGATGCTGAAACGGCAGGGCTTTCATCCCATCGTTCTGGAGCGCAGCGATCAAGTCGGATCGGCCTGGCGCAGCCATTACGACCGGCTGCATCTGCACACCCATCGCACCCGCTCTGGCCTGCCCGGCCACCCGATGCCAAAGACCTATCCACGCTACCCCTCACGGGCGCAGGTGGTGAGCTATCTTGAGGATTACGCCAGAAATTTCGGCATCCGACCATTGTTTGAATCCGAAGTGACCTCGGTGCATCAGGACCAGGGCTGGAGCGTCAAGGCGGGTGGCAAGACCCATCGCGCCAAGGTCGTCGTCATCGCCTCTGGCCCGACAACCACGCCATTCAGCGCCAGTTGGCCGGGGCTGGACAGCTTTCCCGGTGAGGTCATACATTCCTCTGAGTACCGCAACCCGGCAGCGTTCATCGACAAACAGGTGCTGGTGGTCGGCTTTGGCAATTCCGGCGGCGAGATCGCGATTGATCTGGTCGACAAGGGCATCCCGACTGCGCTGTCGGTGCGCGGCCCGGTCAATGTGATCCCGCAAGAGGTGTTCGGCATTCCGACCACCTCGCTGGTCTTTCTGCAAACCCTGTTCTCGCCCGCCATCGCCGATGCGCTGACCGCGCCGGTGATCCGCGCCTTTACCGGCGATATAGAAAAACTCGGGCTGCAACAGGCCGACAAGGGGCCGGTGCGCCAGGTCCTCGAGGATGGCCGGGTGCCGTTGATCGACATCGGCACCCTGGCGCGGCTGCGCGACGGGCGGCTGGTGTTGCGGCGCGGGATCGACAAGATCGAGGAGCGCAAAGTGGTGTTCAGCGATGGCCAGAGCGACGAGTATGACGCGATCCTGATGGCCACCGGCTATCGGGTCGATCTGCGCCAGATGCTGCCTGATGCCCATGACCTGCTGTCGCCCGAGGGCGCACCGCTGAACAGCGGCGCCGCCAGCGGCCGCGATGGGTTGTTCTTTTGCAGCTTTCGCCAATCCCCGATGGGTCAGCTTTACGCCATGGGCCAGGAGGCGCAGGCGATTGCCGCGGCGGCGGTGGCCCATACAAATCGCCCCGGCGCGGCGGAGGCCGAACCGGGGCGGTCAGATGCGCTGGTCTGACCCTTTGACAGGTCAGACATGATCAGCCGTCAAAGGCGACCGGCGACGTTTTCCCAATCGACCAGCTTGTCGAGGAAGTTCGACAGATAGGCCGGACGCTTGTTGCGGAAATCGATGTAATAGGAATGCTCCCAGACATCGCAGCCGAGCAACGCGGTCTGGCCAAAGCACAACGGGTTGACGCCGTTCTCGGTCTTGGTGACCTTCAGGCTGCCGTCCTTGTCCTTGACCAGCCAGCACCAGCCCGATCCGAATTGTCCGGCACCGGCGGCGGCGAATTGGGTCTTGAATTCGGCAACCGAACCAAAGGCCTCGGTCAGCGCTTTTTCCAGATTGCCCGGCATCGTTTTGCCGCCCGGCCCCATCATTTCCCAGAACTGGGTGTGGTTCCAGTGCTGCGAGGCGTTGTTGAAGATGCCGTTCTGGGCCACCGCGCCGGACTGGTAGGTGCCCTTGACGATCTCTTCGACCGATTTGCCTTCCCATTCAGAGCCTTTGACCAGGTTGTTGCCGTTGTCGACATAGGCCTTGTGGTGCAGGTCGTGGTGGTATTCCAGAGTCTCGCGCGACATGCCAAGATCGGCAAGTGCGTCATGGGCATACGGAAGATCGGGGAGTTCGAAAGCCATCGGATTGTCCTTTCGGGATGGGTCAGAGGGTTCTGCCCCTAGATGTGACGGCAGGGCGCCCAAGGTCAAGGCCCGAACCCGAATTCACCGCAAGCAGCGCCTTGCTGGCTACGCGTAATGGCCGACCGTGCCCGCCGGATCGGCGGCGTTCGACAGGGCCGAAAACGCATACTCAGCCACCGAGCGAAAACAGATCAGCCCGAAATCACCCGCGCCCGCGCACCAGAAGGCGGCGGGCACCTGGGCCAGGCGGCTGCGTCGGAAACTGCCCGCCGGAAACGCCTTGGCCGAAAAATCGACCGGCGCCAGCTTGGCCAGCGTGTCGCGCACCGCCGCATCCGCGCCGCTGACCCGGATCATCGCCCTGGCATCGCTGACATCCAGTGCCAAATGATGCGCGCTCGCCAAATCCTTGGCGATCCGCTCCAGCGCCCGGGGCACCCGGTCGGCGGGCAGCACCAGCAGCAATTCATCCGGCGACATCCAGGCCAGCATCCCGTCACCGGCCAGTTCGACCCGACCCCGGCCCGGCATCGCGGTGCCGGTCAGCCCGGTGGTGACATTGCGCATCGTCGCGGTCGAGATATCGCCGCGCAGGGTGATCATCCCGCGCCGTGGCAGCTCGGCAACCTGCACCAGCCCGTCATAGGATTTGCCCAGCAGCGGCGTCAGGAGCTCAGACATTCTGTTTCTCCCCGTCCTTGTCAAAAAACACCGGATCGACGATCCGCGCCGACACCCGGCCGCCATCCAATTGGCCGAACTCGATCACCTCGCCTTGCCGGTCCGGCCCGTTCAGCACCAGCCCCATGGCAATCCCGCGTCCCAGCGTCGGCGAATGATAGGTCGAGGTGACCCGCCCGATGGTCACCGCCTGGCCGTTGGCATTGACCCCCGCGCCCAGCGCATAGGCGCCCTCTGGCAAGACCGAGCCGTCAAGGGTTTCCAGCCCGACCAGTTTCCACCGGTTCGGGTCCGTCATATGGCTGCGCGCCTGCGCCCGTTTGCCGAGGTAATCGGTTTTCTTCTTTGAAATCGCCCAATCCAGCCCCAGGTCCTGCGGGATAACTGTACCGTCAGTCTCGTCGCCGATCATGATAAAGCCCTTTTCGGCGCGCATCACATGCAACGCCTCGGTGCCATAGGGCATCATGCCGAGCGGTGCCCCGGCCTCCAGCAGCCGGTCCCAGAGCGCCTGCCCTTGCGAGGCCGGCACCGCGATTTCGTAAGACAGCTCGCCGGAAAAGCTGATCCGGTAGATCCGCGCCTTGATCCCGGCGACCTCGCGATCCGCCCAGGCCATGAACGGAAAGGTTTGACTTTCCATGCCCTCTGCCCCCAACGATTCGATCACTTCGCGGGCCTTCGGGCCGACCACCGCGATCTGGGCATAGTGTTCGGTGACATTGGCGGTATAGACCTGCCAGTCCCACCATTCGGTCTGCAGCCATTCCTCCATATGCGCGTGGATCCGCTCGGCGCCGCCGGTGGTGGTGTGGCAGAGGAAGGTGTCGTCATCCCAGCGCGCCACCACACCATCGTCGATGAGAAAGCCGTTTTCGCTGCACATCAGCCCATAGCGGCATTTTCCCGGTTTCAGGCTCGACATCATGTTGGTGTAGAGCATGTCGAGGAACCGCCCCGCATCCGGCCCCTTGACCACGATCTTGCCCAGCGTCGAGGCATCGAGCAGCCCGACCCCACCGCGCACCTGGGTGATCTCACGCGCCACCGCCTCGGCGTGGCTTTCGCCGTCCTGCGGATAGCAATAGGGGCGACGCCAATGGCCAACCGGCTCCCACTGCGCGCCGTTTGCCTGGTGCCAGTCGTGCATCGGGGTGCGGCGCAGCGGCTGAAACAGATCGCCGCGCGCCTCACCGGCAATCGCGCCCATGCTGATCGGGGTGTAGGGAGGGCGGAAGGTGGTGGTGCCGACCGCCGGGATCGGCGCGTTCAGACTGCCCGCCAACACCGCCAGACCGTTGATATTGCTCAGCTTACCCTGATCAGTCGCCATCCCGAGGGTGGTATAGCGCTTGGCGTGTTCGACACTTTCAAACCCCTCCTGCGCGGCCAGTTGCACGTCGGACACCTTGACGTCGTTCTGATAATCCAGAAACGCCTTGGCGCGCAGCCCGGAGCCGGCCCCCTGCGGCATCATCCAAACCGGTTCGATCGGCGCCTCAGGCAGGTCGACGATCTCGGGCAGCGGCTGCGCCCTGCCGGATCGGGCGCTGTGGCCGCAGCGTTCGGCAGCCTGCAACCCGGCCTGGTGCGCATTCGCCACCAGCGCGGCCAGGCCGAACTCGCCATCGGCGGCGCCTGCGGCGATCACAAAGGGCAGGCCATCGGCGCCGGTGGCGGCGCGATCGGCGTCGGGGCGGAACATCGCCTGCGCCTCGTCCCAGGTGAGCTTGCCGCCGCAATGCGACCACAGATGCACCACCGGTGACCAGCCACCCGACATTGCCACCGCGTCACAGGGAATGGTTTCCAGCACCGCGCCCTCGCCCGCCTGGGCGCAGATCGCCACCGCGGTGACCCGCTTGCCGCCCAGCACCCTGGCGATGCCGCGGCCGGTCTCGACCCGGATACCGGCGGCACGGGCCTGCGCCGCCAATGCGCCGCCACCACCCGGGCGGGCGTCGAGGATCGCGGGCACCGCAAGGCCCGCCGAATGCAGGGTCAGGGCGCTGCGATAGGCGTCATCATTATTGGTCACCACCAGGGTGCGATCTCCCGGTGACACCGCCCAATTGACCACGTAATCGCGAATCGCTGAGGCCAGCATCACCCCGGGCACATCATTGCCGGCAAAGCTGATCGGCCGCTCGATGGCCCCCGTCGCGGTGATGATCTGTGCCGCGCGGATCCGCCAGAGCCGGTGCCGGGGTCCCGGCGTGCCAGGCGCATGATCGCTGAGCCGCTCATAGCCCAGCACATAGCCGTGATCATAGACCCCCGCGCCCATCATCCGGTTGCGCATCCGCACATTCGGGCGCGCGGCCAGATCGGCCACCAGCGCCGCGCAATGGGCCTCTGCCTCCAGATCGCCGATCTGACCGCCATCGACCGGGGCACGACCGCCCCAATCGGCGCTTTGTTCGAGCACCAGCACCTCGGCGCCGGAGTCGGCGGCGGCCCTGGCGGCGGTCAGCCCGGCAATGCCGCCGCCGATCACCAGCACATCGGTGAAGGCGTAGAAGTGTTCATAGCGATCGGCGTCGCGCGCTGTCGGCGCCCGGCCCAGACCGGCAGATTGGCGGATGATCGGTTCGTAGAGATGTTTCCAGAAGGCGCGCGGCCATTGGAAGGTCTTGTAATAGAATCCCGCGGGAAAGAATTGCGACACCCGCGCATTGACCGCGCCGATGTCGAAATCAAGGCTCGGCCAATGGTTCTGGCTCTGGGCACTCAGACCAGAGAACAACTCCTGCGTCGTGGCGCGCTGGTTGGGTTCGAAAGACCCGCCCGCACCCAGCCCGACCAGGGCATTGGGCTCTTCGCTGCCGCTGGCGATCAGCCCGCGTGGCCGGTGATACTTGAAACTGCGCCCCAGCAGGGTCTGGTTGTTGGCCAGCAGCGCCGAGGCCAGCGTATCCCCCGCCTGACCGCTGAATTGTTTGCCGTTGAAGGTGAAGTCGAGGCGTTTTGATCGGTCGATCAGGCGCCCGCCCTTGGCAAGCCGGGTGCTCATGCTGTGGCCTCCGGCGCGGTGGCACGGCGGGGGGCTGTCTGCCCCCCGCACCCCCCGAGAATATTTCTGGCAAGATGAAGGATCATGATACGCTTTCCTGGGTCCAGCCGGGGCGTTTTTCCGCGATGCGGTCACGGAGCGCCTGTGGCGGCTCCGTGGTCTGCGCCGGGTAGGTGCCGAAGATTTCCAGGGTCTGGGTGCAGCGGGCGGCGTGGAACCACTTGCCGCAGCCGTTGACATGGCGCCAGCGCTCGAAATGCACGCCGCGCGGGTTTTGCCGCTGGAACAGATAGGTTTCGAAATCGCTGTCGGAACTGTCGGGGCCAAAACGTTTGAGATGCGCCTCGCCGCCGCAGTGGAATTCGGTTTCCTCGGCACTCACGCCACAACAGGGGCAGGTCAGGATCAGCATGGTGTCATCCTTTTCTCGGTCAGGCCCGGCTCAGCCGCGAGGGCCGCGCACATCCGTTTGACCAGGGCTTCGGAACCGGCCATCAATGCGCCACCCCCGCCGCCACGCTTTCATCGACAAAGCGGCCCTCGCGGAACCGCTCCAGCCCGAATTCGGCGGTCAGCGGCGAAGCGCCGGTCGCCATCAGCTCGGCAAAGCCCCAGCCGGAGCCGGGGATGGCCTTGAAACCACCGGTGCCCCAGCCGCAATTGATGAAACAGCCGTCGAGCGGGGTTCGTGACAAAATCGGTGAGCGGTCGCCGGTCATGTCGACGATGCCGCCCCATTGCCGCAGCATTTTCAGCCGCGAGATCATCGGGAAGGTTTCGACCAGGGCGCGCACGGTTTCCTCGATATGATGGAACGATCCGCGCTGGGTGTAATTGTTATAGCCATCGGCGCCGCCACCGATCACCATCTCGCCCTTGTCGGATTGGCTCATGTAGCCATGCACGGTGTTGGCCATCACCACCACATCCATGCAGGGCTTGATCGGTTCGGAGACCAGCGCCTGCAGCGCCACGCTTTCAATCGGCAAGCGGAAGCCAGCCATTTCGGCCAGCACCCCGGAATGACCAGCGACCACCATCCCCAGCTTGGCGCAGTCAATCGCGCCCTTGCTGGTCTCAACCCCGGTGACCTTGCCGCCCTCAGAGCGCACCCCGGTCACCTCGCATTGCTGAATGATGTCGATGCCCATCGCCGAACAGGCGCGGGCATAACCCCAGGCCACCGCATCATGGCGCGCGGTGCCGCCGCGTGGCTGCCAGAGCGCACCAAGGACCGGGTAGCGCGGGCCGTCGATATTGATGATCGGGCAAAGCTGCCTGACCCGGTCCGGCCCGACGAATTCGGTTTCGACCCCCTGCAGCGCATTGGCATGGGCGGTGCGCAGATAGCCGCGTTTTTCATGTTCGGTCTGGGCCAGCATCATCACCCCACGCGGGCTGAACATGACATTGTAGTTCAGATCCTGACTGAGGGTCTCATACAGGCTGCGCGCCTTTTCATAGATCGCGGACGAGGAATCCTGCAGGTAGTTCGAACGGATGATCGTGGTGTTGCGCCCGGTGTTGCCGCCGCCGAGCCAGCCCTTTTCCAGCACCGCGACATTGGTGATGCCGTGGTTCTTGCCAAGGTAATAGGCGGTGGCCAACCCGTGGCCCCCGGCCCCGACGATGATCACGTCATAGCGTTTTTTCGGCGCGGGTGCCGCCCAGGCGCGGTCCCAGCCGCTGTGATGGCGCAGCGCCTCGCGAGCGATGGCAAAGGCGGAATAGCGTTTCATCGGCGGCAGGCTCCGTCTGGATCGGGTGGGCCGGGTGGCTGGCCCTGTTCTGAACCCTTAGCGGATTTGTCCGCCGACCGGGAGCGTCATCTCAGATCACACTTGCGACATGGCTTGGCAAGCGCGGGCATTTGGCCTTTTTTGCCGCGGGCGCACGCGCTATGCAATGCGGGTTTAATCGGAGCGCCCATGCTTTTCTGGATCATCGCAGCCGGCCTGTCGGCCAGTGTCGCCGGGCTGATCGGCCTGACGGCGCTGCGCGCGCCATCACGGGTCGCCGGGCCCGGCGGCGCCGATATCCCGGTCTATCGCGCGCAATTGGCCGAGGTCGCGCGGGATCAGGCGCGCGGGGTGATCGGCGCGGACGAGGCCGGGCGGCTGAGCAATGAAATCGCCCGCCGGTTGCTGGCCGCCGATGCAGCGGCTCAGACCGGGGCCGAGTCAGTGACGCGGCGCCTGTCGCCTGGGCTTGTGGCGCTGCTGGCACTCTTGGTGGTCGGCGGCGCACTGGCGCTTTATACGCGGCTGGGCGCGCCGGGCTATGGCGACCTGCCGCTGGCGGACCGGCTGGCAATGGCCGCCGAGCTGCGCGACACCCGCCCCAGCCAGGCTGAGGTCGAGGCAAGCCTGCCGCCGAAGTCGCCTGTCGAGGTGGCCGAGGAATTCCAGACCCTGATGACGCGACTGCGCGATGCGGTGGCCACCAGGCCCGGCGATTTGCAAGGTCACCGGTTGTTGGCCCGCAACGAGGCGTCGCTGGGCAATTTTCGCGCTGCCTATGCCGCGCAGGAACAGGTTCTGATGATCCTGGGCACCACGGCTACGGCGCAGGATTACCTCGATTACGGCGAATACATGATCTATGCGGCGGGCGGCTATGTGTCGCCCAAAGCCGAAAGCGCCCTGCGCGCGGTGCTGAGCCGCGACGCCGAGAACGGTACGGCGCAATATTACCTCGGTGCAATGTGGCGCCAGACCGGGCGTCCGGATCTGGCATTTCGGATCTGGGACCGGCTGTTGCGGACCGGGCCAGAAAACGCCAGCTGGATCGCACCGATCCGCGCGCAGATCGACGAGGCCGCGATGCTGGCCGGGGTCACCTATGAACCGCCGCGCCCGAACGAAAGCCTGGCCGGGCCGAGTGCTGCGGATATCGATGCGGCAGGCGAGATGGATGTGACAGAGCGTCAGGATATGATCCGCGGCATGGTCACCCGGCTGGCAGAGCGACTGGCGACCCAGGGCGGGTCGGCAGCGGAATGGGCACGGCTGATCGGCGCCTACGGGGTGCTGGGAGAGACGGCGCGCGCCCGCACCATCCGCGACGAAGCGCGGCAGGTCTTTGCCGGGCGCAGTGCCGATCTGGCCACCATCGACGCCGCCGCCGCCGAGGCGGGACTGAACGAATGATCCACGACGACATCGCCGATTTCGCCGCCGCGTTGCCGCCGTTCCGGGCGCTGGCCGGGATCGATCTGGGCGACAAGACCATCGGCATAGCGGTGTCGGATGTGACACAGAGCGTCGCCACCCCGCTGAGCACCATCCGGCGCAAGAAATTCACCCCCGATGCCGAGGCGCTGATCGAGATTCTGCGGCAACGCAATATCGGCGGTCTGATCTTTGGCCTGCCGCGCAATATGGACGGCTCCGAAGGGCCGCGCTGTCAGGCGACTCGCGCCTTTGCCCGCAATTTTCAGCGGATCCACGATCTGCCCATCGGGTTCTGGGATGAACGGCTGTCCACCGTCGCCGCCGAGCGGGCGCTGATCGAGGCGGACACCTCGCGACGGCGCCGGGCCGAGGTCATCGATCATGTCGCGGCGGGTTATATCCTGCAGGGGGCGCTGGACCGGCTGCAGCATATGCGGAGTGCGGGATGAGCGACGAGATCTGGCAGCGCGCCGAAATCGCCTCGCCCTGCATCAAGATTTGCCTGATCCACCCGGATGCGGGGCTGTGCACCGGCTGCCTGCGCAGCCGCGATGAAATCACCATGTGGTCGCGCTATTCGGATCAGGAGCGCGCCGCGATCATCGCCGAATTGCCGACCCGCCAGCCGCGGCTCAGCCGCAGGCGCGGTGGTCGCAGCGGTCGGTTGCAGCGGGGCGGTGAATAGGGTCTGAAACCTAGGCCGCCTGATGCGCCGGGTACAGATCGATGTGATGCGCCCGCACCAGGCCATAACCGCCGGGCACAATCGCCACGACCTTGCCGCCCAGCGTCACCCGTGCAGTGCCGGGATTGGCCGGATCCTCGGAAATCCCGATCCGTCCGTCGCCCGTCTCTTCGCGGTTATAGGCGATCATGATCTGATCCGCTTCGGGATCAAAATCTTCGATCAGCAGCGGCGCCGCAGGGTTGGCGCGATGCGCCTTGCCAGAGGCGAAACCGGTGTCAAAATCGTCGTCTTCATCCTCGTCGCGACGGGCCAGACCGATATCGGGGGCACCACCGCGGACCATGCCGCCAATCGCATCGGCGATCTTGGCCGCAGGCTTGGCCTCAGGCGCGCCTTCGACCTCCAGCAGGTCACCGCGCGCCATCGAGCTGATGAGATCGAGATCGACATCATCCTCGAACAGTTCGTCATCCTCATCGGCGCTGTCCCAATCGCGCAGATCGCTTGCGCCATGAAACGCGCGGCGCTCGGCAATTTCGGGCGTGTCGTCCTCATCCAGATCGCCAGCACCCGCGCTGGAATAATCCGCATCCACGTCAAAACCACCGATCACCGAACGGATGGTATCACCAACCGAGGCATCGGTTGCCTCAGCCATGGTTGCGAGGTGATCGTCCATCCCGGAGATGCCATCGCCCTCTCTGTCGAAATCATCTTCGACCACTGCGGCCAGCGGCAGATCGTCGGCGGCATCCTGCAGCGCCTTCTTGCTGCGCTTCTTGTTCTTGCGAGCCAGGTCGAACCCGAGGATGCCGATCCCGGCCCCTTCGTCTTCGTCCTCCGAGGTTTCGAATTCATCCATGTCATACCGTGACGCCCCGGAATATTCCGGTTCGTTGGTGGTGGTGGTGAAATAGATGCCGATCGAGGCAAGGGCAAAAACGATGAGAAGCTCAAGCATGGCGAGAATCCTGCGGTTGGTTGCCGCATTTGTCGCCGCAGATTTAGGCCCGATCAGGGCCAGAGCAGGGCCATGTCAGGGAAACCCGGCGGCAGGATCAGCCAATAAGCGCCTTGCGCAGCATGTTCAGCGCCACCAGAAACAGGAAGGCGGCAAAGATCCGGCGCAGCGGTTTCGGGTCGGTGGCATGGGCCAGTTTCACCCCCAGCGGCGTGGTGATCAGGGTCATCGCGATGACCACGAAGAACGCCGGCAGGTTCACCGCGCCAAGGCTGTAAGGCGGAACCGTCTGGCCCACGGGGGTATAGAACAGAAAGCCGGTGACCGAGGGCACCGCGATCAGCACACCAAAGCCCGAGGCGGTGGCGACCGCACGGTGGATCGGGCGAGCGTAGAGGGTCATCAACGGCACCCCGAAACTGCCGCCGCCAATCCCCATCAGCACCGACATGAAGCCGAGCAGAGGCGACAGCAGCGCGCGTTTCACCCCGGTCGGCATCGATTCGGCCAGCCGCCATTCGGGTTTGCCAAAGGCCAGGTAAAGGCCAACGACGATGCCCAGAACCCCGAACAGGATTTGCAGCGCCAGCGAGCGCACCGAGGCGGCGACCAGCATCCCCAGCACCGCGCCGATGACGATGCCTGGCGCCCAGGTTTTTAGGATATCCCAATCGACCGCGCCCTTGCGATTGTGCGAATGCAGCGACCTGAGCGAGGTGACCACGATGGTGGCCAGCGAGGTGGCCAGACAGATCTGCATCAGGTTCGGCCCGCCATAGCCGAGGGTGGTGAAGGCGTAAAAGAATGCCGGCACCAGAACGATGCCACCGCCAACCCCGAGCAACCCGGCCAGCACCCCGGCAAAGGCGCCAATCACCAGCAGCAGGGCAAACATGGTAACCAGAAGGGTGGGATCGGGCATGATGTTTCCTTTGACGGGACTGGCAGCAGCAGAACCACCTTTTGCGCCGCATCGCAAGCTTGCGGGCGTCGCGGCCTTGGCATTCCCGGGCGTCGAACATAGCTTGCGCGGCGACTCGGCCCCCCCGCTCCCGCCCATGCCCGCGGCTTGCCGCCCCGTGCGCCCGAAAGGCTCCGACATGCTTCGCCTGGCGATAGTCCTCGGCCTGCTTGGCCTCATTGGCCCGTTTGCGGTCGATATGTATCTGCCCGCCCTGCCCCGCATCGCCCTCGATCTGGGCAGCAGCGAAGCGCAGGTGCAAATGACCCTGACCGCCTATTTCGCCACCTTCGGCCTGGGCCAGCTGTTCTATGGCCCGATGTCGGATCAGACCGGGCGCAAACCGCCGATCCTGCTGGGGCTGGCGGTGTTCCTGGCCGGGTCGCTGGGCGCGATGAGCGCCGGGGATGTGACCAGCCTGGCGCTCTGGCGGGCGCTGCAGGGGCTGGGCGGCGCGGCGCTGATGGTGGTCACGCGGGCGGTGATCCGCGACCGCTATACCGGGGCCGAGGCGACGCGGCTGATGGCGATGCTGATGCTTGTCATCTCGGTCTCGCCAATGCTGGCGCCGCTGGCCGGAGCCGGGGTGATCGCGGTGGCCGATTGGCGGGCGGTGTTCGGTGTGCTGGCCGGGCTGGCGCTGATCAGCCTGGTGCTGGCCTCGACGACGCTGCCCGAAACCCTGCCACGTGAGCGCCGGGTGCCGGTGAACCTGACCAATATGCGGCGCGGCGCCGGGGTGCTGCTGCGCGATCCGCTGTTCATGGGGCTGACCTTTATCGGCGGTTTCGGCATGGCCAGCTTCTTTGTCTTCATCGCCTCGGCCAGCTTTGTCTATTCCGGTGAATTCGGGCTGAGCCCGACCGGGTTCTCCATCGCCTTCGCAATCAATGCCATCGGCTTTTTCTCAGCCTCGCAAGTGGCGGCCCCGCTGGGCATGCGGCTCGGGGTGGCAAAGGTGATCCGCCTGGCGGTGATCGGATTCTGCCTCAGCACCGCCACCCTGGCCCTGCTGGCGTTGTCCGGTCTGGCCGGGCTCTACACGATCATCGCCGGGCTGTTCCTCGGCAATGCCTGCCTCGGCCTGGTGATCCCGACGACGATGGTTCTGGCGCTGGACGAGCATGGCGATATCGCCGGGCTGGCCTCGTCCCTGGGCGGCACCTTGCAGATGCTGGCGGGCGGGCTGATGATCCTGGTCTCGGGGCTGTTCTTTGACGGAACCGCAGTGCCGATGCTGCTGGTCATCGCCGCCTGCGCCGGGATCAGCCTGACGCTGACCCTGATCATCCTGTCGCCACGGCGGCGGATTGCCTAACAGGGTGCCGAAACAGTCGCTTATCAGGAAGGCTGTCCCCGCATCAGGGCCGTTTCGCCTGATCGCGCCGTCCTTTGGCGGCTCGACATGTGCCCCGTGGATCGTCTCTCCGCGTCATGCGGCACGCAAAACCGGGGTGGTCTGGCGAGGTGGTTGGCGGCTATTGTCAGAGTGAACCACGGCCCGCTCGTCTCGTCCGTCCCGCGCATCCTCACCCCCGTCGGCGCGGCCCAAAGGGTGAACCATGTTCTCAAAGCCCTGTCGAGGCAGGGCTCGTTCAGCAACCTTTTGGGCCACGGAGGCGACATGGACAAGATCGTGATCCTCACCGGGGCCGGCATATCGGCGGAAAGTGGGCTTGGCACCTTTCGCGGCGCCGGGGGGCTTTGGGAAAACCAGCGGATCGAGGATGTGGCGACGCCCGAGGGCTTTGCTCGCGATCCGCAGATGGTCATCGATTTCTACAACATGCGGCGCGGCAAGCACCGTGAGGTGCAGCCGAACGCGGCGCATCTGGCGCTGGCGCATCTGCAAGCCAGCTATCCAGGCGAGGTGGTGATCGTCACCCAGAATGTCGACCGGCTGCACGAACGCGGCGGCGCCAGCGCGGTGATTCATATGCATGGGGTGCTGGACGCGCTGTTGTGCAACGCCTGTGGCCACCGCTGGGGCTGGCCGTTCGAGCGCCGCCTCGACCTCGCCACCGCTTGCCCGCGCTGCGCCGATGCCCCGACCCGGCCCGATGTCGTCTGGTTCGGTGAAATGCCCTATCACATGGAGGAGATCGAGGCGCATCTGACGGGGTGCGACCTCTTCGTCGCGATTGGCACCAGTGGCCAGGTCTACCCGGCGGCCGGGTTCGTGCGCGCCGCCGATCAGGCCGGGGCCGATACGCTTGAGATCAACCTCGAAGCCTCGGCGGTGCGCAGCGATTTCGCCCGCGCGATCATCGGCCCGGCCAGCCAAACCGTCCCCGCCTGGGTCGATGCGCTGCTGAGGCACCGAGTTTGAGCCCGGCGGCGCCCCCCCCCCGCCCCGGCCAGGACTGGCGGTATCACGCTGATGTGCAGCCACGTTTCCCTTTCACGCCCGGCCCCCCCCGCCTATAACAACATCTTGTCCGCACCACCCCGAGTCGCGGGCACGTTGGGGAAACGGGCACTCAGGACAAAATTAATATGAGACTTTTCGACAAGATGCCGGGGCTGTTTGCAGCCGACATGGCAATCGACCTCGGAACCGCGAACACGCTGATTTATGTCAAAGGGCGTGGGATTATTCTGTCCGAACCTTCTGTCGTGGCCTACCACGTCAAGGACGGCGTCAAAAAGGTGCTGGCGGTCGGCGAGGATGCCAAGCTGATGCTGGGCCGCACCCCGGGCAGCATCGAGGCGATCCGCCCGATGCGCGAAGGCGTGATTGCGGATTTTGACACCGCCGAGGCGATGATCAAGCATTTCATCCGCAAGGTTCACAAACGCACCACCTTTTCCAAGCCCAAGATCATCGTCTGCGTGCCGCATGGTGCCACCCCGGTGGAAAAACGCGCGATCCGCCAGTCGGTGCTGTCTGCGGGCGCGCGCCGGGCCGGGCTGATTGCCGAACCAATTGCGGCGGCGATTGGCGCCGGCATGCCGATCACCGATCCGACCGGCAACATGGTCGTCGATATCGGCGGCGGGACCACCGAGGTGGCGGTGCTGAGCCTGGGCGATATCGTCTATGCCCGTTCGGTCCGCGTCGGCGGCGACCGGATGGACGAGGCGATCGTCAACTACCTGCGCCGTCAGCATAACCTGCTGGTCGGCGAATCCACCGCCGAGCGGATCAAGACCTCGATCGGCACCGCGCGGATGCCCGATGACGGGCGCGGTCAATCGATGTTCATTCGCGGCCGCGACCTGCTGAACGGCATCCCCAAGGAAACCGAAATCACCCAGGCCCAGGTCGCCGAGGCGTTGTCGGAACCGGTGCAGCAAATCTGTGAGGCGGTGATGATCGCGCTTGAAGCGACGCCGCCGGATCTGGCCGCCGATATCGTTGACCGCGGGGTGATGCTGACCGGCGGCGGCGCGCTGCTGGGCGATCTCGACCTGGCGCTGCGCGAACAGACCGGGCTGCCGGTCTCGATCGCTGACGAAAGTTTGAATTGCGTCGCACTGGGAACCGGCAAAGCCTTGGAATACGAAGCACAATTGCGTCACGCGATTGACTACGACAGCTAAGCCGACAAGACTCGCGCCAACGCCCTGACCCGGCGCCATGCGGCGGGAGATTTGGGCGTCAGGTGAAGGGAACCGATGGCCAGGAACCGAGGACAGGACGAGGATTATGTCGCTCCGCTCCGGCGTTTGCTGGTCGGGGTGTTGGTTCTGTGCCTGCTGTCGATCTTTCTGGTCTGGCGTATCGACAGCCCCCGGGTTGATCGGTTCCGCGCCCAGGTGGCGGATCGGCTGCTGCCCAATTTCGACTGGATGATGGCCCCGGTGACGGCAGCGGTGAACACCCTGCGCGATTTCCAATCCTATGACCGGATCCGCGACCAGAACCGCGAATTGCGGCGCGAATTGCAGCAGATGAAGGCCTGGAAGGAAGCGGCGTTGCAGCTGGAACAGGAAAACGCCCGGCTGCTCGACCTGAACAATGTGCGACTGGATCCCCGGCTGACCTATGTCACCGGTGTGGTGATGGCCGACAGCGGCTCGCCGTTTCGCCAATCGGTGATGCTGAACGTCGGCAGCCGCGATGGCATCGTCGACGGCTGGGCGGCGATGGATGGGATCGGCCTGGTCGGACGGATCTCCGGCGTGGGCGAAAGCACGGCGCGGGTGCTGCTTCTGACGGACACCTCCAGCCGGATACCGGTGACCATTCAGCCCTCGGGCCAGCGGGCGATGCTGGCGGGCGACAACACCGCCGTGCCGCCGATTGATTTTCTCGAAGACCCCGATCAGGTGCGCCCCGGCGACCGGGTGATCTCTTCCGGCGATGGCGGGGTGTTCCCCGCCGGGCTGCTGGTCGGCCAGGTGGCACAGGATTCCGGTGGCCGCCTGCGGGTGCGCCTGGCCGCCGATTACGAGCGGCTGGAATTTCTACGGGTGCTGCGCCATCTGGGCACCGAAATCGTCACCGATCCCGGCGCCATGGTGGCCCCGGCAACCCGGCCCGAGGCCCAACCGCAGAGCAATGCCGAGGCCGCAAGCGAGCCCAACAATGGCTGATCTGGTCCTCAGAACCGGGGCCGCGCGGCTCTGGCTGATGCGGCTGAGCTTTGCGCTGATCGGCCTTGCCATCATTCTGATCGACCTGATGCCGCTGGAAACCGCGCCGCGTCGCTGGGCCGGGCCGGACCTGCTGCTGGCGCTGATCTTTGCCTGGACGATCCGGCGACCCGCCTATGCGCCGTTGCTGATCGTGGCGCTGCTGATGCTGCTGTCGGATCTGATGCTGCAGCGCCCGCCCGGGCTGATGGCGGCGCTGGTGGTGCTGGGCTGCGAATGGCTGAAAGGCCGCGGGCGGGCGATGCGCGAATTGCCCTTTGCCGCCGAATGGCTGGCGGCAAGCGTGGCGATGGCCGGGGTGGTGATCGGCTATCGGGTGCTGCTGGTGGTCTTTGTCACCGACCTGCCGCCGCTGTTCCTGAACCTGATGCAATTGGTGGTCAGCGCCGCGATCTATCCGCTGGTGGTGCTGGCCTCGGTCCTGCTGTTCGGGTTGCGCAAGCAGAGCCCCGGCGAAGCCGCCGCGCTGGGAAGTCGGATATGAGACGGCCGCGCCCACAGGACCGGCTGGAAAGCAGCCGCAAGATCACCCGGCGCGGGCTGATCCTGGCGGCCGGTCAGCTGGGCGTGATGGGCGTGCTGGGCTTCAGGATGCGCTATATGCAGGTCGATCAGGCCGATGAATTTCGTCTTCTGGCCGAAGAGAACCGGGTGAACATCCGGCTGATCCCGCCTGCCCGGGGCGAGATTTTCGACCGCAACGGGCGTATTCTGGCACGCAACGAGCAGACCTATCGGATTGTCATGGTGCGCGAGGATGCCGGTGACGTCGACGCGGTCATCGCCCGGCTGTCGCGGCTGGTCGAACTCGACCCCGATGAGCTTGAAAAGGCAATGACCGAGATGAAACGCTCGGCCCCGTTCCTGCCGATCACCCTGGCGGACCGGGTCGCCTGGGAGGATATCTCGCGCGTGGCGGTCAATGCCCCGGCCCTGCCCGGCGTCACCCCCGAGGTCGGGTTCAGCCGGGTCTATCCGCTGGCGGCGGATCTGGCCCATGTGGTCGGCTATGTCGGGCCGGTCAGCGATTACGACCTGAACCGGATCGAAGACCCGGACCAACTGCTGCGGATCCCGCGTTTCCAGATCGGCAAGGTCGGGATCGAGGCCAAGATGGAATCGCAGCTGCGCGGCAAGGCCGGGGCGCGACGGCTTGAGGTCAACGCCACCGGGCGGGTGATGCGGGAATTGTCGCGGCGCGAGGGGCTTGAAGGCGCCAATCTGCAACTGACCATCGACCACCGCCTGCAAAACTATGTGCAGGCCCGGCTGGGCGAGGACAGCGCCTCGGCGGTGGTGATCGATTGCGAGACCGGTGATCTGCTGGCGCTGGCCTCATCGCCCAGCTTTGATCCCAACCTGTTTGTCAGCGGCATTTCGGTGGCCGATTACAAGGGGCTGACCGAAAACCCCTATCGCCCGCTGGCGGCCAAATCGGTGCAGGGCGCCTATCCGCCCGGATCGACCTTCAAGATGGTGACCGCACTGGCGGCGCTGGAAAGCGGCCTGATCAAGCCCGATGACACCCAGTATTGCCCCGGTTACCTTGAGGTCAGCGACCGCCGTTTTCACTGTTGGAAACGTGGCGGGCACGGCCATGTCGATCTGGAACAATCGCTGCGCGAAAGCTGTGACGTCTACTATTATGAGCTGGCGCTGGAAATCGGCATCGAACGGATTTCGGAAATGGCGCGGCGGCTGGGCATCGGCGTGCGCCATGACATTCCGCTGTCAGCAGTGGCGCAGGGGCTGGCCCCGACCAAGGCCTGGAAACAGCAGGTGCGCGGCGAGGATTGGCTGATTGGTGACAGCGTCAACTCGGCCATTGGTCAGGGGTTTGTGCTGGCCTCGCCGATGCAGCTGGCGGTGATGACGGCGCGGATCGCCACCGGGCGGGCGGTGTCGCCGCGAATCATCAAATCCATCGACGCCGTCGAACAACCCTCCGGCGCCGGGGCCAGCCTGGGACTCAACGAAAACAACCTGCGGCAGGTGCGCAAGGCGATGTTTCAGGTCTCCAACAACCGTCGTGGCACCGCCTATTCCAACCGTATTGCCGAAGACACCATGCGGATGGCGGGCAAGACCGGCACCAGCCAGGTGCGCAACATCACCGCCGCCGAACGCGCCCGCGGGGTGTCGAGCAACGACCAATTGCCCTGGGACCGGCGCGACCATGCGCTGTTTGTCGATTTCGCCCCCTATGACGCGCCCCGGATCGCGGTGGCGGTGGTGGTGGAACATGGCGGTGGTGGCTCGACCACGGCGGCGCCGATCGCCCGCGACGTCACATTGCAAGCGCTCTATGGCGACGACCCGCCGCTGTCGGCCTACCCGTCCAAGGACCGCGGCCGCATCCGCGCCCAGCAAGAGCGGCTGCGGGAACTGCGCCCGCCCGAGGACGTGAATGGAAAGAGCCGCGCATGAGCTATCTGGAATATTCGGTTCAGGCGACGCCCAGCGGCTTTCGCAAGATCCTTTACCTGAACTGGCCGCTGGCGCTGCTGCTGACCGCCGTCGCCTGTGTCGGCTTCCTGATGCTGTATTCGGTGGCGGGCGGCTCCTTCTCCCCCTGGTCCGAGGCACAGATCAAGCGTTTCCTCATCGGCTTTTCCCTGATGATCACCGTGGCGATGGTGCCGATCTGGTTCTGGCGCAATGTCTCGGGCGTCGCCTATCTCGGCGCCCTGGCAATGCTGTTGGCGGTGGAATTCTTTGGTGCCATCGGTATGGGCGCACAGCGCTGGATCGATCTGGGATTCGTGCGGCTGCAACCCTCGGAACTGATGAAGGTCACCCTGGTGATGCTGCTGGCCGCCTATTACGACTGGCTGCCACTGCGCCGGGTGTCGCATCCGCTCTGGGTGGCGGTGCCGGTGCTGATCATCCTGGCGCCAACGGCGCTGGTGCTGGGTCAACCCGACCTCGGCACCGCCATCCTGCTGATGGCCGGGGGCGGCGCGATGATGTTCTTTGCCGGGGTGCATTGGGCCTATTTCGCAGCGGTGCTGGCGGCGGCGGGCGGGCTGGTGACGGCGGTGTTCCAGTCGCGCGGCACCGATTGGCAGATGCTTCAGGATTACCAATTCCGCCGGATCGACACCTTTCTTGACCCCTCCAATGACCCGCTCGGCGCCGGCTATCACATAACCCAGTCCAAGATCGCGCTGGGATCGGGCGGCTGGACCGGGCGCGGCTTCATGCAGGGCACCCAGTCGCGGCTGAACTTCCTGCCGGAAAAGCACACCGATTTCATCTTTACCACCCTGGCCGAGGAATTCGGCTTTGTCGGCGCCGGGGCGTTGCTGGTGCTCTATGCGCTGATCATCGCCTTTTGCCTGCATTCGGCACTGACCAATGCCAGCCGCTATGGATCGCTGGTCACCCTGGGCATGGCGATGACCTTCTTTCTGTTCTTTGCGGTGAACATGTCGATGGTGATGGGGCTGGCGCCGGTGGTCGGGGTGCCGCTGCCGCTGGTGTCCTATGGCGGCTCGGCGATGGTGGTTCTGCTGATCGGCTTTGGCGTCGCGCAAAGCGCCCATGTCCACCGCCCGCGCAGCCGCCGCTGATGGTCACTGTCCTGTTCGCCGCCGCGCCCGACCTTTGGCCGCTCTATGAGGCGCCATTGCGCACCGCGCTGGCCGAGGCCGGGCTGCACGATGTAACGCTGTGTCCGAATCCGGCGCCGGATTTGACCCCGGAAGGTGTCGATTACATCGTCTATGCACCGCATGCCGGGCTGCGGGATTTCCGCCCCTTCACCCGTGCCAGGGCGGTGCTCAGCCTCTGGGCCGGGGTTGAGGGCATCGTCGACAACCCGACCCTGACCCAGCCGCTGTGTCGGATGGTCGACGGCAGCCTCAGACAGGGCATGGTGGAGTGGGTCTGTGGCCAGGTGCTGCGCCATCACCTCGGGCTTGACCGGCTGCTGGCGCAGCAAGACGGGACCTGGGCGCCACAGGTGCCACCCCTGGCCCATGCCCGGCCCATCGGCATCCTCGGACTCGGCGAGCTGGGCCAGGCCTGTGGACAGGCGCTGGCCGGGCTCGGCTTTCCTGTCACCGGCTGGAGCCGCCGGGCCCACGATGTGCCCGGCCTGACCTGTCGGCACGGCGCCGAGGGATTGGCGACAACCCTTGCCGGATCGGCGATCCTGGTGCTGCTGTTGCCGCTGACACCGGCCACCGAGGGGCTGCTGGATGCCACCGCCCTGACCCAGCTGCCCCGGGGCGCGGTGCTCCTCAACCCCGGGCGCGGCGCGCTGATCGACGATGACGCGCTGATTGCCGCGCTGGACAGCGGCCAGATCGCCCATGCGACGCTGGATGTCTTCCGCCAGGAGCCGCTGCCTCCCGCGCATCCGTTCTGGGCGCATCCGCAGGTCACCGTCAGCCCGCATGTCGCCGCGGAAACCCGCCCCGAGAGCGCGGCACGGGTGATCGCCGAAAACATCCGCCGCAGCGAGGCTGGCGAAGACCTGCTGCATCGGGTCGACCGCGCCGCCGGGTATTGAAGCGCTGCGCGCGATTGGGGCTCTGCCCCAAACCCCGGGATATTTGAGACCAGAGGAAGCAAAGGATTGTTAACCCGAATCGGGTTCGCTGGTTTGGCGGTACAGGCGGGGACGCCGATGATCGCACCAGGGGAAGGCCCCCTGCCAGACGCAGGGGGCTGGACCTCGGGCCTGCTCCACCTGCCGCTTCCTCTGGTTCCAAATATCCCCGCCGGAGGCCGCGCGGGGGCGGTCCACAGGACCGACACCGCACAAAAAGGCATGCGCCGTGCAACGGCGCACCGCTTGGACCCGCGTGCGGACCCGGGCGGATGATCTGGGTGGACTCTCCCGGCTGATCGCCATGGGACAGGCGCGCTGCGGATTCCCGGCGAGCGGGCCTTGACCTCCGCCCCAATAGCCCATAGAGAGCGCGGACAGAATTCACCGGGCGTCGCAAACGCGGCGCCGTTTCATTTGCATCAGGGCATCATCCGCCCGCGCATGTTCGAGGACTATAGCCATGTCGCGCCGCTGCGAACTGACCGGTAAAGGCCCGATGACGGGCAACAATGTCAGCCATGCCAAAAACAGAACCCGCCGCCGGTTCCTGCCGAACCTGAACGACGTCTCGCTGCGTTCGGAGGCCTTGGGCCGCACCGTCAAGCTGCGGATCTGCGCCGCCGCGCTGCGCACCGTCGATCACCGCGGTGGGCTGGACAAGTTTCTGGCCAAGGCCAAAGACACTGAACTTTCCGCCGCCGCGCTGAAAGTGAAGAAAGAGATCGCCAAGCTGCAGGCCGCACCCGCCGCCTGAGGCCGATGCCGATCCCGGACTTGAGCAGCCCCGTGCCGATCGGCCGGGGCTGTTTCCATTTGTCGCGTGACCCTGACCGGCCAAACCCGTAAAACCGGCGCATGCTTCTGCGCCCTGCCTTTGCCCTGCTGCTTGTCGCGCTCCTGACCCTGACCGGTCAGGCGGCGGCAATTGCGCGCGGCCAGCCTGGCGCCGCGGGCTGGGCCGAGCTCTGCACCGGCAGCGGCCCCGTCATGGTGGCGCTCGATTCCGCCGGGCAACCGATCGGCCCGGCGCATCTCTGCCCCGACAATGCCTTTCTGCTGCTGCAGGCGATCGCCGTGCAAGCGCCGGTCATTGTCCCGCTCGACAGCCAGCGCCGGATCTTTCTGGCACTCGACATAATCACCGCCCACACGCCAGCAGCAGAGGCGCCCAGCGCCCGGGGGCCGCCTGTCCTGTCCTGAACGACCATCGAATTCGCCTCTCAGGCACAGACAAACAGACAGACAGACAGGACTGATCACATGCCAATTCGCCATTTGAAACGCACCGCACTTGCCGTGGCGCTGGTGCTGACCCCGCTTTCCGCCCTGGCCGGGGATATCCAGGTCGAGGGCGCCTATGCCCGCGCCTCCTCAGCCATGGCCAAATCCGGCGCCGCCTTCATGACCCTTCACAATTCCGGCAGCGCCGATGATCGCCTGATCGACGCGCGCTCCGACATTGCCCAGCGGGTCGAATTGCACACCCATATCGACGCCGGCAACGGGGTGATGCAGATGCGCCAAGACGAGGATGGCTTTCCGCTGCCCGCCGGAGGCGATGCCAAGCTGGCCCGCGGCGGCGACCATGTCATGTTCATGGGGCTGAACCGGCCGATGAATCAGGGCGACATGATCACCGTCACCCTGGTGTTTGAGAAATCCGGCGAAATGACCGTCGAGATCCCCGTCGATCTGAACCGCAAGCCGGATGCCGCAATGGGCATGGGTCATGGCAAGATGGGCAACGGCAACATGCAGCACGGCAAGATGTCGGATTGAGCCGGTTGCCAGCCGCGCGCCTAGCGGGCGCGCAGGCTGGTGATCGTGGCGCTGGGTGACAGCGCCTCGGGGTCGAGGATCAGATGCAGGATCGCCGGTTTGCCACTGGCTTGCGCCTCGGCAAAGGCGGCGGCGAAATCCTCGGCCCGTTCCACCCGCTTGCCAAAGCCGCCATAGGCCTGCGCCAGGGCCGCGAAATCGGGATTGGTCAGGGAGGTGGCCTTGATGCGGGTAGGGAATTCACGCTCCTGGTGCATCCGGATGGTGCCATAGATGCCATTGTCGACCAGCACCACGATCACCGGGATGTCATGATGCATACAGGTGGCAAATTCCTGCCCGGTCATCATGAAATCGCCGTCCCCCGCCAAGCAGACCACGGTCCGCTCGGGATGGGCACGTTTCGCAGCGACAGCGGCGGGAAAGCCATAGCCCATCGAGCCGCTGGTCGGCGCCAGATGGGTGTTGAAGCGGCGGAAGCGGTAAAACCGGTTCAGCCAGATCGCGAAATTGCCAGCCCCGTTGGTCAGGATCGCGTCGTCGGGCAGCTGATCGCGCATCCAGCACAGCACCTCGCCCATTTGCAGCGCCCCGGGGTTGGGCTCGGCGGTCTCTGACCAGTCGAGATAGGCGGCGCGGGCCGCGGCCACCCATTCGCCCTGATGCGGCGCTTCGGGCGCCAGCCCGTCAAGCGACGGCGCCATGCCCCGGGGGGTGGCGTTGATGCCGAGGGCGGGCTGATAGACCCGACCGATCTCATCCGCATCGGCATGGATATGCACCAGGGTCTGGTCGCCCGAGGGGATCGGCAGCAGGCTGTAGCTCTGCGAGGAAATTTCGGACATCCGGCTGTTCATCACCAGCACCAGATCGGCCTCGGTGATCGCCTTGAGCAGCTGCGGATTGGCGCCAAGGCTGAGGTCGCCGGCGTAATTGGGATGCTGTGCCGGCAACATCCCGGCGCGGCGGAACGCGGCGGCAAAGGGGATCGCATAGCGCTCGCAGAGCCCGGTGAAACTCTCCACCGCAGCGCTGTCCCAGCGCGAACCGCCGAAAATGGCGAAGGGGCGTTTGGCCCCGGCCAGCAGATCGCCGAGCCGGGCCACATCGGCGCCGGTCGGCGCCGTCTCGACCGGGGTGACCCGCGCCGCATCGGCGACGCTGACCACATCGTCGAGCATGTCTTCGGGCAGCGCCACCACCACCGGGCCGGGACGGCCCTGCATCGCGACGCGAAAGGCGCGGGCGACCAGCTCCGGGATCCGGGCGGCATCGTCGATTTCCACCACCCATTTGGCGACGGAGCCAAAGACCGCGCTGTAATCCAGTTCCTGAAACGCCTCGCGGTGTTTCATGCCGCGCGCGACCTGGCCGACAAACAGGATCATCGGGGTCGAGTCCTGCGCCGCCACATGCACGCCAGCGGCGGCATTGGTGGCGCCGGGGCCACGGGTGACAAAGCAGATGCCGGGCCGCCCGGTCAGCTTGCCCCAGCCTTCGGCGATCATCGCAGCCCCCCCCTCCTGGCGGCAGGTGAGCAGATCGACACCGGAGTCGATCAGCGCGTCCAGCACGCTGAGATAGCTCTCGCCAGGCACGCAAGACGCATGGCTGACGCCCTGGGCGCTGAGCTGGTCGACCAGCACCCTTGCACCGGTGCGTTCGCTGAGAATTGTGGACATGTTGGGCTCCTGTGTTCGGCGGCAGTGTTGCGGATTCGGACGGCAAGGGAAAGGGGGCGCGGCCCCCTCGGCCTGCGGCCTCACCCCCGGGATATTTCGGACCAGAGGAAGCGGGGGGCGCGGATTAGCGGGCCAGGGCGGTGACGATATCCTGGGCGGTGATCTGGCCGATGATGGCACCGCCCGCCTGCACCGCCAGCGGGCCCGGCGCGGCGGCAAGGGCGGTGATGGCGTCGGTCAGCGGTGCGTCGGCGGCGATGGCGGCGGCGAGGGTGATGGCCGCCGGGGTCTTTGGCGGTGTGGCGGACATCGCATCCCGCGCGGTCAGCACCGCCAGCGGGTTCATATGGGCGACAAAATCGGCCACATGCGTGGTCGCCGGGCGGGCGATGATCTCGGCCGGGGTGCCGCATTGCACGATCCGCCCGCCATCGAGGATCGCGATCCGGTCGCCGAGCTTGAACGCCTCGTCGAGGTCATGGCTGACAAACAGGATGCTGCGCCGCAGCTGGGTTTGTACCTCAAGCAACTCGTCCTGCAAGCGGCTGCGGATCAGCGGATCGAGGGCCGAGAACGGTTCGTCCATCAACAGCACCGGCGCATCGGTGACAAAGGCCCGGGCCAGACCGACGCGCTGCTGCATACCGCCCGACAATTCCGAGATCTTGCGATCGGCCCAGTCGCCGAGCCCGACCAGGGCCAGCTTTTCCTCGGCCCGCCGGTCGCGTTCGGCCCGGTCAAGCCCGGCCAGTTCCAGCCCCAGACCGACATTGTCGCGCACATTGCGCCAGGGCAGCAGGCCGAAATGCTGAAACACCATGGCGACGCAATCGCGGCGCAGATGCAGCAGCGCCTCGGGCCCGGCATCGGGCAGTTGGCAGGACCAATCGCCATCGCGCACCGTGACCCGGCCACGGCTGATCGGGGTCAGCCCGTTCACCGCCCTGAGCAGCGTCGATTTGCCCGATCCCGACAGCCCCATCAACACCAGGATTTCGCCCCGCTTCAGGGTCAGCGAGCAATCATGCACCCCCAGCACCTGCCCGGTCTCTGCCTGCACCTCTTCCCGCGACAGACCCTGGTCGATCAGCGGCAGCGCCGCCTCGGGGCGTGGCCCGAACACCACCGAGACCTTGTCAAAGATCACCGCGCTCATTTGCGCCCCCTGCCCCGTACCCGCAGCATCCGGTCGAGCACGATGGCCACCACCACGATGACAAAGCCGCTTTCAAAGCCAAGCGCGGTGTTCACCTGGTTGAGCGCCCGCACCACCGGCACCCCGAGCCCGTCAGCCCCGACCAACGCCGCGATCACCACCATCGACAGCGACAGCATGATCGTCTGGTTCAGCCCGGCCATGATCTGGGGCAGCGCGAAGGGCAATTCGATCTTCCAGAGTGTCTGACCCGGGGTGGCGCCAAAGGCGGCGGCGGTTTCAAGCAGCGGTTTCGGGGTCGAGGACACCCCGAGATGGGTCAGCCGGATCGGCGCCGGCAGCACAAAGATCACCGTGGCAATCAGCCCGGGCACCATACCGATGCCAAAGAACACGATCGCCGGGATCAGGTAGACAAAGGTCGGCAGGGTCTGCATCAGGTCGAGCACCGGCTGCATCCAGGCATAGGCGCGCGGGCGATGCGCGGCGGCGATGCCAAGGGGCACGCCGATGCCCATGCAGACCAGGCAGGCCGACATCACCAGGGTCAGGCTCTCGGTCATTTCCTCCCAGTACCCCTGGTTGAGGATAAAGAGGAACCCGGCAGCCACCAGCAGGCAGGTCTGCCAGCGGCGTTGCAGCCCCCAGGTGAGCGCGGTGAACAGGGCGATGATGATCAGCGGATGCGGGGTTTGCAGCGCCCAGAGCAACCCGTCGATCAGCGATTCCAGCGCATCCGCCAGCGCGTCAAAGGCAAAGCCGCCCTTGTGCTCCAGCCAGTCGAACCCGGCCCCGGCCCATTTGCCGACCGGGATCTTGGTGTCGGTCAACCAGCCGAGCATGGTGCGCCAGCTGTCGGGGCAACCATTGGCCATTGCGACGCCCCTGGCCGCCGCAATGCGCACGGCGGCCAGGGGCGCGAACGGCTCCGCATCGGCATTTACTCGAAGCTGGCCGTCAGCGCCGCGACGGCGTCGCCGCCCGCCTCGGTCGTCACCCCGTCCAGCCAGACTATCCAGACCTCGGGATGCGCCTTCAGCCAGGCTTCTGCCGCCTTTTCAGGGTCGCTGCCATCGTCGAGGATGGCGCCCATGATCTCGTTCTCCATCGCCAGGGTGAAGGAAAGATTGCCGAGGAAGGCGCCGAGATTGGGGCATTCGCCCGCCAGCCCCTTGCGGGTGTTGGTGAACACTGTCGCACCGCCCAGATTGGGGCCAAAGAAATCATCACCGCCTTGCAGATAGGTCAGATCGAAATTGGCGTTCATCGGATGCGGTTCCCAGCCCAGGAACACCACCGGCTCGCCCTTTTCGGTTGCGCGTTTCACCTGCGCCAGCATCCCCTGTTCCGAGCTTTCGACCACCTCGAACCCGGTCAGGCCAAAGGCATTGCCATTGATCATGTCGAGGATCAGCCGGTTGCCGTCATTGCCCGGCTCGATGCCATAGATCTTGCCTTCAAGCGCGTCCTTGTGAGCGGCGATATCGGCGAAATTGCCGATCCCGAGGTCGGCGGCGACGCGATTGACCGCCAGGGTGTATTTCGCGCCTTCCAGATTGGCGCGCAGGGTTTCGACGCTGCCATTGTCGCGATAGGGGGCGATATCAGCTTCCATCGTCGGCATCCAATTGCCGAGAAACACGTCGATATCGCCCTGCGACATCGCGGTGTAGGTGACCGGAACCGACAGCAGCTTGGTGTCGGTTTCATAGCCCAGCGCCTTGAGCACCCGCGTCGAGGCGGCGGTGGTGGCCGTGATATCGGTCCAGCCGACATCAGAGAACACCACCTTGTCGCAATCGGCCCAGGCCGCGCCGGTGCTGATCCCAAATGCCAGCACACTCACCAAACCCTGTTTCATCATCCCATACTTCCCCTGTTCGCTGCGCCGCGCTGGCCGCGTGTCTGATTGATTGACCAGGGGGCCCGATCTTCAGGCCCCGGCTGGTCATATTCCGGTTACCCTAGAGTAAGCCGTGGATATGTCGAAGACAAACCGCTGAATCGGGCCGGATGGTCGCAGGCGCGCGCCCCTATCCAGGCGCCATCGCCGGGTCACTCTCCGCCGCCAGCGCCATGTCGAGAAAGGCACGGATCACCCGGACCTCGCGACGCTGGTCGAGATAGACCACCGCCTCCTCCATCGTCAAACCGTCCGGCGGGGTCAGCGGCAGCGCCACCAATCGCGTGTCCGAGCCGAATTCCGCCCGGCTGACAAAGCCGACACCGCCGCCCGCCGCCACGATTTCGCGCACCGCCTCGCGGCCCTCTGCCTCGATCGCCGGGCGCAGGGTCAGCCCGGCGGCGCGGGCGGCGGCGAGCAGTTTGGCGCGGGTCTTGGACCCCGCCTCGCGCAGCACCAGCGGCTGGTTCACCAGCTCGGCCAACGGCAAGTCCTGACGCCTGGCCAGCGGGGAATCGCGGCTGACAAAGGCAACAATCGGCGCCGCCGAAAGGATCGTCCCGGTCAGCCCGGCGGCATCCGGCATCGCGCCCATCACCCCGACATCGGCGGCATAGGATTTCAGCGCCGCCACCACCTGATCGGAATTGCCCGACGACAGGGTGATCCGCACCCCCGGGTAACGGGCGCGAAACGCGGCCAGGCTGCGCAGCAGGTGGTGCGGCGCGTCGGCCATGATCCGCAGATGCCCGGTTCTGAGCGACCGGTTCTGCGACAAATATTCGCCCGCCTCCTGCTCGGCCTCGAACATGCGCCGGGTGATGCGCAGCAAATCCTCACCGGCGGCGGTCACTGTCACCTGCCTGTGACCTCGATCAAAGAGAAGCAGGTCATAGGCCTGTTCCAATTGCCGGACCTGATCAGACAGCGCCGGTTGCGTCAGGTTCAACACCGCTGCGGCACGCGAGAAGCCGCCGCAGATGGCCACATGATGAAAGGCACGCAGCTGGGCGTAACGCATCGGAGATATCCATAAGTCAGACTGATGTATTTATCGTAACAAACGATTTCCCATATGGCAAAGCCTCTGCCATCCTGACTCCAGCGCCCTGTCGCGCCCGAGCGAGCTGCCATGCCCCATCCCTTGCCCCCGACCGCCAAGATGCCACCTGCACGAATCGCCGACCCTGCCAGCGGCGCGCCGTTTCTGCTGACCCCCGGGCCGCTGACCACCTCGGCCGAGGTCAAGCGCGCGATGTTGCGCGACTGGGGGTCCTGGGACGATGATTTCCGCGCGATGACCGCCGAGATGCGCCAACGGCTGCTGGCGATTGCCGGTGACCGGGGCGATTACGACTGCGTGCCGATGCAGGGCTCGGGGTCGTTCTGTGTCGAGGCGATGCTGGGCAGTTTCGTGCCGCGTGACGGCAAGGTTCTGGTGCTGGCCAATGGCGCCTACGGGCTGCGCGCGGCGCAGACGCTCGCCTATCTGGGGCGCGGCTGCAGCCTGATCGACAAGGGCGATTACCTGCCACCGCGCGGTGCCGAGGTCAGCGCCGCCTTGGCCGCCGATCCGGCGATCACCCATGTGCTGGCGATCCATTGCGAAACCTCATCAGGGATCCTGAACCCGCTGGCGGAAATCGCTGAGGTGACGGCGCAGGCGGGGCGCGAATTGCTGGTCGACAGCATGTCGGCCTTTGGCGCGCTGCCGCTGGATGTGACCGAAATCCAGGTCGAGGCGTTTGTCTCGTCCGCCAATAAATGCATCGAGGGCGTGCCCGGCTTCGGCTTTGTCATTGCCCGCAAATCCACCCTGGCGGCGGCCAAAGGCAACAGCCATTCGCTGGCGCTGGACCTCTATGCGCAATGGCAGGTGATGAACACCACCGGCCAGTGGCGCTTTACCCCGCCGACCCATGCCGTCGCCGCCTTTCTGACCGCGCTCAGGGCGCATGAGGCCGAAGGCGGGGCGTCAGCGCGACTGGCCCGCTACACCAACAACCGCGATATCGTGGTCGCCGGAATGCGCGCCATCGGCTTTGAAACCTTGCTCGACGATGCCTGGCTCAGCCCGATCATCGTCACCTTCTTTTGCCCCGCCGATCCCGCCTTTGACTTCGCGCGGTTCTACGCCGCGATGAAGGCGCGCGGGTTCATCATCTACCCTGGCAAGCTGACCGTCGCCGAAAGCTTCCGCATCGGTTGTATCGGCCAGATGGACGGGGACATCATGCTGCGCGCCGCCGCCGCCGAGGCGCTGGCCGAACTCGACGTCCGCTCGGCCGCCCCGCCCGAGGCCGCAAAGGCCGCCCGCGCCCAACTTGTCGCCTAATCTGAAAGGATTCCGATGAACGCCCCCACCCGCACCAAGGTTACCGTCAATGACCGCAGCTATCCCTGGCCGCTGCGCCCGGCCATCGCGATCTGCCTGGACGGCTGCGAACCTGCCTATCTTGAGGTGGCGATCGCCGCGGGGCAAATGCCCAACCTCGCCCGGATCCGCCAGACCGGCAGCGACCGGCTGGCGCATTCGGTGATCCCGTCCTTCACCAATCCCAACAACCTGTCGATTGCCACCGGGTGCCCGCCCGCCGTGCATGGCATCTGCGGCAATTACCTGTTCGAGCCGGAAACCGGCGAAGAGGTGATGATGAACGACGTCCGATTCCTGCGCGCGCCGACCGTCTTTGCCGCCTTCCAGCAGGCCGGGGCCAAGGTCGCCATCGTCACCGCCAAGGACAAGCTGCGGGCGCTGCTCGGCGCCGGGCTGACCCATGGCGCCGAGGGGGCGATCTGCTTCTCCTCGGAAAAATCCGATACCACCACCCTGGCCGAACATGGGGTCGACACGGCCAACCTCTGGCTGGGCCGTCCGGTGCCCGAGGTCTATTCGGCGGAACTATCGGAATTCGTGTTTGCCGCCGGGGTCAAGCTGCTGCGCGAGCAGCGACCGGACCTGATGTATCTGACCACCACCGATTATGTGCAGCACAAATTCGCCCCCGAGGATGCCGAGGCGCAGGCGTTTTACGCGATGTTCGACCGCTACCTGGGCGAGCTCGACGCGTTGGGGGCTGCCATTGTGGTGACCGCCGATCATGGGATGAAAGCCAAGCATGACGCCAGCGGCGCCCCCAATGTGATCTATGTGCAGGACCTGCTTGACGACTGGCTGGGCCAGGGTGCCGCGCGGCTGATCCTGCCGATCACCGACCCCTATGTGGTGCATCACGGCGCGCTTGGCGGCTTTGCCACCGCCTATCTGCCGGATGGCGCCGACCGCGCCGACATCATCGCCCGGCTCACCGCACGCCCCGAACTGATCGCGGTTATGAGCCGCGAAGCGGCGGTGGCACGGTTCGAACTGCCCGCCGACCGGATCGGCGATATCGTGATGATCTCCAGCGAAACCATGACCATCGGCACCTCGGCGGAGCGCCACGATCTGGCGGCGCTGAAGGAACCGCTGCGCAGCCATGGCGGGCTGACCGAACAGGTGGTGCCGTTCATCGTCAACCAGGCGCTGCCCGACCTGCCCGGCGCGCCGGAGCTGCGCAATTTCGACGCGCTCTATTTCGCCTGCATGGCGGCGGCGACATGAAGGACATCGCCCCGCCCCGCCATGAGCCGATGCGCATCGCCGGACGCAAGGTCGATGCCGAGGCGGTGATCGAGGTGCGCTACCCCTGGGATGACAGCGTGGTCGGCACCGTCCCCGCTGCCAGCGCCGCGCAGGTGCGCGCGGCCTTTGCGATTGCCGCGCGCTATCGCGCCCGGCTGACCCGGCATGAGCGTCAGGCGATCCTGATGCGCGCCGCCGACCTGCTGGCGGCGCGGCGCGAATCGCTGTCCGGGTTGATCACCCTGGAATTGGGCGTCAGCCGCGCCGATGCCCGCTATGAGGTCGGGCGGGCGGTGGATGTCTTTGCCCTGACCGCACAGATGTGCCTGCAGGACGATGGCCAGAGCTTTGCCTGCGACATCACCCCGGGCGGCAAGGCACGGCGGATCTTTACCCTGCAGGAACCGCTGCGCGCGATATCGGCGATCACCCCGTTCAATCACCCGTTGAACATGATCGCTCACAAGGTCGCCCCGGCGATCGCCACCAACAATTGCGTGGTGCTGAAGCCGACCGAACAGACCCCGATGACCGCGCTGATGCTGGCCGATATCCTCTATGAAGCCGGGTTGCCGCCGGAAATGCTGTCGGTGGTCACCGGCTGGCCCGCTGAGATCGGTGATGAAATGATCCTCAATCCGGCGGCAGAGCTGATCACCTTTACCGGTGGCGTGGCGGTGGGCAAGCTGATCGCCGCCAAAGCCGGTTACACGCGTAAGGTGCTGGAACTCGGCGGCAATGACCCGCTGATTGTGCTGAATGACCTGGATGACGACGACCTGGCGCGCGCCGCCGATCTGGCGGTCACCGGCGCGACCAAGAATTCCGGCCAGCGCTGCACCGCGGTGAAACGCATTCTGGTGCAGGACTCGGTCGCCGACCGCTTTGTGCCGCTGCTGCTGGACCGGGCCCGGGCGATCCGCTTTGGCGATCCGATGGATCCGGCGACCGAGCTGGGCTGCGTGGTTTCCGCCGAGGCGGCAGCGCTGTTCGAACGCCGGGTGCAGCAGGCCGCCGAGGGGGGCGCCGATCTGCTCTATCATCCGGGCCGTCGCGGCGCGCTGTTGCCGCCGATCGTGCTGGACCGGGTCGATCCGGCCAGCGAATTGGTGCGCGAGGAAACCTTTGGCCCGGTGATCCCGGTGATCCGGGTGCCCGATGAGGATGACGCGGTGATCGCGATTTCCAACGGCACGGCTTTCGGGCTGTCCTCGGGCGTCTGCACCCATGATTACCGCCGCATGCAGCGCTATATCCACGGGCTGAACGTCGGCACGGTGAACATTTGGGAGGTGCCCGGCTATCGCACCGAAATGTCGCCCTTTGGCGGCATCAAGGACTCCGGCAACGGCGCCAAGGAGGGCGTGGTGGAGGCGATGAAAAGCTACACCAACCTCAAGACCTTTAGCCTGCCCTGGGCGGGCTGAGCTTAGCCGGGGCCTGAGTTCGAACCGCGCGGGGGGCTGTCTGCCCCCCGACGCGCTGCGCGCGTCCCCCCCGAGGATATTTTTTACCAGAGGAAGTTGGGTGTCGGATCAGGCGCCCTGCGCCAACCCGGTCAGGCGGCGGTCACGGCGTTCCGCCATCCGGTCGAGCATCTTGCCGCGCAGCCGGGCGATCTGTGGCAGATAGGCCGGATCAGTGGCGAGGTTGCTGACCTCATCCGGGTCATTTTGCAAATCGAACAGCATCGGTGCCACCCCGCCGCCGAAATGCACATATTTCCAGCGGTCCTCGCGCAGGATCGTGGCGCCCGCCTGATATTCGCTGAGGCCGAGATGCTGCATGAACCGGGTCGGATCCTGGGGATGGCCGAAATCGGCCTCGGCCAGCAGCGCGTCACGCCAATCCGCGGGCGGGATGCCGGTGCCGAACGGCAACAGCGAACGCCCGTCCATCGCTGCCGGCACCTCCAGGCCGATCCAGTCGAGGATGGTCGGGGTGACATCGACGCTTTCGGTGAGCGCGGTGACACGGGCGCCCGCAGCGGCACCGGGGACCCGCAGGATCAGCGGCACATGGAAGGCGGCGTCAAACACGCTTTCCTTGCCGAACATCGCCTTGTCCCCCAGCATTTCGCCATGATCGGCGGTCAGCACGATCAGTGTGTCGCGGTCCTGACCCGTCGCGGCCAGCCAGTCCAGAACCCGGCCGAAATGATGGTCGACCTCGGCCACCAGCCCCAGGTAGACGGCGCGCAGATCGGCAAGCATCGCAAGCGACAGCGCCCGGTTGTCGCCGTCATGGCCATGAAACAGCGACCGGTTCGAAGGCCGCGAGAACCAGGCCTCGACAAATGGGTGATCCGGCGCCGCAAGGTTGGGCGCCGGTAAAGCGGCGGCGTCGATCAGCCGGTTCCAGGGCGCCGGGGCGACCAGCGGCGGATGCGGCCGGATATAGGCGAGATGGGCAAACCAGGGGCCGAAGTCGCGGCGATAGTCCAGCGCCTCCAGCGTCCGGGTGGTCAGGTAAGCGGTGTCGGAATCTGCGGCCGCAAAGATCGCCGGATCGCGCGGGCCACCATTGCCGGAGGGCACGTAATAGCTGGGCCAGCCGTCCTCGCGCAGGTGGATGTCATAGCCCTTGGCGCGCAAATCGGCGGGCCATGCGCGCCCCGCCTCCATCTGCATTTCCACCACCTCGCGAAAGCCCGGCGCCACCCCCTCATAGACGCTGAGGTCCGGATCCTCGGGATCGCGACCGGTCGGATCGGGGGCAATGTCGGTATAGCCGAACAGCAAAGGTTCATAACCCGCCCGGCGCGCCTCGGTGGCGATGGTGGCGTGGTGGCGGGCCAGCGGGGTGCCGTTGCGGATTGCACGGTGGTTCATCGCATAGAGCCCGGTCAGCAACGAGGCGCGGGCCGGGCCGCAAGGCAGTGTGACGGTGAAATGGTTCTCGAACAGGATACCGCTGGCAGCAAGCCGGTCGAGGTTGGGGGTCGGCACATGTGGGGCCAGCGGTCCGGTGAGGATTGAGGCCACGCATTGATCGAGCGTGACAAAGAGGACATTGCCGGGGCCGGTTGGTCGGGTCATTGCGTCGGGCCGGTGGCGTGTCGGGTGGCTGCGGCCGGACCGGGGGTTTCACACCCCCGGACCCCCGTGGAATATTTTTGGCAAGATGAAGCGGGCGGCTGGGTTGGGTTGATCATCTGGGCGACCGGGCACTGGCGGCGGGACGGGAGAAGTCGAAATCAGCGGCGAAATGGCAGGCGGCGCGATGCCCCGGCGCCACCTCGCGCAGGGCTGGAACGCTGGTCTTGCAGGCGTCCTGGGCAAAGCGGCAGCGGGTGTGGAATTTGCATCCTGCAGGCGGGTTGGCCGGCGACGGAATTTCGCCCTCAAGCTTTTCCGCGGTTTTCGGCGCGTCCGGGTCCAGCGCCGGGATCGCCGAGAACAGCGCCGAGGTATAGGGGTGGCGCGGTCGGGCAAAGAGGCTGCGGGTCGGGGCGACCTCGACGATCTGGCCGAGATACATCACCGCCACCGCGTCGCAGACATGGGCGACCACCGAGAGGTCGTGGCTGATGAACAGAAAGCCGATGCCCATATCGGCCTGGATCTGTTTCAGCAGGTTCAGCACATCGGCCTGGATCGAGACATCGAGCGCCGCGACGCTTTCATCGGCGACCACGAAGCGCGGGCCCGAGACCAGCGCCCGGGCGATCGAGATCCGCTGCCGCTGACCGCCGGAAAAGGCATGTGGGAAGCGGCGCAGATGTTCGAGGTTGAGGCGGCATTTCGCCGCAATCTCGCGCACCCGCTCATCGGTTTCAGCGCGGCTTTTCGTCAGGCTCATCACCTCGAGCGGCTCGGCGATGATGTCGCGCACTGTCATCCGCGGGCTCAGCGCGGCGTAAGGGTCCTGAAAGATCAGCTGGGCGCGCTTGCGGTAGTCTTTCAGATCCGCGCCCTTGAGGCTGGTCAGATCAAAGCTGCGCTCACCATCGCGATAGGCGATCGTGCCGGCACTGATCGGCGCCGCCTTGAGCAAGGCCCGCCCCAGCGTGGTCTTGCCCGAGCCGCTTTCGCCGACCAGGCCGAAGAACTGGCCGCGCTGGATCGAGATCGACACGCCGTCAACCGCGTTCAGCTTTGACCGACTGCCCAGCAGGCCGCGGCCCAGCGGGTAGCTGACGGTGAGGTCGCGGGCGGCGATCAGGGGATCCTGGCTCATGCGCCCGCCCCTTCGCGCCGGGTTGCAGCCGGGGCTTCGGCGTAATGGCAGGCCACCGCGTGACCCTCGCCGAAGTCGCGGCTCGGCGGCACCTCGCGGTCGCAATGACCGGCGCGGGCGATGCCGCAGCGGGTGTGAAACACGCAGCCTGACGGCCGGTTCAGCGGCGAGGGAATATCGCCCGGGATCGGCGTCAGAGCGGCGTCGAGATCGTCGAGCTTGGGCAGCGCCTCGATCAGGCCACGGGTGTAGAGATGGCGCGGATCCCGGATCACCTGGCGGACGCTGCCGGTTTCCACGATCCGGCCGAGATACATCACCGCCACCCGGTCGGCGGTCTGCGCGATCACCCCGAGGTCATGGGTGATGAACAGGATGCCCATGCCAAACTCGGCCACCAGATCCTTCATCAGGTCGATCACCTGCGCCTGGATCGTCACATCCAGCGCCGTGGTCGGTTCATCGGCAATCAGCAAATTCGGCGAGGTCGACAGCGCCATGGCGATCATCGCCCGCTGCCGCATGCCGCCGGAGAACTCAAAGGCGAACTGGTCAAAGCGCTTGTCCGGCGCCGGAATGCCGACCCGGTCCAGCATGTCGATGGCATGCGCCTTGGCCTGCGCTTTGCTCATCCGGGTGTGGATCAGCAGCTGTTCGACCATCTGTTCGCCAACCGTGATCGCCGGGGCGAAACTGGCCATCGGTTCCTGAAAGATCATCGAGACCGCGCCACCGCGCACCTGTTCCATGTCACGCTCGCGCTTCAGCGCCAGCACATCGGTCACCCCGGCCTCGGTGGTCAGCCGGATTTGGCTGGCCGGGCCATAGACGGCGTTGTCGGCGTTCAGACGCATCAGTGCCTTGGCGGTCACCGACTTGCCCGAGCCGCTTTCCCCGACCAGGCCCAAAACTTCGCCTGGGGCGATGTCAAAGGACAGGTCCTCGACGGCCGTGACCAGGCCCTCGTCGGTGCGGAAACGGATCGACAGATCCCGGACTGACATCAGGCTCATTTCTTGACCCCCGCATAAGGGTCGGCGGCGTCGCGCAACCCGTCGCCGACATAGACAAAGGCCATCACCAGGGCGATGAAGAACAGCACCGGGATGAAATACCATTGGTAGTTCAGCAGCACGTCGGCGCTGGTCGTGTTCTGCAACATCACCCCCAGCGAATTCACCGGGTCCTTCAGCCCCAGGCCGATGAACGACAGAGCCGTTTCGCTGAGCACGATATAGGGAAACGAGATCACCAGGTCGACGATGATATAGCTGGTGAAACTGGGCAGCAGATGGCGGCGGATGATATGTCCGGCGCCCGCCCCCTGCAACTGTGCTGCCAGCACATATTCCTGATTGCGCTCGACCAGCAGATGGGTGCGCACCCGCCGCGCCAGGGTCGGCCAATTGATGAATCCGATGATGATCGAGATAAAGAAGAACCGCATCTCGGAGGACCATTCCTGTGGAATGAACGCGGCAATGGCCATGAACAGCGGAATGATCGGAATGGTTCGGATCGCGTCGGTCACCATCTGGATCACCCCGTCGATCCAGCCGCCGAAATACCCGGCGATGCCACCGATCATCAGCGCCATGACAAAGGAGATCATCACCCCCAGCGCGCCAACCGCCAGCGAGGTATAGATCGCATGCAGGGTGCGCGAAAAGATGTCCTTGCCGGTGTCATCTGTGCCGAACAGATGGACAAAGCCCTTGTCGACGCCAAACAGATGCAGGTTGGATTTGACCGGCCCGATCGAATAATCCCAGTCGCGCACGAACATCTGGACATAACGCCGATCCTCGGTGTCGATGGTGGTCACCCAGCGGAAATTGGTCTTGATCGACCGCTCGCGTTTGACCCCATAGATAAACGGCCGCCAGGAACATCCGTTGTCGTCGCAAAACTTCGGCAGTTGCGGCGCACCATTGGTGTAATCCTTGTCGCGGCCCTTGATCGTGGGATCATGCGGCGACAGGAACGGCGCGAATATCCCGGTCAGGATCAGCCCGATCAGGATGATCCCGGCGATCATCGCGCTGGTGTTGCGGCGAAACCGGGCCCAGATCAGCTGATATTGCGAGGCGGTGAAATAGGCCTCGCGCGCCCGCTGGCTGGCGTCATCCTCGGCGCCCGCAAGCGGCGGTGTCTTGATCTCGGCCGGGCTCATCGGCACAGCGACGACCCGGCAGTCGCCCCCCCGCTTCCTCTGGTCGAAAATATCCTCGGGGGGAGTCGCGACAGCGTCGCGGCGGGGGGCGGACAGCCCCCCTGCCCGGTGCGAACCTGCGGCAGGTCTGACATGCTCATCTCCCCATCACCGATTTGCGCACTCTCGGATCGATCAGCGCCAACGCCAGATCGGTGAGAAAATTCAGGCTCACGATGGTCGCGGTCAGCATGAAGATGATCGCCCCCGCCAATTGCTGATCATTCGACCGCGCCAGGCTTTCCAGCAGCAGCGCACCGGCTTCGGTCAGGGTCAGGATCACCGCGACAATCGGCAATTCGTTGAAGATCCGGTTGAGGTCAAAGCCCAGCGAATTGATGATCGGCCCCAGCGCATGCCTTGCCGGATAGCGCCAGAGCAAGCGGCGGCCATAAAGCCCGCGCGCCCGTGCTGCGGTGACATAGAGCTTGCCGTTCTCATCCAGCATCAAGGCCCGCACCGTTTGCAGCGCAAAGGCAGTGGCCGACCAGCCGAGGATGAACACCGGGAGCCAGGCCCGGCTGAGGAAATCCAGGAATTTGGCCACCGACCAGGGTGCGTCGCGGTATTCGGGCGAAAACAGCCCGGTCAGGCTGTCGCCCCAGAGCACCGTTGAGACCAACATGATCATCAGCGCCAGCAGGAAATTTGGCATCGCCAGCCCCAGGTAGCTGACAAAGCGCAGCGATCCGTTCAGCAAGACGGATTTCGACGAGGCCGCTATGATCCCCACCGGGATTGCTATGAGATAGGCGAATAACAGCGCTGCGAAACAGATCGCCGCCGAAATCGCGAATTTGTCGCCCAACAGATCGTTGATGTTCAGCCGCAGGATGCAGCTGTCGCCGAAATCGCCATGCACAAAGACATTGCCGACCCAGCTGCCCCAGCGGATCAGGAACGGCCGGTCCAGGCCCAGGCGCCGTTCCTCGGCCTCGATATCAGCGATGGAAATGCCCGAACCTTGGGTGTTCTTGAAGGCGAGATAGCGTTCCGCGCAGGTGCCCGGCACCAGCTCCATCAAGGTAAAGACAATCAGCGATACCAGCAGCAGGGTGAACAGCGCCATCGCGGCGCGGATCACGGCGAATCTCGCGAAGTGCAGCATCAGTTCCCTGTCGTCCCCTTGGCCGGATCTTCGGCCTTGTTGGGAACCGGGCGATGGCTCAGCGCCGCCCGGTCCGTCGGTTCATCCGGCCCTGAGGGGCCCGGTATTGTCAGGCCCGAGGACTATTCCGACAAATACCATTGCGCCGGCATATAGGGCAGCGTGCGGTAATATTCGTAGGATTGGGTCTTGAACTCGGGGAAGTTCTTCAGCGCGTTGCGGTGATAGATCACGTTGGGCGCCTGCACGGTGCCGATGAACAGCAGGTTTTCGGCGGTGGCTTTTGCCAGACGAGCCCCCGCTGCGGCCTGTTCGGGCGATCCGGGGTTGGCCCCCTGGAACGCATCCGCATCGGCCATCATCGTTTTCACCCAAGCCGGCGGCTCGACGCCATTGGCGCCTTTGCTGTCCACCCATTCGGCCCAGAGCATCCCGGTCCGGTGAGCAAAGTAGTTCTCGAACGGTGGCACGAACAATTCCTTGTTGCCCATCACGATCGCTGTCGGCTGGCCTTTTTCCCAGGCCCCGACATCCAGCTGGTTGGAGGATTGCGCCGAGCGATATTCATCCGGCGTCACCTCTTTCACCGTCGTCTGCACGCCGACGTCGGACCAGTATTGCGCAACCAGTTCGACAACTTCGCTGCCAATGCCCTGGGTGGCGAACTGGATGTTCAGCACCATCTTGCTGCCATTGGACAATTCGCGGAAACCGTCGCCATCCTTGTCGATCATGCCGATACCATCCAGCAGCGCCTTGGCGGCGTCGGGGTCGTAAGCGGCATAGAGTTTTTCAAGCGCGGAATCGACAAAGCTCGGGGTTGGCGAGAAGGCGACGAATTGCTTTGGCACGCCCTGACCAAAGAACGAGGTTTCGTTCAGCTCGTCCCGGTTGATCGCCAGCGACATCGCTTTGCGGAAGTCGAGATTGCCGAACAGCGCGCGCTTGGCCATATCCTCGCTGGTCACGTTGAACGAAAAGGTCGGCATCGCGATGGTCGGCGCCAATTGGACGGTGAAATCGCCCTTTTCCATATTGTCGAGCAGCAGCGGTGCGGCGGCCAGGGTCAGCGACTGCGATTTGTAGTCGACCTCGGCATTCACCAGTTTCAGCAGGCGCACCTCGTTGTCATTGGCATAAAGTTCGTCCTGGCGGCTGATATAGGGCAGCTGCTGGCCAATGGTGTCGACCATGAAGAAATAGGGGTTGGCGACCAGTTTGCGGCCTTCGGTCGTTTCCTGCACATAGATGTGGGATTCAAGCGTCGGATAGGTGCCTTTGCCGAGGCAGGCGACCTTGTCGGCATTGTTCAGCATCGGCGTCGGCGTGTCGGTCCAGTCCGAATTGCCGTAATAGGCCGAAATCACCGAGAGGCCGGTGTCAAAGCCGCATTTCTGCGCCAGCGCATCGGCATCGGGGTTCAGATCCGGGTGATATTGCCCGAGGAAATGCTTGGGCTGGAACGCCTGGGCATAGATCGTGGCGAAACTGGCCAGCAGGCCGGGCTTGGGCGATGGCAGGTTAAAGACGACGGTTTCGGCGTCCGGGGTCTCAACCTCCATCCGCTTGTCGGCAACCAGCACATAGCCTTTCGGCTTTTCGATCACCTTGGAATCGAGCGCCAGGTTGTCATACCAGAACTTCACATCAGCCGAGGTGAACGGCGCGCCGTCCGACCACTTGTGGCCCTTGCGCAGCTTGAAAGTCAGCTGGGTGAAATCGTCGTTCCAGTCCCAGGATTTGGCGACCATCGGCACAATGGTTTGCAGATCGTCGGAATAGCGCACCAGATTCACATGACGCACCGACAGGAAATCCGAGGTCCCGGCTTCGGTGGCATTGGACAGCGCATGGAAGGTGCCGCCGTATTTGCCCGTCGAGTCGTAGGGCACCACCACCAGCGGCTCTGCCGGCAGGCGATCGGCCAGGGCCGGAAGCGCCGGATTGCCGAGGATCTCAGCGTTCAGCGCCGCCATCTCCGGATTGCTGGAAAACTCCATCTTGCAATTGGCGGCGGTTTCGAAATCGGCCAGATCATATTGCTGGGGATAGCTGCCTGCGGCGACCCCGGCCATATCGGCCTGGGTGACGGCCGGGCAATTCGCCCAGGCGCCACTGCCCAAAAGGCAGGTGGCGGCGGCCGAAATCAGCAGCGTTCGGGTGTGACGGGTCATGGTTCCCTCCGTTCCTGTCGTAACCTGACCGGCTCTACCCGGCCCTTGTATCGAATTTGTAACGCTTAGAGATACGAGCGCCGCATTGGGCACCGACCTCAGGGATGTTGCGCGGGGTTGTCTTGATCCGTCAAGCTTTCGCGAAAATTTCGACGCCTTTCGCCGGGTCACCTCTCAATTTCTGGGCATCCACGAAATCGGCGTCGCCCCGGGCGATCGAGCTATTGAGCCTGCCAATCCGGCACATTGGCAAAGCCTAAAACATGGTTCTGCAGCCTCGCCACAAGATATGGCTGATCCGGATTGACCCGCCTATGCTGCAAGAAACCCGAGAAAGGACCGCCATGCCTCGCCAGATCAGCCATGACTTCCGTGCCGTCAGCCGCCCCCTCCGCCTGCACAGCGGCAACGGCGCGCTTGAACAGCTGGGGCCGGAACTGGCCCGCGCCGGGATCAACCGGGCACTGCTGATTACCGGGCGGTCGCTGGCCGAGGGCACGGATCTGGTCGACCGGATGCAGGCGTCGGCAGAGGGCCGGATCGCCGCAGTCTTTGGCGCGATGCGCAAGGACACGCCACTGCCCGATGTGCAGGCGGCCACCGCGCTGGCGCGTGAGGTCGATGCCGACGGGCTGATCGCGTTGGGCGGCGGCAGTGTCATCCAGGGGGCAAGGGTCACCGCGATCCTGCTGGCCGAAACCGGCACCCCTGAGGCGCTGGCGACGCAATATCCCGATGACGGCCCGGCGATCAGCCCGCGGCTGCTGGCGCCGAAACTGCCGATCTTCAACGCGCTGACCATCGGCACCACCGCCCAGGATCGGGGCGGATCGCCGGTCAAGGCGCCGGAATTGGGCCGTCGGCTGGAATATTTCGATCCCAAGACCCGCCCCGCCGCGCTGTTCTGGGACCGCGATGCGCTGGCCACCGCGCCCGAGTCGATGCTGCGCGCCACCGTCGCGATGACCTATTGGCGCGCCCTGCTCGACATGGGCGCCAGCACCGCCAACGTGCTGGCCGATCTGAACCGCGCGCAGGTCTGGACCCTGACCAAGGGGATGCAGCGGGCGCTGGCCGCCGGTGATGACGGTGATGCACTGCGCGGCGATCTCTGCGTTGCCACCTGGCTGCAGAACCGAGCCGTCGATGACGGCGCCCGACCGGTGGAAACCTGGGTGTCGCGGCTGACCTATGCGTTTTCGGTGGCGCTGTTTCATCAGCATGGCGATCTGGCACAGGGCGCCGCAACCTCGGCACTCGCCCCGTCGATCCTGCGCGAAATGGGCGCCCGCGACCCCGCCGCGATGGCGGGCATGGCCGAAGCTCTGAGCATCGAGGGCCGCGCCGCCGCCGACCTGCCGCAGGTGATTGCCGACCGCCTCACCAGCGACCTTGCCGCCCTTGGCCATGCCACCGACCTGACCGCCCTTGGCATTTCGCCGGACGGCGTCACTGCGATGCTCGACAATGCGATGTCGAATTTCAACGCCGACCCGCGCCGCGAGTTCCGCCGCGAACGTGACCGACTGGCTGAGGTTCTGGCCGCCTGCTGGTAGGCTTATCCCGATATCTGTCATTCACCGGGCAAACCGGATTGACGACTTTACAAGTGACCGACCGGCAGGTTGAATATCGACCATGCCACGTTGCTGCCAAAGCAGGCCGTCGGATTGCGACGCCCTGCACGGCTTGGGAGCGCGGCAATGGTTTACCAATTTGTCGCCGGCCGGGCCACCGCCCGCCCGTCGCGAAACGCCGAAAAAGGAAGGTCGAAACCGATGAACGCCCAGGACAGTCAACTGGCTGCCTTCCGTGCCGAAGCACGGGAATGGTTAGCCAAGAATTTCCCCAAAAGCCTGACCGGCAAACGCGACGTGTTGATGGATATCGCACCGCGCTACCCCGAGGGTGAGGATTGGGCCGCGTGGAAAACCGCGATGGGCGACAAGGGTTGGGGCACCCCGACCTGGCCGACCGAATATGGCGCCGGCGGGCTGAGCCGCCAAGAGGCCATGATCCTGGACGATGAGATCGAGCGCATCGGCGCCTTCAACCCAATCGTCGGCATGGGCGTCAACATGCTTGGACCGACGCTGCTGGAATTCGGCACCGACGAACAGCGGGCCCAGCACCTGCCGCTGGTGGTGCGTGGCGCGGTGAACTGGTGCCAGGGTTATTCCGAGCCGGGCGCCGGGTCTGACCTCGCCTCGCTGAAAACCAAGGCCGAGGACAAGGGCGACCATTACCTGGTCAACGGTCAGAAAATCTGGACCTCCGGTTCGATGTATGCCGATTGGTGTTTCTGCCTGGTGCGGACCTCGAATGATCACAAGCACGAGGGTATCTCGTTCCTGCTGATCGACATGCACAGCCCCGGCGTCGAAGTCCGCCCGATCACCCTGATTTCCGGCAAACAGACCTTTGCCGAGGTGTTCTTTACCGATGTGAAAGTCGAAAAGGGCAACCTGGTCGGCGACCTGCGGCAGGGCTGGACCATCGCCAAGCGGCTGATGCAGCACGAACGGAACGGCATCGGCGCCCGCAAGGTTTCGGTCGGTGAACTGCGCCCGGTGCATGAGGTGGCCAAGGAATACATCGGCACCGACGACCAGGGCCGACTGTCGGATTATGACCTGCGCGCCCGGATCGCCCGCCACCAGATGTGGGAACGCGCCCAGCGCCTGACCGTCGCGCGCGTCGTCGAGGAATCAAAACAGGGGCCGTCCGAGGCGACCTCGGTGATGAAAAACGCGGGCTCGGTCTCGATCCAGACCCGCGAAGAGCTGCTGATGGAGATCATGGGCAATCGTGGCATCGGCTGGGAGGGCGACGACTATCTGCCTGTCGAAATAGAACAGACTCGTCAGATGCTGCAGAACAAGGCCAACTCGATCTACGGCGGCACCTACGAAATCCAGGCCAACATTATTTCAAAACGCATCCTCGGGATGCTGGACCACCAGTAGGGAGGGGCGACCATGGCTGTATTGACAGAAGAACAACAAATGCTGCGCGACGGAGCGCAGGAATGGGTGAGCAAACGCGCACCGGTCTCAGCGTTCCGCGCCACCCGCGACAGCGGTGCGGTGTTCGACCCCGCGCTCTGGAAAGAGATCGCCGAAATGGGCTGGGCCGGGATGGTCGTACCCGAGGCGCAGGGCGGATCGGATTTTGGCCTGACCGGCATGGGTCTGGTGCTTGAGGAAATGGGCAAGACGCTGGTCGCCTCGCCGCTGTTCATCTCGGGGCTGGTTGCGGCAAGCGCGATCAAGAGCATCGGCAATGATGCTCAGAAAGCCGACTGGCTGACGAAAATCGCCGATGGCTCGGCAATCGTGACCCTGGCAATTGATGAGGGCACCCGCCACAACACCGCCCAAACCGCGATGCAAGCGCAAGCTGATGGCGACGGCTTCACCCTGTCCGGCACCAAGGTGCAGGTCATTGAAGGCATTGCCGCCGATGCGTTCCTGGTGCTGGCGCGAACCTCTGGCGCCGCCGGCGACACCGATGGGCTGACCCTGTTCCTGGTGCCCGCAAACAGCGCCGGGATCACCCGGACACAACTCAAGACCTTTGATTCTCGCGGTCACGCCAAGGTGGTGTTCGACGGTGTTAAGGTCGGCAAGGACGCGGTTGTCGGCACAATCGGCGGCGCCCATGCCCCGCTGGAAAAAGTGCTGGATGTGGCACGGGTCGGCATCGCCTGCGAAATGCTGGGGCTTTGCCAACAAGCCTTTGATACCACTTTGGAATATCTGAAAACCCGGGTGCAGTTCAACACCATTCTGGCACAGTTCCAGGCGCTTCAGCACCGGATGGCGGATCTGTTCATGGAGTTGCAACTGGCGCGTTCGGTCATCGAACATGCGGTGCGTGAGATCGACGCGGGCGGCGACGGCGCCGAAGAGGCGGCGATCCTGGCCAAGGGCTTTGTCGGCGACGTGGCAAACAAGATGTCGCGGCAGATGATTCAGCTGCACGGCGGTATCGGTATGACCGACCAATATGACGCCGGGTTCTACATCAAGCGCTCGCGGGTGCTGGAAGCGACCTTTGGCAATCAGTCCCAGCAGAGCGAACGCTGGGCAAATCTGCACGACTATTGAGGAGAAACCGACATGGGTGTTCCCTATCCCGACCTGCTTGAGATGAGCTCAAAAGGTGACGATTGTTCTTATACCGACCGCGAGGTCATGCTCTATGCGCTTGGCATCGGCATGGGTGAGGATCCGCTGGGTGACGATGAGCTGGCTTTCGTCAACGAAGGCTGGCTGACCGCCCGCGATCCGCAACTGAAAGTGGTGCCGACCTTCGCCAGCGCCTTTGGCTATTCCTCGCGCCCCCCGGCCCTTCCGTTGAACCGGGTCAAGGTGGTCGATGCGGCCCGTGACATCCTGTTCCACAAGCCATTGCCGATTGCCGCCAAGGTGTCAGCCGACAGCAGCTATATCGGCGCCTGGGACAAAGGCGACAAGGGCGCGATCATCCAGCGCGAAACCGTGGTCCGCGACGCCTCGGGCGATCCGGTCTGCACCATTCGCGGGATGAGCTTTGCCCGCGGCGACGGCCATTTCGGTGGCCCGACCAATGGCGCGCCGGAACCGCATCCCACCCCGGACCGGGCCCCGGACATGAGCGTGGATATCACCACGCGGGACAATCAGGCGCTGATTTTCCGCCTGTCCGGTGACCGTAACCCGCTGCATTCGGACCCGGAATTCGGGCGCAAGGCCGGGTTCGACAAACCGATCCTGCACGGCATGTGCACCTATGGCATCACCTGCCGGGCGGTGCTGTCGACCTATGCCGACTGGGATCCCAACGCCTTTCGCCGCCATGCCGCACAATTCCGCGCGCCGGTCTATCCCGGCGAAACAATCACCGTGGACATGTGGAAAGACGGCGGCACCATCAGCTTTGAGGCACATGTCAAGGCACGCGGCGTGACCGTGGTGAAACACGGGCTGACCGAACTCGGTTAAGCACCCAACAGCAAATTCAAACCAATCTAAACGGAGGAAACATGGGACTTCTTGACGGCAAGGTTGCCATCATCACCGGGGCGGGCAACGGCCTCGGCGCGGCATATGCGAAACTCTTTGCAGCTGAGGGCTGTAAGGTTCTGGTCAATGATCTGGGCGGCGCCCGCGACGGCTCCGGCGCGTCGATCGGCGCGGCACAGGCGGTGGTGAACGAAATCACCGCAGCCGGTGGCACCGCCATCGCCAATGGCAATGACGTCTCCAGCATGGAAGGCGGCCAGGCGATTTTCGATCAGGCCATCGGCGAATGGGGCAAAGTTGACATCCTGATCAACAACGCCGGGATCCTGCGCGACGAGACCTTCCACAAAGGCACCGAAGAGAACTGGGATCTGGTGCTCAAGGTGCACCTCAAGGGCACCTATTGCTGCACCAAACCGGTCTGGAAATGGATGCGCGACAATGGTGGCGGCGTCGTGGTCAACACCACCTCGACCTCGGGTCTCCTGGGCAACTTCGGCCAGACCAACTATGGCGCGGCCAAGGCCGGGATCGCTGGCCTGACCCGCAACCTAGCCATCGAAGGGCGCAAATACGGGATCCGCGTCTGGGGCATGTCACCCGGCGCGTTGACCCGGATGACCTCGGATCTGCCGCGGTATCGCGAAATGGCCGAAAGCGGTGAGGAGTTCCCGGTGACGGGCCAGCCCGACACCATCGCCCAGGCGATGCTCTACATGTGTTCGGACCTCTCCGGCGATCAGACCGGCAAGTTCATGCATGTCGCCCGTCAGGGCGTGGCCGAGCTGAAGGTCATGCGCTCCGATGGCTGGGAACCGACCCATGCCTATACCGCGCAGGAAATTGCCGACAATTACGACAAAGTGTTCTTTCCCGACGCCTCCTGAGGCGACACGGATAAGCTGACGACAAAGGGGCGCCTGCGGCGCCCCTTTGATTTTTTGCGGTGATACCGATGGATGTTCCCGGGCGCCCATGACATCCAGCGCCCGACACCGTCCCCCCGAACCGGAGCTCAAACAGACCGTGGAGCCTGCCGATCTGCCGCGCGGCCTGTTCTGGGGTATGCTCACCGGCCTCACCTCGTTCAATTCGCATTCCGACACGCCGCTGTTCCAGACCTATGTGCTGTCGCAAAAGCCGCCCGAGCAGACATTTGCCGCGACCACGACCCTGACCTTTGCTGCGATCAACCGGGCGGAACGGGTCCATGTGCGGCAGCTCCAGATTGCGCTGTTGTTGCCGTCGTTGCGGTTGATCTGGCACGAGATCGCCCGGCTGAGTCAAGCCTCAGCCTGGCCGTGCCTCCGATGCGGTTAACCTCTTGTCAACTCTGTGCCCCCTAGGCTGATTCGATGGGGGGTCAGCATGATTTCACGCGCCTATACGGTTGCTTTTCAGGGGGTTGAGCCACGCCCGGTCGAGGTGCAATGCGCGGTCACCCCCGGCATGCCCGCCTTTTCCATCGTCGGCCTGCCCGACAAGGCGGTGAGCGAGGCGCGCGACCGTGTGCGCACCGCCCTGACCGCCCTGCGCATCGCCCTGCCCTCGCGGCGGATCACGGTGAACCTGTCGCCCGCCGATCTGCCCAAGGAGGGCAGCCATTTCGACCTGCCGATCGCCCTGGCGCTGCTCACCGCGATCGAGATTATCCCAGCCGACGTCAGCGAACGCTATCTGGCACTGGGCGAATTGTCGCTGGACGGTTCGCTGGTGCCGGTGCTCGGCGCCCTGCCCGCCGCGATGGCCGCCGCCGAACAGGAGCGCGGGTTGATCTGCCCCGCCGCCTCGGGCGCTGAAGCCGCCTGGATCGGCGCGGCCGAGGTCATCGGTGCCGCCAGCCTCGGCGATCTGGTGCGCCATTTTTCAGGTCAGGCACCGATCCAGCCCGCCGAACCCGGCGAGGTGGCGATGGACAAGAGCCTGCTGGATCTGCGCGACGTCAAGGGTCAGGAACGTGCCAAGCGGGCATTGGAAATCGCCGCCGCCGGACGCCACCACCTGTTTCTGGTCGGCACCCCGGGCAGCGGCAAATCGATGCTCGCCGCCCGGCTACCCTCGATCCTGCCGCCGCTGACCGCAGAAGAGGCGCTGGAAACCTCAATGATCCATTCGCTGTCCGGCCTGTTGACCCGCGGCGGCATTTCCCGTGCCCGACCGTTTCGCGAGCCGCATCACACCGCCTCGATGGCGGCCATCGTCGGCGGCGGGCGCGGCTCCAAACCCGGCGAGATCTCGCTGGCGCATAACGGGGTTCTGTTCCTGGACGAATTGCCGGAATTTTCCCGCCCGGTGCTCGAAACCCTGCGCCAACCGGTTGAATCCGGCGAAGTCGTGGTGTCGCGCGCCAATGCCCATGTCCGCTATCCGGCGCGGTTCCTGCTGATTGCCGCCGCCAACCCCTGCCGCTGTGGCTATCTGCCGGATCCGAACCGCGCCTGCGCCCGGGCGCCGGGCTGCGGATCCGATTACCTCGGTCGGATTTCGGGGCCGCTGCTGGACCGGTTCGATCTGCGGGTCGAGGTGCCGCCGGTGGCCTTTTCCGACCTCGGCCATGCCCCTTCGGGCGAAAGCTCGGCCCAGGTCGCGGCCCGGATCGCCACCGCCCGCGCGGTGCAGGCGGCGCGCTTCTCCGTCGCATCGGGCCAGCGGCTGAACGCCGATCTGGTCGGCGCGGATCTGGAAAGCTTTGCCAGCCCGGACGCGCCGGGGAAGACCCTGCTGACCCAGGCCGCGGAACGCTTTGGCCTGTCGGCGCGGGGCTATCACCGGATCCTCAGGGTGGCGCGTACCATCGCCGATCTCGACGGTGCCGCGGCGGTGCAGCGCGATCACATTGCCGAAGCCATCGGCTTTCGCCTCACCACGCTCAAGGAAACCGTGCCCGGATGAACCCGGCCGCGCCACGCAGAACCGCGTCGGCCTCGGGCAGCCAGCCCTGAAAGATCGCCACCACATGCGGCAGATCGGCCCAGAGGTCGAGGCTGACCTCAGCCCCCTGCCCGCGCAGATGCTCGGTCATCCGCAGGGTATCGTCGCGCAGGATCTCGGTCTGGCCGACATGCAGCCAGACCGGCGGACAATCCGGGAAATCGGCAAACAATGGCGAGACGCCGGGATCGCGCGGATCCGCCCCGGCCAGATAGCAATCCCGCGCCTCTTCCAGCCTGCCGACCGGCAACAGCGCTTCGGCCCGGGCATTCTCGCGCAGCGAAGCGCTAGAAGCGGTCAGATCGGCCCAGGGCGACATCGCCAGCAGGGCGGCGGGGCGTTCGCCGCGTTTCAGCAGCCGCGCCAGCAGCGCCAAGGCCAGCCCGCCCCCCGAGGAATCACCGCCGAGGACAATCTGATCGGCCCGCAGCCCGGAATGGCGCAACCCGTCCCAAACCGCCTCCACATCGCTCAATGCCGCGGGAAACGGATGCTCGGGCGCGAGGCGAAACTCCGGCAGGCAGGCGCGGGTGCCGCTCATCGCCGCCAGCCGTGCCAGCATCGCCCGGTGGGTGGCAGCACCGCCCATCAGATACGCGCCGCCATGCAGCCAGAGGATCACCGGCGCACCAAAGGCCCCCGCCTCGGCCCAGGTCACCGACACGCCACCAAGACGAGAGTCACGATACCAGGCATGGGCCGGGTCGCGAAACATCCAGGCCTGACCGGCAAACCGCGCCCGCGCCGCCTGTGGTGACAACCGCGCCAGCGCCGGTTTTTCGACCCGTCGCAGCCAGAAATCGAGCAGGCGCAGACGCAGCGACACGGCTCAGCCCCGCTTGGCTTCGATCGCGTCCCAGATCGCGGCGGCGGCGTTGATGCCGTCAAAGCGCTCAAGCTCCTGGATTCCGGTGGGCGAGGTCACGTTGATCTCGGTCAGATAATCGCCAATCACGTCAATGCCGACGAACACCTGACCCTTTTCGCGCAGCACCGGGCCGATGGCAGCACAGATCTCGCGGTCACGCTCGGTCAGCCCGACCTGCTCCGGACGCCCGCCGACATGCATGTTCGACCGGGTTTCGCCCTGGGCGGGCACCCGGTTGATCGCGCCGATCGGTTCGCCATCGACCAGGATCACCCGCTTGTCGCCCTTGGTCACCGCCGGCAGGTATTTCTGCACGATCAGCGGTTCACGGGAAAAGCCGGTGAACAGCTCATGCAGCGACGACAGGTTGCGGTCATTGGCGTCCAGCCGGAACACCCCGGCGCCGCCGTTGCCATAGAGCGGCTTCAGAATGACATCGCCGTGCTTTTCCTTAAAGGCGCGGATCGTGGCCAGATCACGGGCGATGGTGGTCGGCGGGGTCAGATCGGGAAAGTCCAGAACCAGCAGCTTTTCCGGAAAATTGCGCACCCAGAACGGGTCATTCACCACCAGCGTGTCGGGATGCACCCGGTCGAGCAGATGGGTGATGGTGATGTAATGCATATCAAACGGCGGATCCTGGCGCAGCCAGACCACGTCGAGATCGGCCAGATCGACCGCCCGCCGCTCACCCAGAGTGAAATGGTCGCCCTGCTTGCGCCGCACCGTGAGCGGCGCCGCATCGGCCACCACCCGACCCTCGCGAAAGGACAATTGGTCGGGCAGGTAATAATACAGCTCATGGCCGCGCGCCTGCGCCTCTTCGGCGAGCCGAAAGCTGCTGTCCGCGTTGATATTGACCCGTTCGATCGGGTCCATCTGAAAGGCCACCTTCATCGCATTCTCCCCCTGGACCGGCCGTATTGCCAGCCATTGATGGCGCAGATGCCGGGGGGGTGCAATGCCGCTCAACCCGCGAGGGCGTTCTCAAGGATCTGGATCGCACCGATCCGGTCGACCAGGGCCAGATCAAAGCGGATATCGGTCAGCGCCCCCGCCGGTTCACCACTGACGAATTCCTCGGCGGCGCCACAAATGCGGGCGATTTGGCGTGGCTGCAGCCGGGCAGCGGCGGAATCGAAATCCGGACCCTGCTTGACCTCGACAAAGACCACCTGCCCGTTGCCGCGCAGGATGATATCGATTTCGCCGCCTTGACCGCGCCAGCGCCGCGCGGCCAGATGATAGCCCCGGCGCAGGTAATCGGTGACCACCCGATCCTCGGCGGCGGCCCCGGCCAGATGAGCGGCACGGCCCCGGTGCTGGCGCTGCGACGGCACAACCGGCTGAGCCTGTGCCGGGCCCTCTGGCCAGAACCCCTGCTGCCAATGACGCATCTGCGCCTCCCTTTTGCCTTGCCCGGGCGGTTATTCCGCCGAATCCGAAGCTGCCCCGTTTACGGACTTGTTCAGCGCGAGCGCCCGCTGATAGACATCCCGCCGGGGCAGGCCCAAGGCCACCGAGACCTGATCCGCCGCATCTCTGACCGAGGATCCGGCCAGCGCCTCTGACAGCGCCCGGTCTATATCAATATCATTAATGATTGCCGAATCGCCCTGTCCGATCAGCACCACGATTTCACCGCGCGGCGGATCTTCGGCGCAGCCCTCGGCCAGATCCGCCAGGTTGCCCCGGCGCACCTCTTCAAAGCGTTTGGTGATTTCCCGGCACAGCGCCGCCGGGCGCGTCGCGCCACAGACCTCGGCCGCATCGGCCAGCATCGCCGCCACCCGTTTTGGCGATTCATAGAGGATCAGCGTCGCCGGGACGGCTGCCAGATCGCGCAGCGCGGCTTTGCGTTTGCTGGCGGTGTTGGGCAGGAATCCGGCGAACAGGAACCGGTCTGACGGCAGCCCGGACAGGGTCAGCGCCGCAATCGCCGCCGTGGCCCCGGGTGCCGCAGTCACCATGTAACCGGCATCGCGGGCATCGCGGGCCAGCGCAAAACCGGGATCGGCGACCAGCGGTGTCCCCGCCTCCGACGCATAGGCGACCGAGCGCCCGGCGGCGAGTTCGGCCAGCAGCCTTGGCCGCATCCGGGCGCCGTTGTGATCGTGATAGGCGAGCAGCGGACGCTGGCCGACGGCGATGCCATGGATTTCCAGCAACCGCCGCATGGCCCGGGTGTCCTCGGCGGCCAAAACTTCGGCATTTGCCAAAATATCAAGCGCCCGCAAGGTGATATCCCGTGCCGCGCCAATTGGCACCGACACCAGGTAGAGCCCGGGGGCAAGTTGTTCGGCAGTCTGATTCACGGCTGGATTCCCATTCTCAACCCTATATAGTCTGGGCTAGACAGCAGTTGAAAGCGCCGCGCTTCTGCCTCATGCGGGGCCTCCAGGTTCTCGGCGCCCACACAGCCAGGAGGCACGCTATGTTCGCCCTTATCCACGCCGCAAGCAAGCGGACCGCTCAAATGGTGCTGGCCGCCGTGACCGGCCTGGCCCTGATCGCCTGTCAGCCGGTCTCGCTGGGTGGCGGGCTCGGCTCGGGCCCGGCGATCGATTCAAGCAAGCCGGTGCCGGTGGCGCTGTTGCTGCCAAAAGGCTCGGGCGCCTCGGGCGATGCCGTGCTGTCGACCAGTCTGGAAAACGCGGCACGTATGGCGATTGCCGATCTGAACGGCGTGCGGATCGACCTCAGGGTCTATGACACCGCCGGCAATGCCGCCACGGCCCAGGCGGTGGCGGACCGTGCGGTCGCCGACGGCGCCAAGATCATCCTCGGCCCGGTCTATGCGGGCAATGCCAATGCCGTCGGCCATGCCGTCGCCCGTTCCGGCATCAATGTGCTGGCCTTCTCCAACAATGCCTCGATTGCCGGGGGCAATGTCTTTGTGTTGGGCAACACCTTCCAGAACACTGCTGACCGGCTGGCCTCTTTCGCCGTGCGCCAGGGCAAGGGCCGGATCGTGCTGGTCCATTCCAACGATGTCGCGGGCCAGACCGGCGCCGCCGCGATTCAGACCGGGGTGGCCCGGGCCGGTGGCAGCATCGTCAGCACCGTGGCACATGAATTTTCGCAACAAGGCGTCGTCAATGCGGTGCCGCAGGTCCGCTCGGCCGTGCAATCGGGTGGCGCGGATGCGATTTTCCTGACCGCCAATACCGCCGGCGCCCTGCCGCTGTTCAGCCAGATGTTGCCCGAACAGGGGGTGTCACCCAGCACGGTGCAATATATCGGCCTGACCCGCTGGGACATCCCGGCGCAGACGCTGGATCTGCCCGGTGTGCAGGGCGGCTGGTTCGCACTGACCGATCCGAATCGTGCGGCACAATTCGACGGGCGCTATCAATCGACCTATGGCGCGCCGCCACATCCGATCGGCTCGCTCGCCTATGACGGGATTGCCGCGATTGGCGCGCTGGTGGCGCAGGGGCGTGGCCTCGGCGGTGCCGATCTGACCCAGGCGGCCGGGTTCCAGGGCACCGGCGGCATCTTCCGGCTGCTGCCTGATGGCACCAACCAGCGTGGTCTGGCCGTCGCGACGATCCAGAATCGCCAGGTCGTGGTCATCGATCCCGCGCCCCGCGGCTTTGGAGGGGCAGGATTCTGACCGCCCGCACGTCGCCTCCCAATTCATTGCCGTCCGACACATTGCTTGTCGTGGATGACGCCGGGCCGGTCGATCTGATCTGCCCGGCGATCGAGATTTTCGACATCGAGGCCATTCAGGCCGAGATCAACAACGCCGCCAAAGGTGCCGACGCCACCGCGGTACGCGGTTGTCTGGTCAGCCTGCTCGGCCGCGCCAACGAAACCGGGCGAGAGGCCATCGCCAGGGGGCTGACCATCAGCCCCTTTGCCTCGGACCGGGTGATCCGCAGCTATGCCTGGCTGACCGATTGTCTGGTCACCACCACCGTCGCCACGGTGCGTGATCACATCCTGCCACAGGCTGGCGCCTCGGATTTCGCGGTGCTGGCGGTCGGTGGCTATGGCCGTGGCGGCATGGCGCCGTTTTCCGATGTCGACCTGATGTTCTTGAGCAAGGGCAAGATCACCCCCTGGCTGGAACAGCTGATCGAGACAATGCTCTATGTGTTCTGGGATCTGCACCTGAAGGTCGGCCATTCCAGCCGCACGGTGAAAGAATGCCTGAAACTGGGCACCGAGGATTACACCATCCGCACCGCGCTGCTGGAAAACCGCTATCTCTGCGGTGACGAGGCGCTGGCCAAGCAGCTGAACAAACGACTGTGGTCGGATCTGTTCAAGGGCACCGAGGCCGATTTCATCGAGGCCAAGCTGGCCGAGCGGCAGGCCCGACACCAGAAACAGGGCGGCCAGCGCTACGTGGTCGAACCGAATGTCAAAGAGGGCAAGGGCGGGCTGCGCGATCTGCAATCGCTCTACTGGATCGCCAAATATGTGCATGGCGTCCAGTCGGTGGCGGAACTGGTCAAGCTCGATCTGTTCACCGTCGAGGAATTCAAGGAATTCCAGCAGGCCGATCTGTTCCTTTGGGCGGTGCGCTGTCACCTGCATCTGATTTCCGGCCGGGCGATGGACCAGTTGACCTTTGATGTACAGGTCCAGGTCGCCGAGCGCATGGGCTATCGCGACAAGGGCGGGCGCCGCGCCGTCGAACATTTCATGCAGGATTATTTTCGCCACGCCACCAAGACCGGCGAGGTGACACGCATCCTGCTGACCAAGCTCGAAGCGGCGCATGTGAAAAGCGAACCGTTGCTGGAGCGGATGTTCAAGCGCCGTCCCAAGGCGGTCAGCAAGCAATTCGTCGCCGTCGGAAACCGGCTGGCCCTTGCCGACCCGGCCACCTTTCTGGACGACAAGCTGAACATCCTGCGGCTCTTTGACGAGGCCCTGCGCACCGGCATGCTGGTCCACCCGGACGCGATGCGGCTGATCACTGCCAATCTCAAGCTGATCGATGACAAGATGCGCGCCGATCCGAAAGCGGCCGAGATGTTCCTGGGCCTGCTGCTGAACCATGGCAACCCGGAACGCGCCCTGCGGCGGATGAACGAGCTCGGGGTGCTGGGCGCCTTTATCCCGGAATTCCAACCCATCGTCGCGATGATGCAATACAACATGTATCACCATTACACGGTGGACGAGCATACCATCCAATGCATCCGGCATCTGGCGCTGATCGAAGGCTCCAAGCTGACCGAAGAATTGCCCATCGCCTCGACCATCCTCAAGGCCGGGATCAACCGCCGGGTGATCTATACCGCGCTGCTGTTGCATGACATTGGCAAGGGCCGGGACGAGGATCATTCGATCCTCGGCGCCCGGATTGCACGCAAGGTGGCACCACGTCTGGGGCTGAACCCGGATGAATGCGAAACCGTCGAATGGCTGGTGCGCCATCATCTCTTGATGTCGGACATGGCGCAGAAACGTGACATTGCCGATCCGCGCACGGTGCGCGATTTTGCCAAGGCGGTGCAGACCAAGGCGCGGCTCGATCTGCTGACGGTGCTGACGGTCTGTGACATTCGCGGCGTCGGCCCTGGCACCTGGAACAACTGGAAGGCGGCCTTGCTGCGCGGGCTCTATCGGCAAACCAAGCGCGGCATGGAAACCGGGCTGGAGGATCTGAACCGGGCCAAGCGGGCGCAAGAGGCGCATCGCGATCTGCGGCGAGAGCTGAAAGACTGGAGCAAGGCCGACCTCAAGCGTGAGATTGACCGGCATTACCCGACCTATTGGCAGGGGCTGCACATCACCACGCAGGTGATCTTTGCCACCATGCTGCGCGATCTCGGACCCGCCGAAATTCGCATCGACCTGCACCCGGACGAAGACCGTGACGCCACCCGCGCCCTGTTTGCGATGGTCGATCACCCCGGCATCTTTGCCCGCCTCGCCGGGGCGCTGGCGCTGGTCGGGGCCAATGTGGTCGATGCACGCAGCTACACCACCAAGGACGGCTATGCGACCTCGGCCTTCTGGATCCAGGATGCCGATGGCCACCCCTATGAGGCCGACCGCCTGCAGCGCTTGACCCGGATGATCCACCGCACCCTGAAGGGCGAGGTGGTGGCCCGCGACGAGATGAAATCGCGCGACAAGATCAAGAAACGCGAACGCGCCTTCGAGGTCAAAACCGCGATCTCCTTCGACAATGAGGGATCGGATATCTACACGATCATTGAGGTCGACACCCGCGATCGGCCCGGCCTGCTGTTCGATCTGGCCCGCACCCTGGCCGGCAATCATGTCCAGATCGCCAGCTCGGTCGTCGCCACCTATGGCGAACAGGCGGTCGATACCTTTTACGTCAAGGACATGTTCGGTCTGAAACTGCATTCCACCACCAAGCAAAAGCTGCTCGACACAAGGCTGCGCGAAGCCATCACCGCCGGACAGGAGAGGGCCAAGGCGTGAGGCCGATCCGCTTGGCCAGCAGCTTTCTGACGGTGGGCGGCTGGACCATGGCCAGCCGGGTTCTGGGCTTTGTCCGCGATGCGATGATCCTCGCCTTTCTCGGCACCGGTCCGGCCTATGAGGCGTTTGTGGTCGCTTTCCGACTGCCCAATATGTTCCGCCGGTTCTTTGCCGAGGGCGCGTTCAACACCGCCTTTGTGCCGATGTTCTCGAAAAAGCTTGAGGCCGGTGACGATCCCGACGGCTTTGCCTCAGAGGCGCTGTCGGGGCTGGCGATGGTGCTGATCCTGCTGACCCTGGCGGCGCAGCTGGCGATGCCCTGGCTGGTCTGGGGTCTGGCCTCGGGCTTTGTCGGGCAAGACCAGTTCGGGCTGGCGGTGGAATTCGGGCGCATCGCCTTTCCCTATATCCTGTTCATCTCGGTCGCAGCGCTGCTCTCCGGGGCGTTGAACGCCGCTGGCCGTTTCGCCGCCGCCGCTGCCGCGCCGGTGCTGCTGAACGTGATGCTGGTCTCGGTGATGGCCAGCGTCGCGCTGCTCGGCGGCGATGTGGCGCGCGCGCTGATCTGGGCAATTCCGCTGGCCGGAGTCGCGCAGATGGTTCTGGTCTGGACCTCCGCCGCCCGCGCCGGGCTGCGGATCCGGCCCCGTCGGCCGCGTTTCAGCCCCGACATGCGGCGGTTGCTGCGGATCGCGGTGCCAGCGGCGCTGGCCGGGGGCGTGGTGCAGGTCAACCTGCTGGTCGGGCAACAGGTCGCCTCCTATTTCGATCACGCGGTCGGCTGGCTGTTCGCGGCGGACCGGCTCTATCAACTGCCGCTGGGGGTGGTCGGCATTGCCATCGGCATCGTGCTGCTGCCCGATTTGTCGCGACGGTTGAAGGCACGTGACGACACCGGCGCCCGCATCGCCCTGAGCCGGGCGGCGGAAATGGCGCTAATGCTGACGATCCCGGCGGCGGTGGCGCTGGTGGTGATCCCGCTGCCGCTGGTCAGCGTGCTGTTCGAACGCGGCGCCACCACCGCCGAGGACAGCCGCGCCATCGCCCTGGCGGTCGCCGCCTATGGGCTGGGCCTGCCCGCCTTTGTGCTGCAAAAGATCATTCAGCCGCTCTATTTTGCGCGTGAGGACACCCGCACACCGTTTCGCTATGCCCTGGTCTCGATGCTGGTGAATATGGTGCTGGCCATCGGGCTGGCGCCGCTGATCGGCTGGATCGCCACCGCGCTGGCCACCACCATCGCGGGCTGGGCGATGGCGCTGCTGCTGACCCTCGGCACCCGCCCGATGGGCGAGGTCGCGCGCTTTGACGACCGGTTTCGCAAGCGCCTGCCGCGGATCATCGCCGCGGCGCTGATCATGGGTGCGGCGCTGCTGCCGGGCTGGTGGTTGCTGAGCCCCTGGCTGGCGCTGTCCGGCATCCGCTTTGCGGCGCTGGCAGTGCTGGTGGCCTGGGGCGGGCTGGTCTATTTCGGTGCCGGTCAGCTGATCGGGGCCTTTCAGCTGGCCGATCTGCGCCGGTCGCTGCGACGTGGCGGCAAGGGCTGAGCCCTCAATCCCGCCGCAACCGGTGCAGCAAGGCGGCAAAGCCGCCCGGCACCAGCAGCGGCGCGGCAACAAAGCCGGTGATCGCCCCGGTCACATCGGCGATCCAGGTCTGATCAACGCCGAACAGCACCCCGAAGACCAATTGCAGTGCCATCAGCACCCCGATCAGGCCAAAGGCGCGGAACTGGTTGTCGCCGGTGGCCTTGAGCCGCGCCCAGAGCAGCCAGGTGAACAGCCCGATCAGCCCGTAGACCCCCGGAAACGCCCCAAGCAACGGATAGCCATCGCTGGCGAAAAGCCCATAGGCCAACGCCCCGGCAATCACCGCCAGAAAGAACCCGAACAGCACCGACAGCGCCCCGGTCACCTCGCCCACCCATTTGCCCAGGGCCAGCAGCATCACGCAGGCGAAGGCGGTCGAGGTGAAGCTGCCATGGACAAAGGCATAGGTGACAAAGCGCATCAGATGTTCGGCCGGCCAATGGCCCTGAGCCCGCATCCAGTCAAAAATCTCTGCCGAAAAGCTGTAGTCGCGGATCACCTGCAAGCGCCAGCCAATCGCCGCCGGGCCGCCGGCAATGCCGCGCTCGCCCAGGGTCAGCACGATCTCGACCGCCGCGATCACCAGGAACAGCGCCAGCACGCTCCAGGGCAAGGGATTGACCGCCGGTTCGTTGCGGGGATGATCACTATCGGGATCGTGCATGGCCTTGCCTTTCACCGCTGCCTCGAGGGCGCGCTTCTTGACGCCCCTTGCCGCCCTCGGTAAGCGAACGAACCACGAAAATCCAGAGACCGGAGAGCCCAATGGCCGACACCGCCCACTTTACCCCCCGCGTGTTTTCCGGAATCCAGCCCTCCGGCAACCTGCACCTGGGCAATTACCTCGGCGCGCTCAAGCGGTTCTCTGATGCACAGAACAACGGCATCGAATCGATCTATTGCATGGTCGACCTGCACGCGATCACCGTCTGGCAAAACCCCGAGGATCTGCGCCGTGCCACGCGCGAGCTTTGCGCCGGCTTCATCGCCTCGGGAATCGACCCCGAGAAATCCATTCTCATCAACCAGAGCCAGGTGCCCGAACACGCCCAGCTGGCCTGGATCTTCAACTGTGTCGCGCGCATGGGCTGGATGCAGCGGATGACCCAGTGGAAGGACAAGGCCGGCAAGAACCAGCAGAACGCCTCGCTCGGGCTGTTTGCCTATCCGTCGCTGATGGCCGCCGATATCCTGATCTACCACGCCACCCATGTGCCGGTGGGCGAGGATCAGAAACAGCATCTTGAGCTGACCCGCGACATCGCCGCCAAGTTCAACCACGACTACGGCGTCGATTTCTTTCCGCTCACCGAACCGGTGATCGAGGGCGCCGCGACAAGGGTGATGAGCCTGCGCGACGGCTCCAAGAAGATGTCGAAGTCCGACCCCTCTGACATGAGCCGGATCAACCTGACCGACGATGCGGATGCCATCGCCAGCAAGATCCGCAAGGCCCGCACCGATCCCGACGCGCTGCCGTCCGAGGTCGAGGGGCTGAAAGACCGGGCCGAGGCGCGCAATCTGGTCAGCATCTACGCCGCCCTCGCCGATCAGGAGATCAGCGCGGTGCTGGCCGAGGTCGGTGGCAAACCGTTCTCCGAATTCAAGCCGATGCTGGCCGATCTGGCGGTGGCAAAGCTCTCGCCGATCTCGACCGAAATGACCCGGCTGATGCAAACCCCGGATGAGATCGACCGCATCCTCGGTAACGGCGCCGCCCGCGCCCGCGCCATCGCCGCGCCGATCCTGGCCAAGACCTATGACATCGTCGGCATGATCAAGAGCTGAGAGATCGCGCGCCCGGCAATCGCCCGGGGCGACCCGCGCCCGGCTGACACAGGACCATGTCGTTGGGGCCGTTGCCGCCACCGATCTGGCCGGCATTGGCTTTGCCGACACGCTGAGGCCGCGCCGGAAATCTGGCTGAGCAGCCGACCGTTCCGGCAGATGCGCACAGCAGATCTGCGCCCGTGCTGGTTTCAGCAATCCCGCGCCGCGCCTATCTAGGACGCAGCAAAGGAATTCCGCCATGGCCCAGCCCAACCAAACCCAGCCCGTCCATCCCGCCGCCCGGATCGGCCATGTCCACCTCAGGGTCGCCGATCTGGACCGCGCGATCGGGTTCTACGCCGGGGTTCTGGGGTTTGAAGTGCAGCAGCGGTATGGCGCTGAGGCCGCGTTCCTGTCGGCGGGCGGCTATCACCACCACATCGGCCTGAACACCTGGCAATCCAAAGGCAGCACGCCGCCACCGCCGGGGCACACCGGCCTCTATCACACCGCGTTCCTCTATCCGGACCGGGCGCAGCTGGCCGATGCGCTGCGCCGGGTGCTCAACGCCGGCATCCAGATCGACGGCGCCGCCGATCACGGGGTGAGTGAGGCGATTTACCTCACCGACCCTGATGGCAATGGCGTCGAGCTCTACCGCGACCGCGCTGAGGCGGAATGGCCGCGCCGCGACGACGGCAGCCTGGCGATGGTCAACACAAGGCTCGACCTTGAGGCGCTGCTGGCCGAGGCTCCGGCGCTGGCGTGAGTGCGACGGATTGACCAGCCAGACGTCACAGAATCGATTCAATTGCCGCGTAGCCTCCACGCACCCACAGAGCCGATGTATTTCCATTGGCTGACCAAGACCATGTTTGACCCAGTCGCTTTTAACAAACCTTTAGACAGCCCCCGGCCCTCCCCTGGTCGGGGGCTTTTTGTTGACGTCCCGCCCCCGCTTTTCCTCACCGCGCGGCTCTGCCATACTCGCCGCCATAGCCGACGAAAGGACGCCCGATGGCCATTGGCAACAATCTTCGCACCTATTTTCAGGGTCACTGGCACCAGGGCGATCTACCGGTGATGAACGCGGGCGATCACGGGTCCTGGCTCGGCACCACGGTGTTTGACGGGGCGCGGATGGCGCAGGGGCTGGTGCCCGACCTGGCGGCGCATTGCGCCCGGATCAACCGCTCGGCCGAGGCGCTGATGATCACCCCGACGGTCAGCACCGAGGAAATGATCGCCATCGTGCGCGAGGGGCTGGCCAGCTATCCGCGCAACGCGGCGGTCTATATCCGGCCGATGTATTGGGCGCTTGAGGGTGGCGCGCTGGGAGTCGATGCGAAACCCGGCGCCACCGGGTTTTGCATCAGCCTTGAAGAAGTTCCGATGGCCGCGCCGGGGGCATCCACCACCCTGACCCGCACCCGGTTCCGTCGTCCCACCCTCGATTGCGCGGTCACCAATGCCAAGGCGGGCTGCCTCTACCCCAACAACGCCCGAATGATTTACGAAGCGCGCAGCAAAGGCTTTGGCAATGCGCTGGTCGCCGATGCGCTGGGAAATGTCGCCGAGACCGCCACCGCCAATGTGTTCATGGCCAAGGATGGCGTGGTCTATACGCCGATCGCCAATGGCACCTTTCTGGCCGGGATCACCCGCGCCCGCCATATCAAGAACCTGCGCGCCGATGGTGTTGAGGTGCAGGAGGCGGTGCTGAGCTTTGCCGATTTCCACGCTGCCGACGAGGTGTTTCTGTCTGGCAATATGATGAAGGTCACCCCGGTCACCGGTTTTGATGACACCGATTATGCGGTTGGTCCGATCACCCGGCGGGTGACACAGCTCTATTGGGATTGGGCCGCCTCGGAGCCGCTCTGAGCATCCGCCTTCCGGCTGGCCTGGCGCCTAAAGCGTCGGGTCGTCCACCAGCCGCACCAGTCTTGTCAGGTCGCTCAACCGTTCTCTCTGCTGCCCCTCGGCGTCGAAATTCGACGGGTTCAGCCAGACCGAAAACGCCTCTTTCAGCGCCGGCCATTCCTGATCGGTCACCGCGAACCAGGCGGTATCCCGATTGCGGCCCTTGATCACCATGTGCTGGCGAAACGTGCCCTCATAACTGAACCCGAGCCGCTGCGCGGCGCGGCGCGACGGGCGGTTCAGCGCGTCGCATTTCCATTCATAGCGGCGATAGCCGGCATCAAAGACCCAGCCCATCATCAGTGCCATCGCTTCGGTCGCGGCGCGCGCGCCCTGCAGCGCCGGGGCAAAGGTGATCGAGCCGACCTCGACCACGCCCATCGCCGGCTTGATCCGCATGAAGGCCGCCACCCCACCCCAGATCCCGCGATCCTTGTCACGGATCGCTAGGAAATGCGGATCGGGTTGGCCTTCGGCGCCGCGCATCCAGCGATGATATTGCGACGCGCTGGCGAAGGGCCCGAACGAGATATAATCCCAGAGCCAGTCATGACCCTGCATTTCGCGATAGATCAGCGCCGCATGGCTGTCGGCGCGCATCGGCTCCAACGCCGCATAACGCCCCTCCAGAACCGGCCCCTCGGGCAGCGGCGGCGCCTGCCATCCCTCGATGATCGGCCCGACCGGCCTGTCCTCGCGCATTCCCGTCACTCCCCTGGTTCCGGCGCAGAGGTTAGCCGAGGCAGCGGCGCGCGGAAAGGCTCATGCCGCCGCACTCAGCCGCCCGAGATCCCGGCCTCGGCAAAGGTTGCCATACCTGAATGACAGGCGATTGCCGCTTTCAGAAGGTGGATCGCCACCGCCGCCCCGGATCCTTCGCCCAGCCGCATCCCCAAGGCGAGCAGCGGCGCCTTGCCGAGCAGGTCCAGCAGTGCCGCATGTCCCGCCTCGGCGCTGACATGTCCGGCAACCGCATGGTCCAGCGCGCCCGCCTGCGTCACCTCAAGACAGGCGGCGGCGGCGCAGCAAATGAACCCGTCCAGGATCACCGGAATTCGCTCGACCCGCGCCCGGGCAATCGCCCCGGCCATGGCGGCGATTTCGCGCCCGCCGAGGCGACGCAGGATCTCGATCCCGTCGCCCTGGCCGCCATGCAACGCCACCCCGTCGCGCACCACCCGCGCCTTCAGCGCCAGGCCCGCATCATCGACGCCGGTGCCGCGCCCGACCCAATCCTCGGTCGCACCACCATAGAGGGCGTGCGCCAGCGCCGCCGCCGAGGTGGTGTTGCCAATGCCCATTTCGCCGGTGACCAGCAGATCGGCCCCGGCATCGACCGCGTCCCAGCCCGTCGCCAGAGCGGTGGCAAAATCGTCAGCATCCATCGCCGGGGCTGTGGTAAAATCCGCAGTTGGCTGCGCCAGCGCCAGCGCATGCACATCCATCCGCGCGCCCGCCAGTAGCGAAAGCTGGTTGATCGCCGCGCCGCCAGCCTGAAAATTCAGTACCATCTGTTCGGTGACCGCCGCCGGAAAAGCCGAAACCCCCTGCGCCGCAACCCCATGGTTTCCCGCAAATACAATGACTTGCGGCGCCACAATCGCGGGGCGCGGATCGCCGCGCCATCCGGCGTACCAGATCGCCAGATCCTCCAACCGGCCCAGGGCGCCGGGCGGTTTGGTCAATTGGCCATTGCGGGCGTCGGCCTGGCTCAGGGCGGCGGCATCGGGGCCCGGTGCGGTGGCAAGCGCGGCGCGCAGATCGTCGGCGGTTCGGATCGTGGTCATGGAAACTCCGTTGTTCGGATCGCGTCGTTCGTGTCTAACGAATGCCAAAGCTGGGACAACCGCAAATGACTGACCACAGACCGCATCTTACCGACATCCGCAGCGCGTTGGCGTTGCTCAGCCGGCTGCCGCTGAACCGTGAGGCGACCCCGGCGGCTGGCGCGGTCTGGGCCTTTCCGCTGGCCGGGGCGCTGCTGGGCGCGCTGATGGCGCTGAGCGCGAGCCTGGCGCTTGGCCTGGGCCTGCCACCGACCCTGGCGGCGTTGGTGGCCCTGGTTGTCGCGGTGCTGCTGACCGGGGCGCTGCACGAAGACGGCTTGTCGGACGTCGCCGACGGATTCGGCGGCGGCTGGACCCGCGAAAAGCGGCTGGAGATCATGCGCGACAGCCGCATCGGCAGCTATGGCGCGGTGGCGCTCGGGCTAAGCCTGATTGCCCGCTGGCAGGCGCTGACCCTGATCCTGGACAGCGGCCATCACTGGGCCGCACTGATCGCCACGGCGGCGCTGAGCCGGGCCACGATGCCCGCACTGATGGCGGCGCTGCCGCATGCCCGCGACGACGGGCTCAGCCGCGCGGTGGGGCGGCCAAAGGCCGGAATGGCCGGGCTCGCCGCCGGGCTGGCCGCGCTGATCGCGTTGGCCGGGCTGGGCGCGGCCGGTGGCCTTGGCGCCTGCGCGGTCACCGTGCTGATCACATTGGCGGTCGGCGCGCTGGCCCGGTCCCGGATTGGCGGGCAAACCGGCGATGTTCTGGGCGCCGCGCAGCAGCTGGCAGAGATCGCGGTGCTGTTCGCCATTTCGGTGCACATATCCGTTTGATCGACCGGCAGGTTAGTTTGGGCTGGACCCCGCTGCGCACCCGGGCAACAAATGTCACAAATACTTGGGAGGAAGAAAATGACCAACGGGGCCGACCTGCTGTGCGATACGTTGCTGGCCAACGATGTCGATGTCTGTTTCGCCAATCCTGGCACATCCGAGATGCATTTCGTTGCGGCGCTGGACCGCAAACAGAACATGCGCTGCGTCCTCGGCCTGTTTGAGGGCGTCGTCACCGGCTGTGCCGATGGCTATGCCCGGCTGGCGGACAAACCCGCCGCCACCCTGCTGCACACCGGCCCCGGCCTCTCGAACGGGCTGGCCAATCTGCACAACGCCCGCCGCGCCGGCACGCCGATGGTCAATGTGGTCGGCGATCACGCCTCCTACCACCTGCCCAATGACGCGGCGCTGACCACCGATATCGAAAGCCTGGCCGAGCCGATGTCGAAATATGTGCGCCGCTGTGCCGGGGCCGATGACGTCAGCCGCGCCACCGCCGATGCGATCACCCAGGCGCGCAACGCGCCGACCGGGGTGACCACGGTGATCCTGCCCGCCGATGCCGCCTGGGGCGAATTGCCCGATGACAGCCCGGTGTCGATGGCCAATCTGCGGGCTCCGTCACGGGTCGATGACGCGCGGCTGATCGCGGCGATCAAGGCGCTGAAAACCGGCGCCAAGCCGGTGCTGATGCTGGCCGGCAAGGCGCTGCGCGCCGAGGCCCTGACCCGCGCCCAGCAAATCGCCGAGGCCACCGGCGCCCGCATCATCGCCCAGCAATCCAACGCAAGGGTTGAACGCGGCGCTGGCCGGGTGCCGGTGGAACGGGTGCCCTACGTGGTGGAACTGGCGCAGGAATTCCTGGCCGGCACCACCCATCTGATCCTGGTTGGCGCCAAGGCCCCGGTGACCTTTTTTGCCTATCCGAACAAGCCGACGACGCCGATGCCACTGGGCTGTCAGGTGCTGACTCTGGCCGATGCCGGGGACGATGCGCCCGGCGCGCTCGACCTGCTGGCGCAGGGGCTGAACCTGCCCGCAACCGCCAAGGTGACGGTGCCGCATGCGCCGATCCCGGATCTGATGTCCGGCGATCTGACCACCGCCGCGATTGCCACGGCGGTCGCCAATTTCTTGCCCGACAACGCGATCATCGCTGATGAATCGGTGACCTCGGGGCGGGAATTCTTTGGCTTTACCCATGGCGCCGCGCCACATGACCACCTTCAGGTCACCGGCGGCGCGATTGGTGGCGGCCTGCCGCTGGCCTGTGGCGCGGCCATTGCCTGCCCGGACCGCAAGGTGGTGAACCTGCAGGCCGATGGCTCGGCGATGTATACCAATCAGGCGCTGTGGACGATGGCGCGCGAGCGCACCGACACCTGCGTGGTGATCTTTTCCAACCGCCGCTACGCGATCCTGCAGGGCGAGCTGACCAATGTCGGCGCCGGTGAACCGGGGCGCAATGCCAACAAGATGCTGAACCTCGACGATCCGGCGATCGGCTGGGTGTCGCTGGCCAATGGCATGGGGGTCGAGGCGGCGCAGGCCTCCACCGCCGACCAGTTCAACGACCGGTTCAAATCGGCGATGGCCCGCAAGGGCCCGTTCCTGATCGAAGCGTTGATCTGATGGCCGATCTGCCGGTGAACCGCTTCAAGGCCGGGCTGAAGGCCGGGACATGCCAGATCGGTCTCTGGACCGCTCTGCCCGGCACCGTGCCGATCGAGATCCTGTCCGGCTGCGGCTTTGACTGGCTGGTGCTTGATACCGAACACGCGCCCAGCGATCCGCTGACCGTGCTGCCACAATTGCAGACCTTGGTGCCCCATGAGGTCGCACCGGTGGTGCGCCCGGCCTGGAATGACAAGGTGCTGATCAAACGGTTCCTCGACATCGGCGCGCAGACCCTGCTGGTGCCCTATGTCCAGACCCGCGAAGAGGCTGAGGCGGCGGTCGCCGCGATGCGCTATCCGCCGCGCGGCATTCGCGGTGTCGCCGGATCGGTGCGGGCCTCGGCTTATGGTCAGGTGCCCGATTACATCCTGCGTGCCGAGGAAGAGCTGTGCCTGATCGTCCAGGTCGAAACCGCCGAGGCACTGGCTCGCCTGCCCGAGATCGCCAGCGTCGACGGTGTCGATGCGGTGTTCATCGGCCCCGCCGACCTGTCCGCCAGCATGGGCCATCCCGGCGATCAGATGCATCCCGAGGTGATTGCGGCAATCGAAGGCGCGATCCGCACCCTGGTCGGGATCGGGGTGCCTGCCGGCATTCTGACCGGCGGTGACTTCGCCCGCCGCTGTATTGATCTCGGGGCGCTGTTCGTCGCCGTCGGCAGCGATGCCGGGGTGATGGCCAAAGGCGCCCGCGAGCTGGCGGCCTCCTTCAAGAACAACTAACACACCAATCCGAAAATCAACCGTTTAGGGAGAAACGAGAGATGTATGAGAACCTGAAAACCGAAAGCCGTGGTGGTCTGCGGATTGTCACTTTGGATCGGCCCGAGGCCAAGAACGCCATGAGCGCGGGCATGACCCAGGGTCTTGCCGATGTGATGGCCGAATACCGCCAGGACCCGGAGGTGCGCTGTGTCATCCTGACCGGGTCGGATGGCTATTTCTGCGTTGGCGGCGATGTGAAGGGCATGGCGGCGGGCAAATCCGGGCCGATGACCATGGAACAGAAGGCCGCCGATCTGCGCCGCCGGATGGAAGCGGTGCGCAACCTGCATGAGATGGAAAAACCGACCATTTCCGCCGTTGAAGGCGCTGCCGCCGGGGCTGGCCTTGGCCTGGCGCTGGCCTGCGATATCCGCATCGCCTCGGCAACCGCCAAGATCACCTCGGCTTTTGCCAAGGTCGGGCTGTCGGGCGATTACGGCGGCTCTTACCTTGCCTCGCAGATCCTCGGCACCACCCGGGCGCGGCAAATGTGGCTGATGTCGCCGATCCTGTCGGGGCAGGAAGCCGCCGACATCGGCCTGATGAGCGAAGCCGTGCCCGCCGGAACCGCGCTTGAGCGGGCGCTGGAACTGGGCGAACAGCTGGCCAATGGCCCGACCCTGACCTATGGCCGGATGAAGCGGAACTTCCGTCTGATCGAACGCGGCGCGACGATGGGCGAATTGCTCGACAGCGAAGCGATCAACCACGCGCTGAGCTCACAAACCGCCGATCACAAGGAAGCCGCGGCGGCCTTTGTCGCCAAACGGGCGCCGAACTTTACCGGCAGCTGATCCTGCGGGGTTTTGGAATGACGTGACGGGCCGGGGTCGAACCCGGCCCGTTGTGGTTTCCGGGCTCTTGGCGCCTCACCAAAGCCGCGCCAGCAACGCGTCGGTCCCTGGCAGCATCGCATCGACCAGCCCCATCGCCCGGGCGGCGGCGGCGCGTTGCGACCTGACTATCTCTCTCTTATCCGGGATAATCCGCGGCGATTTGGCGCCGGAGCGCAAGCGGGCCTGGTGGCGTTGCAAGTGGTCAGCGCCGGGGGGCTGTCTGCCCCCCGAAAGTAAGGGGCTGGATAAGTAGAATTTTCTCGGCAAGATGCATGAGGAGATTCAGATGAAGATGACGAGATACAGCGAGCCCCAGATCCTTGCTATCCTGCGCCAAGCCGAAGGCGGCGTGCCGGTGGCCGAGCTTTGCCGGGAGCATGGTATGGCTGGAAGACAACCGCCGCACTGACAACGGGACGCTGGCGCAGATCGTCGTGTCAAACGCCATGAGCACCCCGGTCAGCCGCCAGTGGAAAGGCTACTGGCAGCGGGTGGCTTGACCAGCCACATCGTTAGTTGCAACTGTACCACAAATAATTTCGGGGCGACGTGTGGCCAAAGCGCAAAAAATCCTTGCAAAAATGGGTGGCAACCCCAAGGGAGACTGGACGATTGATGACGTGAAGTCTGTTTGCAGGTATTATTGCATTGAGTGCGATCCGCCATCTGGAGGGGGATCACACTGGAAGGTGAGCAGCCCGCACCTAGAGGGCATCTTGACGATACCGGCAAACAGACCAATTAAGACAATATACATCAAAAAGCTGGTCAGCTACATGACGGCGCACATAGAGATAGATGAGGAGAAGAATCATGGATGATTACGTTATCGTCATTCTCCCGCTGTCCGAGGAAGACGGTGGCGGCTTTGTCGGGTATGTTCCTGACCTGCAAGGCTGCATGTCTGACGGCGAAACGCGCGAGGAAGCGCTGGCGAACACACAAGAAGCCATGAGAGAGTGGATTGCCATGAAGGCCGAGCAAGGTCTCGACCTGCCTAGGCCGGGTGTATCTATCGAGCGCGCCGCTCGTGAGCGAAAATCTATGATGAACGCCTTGAAGGTTCTTATGGGAGTGCTCGATAAGGCCGATGATCGAATCATGGAGCTTGAGCGCGCCCTTGAGGACGCAGTTGATGGCGTTTCTGCAAGTTGGGAGCGAAACCTTCCACTATTCGAAGCTTCGCGCGCCACCGTCTTTAGAGGTTCTAAGCGTCTGATAGCCAACTGACCACACCCGCCCCTCGCGCCGCACCTTCCCATTAACCCTCAACCTGTCCAGCGCCGAGTCAGTGCGTGAGTAGACCCGTTCCTGCAGCACCTTGGGCCGCTTGCCCGCTATATGTGCTACCAACTCCCCGCGCGTCATGGGCCGCTCTGACAAGGCCGCTAGAATGAGCCTCGCCATTTCCCCCTGCCTTGCGGAGTTTACGGGCTTTGCAGGCAGCACACGGGGCATATGGACGCCGCGCATGGCCAGCATGGCTTCAACGTGCTCTAAAGCGTCCCGCCAAAAACCTGAATCGCGGGGATTCCCACACGCATGATTTT
>NZ_JARGNH010000015.1 GCF_029213205.1 Pseudooceanicola sp.
CATCGCAATGTCTGCCTGATCCCGACCTCGGCCCATGGCACCAACCCGGCCTCGGCGCAGATGGTCGGCTGGAAGGTGGTGCCGGTGAAAAGCCGTGACAACGGTGACATCGACCTCGACGATTTCCGCGCCAAGGCCGAACAGCACGCCGCCGAGCTGGCCGCTTGCATGATCACCTATCCCTCGACCCATGGGGTGTTTGAGGAAACCGTGCGCGAGGTCTGCCAGATCACCCATCAGAATGGCGGGCAGGTCTATATCGACGGGGCCAATATGAATGCCATGGTCGGTCTCAGCCGCCCCGGCGATCTGGGGGGCGACGTCAGCCATTTGAACCTGCACAAGACATTCTGCATCCCGCATGGCGGCGGCGGCCCCGGCATGGGGCCGATCGGGGTCAAGCCGCATCTGGTGCCGCATCTGCCCGGCCATCCGCAGTTTGGCAGCGACGGCGCGGTGGCGGCGGCGCCCTATGGCTCGCCCTCGATCCTGCCGATTTCCTGGGCCTATTGCCTGATGATGGGCGGCGAGGGGCTGACCCAGGCGACGCGGGTGGCAATTCTCAATGCGAATTACATCGCGGCGCGGCTGAAGGGCGCGTTCGAGGTGCTCTACAAAGGGCCGACCGGGCGGGTGGCGCATGAATGCATCCTCGACACACGGCCCTTTGCCGACAGCGCGGATGTCAGCGTGGATGACATCGCCAAGCGGCTGATGGATTGCGGCTTTCACGCCCCGACCATGTCTTGGCCAATTGCCGGGACATTGATGGTCGAGCCGACCGAAAGCGAAACCAAAGCCGAGCTGGATCGCTTCTGTGACGCGATGCTGGCGATCCGCGCCGAGATTGCGGATATCGAGGCGGGCCGCATCGACGCCGCGCAATCGCCACTGAAATTCGCGCCGCACACGGTCGAGGATCTGGTCGGCGATTGGGACCGCGCCTATTCCCGCGAACAGGGCTGTTTTCCCCCCGGCGCCTTTCGGGTCGACAAATACTGGCCGCCGGTCAATCGGGTCGACAATGTCTGGGGCGATCGCAACCTGACCTGCACCTGCCCGCCGATGTCGGATTACGCCGAGGCGGCGGAATGACGTGACCCCGGGGCTGCCGCATCCGGTCGCAGGCATCGATCGGAAGGGCGAGCGACATTCTCCAGCCTTGGCTTTGCAGCGGCAGAAGTGCCGCGCGTCACGATGTCCATGCGCCTGCGGTGCATTCCATCCAAGGCTTTTTGGGGCTCTGCCCCAAACCCCGGGATATTTGGGACCAGAGGAAGCTGGAGATCGTTTCCGGCTTCATCTTGCCAGAAATATTCCCGCCGGAGGCCTGAAATCTAATCGCGGGACCGCAGCACCTGGGCCGGACGGGCGGATAGCGGCGCCCAGGCGAAGGCCAGCCCGGCGGCGAGATTGGCGAGCAGCCCGCCCGCGACAATCGCCAGGGCCGAGGGCCAGATGATCGCGAATTTGGTTTCCATCACGAAGCGGCTGACCGCCCAGCCGCCGGTGATCCCGGCCACCAACGCAACCAGACCCGCCGCCGCCCCCAGCAGCGCGGCGCGCAGGACCAGCGAGGTCAGGATGCGCCGTCGGCTGGCGCCCAGCGTCTTCAGGATCGCCGCCTCATGGATGCGGGCCCCTTCGCCCGAGAGGGCGGCGCCGATCAGCACCAGAAAGCCGGTCAGCAGCGTCGCGGCCGCGCCGTAGGAGGTGGCCGAGGCCAGCCCGGCGAGCAGGGTGCTGACCCGCTCGATCGCGTCGCGGACCCGGATCGCGGTCACATTTGGAAACATGTTCGAGACATCGCGCAGGATCACCGGTTCGGCCGCCTCATCGGTATAGAGCGTGGCGATAAAACTATGCGGTGCGCCGCTGAGTGCTGCCGGGTTCATCGCGGTGACAAAGCCCATGCCGGCGGTCGAGAAATCGACCTCGCGGAACGAGGTCAGCGTCGCGGTGATGTCGCGGCCAAGGATGTTGACGGTGATCTTGTCACCCAGCTTCAGGCCCATTTCACCGGCCTCTTCGGCGGCAAAGCTGATCTGCGGCGGGCCGGTGTAATCGACCGGCCACCAGGCCCCTTGGGTGAGTTTGGTGCTGGCAGGCTGTTCAGCGGAATAGGTCACCCCCCGGTCACCGCGCAGCACCCAGTGGTCCCCCGCCACCTCGCGCGCCGGGCGGTCGTTGATCCGGGTGATCACCCCGCGCAGCATCGGCGCGGTGTCGACCCGGCTGACCGCCGGATCACTGCTGACCCGGGCCAGAAAGGCGTCGATCTGGTCCTTCTGGATATCAACGAAAAAGAACGACGGCGCCCGTTCGGGCAGATCCCGCGAAATCGCGGCGCGCAGGTTGCCGTCGATCTGCCCGACCGCGGCGAGGACCGACAGGCCAAGCCCGAGCGACAGCACCACCGCCACCGCGTCGCTGCGCGGCCCGCCGATCGCCGCCAGTGCCCAGCGCAGTGGCGGGCGGCCCTCGGCACGGCGGCGCAGGCGCCGGGCCAGCGCGCGGATGCCCCAGCCCGCCAGCGCCAGCAGCGCCAGCGCAAAGCCGACGCCGCCCGCAGTCCACAGGGTCAAGCGCAGATTGCCTGAGAACAGCGCCGCGGTCGCCACCAGCAGCGCGGTCAACGCCAGTATTGCCAGCAGGTAGCCGAAGGGCGGCAGCAGGCGGCCCGAGTCCATCGCGTCACGAAACAGCGCCGCGGCGCGGATGTCCCCGGCCCGCGACAGCGGCCACAGAGTAAAGACCAGCGCGGTGAGCAGACCATAGACCGCCGCCTCGGCCAGCGGGCCCGGGTAGATCCCGAAGGCCGCCGGCACCGGCAGCGCGCCCGAGATCAGCGGCGCCAGCGCCAGCGGTGCCAGCCCGCCGAGGATCAGCCCCAGCGCGATACCGGCCAGGGCCAGCACCCCGATCTGGATGAAATAGGTGGCAAAGATCACCCGCCGCTCGGCCCCGAGCGTGCGCAGGGTGGCGATCACCGCGGTCTTGTCGGCCAGGTAGCCGCGCACCGAGGCGGCGACGCCGACGCCACCCACCGCCAGCCCGGACAGGCCGACGAGGATCAGGAACGCCCCCAGCCGGTCGACAAAGGCCCGCACCCCCGGCGCGCCGTTGCGGGAATCGCGCCAGCGCAGACCGGAATCGGCAAAGGCCTGCTTGGCCGCGCGCGCGGTTTCGGCCAGCGGCTGACCCTCTGGCAGGTCCAGCCGGTAATGTGAATCAAACAGGGTCCCAGGCTGCAACAGCCCCGAATTCGCCAGATCGCGGCGCAGCACGATGCTGCGTGGACCAAGGGTGAAGCCGGCCGCCCCCGCGTCCGGCTCATGCGTCAGCGCCGCCATCAACACAAAGCCCTGGGTGCCGAGACGGAACCTCTCTCCAAGGCTCAGCCCCAGCCGGGCGATCAGCAGCGGGTCCATCACCGCGCCGGGCAATGTCCCATCCCCCGCCAGCGCCTGGGCCAGCGGCATCTCGGGGGTCAGTTGCACCTGTCCGACCAGCGGATAGGCGGCATCCACCGCCTTGACCTGGGTCAGCCCGCGTTCGGCGCTGTCCCCTTCGCCGACCACCGCCATCGAGCGGAAATCGGCGATTTCCGACACGGCGACGGCATTGGCCTGCATCCAATCACGCTCTGCCGGTTCGGCAAAGCGATAGGTGAATGACAGTTCCGCGTCACCGCCGAGCAGGGCCGCGCCCTCGCGGGCCAGCCCGGCCTCGATCGCGGCACGAACGCTGCCGACCCCGGCGATGGCGGCGACACCCAGCGCCAGACAGGCGATCAGGATGCGAAAGCCGCGCAGCCCGCCACGCAATTCACGCAGCGCCAGCCGGGCGGCCAAACGCAGGTCGGCGCCCCAATGTGCCAGGCTCATTCCGCCGCCTCACGCGCGCCCGGCGCAGCCGCATCCGGCGCAACCAGCCGCCCGTCGCGCAGGCGGATCACCCGGTCGCAACGTGCCGCCAGTTCCTGTGAATGCGTGACCAAGATCAAGGTCGCCCCATGCCGGTCGCGCAGATCGAACAACAGATCGACGATGGCGGCGCCGTTGGCTTCGTCCAGATTGCCGGTGGGCTCATCCGCCAACAGGATTGCCGGGCGGGTGACCGACGCCCGCGCCAGCGCCACCCGTTGCTGTTCACCGCCCGACATCTGGCTGGGGTAATGATCGGCGCGCAGCGACAGGCCCACCGCGGCAAGCTCGGCCCGGGCGCGATCAAAGGCATCCGGCGCTCCGGCCAGTTCCAGCGGCGTCGCCACGTTCTCCAGTGCGGTCATCGTCGGAATCAGGTGGAAAGATTGGAACACCACGCCCATATGATCCCTGCGGAAGCGGGCCAGCGCGTCTTCGCCCATCGCGGTCAGATCATGGCCCAGCGCCTCGATCCGGCCTCCGGTGGCACGTTCCAGCCCGCCCATGAGCATGAGGAGTGACGATTTGCCCGATCCCGACGGCCCCACCAGACCCAGGGTTTCGCCACGCGCGACCGCCAGCGTGATGCCATGCAGGATGTCCACCCGTCCGGCATTGCCATCCAGTGACAGGCGGACATCGCTGAGAGAGAGAATCGTTTCGGTCATCCGGGGCGCCTTTTCGGGATCGGGGTCAGTCACATATGGGCGGCGTTGGCTGCGTCACAAGGCGGCAGCGGCAATTCTGCTGATCCTACCGGGGTTTGCCCTGGCGGACGAGGTCACTTTGCTGGCCCTCGGCGACAGTCTGACAGCCGGCTATGGCCTGCCCGCCGAAGACGGGCTGGTGCCGCAGCTTGAGGCCTGGTTGCGGGCGCGCGGTGGCGATGTCCGGGTGATCAATGCCGGGGTATCGGGCGACACCACCCGGGGCGGGCTGGCCCGGGTCGACTGGTCGCTGACGCCCGAGGTCGATGCGATGATCGTGGCGCTGGGGGGCAATGACATGCTGCGCGGCATGGATCCCGCCGCCAGCCGCGCCAATCTGGACGGGATTCTGGCGGTGGCGGCGGCGCGCGATCTGCCGGTGCTGCTGGTCGGGCTGCCGGGGCCATCGAATTACGGCCCGGACTACAAGGCCGCCTTTGACGGGATCTACCCCGAACTGGCCGAGAAATGGGGCACGCTGCTTGCGCCGAATTTCTTTGCCGGGCTGGCGGCAGAAGGCGATCCGGCAGCGGTGCGCAAGCTGATGCAGGCGGATGGTCTGCACCCGAGCAAGCAGGGCGTGGCGCTGATCGTCGCGGCATTGGGGCCAAAGGTGGAAGCGTTGGTCGCGGCAGTGAAGTGAGGCTCAGCGGCGCGGCGGCAGGTCAAAAAACCGGCGCACATCCTCCCACAGGGTTGGGGCGGTGACGAACAGCAGATGCCCCTGCCCCGGATAGGTCGCCATCATATCGGCGGGGATCCGGGCCGCGAAACGCCGGGTTTCGGCCAGGTCAAAGATCGAATCCTCGGCGCCGTGAAACACCCCGACCCGCGCCTTGGCCAGGCCCGAATCGCGCGGCAGGGTCCATTGCATCAGGTCCGTGGTATGGGCCAAGGTCAGCCTTGTTGTCGGGGTGCGCAGCGATCCGCGCTGGTGTTCGGCCAGATTTCGGCTGAGGTTTGCCTGCCGCTTCTTGCCGAAATGATTCCGCCCGAACAGCAGGGTGCGATAATTCTCAAGCCAGGCCTCTTCCAGCGATTTGCCATGTGCCCGCGACAGCGCCTCGATCACATCGAAGAACCCGATGATTGAGGCTTTGATCCCGGATGGAAACGGCCCGGCAGAGGAGATCAGCGCGACGCTGACCTGCTTGTCGCCCAGTCGCCGCGCCGCCTCAAGCGCCACCGGGCCGCCGGTGGAAAAGCCGATCAGATAGACCTCTTTGACCTCCAGCGCCCGCATCGCATCGGCGATCAGCGCCCCGGCCTCGGCAAGGTCGAGCCGATGATCCAGCTTGAGCCCGTCGAGCCCGGGAAACCGATAGGCCATCACCGCCCCGTCCGGCACGTTCCAGTCCAGCACCGGCTCATAGATTCCGACCGAGGCCAGGGCACCGGGCACCACCACCACCGCGCGGGTCATGCCGCGCCGGGCCTTGCCATCATGGACCAGCGGCTGCGCCCCGGCCTCGTGCAGGGTCGGCAGGGTCGAACAGCCGGCCAGCAGGGCCAGCGCCAGAACCGGAAGCAGATGAAAGATGCGCGCGAACATTTGGCCAGATATTGCGGGGCCGGTCGGCAGGGTCAAGCGGCAAGGCAGCTGTCGGGCTTGCGGCGGTGAAAGAACAACATATATAACATGCAGAATGTGATGGAGTGTTTGAAATGGCAGGACGTAAAATCGTGTGCCTGGACTGTGGACAGGCCAACCGGGTGCCAGAAGAACGGCTGAGCGCCGGTCCCAAATGCGGCACCTGTGGCGCACCGCTGATGGCCGCGAAACCGGTCGAGATCGACGCCGCAACCCTGGCCAAGGCCGCCCGCACCGATGACGTGCCGCTGGTGGTGGATTTCTGGGCGCCCTGGTGCGGCCCCTGCCGGACGATGGCCCCGCAATTCGCCGAGGCCGCCAAACAGCTGGCCGGGCAGGCACGATTGGCCAAGGTGAATACCGAGGATCATCCCCAGGCCGGCGCAGCGCAGGGCATTCGCGGCATTCCGACGATGGTGATCTTTCGCGGCGGTCGCGAAGTGGCGCGCCAATCCGGCGCGATGCCCGCCAAGCAGATCGTCGATTGGATACGCCAGCAGGTCGGCGTCCGCGCCTGAGGGCGGCGCGCCGGGCGTGATTTTTCGTGAATCGGCAGCGTAGATGACACGGATCGGCCCGGTAGGGCGGTTGACCGAAAGCCACTGACCGCCACCGCCGAGTCCGGCCACGAACGGCGGCGCAAGACAGCCGTCATATCCAGTCTTTTGCCCACTCAGGGTGATGGGTGACGGGGAATGGACTTTGGCCAGCCCTCTCACCCGATCTGCTGACCCTCCGCCTGGCGCGGCCCATCAGCAGCTTAGCAATAAAACTAAGAGACACGAAAAGCGAAACGAGCGACACCTTGCAAGGCGCCGCCCGTGTTCTGTCCCTCATCCACGACTGCGCGTGTCAGAGCACTGTCACCTTGGTGCCGAGTGGAACCCGGTCGTATAGGTCGATGACATTTTCATTCAGCATCCGGAAACACCCCGACGAGGCCGCGCGCCCGATGCTGCTGGGCGCGATGGTGCCATGAATCCGGACATAGGTGTCAATGTTGCCTTCGTAGAGATACATCGCCCGCGCCCCCAGAGGGTTGCCCGGCCCGCCCGCCATCCGCTCGTTTGTGCCCTTGTACTTGCCGTAATGGGCCGGGTCGCGGTCGATCATCTCATCGGTCGGGCGCCAGGTCGGCCATTCGACCTTGCGCTTGATCTCGGCGGTGCCGCGCCAGCCGAGGCCGGGTTTGGCAACGGCGATGCCATAGCGCAGCGCCTTGCCGGGCGCGGTGACGTAATAGAGGAAATAGGCACGCGGCAGCACCACGATCTCGCCTGGTTGATACGCGCTGGAAATCGTCACCTGCTGCTTGGCCAGAATGTTGGCAGCCGGTTTCGCCGGGACCGCCGGTTTCACCTGGGCCAATGCCGGCGCAGGCAGCGCCAGCGCCGCGGCACCGGCGGCGGCTTGGGTCAGGAAAAGGCGGCGGCTGGTCATGGGGCGACTCCGATGGGTTGCGGTGAGCTCTTCGTTACAAGTTACGGCGAACCGGCGATCAACGCCCGCGACTTTGCCCAACTGGCCGGTCGACTGTTGCCGGGATGCCGCGCCTCTCACCGCAATGTGAACACTCTGCGAGTTGGGTGACGGCGCTCAGCCCCAGATGCCTTCGATTTCGGCGCGAATCCAGGCGCGGAAGCGGATGAACTGCGCCATCTCCTCGGCCCGGTCAGGATGGATCAGCGTATAGGCCTGACCGCTGTCCATCTCGCGGGTATTGGCGCGGATCAGCGCGCCCTCCTGTAACGGGCCACGCGCCAGGATTTCCGGGACCAGCGCCACCCCGAGACCGGCAATCGCGGCATCGATGACCATGTCGAAATGATCGAACCTTGCGCCGCGCAGGATCCGGCGCGGGTCCAGTTGGGCGTGGCGGAACCAGTCCAGCCACAACGTCGGCCGGGTGGTCTGTTGCAGCAGCGGCAGGGTCAGGATGTCACGCTCATTCAGCGCGCGCGGGCCGATCAGGCTGGGGGCGGCGACGGCGATCAGGGTCTCGTCGAGCAGATGCAGGTGGTTGGCGGCGCCGGAACGATGCTGCGAGCGCTGGATGGCCAGATCGAAAGGTTCCGTGGTGAAATCCACCGGGTCGAGCCGGGCGGCAATATCGACCGAGGTGCCCGGCGCCGCCGCCAGAAAGGAACCAAGCCGCGGGATCAGCCAGCTGCGCCCGAAGGTCGGCAGCACCGCGATCCGCAGCACCGTCGACTGGCCGCCAAAGGCCATCACCCCGACCGCCGCCGCGTTCAGATCAGCCAGCAGGGTGCGAGCCTTTGGCAGAAAGGCGCGACCGGCATCCGACAGGAACATCCGCTGGCGCTGGCGCAGGAACAGGGCAACGCCCAACCGATCCTCAAGACTGCGGATCGCCCGGCTGACGGCGGTCTGGCTGAGATGCACCCGGCGTGCTGCCAAATGGGTGGTGCCGGATTGTGCCAATTCGCAAAAGGCTTCAAGTTCGCGGATCGTCGGTATGAAATTTTCGGGCATTCAGCGGTATCCGATGCGATTAGGTAATCAACTTTCGCGAATTCCTCGTTAGCAAAGACCGCGCCGCGCGACTAGTCTGCGCGGGAATTCATGTGATGGGCCTGGCCCCGAGGAGGAACGATGACCGACGACACCCGCCCCAAGATCAAGGACAAGGATCGCCCGAATATGGCGTCATTCGCCTGGGAGGATCCCTTTCTGCTCGACGATCAACTGGATGAAGACGAACGGATGATTCGCGATTCGGCACATGCCTTCTGTCAGGAAAAGCTGATGCCGCGGGTCGAGTCGATGTATATGGAAGAGGGCGTTGACCCCTCGATTTTCGCCGAGATGGGCGAACAGGGGATCCTCGGCGTCACCGTGCCCGAGGAATACGGCGGCATCGGCGCAAACTATGTCTCCTACGGGCTGGTCGCGCGCGAGGTCGAACGGGTCGACAGCGGCTTCCGCTCGATGTGCTCGGTGCAATCCTCGCTCGTCATGTATCCGATCTACGCCTATGGCTCGGAAGCGCAGCGCAAGAAGTACCTGCCGAAACTGGCCAGCGGCGAGTGGATCGGCTGCTTTGGCCTGACCGAGCCCGAAGCCGGATCGGATCCGGGCGGGATGAAGACCCGGGCGGTGAAAACCGACGGCGGGTATGTGCTGAACGGCGCCAAGATGTGGATTTCCAACGCGCCAATCGCCGATGTCTTTGTGATCTGGGCCAAATCCGACGCCCATGACGGGGCCATTCGGGGATTCGTGCTGGAAAAAGGCATGAAGGGGCTGAGCGCACCGAAGATCGGCGGCAAGCTGAGCCTGCGCGCCTCGATCACCGGCGAAATCGTGCTGGAGAATGTCGAGGTCGGTGAAGAGGCGCTGCTGCCGCATGTCTCGGGCCTGAAGGGGCCGTTCGGCTGTCTGAACCGGGCGCGCTACGGCATCGGCTGGGGCGTGATGGGCGCGGCCGAGGATTGCTGGTTCCAGGCGCGGCAATACGGGCTGGACCGGACCCAGTTCGGCAAGCCGCTGGCCGGCACCCAGCTCTACCAGAAGAAACTGGCGGATATGCAGACCGAGATCGCGCTGGGTCTGCAGGCCTCGCTGCGGGTCGGACGGCTGTTCGATGCGGCCCGCGCGGCGCCGGAAATGGTGTCGATCATCAAGCGCAACAATTGCGGCAAGGCCCTGGATATCGCGCGGATGGCGCGGGACATGCATGGCGGCAACGGCATCCAGATCGGTTACAAGGTGATGCGGCACGCGGCGAACCTGGAGACGGTGAACACCTATGAGGGCACCCATGATGTGCATGCGCTGATCCTGGGCCGGGCGCAGACCGGATTGCAGGCTTTTGTCTGAGGATTGAGAATTGCGGGACGGGTGGGGGCGCTGCCCCCACACCCCCGGAATATTTCTGGCAAGATGAAGAATGGACGGCGGCGCGAGATGGCGCCGCCGTTTTCATGTCAGGCGCAGAAAGGTGACATGGGTGTCACCGTAGCGGCGGCTGTCGAGCCGGGTAAACCCGGGCGGCGGCGGTTGCGGGGCATTGTCCTCCCAGACCACCAGAGCCTTGTCCGCGATCCAGCCTGCGGCCAGGGCGGCGGCCAGGGCGGGCGCGCCGAGGGCCTTGCCATAGGGCGGATCGAGGAACACCAGCGTCGCGGCGGCGCCGGTGTTGGCTGGCAGGCGGCGGGCGTCGCGGGTGATCAGACGGCTGCGGTCGGCGCAAGCCAGGCTGGCGATGTTCTGGCGGATCAGGCTCTGCGCCTTGCGCCCATCATCGACGAAGGTGGCGTGGTCGGCACCGCGCGACAGCGCCTCAAGCCCGAGCGCGCCGGTTCCGGCAAAGAGGTCGAGCACCTGGGCATCGGTGATCGGGTCGTCAAAATGGCCGCCGCTGAGGGTCGAGAACAGGCTTTCGCGGATCCGGTCGGTGGTCGGGCGCAGATGGGTGCCGGGATCGCCCTTGCCAACCGTGGCCAAATTTCGCCCCCGCCAACTGCCCGCAATGATCCTCATGCTGTGATTTGGTGCATCTCTGGCCCCGATTTTCCGGTTGTTGTCGCTTGTCGTCCATCTATATCTGCCGGGTGAGTGAACACAACGGACCGAAACCAAACACGGACGGAGCGACCATGACCATAGCCATCGGTGACAAACTGCCCCAGGCCACCCTCATTGCAACCGCGGGCGACAAGCCGGCGCCGGTTACGCTACCGGATTATGTCGCCGGGCGCAAAGTGGTGGTTTTCGCCCTGCCCGCCGCCTTTAGCGGCACCTGCACCACTGCCCATGTCCCGAGCTTCATGCGCAATATGGACGCGCTGAAGGCCAAGGGCGTGGATGAGGTGATCTGCCTGACCGTGAACGATTATTTCTGCGTGAAAGCCTGGGATGAAAGCATGGGGGCCAGCGCTGCCGGGATCACCATGCTGGCCGATGGCATGTCCGAATTCACCAAGGCCGTGGGCATGAATGTCACCGCGCCGGCGGTCGGGTTCGTCGACCGCTCCAAGCGCTATTCGATGCTGGTCGAAGACGGGGTTGTGACCCAGTTGAACCTGGAAGTCGTGCCCGGCGCCTGTGAGATCGCCGCCGCCGAGACCATGTTGGACAAGATGTAAGACCATCGGGCGCGGGCGCGGATTAGTCGCCCGCGTCCTGTCCGGGCTGAATGCCCGAAGGCTGAGCGGCATAATGCACCGTCTGGGTCGGGAACGGTATGTCGATCCCACCCGCATCCAGCGCCTCTTTCACCGCGCGTTTCATATCCGCCTGATAGGCGAAATAGACAGCTGAATCACACCAGGCCCGGACCAGGAAATCGACCGAGCTGGCGCCGAGGTTGTTGACCTGCACGAATGGCGCCGGGTCGGCGTGAGTGCGCGAATCCGCCTCGACGGTGTCGCGGATAATGCTTTCGGCGCTTTTCAGATCGCTGTCATAGCTGACCCCAAAACCCCATTCCGCACGCCGTTTCGGGTAGCTCGAATAATTAGTGATGGTGTTGCCCCAGACCGAGGCATTGGGGATGATGATCTGCACATTGCCGGTGCTGGCCAGTTCGGTGAAATTCAGGGTAATGTCGCGCACGCTGCCCATCTGGCCACCGACCTCGACAAAATCGCCGGTCTTGAAGGGGCGAAACAGGATCAGCATCATCCCCGCCGCGACATTGGACAGGGTGCCCTGCAGCGCCAGGCCGATGGCCAGCCCGGCGGCGCCGATGATCGCAACCACGCTGGTGGTCTGCACCCCGAAGGTGTTGAGCACAAACAGACAGGCAAAGCCGATGATCGCATAGCGCACCAGCGAGCCGAGAAAGGCGAACAGGGTGTCATCGAACGCGGCGTGGCGGCGCGCCAGCGCCTTGATCCGGCGATTGGCCCATCCGGCCAGGATGTAGCCCAGAAAGAGGATCGCGGCGGCCGAGAGCACGCTGCCGACAATCGACACCAGAAAGTCGAGCGTCACCAGGTCGTTCAGGCTGTGGCCGTTCCAGATTTCGCGGTTCAGTAGGTCGAGCATCAAATCTCCGTCAATTGGTCCAGTTTTCCGGCGAGCCTGGCGTCGCGGGCGGTGAGGCCGCCGCTGTCATGGCTGGTCAGCAGCACTGTGACGCGGTTGTAGCTGTTGTGCCAGTCGGGATGGTGATCCCATTTCTCGGCCCAGAGCGCGGCGCGGGTCATGAAGCCAAAGGCCGCGATGAAATCGCTGAAGGTGAAGGTCTTTTCGATGGCGTCCTGCCCGGTGGCGGTCTGCACCCTGGCCCAGCGATTGGCCAGCAGCGGCGCGAAGAGGACGGCATCGGGGGAGTTGGCGCCTGGCTCTGACATCAATCCTGTTCCTCGATCTGGTCGCGACGGAACGGGCCATAGGCGGTCAGCACCTCGATATCCTCTTCGACGGCGGCGCGTTCCTGTTTCAAGAAACTTTCGACGGCGCGGGCAAAGCCGGGCTCGGCGATCCAATGCAGCGAATGGCATTCAGCCGGCAGATAGCCGCGCGCCAGCTTGTGTTCGCCCTGCGCCCCGGCCTCGACCCGGGCCAGCCCCTGGCGGATCGCATAGTCGATGGCGCGGTAATAACAGGCCTCGAAATGCAGGCAATCGTGATGCTCGATGCAGCCCCAATAGCGGCCATAGAGCACCTCACGCCCGATCATGTTCAGCGCCCCAGCCACCGGCAGCCCGTCGCGTTCGCAGATCACCAGCAGGATGTCGTCGCGCAGGGTCTCTTGCGCGATGTCGAAAAATTCGCGGGTCAGATAGGGGGTGCCCCATTTGCGGCTGCCGGTGTCCTGGTAGAATTGCCAGAAGGCATCCCAATGCTCCGGTTCGATCTGGTCGCCGGTCAATTCGTGGATGGTGCCGCCGAATTCATTGGCGCGCTGGCGCTCCTTGCGGATCACTTTGCGCTTGCGCGAGGACAGCGAGGCGAGGAAGGCGTCGAAATCCGCATAGCCCTGGTTCTGCCAATGGAACTGCTGGCTGGTGCGGCGCATCAGCCCCATCGCTTCGCCCGCCAGCGCCTCGGCTTCGGTGCAGAAGGTGACATGCAGCGAGGACAGCCGATTGTCGGCGGCCAGCTTCACTGCGCCCTGCACCAGCGCCGCCATGCCGTCGGCCTCGGCCCCCGGCCTTGTCAGGAAACGGCGACCGGTGGCGGGGGTGAAGGGCACCGCGATCTGCAGTTTCGGGTAATAGCGCCCACCCGCGTTTTCATAGGCATGCGCCCAAGAGAAATCGAAGATGTATTCACCCTGGGAATGGCCCTTGGCATAGAGCGGCGCGACGGCGATCACGTCACCATTCTTGCGGGCAATGAGGTGGCGCGGCTCCCAGCCGGTGCCGGGCCCGACCGAGCCGCTGTCCTCAAGCGCCTTGAGAAAGCGGTGGGTGGTGAAGGGATCGAAGGGGCGGCCCCCATCCGCCGCCTCGGGGCAGGCGCAGGCATCCCAATCGGCGGCGGCAATGCGGGCGAGACTGGTCAGAACGTCGATTTCGATCACATCGTCCATCGGCGTTTTGACTCCTTCAATTTCGGCCCCATATCTTTTTGGCCTCGCATTTTCGCCGGTCCCGCCGCGCGATCAAGCGGATCTTAACCCGACAGGGCGGCGGCATAGCCTTCAAAGGTGACATTGTCGGCATATTTGCGCGCCTCGGCCTCTTGTTCGGGCGAACGGATGGTCCAGCACAGCACCGGCAGGCCCCGCGCGCGGATCTCGGCCACCCGGGGGCGAGCCAGATCCTCCGCCTCATGGCTGATAAACGCGGCACCGGCTCCGTCAATGTCGGGAATGCCACGCAGACGCACCCTTGTGGCGGCAGGGACCAGCATCCAATCCTTGGGCCGATAGGCCGAGGTGACGATGCCACGCGGGATATCCGGGGCCAGGCCTGAGAGCACCCGCACCGAATGCGGGTTGAACGACATGAAGGCAAGCGGGCCGCCATAGCCTGCCGCATCCCGCGCCGCCGCCGCCTCCAACTGGCCGATGCCGGGACCGAGGGCGCCGTCCTGATCCTTGATCTCGACCAGCAGCGGCACCCGCCCGGCGACCAGGGCCAGCACCTCGGTGAACCGCGGGATGGGGCTGGCGCCGCCGGTCAGGGTGATCTGCCCCAGTTCGGCGGCGCGGCTCTGGCGGATTGCGCCGGTCTGGCCGGTCAGCCGTTCCAGCGCGTAATCGTGAAACACCATCGCCGCGCCGTCGGCGGACAATTGCAGATCGATCTCGATGCCATAGCCCGCGGCCATTGCCGCCGCGATCGCCTCGCGCGAATTTTCGGGGCGGCCCTGGCTGCGGTCATGCAGCGCGCGATGCGCGATCGGGGCCTGTAGAAAGGCGGTGGGGAGCGGCGGCACCTGCATCGGGCGTTTTGGCATCAGTCGATCTGAAAGATGCCTTCGATTTCGACCGCGACACCGAATGGCAGCGCCCCGGCGGAAACTGCGGACCGGGCGTGGCGCCCGGCGTCGCCCAGCACCTCGACCAGGAAATCCGAGGCGCCGTTGACCACCTTGGGCTGATCGCCGAAATCGGGGGAGGAATTGACAAAGGCAGTCAGCTTTACCGCGCGTTTCAGCCGCGACAGATCACCGCCACAGGCCGCCTTGACCTGGGCCAGCAGGCCAATGGCGCAGCTGCGCGCAGCAACGGCGCCCTCTTCGACGCTAAGGTCAACGCCGAGCTTGCCGGTGATCAGTTTGCCCTCGGCCATCGACACCTGGCCCGAGATATAGAGCGTGTCACCGACCTGCACGAAGGGGATGTAATTGGCCGCCGGCGCATTGGCTTTCGGCAGGGTGATGCCCATTTCGGACAGGCGGGTTTCGATGGCGTTCATGACATTCCTCGGGCTGACCATATGGGCGGGACGCTAAGCGCCCAGCCCGGGAATGCAACCGGATTCCGGCGCGGGCCGGGTCAGTCTTCGCGCAGGGCGTGACGGAAATAATCGGCCACCGGTGCCATCAGATAGGACAACGGCGTGCGCTCTCCGATCAGGATGAAGGCCTCGACCGGCATTCCGGGCAACAGGTCGATACCGTCTTGGTGGCTCCCATCCGGTCTGAGATCGGACTCGATCGCGATCTCGACCCGGTAGAAATCCCGCATCGTGTTGGAATCGGTAAAGGCATCGGGCGAGATCATGGTGATGCGGCCCTGGACCTCGGGTGCCGCCATCCGGTTCAGTGCCGGAAAGGTCAGCCGCACCGGTTGGCTGCGACTGACCTGATCGACCACTGCGGGATCAATGTGCACCGTCACGATCAGCGGCCGATTCTGCGGCACGATATAGGCCAACGGCTCGCCGGAATGCACCACCGCGCCGCGGCCGAACACCGTCAGCCCATAGAGCACCCCGGCCACCGGTGCGCGGATTTCCAGCCGGGCGATCCGGGTGCCGAGCGCGCGTACCCGTTCGGTCAATTCGCGTTCGCGCGGCGCTAGGTCGCGCAGATCGGCCCGAGCAGCGTCGCTGACGGCGGTGGCAACGCGGGCGGCCTCTAGCCGGAGTTCGGCCAACCGCGCCTCGGCCTCGTCACGGGCGGCGTTCAGGGCCCCGTCCTGGCCCTTCAACTGCGCCCTTTCGCGGCGCAGCGCGATCAATCGGGCGCTCGGGGCCAACTGACGCGCGACGAGGGATTCCTGGGCGCCGAGCTCTTGATCGACCAGGGAAATCTGGCTCATCAGGGCCTGCACCTGGGCCCGGTTGCCAGCGATCTGGCTGATGACCTGCTGGCGTTGCGCGGCGACCTGCGCGCTGTCGCGCAGCAGAGCGGCACGGCGGGCGGCAAAGATCGCCCGTTGCGCCGAGATCAGCTGCCGGGCGGCCTCGGCACCTGCCAGATCCGACAGACTCGGATCGAAGGTCACCCGCTCGGCGCCGTCACGCTCGGCCTCAAGGCGGGCGCGGCGGGCGATCAACTCGGCCAGCGCAGAGCGGGTCAGCGCCTGTTCGGCGATCAGATCCCCGGGCTCCAGCCGGATCAACAGCGAATCCATCGCCACGGTCTCGCCCTCGTTGACCAGCAGCGCGTCGACGACGCCGCCATCGGGATGCTGCACCACCTGCCGATTCCGTTCAACCTCGACCCGACCGGGCAGGATCAGGGCGCTGGACAACTGCGCGGTGGCGGCCCAGGTGCCGAGACCGCCAAACAGCCCGAACAGGGCCAGGAACCCGATCAGCAGCGGCTTGGCGGCGGACCAATGGGGTATCGACGGTTCGTCGGTCATGGCTTGGCTCCGCCCTCCGAGGCGCGCTTGATCGCTTCGTGATTGGCGACGGCGTTTTGCAGCACCTCGTTCTTTTCGCCAAAGGCGGTGCCGCCGCCATTTTCCAGGATCAGCAGCAGGTCGCATTCCTGCACCGCCGCCGGGCGATGCGCGACGATCACCACCGCGCCGCCTGCCGCCTTGTGCGCCCGCACCGCCCGGTTCAGCGCAACGCTGCCGCGATGATCCAGATTGGAATTGGGTTCATCCAGAACCAGCAGCACCGGGTCACCGAACAGCGCCCGGGCCAGCCCGATCCGCTGCGCCTGCCCGCCGGAAAAATGTCCGGCCCCGGCGCTGACCCTGGTGTCATAGCCCTGTGGCAGGCTCAGGATCATCTCATGCGCATCGGCCCGCTTGGCGGCCTCGATCACCTTGTCAGGATTGGCGTCGATGCCCAGGCGGGCGATGTTTTCAGCGACGGTGCCGTCAAACAGGCTGACCCGCTGCGGCAGATAGCCGACCAGGAGCCCATGCGCATCGCCGTCATAGAGGTTGAGCGGCGCACCACCCAGCAGGATGGTGCCGTCAAGCACCGGCCAGGTTCCGGTCAGGGCCCGCGCCAAGGTGGATTTGCCCGCCCCCGACGGGCCGATCACCCCCAGCGCCTGCCCCGGTTCCAGCTGGAAACTCACCTTGTTGAGTGTCACTTGGCCGCTTTCCGGCGGCCCGATGCAGGCCTGTTCCGCGACCAGCCGCGCCTCGGGACGGGGCAATGCGGTATGCGCCGCCTCTGGTGGTGATTCCGCCAGCAGCCGGGTCAGGTTGCGCCAAGCCTCGACCGCACGCAGGATCACCGGCCATTGGCCGATGGTCAGTTCCACCGGCGCCAGCGCCCGGCCCAGCATCAGTGTTCCGGCGATCATCGCCCCCGGCGAGAGTTCATTCTGCAACACCAGATAGGCGGCACCGCCCAGCATCGCCGATTGCAGGAATTGCCGCAGACTCTTGGCGCAGGCGGTGAATGCGGTGCTGAGATCGTTGGCGAGCAATTTGCGGCGCTGCGCCTCGGTCCTTGCCGCGGTCCAGCGGTTGAAGGCGGCCTGCCGCATGCCCAGGGCGGTCAGCGATTCGGCCCCTTCGCGCATGTTGCTGGCCATCAGATCGGCCCGGGCCGAGGCCAGTTGCGCCTGCGCCTGAGGTTCCCGGGTCAGGGTCTGGTTCAACGCCGTCACCAGCACCACCAGACCGCCGCCGACAAAGGCCAATACCCCCAACCAGGGATGGAACAGGGTGATCCCGGCCAGAAAGATCGGCGTCCAGATCAAATCGAACAGGGCGATCAGCGACGGCGAGGCGAACATCCGCTGCAGCGCCTCGACATCGCGCAGCCCGCTGGCAGCCAGGGTATCGGACCGGACCGCGGCGCGGCGCAACACCGCATCAAAGGCGCGCCCGTCCAGACGGGATTGCATCCGCGCCCCGATCCGGGTCAGCACCCGCGCCCGCGCCGCGTCGAGCATCCAAAGGATGAACAGCAGGAACATCACCAGGGTGGTCAGCACGATCAGCGTCGGCACCGAGCGCGAGGCCAGCACCCGGTCATAGACCTGAAGCATGTAAAGCGGCCCGGTCAGCATCAGCAGGTTGGCCACCATGCTGAACCCGAATACCGCCCAGAGCAGCGGCAGATTCTCATGGCGGGCGGCACGCAGTTCCGCCCGGGCGCCCAACTCAAAAACGCTGAATTCATCGGATCGCGTCGCATGGAAAGGTTGCATCAGTGAGTTTCCGCCGTTTACCGGTTGTGCTACGCTTTTCATGCGACAAACTGGCAAATCATTGGTTTATGCATTGCTTTAAAGTCACAGCGACACCAAATCGTGTTTAGCCATTCGGGCTTTTGCGCCAGTATGCAGCCAATGGCGGCAAACGGATCGAACCAGGATTCCAGTGTGGGCAGAGACGTGGCAAAATCGAACGACAGCAGAACCCGCGGCTTGCGGCGCGGATTGGCGATTGTCGTTCTTCCACTGCTGCTTTCGGCCTGTTCGGGCAGTTTGAACGGTGCGGACGGGATTCATGACCCCTATGAGGCCACCAACCGCGTGATCCATGAAAACAACAAACGCATCGACCGCGCGGTGATCCGACCGCTGGCGCTGGCCTATGTCGAAGGGACTCCGCCGGGCCTGCAGGAATCAATCCGGAATTTTCGCATAAACTTTTCCACACCGGGCATGGTGGTGAATGATCTGCTGCAGCTGAACGGCGAAGACGCGCTGGTCAACACACTGCGCTTTGCGTTGAACACCGTGGTCGGGCTCGGCGGCCTGGTCGATGTCGCCGGGCTCCATGGCCTGCCAGCGCGCGAGACGGATTTTGGCGAAACCCTGCATTTCTGGCGGGTGACCGAAGGCGCTTACCTGGAATTGCCGCTGCGTGGCCCGACCACCGAGCGCGACGCGGTCGGCGGTCTTGTCGATTTCTTCCTCAACCCGATGCGCTATCTGCTGCCGGTGCCGGAACGCTATGCGGGCAGCGTCGCGCGGGTGTTTGACCTGGCCGGAAGCCGGGGCCGTTTCGCCGAAACCGTGGACAGCGTGCTATACGACAGTGCCGACAGCTATATTCAGTATCGCAACACCTACCTGCAGCGGCGGCGCTATGAGCTGGGCGGTGATGAGACCATTGGCGACCCTTACTTGGACCCCTACGGAACAGGTGACCCCTATGTTGATCCCTACACCGAATAATCCCCACACCAGCCTGACCCGGCGCAGCTTGTTGTCTGGAACGGCGGCGCTGGCGCTGGTTGCGCTGTTGCCACGCGACGCCTTGGCCTTGACCGATGCAACCGCACGGACCTTGGTCGACAAGCTCGTCGCCGAAATCAACCGGGTCATCGATTCCGGTAAATCGGAATCTGCGATGATCCGGGATTTCACCGGCATTTTCGACCGCTATGCGGATGTACCGATCATCGCCCGCTCCTGCCTCGGGGCAGACGTGCGGAATTATTCTTCGGCCCAGATCGCCGCCTACACCGCAGTATTTCGCGGCTACGTCGGGCGCAAATACGGCAAGCGGTTCCGTGAATTCATCGGTGGCAAGGTGATTGTGATCGGGGTGCGGCCAGTGAAGACCTGGCACGAGGTTTCGGCCCAGGCGATCCTGACCGCCCGCGCGCCGTTTGAGGTGCGGTTCCTGGTCTCGGACAAATCGGGCAAGCCGCTGTTCTTTGACCTGTTCATCGAAGGCGTGTCGATGCGGCTGACCGAACGCACCGAAATCGGCTCGATGCTGGACCGGGCGCGTGGCGACATTGCCAAGATGACCGAGGCGCTGAAATCCGCAGGCTGATCGGGCGTCGGTCATTGCTGCCGGTCGTCGGCGCTAATTGACCCCGAGGAGATCCTTCAACAGCCGCTCGATCGGGTTTTCCCTGGCCTTTTCCCTGGGCTCAGAGCCATCGCCATCCAGCGGTTCACCCGGCACCTCGGGCACCAGCATCGGCAGCGGGCGATGTTCACGTCCCTCATGCACCCGCACCATGGCCTCGCGCCAGATTTCGGCCGGAAGGCCGGATCCGGTAACCCCGGTCAGCGGCGTGTTGTCGTCATAGCCCATCCAGACCCCGGCGACGTAATCCGCCGAAAAGCCGACGAACCAGGCGTCGCGGGCGGCCTGGGTGGTGCCGGTCTTGCCCGCCACCTCAAGCCCGTCGATATTGGCGCGCGAGCCGGTGCCGGACAGCACCACCTGGCGCATCATCCAAATCAGCTCACGCGCGGCGGATTCGCGGATCACCCGCTCGCCGATGCCACTTTCGTTTTCCATCAGCGGTTCGGTTTCGCCCTGCAGCGTCAGGCTGGTCAGCCCGTAGGGGGTGACCGAAGACCCGCCATTCAGGATGCCGGCATAGGCGCCGACCATTTCGATCAGGGTGCTTTCCGACACCCCCAGTGCCAGCGCCGGACCATCGGCCAGGTCGCTGCGAATACCGAAGTCGCTGGCGATCTGGCGGACATTGTCCAGCCCGACCGTCGTGGCCACCCGCACCGCCGGGATGTTCAGCGAATATTTCAGCGCATCGGCCAGGGTGACGGTGCCGCGAAATTTGTGATCATAGTTTTCCGGGCTCCACGGCCCCGATCCCGGCACATTGATGGTCAGCGGCTCATCCTGAACCGTGGTAAAAGGGCTGTGGCCCAGGTCCAGCGCGGCGGCATAGACAAAGGGTTTGAACGAAGATCCGGTTTGCCGCAGCGCCTGGGTGGCGCGGTTGAAGGCGCCTGACACCTTGGTGCGGCGGCCACCGACCATGGCGCGCACCGCGCCGTCGGCGCTCATCACCACGATCGCCGCCTGCGCCTTGGAGCCTTCTTTCACCTTGTCCGAAAAGATCGTTTTCATTGCCGCCTCGGCAGCGGCCTGAATGCGCTGATCCAGGGTGGTGACGATGGTCACGTCCTCGGTGGTCTTGCGGGTCAGGAATTCCGGGCCCGAGGCCATCACCCAATCGGCGAAATAGCCGCCCGCCTTGGCCTCGGCCGCTTCGGACAATTGCGCGGGATTGGCCAGCGCCTCGGCGGCGGCACTGTCAGAGAGATAGCCCTGCTCGCGCATCAGCCCGATGATCACCCCGGCGCGGTTCTGCGACCGGGTCAGGTCATTGGTCGGCGCATAGCGGGTCGGGGCCACCAGCAGCCCGGCCAGCATCGCCGATTCCGCCGGGGTGACCGAGGCGGCGGATTTACCGAAATAGCGCTGGCTGGCGGCCTCAAAGCCGCGCGCCCCGGCGCCGAGGAAGGCCCGGTTCATGTAGATCGTCAGGATCTCGGCCTTGGTGTATTTCATCTCGAGACCGACCGAAAACACCGCCTCTTTGGCCTTGCGCCACAGGGTGGTACGGCGGCAGTCCGCCTCGTATTCGGTTTCGTTTTTCCAGATCTTGGGATCAAACGGCGTGCCCAGGCACAGCAGCTTGGCGGTCTGCTGGGTGATGGTCGACCCGCCATGGCCCTGCAGCGGCCCGCGCCCTTCGCGCAGATTGATGCTGATGGCGCTGGCAATGCCGCGCGGCGACACGCCGAAATGTTTGTAGAACCGCTTGTCCTCGGTGGCGACAATGGCGTTGCGAAGATGTGGCGATACATTTTCCGCCGTCACCACACCGCCGAACTGATCGCCGCGCCAGGCAAAGACCTGACCCTCGGCATCCAGCATCGTCACTGATCCACGGGCGCGGCCATCCAGCAGATCGCTGACCGGCGGCAGGCCTATGGCGATAAAACCGGAAACGCCAAAGATGATCAGCGCGGTGATGGCGCCCAGCCGCCAGGACAGGCCCCAGACAATCCGCCAGACCCAGCGCAGCACCGCCAGCAGCGCTGCGACGATCGGATTGCGCTTGGCCTTGGCGGGCGCGCGTTTGCGCGGCGTAGCGCGTTTGGCGGGGGGCTTGCCGCGGCCACCACCGTTGCCGCCCTTGCCGCCGCCGGTTCCACCACCCGTGCGGGAAGGGCCGACGCGGCTGGACGCTGCGGATTTCTGCGGATACCGCCGGTCCGCGACCAGCGGCTTGCGCTTTTTAGACTCACTCATGCTGCCCTGCCCGGCGCCTTTTGTTTGTGGGCACAATACAGGCTGCGCGGGCCGATGTTGAGGATTGAATAGAGGTCAGGGCGTTTTTCATTTGCCTATTTTTTGGGCTAAAGCAAGTAGCTGATTAACAATTAGGCAAATATTCTCGTTTCGCCCGAAGATTCCGCCGTGAAACCTTTCTTGCACCCGGGCGCGGCGGCTTAGTGACCCCTGCGACCGGCGGGAGTGGCCCGCGTCCAGGAAGGGGATCACAGTGAAACTCATCATCGCAACGATAAAACCGTTCAAGCTTGAGGAGGTCCGCGAAGCGCTGACCGAAATCGGCGTACGCGGTATGATGGTTACGGAAATCAAGGGCTTCGGCTCACAATCCGGGCATACGGAAATCTATCGCGGCGCCGAATACGCCGTGAATTTCGTGCCCAAGATCAAGCTTGAAATCGCGGTCAGTTCGGCGATGGCCGACCAGGTGGTCGATACGATTACCGCAACCGCAAAAACCGGCAAGATTGGCGACGGCAAAATCTTCGTTCTCGATATCTCGCAAGCAGTTCGTGTGCGGACCGGCGAGACGAACGAAGACGCTCTCTGAGCGCAGAACAGGGGAAAGGAAATGCAAATGAAATCCGTAACGAAACTGGGCCTCGCCGCGACATTGATCGCGCTGCCCAGCCTGGGGTTGGCGCAGGACGCCGATATGACCCCGCCGACTGGCGAAGTCGGCTATATTTTCAACACGTTCATGTTCCTGGTCACCGGCTTTCTGGTGATGTGGATGGGCGCTGGCTTCTCGATGCTCGAGGCCGGGCTGGTGCGCCAGAAGAACGTCACCATGCAGCTGATGAAGAACGTCTCGCTCTTCGCGATTGCCTCGATCATGTATTACGTCATCGGCTACAATCTGATGTATCCGGGCGATGGCTGGTCGATTGACGGCATCCTCGGGGCGTTTTCAACCGCATCGGTGGAACCTGTCGGGCTGGCCGACACGGAAACCGACCTGACCTATGCCTCGGTCGGCTCGGACTTCTTCTTTCAGCTGATGTTCTGTGCGACCACCGCGTCGATCGTTTCCGGCACCCTGGCCGAGCGGATCAAGCTGTGGCCGTTCCTGATCTTCACCGTCGCGCTGACCGCGGTGATCTACCCGATCCAGGCCTCCTGGAAATGGGGCGGCGGCTTCCTGGCGCCGGGCACCGAAGGCGTGACCGACTTCCTCGATTTCGCAGGCTCGACCGTGGTGCATTCGGTTGGTGGCTGGGCGGCTCTGACCGGGGCGCTTATCCTGGGACCGCGGATCGGCAAATACAGCAAAGAAGGCCGCACCATCCCGATGCCGGGTTCGAACCTGACGCTGGCGACGCTGGGCACGTTCATCCTGTGGCTGGGTTGGTTCGGCTTCAACGGTGGGTCGCAGCTCTATATGGACACCGCTGGCAATGTGGCTGACATCAGCCGGATCTTTGCCAATACCAATACGGCGGCTGCCGGTGGCGCGATTGCCGCGCTGTTGCTGACCCAGGCGCTGTACAAGAAGCCTGACCTGACCATGGTGCTGAACGGCGCGCTGGCCGGTCTGGTGTCGATCACCGCCGAACCGCTGACCCCGTCACTGGGCGCGGCCACGCTGATCGGTGCCTTTGGTGGTATCCTGGTGGTTCTGGCGGTTCCGCTGCTGGACAAGCTGAAGATCGACGATGTCGTCGGGGCGATCCCGGTGCACCTGGTCTGTGGCATCTGGGGCACGATCGCGGTGGTTCTGACCAACCCCGACGCGTCGCTGGGCAAGCAGCTCTATTCGATCGTGGTTGTCGGCATCTTTGTGGTCGTCTCCTCCGGGATCGTCTGGTTCATCCTCAAGGCGACGATGGGCCTCAGGGTCAGCGAAGAGGACGAGATCATGGGCCTCGACATGGCCGAGCTGGGGATGGAAGCCTATCCCGAATTTTCCAAGGGCTGATATCCTTCCAATCCGTCTCTTGTGACCGGCCCGGGCGTTCGCGCCCGGGCTTTTTTGTGCCACCGTGCCAAGGGGTGAAGAGTTTTCGCGAAAAGAATTGGCACAAGGCGGGTGTCAGGCCAGGTTCGCAACCGTCGCGATTGCGGTGCGGCGCGGCGCGGCGTAGCCTTTGACAAAAGACGAGGGACTGCCATGTATGATCTTGCCGCCATCGGGGCCTGGCTGGAATTCGCGCTGCGCTGGGTGCATGTGATCACCGCCATCGCCTGGATCGGGTCGTCGTTCTATTTTATCGCGCTCGACCTCGGGCTGCACCGGGACCGCAACCTGGCCTCGGGCGCAGATGGTGAGGAATGGCAGGTGCATGGCGGCGGCTTTTACCATGTGCAGAAATACCTGGTCGCCCCGGCGGCGATGCCGGACGATCTGATCTGGTTCAAATGGGAAAGCTATTCGACCTGGCTTTCGGGCTTTGCCATGCTGATCCTGGTCTATTACCTCGGTGCCGAATTCTATCTGGTCGATCCGGCGGTGATGGATCTGGCAGCCTGGCAGGCGATCCTGATCTCGCTCGGCTCACTCGGCTTTGGCTGGCTGGCCTATGACCGGATCTGCAAATCGAAATTCGGCGACAACAACACCCGGTTGATGCTGGCGCTTTATCTGATCCTGGTCGGGCTCGCCTATTTCTACACCCATGTCTTCACCGGTCGCGCTGCGATGCTGCATCTGGGCGCCTTCACCGCCACGATCATGAGCGCCAATGTCTTCTTCATCATCATGCCGAACCAGCGGATCGTGGTGGCCGATCTCAAGGCCGGGCGCGTGCCGGATGCCAAATACGGCAAGATCGCCAAGCAGCGCAGCACCCATAACAACTACCTGACCCTGCCGGTCATCTTCATGATGCTGAGCAACCATTACCCGCTGGCGTTTTCCACCGAATGGACCTGGCTGATCGCCAGTCTGGTGTTCCTGATGGGGGTGACGATCCGGCATTATTTCAACTCGGTCCATGCCCGCAAGGGCAACCCGACCTGGACCTGGGCGGTGACGGCGGTGCTGTTCATTGTGGTGATGTGGCTCTCGACCGCGCCGATGTTCCGGGACGAGCCGGAAGAGGCACAGGGCGCCGCGCTGCGCTTTGCCGAGGCGGAGGGGTTTGAGGCGGTGCATGACATCGTGCTGGGCCGCTGTTCGATGTGCCATGCCGCCGAACCGGCCTGGGAGGGGCTGCTCTGGCCGCCCAAGGGCGTGCGGCTGGAAACCGAAGCGCAGATCGCGCGGGCGGCGCGGGCAATCTATTTGCAAGCCGGGCTGGGCCATGCGATGCCGCCCGCCAATCTGAGCTTTATCGAGCCGGAGGAGCGGGCGAAGATCGTGGCCTGGTATCAGGCGGCGGTGAAGTGAGAAGCCCTGCCTGATTTTGACTTAGTAGAACTCGCTTACGAAGCAGATGATATGATCCGTCAGCCTTAGCGGGTTGCTGAACGAGCCCTGCCTCGACAGGGCTTTGAGAACATGAGTCACCCTTTTGGCCGCACCGACGGGGTGAGGATGCGCGGGACGGACGAGACGAGCGGGTCGCGGTTCATCCTGACAATGGCTGCCAACCACCTCGCCAGACCACCCCGGTTGCGTGCCGCATGACCCGAAGAGACGACCCACGGGGCACATGTCGAGCCGCCAAAGGGCATCGCGATCAGGCGAAACAGCCCTGATGCGGGGACAGCCTTCCTGATAAGGGAAGTTTCGGCACCCTATTCGGCCAGCAAAGCACAGCGAACGCCTGTTACCTCCCACCCCTCACCCGCCTCGACAGAAACACTAGTTCACCCCCCTCTCACCGCCCCGGAATCTCCCCCCCGCTTCTCGCCCGCGCCCGGCCAGGTCTCGATCGCTTCCATCGCCTCTTCGGCGGTTTCGACAAAGCGGAACAGCTTCAGATCCTCTGACGAGATCGTCCCGGCCTCGGCCAGCGCCTCCCAGTTGATGATCTTTTCCCAGAATGCCCGGCCAAACAGCAGGAACGGCACCCGCTCCATCCGCCCGGTCTGGATCAGGGTCAGCGCCTCGAAAGTCTCGTCCATGGTGCCAAAGCCGCCGGGAAACACGCAGACCGCCCGCGCCCGCATCAGGAAATGCATCTTGCGGATGGCGAAATAGTGGAAGTTGAAGCACAGGTCCGGCGTCACCCATTCATTCGGCGCCTGTTCATGCGGCAGCACGATGTTCAGGCCGATGGAATGCCCGCCGACGTCATCGGCACCGCGATTGCCGGCCTCCATCACCCCCGGGCCGCCGCCGGTGCAGATCACCCATTCGCGGCCATAGCTGTCCAGCGATTTCCGGGTGATCAGCTGCGCCAGCTTGCGGGCCTCGTCGTAATAGCAGCTGAGATCGGCCAGCGCCGTGCTGCGCGCGGTGTCGCGCTTGTCGGGCGCCGGGATCCGCGCGCCGCCGAACAGCACCACGGTGGATTCGATGCCGCGCTCCTCCATCACCATCTGCGGTTTCAGCAGTTCCAGCTGCAACCGCACCGGGCGCAGTTCGTCCCGGCAGAGGAAATTATCGTCGGCAAAGGCCAGCCGGTAGGCCGGGGCGCGGGTCTGCGGGGTGTCGGGCACCTCACGCGCGGTTTCGATATCGGCATGGGCCTTGCGGAACGGATGGCGGTGGTCGTCGTTCATTGGGATCTCCTGTTTGCCGCCCTGCCTATCGCGCCGGGCAAAGACAGGCCAGTGCCGCCCGCGATTGCGCCCGCGCCCGGCGAAGGCTATAGCCGCGACAACAGTAAGACACCGGAGATGCCGCCATGAACCTTGCCCAACTTGAATCTGCCATCGAAGCCGCCTGGGAGGTCCGCGACACCATCACCCCGGCCACCAGTGGCGAAACCCGCGAGGCGATCGAAGACACGCTGAACGCGCTGGACAGTGGCGCCCTGCGGGTTGCCCAATGCGGCGAGGACGGCAACTGGCATGTCCACCAATGGGCGAAGAAGGCGGTGCTGCTCGGCTTTCGCCTGAAGGATATGGAACAGCAGACCGGCGGCCCGCAGGGTGGCGGCTGGTGGGACAAGGTCGACAGCAAGTTCGAAGGCTGGGGCGACAATCAATGGCGCGCCGCCGGGTTTCGCGCGGTGCCCAATTGCGTGGTGCGAAAATCGGCGTTCATCGCCAAGAATGTGGTGCTGATGCCGTCCTTCGTGAACCTCGGTGCCTATGTCGATGAGGGCACGATGGTCGACACCTGGGCCACCGTCGGCTCCTGCGCCCAGATCGGCAAGAACGTGCATCTCTCCGGTGGTGTTGGCATTGGCGGCGTGCTGGAACCGATGCAGGCCAACCCGACGATCATCGAGGACAACTGCTTCATCGGCGCCCGCTCCGAGGTGGTCGAGGGCGTGATCGTCCGCGAAGGTTCGGTGCTCGGGATGGGCGTGTTCCTTGGCCAGTCCACCAAGATCCTGAATCGCGACACCGGCGAGGTGTTCTATGGCGAAGTGCCGCCGTTCTCGGTGGTCGTGGCCGGATCGATGCCGTCGAAAAACGGCGTTCACCTCTATTGCGCGGTGATCGTGAAAACGGTGGATGAGCAGACCCGCTCAAAAACCGCCGTGAACGAGTTGCTGCGCGACTGATCCGAGTCACCCTGCGCTGTGCCTGACCGAGGACGGTCAGGCACAGCGCAGGGTGACAGGGCACCACGGGTGCCCAACCAGGCCCGTCCCTATTCCCCGGTAAACTTCGGCTCACGCTTGTCCTTGAACGCGGCCACCCCTTCGGCGGCGTCCTTGGTAAAGGCGATCTCGCGTTGCTGGGCCTCGATCCAGTCGATCGCCGCCGCCTCGCCATTGCGCTGATAGACCCGCCCGGCCTCCAGAATCGCCTGGATCGCCAGCGGGGCATTCTTGCCGATCGCCTCGGCAATCTCGATGGCGCGGTCCAACTCCTGCCCGGCGGGCACGACCTGTTGCACCAGCCCCATCCTCAGCGCGTCGTCCGAGCCGAATTCCGGCGTCGGCAGCAACAGCAGCATCGCGTTGCCATAGCCGGCACGTTCAATGAACCGCTGGATCGCGCCGCCGCCGGGGATGATCCCGCGCTTGGCCTCGATCTGGGCAAAGCGGCAATCGTCGGCGGCAATCACGATATCGGCGCCCAGCATCAGTTCGATCCCGGCGGTAAAGGTGATGCCCTGCACCGCCGCGATCACCGGCTTGCGGCAGCGCCGCCAGCGCGCATAGGGATCGACCCGGTTCTTGTCGAGGTGATACTTCCCCTGCTTGCGCAAGGCCGAGGTCTGCACCAGGTCCAGCCCGGCGGTGAAATGCCCGGCATGGCCAAAGACGATCCCGGCACGCAGATCCGGGTTTTCATCCAATTCGCAGAACGCATCCTGCAATTGTCCGAACATTCGTGGCGTCAGGCTGTTGCGCTTCTCGCGCCGGTCGATGCCCATCAACAGGATATCACCCCGCCGTTCGACGGTGATCTGGCCATCGGGATGGCGTTCGGGGTCTTTCGATTGGTCACTCGGCACGGCCGGTCTCCTCCTGTTGGTCACGCAATAGCGAGGCCATTCTGCCACGCGCATCCTGAAACCGACGCGAAATCCGTAAGGATTCCGCATATCTGGCACACCCCCCGTCAGAGGCCCCGTCAGACCGACGGAAAAGCGCCTTGGGCGCGTGCTATTGCCACCCAACGGAAGGAGACACCATGACACGCATTCCTCTTGCCATCGCCTTTGCCCTGCTCGCCATTCCGGCGCAGGCGCATGACAACCAGGTCTCGATCAAGGTCAGCGGCGATCAGCGCTGCATCACGTCGAACGGCACTCCCAACCATGACATTGGCCAGTTCCCGAATTCAGGCGATCCGAATTCATTTCGCGCCCAGACGATCAGCGTCTGCGTCGATGCCACCCCGACCAAGACCGGGCGAGTGACCCAACACCGGGGCTCTGTCGGGATTTCTCTGACCGGGATTTTCTTTCGCCCGGGAACCGCTGACTATTATGACGCCTCCTCGCCGCGCGGCCATTCGCGCAGCCCGGCCAGCGGCTGGAATCTGGAAGGCATGGGCGCGGCGGAAACCCTCGGCATGGATGCGCAGAACGCGCATGTGGATGAGCGCGGGCTCTATCACTACCACGGCGTGTCCAGCGCCCTCGCCAATTCGCTGAGCGGCACCCAGATCGGCTATGCCGCCGATGGGTTTCCGATCCATTATGCCGGATCCAGGGCGCAATCCTCCTGGCGACTGAAATCCGGCACCCGCCCGACCGCGCCCGGGGGCCGCTACGACGGCACCTATGAGGAAGATTGGACCTTTGTCTCCGGCAGCGGCAATCTGGATCAGTGCAACGGCGCGACGGTGGACGGCGAATATGTGTATTTCGCCACCGACACCTATCCGTTCTATCCGCGCTGTTTCCTGGGCAGCGTCAGTTCGGATTTCGGGCGCAAGCGCTGACCGCTGTGGCGGCTGGCGCAGGCGGCGCCGGGCATGTCGGGCTGGCGGCGCCCAGCCCCGGCACAACCCGGCTTGACCCCGACGAACACCTCGCCCAGACAGGGGCACCTGCGTCGCGGCGGGTGAGGGGAAGCAATGGCCAATGAAAAGAAACCAAGCCGGCAAAAGGTGTTCACCTTGCTGGTCGAAGTCGGTCGCAAGGCCGGGGACGGGCTGCCGGACGGGGCAACCGGGGCGGCGCTGATGTGTTTCGCCAGCGGTGTCGACGAGGCCGAGGCGGTGCGCGAAACCGTAGCGGTGCTGAAACAGGCCGAGATGAACCCGCTCGACGTATCCGGCTATGGCACCCTCGACGAACGTCTGGAAGAGGGCCATGACATCAGCGATGACGAGCGCGAATTGATGGGCCGGGCGCTGGCCGAAAATGCGGTGATCGTCGCCCAGATGACACCGTTTTATGACCAATAGTTTATGACCAATAGCGATCAGACGGCGCGCTAACCGGCCAGGGTCACCGCCTCGGCCCCGCTCATAATCGGATGCGCCGGGGCCGGATGATCCGGCAGTGGCGACATCGGCACCGCGCTCAGGTCCCGCCAAAGCGGAAGGGAACTATGGCCAGATCGCAACCGGTCGCACCCTGCCCTGGTTGTTTCGGGGTCTGCCGATGCGCTGCCTCACGTATTTACTCTTGGCGCGCCCTTATCGGAACATTTAATGTTCTGTTAAACCATCAAGCTAAATGACGTGAACCTGGCCTTTTTCCGCCATAAACCGCGAGCGACGCGCCACAATAAGTGGATTCCACCCCGGTATCCGCTATCCGACGCAGAATTGAAGGAGAGGCCATGACATCCCCCCACGAACCGATTGATCCGATTGCCCTGACCGCCGATCTGATCCGCTGCCCCTCGGTCACCCCGGATGAAGGCGGCGCGCTGGTGCTGCTGGCGGATTTGCTGAGCGCCGCCGGGTTTGACTGCCAGCGGGTGGATCGCGGCAAGGTTTCAAACCTCTTTGCCCGCTGGGGTGCCAAGGGCCATGCCCGCAGCTTTGGCTTTAATGGCCATACCGATGTGGTGCCGGTGGGTGACGAAGCCGCCTGGACAGTCGATCCTTTCGGCGCCGAGGTGAAAAACGGGATGCTCTGGGGGCGCGGCGCGACCGACATGAAATCCGGCGTCGCCGCCTTTGCCGCCGCCGCCATTGATTTCGTCCATGAAACGCCACCAGACGGCGCGGTGATCCTGACGATCACCGGGGATGAGGAAGGCCCGGCCATCGACGGCACCACCGCGCTGCTCGACTGGATGACGGCGAATGGCGAGGTCATGAGCGATTGCCTGGTGGGTGAGCCGACCTGCCCCGAGGTGATGGGCGAGATGATCAAGATCGGGCGACGCGGCTCGATCTCGGCCTGGTTCACGGCGAACGGGGTGCAGGGGCATTCGGCCTATCCGCACCGGGCCAACAACCCGATCCCGCCGATGGCGCGGCTGATGGACCGGCTCGCCTCACATACCTTGGACGAGGGCACCGATCATTTCGACGCCTCGACCCTGGCGGTGGTGACCTTTGACACTGGCAACACCGCGACCAATGTGATTCCCGCCAAATGCCGCGCGGCGGTGAACATCCGCTTTAACGATCTGCATTCCGGTGCGTCATTGACCAAATGGATGCAGGCCGAGACCGACAAGATCGCCAAGGAATTCGGCATCGAGATGGAAATGAAGGTCAAGATCACCGGCGAATCCTTTCTGACCCCGCCGGGGGCATTGTCCCGGCTGGTGTCTTCGGCGGTGGCGGCGGAAACCAATGTGGTGCCGGTGCTGTCGACAACCGGCGGCACCTCGGACGCGCGTTTCGTCAAGGATCTTTGCCCGGTGGTCGAATTCGGCTTGGTCGGCCAGACCATGCATGAGGTCGATGAACGGGTGCCGCTGGAACAGATCAGCCAGCTGAAACGGGTCTATGCCCGCATCCTGCGCGATTATTTCGATCAATGATCCGGCTGAAGGAAGCGCCGGATTTGACCGCCCCCCATGCCCTGCGTCGCGCGGTGTTCATCGTCGAACAGGGCATAGCCGAGGACGAGGAATGGGATGATCTGGACGCGGGTGCGCGGCATATCCTGGCCCGCGACGGCGACACGCCGGTCGGCACCGCCCGGCTGATTGTCGACGGCTCCACCGGGCGCATCACCCGGGTCTGCGTGCTTGACAGCCATCGCGGCCCCGGGCTGACCCGCGCCGAACTTTCCGCGCAGGTACAGGCGCGCGGGTTTTATGAGGCATTGGGCTTTGTCGCCGAAGGACCGGACTATGACGACGCCGGAATCCCGCATGTGACCATGACCCGGACGCTCGGCCAGACTGACAATGGCTGATGCCTCGCGCCGGCACCGCCCCAGGCTGATCGTGATGCTGAAGGCGCCGCAGCCAGGGCAGGTCAAGACCCGGCTCGGCCATGACATCGGCATGGTTGGCGCAGCCTGGTGGATGCGCCATCAAATCCGCGCGCTGCTGCGCAACATTTCGGATCCACGCTGGGATCTGGCGCTGGCAATTGCACCCGACACCGCCATTCGAGCGCCGATATGGCCCGCTGGCCTGCCACGTCTGGCGCAGGGCCAGGGCGACCTCGGCACCCGGATGGCCCGCGCTCTGCGCCAGGCGCCGCCCGGCCCGACCTGCCTCATCGGCGCCGACATTCCCGCCCTGCGCCGCCCCCATATCGCCCGCGCTTTTGCGGCACTGGGGCGGGCGGATGCGGTGTTTGGCCCGGCCCGCGATGGCGGCTATTGGCTGATCGGGCTACGGCACGGCGGCGCGGTGCCTGCCAGCCTGTTCCGCAATGTCCGCTGGTCCAGCCCGGACGCGCTGCGTGACAGCATCGCCAGCCTGCCCGGCGCACGCATCGCGCTGGTCGATACCCTGGCCGATGTCGACAACGCGGCGGATCTGGCGGCCCACCGCCGCCTCGGCTTTTCCCGATGACGCGCCCGCCGCCGCGTGCTAGGCGAGAAGCATGAGCACCCTGCCCTCCAAGGCCGAAATCCTGCAATGGATCGCCGACAATCCCACCCTGACGGCCAAGCGCGATATCGCCCGGGCCTTTGGGATCAAGGGCGCCGCCCGGATCGATCTGAAACGGGCGCTGAAAGAGCTTGAGGCCGAAGGCCATCTGCACAAGCGCAACAAGACCTATCGCGACCCTGAAAGCCTGCCGCCGGTGTCGGTTCTTGAGGTCAATGCGCCGGATGAGAATGGCGATCTGACCGCCCGACCGCTGGAATGGCAGGGCGAGGGTGTTGAACCAAAGGTCATCCTGATCCCGCGCGCCACCGATCCGGCGTTGGGTCAGGGCGACCGTATCCTGGCCCGTCTCACCCAGATTCGCGGCGGTGACTATCATTATGAGGCCCGGCTGATTCGCCGGGTCGGCACCAACCCGACACGGATCCTGGGGGTGTTTCACAAGGGGGCCGAAGGCGGTCGGGTGCTGCCGATCGACAAGGGCGCCGGTCTGGAATGGCAGGTGCCGCCCGGTGCCACCGGTGGTGCCCAGGACGGCGAGCTGATCGAGGCCGAACAGAGCGGCCCGAAATCCCGCCTCGGCCTGCCCCGCGCCCGGGTGATCGCCCGGCTTGGCGACCCGACGGCGCCGCGCGCCGTGTCGCTGATCGCGATCCACCAACATGGCATCCCCGACAGTTTTTCCGACGAGGCGATTGCCGCCGCCGATGCCGCCACCCCCGCCGGGCTGGAAGGCCGTGAGGATCTGCGCGAGCTGCCGCTGATCACCATCGACCCTTTCGATGCCCGTGACCATGACGACGCTTGTTATGCCGAGGCCGACAGCGACCCCAAGAACCCCGGCGGCCACATCATCTGGGTCGCCATCGCCGATGTCGCCAGCTACGTCACCCCGGGATCGGCGTTGGATCACGAGGCCAAGAACCGCGGCAATTCCACCTATTTCCCTGACCGGGTGGTGCCAATGCTGCCCGACCGGCTGTCGGGTGACCTCTGTTCGCTGCACGAGGGCGTGCCGCGCGCCTGTATTGCGGTGCGCATGGTGCTGGATGCCCAAGGGCACAAACGCAGCCACGATTTTCATCGCGGGATGATGAAATCCGTCGCCTCGCTGAATTACCAAGAGGTGCAGGCGGCCCAGGACGGCAGCCCCAACGACAAGACCGCGCCGCTGCTTGAGTCGATCATTCGCCCGCTCTTTGCCGCCTACCGCGCGCTGAATATGGCGCGTGAAACCCGTCAGCCGCTGCACCTCGACCTGCCGGAACGGCGCATCGAACTGAGCGAAGAGGGTCAGGTCACCTCGGTCAGTTTCCGCGACCGGCTGGAGGCGCATAAGCTGATCGAGGAATTCATGATCCTCGCCAATGTCGCCGCGGCCGAAACCCTGATCGCCAAGAAATCGCCCCTGCTGTTCCGGGTGCATGAGGAACCGCCGCCCGAAAAGATCGAGGCGCTGCGCGAAACCGCCCAGGCCGCCGGTCTGAATCTGGCCAAGGGCCAGGTGATGAAGACCCGGCATCTGAACGCCCTGCTGGATCAGGCGGCGGGCACCGACCACGCCGAACTGATCAACATGTCGACGCTGCGCTCGATGACCCAGGCCTATTACAGCCCGGTGAACTTTGGCCATTTCGGCCTCGCCCTGGCCAATTACGCACATTTCACCTCGCCGATCCGGCGCTATTCCGACCTGATCGTGCACCGGGCGCTGATCTCTGCGCATGGCTGGGGGCCAAACCCGAAGAAAGACGGGCTGACGGCGAATGACATCGAACGGCTGGAGGCAACGGCGGCGCATATTTCGGAAACCGAGCGCCGCTCGATGACCGCCGAGCGTGACACCACCGATCGCTATCTCGCCGCGTTCCTGTCCGAACGGGTCGGTGCCGAGATGACCGGACGGATTTCCGGCGTGGCGCGGTTCGGGGCCTTTGTCCGGCTGGATGAAACCGGCGCGGACGGGCTGATCCCGATCCGCACCCTGGGTCGCGAGTTCTTTCACTATGACCGCGAGGGCGCGACCCTGATCGGCGCCGACACCGGGCTGACGATTGCCCCCGGCCAGCGGGTCAAGGTGCGGCTGGCACAGGCAACCCCGGTCACCGGCGGGCTAGAGCTTGAACTGCTCGAGCTTGAAGACAAGGCGCTGCCGCGAGGGCCGCAGCGCGGTCGGTCGCGGCCGGTCCGGCGCAAGCTGGTCAAAGCCAAGCGCAAGGGCGCCAAGACCAAGGCCAAGGTCACCAGATCGCGCCGCTAACCCCGCCGCGAACGCCGCCGGTGATAGGTGAGCGCGTGACGGATCAGCACCGCGTGCCGGTCCGGGTCAACCTCGGCCAGATCGCGGAAATGCAACGCGCGATTACCCTCGATTCGGTCCATGCCGGGAAAGGCCTCGGCAAAAGACGAAATGATAGTGGTCTGGCAATGCGCGTAGAGCGCGAAGCCTTCGGCGGTCGCGGCGAGCCGCAGGGTCGAGCCGGATTTGGTTTCCGGGGTCAGATAGGCGGGCTGTTTCCAGCGCAACGCCTCCTCCAACCGCCCGACCTCAGGCATTTCCGCCGCACAATGCAGGATCAGCCCGCGCAACAGCAGCAGGCCACGACGGGCGCCCGGCGCGACCCCATCGAAATACTGTGCCACCTCGGGTCGCGCAAAGCGCGGATTCGGGTCAATTGCGGCCATTCCTTGCCTCCGTTCGGCGACACTCTGCCGGATCCCGCCAGACACCGTCATGTCAGTTGCCGCCCGCATCCCGGGTCAGGCACCACGCAATCACCAGTTTTCTTCAGACTGCTTCCGAATTGGAAACAATCGCGGTAGTATAGGGGAAAATATAACAACGAGCAGGCGGTGGTGACATGAGGCAATTTCTGATTGCAGCCCTGACGATTCCAGCACTGGCAAGCGCTCTGGCAGCGGAATCACCGTTGGCCGGTATCCGCCCCGAGGCGCGCCCCTCAAGCGTGCGAATTGTCGCCGCGGCGAGCCGGGCAATTGATGCGGCGACCCGGCTCAGCACCGATGTGTCGATGACCAAGGTGGCGCCGGTCGTCTCCGCCCCCGCAACCGGAATGTCGCGCAGCTTGCGCCCTCGTCCCCGGCCTGAAAACCTGACAGAGGTCGCCTATCGCGGCCCGACACCGGAATCCCGGCAGCAGGCGGTGGCGGATTTCGGGTTCCAACGCTGGGTCAAGGGATTCCGCACCCGCGCCCAGGCTCAGGGGATCAGCCTGGCAACGCTGAACGCCGCCTTTTCCCATGCGGAATTTCTGCCAGATGTGATCGAACGCGATGGCAATCAGGCCGAATTCACCCTCTCTGTCGGTCAATATCTGGGCCGCGCCGTCTCTGACGCGCGGGTCAGCACGGGCCGCGCCAACGCCCAGACCCATGCCCGGACCCTGGCGGCAATCGAGGCGCGCTATGACGTCGACCGGGAAATCGTCGCGGCAATCTGGGGCATGGAAAGCAATTACGGCGCCAATCGCGGCAAGACGCATCTGATCTCGGCGCTGGCCACGCTGGCCTATGACGGACGGCGCGGGTCGTTCTTTGAAAAGCAACTGATCGCAGCGCTGAAAATCCTGCAGACCGGCGACACCACCGAGGACCGAATGCTGGCCAGCTGGGCCGGGGCGATGGGGCATACCCAGTTCATCCCGACCTCTTACCTGGCCTATGCGGTGGATTTCACCGGCGATGGCAAACGTGACATCTGGGCCGACGATCCCAGCGACGCGCTGGCCTCCACCGCCGCCTATCTGGCGAAATCCGGCTGGATCAAGGGCCAGCCCTGGGGCGTCGAGGTGAACTTGCCCAAGGGCTTTGACTTCACCCATGCCGCCGGCAAGCGGATGCCGTCAGATTGGGCCCGCCTCGGGGTCAAGGGGGTGGATGGCAAACCGGTGCCGGATCACGGCACCGCCCGGCTGCTGCTGCCCGCCGGGGCGCTGGGCATCGCCTTTCTGGTGTTCAAGAATTTCGACGTGATCCGCCGCTACAATGCCTCCGACGCCTATGCGCTGGGGGTCGGGCATCTGGGTGATCGGATCAACGGCAGGGGCCCGTTGGCGGGCAGTTGGCCCGAGGGCGAGCGATCCTTGCTCCGCGCCGAGGCGCGCGAATTGCAGAGCCTGCTCAGCGCCAAGGGCTATGCCACCGGCGGTGTCGACGGCAAGATCGGAAGCAAGACGATTGCCGCGATCCGCGCCTATCAAAAGGCCAGCGGCATCGCCGCCGACGGCTATCCGTCGCTGGCGCTGCTGACCCGGCTGCGGTCCTGAGGCATCGGCCCGGTACTCAGGGCAGCAATTTGCCGGGGTTCATGATCCCCTTGGGGTCAAGCGCTGCCTTGATCGCCCGCATCGCCTCAAGCGCCACCGGCGATTTGCGCCGCGCCATCGAGTTCAGCTTGAACGTGCCAATGCCATGCTCGGCGGAGAAACTGCCGCGCATGTCGACGACGATATCCTCAATCGCCTCGACGATCCGGTCGTGATCGGCCGGGTCGCTGCTGTCCGGCCAGACGGTGTAATGGATATTGCCATCGCCCAGATGCGCCACGATCGAGCGTCCGGCGGCGGGATCGACCCGGGCCAACACCTCATCGGCGCGGGTCAGGAATTCGTCGATCCGGTCGATCTCGACCGCGACATCATTGGTGATTCTTGGCGCCCTTGTGCCCGCCACCTCAGCCGCCGCTTCGCGCCTTGCCCACATCGCGGCGCGCTGCGCCTGGTTCTGGGCGATAACCGCATCCAACAGCAGGCCCTGCTCCAGATACTCCCCCAGGATCGCCTCGAACCGCGCCGCCAGCGGCACCGCGCCATCAGGACCGGGCTGGCAATCGCGCGGCGCGGTGGCACCGACCTCAAGCATCACCGTCACCGCATAGGGGCGATCAAACGGCAGGCCGACCTCGGGGTGCAGATCCGCATAGGCCTGCACATAATCGCCGGGCATGAATTCGCAGGCCTCGACCGCGCCACCGGTGTCCTGCTGCACCGCATTCAACAGATTCAGCGCGGTCGGCAGATCCGGTAGCGCCAGCATCGCGGTGGCATAGGCGCCGGGCTGCGGCGCCAGTTTCAGCACCGCGGCGGTGATGATCCCCAGCGTGCCCTCGGCCCCGATCAGCAGATGCCGCAGGTCATAGCCCGAATTGTTCTTGTGCAGCCCGGTCATCAGATCCAGCACCTCGCCCGAGGGCAGCACGGCCTCGATCCCCAGCACCAGGTCGCGGGTGTTGCCATAGCGCAGGACGTTTGACCCCCCGGCATTGGTGGACAGAAAGCCCCCGACCATTGCCGAACCGCGCGCGCCGAAGGTCAGTGGAAACACCAAACCCTCGGTGGCGGCCGCTTCATGCAGATGGCTCAGGATCACCCCGGCCTCCACCACCGCCACCCGCGCCTCCGCGCGGATCTCGCGGATCGCGTTCATCCGGTCGAGCGAGATCACCAATGCCCCGCCCGCCAGGGTGGCGCCGGTCAGGCCGCTGCGCCCGCCGGCGGGCACAATGGCCACCCCGGCTGCGGCAGCGGCACGCACCAGATCCGCGACCTCGGCGGTCGAGGCAGGGCGGGCAACGGCCAGAGGCTCCTGCCGGAATTTGCCAATGAAATCGCTGGCCCAGGGCTCCATATCGGATCCGGTCAGCAGGTATTTGTCACCCACGATAGCGCGAAATGTCTCGATCACCGGCCGCCCTCCCCTCAGCTTTGCACATTGATGCCGCCGGGCGCGGGCCGGGGCAACCCCTTGGCGCGGCCACCCGCCCGCACCCGATGGCCTCAGCAGGAGGGCGAATCTTCACTCAGATAACAGCTGGCGGGCTGGGTCTGACTGGTAAAGTTCGGCTGGCGTGGATGCAGAAAGAACAATTGCAGGATCGGCGACAGCCGCTGGCTGCCATCGGCAAAGCTGGCCTTGATCTGCATCTGATGCCAGGCGGTCTTCTCCGACCACAGCGCCAGGCCCGACAGCAACCGCGAGGTATTGGGATTGCCACGCAGCGGCAGATTGACCGAATAATCACGCCCCTCGGCGGGCAGTTCGATATGCTGATATGTCGGTGCCTCTGCGGCAAAAGCACCGCTGCCGCCGCATTCCGCCAACGGGCCGCCGGCCTCGATCTTCAACAATGGGATGTAGGCTTCAAACATCTGGGTCGAGGTCTTGGAATCGCCGTTGAAATCGGTCCAGTTATAACTGATCTGCCCCTGCAACTTGGTTCCCAGCCCGTCGTAGCCATCGACATAGGGCGCGATCTGCCCCCAGTTCACGCTGGCTTTGGTATCGGCCCGGCATTGGTCGATCAGATCGGCGGAGGGGCAATAAAACCGTTCGGCCTCCAACCGCGCCACATCCACCCCGGCCAAGGCCAAGACATCGCGCACCCAGACATCGATACCCTGATCAATGTCGCCAAGGTTCAGATCAAAGGTGCCCGAACCCGGCTCATCCCCCATCTTGACCTTGGGGTCATAGAAATTCGGATCAATGAACCGCACCTTGGCACTGGCGCTTTCCACCGCACCCCAGCCAAAGTTGCGCAGGCTGAAACTGGGTCGGAACCCGACACAGCCAGAATGGTTGTCCACCCGCAGCATCGGCTGCAGATGCGGCACCGATTGCTTGACCTCCAGATCAAGGGATTTGATCCGCTCGCGGCTGCCACCCAGGGTCGCAAGATCCATCAGCACAAAGGCCCGGCTTTCGTCCCAATCCGAGGGCAGGAAACTGTTCAGGTAATAGTCGAAAAACATCAGCGCGCCCTGACCGTTCCACATCGACTGCAGGTGCTTGTCGGTCGGATAGATCAAGATCTGACCGTCATGGGCGCTGCTGACATATTGCATCTCAAGGTTGGCGCTGACGCGCTGGTCGACCGCCACCGTCATCATGGTCTGCGAGGCGGAATCACCGCCCTGCGCGGGCAGCAGCCCGGCGATCAGCGGGTCTGGCAGGTTGGGCCGGTCCGTCGTGACCAGCTGGCCCATGTCATAGCGCACCGCATAGCGCAGCCCGCCAGGTTCGGTGATCTGCCCGTCACCATGCCGCAGCCCGGCGTGGAACCCGCCCTCATAGACCTGCCCGTCAATGCCGCGCCAGATACCCCGTCCCTCGAACTGGCTATCGTGGAACCCGCCCTCATATAGGTTGCCTGCCGCATCCCGGGCCTGACCCTGGCCCTGCAGCTGGCCTGCGGACCAGATGCCGCTCAATGTGGCGCCGTCGCGATAGCTCAGCCGCCCTTGGCCATCAAAGCGGCCAGACTTCAAACGCCCCTCAAACCGGTGATGCATGGCGCGCGGGTCATAGGCCGCCAGCCCGTCGATCCGCCAGACCAGCACCCCCGGCCCCTCGGCCAGACCGGCCGCGCTCACCCCGGGCCAATTGCCCTCGGCCGGTTCCCAGTGAAAAGCCAGGTTCAACTCGGGATGCAGGTCAGCGACCCGGACCATGCGGCGCTCCACCGCGCGGTTGATCGGGTCATAGAGGACATGCAGCCGCTCTTGCATCACGGGCGCCGGATCAGCCAGCGTGGCACTGGCCAGAACGGTAGAGGCAATCAGCGCGGCACATCGCAACAGGCAGGACATTGGCGGATCTCCGGAACATAATTTTCGGCACATTCACCCAAGGTTAGGCGCAGGCCCCCCCAGAGGGCAAGAATTTCGAGGTCACGGCCGACGCGCCAGCGCAAACAGCGGCGGCAGCGGGATCTCGCGCAGAAACACCGTGCCCTGGGCAAAGCTGCGCAGCTCGACCAATGCACCCGAGGCCTTTGGCGGCATCTGATCGAACAGCAGGTTCCCAAGCGAATGGAAAACCACGGTGTCGCCGCCATTCAGCGCCTCGGCCCCGGCGCTGGCGACATGCGGATGGGCGCCGACAATCGCACTGACCCCGCGCCGCGACATCGCCAGCGCCAGGTCGCGTTCGCGGTCGGACGGGGCGCGGTTCCACTCCCGCCCCCAATGCACAAAGGCCAGCACCGGCTCCGTCGGGTCGTCAGAAATCAGCCGGTCCAGCAGCGCCTCGTCCAGCCGGTCAACCCGGGGCAGCGCGGTGCTGTCCAGATCGCTCAGCGCCACCAGCCGCAGCCCCGGCAGGGTCAGCGCCTCGCCTGGCCCGGCAAACGCGATCCCTGCGGCAGTCAGCGCCGCCTGGGTCTCGGCCCGACCGCTGGCGCCAATGTCATTGGCATGGTTGTTGGCAAGGCCAAAGCCGACCACATTCAGCCGTTGCGCCATATCCACCGCCAGCCCGGCAGGCATCCCCAGGGTCAGATGCTCCAGATTGCCAGGCACCTCGGGCAGCACCACACCTTCGAGATTGGCAATCAGCGGCAGGCCACGGGTGGCACGGTGCGCCGCCGTGGCGACCCGGTCGGCAATCAGGTCATCGCTGAGCAATCCGGTCAGATTGCGCCCGACAAAGAAATCACCGCCCAGCATATAGACCGGTTGGCCCGCCGGGGCAGGCCCGGGATCGGCACCGGGTTTCTGATAGAGCGCGACCACATAGCTGGTGGTTTCGGCGATGAATTGCGCCTGTCCCTCTTGCAAATTGCGATTTGCGATCACCACTGGCGCGGCACCGACCTTCTCGGCCATCAGCCGGGTCATCAGGTAGAGCGCGCCGAGGCTGTCGATATGGCCGGGCTGGGTCAGCCGGGCGATCTGATCCAGATCCGCCGCCGCGATCAGGTTCAGCATCTGTTGGTCGCGCTGGCGCGCCAGATGATGCGGCAGGTAATGCGAGAAATCCGTCGCCTGCACCAGCAGGGTCTCAGGCCCGATCAACGGCGCCAACGCCACGGCGGCCTGATCCCAATCGCCGCGCTCGGAGCCGATGGCAATCGCCAGCGGCAGCACCGGCACCCCGGGGAACAACCGGGCCAGAAACGGCAGCACCGCGCGCAGCCCGTGTTCACGATCGAATATGCAGGTGTCCGAGGCCAGCCCCGAGGCGATCAGCCGCGCCGCCGCCGGGTCGCCGGGCACCGGGCCAAGCAGGGTGTCAAAGCCGCGCGCGCTGGTCCCGAACGCCCCGGAGAGGCGATAGAAATGATCCGGGAACAGCACGATGATCCGGGTCGGTGTCCGCCCCGCGGCGCGGCGCAGCCCGGTGGCGATCAGATCGGGCGCCGCCAGGTGATGCGGCACCGTCACCCCATAGACCGGGTCCGGCGCAGCGGTGAGATCGGCGCTGTCGGCCAGCGCGGTTTCAAACAGGGACCGGTCGGAATAGAGCGGTGGAAACGGCGCCTTGCCCTCTGGGCATTCCGCCGCCGCCGTCGCCGTCGTCAGGAAAACCGCCAGCGCTGCAAATCGCATGATCACGGCCGCGCCACCACGAAATTCGAGGTTTCGAGCAGACTGTAATAGGGTTCCTGCCGCGCATTCGACAGGCGCACCACCTCGCGATAGACATAATCCGCCAGCCCCAACAGCCGCACCCCGTCGCTGCCGGTCGCGGCCTTGCCGCGCAGCCCCTCGAGCAGCGCATAGGTGAAAATCCCATGCCCGAGATCGCGGCGTTCGGCGGCGGTATTATTGGCGGCGGTGGCGGAAAACACCACGATCCGCGCATCGGCGGCGTCCTTTTCCAACCGCGCGTTAAAGGCTCCGGCGGCGTGGCAGGTGTCGATCAACAGCAGGCGACGGCCCTTGGCATAGCTCAGCTCCTCTTGCAGGATTTGCCAGTCAAACAGCGAGCGCAGCCGCAATTCGCCACCCCGCTGTTCGGCATCGCCGGGCATCAGGTAATAGTTTTCGCCCAGCGTCACCCCATGCCCGGCAACGAAAACGATGGTGGTGTCCTCCGGGCCGGGCCGGGCCAGGAATTCGATCAGCGCATCCTCGACCACCCGGTTGTCCGGCGGCTGAATCTGATCGATGGGCATCACATTGGCCAAGGCGCGGCGCAGATCCTCGGACCCGTCCAGACGCGACGGGCTGACCAGCACCAACGTCTCGATCGCGGAATAGAGCGGCCCGGCGGTCTTGGCCAGGGTCGCCACCATCTCGACCGCGTCATGCACCGGGTAGGCCAGATCACAGGATGTGCCGTTGCAGGCCACCGGCAGCTTCGGATAATCGGCCACCCCAATCGCCGCGACGTACAGCTTGCCACGTTTTTCCGGCGCCGGGCCGCGCCGCGACGACAGGGCGACGGCGGACCGTTCGGTGACGTATCCAAAATTATTCTCGCCGGTCACACGGATCGCGTTTTCGCCCGGCTCCAGCGGAATCTGATAGAGCTGGCGGCCCTGACCGCTGGGATCGGGATAGCGCTGTGGCGGCACCCGGCGATCATTGACCAGGATGGAATAGCCCCAGGCCTCGACCTCATCGGCACTGGCGCCCTTGATTTCCACCACCGCCAGACCCTCGGGTATGTCGATCTCTTCGGCCAGCCGCAGATCGAAGTCCGGCGGCGCCCGGGTCAGCAACGCGTCAAGCTCGCCATCCTTGCCACGCAAGTCAACTGCCGCCTGCGTCGGATCGCCGATCAGGATCGCCCGGCGCACGATTTCCGGGGAATGCAGGTGCTTTTTCAAGGCGCTGGCACTGATATACCGTGCGGCCTCGTCACGACCCCGGTTGATCCGCCAGCCGATCATCCTGTCTCCATTCGGTGACGAATGGTAATAACCTTGCGGTGTCCAGATGACCCATTCCGCACCAGCAAAAAAGAACCGGGCGATTTCGGCGCGGGTGTCGAGGTTCCACAGGATCAGGGTCTGATCGGCACTGGCGGACAGCAACCGTGCCCGCGTCTCTGAGGCGGCAAGCGCCAGGATATCGCCGGTATGGCCGACGAATTCGCCGGCAAAACGGCCGTCGGGCCCATAGGCGATCAAGGCACCATTGCCGCCGCCGCTGACCGCGCTGCCATCCGCCAGCAGGGTGACGGCGCTGTGATAATAGCCATCCACCGCCCCGCGCCGGATCGCCGCTGACGACCCCGGTCCGGTGACGGTCAGAAGATCGCCATCAAAGCCGCCGCCGGGCGCATCAGAGATGCTCAGACGGAAATCACCCGCCGCCAACACCGCGCGCAGCGCCCCCGCCACATCGCCCTGCCCCGGCGGGCCAAAACCGCGATCCCCGACCGGCAGATCCAGCCGGGCAGAGAGCGGCGCCAACGCCTCGGGGCAGATCGTCCGCTCCGGGCAGGGGTCATCAAAACCCCAGCCGATCCAGCTGCCATCCGCCGCGATGCCCGCCGCGCTCACCATGGTGCCGCTGCCGCGCAGGATGCGGCTGGCCTTGCCGATATCGGGCTGCCAGAGGTGCAGCGCCAGGGCCCGTCCGCCGGCCGACACGACGGCACCGGATGGTAACGCGAGCAGGGCGCTGATCGGGCCATCGTGGTCGCGATAATTGCCCTGCAGCTCCACCGGGTCCAGCCGCCAAATCTCGGCCTCATGCACCCCGCCGCAGCGATAACCGCAGCCGACGATCAACCGGTCCTGATCGACAAAGGCCAAAGCATCCGGCCGGAATGGGCGCAGCGGCAACCGCGCCAGCACTGCGCCATCTCCTGAGGCGCGGATCTCTACCCGCCCATCCTCCCCAGCCAGGGCAAAGCGCGCACCATCAGCGCTGACCGCCAGCGCCGTCAGCGGCACATCCCAAAGCGGTTCAGCCTCCGGCGCCTCGATTTCGGCACCGCTGACGCTGTCCCAGATCCGCAGCCCGTAATCCAGACTTACCGCCAGCAGCCGCGTGCCGCCAGCGGCATAGGCGACATGCAGCACCCTGAGGGCGGCGCTGTCCAAATCGCCGATCCGCTCCGGCGCCTCCGAAAACGGGGCCTGCCAGCGCTGCACGATGCCACCCTGCCCGGTCACCGCCAATTCGTCACGCTCCGGCGCATAGGCCAGGCTGTCGACCACCAGCGGAAACCCCTTCAGCACCCGGACAATCGACCGGCTGCCGACATCAAAGATCCGCACATCGCCGAATTCTGCATCGGGCGACAGATGCGGCCCGAAATAGCCCGCCACGGCGGCGAATTTGCCATCTGGTGACAGCGCCACGGCGTTGATCACCCCGTCCGGCCCGTCACCGGCGAACCCGCGCAGAACCACCGGCTCCGAGGCGCCGGAGAGGTCCCAGATCCGCGCTGTCTTGTCATCCGAGGCCGAGGCGACGAATCGCCCCGCCGCGTCAGTGGCCAGCGCCCGGATCACCGCGCGATGGCCACCGGTTTCCAGTTCCAGCCGGAAATCGGGCCGCTCCTGTGCCGCCAGCGGCAGCCCCAGAACGGAAATCAGCGCCGCGTTGGCTAACCATCTGTGCACTCGGGTCAACACGCCTGCCTCCTGCGGATCAAGCCAGAGGATGAGAGATATCGAGCCGCCTGTAAATGCCGCCGGTAAACGCCACAACAATCCGCCCACCCCGCCATGGTTCTGAATTCTCTGCATCGGAGTTTGTGCAACACATGACTTCCCCTAACCTGAACCGCAACGAAAGGTCATCGAGGACCGCCAGGAGGCGCTTGAAGCCTTTTTCGAGAAACGCAAACCAGAATTCGGGACCCGTTGAGCCATGGCCATTCACCTTCGTCAAATCTGCCTTGTCGCCCGACAGTTGCAGCCAACCATCGACGCCCTCACTGATGTGCTGGGGATCCCGGTGGTGTTCGTCGATCCGGCGGTCGGGCGCTATGGGCTGGAAAACACCCTGATGCTGATCGGCACCCAGTTCCTTGAGGTTGTCGCCCCGACCGAGGACGGCACCGCCGCGGGCCGGTTCATGGACCGGATCGGCGGCGATGGCGGCTATATGGTCATCACCCAATCCAGTTCGCGTGACGTGCAGGAAAGCGTGCGCGCCAATGCCGCCGCCAATGGCGTGCGGGTGGCAAATGAGCGCGACCACGGCTGGTATCGGCTGTTCCAGCTGCATCCCGGCGACATGGGCGCCTCGTTCTTTTCCGCCCCCTGGGTCGAGGGCGGCGATCCGGTCGGGCGCTGGCCGTTTGGCGGTGACCGGGTGTGGATGGACAAGCGGGATCAGTGCAAAGCAACGGCGATCACCGCCGCCGAATTGCGCGCCACCGACCCTGAGGCGCTGGCGAAGCACTGGGCCGCTGTCGCCGGGCGCGAGATGAATGTGCAGGACGGGGTGCCGGGCTATGACCTCGACAATGTGCGCATCCGTTTTGTTCCGGCCGGCGATCAGCCGCAATGCCTGGCGGCGCTGGACCTGACGGTGGATGATGTGGCGGCGACGATTGCCCGGGCCAAGGCGCGCGGCTTGCCCACCAGTGAGGACAGCGTCACCATCTGCGGCACCAGGTTCAACCTCAGCGCCTGAGGGCGACCAGACTTCGACCTCACGCTCGATCGAACAGCTGCGGAACCGGGTGCAGAGCGGCGCCTACATGGCATTCGCCAGCGTCGGTTCGCCAAACGAGGGTCGCGGTCGCGGTGATCTCGCCGCGCCACAATCCCTGCACCTCGCGCAGCATGACCCTGATGGCCGGTCCCATCGATATGCGTGAAAGCCCGTCATCAATGACGCGCTGGGAGCGCGAGACCTATCCGGTGGCGCGCAACATGATCCTGGCGCTGGAACGGCGGCTAGAGCTCGACCACCACCAGATCGGCCTCGGTGCTGACGTCATAAAGCTCAAGGTCGCCAACGGTTTCGGTATCATCGGCACTCAGCACTGACACCCCCACCGGCCGGGCGCGAAACTTGCCCGGGCGCGCACAGGCCTCACCGGTGCGAATGTCGAATTCCCAGCCATGCCAGGGGCAGCGCAGGATTTCGCCGCGCCGCGACAGCCGATAGTCGCCGGGCCGGTCGCTGTCGACCTGCGAGATCAGGTGTCCGGCGCAGAGCGATCCACCCTGATGCGGGCAACGGTTCAGCATGCCGAACCATTCCTCACCCAGCTTGAAGATCACAATCGGACGGCCCTTGACCTCGACCAGCTTGCGGTCGGTGTCGGCGAAATCCGCAACCTTTGCGACGACGTGCTTTTCCGCCATCAGCTCAGCCCATAGGCTTTGAACGCGTTGTTGCGGAAGAATCCGTCGCGTTGCTCCTGTGTCAATTGCACAGGCAGCGCGCGCTTGGGATCGTCGAAATCCCAATGCGGGTAATCCGAGGCGTAAAGCACGTTTTCCCAGCCGATCCAGTCGATGGTTTCAACCAATTGCTGGCGCTTGTCCGGCTCCTCGATCGGTTGCGAGGTCAGCCAGACATGCTCGCGGATGATCTCAGAAGGGGGCCGTTTCACATGGCTCAACTCCATCCGGTTCTTTTCCCAGATCTTGTCCAGCCGCCAGGCCAGAGACGGCAGCCAGGCGATGCCGCCCTCGACGATGATCAGCTTCATATCCGGGATCCGGTCGAACACGCCCTCATAGACCATCGACACGATCAGTGACTGGCAGCTCTGCGCATGTGCCATCATGTCCTCGATATAATAGGACGGATAGCCGCCCCCAGTCGGCGGGTTGCCACCATAGCCAAAGGCATGGACACCCACCGGCAGCCCGTTGGCCGCCGCCGCCTCATAGATCGGCCAGTATTTGCGGTGACCCAGGGGATCGGGGGTGCGTGACAGCATCGAGATCTGGACGAAATCGTCCTTATGCGCGTGCTTTTCGATCTGGGCGACGCAATCGCTGGCATTCTCATAGGCCATCACGATCGAGCCTTTGATCCGCGGCTCTTTCCGGGTCCAGAATTCCTGTTGCCATTCATTGATCGCCGCACAGAGCGCAACCGCCAGATCCATGTTCTGCAACGCCTGCCCGATCCTGAGCGGGATCATCACCGCCAGATCGACATGATGCGGATCAAGGTGCTGTTCGCGAAAGAACGACAGGCTTGAGGCCGGCGGCCCGCCCTCGGGCGGATAGGAATCGCGGCGCGAGGCGCGCGGTTGGCCCTTGGGATATTGGGTGCCTCCGGCAAAGCCGATGCGCTGCGGCATGCCATAGGTTTCAATATGGTCACGCCATTTCTGTTCGAGAAACGGGAACACCTCGTCTTCCAATGAGGTCGGGTTCGGATGGACATCGCAATCGGCAATGCCGACCCGCGCCTCTTGCACCTTGGACAGGTTTGGTCTGGCTTCGACATTCATTTTGCAGCCTCGCTCAGCCGGGGATAGGTGGCCATGGGATTGTCGATCATCATCCGCCGGATCTGGCTGTCGCTCAGACCCTCGGGCACGGCATTGTCGCCGTCAAATTGCCAATGCGGATAATCGGTGGAAAACAGCAACAGGTCCTCGGTGCCGACATGTTCCATCACCCGCGACAGCACCGCCGCATCCTGCGGCGCATCGACCGGTTGCAGGGTAAAACGGACGTTCGAAGCGACGATTTCGCGCGGCATCCGGTCGACCCAGGGGGTCAGCATCCGCAGCCCGTGCCAGTATTTGTCGAGCCGCCACAGGAATGACGGCAGCCAGGTAACGCCGCTTTCCGACATCACGATCTTGAGGTCGGGATGGGTAGAAAACACGCCTTCGGTGATCAGGCTGGTCAGCGTTGTCTGGAAATTCACCGCATTGGCGGCGTAGTCCTGGGAATGAAAGGTCGACCAGCCGATGCCGGTGGTCGGATGGCGATACATCGACCCGGCATGGATCGCGACAGGCAGCCCGTGTTTCTCTGCCGCCTGGTAGATCGGCCAATACATCTGATTGCCCAGCGGCCTGTCGCCCATCACCAGCAACAGCACCTGAACAAAGCGCTTGTCGCCCGCCAGCCGCTCAATCTCATCCACCGCCAATTCGGGGCTCTGCTGCGCCACCACGATCGACGACCGCAGACGCGGATCCCGGTCCAGCCATTCGCGGGCGGTGTAATCGTTCAGCCCCCGCGCAAACCCGGCGGCCATATCGGCGTTGAACAGCAATTGCACGCCCAGCAGCGGGTTCAGGATCGCGGTGCCGACTCCGATCCCGTCCAGCAGATGTGCCTGCAACCGCGCCAGCCCGTCGCCATCCCCTTGGCGCCAATCGGCGCGGATCGTGATCGGCGCATTGGGCGGGTAATGCACGCTCTGCAATTGCTCGATGCCGCGATTGACCACCGATTCCGCCAGATATTCATCCAGATAGGGCATCAGCTGGGTCATCGTCGGGGCGCTGGGATGCACATCGCAATCCACCGCGCCGGGCAATATCGCCCGCACGTCAGCGGCGCGGGTCTTTGGGTCCATCAGGGTTTCCAACGGGTCCTCCCTTGATCGTCGCCACAACCATACCAGTCTGGACGCCATTTCTCACCAAGAATACCATGATATGCAGATATACGATGAACTGCCGCCGAGGTGGCTTGCAACTTGCCGGGATTCGCGGCCACTTTGCCGCGAACACAAATGAACGAGGGAACAGATGGATCGCGAAACCTACGACAAGGGCATGAAAATCCGGCGCGCGACATTGGGCGATGCCTATGTCGACAAGGCCGTCGACGGGATGGACGATTTCACCCGCGAGCTGCAAGAGCTGGTGACCACCTATTGCTGGGGCGAGGTCTGGGGCCGCGAAGGTCTGGATCGCAAGACCCGCTCGATCATCAATATCGCGATGATTTCAACGCTCAATCGCCAGCATGAGCTGGGCGCGCATGTGCGCGGCGCGCTGAACAACGGGGTCAGCCGGGACGAGATCAAGGAGGTGCTGCTGCAGGTCGGTATCTATGCCGGGGTGCCGGCGATGGTCGACAGTTTCCGCACCGCCCGCGCGGTGCTGGCCGAGATCGACAGCGAAGCGCAATGACCGTGCTGGGGTTCATCGGCATCGGCACCATGGGGGCGCCGATGGTGCATTGCCTGGCCATGGCCGGACAACGCCCTCTGCTCCAGGATGCCAGCATCGCGGCGGCGCAAGTGGCGGCGGATCGGGACGGGCTCAGCGCTGCGACCACGGCGGTCGAAGTTGGCGCCACCTGTGACCTGGTCATCCTGATGCTGCCCGACAGCGCCATTGTCCGCGATGTCTGCCTCGGCGCCGGGGGGCTGGCCGCCGCGATGGCGCCGGGCGGGGTGATCGTCGATATGTCCTCCTCCGACCCGATCGAGACCCGCAAACTCGGCGCCGAACTGGCGGCGCGCGGATTGATCCTGCTTGACGCGCCGGTGTCCGGCGGGCTGCGCAAGGCGCGCGACGGCAGCCTGGCGATCATGCTCGGCGGTGACGACGCGGCGGCAATGGACCGCGCCGAACCCATACTGACCAGTATGGGAAAGGTGTTTCGTGCCGGGCCGTTGGCCGCTGGTCACGCCACCAAGGCGCTGAACAATTACGTTTCCGCCGCCGGGCTGGTTGCCGCCTGCGAGGCGGTGATCGTCGGGCGCGACTTCGGCCTCGACCCGGCGGTGCTGACCCAGATCGTCAACGCCTCGACCGGGCGCAACAACTCGACCGAAAACAAGATTGCCCAATTCGTCCTGTCCGGGGCCTTCCGCGACGCCGGATTTTCCCTCAGACTGATGACCAAGGACGTTGGCCTCGCCGCCGGCCTCGGTCAGCACACCGGCCATGACCTGCCGGGGCTTGAGGCGCTGGCAAAGATCTGGCGCGACGCTGCAGACGTGTTGGAGCCTGCCGCCGATCACACTGAAATATTTCACTTTCTCGAATCTATCGACGGGGCAAACGCGCCGGAGACCAGTCAAGGATGAATTCCCATGAGTGACCCACATTATCAGGTCTACGCGGTAAAATACGCGAGGTTCGACCGGCATTCTTCTGGCAATTTCATGGGCGGCGACCCGCATGACGGGCCGATGCCGCTCTATTTCTTTGTCTGGCTGATCCGTGGCCATGGCCGCACCATCCTGGTTGACACCGGGTTCAACGCCGACCGCGCGGCCAAGCGGGGCCGTGCCCTCGAACGCTGCCCGATCGAGGCGCTGGCGTCGCTCGGCGTCGCGCCGGGTGATGTCGATACGGTGGTGATCACCCATCTGCATTACGACCATGCCGGCAATATGGACAAGCTGCCCAACGCCCGCTTTGTCCTGCAAGAGGCCGAAATGAACTATGCCACCGGCCGCTATATGCGGCACCGTATGGTGCGACACCCGTTCGAGCTGGGCGATGTGCAACTGATGGTGGCGCTGAACTATGCCGAACGCGTCGATTGGGTGAATGGGGTCTCGGAGATCGCGCCGGGGGTCACGGTGCACCACCTGCCCGGCCATTCACTCGGCCTGCAGGCGGTCACTGTGGAAACCGACGTCGGCCGCATCTGTCTGGCCTCGGACGTGGCGCATTTCTATGCCAATGTCGAACACGGGCTGCCGTTTCCGATCACCGCCAGCGTTGTTGATCAGCTCGACGGGCATGAGGCGGCGCGGAAACTGGCCAGCCACCCGGACCTGATGATCCCCGGCCATGATCCCTTGGTTACCGAACGCTTTGCCGCGCTGGCCGACGATCCTGAGATCTATGACCTGACCCGACCTTTGCCACGCGGCTAGGTCGAGACCGTGCGATGCAATATGGAGACGCAGGTCAGCCCTGTGCCTTCATCTCTTTCAACACCTGACGCAGGTCGAAATCTGCCGCGGCAAGCCGCTCACGGCTGACTGCCGGATCAAGCTTCAGGATTTGGCGCGCGGCCATATGCGGGGCGGGCATATTGACGCTTTCCAGCGCCGCAAAGACCCCGCCACGGAACCGCAAAACCAGTAGCTTGCCCGGTTCAGTCGGGATCACCTCGGCGCTGTCGTCGGATTGCGCCAGCCCGGCGATTTGCAGCTTGGCCTCGGCCTGATCGCTCCAGAACCAGGGCACCGCATCATAGGGCGCGGGCGTGCCGGTGATCGTCGCCGCAATGGCGCGCGCATGGTCGGTGGCCGCCTGCACCGATTCCAGCCGCACCGGCGCGCCGGTCACCGGGTCCGGAAAGGCCGCGCAATCGCCCAGGGCAAAGATCGCCGGATCGGCGGTGCGCAGATGATCGTCAACCAGAATGCCGTTCGACACCGGCAATCCGGCGGCAGCGGCCAGTTCGGCATTCGGGCGCACCCCGGCGGCCAGAACCACCAGATCACCGCTCAATACCTCACCGTCTGCCAAGGTGACGCTGCTCGCGTTCATCGCCGCAGCCGGGGTGCTTGTCAGCAGGCGCACGCCGGCGTTGCGGTGAAGATCGGCAAAGAAGGCGGAGGTCGGTTCCGACACCGCCCGCGCCATCACCCGATCCGCCGCCTCGACCACGCTCACCTGCCAGCCCGCGGCGCGCGCAACTGCGGCGAATTCCAGCCCGATAAAGCCGCCGCCGACAACAATCGCATGGCCATTGGCGCCCATACGGTCACGCAGGTCAACCGCATGGCCAAGGGTGCGCAACGACACAATCGCCGGATCGTCGGCGCCGGGCAACGGCGGCAGGGCGTTGCGGGCACCGGTGGCCAGTATCAGATATTCATAAGCGAGAACCGCGCCATCCTCGGTGGTGATCGTGTGGGCGGCGCGATCAATCGCAGCCACCTTGTCATTGCGCAGGGTGATATCGTTCTGCGTATAAAAGGCGGCGGTGCGCAGCAACAGCCGGTCGGCATCGCCCTCTTTCAGATAGGCCTTGGACAGCGGCGGGCGTTGATAAGGCAGGCCCGGCTCATCGCCGATCAGTGTTACCGGCCCGGCATACCCCGCCGTGCGCAGGCTCGCCGCCGCCTGAAATCCGCCCTGCCCGGCACCGATGATCACTACACCCGTCATTTCGTCTTCTCCGTTTACCATTGGCCGCACCCGCGACGCAGCCAGGCGCCGCGCGGTTGTGATCTTGGTTGGCACAGTGCCGTCGGATGCTCAACCCGCACGAAGGACACAGCACGGACGCAGCACCGCGAAACTCAATCAGCGTGGCGCAGAGTGATGCGATAACGGGTCAGGTCGCCCTCGGTGGTGGCGCCGGGGGACAGGGCGATCTCCAGCCGCGCACCGGCGGGCAGGGACAGCACCGGCGGGCGGTAGGCGACCAGCCCGGTATCGACCCATTTCGCCAGGTCCTCACCGTTCAGCCGCACCACAACGCTGATCCCGTCCCGGCTTTCCCCGACCAGATCGAACTGGGCGTCAAGCCTGACGCGCATCGCCCGAGGCGCACGAAACTCATGCACGATTTCAACTGGATAAGATGGAAATCCGGCGGGAAGCATAACCTGCGACAACACCCGGACATCGGCGTTTTTCGACACCCCCAGCCAGGGCGTCCAGGGCCGCCCGGGGCCGCCCTGACCCGGCATCGTCGCCAGCGGCGTTTCGCCGTCAGGATCGCGGACAAAGCGGCGGAAGGGATCGGTGCCACCACCCGGCACAGCCGGATCGGGAAAGCTGAACTGGTGGAAACTGTCGGCGATGACCTCTTGCGCGCCCAGCACGAAATCCCGGCTCAGATCGATCGGCCCGGTCGAGGTCAGCACCAACGGCGCGGTCTCGGACAGACGGAAATCGCGCCCCGGCAGCACCTGTCCGGTGGCGTCCCGCATCTGGACCTGGTCCGACATCAGCCGCAGATCGCGCGGAACGCCCCAGATCACCAAAACGCGCTCATCGAACAGGCAGGCATAGGTAAACGGATCAGGCGCGACATCCTGCACCTGCCGCCCCTCCATGGTCTCGCGCAGAAACAGGAAACTGCGCATCACCTCGGTCTGGCGCAGGTCGCTGTCGATCAGCGGCATATAGCCGTCGCCGCGCTGGTTCAGCGCATACCAGGCCAGCCGCGACACCCCGGACAGGGCCATCTGGCAATAGCCGCGCAGCAAAGCGTCCGGCGCCCCGGCCGGATCCTGCGAGCCAAATTCGGTGATCTCGACCGGCATCTTCTCCAGCCCCGGCAGCCGCCGCATCACCGCGATCTGGCGCGCCAGCTGTTCGATTGGCGTGTCGTAGGGATGCAGGGCAATACTGTCCATATAGCCCGCCGCACCCAGCGCCAGCATCTGGCCAAGGTAGCCGCTCGGGATCGAATGCACCCCGCCGCCGATGATCCGAACCTCGGGGCGCAACGCCTTGACCTGGTCATACACCGACTTCAACAGCGCGACATAGGCGGCCGCCCGCGCCGCAAGCGGCTGCTTCAGCAACGGGCCAGAAACGAAATCGCCACTGTTGAATTCATTGCCAACCTCGACTGAGGTCACCGCCGGGAACCGCGCCACCACCGCCGCTGCGTGGCGGCCAAAGCCGCGCACCGCCGCCGGGCTGAGCGGGGTCGTGCCACCGTCAAACTTCGGATGGCCATTGTTGACCAGCAGGCTGATCGTCGCCCCACCGGCTCCGGCCTGGTCAGGATAGACGGTCATCGGTTCATCGTAATGGAAACCACCGCTGCGATCCTCGACCCGATACCAGAACAATTCATCCCTGAGGTCATCGATGCCAAGGCTGAGCGCCCGGTCCAGCAATCCCGGCGGCACCCCCTGCCCGAAGCTCGAGGCAACGGCGAGCTTTGGGCCACGCAGCTCGACAGCGCCGCCGGGGAGGGCGCCGAGGATCAGTGCAACCAAGATCGAGACAACCCAGCGCATCGCCTGCCTTTGCTGTTGAGGCCCGTCGAACTTGCGGTAATCCCGGCCTCCGTTCAAGCCGCAGGTCAAGCGCGGCTCCGGCGGCGCCGCCCTATTGTTTCGAAAACGGCAACAATCGTGCTTAATGGAAATACTCTCGCCGGAACGGCAACAATTTGCGGGCCAACCCGCCACCGCACACTTGACGTCGGGTCCCGTGCCGGGGCCAGTGATGCGCATGGAACTCCTGCCCAGCTCATTCCTTGCTCTTGTCGTGCTGGCCGCGCTTGCGGTGACCGGCCCTTATCGGGGACTCGCGCTGTTCCTGGCGACGACCTGCTTCGGTGCGGCGGCGGCGTTCAACCTACCTGCACTTGGCGGCGCCTCGATCCTGATTGCCGATATCGCCGCCTTGATGATGTTTGCGCTGGTCGCCCTGCGCCGTGACGGTCCGGGTCTGATTGCCGGCAGTATGCGGTTGGGTGAGCCGGGGTTCTGGCTGCTGCTGCTGGCCCTGTTCGCGATCCTCGCCACCCTGTTTTTCCCGCGCCTGTTCGAAGGCCAGACCCTGGTGTTCAGCCTGACCCGCGACCTGGGCGAGGAAGGGATCATCGCGATCCCGCTGCGCCCCAGCGCCGGAAACTTGACTCAGCTGTTCCGGCTGATGCTCGGGGTGGCCATTTTCTATGCTTTGGCAACGGTGTTTCGGCTGCGCCCCGACGGGCCGCATGTGCTGCGCGCGATTGCGGTGCTCACCGCCGTCAATGTCGGGCTGGGCTGGATTGACGTGCTGAGCCATGCGATTGGCCTGCCGCATCTGCTCGACCTGATCCGCAGCGCCAATTACGCGATGTTGGATGACGTTTACATGGCGGGAGTGAAACGCATGGTCGGCGGTTATCCCGAGGCCAGCGCCTACGGCTATTTCAGCCTGGGCATATTTGCCTTCTGGGCCCGCTACTGGATCAGTGCGCCGCGCCTGCCAATGGCCGGGATCATGCTGGCGCTGTCGACCATAGCCATCCTGCATTCGACATCCTCGGCCTCCTATGTCGCCACGCTGGCCTTTCTGTTGGTCACTGCGGCATTGGCGATGCTCGCCAGATTGCGCAGTCAGGTCAGCCGCCGCGGCCTTGCGGTGTCGACCTTTGCCTTTGTGCTGACCGGTCTGACGGCGCTTCTGCTGATCACCAGCTATGCGTTCCTTGCCCCGGTTCAGAACTTCTTTGACAATGTTCTGTTCGACAAGCTGGCCAGCGATTCCGGCGTCGAACGGATGAGCTGGAACGCCCAGGCGTTCAAGAACTTCCTTGAAACCCGGATGATGGGCGCCGGGCTGGGCTCTGTGCGCGCCTCAAGCTGGATCATGGCGACACTGGCCAGCCTCGGGGTGATCGGCACCCTGTTGTTCCTGCTGTTCATCGCCAGCGTCCTGAAGCCCCTCCCCCGTAATGCCGGGACCGGCACCCGCGCCATCACCATAGCGGCGCTGAAATCCGCCTGCCTCGGCTTGCTGATATCCTCGCTGCTGACCGGGGCGACTCCGGATCTGGGCCTGATCTTCTTTGCCTGCGCCGGGCTGGCCGCCGGTCTGTCACGCGGGGCGATTCTCCAACATCGAGATCGCGCTCAACCACCTCTGTGATCGGTTACGATCCTGGCAACAATCCGGGTGATCCCTGGCTATTGTTAACGAATATTACCAAAAAATAAGCCATTATTGTCAACAACTTGTTCAAAACTTGACAGGAGTCCGTCCGGGTCACGATAGTGCCCCGAACTTGTCTTATTTCGCCCAATTCCGGGCCGCCCTGCGATTGCCATCGCGATCCGGGCATCCCCGGGGCCAGGCGGCAGCGGCAGATAAAAATTCAAACACGCCTCAGGGCGCCACTTTCACCGCACCGCACGCGGGCAGAGAACGGGCCAGAAAATGGTAGCAAGCATGACCGATATCTTCGATCGCGGGCCCTTGGCGCCGCGTCGCCGGTCCGCCGCGACGCAGGATGGCGATTCCGTCGATCTGCGGATGATGTTCCGTGGCGTCTGGAATGACCGTTTCATCATCCTCGGCGCGGCGCTGGCCTGCGGAATTCTGGCCGCGTTTCTGGTGCTGCAGGTGACCCCGCGCTACACCTCGGTGTCGCAAATCCTGCTCGATCCACGCGAACGCCAGGTGATAACCAATCAACAGGTGGTGTCCGACCTCAAGCTCAGCGATCAGGTGGTCGCCAGCGAGTTGTCGATCATGCGCTCCAACCTGCTGTTGGAAAAGGTGATCGAGGAAATCGACGCGATCGACCCGAAAGCGTTGGAAATCCTCGATCCGGCGGAGAAATCGCCACGATTCATCGACAGTGTCACCTCGTCGATGCTGGGCCTGTTCCGGCGCTCGAAATCCGATGGTGCAGGCAGCGCCGAAATGGCCGAACGCGCCCGGCTTGAACGGTTGACCTGGGCGATCCGGCGCAGCGTGACCCTGTCGCGTGACGGCAAGGCCTATGTGATCACCATCAAGGCGGAAACCGAGGATCCGGGATTCTCTGCGCTTCTGGCCGCCACCATCGCCGAACAATATGTCGCCCAGCAATTGCAGGGACGTCGCAACACCGCGACCCAGGCCGCCGACTGGATCGAAACCCGGGTCGAGGACCTGCGCAAACAGGTCGAACTGGCCGAGGCCGCAGTCGAGGATTACCGCGCCGACAGCCTGGAAAAGAACGGCACCAGCGCCGATATCGTGTCGCAGCGGATGGTCAGCCTGAACAAGGAACTGATCGCCACCCGGGTCGACCGCGTCGCCGCCGAAGCCCGCTATAATGAAATGGCCCGCCTGTTAGAGACCGGGGGTTTCGACGCGCTTGGCAGCATGTTCACCTCGGATACCATCAAGGAACTCGACACCCGCCGGGTCGAGATCGAGGCCACGGATGCGCAATGGGCCGAACGCTTTGACGACAACCACCCGGAACGGCGGCGGATCGCCGGGCAATTGGCCGAGGTCAACCGTGCCCTGTCGGTGGAATTCCAACGCGCCCTCGATGCCCAGCGCAACGAGGTACAGATCGCCCAGATCCGCGAGAACACCATCCGCGAAAGCCTGGAATACACCGAGGCGCAATATCTGTTGGTGTCGCGCAGCTCGATCGGTCTGCGCCAGTTGGAACGGCAGGCCGAAGTTGCCCGCAACATGTATTCCGACCTGCTGAACCGCTATGCGGAAACCCGCACCCAGGAACAATTGCAGCAGGCCGATGCCCGGATCATCGAACGCGCCACCCTGCCCGGCGCGCCCTCGGCGCCCCGGCCCAAGTTGATGACCTTTCTGGGGCTGGTGATCGGTGGCCTGCTCGGCTTTGGCGTCGCCGCCTTCCGCCAGCTCAGCACCCGCGCCTATCGCAGCCCGGTCGACCTGGCGCTGGACACCGGGGTTCCGGTTCTGGGCACCACCCCGGAACGCAATTGGGCCAGCACCGCCGCCGCCATCCGCGAGATCGAGGCCGATCCGATGGGCCCGGTGGCCGAGGCGATGAAGAAGGTGCGCAACGAATTGAAGCTGGGCGAAGAAATCGTCGAACCGCAGAGCATCGCGCTGCTGTCGCCGCTGCAGGACGAGGGCAAGACCACGACGACGGTGTTGCTGGCCCGGGTCAGCGAACTTGCGAACAAACTGGTGGTGGTGGTCGATTGCGACTTCCGCAAGAATTCGCTGCAGAACGAATATCAATTGCCGATGGAGCACGACCTGGGAGAGCTGATCCGGGGCGATTGTTCGGTTCTGGACGCGGTCAACACCGACACCGGCCTTGGCTTTGACCTGTTGGCCAATCGCGCGCCCGATCCGACCTGTACCGATCTGCTGACCACCGAATGGCTGCGTTCGACCCTGGACGAGCTCAAGCAATATTACGACGTCATCCTGGTCAATTGCCCGGCGATCCTACCGGTGGCGGAAACCCTGGTCCTGGCCCGTGCCGTGGATCAGCGGGTGATGCTGGTGCGGCACAATTCGACCGCCCGCAGCGCCGCCCGCCGCTGCCTGTCGACGCTCGAGCATAACGAGCTGGATATCGTCGGTCAGATCATGACCCGCGTCGATCCGCGGATGCTGTCTGACGAAGATCTCTATCGTTACAATTACTAAGCCGCGGGAGGCTCTGACCATGACCAGACAGATGTCTGCCGAACCGCGTGTGGCGCTGATCCATTACTGGCTGATCGGCATGCGTGGCGGTGAAAAGGTGCTTGAGGCGCTGTGCCGGATGTATCCGCAGGCCGATATCTTTACCCATGTCTATGCCCCGGAAAAGATATCCGACACGATCAACGCGCATCGGGTGATCGAAACCTCGGTCGGGCGCCTGCCCTTTGCCAAGCGGCTGTATCAATCCTATCTGCCGTTCATGCCGCGCGCCCTGGAGGAGATCGACCTCACTGGCTATGACCTGGTGATCTCCAGCGAGGCTGGGCCGGCCAAAGGCGTGATCGCCCCGCCGGATGCCTATCACCTGTGCTATTGCCATTCGCCGATGCGCTATCTCTGGGATCAATACCACGTCTATCTGAAATCCGCCGGGCGGCTGTCACGGCTGATCCTGCCGCATGTCGCGCATCGGCTGCGGCTGTGGGACGTCTCCAGCGCCGCGCGAGTCGATGCCTTTGCCGCCAATTCCAGCCATGTTGCGTCGCGGATCGAGAAATACTGGAATCGCGGCGCCGAGGTGGTGCATCCGCCGGTCGATGTCGATGCGTTTTCGCCGGTCCGCGCCTCGGATCTGGGCGACTATTACCTCTGGGTCGGAGAGTTGGCCCCCTACAAGCGCCCCGATCTGCTGATCGACGCCTTCAACCGGCTTGGCCTGCCGCTGGTGATCATCGGTGGCCCCGACAAGACCAGCCAGCAGTTGCAGAAACAAGCCAAGGACAACATCACCTTTCTGGGCCGCACCGATTTCGAAACCCTGCGCCATCACATGGCCCGCTGCCGGGCGCTGGTGTTCCCGGGCGAAGAGGATTTCGGCATTGTCCCGGTCGAGGTCATGGCCTCGGGCCGTCCGGTGATCGCCTATGATCGTGGCGGTGCCCGCGACACCGTGGTGCACGGCAAGACCGGGATGCTGTTTCAGGATCAATCCGTTGACGGGCTGGTGAAAGCGATCAAGGAATTCGAATCCGCCCGGCTCTATGAGGTCGACAGCATGGTTCTGGTCAATCACGCCCGCCGCTTCAGCGAGGCCGCGTTCCGGGTCGGCATCGAACGGCTGTTGCCGCCAGCGCTGGCGCCGGCCGACACCGCCGTGCTCAGCCGCCCGGCAGAGTGAGCAGCCGCAGCCGCGACGGGGTATCCGCGCCGCTGTGCAGGGTGATCCGTGCCGGATGCGGGTCGCTTTCAGCGTAGGGATCGCCGCCACCATTCATATTGCGCGCCAGCCTCGGATAGCTGCTGCCAGCGACGTGCAGGCGCAGGCGATGGCCCGCGGGCACCTGGTATGCGATGTCGCGCAGGATCACCGTCGCCTCGACCACCGCGCCGGGCGGCATCAGGCTGGGCCGATCCATGCCATCGCGATAGCGCAGCCGCAGCGACCCTTCGGTGATCATCAGCGATCGACCTTCGGGATCGACATCGGTCAGCCGCAGCACCAGGTCGGTATCCGGCACATCGGTCGAGACATAGAGCCGTGCCTCGACCGGACCAGCAATCGTCAGCGCTGCCTCCAGTGGCGCGCCGGTCAACAGCCGTAGGTCTCGCCGCTCCTCGATCGGGTTCTGAAAGAGCGGCCCGGCACGCAAATCGGCCTCGCCGGTGCAACACATGGTGCCCCCGATCGAGGGCACCGGGTTCATCGGGTCCGAGGTGAACCCGATGCGCCCCGGCTCGGGTGCCGGGGCTTCGCTCAACGCAGCGCCATCGAGGTAGAGCACCGTCTCGCCTGCGGCGCGCGGCGGCCATTCCTCGGCCCGGCGCCATTCATTGGCCCCCAACAGGTAATAGAACACCGGCGGCAGATCCGGGGCCGGACCCTGTTTCATGCGGTGGTTCATCATCGCCACGAACAGCGCGTCGAAATCCATGGCCTGCGCCGGGTCAAGCGGCAGATCACCGACCTGCCCTTCCGCCAGAGCATGGCCCAGATCGCAATGCAGGGCGGGCAGGATCACCACGCTGCCGGGCGCCCCGGTGGCGCGCATCTGCCGCGCCAGTTGCAGGCTTTCCCGGGCCCGGTCATACCAGCCATCGACAATCAGGAAGGGGGTAGAGAAGTGATCCTCGGCACTGATAAACCCGCTGTTCTGCCAATAGGCAGGATCGTCGAACCGGTCGAGGAAGGCGGTAAAATCGGTCGGGTCATTGCGGAACTGCGCCACCGCATCGCGCAACGGCAGGGTCGCCAGCCCCTTGCCGTAATCCACCCGCGGATAGCCCATCTTGTCCGGGGTCTTGCCGCCCGCCTCGACAAACCAGCCAAAGGCCGAGGCCAGATTCAGAATGCCGCCGTCGAAAAAGCCGAAGAAGCCATAGGACCCATCCAGCGTCCCGATCGCCCCACCTGCCCCGAGCGGGATCATCGCCTTATGCGCCGGGTGCCGCTTGCTCGCCAGCAACACCTGGGTTTCGCCCAGCGCCGAACAGCCGATGCTGCCGACCTGGCCATCCGACCAGCCCTGCGCCACAATCCAGTCGAGCGTCGCCGCGCCGTCATCCGCATCATCCGGATAAGGCGCAAAGACCCCCTCGCTGCGATAGCGCCCGCGCATGTCCTGTACCGCCACGCCATAGCCCTGCGCCAGAAACAGCCGCGCCCAATGGCGCACCGAACCAAAGCGGCGCTTGCCATAGGGCAGCCGCAACAGGACCGTCGGCACCGGGCCGGTCTGCGGATCGGGCAGGTAGACATCCATGGCCAGCCGCACCCCGTCCGGCATCGCGATCAGCGCCTCGGGCAGCGCCCGCGCGCCGGTAAGCGAGGCGACAAAGCTGCGGTGTTCCGCGTTCGACTTGACCCCGCGCAGCAGGCTCACCACCCGGTCACGCTGGCTATAGGCCAGCACCGAAAGCGCCAAAATCACACAGGCGAGCCAAACCAGTCTCATCCGCGCACCTCATGTCTCGACCACAATGCCGGGGCTGGGCTAGGCTGGCCGCCAGCGCAAGCGGAGCCCCCATGCCCCTGGAGATACCGATCCATATCTGGCCGCTGACCGGCGACGATGCCCACGTCGAACGGATGGCGACGCTGTTGTCGGCGGACGAGAGCGCCCGCGCCGCCCGCTTCGTTTTCGAACGCGACCGCCGGGCGCATATCCTGGCGCGCGGTCGGCTGCGGCAGGTGTTGGCCGACGCGATGGGCAAGACGCCGCACGACCTGACATTTGCCTATGGCGCGCATGGCAAGCCGGCCCTGCCCGATGGGCTCGAGTTCAACCTCAGCCATTCCGATGGCCTCGCCTGTCTGGCGCTGCATCCCGAGGTCGAGCTGGGCGTCGATATCGAAGCCTTTCGAGAAATCGAGGACGGAGTTGCCGAGCGGTTCTTTTCCAGCCGTGAATATGCCGATCTCTCGGCCCTGCCCGCCGCGCATTGGTCGGCGGGTTTCTTTCGCTGCTGGACCCGCAAAGAAGCGGTGGTCAAGGCGATTGGCGACGGGCTTTCGATCCCGCTCGACGCCTTTGACGTCACCCTGACCCCCGGCGTGCCACCACGGATGACCCGACTGGACCCGGCGCGCGGCAGCCTTGCGGATTGGACCCTGGCACATTTCGACCTCGGCCCCGGCATGGTCGGCGCGCTGGCGGTGCGCGCCAGAGGCCGTGCCATCCGTCCGGTGCTTGCCACCTGCCCCAAGGATCAGCCGTTTCACTGGTCGCTCTGAGCCTCGCCAAGGAAGGTTTCGATCTCGGCGGCCATCGCCTCGACCCCGATCCGCCGATCCCGCAGCACCAGCACCTTGTCCAGGTGCACGGTCTTCAACTTGCCCGGTGTCACCAGGTTTTCCCAGCCAATCGAGGGGCTGATCCAGGCGCCTTTCGGGGTGATATTGGTGACGATATGCAGCACCGGGAAATCCACCGGGCCGGGGCGATATTCGTTGCGCATCCGAGTCACGAAATCAATGAACCGCTCCTGATCCACCTCCAGATCCGTCATCCGCACCCGGTCGATCAGACCCAGCCACTGCGCCAATGTCAGGATGCCGGTGGCGCGGATGATCCGGTAAGCCCCGAGCATCGCCGTCAGCGATAGCTCACCATTGCGCACCGCCCGGATCCGCACCCGCAGCGCGTTCAGCTTTTCCCGCCAGCGGCTGGAGCGGGTCTGGTTCAAGCGCTCGGTATAGGCGGGTTCCCAAACGTCTTTCATCACCACCCCGGCGATTTCGGCACCTTCGCGATGCAACACCCGTGCCGCCTCAAGCGCCAGATTGCCATGCACGCAATTGCCGTAGAGCAGATAGGGCCCCTCGGGCTGCGCCTTGCGGATCACCTGCGCATAATCTGCCGCGATGTCCTGAAATGGCCGCTCCGTCAGATCTATGCCACGGTCGCCGTCAAAAACCCGCACGCAGGCAACCTGACGCGGGTTCTGGCCTGCCGTCGACAGGGCCAGGGCAGTGGCGGCGTTGTTGACCGCGATCAGAGGGCGGCCCTCGCCATCGCGGCGCAGCCGCATGATCCGCCAATCCTCAGACTCCGAATTGTCCTCGGGCTGACGATCCAGCCGCGCCGAAATCAACCGGGCCAGAGCGTCCAGCGTCGGATGTTCATAGACCTGGGTCACCTCAAGTGCGACGTCCCAGCGGTCGCGGATCCGCGCCAGCTGCCGCAGGACCAGCACCGAATGGCCGCCCAGATCAAAGAAATGCGCATCTGGCGTGATCTGGGCGAGGCCCAGAATATCCTGCCAATCGGCCTGCAATGCCGCCACCACCTCGGGCCGCGCGGCGCTGCGGCGGGCCTGTTCGGTCGCCTGCTTTGGCGCCCTCAACAAGGTCTTGTTCACCGCGCCGGTCGAACTGCGCGGGAATCCCCCGAGCAGGCTGATCCCGGTCAGTGCCTTGGCCGCCGGATCACCGGCCAGCGCATCCATGATCCGGCTCGGCAGATGCTCGAGCGGCAACGTCCCGGTGTCACCGGGCACCACGAAACCATAGAAAGTATCGCCATTGCGCACCGCCGCCGCCTCGCGCACCATCGGATGCGCGGCCAGTGCCTGTTCGACCTGGGCAACCGCCCGCCGGTCCGCCTGCTGCCGCTCAACCAGATGCGTGGGCAGGGGGATGTCGGACAGACGCGCCTCTGGATCGCGAAACGCCAGATCAAACGCCGCCTGCACCAGATCGAGGATCGCCCGGGCGGTGTCGGCCTCAAACAACTCGTCCGAATAATCGAGCACCATCTGCCAACCGGTCGGTCGCCCCATCACCGCCAGGCTCAGGTCATAGATCGCCCCCGGTGCATGTGACGCGGTCGAGACCAGGTCGAAATCGCCGTAGGATTTGCTCTCCATAAAGACATTCTGGAGGTTGAAGTTGATCGAGATCAGCGGCGTGCGCGACGGATCGCGCGGCGGGTTCAACCGCTCGACCAAGGTGTTGAACGGCATCGACTGATGCGTCAGCGCCCCCTCGATCACCGTCTTGGCAACCGCAACCTGATCGGCAATCCGCGCCTCAGGCTGGGCCGAGAATCGCAGCACCAAATTGTTGATGAACACCCCGATCAGCGGGTCGAGTTCGGTGTCCAGCCGCCCAGCAATCTGGGTGCCGAACACCAGGTCCCTGGCGTCGCTCATCCGGTGCAGGCAGGCGCTGAAAATCGCCGCGCCATAGGTATAGGTCGAAACCCCCTGCGCCCGCGCGCCCGCGCTCAGCGCCGCGCCGAATTCGCCGGGCATTTCTGCGGTCAATTTGGCCACCCCGGTGCCTCGGACCGCCGGGCGTGGCTTGTCCGGCTCAATCTCGAAATAGCTGATCCCGTCCAGGGTTTTCAGCCAATAGGCGCTTTCCTCTTCCAGCACCCCGCTCTCAAGGTATTCTTTCTGCCACAGGGTGAAATCGCCATATTGCAGCGGCAGTTCCGGCAGATCGGGCTGGCGCCCTTCCTCATAGGCCTGCGCTGAGGTGCCGATTTCATGGCCCAGCACCCGGATCGAAAACCCGTCAAAACAGCTTTGGTGCAGCACATAGGCCAGCAAGGCCCGATCCGCCGTCAGCCGGATCAGCGTCGCACGGATCAGCCCCGGCTTGCCCAGATCAAAGGGCCGCTCGGCGAATTCATGGGCAATCGCTTCGATGCGCTCGGCCTGCTGATCGGCGGGGATGGCGCGGATGTCGACGAGGTCGAGCTTGAAGGTCACATGATCGACCACCTGCTGCACTGGCCCGCTTCCGTTGTCGACCAGGCGGGTGCGCAGAATCTCATGCCGGTCGATGACATGCTGGAACGCCCGCTCCAGGTTGGCCGCCTGCAGAGTGCCGCGCACCTCCCAGCGGACCGCGACATTCAGCGACGGGTTGCCGGGTTTCATCTGATCGAGGAACCAGCACCGCAGCTGGGTGGTGCTGAGCGGGAATTCCGCGATCACCTCGGGTGGGGTGACGGCTGCGTTTTCGATATCCTTGGGCATCATTTCGCCCCCCCACTTCCGGCCCGATGGGCCCCATTGCGAAAACTCTTGAGCGATGGACGCGCCTTACTGCCGACGTCATTGCCCCGGCCATCGTGGAACGCCGCCAATTCGCGGATCGAGGGATGGGCGAACATATGCCGCGCCTCAAGCTCAAGACCGGAATCCAGCATCTTTGCCGCGATCCGGAACACCGCCAGAGAATCGATGCCCAGCGCGAACAAGGTGTCGGTGACGCTGATCTGCGCCATTCCCAGAACCTCGCTCCAGATCTCGGCGATCCGCGTTTCGGTTGCGGTTTCCGGCGGCGCCGCCTGATGCAGCGGGGTGACGCTGGCCGTCTCCTGCGGATCGGGCAATGCCTTGCGGTTCAGCTTGCCATTGCCGGTTTGCGGCAGCGCGCTCAGCATCACCCAGGCGCGCGGGATCATGTAATCCGGAATCACTTGGCTCAGCGCCGCACTCAGCGCTGCGGGTGTCGGATCGGCGCCCTCGGTTGCGACGACATAGCCGACAAGCTGGCGATCCCCCGATGCGCGCTGACGCAGATCGACAGCGGCCTTGTCGACGCCGGGAACCGCGCGCAGGCAGGTTTCAATCTCGCCCAGTTCAATGCGGAATCCGCGCAGTTTGACCTGGGTGTCGATCCGGCCCAGCACCTCGTATTCGCCATCGGCGCGACGGCGCGCCAGATCGCCGGTGGCATAGAGCCGTTGCCGCCTGCCGTTCAGATCGACCTCGCGGAATGCCGCCTCGGTCAGATCCGGGCGGTTGTAATAGCCCAGCGCCAGCCCGTCACCGCCGATGTTCAGCTCACCGGTCACCCCGACCGGGGCGATTTGCCCGGCGGCATCCAGAACCTGCAACTGGGTGTTGGCAATCGGATGACCAATGGTGATCGGATCACCCGGCGTGATCTGTTTGATCGCCGACCAGATCGTGGTTTCGGTGGGGCCATACATGTTCCACAACGCCGCCCCACCAGCCAGCAGCCGGTCCGCCAGATCGGCGGGCAGCGGTTCACCGCCACAGAGCATGGTGAACCCGGCCCCCGGTTTGAACCCGGCGGTCAGCACCATGTCCCAAAGCGTCGGTGTCGCCTGCATCAGGGTGATATCGCCACGGTTCAACCGCTCGACCAGTCGGAAGCCGTCGATCACGTCCTCGGTCGGGGCGATCACCACCCGGCCGCCTACGGACAGCGGCAGGAACAATTCCAGCACCGCGATATCGAACATCACCGTGGTCACCGCCAGCAGGCTGTCCCGGCTAGTCATCCCCGGCGCCTCGGCCATCGAGGTGAGGAAATTCACCACCGCCCGGTGCGGCACCGCGACGCCCTTGGGGGTGCCGGTGGAGCCGGAGGTAAAGATCACATAGGCCGCGTCCTCAGGCGAAACCGTGACCGGCGTCGGCTGATCCCCGGGCTGGGCCTCATCCGACAGGATCAGCGGCAAGCCGGTATCGCCTGCGAAACCCGCGCTCTCGACGCTGTCACTCAGCACCGCCGCCACCTCGGCGGTTTCAGCGATCTGGCGCAGCCGCGCTTCGGGTTGGCGCGGATCAAGCGGCACATAGGCATGCCCGGCCTTGAGGATCGCCAGCATCCCGGCCAGCATCCCGCTGCCGCGTGTCATGGACAGCGCGACCCGCGCGCCCTGTCCCGGCACCTGGCGCTGGATCAACGCCGCCAGCGCATCGCTCTCTGCGGCAAGATCGCCGTAGCTGGTCAGGCCAGCCGCGTCTTCGATGGCCACCGCATCCGGGTCCACCGCGACCCGCGCCGCCACCAGATCCGGCAGCGTCGCGCTTCGGTCATAGGCGCTGACGTTGATTTGCGCCCCGGCCGCCATTGCCTGCCGATCCGCTGCGCTCAGCAGCGACAGGGCAGCGATGGGTTGTTCGGTGGCGGTTGCAATCTGCGCCAGCAGGGTTTCATAGGCCTCAGCCCAACCGGCCACCGTGGCGGCGTCCAGCAGGTCGGCATTGTAATGCGCCTCGATCCGCAATCCCTCCGGCGTCTCGACCAGATTGAAGAACAGATCGAAATTCACCGCCACCTTGGCATTGGCACGGAACTGGGTTTCCAGCCCGGTCATGCCCGCAGCGTCGCCCTGTTTCTCAAGGTTGAACTCGATCTCGGTCAGCGGCAACCGGTCCAGCTGGCGCGGCACCTCAAGCTCGCGCAGGATGCTGCCCAGCGTGGTGGCGCTGTGCTCGAACGCGGCGCGCAGCCCGTCGCGGGTAGATGCCAGATGCGCGGCGACGCTGGCGCCATCGGCAATCGTCGCACGGATCGGCAGGAAGTTGACACAATGGCCGACCAGATCGGGATTGGGCAGATCCTGCTGCGCCGCACTCGGCACCCCCAGCACGATATCCGAGGCCCCGCTCAGCCGGTGAACCAGCAATTGCATCGCGGCAAAGGTGGTTGCGAACAGGGTGCAGCCCTGCTTCGCCCCGGCCTTGCGGGCCGCCTTCATCAGATCGCTGTCGATCTGGTGAAACACGGTGCCCCCGGCATGGCTGCGTTGGGCTGGGCGTGGCCGGTCGATCGGCAGATCCGGCAGTGTCGGCAGGGTCGCGAACTGTTCTTTCCAGAATGCGGTTACCGCCGGGTCCGGCAGACGTGCGGAACTGAGCTGCGCATGCGCGGCAAAGGAGGGCGCGGCCGGCAGATCGGCGGGGCGACCTGCCACCGCAGCAGTGTAAAGCCGCGCGATATCTTCGAGCATCACCCCGAAGGACCAGCCATCAGCGACAATGTGATGGGCGCAGATGACCAGCACATGATGATCCGCCGCCAGCCGGGCCAGAAAGGCGCGCAACGGCAGTTCTTCGGTGATTTCAAAGAGATGTTCGGCATCCTCGGCAATCGCCGCCTCAAGCGCCGCCTGCGGATCCGGCGCGGTGCTGAGATCGACCAGCGGGATCGGGCAGGACATGGCCTCGGTCACATCGAAACGCGATCCGTCGCGGGCAAAGCGCAGCCGCAGCGCATCATGGCGCGCGATCACCGTGTCCCAGGCGGATTGCAGCGCCACCGGGTCCAGCGCGCCCCGCAACGACAAGGAGGCGCTTTCGTTAAAGGCGGCGGCGGCAGCGCCGCCCATCTGATGGCTCATCCAGATCTCGCGCTGGCCTTCGGTCAGGGCCACGCCCTGCGGCAGCGCCAGCGGCCGGGCGACGGGCAACGCCGCCGCCGGGTCCTTGCGCAGATCGGCCAGGATGCCGACCGACAGCAGGGTGTCGAGCGCGGTTTCAAAGGCGGTGACGATCTGGCGGCACTCGGCCGCGCCATGTTCGGTGGTCAGGAAGGCACAGAAGCCATCCATCACATGCACGCCTTCCATCCGCATCAGCGGGAACAGCAGACTGGCACGGGGATCGGCCTCGCTCGCCTGAATGACGAACCAGCTGGAATAGCCCTCGATCAGCGCCGGTAGGCCGCGCGCAGCCAGGATCGCGTTCATCTCGTCCATCACCCGCCCGGCGCGGTCCGCCGCGTCGGTCCAGAGCGCGTCGCCCTGTTCGGCCATATGGTCGATGGTGGCATCCATCGCCGCCAGCACCAGCGGGTGACGCACAAAGGTTCCGGCAAAGAAGGTCGGGATCGCCTCGGGACGACTGTCATCGCCATAGGTCCAGGCTCCGCCGTCAAGCGCATCCATGAACCGGGCGGAGCCGGCCAGGACCCCGACCGGCATGCCGCCGCCGACGACCTTGCCATAGGTGGCCATGTCACCCTGAATGCCCCAGACGCCCTGCATGCCGCGTTTGTCGGTGCGGAACCCGGTGACGATCTCATCCATCACCAGCGCCGCACCACCGTCGCGGGTCACCTCGCGCAGATCGCGAACAAAGGACTCCGGGCGATATGCCGGATGGCGGCTCTGCACCGGTTCGACGATCACCCCGGCGATGTCGGCGATATTGGCGCGGATCCACTCCAGCGCGGCGGGCGCGCCATAGGGCAGAACCTTCATGTTGGCGAGGCTGGAGCGCGGGATTCCAGGCGAGGACGGCAGCGCGCTGGGATCACCGCCACTGGCACGGCCCTTGACCAGAACCTCATCGAACTGGCCGTGATAATCCTTGTCAAAAACCACGATCAGATCGCGCCCGGTGACGGTGCGCGCCACCCGCATCGCGGCCATCACCGCTTCGGAGCCGGTGTTGCAGAACGTCACCCGCTCATGCCCGACGAGACGGGCGAATTTCTCGGCCACCGGCCCGGCTAGATCGGCCTGCGGACCGATGGGAAAGCCGCGCTCCAACTGCCGGTTCACCGCCTCGGCCACGAAATCGGGCGAATGGCCAAAGGCAGTCTGGCCAAAGCCGTTGACCAGATCGACAAAGCTGTTGCCGTCGATGTCGTGGATATAGGCGCCTTTTGAGCGGTCGGCGACGATCGGAAAGGTCAGCTCCTTCCATTCGGCGCGGAACCCGGCGGCGGTGCGCGGGTCGGCATGGACGCCACGATATTGCGCGGCATAGGCCTTGGATTTCGGATGGCGGGCGGAATAGCGCGCCGCCAGATCATGGGCAAAGGCGACCTGCGCCTCGGTCATGGTGCCGCCGGTGACATTGGGACCACGGCCAACCTTGAATTCTGCGGGCGTGGCGACCGGTTCGGGCATTGCCGCCCGCTTGACGGCAGCGGCCGCGACCGGGGTCGGCGCCGGGGCAGCAGCCAGCGGCGCAGCGGCAACCGGCTGCGGCGCGCTGACAGGTGCTGCAGGGGCGGCGCCACCAACCGCCTGAAGCTGCTGAGCAAAGACCGCCTGCATGGTCGCCAGCTGCGCCTGCATCACGCCATCAATCCCGGGCGCCATCGCGGCAGGTGTCACAGCTGCCGGGGCGACAGGCGCAAGGTCTGCGGGCGCAAGGGCTGCGGGCGCAGTCGGCAGATCCTCCACCACCCCAGGGGTCGGTGCGGGTGCCGCTTCGGGTGGCATTTCAACGTCCAGATGCTGCGCCAGCAGAGTGATCGTCGACACCTCAGCCAGCAACCGGCGGAACCCGATCTCGACCCCGAATTGCCGGGTCACAGCCTGGCTCACCTGCCCCATGAACAGCGAATCAAACCCCAGTTCGAGGAATGACTCATCGGCATTGCTCGCCGAGATATCCTCGCCCGACATATCCGCCAGCAGCGCGGCGAGTTCGGAGATCAGCCGCGCGACGCGGTCAGGCGCGGCAACAACAGGAGCTTGGGACATGATAGCCATGGTCGGACTTTCTGGGATTGGTGCTGGGGTCGGCACGGACTCGGCAACAGCGCCTTTCGCTGCGGCCACTTCCGGCGCGTCGATCCAGCAGCGTTGCCGCCGGAACGGATAGGAGGGGAGCGCCACCTTGCGGCTGCCGCGCGGGCCATGCCTGGCCCAGTCGACGTCGAGCCCGACGCTCCACAGGTTAGAGACCACAGCAGCCACCGAGTTATCATCGGAAACCGATCGGGCATGATCCGGCAACGAATGAAAAACGCCTCGATGGCTGCTGCGATCCAAAGTCTGCGCGGTGAATGCCGAAAGGGTGCGGCCTGGGCCGACCTCGACGAACACCGGAGACTTTGTTCGGGTGACCGCCTCAAGGGCGGCCTGAAAATTGACGCAAGCCCGGGCCTGATCCGCCCAATAGGTCGGATCGCGGGCCTCGCGTTCGCTGAGTTCCGCGCCGGTGACCGCCGAAATGATCGGCCGGTCCGGCGCGTTGAGGGTGATGGCCCGGGCCGCGTCGCGCAATGGCGCGGCGACCGGGTCCATCATCGCGGAATGGAAGGCATGCGAGGTGTGCAGGCGCTGACAGGGAATCCCGGCAGCCTGCAAGCGCGCCTCAAGCGCCGCAATCGCCTCGAAGGGTCCGGCGACGACCTGCAGCTTGGGCGCATTGCGCGCGGCCAGATCGGTATCGGCGGCCAGATGCGGCTGCAGATCCTCAAGCGGCGCACGCACCGATAACATCGCGCCGCCGGGCTGATCCTGCATCAACCGCCCGCGCCGGGCGATCAGGGTCAGCGCATCCTCGAACGACATCACCCCGGTCAGTGCGGCGGCGGCGAATTCGCCGACCGAATGGCCAATGACGGCGCCAGGTTCGATGCCGCGTGATTGCCAGAGATTGGCCAAAGCGAATTCGGTCAGGAACAGCGCCGGTTGGGTGATCCAGGTTTCGCGCAACGCGGCGGCGGACTCCTCCGGCGTCAAATCATCGCCGAGAATCAGCCGACGCATGTCGCGGCCCAGGATCGGCTGCAGGATCTCGGCCCCCGCATCAATCCAGCGGGCATAATCCGGCTGGCTGGCGTAAAGTTCTGATCCCATGCCGGGATATTGCGCGCCCTGACCGGGGAACAGGAACACCACCTCGGGCTGGTCACCGGTGATCGCGGTTTTCGGAGCCTTGAGGGCGCGCAGCTGATCCACTGCCGCCGCCCGATCGGGCGCCGCCACGGCGGCACGCCAGTCAAAGACACCGCGCCCCTCTTGCAGGGTATAAGCGACATCGGCCAGAACCAGCCCGGCGTCAGCCTCGATCCGCGTTGCCAGATCCTGCGCCATCTGCACCAGCGCCTCAGGCGATTTCGCCGACAGCGGCAAATGCATCGCCCCGCTGGCAGTGGACGATGCCGCAGCGGCACGCGGCGCCTCTTCCAGCACCGCATGGGCATTGGTGCCACCAACCCCAAAGGAGCTGACGCCGCCACGCAGCGGGCCATCGGCGCGCCAGTCGCCCGCCGCATCCGGCACATAGAACGACGATCCCTCCAGATCGATGCGCGGGTTCAGCGCCTTGAAATGTGCCACCGGCGGCAATTCGCGGTGCTGCAGCATCAGCGCCAGCTTGATCACGCTGGTGACCCCGGCGGCGGCATCCAGATGGCCAAGGTTGCCCTTGACCGAGCCCAGCGCGCAGCGGCCATCCCCCGCGCCAAAGGCCTGTTTCAGCCCGGCAATTTCCACCGGATCACCCAGCGGCGTCGCGGTGCCGTGGCATTCCACATAGCTGATATCGCCCGGCGCCAGCCCGGCGTCACGATGCGCGGCGCGGATCGCCCCGGCCTGACCGGAGACCGACGGCGCGGTGAACGACATCTTGGCGGCGCCGTCATTGTTCAGCCCGACACCGCGAATGACTGCATGGATATGATCGCCCGCCGCCTGCGCCTCGGACAGCCGTTTCAGCACCACCACCCCGGCACCATGGCCAAAGACGGTGCCGCCGGCCTCGGCGTCGAACGGGCGACACAGCCCATCCGGAGAGGCCATGCCGCCATCCAGATGCAGATAGCCGCGCTTTAACGGAAAAGTAATCGAAACCCCGCCGGCCATCATCACATCCGCCTCACCGGATCTGAGCGCGCCGACCGCCTTGGCAATCGCCACCAGCGAGGTGGAACAGGCGGTGTTGATCGAAATCGCCGGGCCGGTCAGCCCCAGCTTATAGGCGACACGGGTGGCCATGGCGCCGGAATCATTGCCGGCCAGAATCGAATAATCGATCTGGAAGCCTGAGGTGAACTCGCGCATCTCCGCCCGGTTGGGCAGCAGGTTTTCCAGCATGTAGGTCGACATCGACGCCCCGGCGAACAGCCCGATGGCGCCCGGCGCCCGGGCCGGGTCGATCCCGGCATTGTCCAGCGCCTCCTGGCAGATCTCAAGGAACACCCGGCCCTGCGGGTCGGTCAGCGCCGCCTCACGCGGGCGCATGCCAAAGAACTTTGGATCGAATTGATCGACATCGCGCAGCAGCGACCGGGCGGGCACATAGGTTTCGCTGGCCCGGGTGGCCGGATCAAAGGCGTCTTCGGCCTGATCCGGGTCAAAGCGTTCGATCAGATTGCGACCCGCGCGGATCGCCTCCCAGAACCCGTCGAGCGTGACACCACCCGGCAACCGGGCAGCCATGCCGACAATGGCGATGGCGTGGGAATCGGCCTCTGCCGTGGCTTTCGGCCTGACAGCATCGGCGGTGTCGGCCACCGGTCCGGCGAGTGCCGCCAGACGTTTCGACAGCGCGCCCAGCTGCGGCGCATCAAAGATCAACGCGATGTCAAAACGCAGGTTCAGCGCCTGTTCGATCATCGTATGCGCCTCGATCAATTGCAGCGAGGTGCCGCCGAGTTCAAAGAAGGTCGCATCGGCAGCGGGCGCGGCACAGCCAATCACCTCTTGCCAGATCGCCGCGACACTGGCCTGAATATCGCGCTGCCCCGGTGCCTTGATCGCAGGCGCAGGGCCCGTTGTATCGGGTTGCTCAAGCCCGGCGCGCAGCGCCTTGCGGTCGATCTTGCCCGCCTGGGTCAGGGGAAAGGCGTCGCGGATCAACACCTCGCGCGGAAACACGTCGCGGGGCAGAGTCGCAGCGGCAGAGTCCTTCAGGGCGGCGACAAAGGCGGCGGCGTCTGTCACCGGTGCCTCGGGGATGACAAAACCCGCCAGATGCGCCGGCCGGCCCGGCTGGCGCAACAACTCAACCGCCGCATCCGCCACGCCCGGCAAGTCGCGCAGAACATGTTCGACGCCATCAATTTCGACCCGGCGACCGGCCATCTTGACCTGCCGATCGGCGCGGCCAAGGAATTCAAAGGCGCCATCGGCACGTTTGCGTCCCAGGTCGCCGGTCAGATAGAGCCGCCCCTCGTGACCCGGACGCGGATCGGCGACAAAGGCTCTTTCGGTCAGGTCAGGCTGGTTGAAATAGCCCAGGGCCAGACCAATACCGCCAATCGCGATCTGCCCGACCTCACCCTCGGCCACCTCCTTCATATCCTCGTCCAGCAACAGTGCGGATTCGCGCGTCATCGGCCTGCCAATCGGCACCGCCCCGGCGCGGGTATCCGCCAGCGTCACCTCATGGGTGAAACTGCGCACGCAGCTCTCGGTCGGGCCATAGGCATTGACCAACCGCAGATCCGGCCAGGCCAACATCAGCTTTTCCGCCATCGGCGCCGACATCACGTCGCCACCCGGCAGGCTGAGGCGGACACTGGCAAAGGCGTCGATGCGATGGGCGATGACCAAGTGATGCAGCCCGGCATACCAGGCGGCAACGCTGACCCGGTGGCGGATCATCGTGTCGGCAATGTCCTGAATCGCCGGGGTCGGGGTTTCCACCACCGCCACCGCGGCACCAACCATGAGCGGCACCAGAATTTCATAGAGCGCGCCGTCGCAGGCAATGGTCGCCGCGCTGAGCGAGACATCGGCGGGCGTCATCACCACCTCGGGCTGGCCCAGCGCCATCGAGGTAATCGCCCGATGCGGCAACACCACGCCCTTGGGGCGGCCGGTGGTGCCGGAGGTGAACAGGATACAGGCCGGATCGGCGCCATCGACGGTGGGCCACTGCTGATCCGACGCGGCATCGCCGCATTCCTCGATCACCAGAACCGGCGTCGGATGCGCGGCAAACAGGGCTTCGGTTTCGGATGCATAGGCACGCGGGCAGAGCGCGGCGCGCAACGGCACTTCTCCGGCGATAAAGCCGAGCTGTTCCAGGGCAAAGGCCGGGTCCATCGGGACATAGATCGCGCCGAGGCGCAGGATGCCAAAGATTCCGGCAATCGCCTCAAGCGAGCGGGTGGCATAGAGCGCGACGTGATCGCCTGGCCCGACACCAAGTCGGCGCAGCGCCAGCGCGATGGACTCGGCCCGGTCGCGCATCTCGCCATAGGTCCAGCGCCGATCCTGGCCGAGCAACGCCGGGGCGTCGGGCATCAATTCGGCCACGCCCTCGAACGCATCAAAAATCGCTATGCGCGGGTCGAACCCCGCGGTGGTGTCAATGCCTGTCATGCCAATCGGCTCCGGCTAGTCGGTGCGCCGCCTGCCCGGCAATGGGTCCAGCAGCGGTGAAATTCGGATGGCGCCAAATGCTGCGCCGCTACGTCAAAGGACCGCAGGTTTGCGGATCCGTTTCATTGGGCTTTGGCAACCATGAGTGTGTCAAATTTTTCAGCCCCCCCGGCGATCACAAAGCTGCGCTTATGATCAATAACATCTTGTTTTTCATAAATTTTATTTGTCACTGCGCCCTTTTTCCAAATACACTCATAGGGCGAGTAATGTCGCTCGAACGGCAACAACGCGATATCAGATCCCGGATTGTTCAGGTCAATTCTTGGGCCCCCTTTGGTCGGCATGAGATGGGTCACTCCTGATCGGTTGATTCGGTTTTTCCAAGGCGGCGTCATGACAAGTTTGCGGCGTTCAATTCGGTGGGTCTTCGTTGCGGATCAGGTGGTAGCCCCGGCTTTCGCTGCGCCCCAGCCAGGGATGCGTCGGGATCACATGACCGAGGTCGCGGATCTCCCAGGTGTCGGAAATGCGATACCCCAGCGCGGCAATCTCGGCCTCCCACAGGCCGCGGTTACGGATCTGATAGGGCACCCGCCCGGCGCCAATCCGTTCGATGGTGAACAGCCCCGGCCCGTCGCGCAGCGCCACCTTGTTCAGCAGGATATGCTTGGGCGGTTGTTTCAGCGCCCCCAGCAGCGCCGCAAAGGGCATGTCGAGATATTGCAACAGGCCAGAGGCGAGCAGCAGGTTGGTCGCGGGCAGATCCTCCAGCCGTGACTGGAAGCTGATCTCGACCGGGATCGTTCCCGCCGCTTGACGCTGGCGCGCGGCGGTGACGATTCCGGGCAGGTCATAGACCGTCCAACTGATCGCCGAGAGATCGAGAACCCCGGAAAAGGCGATGTATTTGGTGCCGAGATGACCTCCGGCGTCGATCAGCGTCGCGGAATCGGCCAGTAAGCGCTCAAGCCAGAAGATCACCGGATAATCCCAGGACACCCGCTCACACATCTGGGCGAAAGACACATCGGCAATGCCAGCGTCGTCATAGCCAGAGCGGCGGGCAGCAGGCAGCGAGGCCAGCGCCTGAGCACGGCTGGCGAAAGCGCCGGAAAACCGCGGGCAGCGTGGGGTCAGGGCCAGACCACGCGCGCTGGCCGCCTGCCCCAGATGCACCGCCGATCTGATCACGCCCTTGGCGCGTTTCAGCGCTGAAGGCTGCGGCACAGCAGTGCCCGATTGCAGCGAGTCAAAACCGCTCATGCCGAGGCCCTCATTGTCAAAAGTCCCGCCATTTGCCGCCAGAACCGGCGGTCAAACAACGCCGTCGCGATGGCATAGACCGGCACCGCCAGCAGTCCGACGATCAGCGCTTCGGCCAGGGACGGCAGACCCCGGTTCGCCACCAGATGGCCCAGCCCAATCAGCGCGCCGATGCCGCAGGACAGCGGCAATACGGTGCTGCGCAGGTCACTGGCCACACCTGCCCAGTCGATCCCGGCATAACGCCCGAACAGCCAAATCGTCGCCAACAGCACCCCGAATGAGATCACCACCTGCGTCCAGGCGACGGCGTAGAGACCGAATTGCGCCGCCAGAAAGGTCAGCGCCAGCGACCCGGCGAACACCCCGCCGGTGAACATCGGCAACCGCCGCGCCTGCCCGGAAATCGTCATCAGAGGTTCGGTGACGGCGCCAAAGATCAACAGCAACCGCGCCAGCGCCAGAATCGCAACCAGCGGTGCCGCAGGCGCCCATTCGGCGCTGAGCAAGCCATCAACCAGAGCCGCGTTCTGAAAGATCAACCACAGCAGAAGCGGCGCACCGGCCGCCAGCAGCACCTTGAGATGGCGGCGGACCTGGGCATTCAGCCGCGCGCCCTGCCCTTCGGCGTCGCCGTGATCCCGGGCTTGACGGAAATGCGACCAGGCCAGCAATTGACCGGGCACCAGAATGATTTCGGCCATGGCGCTGACCAGACGGTCGGCGGCGCGGTAATAGCCAACAGCCGCCGGGCCAAGATAGCCGCCCACGATGAAGGTGGCGATATAGACGCGGATATTGATCAGCATCCGGCTGACGAAAATCTGACTGGAAAACACCCAGAGATCGCGCAGCAACTGGCCGCGAATTCCGGTCAGCGGCGACAGCCTTGTGGCCAGAAAGCTGAGGCTCAAATGGGTCATCTGCATCGCCAGCCGACCAAAGGCCAGCGACAGCACCCCATACCCCATCAGCAGTGCGGCGATGGCCACCACCATGCCGACCAACTCGCCGATGATTTCACAAAGCATCGAGGATTGCAGCCGGTCCTGCCAGATCATCACGCCCTTCTGCGCCGAAGATATATTGGCCAGCACCACCCAGAGGGCAAAGAACTGCATCAGCGTGACGGTGGCGGGCGCCACCCCGGCCCAGCCGCTGCCCAGTGCCGCCAGAAAGCCGACGGCGCCAAAGCCCAAACCGCTGAGGATGGCGACGAACAGCACCTGACGCGGCACCGTTGAATCGCCCGCCCAGGACATGATGAATGGCGCCCAGCCGACTTCGGCGGCGCGCAACAGAAGGATCGCGCAGGCCGAGACCAGCGCGAACACCCCGAACTCCGCCGGGCCCAGCGCCCGCGCGGCCACCACAAAGACCGTGAACTGCGCGATCTGCGACACGATGCGCTCAGCCACCGCCAGGGCGCCGTCGCCCAGCACTTTTCGACCGTTCACAGATGCGCCAGCGGCGTTGTCAGAAGGCATTTGTTAATCGTTCCTCGAAATCAATCTCAATGATGGCGGAATATAGGCCCGATCCGGCATAGCGAAGGCGCCATCATGGCCGAATTGTGGCGGTGGCTTCCAAATCGGAAACACAGCGTTTCGGGGGATGGGCAAAACCCCATGTGAACAAGGGTCGCTGTTTCCATATCGAGAACGGTCTGCTTCCAAACACGGAAAACACCTTTTTGCCCAATAAGTTAACATTATGACAGGCATGATTCGGCGCTGAACTATGGGAACAGGTCGCGAAAGCGATCTGGTGGCGCGTGGCATATAAATCGTTTCCGGATGAGTCCGAGATCGTCCACAATGGAACCCTAGCATCAGCGACCGAAAGGGCGCTGCATGCTCCATTGTCGACACCGATATCAAAACTGGTGTTCGACAAGGCCTTTGCCTTGTCGGCCCTGATCCTGTTGCTGCCGGTGTTCCTGATCATCACGCTCCTGATCGCGATATCGGACGGACGTCCCGTATTCTTTGGCCAGGAGCGTGTCGGCCTCAACGGTCGCCGGTTTCGCTGCTGGAAGTTCCGCACCATGGTGCGCGATGCCGACGGCCAGTTGGAAATGGCGCTGGGCAAGGATCCGCAACTGCTGGCCGAATGGAAGGCCACCCGCAAGCTGCGCAATGACCCGCGGATCAGCCGGCTGGGCGCATTTCTGCGCAAAAGCAGCCTGGACGAGCTGCCGCAGTTCTGGAACGTGCTGATGGGGGATATGTCGATGGTCGGCCCGCGCCCGGTGGTGCCGGACGAGCTGTCCTATTACGGCAATTACGCCAGCGACTACATGTCGGTGCGGCCCGGCCTGACCGGCGCTTGGCAGGTCAGCGGGCGCAGCAACACCACCTATGACGAACGAGTGGCGCTGGATGTGGATTACATCAGCAACGCTTCGTTCTGGTTGGACATTCGTATTGTCGCGCAGACAGTGCGGGTGGTCATCAGCCAGTCCGGCGCGCATTAAACGCCGCCGGACCGACAGGCTCGAAAACAACAGGCCCAAGAAAGGCAGACCTGATGATCCATTATCGTATGAACGCGCAACACACCGCCGTCAGCCCGCTGATCCTCGGGATCGCGACCACCGGACGTCCCGGTATCCTGCGGGCGACGCTGATCCATCTGGCGGGCCTGGCGGATCGGCCCGATCAGGTGATCGTCTGCATCGCCGACCCAAAGGATGTGTCCGAAGATGTGCTGCCCGCGATGCCCTTTTCCCTCCGGGTGATCCTTTCCGAGCGCGGCACCTGCGTGCAGCGCAACACCATGCTGGATGCGGTGCCGGACGCGGCGGTCCTGCTGTTCATTGATGATGATTTCATGCCCGCCGATGGCTATTTCAGCGCCTGCCGTCAGCTGTTCGCGGATCATCCGGATGTGGTGATGGCAACCGGTCAAGTGTTGGCCGACGGCATCAGCGGCCCCGGCATGGACCATGTCGAAGGCGCCGCACAGCTGGCCGCCGCCCCGCAACTGCGCCCGGCGCCCGCGCTCAGCGAGGTCTATAACGCCTATGGCTGCAACATGGCGGTGCGGGTTGCCACCGCCCAGGCGCATCAGGTCAGCTTTGACACCGACCTGCCGTGCTATGGCTGGCTGGAGGATGTTGATTTCTCTCGTCGCATCGCGCCGCATGGGCGGATCGTCAAATACAATGCCATGCAAGGGGTCCATCTGGGGACCAAGACCGGCCGGTCAAAGGGTCTGCCGCTCGGCTATTCGCAGATCGCCAACCCGGTCTACATGATCCGCAAAGGCTCAATGAGTCGGCCCAGGGCGCTGCGGATGATGCTGCGCAACCTGCTGGCAAATCTGGCCCACGCCTGGCGGCCCGAACCCTGGGTGGATCGGCGCGGGCGGCTGCGCGGCAATCTCCTGGCGCTGCGCGACCTGATCTCTGGACAGATCGCGCCGAACCGCTCGAGCGGGATGTGAGAGCCTTGCCCGACGACTTTCCGCCTTTGGCCAGCCTCACCAGGCCAAAGGTGGTGATCCTGAACGACACCGCGGTCTCTGACGGCGGCACCGCCGCGCTGGCGCTGCTGTCGGCCCGGCTGCTGCGCGCCCGCGGCCATCAGGTGACATTCATATCCGGCGATGACGGCGATTCAGGCGAGCTGGCCGCCCTCGGCATCCGCCTGATCGCCCTGGGTGGCAGGGCGCTGCTCGACCAAAGCCGCGCCAAGGCCGCCTGGAGCGGCCTCTACAATCCACAGACCCGCGATGCCATCGCCGCGCTGATCGCCGCCGAAGATACCCCGGACACCGTCTATCACCTGCACGGCTGGGCCGGGATCCTGACCCCGGCGGTCTTTGACGCCCTGAAACCGGTGGCGCGGCGCAGCTATATCCACGCCCATGATTCCTTTCTCGCCTGTCCGAACGGGGTCTATTACGACTTCCCCCGACAACAGCCCTGCACCCGGGCGCCGCTGTCGCTCAGCTGCCTGACCACCAATTGCGACAAGCGGGCGATGCATCACAAGGTCTGGCGCAGCCTGCGCCATGGCCTGCTGCGCCGCGCCTTTGACACCCGCCTGCCCTGGGCCGGGGTGCTGATCCTGCATCCGGGGATGGTGGCGGGGATGACCCGGGCCGGCATCCCGGCGCATCTGCTGCAAGTGGTGCGCAACCCGGCGGAACCGCTGACCCCGACCCGGATCAAGGCCGAGGCCAACCGCCGCTTTGCCTTTATCGGGCGGATCGAGCCGGGCAAGGGCCTGCGGACCCTCTGCGACGCCGCCCGGATCGCGGCCGTGCCGCTCAGGGTGATCGGCGACGGCAGCGCCCGCGCGGCCTTGCAGCACGATTTCCCCGAGGTCGAGTTCACCGGCTGGCTGGCGCAATCCGAGATCGGCGCGCATTTGCAGGATATCCGGGCGCTGGTGATGCCTTCGCGCTTTCCCGAACCCTTCGGCCTGGTCGCCGCCGAAGCCTCGCGCAGCGGGCTGCCGGTGATCATGTCCGACGTGGCGCTGCTGGCGCAAAAGGTGCAGGCCAAAGGGCTGGGCCTGTCCTGCAGCGCCGCTTCGGCAGAAACGCTGAGCACCGCGCTGCGCGCCCTGGCCGAGATGCCGGAGGCCGAGATCCGCCAGATCAGCGCCCGCGGGTATGAGGGGACGGAGAGCATCTGCCAGAGTCACGACGGCTGGGTCGATGAGCTGGCGGGGCGCTATTGTTTGGCGGTTGGGTAGGGGGCGTGACGCTCTCCTACATCCGGGTCGAAGCGATGTGACCGGTGGGTGAGGTCTTGCGGTAATCCCCCCCGAAAGTAGGGGGCTGCATAAGTAGAATTTTCTCGCCAAGGT
>NZ_JARGNH010000016.1 GCF_029213205.1 Pseudooceanicola sp.
GCAGATACCAGCTTGAATCATGCCTGCGCGGCGATGCGAATCCCATTTGGCAACACGGCCCAGTGGCGTCCTAATCATCTCATGCGCCGCGCTTGTTTGCTGCGTTTGATACATAAGGCCGAAAATATCCCCGCCGGAGGCCACCGGTGGACCGGCCTCGATGGCCCGGACGCCGATTCCGCGCGCGACGGCCAAAGCCGACGCAATTCTTGTCAGAAGCGCCTCAGCCCACGTCGGTCTTGCCGCGGCGATCGGCGCGCAGCGCGGCATAGAGCACATGGGTGCGCCAGCGCCCGTTGATCTGCAGATAGCTCTGCGCCACGCCTTCGTATTTAAAGCCGCAATGTTCCAGCAAGGCCCGCGACGGCACGTTTTCCGGCAGGCAGGCAGCCTCGATCCGGCTCAGATCCATTCGCTGAAAGGCGTGATGCACCACCGCAGTGATCGCCTCGCGCATATAGCCCTGGCGGGCAAAGCTTTCGCCGATCCAATAGCCGAGGGTCCCCGCCTGCGCCGGGCCGCGGCGGATATTGTCCAGGGTGATCGCGCCGAGCAATTGCTCATCCTCGCGGCGGCACAGGAACAGCGGCACCGCAGTGCCGCCGGTGACCGAACGCTGCGCCCAATAGACTCGGTTGGTAAAGGATTTGCGGCCCAGGTGGTCGGTGGCCCAGATCGGCTCCCAGGGTTCCAGGAATCCCCGGCTCTCCCGTCGCAGCGCCGCCCAGGGCCGCCAATCGGCATGAATCGGTGGGCGCAGCACCATGCGATCGGTGTCGATCCGCATCTTGCGCCGCGGCCGCAACATCATGCGGCGCGCCTTGCCTGCAACGCCTCCAGCCCGAGCGCATCGCCCTTCGGACCGTAGAGGGCCAGCGCCACCGACGCGTCGCTCACCAGGGCTTGCCCGTAGCGGCGGATGTCGGCGGTGGTGACCGCGTCGATCTTGTCCACCACCTCATCCAGCCCCGGCACCCGGTCCCAGATCTGCAGCATGCGGGCCAACCGTTCCGCCCGGCTCGAGGGACCTTCCAGCCCCATCAGCAGCCCGGCCTTCATCTGCGCCCGGGCACGGGCGACCTCCTGATCGCTCATATCCTCGGCGGCGCGCTTCATCTCGTCCACCGTCAGCTCGGCCAGGCCCTTGACCTGATCCGCACCGGTGCCGGCATAGATCGTGGTCATCCCGGTGTCGGAATAGGCCCCGGCCTGGGCATAGATCGTGTAGCACAGCCCCAGTTTTTCGCGGATTTCCTGAAACAGCCGCGAGGACATGCCGCCACCCAGGGCCGTGGCATAGATCTGCGCCGCATAGGCATCGGGGTCGCGGTAATCCGGGCTTTCAAAGGCCAGCGCAAAATGCGCCTGCTCCAGCTTCTTGATCTTGCGCATTTCGCCGCCGCGAAACCGCGCCGGGGTCACCGCCACCTGTGGCTGTGCCGCCATATCGCCGAACAGGCCCTCCGCCAGATCGACTATCGCCGCGTGATCGACCGCCCCCGCCGCCGAAAGGATCATCTGCCCGGGCCCGTAATTCTGCGCCACGAAATCCGACAGATCGGCGCGGGCAAAGCCGCGCACCCGCTCGGCCGGGCCCAGAATGCTGCGCCCCAGCGGTTGATCCGGATAGGCCTGTTCCTGCAGCCAGTCAAAGATCACGTCGTCCGGCGTGTCCAGCGCCTGGCCGATCTCGGACAGGATCACACCGCGCTCGATCTCGATCTCGCTGGCCTCAAAGGTCGGATTGCGCAGGATATCGGCAATCACATCCATCGCCAGCGGCACATCGGCGGCCAGAACCCGCGCGTAATAGGCCGTCACCTCGCGTGAGGTATAGGCGTTGATATAGCCGCCGACATCCTCGACCGCCTCGGCAATTTCCAGCGCCGACCGGGTCGCAGTGCCCTTGAAGGCCATATGTTCGAGGAAATGCGCAATGCCGTTCTGCGCCTTGGTCTCGTTGCGCCCGCCGGCCGCCACCCAGATGCCCACCGCCGCCGATTGCAGCCCGGGCATCGCTTCGGTGACGATACGGAAACCATTGGAAAGCGTGTGATATTCAGTGGTCAATGTGAGCGCCGTTCTCGGATCAGGGATTGCAGGGCTGACAGGTCATTGCTGGCCCGGGTCACCCGCTCTGGTCGGTCATACAGGTTTGCCATGAACCGGGGAAGCCCCGGGCGCTGGCCAGTTGCCGCTTCGACCGCATCGGGGAATTTCGCCGGATGGGCGGTGGCCAGGGTGATCATCGGCACCGCCGGATCGCGCTGTTCCTCGGCCACTTTCACCGCCACCGCGCTGTGCGGGCAGAGCAATTCTCCGGTCGCCTCCAGGGTGCGGGCGATGGTGGCGGCGGTTTCCGCCTCCGAGGCGCGGCCGCTGTCGAAATGCTCGCGCAGCGCCTGCAGCGCACCCTGGCTGACGGTAAACCCGCCACCAGCCAGCTCCTGCATCAACTGCGCCACCGCGCCGCCATCGCGGTCATAGGCGTCAAACAACGCCCGCTCGAAATTCGAGCTGACCTGAATATCCATCGACGGGCTGATCGAGGGCACCACCTGGTCGGTCAGGTAGGCGCCGCCGGTCAGACAGCGGTGCAATATGTCATTCTGGTTGGTGGCGATCACCAGCCGGTCGATCGGCAGCCCCATCCGCTTGGCGATATAGCCCGCAAAGACGTCGCCGAAATTGCCGGTTGGCACGGTAAAGCTCACCTTGCGATGCGGCGCGCCCAGGCTGACGGCGGCGGTGAAGTAATAGACCACCTGCGCCAGAACCCGCGCCCAGTTGATCGAATTGACCCCGGCCAGCCCGACCTCGTCGCGAAAGGCATGATCGTTGAACATATCCTTCAGCCGCGCCTGGCAATCGTCGAAATTGCCGTCCAGCGCGATGGCATGGACATTTGCCGCTGCCGGGGTGGTCATCTGACGGCGCTGGACTTCGCTGACCTTGCCATGCGGATAGAGGATCACCACATCGACATTGTCGAGCCCGGCAAAGGCCTCGATCGCCGCCGATCCGGTGTCGCCGCTGGTGGCCCCGACGATCGTCACCCTTTGGCCCGACCGCGCCAGCGAAGCACGGAACAGTTGGCCGATCAGCTGCATGGCGAAATCCTTGAACGCCAGGGTCGGGCCGTGGAACAGTTCCAGCAGGAAATGATTGGCATCCAGCTGCACCAGCGGCGCCCGGGCGACGTGGTCGAACCCGGCATAGGCGGCGGCGATGATCGCCCGAAACTCGGCCGCGTCAAAGGCCTCGCCAATGAATGGCAACATCACCCGAAAGGCGGTCTCTTCATAGCTCAGCCCGGCCAGGGCGGCGATCGCATCGGCGCTCATCTCTGGGATGGTCTCGGGCACATAGAGCCCGCCGTCACGGGCGAGGCCGGTCAGCATCGCCTGTTCGAAACCCAACGTCGGCGCCTGGCCACGGGTGGAGATATAATTCACGGTCGTCCCTCACTCACTTTGCGCATCCGATAGACCAGAAAACCGGTCATCGCCAGCCAGATCGCGGCGAGGGAAAACCAGGTGATGGCATATTGCAGGTGATCATTGGCGATGCCCTCGATCCCGACCGGCAGCGGTGTCACCCCCGGCAGATCGACTCCGCTGCGCAGCACGATCAGCACCGGCGCGCTGTCCAGATGCGCGGCCAGGCTGCTCACCTCGCGGGCGAACCACAGGCCTTTGGCGGGATCGGGCTCCGGGGTAAAGCTGTCCACCTCATCCGGCCAATGCAGATTGCCAATCAGCTCTACCTGGCCTTGTGGCATCACCGGCACCGCTTGGGCGACCGGCAGAAACCCCAGATCCAGCAGCACCCGGCGCCCGTCGGTGGTGAAGGGCACGATCAGGCGATACCCGGCGCCGACAGTCTTGCGGCTGGCCAGCACCCGGATCACCCCGGTGCCGATCTCGCCACGCGCCCGCACTGGCAGATACCGGTTCAGCTGCGGATCCGGCACGGTCGGCAGCGGCACCGGTTCGGCGGCAATATGGGCCGCGATATCGTCCAGCACACCCTCTTTCCAGGCCAGCCGCTGTACCTGCCAGAATCCCAGGCCCAGCAGCACCGCAACGCCGCCCAGCCCAATCACCGCAACCATCAAAATGCCGCGCACTTTGCCACCCTCAATAGCCGGAGGCGCGAAGAACCCCCCGCGCCCCCTTCATCTTGCTCAAAATATTCCCGCCGGAGGCAACGCCGCGGCAGCGGCGTCCCCTGAAGCGGCTTTAGCCGCCCCAGACATAGACCGCGGCGAACAGGAACAGCCAGACCACGTCGACGAAGTGCCAATACCAGGCCGCCATCTCGAAACCGGCATGGTTTTCCGGGGTGAAATGCCCGGCATAGACCCGCAGCAGGCAGACGAACAAAAAGATCGTCCCGATCAACACGTGAAAGCCGTGGAACCCGGTCGCCATAAAGAAGGTCGCGCCGTAGATGTTCCCGGCAAAGCCAAAGGCGGCGTGGCTGTATTCATAGATTTGGAACACGGAGAACAGCGCGCCCAGTACAATCGCCAGGATCAGACCCCATTTGATGTCTTCGCGGTTGTCCTCATGCACCAGCGCATGGTGCGCCCAGGTTGCGGCGGCACCGGAGCACAGCAGGATCAGCGTGTTGATCAGCGGCAGGTGCCAGGCGTCGAAGGTTTCGATTCCCGCCGGCGGCCATTGTCCGTCGATCATCGGGCTCTCTGGCCCCATCGGATAGATCGCGTGTTTGAAAAAGGTCCAGAACCACGCCGAAAAGAACATGACCTCTGACATGATAAACAGGATGAACCCGTATTTCAGGCCCAGCCGCACCACCGGGGTGTGGTCGCCTGCCTTGTTCTCGGCAACCGTTTCTGACCACCAGGCGAACATGACATAGAGCACCATCGCAAAGCCGATGAGCAGCATCCAGGGTCCGCTGTCGTGGAAGAACAGCACCGCCCCGAAAAGCATGATGAACGCCGAAATCGCCCCGAGGAGCGGTTGGATCGACGGGGTAAGGATGTGATAATCGTGGTTCTTTTCGTGCGCCATTTCGGTCCCTCGTTGGAGCCTCTTAGTTCAATGCCGGCCGGTCCGATGTGTCCGGCGCAGCGGCCGAACCCTCGGGCAGATCGGTTTGGTAGAATGTATACGACAGGGTGATGCGATGAACATATTTCGCGTCCCGGTCGGTGACGATTTCCGGATCGACATAAAAGGTCACCGGCATCTCGACCCGCTCATGCGGTTGCAACACCTGCTCGGTGAAGCAAAAGCAGTCGATCTTGGTAAAAAAATTCCCGGCCTCGTATGGCGCGACATTGTAGCTGGCCGACCCGGCGACCACCTGGTCGGTGGGATTGTAGGCCTCGTAGAACGCCAGCCCGGTCTCGCCGATCCGCAGCACCATATCGCGCTGAACCGGCTTGAACTGCCAGGGCATACCGGGGGCGGTATTGGCGTCAAAGCGGATCTTGATGGTTTGATCCAGGATCACGTCGCTGCCCGCATCGGCGGTGTTGGTGATGCCACCAAACCCGGTCACCCGGCAGAACCAGTTGTAAAACGGCACCGAAGCCCAGGCCAGCGCGCCCATGATCACCACCGTGCCGACGGTCGCCAGCACTGTCTTGGTGGTGCCTTGCATCGCCATTACTTGTCCCCTCCGGCGGCTTTGGGCGCATTCGAAAAATCGGTGCGCGCAACCTTGACCATGGTCAGGCCGAACACCATCGCCACGAAAGCGGCCAGCACCAGGCCAAGGCCCAAGTTGCGGCCGCGGCGGCGCTTGTGCAGTTCATGTTCGACTTGAATTGCCATCACCAGCCCCCCAGTCCCCAGGGCCGCAACGCGGCCTCGGCCAGAATCGCCCCGAAGTGCAGGAACAGATAGAGTAGAGACAGCGCGAAAAAGCGTTTCTCGACCCGATATTTATCGGCCACGGCGTGGGTTTCGTCGCGGCGCAGGATATCGACCGCGCCTTTGACAAACGCCAGGTTCAGCAGCACCGATACGGCCAGATAGATCGGCCCGCTAATCGCGGTGAACCCGGTGCCGATCGCCAGCGGCGCCAGGATCAGCGTGTAGACCAGAATGTGCCGCCGGGTGGCGCGGCGGCCGTGGGTCACGGTCAGCATCGGCACGCCCGCGGCCTCATAATCGGAATTCATGAACAGCGCCAGCGCCCAGAAATGCGGCGGAGTCCACATGAAGATCAGCGCGAACATCAGCACCGATTCCACCGACACGCCACCGGTCGCCACCGCCCAGCCGATCATCGGCGGGAAGGCGCCCGCGGCACCACCGATCACGATGTTCTGCGGCGTCCAGCGTTTCAGCCACATCGTATAGACGACCGCGTAAAAGAAGATGGTAAAGGCCAGCAGCCCCGCCGCCAGCCAATTCGCCGCCAGCCCCAGCATCACCACCGCAAAACCCGACAGCGTCAGCCCCAGCGCCAGCGCATCGCCCCGGCTGACCTTGCCCGCCGGGATCGGCCGCCGCGCGGTGCGCTTCATTACCGCGTCGATGTCGTGGTCATACCACATGTTCAGCGCGCCCGAGGCGCCGCCGCCCACCGCAATGAACAGCACCGAACAGAAGGCGACGAAAGGATGCACCGGCACCGGCGCGGCCAACAGGCCAACCGCCGCCGTGAACACGACAAGCGACATCACCCGCGGCTTGAGCAGGGCGAGGAAATCGCCGAACTCCGCCTCGAGCGGGTCTGTCTCTGTGTTGATGCTTGCGTCGCTCATCTCTGATGGCCTTTCGGGCGCCGCGCCACTTTTGATGGAGCGGGCCGGATCATTGCTTCACCGCCCGAAATCAGAGGGCGTTTACATCGACATATTCGCCGGCGGCCTGAGTGGCAGCGATCCAGGCGTCATACCGCGCCTGCGACACCACTTTGACCGCGATCGGCATATAGGCATGGTCCTTGCCGCAAAGCTCGGAACATTGGCCAAAGAACACGCCTTCAACCTCGGGCTTGAACCACAGCTGGGCAATCCGCCCCGGCACCGCGTCCTGTTTCACCCCAAAGGCGGGCACCGTCCAGGAATGGATCACATCGCTGCCGGTCACATCCATGACGATGACCTTGTTCACGGGCACCACCACCGCATTGTCGACGGCCAGCAGGAATTCATCATCCCTGTAGCCGGATTTGATCAGCTTGGCCTTCATCGCGTCGGATAGGATATAGGCCTCGGCGCCCGCCGTGTCGTCTTCGGCGGTCATCGTGGCGGGCTGGCCGATCATGTAGCTGTCAAAGGTCACATCGTCGAAATCGGTGTATTCATAGCTCCAATACCATTGGTTGCCGGTCACCTTGATGGTGATGTCACCCTCCGGAATTTCCTGCTGCTTGAACAGGACCGGCAGCGAAAACACCCCGATAACGACCAGGATCATCACCGGGAGAATCGTCCAAACCACCTCGACCGGGGTGTTGTGGGTGAATTTCGCCGGCTTCGGGTTGAACCGGCTGTTATAGCGCAGGATCACCACGAACAGCAGCGCGACCACGAGTAACACGATCGCCGAGATGATGACCAAGATCATCCCGTCCAGCCATTGCTGGTCGCGCGCCAGTTCTGTGGCTGCGGTTTGAAAGCCTAAGCCGCCACTGTGCGGTTTTCCGATGACGCTTCCGTCTTGCGCTGCCGCGGGCAGAGCGGTTGCCGCCAGAAGGGCGAAGAGGCTGGTAAATGTTCGCATTATGCACCCTGATGATTGAGCGTTCCGCCGCGGTTCGGCCCATATTGGCCCGCGCCACGTTGTTTGTCGCAGCTTAAAACCATATTCTGACACGAACGACAACAATTGCGCTTGCGGCAAACGGACGCTTTTCTTGATCTGGATCAAATGCCGCGGTCGCGAAGCAGAGGTTTCAGCATGTCCAACACCCCTTTTCGCCCATTTGACACCGCCCTGGACGAGGATCGGGCCCTGGCCCATCTGCGCACCGCTGTGGCCGGGGCCGATGATGGCGAGCTGTTTCTGGAACGCCGCCGCTCCGAAGTTCTGGTGTTTGACGATGGCCGGATCAAGACCGCCAGCTATGACGCGTCCGAGGGATTCGGCCTGCGCGCGGTGCAGGGCGAGGTGGCAGGCTATGCCCATGCCACCGAAATCAGCGAAAGCGCGCTGAAACGCGCAGTGGAAGTCACCCGGCTTGCGGTGGGCGATGGCGGCGGCAGCCTGGCGCCGCCGCCGCGCGCCACCAATCGCCGCCTTTATGCGGATCTCGACCCGATCTCTGGCGCTGAATTTCCGGTCAAGGTCGAGACCCTGCGTGAGATCGATGCCTTTGCCCGCGATCTGGACCCGCGCATCGTGCAGGTTTCAGCGACCATCGCCGCCTCTTGCCAAGAGGTCGAGATTCTGCGCCCCGAAGGCCTTAGGGTGCGCGATGTGCGACCGATGACCCGGGTCAATGTCTCGGTCATCGTCGAACAGAACGGGCGCCGAGAATCCGGTTCTGCCGGCGGCGGTGGCCGGGTTGGCCTCGACGGGCTGCTCGACCCCACCGATTGGCAGGCCAAGGCGCGCGAGGCGCTGCGGGTGGCGCTGGTCAACCTCGATGCCGAATCCGCCCCCGCCGGGGTGATGGATGTTGTGCTCGGCCCCGGCTGGCCCGGCATTCTGTTGCACGAGGCGATCGGTCACGGGCTGGAGGGCGATTTCAACCGCAAGCAAACCTCGGCTTTTGCCGGGCTGCTGGGCCAGCGAATCGCCGCGCCCGGGGTCACGGTGCTGGATGATGGCACCATCCCGGACCGGCGCGGGTCGATCACCGTCGATGACGAGGGCACGCCGAGCGGCAAGAATGTGCTGATCGAGGATGGAATCCTGGTCGGGTTCATGCAGGACCGGCAGAACGCCCGGCTGATGGGCGTGGAGCCAACCGGCAACGGGCGCCGCGAAAGCTATGCCCATGCGCCGATGCCGCGAATGACCAACACCTATATGCTGGGCGGCGAGGCCAGCCGCGAAGAGGTGGTGGGTGAGCTCAAGGATGGTATCTATGCGGTCGGGTTCGGCGGTGGCCAGGTCGATATTACCAACGGCAAATTCGTGTTTTCCTGCACCGAAGCTTACCGCGTGAAAAACGGCGTCGTCGGCGCCCCGGTCAAGGGGGCCACCCTGATCGGTGACGGTGCCACCGCGCTGAATCGGATCCGGGCGCTCGGCAATGACATGGCGCTGGATCCGGGCATGGGCAATTGTGGCAAGGCCGGGCAATGGGTCCCCGTCGGGGTCGGCCAGCCAACGGTGCTGATCGGCGGGCTGACGGTGGGTGGATCGGCGGTCTGAGCCCCGTGGCCTGTCATATGGCCGACTGAAACCGCTGATCCGGGTCGTCTCACAGAATATTCCCACGCGGTTAACCATGCGATTCACGCTTGGTTAACCGCGCATCGGCTATGCCTGAGTCTGCAAGCAGGCGGAGTCACGATGGCCGTGGATACACATCCTTCCACTCACCCCCCACTCCCACCCACCACGGAAGATGAGCGTCTTTCGTGGCTCCGTCTCTTACGCTCGCGGCGGGTCGGAATCGTTACCTTTTACCGGTTGCTCACCGAACACCAATCCGCCCGTGCGGCCCTCGTCGCCCTGCCCGACATCGCTAGGGCGGCGGGGGTCTCCGGTTACCAGCCCTGCCCCGAGGCCGTGGCGCTGGCCGAACTGCGGGCCGCCGCCCAGGCGGGCGCCCGGATGATCTGTGTCGGTGCGCCGGACTATCCCGTTGACCTGCTCGACATCGACGACCCACCACCGATCCTCTGGGCGATTGGCGACCTCGGGGTGCTGGCCCGGCCAAAGATCGGGATTGTGGGGGCGCGCAATGCCTCCTCGCTTGGCACCAGGATGGCGCGGGCGATGGCCACCGATCTGGCCGAATCAGGGCTGGTGATCGTCTCGGGCCTGGCGCGCGGCATTGATGCGGCGGCGCATCACGCCAGCCTCGCCAGCGGCACGATCGCAATGATGGCCGGGGGTGTCGACATGCTTTACCCGGCGGAAAACGCCGACCTGGCAAGCAAGATCATCCAGACCGGGCTGCGCCTGTCGGAACAACCGATGGGGATGCAGCCGCAAGCGCGGCATTTTCCGCGCCGCAACCGGCTGGTCTCCGGCCTGTCGCGGGCGGTCGTGGTGATCGAGGCGGCGGCGCGGTCCGGCAGCCTGATCACCGCCCGCACCGCATTGGATCAGGGGCGCGAGGTGCTGGTGGTGCCGGGTCATCCGATGGACGCCCGCAGCGCCGGCTGCAACATGTTGATCCGCGACGGCGCCCGTCTGGTCCGCAATGCCGCCGATGTGATCGAGGCGCTGCCACCACAGGCGGCAACACGCGATCCGGTTCAGACGGCGCTGGCACTGGACACCCCGGTTCCATCGGCCCCGCCCCCGGGCGCGCCGCGAAAGCGCAGCCTGCGTGAAACCGCCGCGCTGCACAGCGAGATCCTGAACCGCCTTGGCCCGACTCCGCTGGCTGAGGACCAGTTGATCCGCGACCTCGGAGAGGAACCGCGCCGAATCGCTCCGGCGCTGGTCGATCTGGAACTCTCAGGCCAGATTCTGCGCCAGTCCGGCGGCCTGATCTCGCGGGTTCCGAGCAACGCCTGAGCGGAAGCAGACCGGCCACCGCCCCGACATTGCCACCCGACCGGCCGTGCCGCCGCGCGGGTCGAAACCCGGCCCAATCCTGCCGGGCAGTGTGGATTCCCCGAAATCCGCCGCGCGGCATTGGTCGAGTTGACATCCACCCGACATTGCTCACATGGTCCGCCGCCAACAGGTTATCCCCGACTCGAAAGGACTGCGTATGCCCGTTGTCGTGGTGGAATCCCCGGCCAAAGCCAAGACAATCAACAAGTATCTTGGTGCCGATTACACGGTCCTCGCCTCTTATGGTCACGTTCGCGACCTGCCGCCAAAGAATGGGTCGGTGGACACCGAACATGATTTTGAGATGAAATGGGAGATCGCCGCAGACAGCCGCAAACATGTCAAAGCCATCGCCGATGCGCTGAAGACGGACAATGCGCTGATCCTCGCGACTGACCCCGACCGCGAGGGCGAGGCGATTTCATGGCACCTCGAAGAGGCGCTGCGCGCCCGCAAGGCGATCAACAAGGACACGCCGGTCAGCCGGGTCGTGTTCAACGCGATCACCAAGACCGCGGTGACCGAGGCGATGAAGAATCCGCGCCAGGTCGATGCGCCGCTGGTTCAGGCCTATCTGGCCCGCCGGGCGCTGGACTACCTGGTCGGCTTCAACCTGTCGCCGGTGCTCTGGCGCAAACTGCCGGGCGCAAAATCCGCCGGGCGGGTGCAATCGGTCTGCCTGCGGCTGATCGTCGAGCGCGAGATGGAGGTCGAAGCCTTCCGGCCGCGCGAATACTGGACCGTAAAGGCGCTGCTCGGCACCCCGCGCGGCCAGGAATACGAGGCCCGGCTCACCCTTCTCGCCGGCAAAAAGCTTGAGCGCTACGACATTGAGAACGCCACCCAGGCCGAACTCGCGGTGCAGGCGATCACCTCGCGCGATCTCTCGGTCAAATCGGTCGAGGCGAAACCGGCCAGCCGCAATCCGTCGCCGCCATTCATGACCTCGACCCTGCAGCAAGAGGCGAGCCGCAAGTTCGGCATGGGCGCCCGGCAGACGATGAGCACGGCGCAGCGGCTCTATGAGGCCGGGCATATCACCTATATGCGGACCGATGGCATCGACATGGCGCCGGAGGCGGTGATCGCCTGCCGCGACGCGATCAAGGACCGCTTTGGAGCCGAATATGTGCCAGGCGAACCGCGGGTCTATAAAAACAAGGCCAAGAACGCGCAGGAAGCGCATGAATGTATCCGCCCGACCGAGATGACCGCCGACGCGGCCACGCTGAACATCACCGATACCGATCAGCGCAAGCTTTACGATCTGATCTGGAAACGCACCTTGGCCTGCCAGATGGAAGGCGCCCGGATGGAACGCACCACCGTGGTTATCGGCAGTGCCGATGACCAGGTCGAGCTGCGCGCCTCCGGTCAGGTGGTGCTGTTCGACGGCTTTATGAAAATCTATGAAGAAGGCCGCGACGACGCTGTGGTCGATGATGACGACAAACGCTTGCCGCAGATCCAGCAGGGCGAACAGGCCACCAAATCCAGCATCACCCCGGACCAGCACTTCACCCAGCCGCCGCCGCGCTACACTGAGGCGACGCTGGTCAAGAGGATGGAAGAGCTGGGCATCGGACGCCCCTCGACCTATGCCAGCATCGTCACCACGATTCAGGATCGTGGCTATGTGATCAAGGACAAGAACCGGCTGCTGCCCGAAGACAAGGGGCGGCTGGTGACCGTGTTCCTGACCAATTATTTCCGTCGCTATCTGGAATATGATTTCACCGCCGAGCTGGAAGAAGAGCTGGACGATGTCAGCGCCGGGGAACGCGACTACAAGGATGTTCTGGCCCGGTTCTGGCGTGATTTTTCCGCCGCGATCGCGGAAACCGCCGAGCTTCGGATCACCGATGTGCTGGAAAAGATCAACGAGGTGCTGGAACCGCACCTGTTCCCGCCCAACGAAGATGGCACCGATCCACGCCTCTGCCCGAATTGCGGCGCGGGCCGTCTGTCGATGCGCACCGCGCGCGCCGGTGGCGCCTTTATCGGTTGTTCGAACTACCCCGAATGCCGCTATACCCGGCCCTTCGGTCCGCCCGACGCCGAGGCCGAGGCCAGCGCGATCCCGCCGGACGGCAAATTGCTGGGCGAGGATGAGGGCGACGAGATCCGCGTCTTCAAGGGCCGCTTTGGTCCCTTCGTGCAGCGCGGGCCGGTCACCGAAGAGAACAAGAAACCGCCGCGCCAGTCGGTGCCCAAGGAATGGAATCCCGAAGAGCTGACACTGGAACCGGCGGTGCGCCTGTTGCAACTGCCGCGCCTGATCGGCCCACACCCCGAGGACGGGGTCAATGTCTGGGCCAATATCGGTCGCTATGGCCCCTATATTAAACATGCCGAGAGCACCTCGAACCGCGGCGGCACCAATGCCAATCTCGAGGGGCTGGACGAGGTCTGGACCGTGGGCATGAACCGCGCGGTGCAATTGCTGGCCGAAAAGGTCGCCAGCCGGGGAGCGCGGGGCAAGGCCGCGGTGCCGATCCGCGAATTGGGTGAGCATCCCGACGCGGGCGGGCCGGTGGCGATCTATGACGGCAAATACGGGCCCTATGTGAAATGGGACAAGATCAACGCGACGATCCCCGACACCTTCGAGGTCGACAAGGTGACGATCGAACAGGCGGTCGAATGGATCGCCGAAAAAGCCGTCAAAAAGGGCAAGAAGGCCCCGGCGAAAAAGACCGCCAAGGCCAAGCCTGCCAACGCCAAGCCGACCAAGGCCAAGCCTGCCAAGGCGAAGAAGGCCTAGGCGGGGTACACTGATCGTTCAGGCGGCGGCGGGCGCAGTGACCCGCGCCGCCGCCACGCGGCCGAACACCAGCCACAGGGCGAAGCCGATTTCGGCCAGCGTCACCAGGACCAGCAAAGCGATCCGCAGCATCCCCAGCCAGTCGGCATCCGGCGCCGCAAAGGCGTGGATCGAATCCAGCAGATAGCCCAAGCCGCCCAGGCTCAACGCCTGCCCCAGCACGCGGGGAAACCGGCCCGAGCGCGCCACCAATTGCCCCAGCAGCAGCAAATGCGCGGTAAAGAACACCTGCCAGATCCAGACGCCGCCGTCATGCATCGCCAGCAGCAGCCCGGCCAGATCAAGGCGCTGCGCCGCTGACAGGCTGCCCAGCCCGAGGTCGGGCCGCACCAGCGCCATCGCTCCGATGTGAAAGAACAGCATCGCCGCCATCACCGTGACCATGGCAAACCGGGCCAGCGCGGCGGCCAGCGACAGCGTCGCATTCACCGGGCGGAACATGAAAAACAGCATCGCCGTCACCATGATCTCGGCCAGCATCATCACTAGGTCACCCGCCAGCCCGAGGTGAAACAACCCCGGATGCGCCGCGATATTGGCAAATGTTGCCGCCGGATCACCGGCGACCTGCAATTGCGATGGCACATAGGCAATCGAAAAGCCGCCCGCGACGGCGATGATCAGATAGAAGACGCCTGCCAGCCTTGCATAGCCGCGCGATTGGGCGTTCTCAAAGAGGTGCATGTCGGTGTCCTTTCTGCGTCCGATGTCTGTGAGACCGGATCTAGCCGCGCCGCATTCCAACGAAAATTGACTTAATTCGTCTTTTTGATATGCGTAAATGCATGCATTGGGACGGCACGACTTTTGACTGGAACCGGGCGCGGGCCTTCCTCGTCACCGCCGAAGAGGGTTCGCTCTCGGCTGCGGCGCGGGCGCTTGGCCTCACCCAGCCGACCCTTGGCCGCCAGGTCGAGGCGCTGCAGCACGAATTGGGTGTGGTGCTGTTTGAACGGGTGGGCCGCGGCCTGACCCTCACCCCGGCGGGGCGCGATCTGCTGACCTACGTGCAACGGATGGGCGAGGCGGCGAACCAGCTGAGCCTGAAGGCGGTGGGTCGAAACGCGGATCTTGCCGGCAAGGTGGTCATCGCAGCGAGCGAGGCGGATGCCGCCCTGATCCTGCCAGCGATCCTCGCGGATCTGCGGCGGCGCGCGCCGCGGATTTCCGTGCAGGTCGTCGCCTCTTCCGATACCACCGACCTGCTGCGCCGCGAGGCCGATATCGCGATCCGCAACTTTCGCCCCACCGAACCCGATCTGATCGCCCGCAAGATCCGCGACGCCAATGCCCGGCTCTATGCCACGCCCGGCTATATTGACGCGGTTGGCCCGCTCGACACCCGTGCCGACCTCAGCCGCGCCGCCTTTGTTGGCCTCGATACCACTGGCCGCCTGATGACCCGGCTCAACAGCCTCGGCCTGTCGCTGAGCGAAGCGAATTTTCCGCTGGTATGTGACAGTTTCCTGGTGATGTGGGCAATGGTGAAACAGGGGCTGGGCATCGGCATCCTCGACGACCGGATGGCAAGGGTCGATGCGTCGGTCCGCCAGATTCTGCCGGATCTGGCGCCGGTCAGTTTTCCGATCTGGCTGGTCGCCCATCGCGATGTTCTGACCAACCCCCGGCTGCGTCTGATCTATGACCTCCTCGCCGAAGCGCTGGCCTAAGCTGCGCCATGGCGCTGGCGCCGCGTCGCAGCATTCCGTTGACTCCCAGCCCGCAGGTCGGCAAGACAGAAGCAAACGACCAAGGAGGTTCCTGATGAAGAAGGTCTACGGCTCTGCGGCCGAGGCGCTGGATGGCGTGCTGTTTGACGGCATGCTGATCGCGGCGGGCGGTTTCGGCCTCTGTGGCATCCCCGAATTGCTGATCGCGGCGATCCGCGATGCAGGCACCAAGGATCTGACGGTGGCCTCCAACAATGCCGGGGTCGATGACTTCGGCCTGGGCGTGCTGTTGCAAACCCGGCAGGTGAAAAAGATGATGTCCTCCTATGTCGGGGAAAACGCCGAATTCATGCGCCAATATCTGAGCGGCGAGCTGGAGCTGGAATTCAACCCCCAGGGCACCCTGGCCGAACGGATGCGCGCTGGCGGCTCCGGCATTCCCGGGTTCTATACCAAGACCGGCGTCGGCACCGTCATCGCCGATGGCAAAGAGGTCAAGACCTTCGACGGTCAGGATTACATCCTGGAACGCGGCATTGTTGCCGATCTGGCCATCGTCAAGGCCTGGAAGGCCGATGAGACCGGCAATCTGGTGTTCCGCAAGACCGCGCGCAATTTCAACCCGCCCGCCGCGATGTGCGGCAAGGTCTGCGTCGTCGAGGTCGAAGAGATCGTGCCAACCGGCGCGCTCGACCCCGATGCGATCCATCTGCCCGGCGTCTATGTGCACCGGCTGATCCAGGGCGAACACGAGAACCGGATCGAACAGCGCACCACCCGCAAGAAGGAGACCGCGTAATGCCCTGGGACCGCAACCAGATGGCCGCCCGCGCGGCCGAGGAACTTCAGGATGGGATGTATGTGAACCTCGGGATCGGCATCCCGACCCTGGTCGCCAATTACGTCGGCGACAAGGACATCACCCTGCAATCGGAAAACGGCATGCTTGGCATGGGCCCCTTCCCCTTCGACGGCGAGGAAGACCCGGACCTGATCAACGCCGGCAAGCAGACGATCACCGAATTGCCGCGCACCGCCTATTTCGACAGCGCCACCTCCTTCGGGATGATTCGCGGCGGCAAGATCGCCGCGGCGATCCTCGGCGCGATGGAGGTCTCCGAGGATGGCGATCTGGCGAATTGGATGATCCCCGGCAAGCTGGTCAAGGGCATGGGCGGCGCAATGGATCTGGTCGCGGGTGTCGGCCGGGTGATCGTGGTGATGGACCATCAGAACAAGGCGGGCGAAACCAAGGTTCTGAAATCCTGCACCCTGCCGCTGACCGGCAAGGCGGTGGTCGATCTGATCATCACCAATCTCGGGGTGCTTGAGGTGGCCGAGGGCGGCCTCAGGATCCTCGAACTCGCCGATGGTGTCAGCGAAGCCGAGATGCGCGCCGCAACCGAGGCAACCATCCTCGCCTGATCCCCACCAAAACAAGAGTCCCATACGCCGCCCCGGCCGGGCGGCGTTTGGCAGTCTTCATCACTTCATCTTGCCAGAAATATTCCCGCCGGAGGCCACAGCGACAGCGGGCTCAATGCCCGGTGGCGCTGTCCCCTGCGCGACGCCAACGGCGGCGCAATGCCGATCTCGATGCCCCGGTCAGCTCGGAAACGAAAACACGCAGCCATCCGAAATCAGCTGTGGCCGGGTCCGGCAGAGGTTCCGCGCCACCTCGAAGGCGGCCAACACCTTGGGCACATAATCCCTTGTCTCGGCATAGGGGGGCACACCGCTATGGGTCTTGATCGAATTCTCGCCCGCATTGTAACCGGCCAGCACCAGGATCGGGTCGCCGCCGAAGCGGGTCATCAGCATGTCGAGAAACGCCACCCCGCCCTTGATATTGTCCGCAGCGTTCGATCGGTCGGCGACGCCAAAGCGTTCCGCCGTGGCCGGCATCAACTGCATCAACCCGGCCGCCCCGGCGCCGCTGACCGCATCCACCCGGCCCGCGCTTTCCACCGCGATCACCGCCAGCACCAGCGCGGGCGAGACATTGGTGCCCGCCGTGGTCAGCAGAATATCCGCCTGATGCGCCCTGGCGATCTGCATCAGGGTGCCGAGTCGCGGTGCGGGCACCCCGGCGCCGCTGGGCGGGGCCGCGATCCGGCGCAGGGCCGGCTCCAACCGCCCCGGCCCGCTGGCCGTCAGATCCGGCGAGATCGCCTCCCAGAACCAGGCCAATTGCCCCGGTGCCGCGCCGACCGCCACGCTCGCCTTGTCGGTATCGGCCTCGGTCTTGGGTTTGGCCCTGGGCTTGGGTGGTTTCAGAGCGTCGCCGGGCTTGATCTGAACGGTGATCCGTCGCTTGGCATCGGCACGCGGCGGTTTCACCCTTTTGTTGGTGAAATCACCAAACCCGGTCTGCACCTCGGCCTGTGCCGGGGCGGTGACGGCTGTCATCATCGGGGCCGACATGGCCAGCCCGACGACAAACGCCAGGGGAATCGGTAACCGCATATAGGAACGCCTGTCTGTGATCGCTGCCTGTCAGGGCTGTTTCGCCCCCTTGTTATTGTCTGACACTATCTCAGATTCTGGTTAACCGCGCCAGAAATCGATTGGAATCACAACCTCGACGCAGGTTTTTACGCCACAGAACCTGCCCCTTCCGGTTACTCAAAAACTTTTTTGATTTTTTGTTTTGTTTACTTTCAACAGCTTAATCAGTTGTTCATGCTTTTTCTGGGGGCTGTCCAATTTTGAACCAAAGGCGCCCAATTCCTGCCCCAATCCGAGGGCTTTATATCCGAGTACCGCAAGGGTGGTGCCCGAAAGTTGAGAGAGACGGGTGGCCAACAGCCTAAGCGGACGTAGCAAACCATATGATCCTTTGGAGGGACACAACATGATCAAGTTCATCAAAAATTTCCGTAAAGACGAAGCTGGCGCCGTGACCGTTGACTGGGTCGTTCTGACCGCAGCCGTTGTTGGCCTGTCCGCAGCCGCCTACACTTCGATCAAGAGCGGTGCGACCGGCCTGACCGCCAACGTTGCGACCTACATGTCGGAACAAAACCCGAGCACCACCAAGTAATCTTCGGACGCTTCGGCGATGTAAGACCCAGCCGCGCCTTGTGACAAGGCGCGGCTTTTTCGGTCCGGCGGCAGAAGGCTTGCGACGCGACCGTCTGAGACCGACACCGGGCCCTGCCCGGAGACTCGGACCCATATTTGGCCTCCGACATGGCAATGATCGGGGCAGAACGAAGGGCCAGCCCATGCACATGCTTTCATCCTTCACTTTCGCAAACCGCCTCCTGGATCGCCAGAGCTTTGCCGCCGATGAAACCGGTGCAGTCACTGTCGACTGGGTGGTTCTTTGCGCGCTGGTCGTGGCGCTGACCGTGCTGGCGCTGCAGATGATGACGACCGGCACCACCGGCCTGACCGACAGCACCGCCAGCTATATGACGGATATGGTCAAGAACTGATCCGCCGCGCCTGCCAGCGGGGCCGCCGCAGGCAGGCGCAGCAGCACATCAACCGACACCCAGAAATCAGGAATTGTCCCTTCTTTGGACACAATTCGCTGCCAGAGTCAGACTCAGATAATCAGCATCGCCCGGCAAACGCGGCGGTGCGGACAAAAGTGAAAATGAGGTAGTAACATGCGCTCGCTTTTCGGATTGGTACTCATCGCTGGCGTCGGCCTCGCCGGTTTCGCCGTCTATATGGTCAACGGCTATATGCAGACCTACGAGCAGCAGCTCGCGATGGAACGCTCACAGCGGCCCGAGTCGGTGCCCACCGTCGATGTCTATGTCGCCCAGCGCGCCCTGCGGTATGGCGAAACGCTGAAACAAGAGGACGTGCGCAAGATCAAATGGCCCCAGGACGCCGTTCCCGAAGGTGTGTTCACCGATGTGGCCGCGCTGTTTCCCGAAAACAAACCCGATCGTTTCGTCCTCCGCTCGATGGAGGTCAACGAGGCGGTCATGGCGATCAAGGTCACCGAGCCCGGCGAAGAAGCAGGCCTGACCAACCGCCTGTCCAAGGGTATGCGCGCCTTTGCCATCAATGTTGACGTGTCTTCGGGCGTGTCGGGCTTTCTGCGCCCTGGCGACAAGGTCGACGTCTATTGGACCGGTCGGGTGACCGGCGACGATTTCAATCGTTCGACGGATGTCACCAAATTGATCGAAGTCGGGGTACAGCTGATCGCGGTCGATCAGACCTCGTCCTCTGACGCAGTTCAGGCCAGCATCGCCCGGACCGTCACGGTTGCGGTGAACCCGCAGCAGGTGGCGGCGCTGGCCCAGGCACAATCCACCGGTCGCCTGTCGCTGTCGCTGGTCGGCGCCGAAGATGACACCGTGGCGCAGGCCGTCGAAGTCGATCAGAACACGCTGCTGGGGATCGAAGCGCCGAAACCCGAGGAAGTGATCCGCAAGGAAGAAAAACGGGTCTGCACCATCCGCACCCGCCGCGGTGCCGAAGTGGTGATGATCCCGATCCCCTGCCCCGATTGATCCGCAACAATGGGGCGGCCGCAAGTGGCCGCCCTTTTTGCGTTTTCCGCTGTGCAGGCGGTGCGAAAACAACCGGGCTGTTGCGACTTATCCACATAAGCAACACCGTAGAAGCCATTGTTCATTGCAAAAAAACATAACTTGCCGCAGGATGCAGCCAATCGTGGGCACCACAAGACCCGCATCTGAGGCGTGATCGGAGAGGCAGGTCACATGAAAAACGACAGATTTATCAAGGCGGCCCTGTTGGGTCTGTCTCTGGCTGTGAGCAGCATGGCCCAACCGGCCATGGCAGAACAGCTTAGAGTTCTGCACCGCGGTGCAGAGGCCAAGGTCAGCGTGGCGATGAACCGCGCGGTGGTCGTGGAAAGCGACACACCTTTTGCCGAACTTTCGATCGCCAACCCGCAGATTGCCGACATTTCGTCGCTGAGCGACCGGTCGATCTATGTTCTGGGCAAATCGCCGGGGATCACCACCCTGACGCTGCTGGATCAGAACGGTCAGTTGATCACCAATGTCGATGTGGTGGTGGCGGCTGATATCACCGAATTCAAGGAACGCCTGCGTCAGATCCTTCCCAATGAGAAGATCGAAGTGCGCACCGCGAATGACGGCATCGTGCTGTCGGGCACCGTGACCTCGTCGCAGCGCCTGCAACGGGCGCTGGACCTGGCCGAACGCTATGCGCCGGAACGGGTTTCCAATCTGATGAGCGTCGGTGGCGTCCAGCAGGTGATGCTGAAGGTCCGCTTCGCTGAAATGGAACGCTCGGTGTCGAAATCGCTGTCTTCCTCGCTGTCGCTGAAAGGCAGCGGCCTGGGCGGCAAGCTGGGCCTGTCCGGTGGCACCGGAACCAACAACAATTCGACCAGCCAGACCAGTTCTCTGGCAGGCAATATCCCCGCCAACAATACCAACAACGGCGCAATGCTGTTTGGCTTTGATGTTGGCGCGGTCGAGGTCGGCGTTCTGCTGGAAGCTCTTGAAACCAAGGGCGTGGTCCGCACTCTGGCGGAGCCGAACCTGGTTGCGCTTTCGGGTCAGGAGGCGAAGTTCCTGGCCGGTGGCGAGTATCCGGTTCCGGTGTCGCAGGACAATGGTTCGGTCTCGGTCGAATACAAACCTTTCGGCGTCGAGATGAACTTTATCCCGCGGGTGGTGGATGGCGACATCATCAACCTCGAAATGTCATCCGCCGTTTCGGCGATCGATACCAACAACGGCTTTACCCTGAACGCCTTTACCATCAACGCCTTTACCCGGCGCGAGGCGCAGACCACGGTTGAGCTGCGGGATGGGCAGAGCTTTGCGATTGCCGGCTTGCTCAAGGATGATTTCCGCGATTCCAACGGCCAGGTCCCCTGGCTCGGCGATATCCCGGTGCTGGGCGCGCTGTTCCGCAGCGCCGATTATCAACGGTCGCAGACCGAGCTGGTGATCATCATCACCGCGCATCTGGTGCAACCGACCAGCGGCGAAGCATTGGTTCTGCCGACGGATCGGGTCAAACCCCCGTCGGAAAAGGATCTTTTCCTGTTCGGCAAGGTTGCCAAGGATCAGAGCCGCAAGTTGAAGGGTGCCGCGGGCGAAGTTGCGCGGCAGGACTTCAGCGGCTCTTATGGCTATGTGATGGAGTGAGACCATGATCGTTCGGGGCCACCTCAAAGGGCTTTTGTCCGCGACCTCTCTGTTGGCCCTGGTGGCCTGCACCGGTGACGGCTATTCGACCTTCACCAACGAAGCGGGCGCGATTGTCGATGGCGGCGATTTCGGCAGCGCGACGATGAACAACACCATGATCCACAATGGGGATCGTCAATATGTCGTCAGATTGAACGACCGTTTCACCAAAGAGGTCCCCTCGACGGTGAATTTCGCATTCAACTCGGCGGTTCTGGATGCCGATGCCCAGGCCGTCCTGCGCCATCAGGCCGATTGGATCCGGCAATTCCCCGAGGTCCGGTTCCGGGTCTTTGGCCACACCGATCTGGTCGGAACGAACGCCTATAACAAGAAACTCGGCCTGCGCCGCGCGCAAGCGGTCGTCAGCTATCTGACCCGTTTCGGGATTTCCCGGTCGCGGCTTGAGGCGATGGTGTCTTATGGCGAAACCCAACCGCTGGTCGTGACCCAGGGCCGCGAACGCCGCAATCGGCGCACCGTGACCGAGGTCACCGGCTTTGTCGGTGGCGCACCGCTGGTGCTGGATGGCAAATACGCTGCCATCATTTACCGTGACTATGTGCAGTCTGGCGTCGCCGTCAGCGGGTTGAGCGGCGTGCAAATGCAGAGCGGATTGAAATCGCTGGGCGACTAAGCCCAGCGAAACAACACCGCGCTTTTTCGGTCAGTGTTGTGAATTACCCAACTAATTCATATTTTTGGCCGCATTTCCGCCCAAGTTCACTGACATCCTGACCTGAGAAACACCAAGCCCTTCTTCCGGGCAATTGGATCGGACCCCGACGTCGTAACCGCAGGAGCAGTGCGGAACCGCCGTCACCGACCAAATAGGTGGACGATGAGAGGTATTGAGGCATGACGTCGAACGCAGAAGTGCAGCAGCCGGAGCCGAGCGCGCTGATCGCGTGCACGATCCGCCGCGAGCCAGATGGCTTCGATCTGTTGATCGAAGACATGGAAGACGCGTTAGGCGAACACTGGGGCGACCTTGGGTTCTCTGAAGCACTGATGTTCTTCAATCAACCCGAAGCCACCTCACTTGAATTCATTTCGATGGCGATTGACGCCGAAGACGAGAAAAACCTGGCGCTGCTGGGTGAAATCATCGCCCAGGCCGGGGTTCATGGCATTAAGGTGATCCTGATCGCCGAAGACGTCAGCCCCTCCTCACTGCACCAATTGCTCCGCCAGGGCGCCGATGAATTCGTGCCCTACCCGCTTCCCGAAGGGGAACTGGCCGCCGCGATCTCGCGGATTCAGGCCCCTGATCCGGAACCGGAAATCGCCGCCAATGACACGACGAAAAAGAAACGGGTCAAGGGTGATCGCAATGGTGCCATTCTGGTCACCCATGGCCTGGCTGGCGGCGTCGGCGCCACCACCCTTGCGGTGAACCTGGCCTGGGAATTGTGCAATGTCGCCGGTAAGGGCGAAGACGACCCCAAGGTCTGCATTCTCGATTTCGATCTGCAATTCGGCACTGTCGCGACCTATCTCGACCTGCCGCGCCGTGAATCGGTTTATGAAATGCTGTCCGATACCGAAGCGATGGACAGCGATTCATTTCATCAGGCGATGCTGACCTTTGAGGAAAAGCTGCATGTGCTGACCTCGCCCGGTGAGATGCTGCCGCTGGATTTCGTCAGCTCGGAAGATATCAACCGGATTCTGGAAATCGCGCGGTCGCATTTCGACTTTGTCGTCGTCGACATGCCCAAGACGCTGGTCAACTGGACCGAAGCGGTGCTGAACGCCTCGCAGGTCTATTTTGCGGTGATGGAGCTGGACATGCGGTCCGCCCAGAATTGCCAGCGCCTGAAACGCGCGCTGCAAGCCGAGGAACTGCCGGTCGAAAAACTGCGCTACGTTCTGAACCGCGCCCCGACGGGCCTGGACCTGAACGGCAAACAGCGGGTGAAACGGTTGGGCGAAAGCCTGGGAATTTCGATCGAATTGCAATTGCCGGATGGTGGCAAACCGATTGCACAGGCTGGCGACCGTGGTTCGCCGCTGGGCAAATTGGCCGCCAAGAACCCACTGCGCAAGGAAATCGCGAAACTGGCCAAGTCGATCTACGCGCTCGACATGACGGCTGAAGCGGACACGGCCGACTGAGGTCGGGACAAGGGGTAATACCGATGTTTTCCAAATATAAAAAACCGGGCCAAGCGAACAAGCCAACGCTCGTTCCCATCAACAGCAGCGGCGCAGCCCCCGCAGCGCCGAGCGCGCCTGCCGCCGCGGCAGCGCAGAAACCGAAAGTCGCGCGGCGCCCGATGGGCGGCGGCACTACCGCCGCGGCCCGCCCGGCTGCCACCGACAAGACCCGCAAGCGCAAGGAACGGCTGAGCGAGATCAAACTGGAGCTGCACCGCGCCCTGCTCGACAATCTCAACCTTGCCGCCCTCGACAGCGCATCCGAACAGGATCTGCGGATGGAGATCAACTCCATCGCCACCGAAGTGCTGCAGGAAAAAGGCATCGTTCTGAACCGCGAGGAACGCTCGCATCTCAATCAGGAACTTTATGACGAGGTGAAGGGCCTTGGCCCGCTCGAAAGCCTGCTTCAGGACGACAGCATCGCCGATATTCTGGTGAACGGCCCGCAGCAGATTTTTGTCGAACGCAACGGTAAGCTGGAACTCAGCGACGTCACCTTCAAGGACGAAAAGCACCTGTTGCGGATCATCGACAAGATCGTCTCGGCCGTGGGTCGGCGCGTCGATGAATCCAACCCCTATGTTGACGCCCGTCTGCAAGATGGCTCGCGGTTCAACGCCATGGTGCCGCCGGTGGCGGTGGATGGATCTCTTGTGTCCATTCGTAAGTTCAAAAAAGACAAGCTCGGCATTGATGACCTGGTGAAATTCGGCGCCTTTTCCGAAGAAATGGCCGCCTATCTGCAAGCCGCCGTGGCCTGCCGATTGAATATCATCGTCTCGGGCGGGACCGGTTCGGGTAAGACGACCACGCTGAACGCCCTGTCGTCCTTTATCGACAACAGCGAACGTATCCTGACCATCGAAGACACCGCCGAACTTCAACTGCAGCAGACCCATGTCGGCCGAATGGAAAGCCGCCCTGCCAACGTCGAGGGCAAGGGCGCGGTGACCCAGCGCGATTGTCTGCGCAACGCCCTGCGGATGCGTCCTGACCGGATTATCGTCGGGGAAACCCGTGGCGAAGAGGTCATCGACATGTTGCAGGCGATGAACACCGGCCACGACGGATCAATGACCACGATCCACGCCAACTCGGCCCGGGACAGCGTCAGCCGTCTGGAAAACATGGTCGCCATGGCCGGGATCGAAATGCCACTCAAGGCCGTGCGTTCGCAGGTCGCCAGCGCCGTGCATCTGATCGTGCAGGCCAGCCGCCTTCAGGACGGGTCGCGCCGCATGGTGTCGATCACCGAAGTGACCGGCATGGAAGGCGAGGTCATCTCGATGCAAGAGGTGTTCCGCTTTCAGCGTGTCGGCCTTGGCCCGAATGGCAAAATCCTGGGCCATTTCACCGCCACCGGCGTGCGCTCGCATTTCTCCGAACGCTTCAAGCAATGGGGTTATGACCTGCCGCCGTCGATCTTTGAACCTGTAGCTGCGGAGTAGGGCTGATGGAATTCGCGACCGGACCCGTCATTTACGGGCTTATCTTTGTCGGTGTCCTCGTCTTGGTCGAGGGCATCTATCTGACAGTCTTTGGTAAATCGATCAGCCTGAACAACCGGGTGAATCGCCGTCTGGAAATGCTCGACAAGGGCGCCGGGCGCGAAGAGGTGCTGGAAAAACTCCGCAAGGAGATGCAGCAGCACATGGCATCGCGCAAGATCCCGCTGTATTCGCTTCTGGCTGACAAGGCGCAGAAGGCGGCCATCGCCTTTACCCCGCAGCAGCTGCTGATGATGATGGCGGTGCTGTCGGGCGTGGCCTTTATGGGCATCACCGTCAGTTCGGACACCTCGCTGGCGATGCGGGTTGTGATGTCCGTCGGCATCGGCATCGGTGCCGTCTACATCTGGGTCAGCCGCAAGGCCAACAAACGTTATTCGATGATCGAAGAACAGCTGCCCGACGCGGTGGAACTGATGGTGCGCAGCCTGCGCGTCGGCCACCCGTTTTCCTCGGCCATCGCCATCGTCGCGAAAGAGGTGCAGGATCCGCTGGCCTCGGAATTCGGCATCATCGCCGACGAGGCCGCCTATGGCCGCGATATGGGCGAGGCGCTGAAAGAAATGGCTGAGCGTCTGGACATGCAGGATATGCGCTTCCTCGCCGTGGCGGTCACCATCCAACAGCAATCGGGTGGTAACCTGGCCGAGGTTCTGGCCGGTCTGGCCGCCGTGATCCGCTCGCGCTTTCGCCTGTTCCGCCGTGTCAAGGCGATCACCGCCGAGGCGCAATGGTCGGGCAAGTTCCTGTCGGCCTTCCCCATTCTGGCGCTGATCGTGATCAACGTCATGGACCCGCATTACTACGATGAAGTGATGGAACACCCCTATTTCATTCATGCCTGCCTTGCCGTGGCTGGGTTCCTCGGAGCCAACCTGTTCGTCATGCGCTCGCTGGTGAATATCAAAGTCTGAGGAGCGCCAAAATGGACGCCATCAACCAATTCCTGGTCAATCTGCTTGGCCCCATGGGACCGCTCTACGCGGTTGGCGGGCTGGGTGTGGTGCTGATCCTTGTTGCCCTGCCGGTGTTCCTGCGCAAGGAACGCGATCCGCTGGACAAGCTGAGGCAGCAGTCCAATGCCGCCGCGGCAGGCGCCACCAAAAAGGACCGGCTGCGGGTTGGCACCAAGAACGACAAGCTGGAGAAATATTCCTCCTTCCTCGAACCGCAGAACGAAACCGAGTATTCGGCGGCCAAGCTGAAGCTGATGCAGGCCGGCTACCGGTCGCGCGATGCGGTGCGGTTCTTTCACTTTGCGCAATTCGCGCTGGGGATCCTCGGGATCCTGCTCGGGCTGATCTATTTTGTCCTGTTCATGGCCGCGGATGAGCCGACGACCCAACAGACTTTGATGTATATCCTCGGCCCCGGCGGCATCGGCTATATGTTCCCGAAATACTGGGTAACCAAGCGTATGCAGACCCGCAAGGACGAGATCACCGACGGTTTCCCCGACAGTCTCGACATGCTGCTGGTCTGCGTCGAAGCCGGCCAGTCGATGGATCAGTCGATCATCCGGGTGTCCAAGGAAATCCGGCCCTCGTTCCCGGCGCTGGCCGACGAATTTGAGATCGTCAGCAACGAGATCAAGGCCGGCAAGGACAAATCGACGGTTCTCGCCGATATGGCCGAACGCTGTGGCGTGATGGATATCTCGTCCTTTGTGACGGTGCTGATCCAATCCTCCATCTTTGGCACCTCGATCGCCGAAGCGCTCAGGGTCTATGCGGCGGAAATGCGTGACAAACGTGTTATGCGCGCCGAAGAAAAGGCAAACAAGTTGCCGACCAAGATGACCCTTGCCACAATGATGCTGACGGTGCCGCCGCTGCTGATCATCCTGGTCGGTCCCTCGGTTCACGGCATCACGCAAATGGGCAATATGAGCCCCTAAGACAAAGGCATCGGCACCCATGGCGAAAATTCACCTCGCCATCCTCGTCAGCTTTGGATTGGCCGCCTGTTCGTCAGGCGGCTTTTCCCCTGTTGGCGATCAGGTCTATGCGCCCGGCGTGAAACCGAACGCCAAGGCGGTGGACGGGCTGATCGTCGGCGACCGGCTGATGGCGGCGAAAGAATACGAGCTGGCGCTGCAGGCCTATACCCGCGCCGCCGGGGATCAGGGGATGAACGTCGAGGTGCTGTCGGCCCTGGGTGCAGCGAACTACAGCCTGGGGCGGCTCGGCCAGGCCGAAAAGCAGCTGCGCGCGGCGATCAAGACCGGCGAAGCGGCGCCCGAGGCCTGGAACAACCTCGGCATCCTGCTGATGGAAAAAGGCGAAACCGCCGAGGCTGTGCAGATCCTCAAGCGCGCCTACGCCCTCGACAATGGCGAAAGTGACGCAATTCGAGACAATTTGCGGCTAGCGCTCGAAAAACTTGAAAATTCGAGCTACGCTGTCGATAATCAAGACCAAGAATACAAAGTGGTACGGCGCGGCAGCAGCGAATTCCTGATCCGCCAGATACCATGAGGCCCGAGGCAGAGCAGTAAAGGACGCAGTTCATGCGCCATCCCCTATTTGTGACCCTGTATCTGGCAGGCGCGGTTGCGCTTGCGGGCTGTGACCAAAACGGGTCCGGCGAGGTCAACCGCGCCTTTCGCGACGTGAACGTCGTCGATGAATCCAACCTCAGCGACATCATGTTGACCGTCGCCGACCCGAACGAGGCAGTGGCCTATTTCCAGCGCACGTCGAGCGACAACCCCAAGCGGATCGACCTGCAGCGCGGGCTGGCACAAAGCCTGATCCGGGCCAAGCGCCCGGTCGAAGCGGTGCCGGTCTTTGCCAAGATCGTCGAGCATAAAGAGGCCAATGACGACGACCGGGTCGATTATGCCGACGCGCTGATCCGGGCCGGGGATTGGGCCAAGGCCGACAAGGTGCTCGACCAGATTCCGCCGACGTTTGAGACTTACAAGCGCTACCGGCTGGAGGCGATGATCGCCGACAGCAACAAGGAATGGAAAAAGGCCGACAGTTTCTATGAAATCGCCGCCGGGCTGACCACCAAACCGGCTGGCGTGTTGAACAACTGGGGCTATTCGAAACTGACCCGTGGCGATTTCACCGGGGCCGAACGGCTGTTCGGTGATGCGTTGCGTCAGGACACCAGCCTGTTCACCGCCAAGAACAACCTTGTTCTGGCCCGGGGTGCACAGCGCAATTATACCCTGCCGGTGATCCCGATGAGCCAGGTCGAACGCGCCCAGCTGTTGCAGACCATGGGCCTGACGGCGGTGAAACAGGGCGACGTGCAGACCGGCAAGGCGCTGTTGCGCGATGCCATCGACACCCATCCGCAGCATTTCGAGGAAGCGGTGCGCGCGCTTCGCGCCCTCGAAACCTGAGCCCGGCGGCATGGAAATCTCAAGCCTGTCGGCGCTGATCCTGGCGATTCCGGCCCTTCCCCTGTCGTTCTACACCGTGTTCAGTGACCTGCGCGGTATGCGGATCCCGAACAAGACGGTGATCGCGCTGGCCGCGGCCTTCATCCTGCTGGGCCTCTTGGTGATGCCGCTGGAAACCTATCTGTGGCGTCTGTCGCATCTGGCGATCATGCTGGCGGTGGGGATTTTCGTGCATGCCGCCGGGCTGGCCGGTGCCGGTGATGCCAAATACGTCGCCGCCGCCGCGCCCTATGTCGCGCTTGGCGATATCCGTTTTGTTCTGGCGCTGTTCACCGCCAATGTTCTGGCCGCCTATGCCGCGCATCGACTGGCCAAGCACACCGCCCTGCGCCGTCTGGCCCCGGAATGGGAAAGTTGGACCCGCACGCGAGACTTCCCAATGGGTCTGGCGCTGGCGGGCACCCTGTCGATGTATCTAGTCCTGGGCATCTTCTTTGGCAGCTGACGCCGTTCCAGGCGCGTGATCAATGGCGTAGAGGCTGAACCCCGCGCCCTGGTGCACCTCATGCAGACCAACCCCGATCTCTTCGACATATGACAGGATCAGCTGCCGGGCCGATGGGTTCGCCGGGCAATCCGGCACCAGCAGATGGCTGGCATTGGCAAAGCCGGGCAGCCCTTCGTAATACCACGGCGCGCCGCCCTGGAGCGGTGCCAGCGGCGCAAACAGCCAATGCGGCGCCAGGTAATCGGCGACGAAGGGCTGGACCTGCAGCGCCGGTTTCAGCGCCCTCAGCGTGGCGGCCTGATCCCGGGTCTCGGCAATCAGCCCGGCGGTCAGGGTGCAATCCGGCAAGGTCCGATCCAGAAACAGCGTCTGCATCGCCGGGTCGATATCCTTGCTCACGCGCAGCGGCATCGCCATGCGCGCGGGTCCGGCGTAGTCGGTCAGGATCTGCAGATCCGCCCCGATCGGTGTGCTGAACACCGGCGCGTACTGATCGCGCGGCAGAAACGCATGGCGCAGCGGGCTGACCAGCAGATTGAGCATGATCGGCGACAACAGAACCAGCGCGCCCAGAGCGACCCCGCCAAGGCCGAGGCGCGGCCCCTCGCCCGACGCCGGCAATTGCGCCAAGAGACAGATGGCGAGTGCCAGCAGCCAGATCGGATCATTGCCGATGTTCTGAAAAGCGATGTGGGCGAAGGCGGGCAGCAGGATCAGCAGGGTCAGCCCCGGCCCGCGCGACTCCCGCCGCAGCAGCCAGGCACCGATCAGCGCCAGCAGGCTGGCCGGGGCATAGGCTGGTGACAGGATCACCTGCACCAATGACGCGGAGGGCCAGGGCCGCAGGGACGAGTGTGACCCGGCACTCAAATCATAGAAATAGGCCAGCCAATAGCCGAGCCCGAAGATCAGGCTGTATCCGGCCCAGACCGCCAGCGCAGCAAGGATTCCGACCCACATCACCCGGGCGCGAAACTGAATCAGCAGGCCCAGCCCCACCGGGATCAGCAACGCCAGTGCCACATCGGCCTTGATCAGCACCAGCGCCGCCAGCGCCAGCCCGATGATCAGCCCGTCCCGGACATCGGCCCGGTCGCAACGCGCCGGAACCACGACCAGCACCACCACCAGGCTGGTCAGCGCCCAGGCCCAGCGGTTGGAATGCGCCAGCAGCGACAGGTTCGGATCGCTGCCACCATAGGTATTGGCGGTGACCATCCCCAGCACCGCGACGCCAAAGCCGCAGGCGAGCCACAGCGGCAAGCGGCTGACCCCGGTCCAGATCACCGCCGGCAACAGCACCAGCGCTGCCAGAATCTGGCCCCAGAGCAATGCCTGACCAAGGCCGATCTGCCATCTGATCCCGAACTGCGTGGGCAGCGACAGCAACACCGCGAAGGGCCGGATCGCCAGATCGCCGATTGGCGTCATGAAATCCTGATGTGGCACCTGCCCCGCCGTCATCCGCAGCACCAAATCGGCCAGATGCAGCATGTCGCCTGCATCGCGATCAAACCGTAACGCGCCAGCGTAAAGCGTCAGCCCCAGCTGCAGCGCGAGGAAGCCGAGCATAAATCCACAATAAAGCCGTATTTGCGCCCTGCTCATGATCCCCTCATGTGGTTTTTGTCACATTACGAGGCTGAAATGCGCATTGGAATGATTTGTTCACCGGCCTTTGTGGCCGAAGCGTAATATGGAAAAAAACCTGTGATGAGCAGAAGGCAGGAACACGTATGAACATGCAGGTCCAAACGGGGGTGGCACCGCCACCTTTGCCGCATTCTCTGGAAGAGATGTGCCTTCCCATCGTGATGATGCGGGACATCTTGCTGAAAACCATTTTCCGCAAGAATATCGACCGGATCAGCACGATTGCGCAGGCCTTGTCGCTGCCTGTCCCGGTGACCCAGGAGCTGGTGGATATCGCCCGCGAGCAGATGCTGATTGAGGTGACTGGCACGGTCAAGGCGTCCGCTTCACGCGAGATGGCCTATCAGCTGACAGATTCCGGCCGGGCCCGGTCGCTGGATGCGCTGAAACAATCGGAGTATTATGGCGCCATGCCAGTGCCGCTGGCGATCTATCATGAACAGATCAAGCGCCAGTCGATCAAGAATATCCAGGTCACCCGCGACCACCTGACCGCGTCGATGGGGCATCTGGTGCTGCCCGACGACCTGATCTCCAACCTCGGCCCCGCTGTGTCCTCGGGCCGGTCGGTGCTGATGTATGGCCCGCCGGGCAACGGCAAATCCTCGATCTCCAACGGCATCCGCGACGCGCTCGGGGACAAGATCTACGTACCCAAGGCGGTCGAATATGCCGGGCAGGTGATCACAGTTTACGATCCGATCGTACACACCGCCGCCGAAGAGCAGGTGGACGACCCGAACACGCTGCGCCGCGCCTCGAACCGCTTTGACAACCGCTATGTGCTGTGCGCGCGCCCGACGGTGATCACTGGCGGCGAACTGACGCTGGACATGCTCGATCTGGTCTATAACCCGGTCGCCCGCACCTATCAGGCGCCGCTGCAGATGAAGGCCACGGGCGGCGTGTTCATCGTCGATGACCTTGGCCGTCAATCGGAACCGCCGCAGGCGCTGATCAACCGCTGGATCGTGCCGCTTGAGGAAAGCAAGGACATCTTGGCGCTGCAATCGGGCGAAAAATTTGAAGTGCCGTTCGACACGCTGGTGATCTTTTCCACCAACTTCCACCCGAACGAGCTTTTCGATAAGGCCGCGCTGCGCCGGATCTTCTTCAAGATCAAGATCGACGGGCCGAGCCAGGAAAACTTTCTCAAGATCTTTGCCATGGTGGCGCGCAAGAAGAAGATGCCGCTGTCGGAACCGGCGCTGGTGCATCTGCTGAAAAAGAAATACCCGACCATCGACAACATTTTTGCCAATTATCAGCCGATCTTTCTGATCGACCAGATGATCTCGATCTGCGAATTCGAAGGCATCCCCCATCAGATGACCCCCGAATTGATCGACCGCGCCTGGCACAACATGTTCGTCAAGGACGAGCATATCGTGAACTGATCCGCACCGGGCGGATCGCCTGCGCGAGGACAAATCGGCCCGCGATCACTCGGCTGGGGCTGTGTTCCGGTCTGGCATCGTGGTCCCCAGCGGCAATTCTTCAAGTCGCATCGAAATCAGACAAGCCACAAAGGCCAAGATCATCGCGACGCCGTAGATCGGCGTAATCGCCTCGGAAAACCCGGCGATCACCTGCGCCCGCAGGTCCGGGTCCAGCGCAATCACCCGCTCGAACGTGATCGGCCCGTCACCGCCGCCCGGCAACAGCGGGCGCACATGGCGGCCCAGCCCCATCGCAAACAAGCCGCCGAACAGCGAGGTGCCGATGGCGCCACCGGTGAGGCGGAACATGTTCACGCTGGCGGTGCCGATGCCGATGTTTTCGATCGGGATCGCCGACTGGATCGCGGCAATGCTGATGCCCATCGTCGGCCCCAGCCCGATCCCGACCATGCACAGATTGGCAGAGATCAGCCAGATTGACGTGTCCGGCCCGATGTTGGACAGGCAGAACATCGCGACCCCCAGGAACGCGGTCGAGGCGATCGGCATCCATTTGTAGCGCCCGGTCCGGGACATGGAGCGTCCGGCCAGGATCGAGGTGCCGATCATGCCGAACATCATCGCCACCAGGAACATGCCCGACTCGGCCGGTTCCAGCCCTTTGACCACCTGCAGATAGGTCGGCATGAACGCGATGGTGCCGAACATCGTCATCCCGACCAGAAAGTTCATCGAATTGGCGACCTGGAAGTTCCGGATCGTGAACAGGATCGGCGGCATGATCGGTTCGGCAGCGCGGCGTTCAACCCGAACCAGCAGCAGCAGCACAACCGGGGCCAGCGCCAGCAATGCCAGCACCGTCGGGCTGGTCCAGGGCAATACCGCACCGCCCAGATTGGCGAGCAGAACCAAAGTGCTGAGCAAGGAGGCCAGCAGGAACCCACCTAGATAGTCGATCCGGTGCTTGCCCGAGGACGGCGCTTTGTCCATCGCCAGGCTGATCACTGTAAAGGCGATCATCCCGATCGGCAGGTTCAGCCAGAAAATCCAGTGCCAGCTCATATGGCTGACAATATAGCCGCCGACCAGTGGACCGATGATCGAGGACACGCCAAATATACTGGACAGGACACCCTGCGCTTGGCCGCGTTGACGTGGTGGCAGCACATCCGCAACCGAGGCCATCGAGAGCACGATCAAGGACCCGCCGCCATAGCCCTGCACCAGGCGCCCGGCCACCAGGGTCAGCATGTTCTGCGCGGTTCCGCAGATCACCGATCCGACCAGGAACACGATGATCGCGGCCTGCAGAACCACCTTTCGGCCATAGAGATCACCCAGCCGCCCGGAAATCGGCGCGCCGATGGTCGAGGCCAGCAGGAACGCGGTCACCACCCAGGTGATGTAATCCAGCCCGCCCAATTGGCTGACGATCCGCGGCAGCGCAGCCGCCACGACGGTGTTGCCAATCGAGGACAGGAACAAGGTCGAAGCAATTGCGGCAAAGATGATCCGAAGCCGACGCTTATCGATCTCTGGTGGCGGGGTCTGGTCTGCCTCGGCTGCCGCCATGAGGTATAGTCCTTTGCTGACCGGTTGTTGCCGGCCTGAATTCGCCCGGGAGAGCGCACAGACATGGTTTGGATTTGGTCAGTGCGGTGCTAATCTTCCGTAGCCGCCGTTATCTGCTGCTGGCATTTGCATGTCAATAGCATGTATATTGGCGGCGCAGTCGATTCCGGTCGCCGCAGGACATACGCCAATCAGGAGGGCAGGATCATCGGCTCACGCGATGACATCACCAAACGCTACCTCGCCCGCGCCGGGATCCCGCCCGAAGTGTCGGATCGCGCGCTCAAGCTGGATGCGATCGTGCAGAACTGGCGCCGCCGCGTCCAGAAACGCGAGATCGGCCGGATGGCGCTGCGCGAGTTGGACCTGCCGCTGGACCTGCCCAAGCTCGACGTGCTGATCGCGATCTGGGCGCCATCGAACGAATTCGGCCGCAACGATGCCGAAACCATGGTCTCGACCATCGCCACCCGGCTGGGCATCGATCCGTCGCGCGCCTCGCGCCTGGTTTCGGATCTGATCGGCCAGGGTTTTGTCAAACGCTGTGTCTCACAAGAGGATGCGCGCCGCACCGTGGTGGATCTGACCGACCAGGGGCTGGCCATCGTCGACGCGGTGCGCACGATCAAGTTCCTGATGCTGGGCGATTATCTGAAAAGCTGGCCGATCGAGGAAATCGACGCCTTCGTGCCGCAGATGGAACGCTTCTTTCACTGGTCCGATCAGGCTGAAACAATGAATTCCGGTCGCCTGAAACCCGAGATCGAAAAGCTGGCGAACAAGCTCAAGCAAAGCTTGGACTGAGCTGGGGCGCGATCGACAGCCCCTTGCCCAATCCGCCTGCGGCACCTTAAGAACGTAGCATGAACACGCTGCCCGCCCCGTTTCAGCACTGGTTTTCCAGCCGTGGCTGGCAGATCCATCCGCATCAGCGGGCGATGCTGGACCGGGCCGCCGACCCGGCCCTGCTGCTGATCGCCCCGACCGGCGGCGGCAAGACCCTGGCCGGGTTCCTGCCGACCCTGGCGGAGCTTGCCGATGGCGGGCACCAGGGGCTGCACACGCTCTATATCTCGCCGCTCAAGGCCTTGGCCGCCGATATCAAACGCAACCTGTCGACCCCGGTCGAAGAGATGGGCCTGCCGATCCGCATCGAGGATCGCACCGGCGACACCTCTTACACCGCCAAGCGTCGCCAGCGCGCCGACCCGCCGCATATCCTGCTGACCACGCCGGAAAGCCTGGCGCTGCTGATCTCTTACCCGGACGCGCCCCGCATCTTTGCGGGTCTGCAACGGGTGGTGGTGGATGAGATCCACGCTCTGGCTGAAAGCAAGCGCGGCGATCAGCTGTTCCTGGCGCTGGCGCGGTTGCAAACCCTGTGCCCCGATCTGCGCCGGGTCGGCCTGTCGGCCACCGTCGAGGATCCCGCCGCCCTCGCCCGTCTGCTGGCCCGGCATCCCGACCGCTGCGAAATCCTGACGGCCGATCCCGGCCCCGACCCGGATATCGCGATGCTGGAAACCGCCGAATTGCCACCCTGGTCCGGCGGTGGTGCCGGCTATGCGATTCCGGCGGTGCTTGACCAGATCCGCCAGCACAAGACCACGCTGATCTTTCACAACACCCGCGCCCAGGCCGAAATTTTCTTTCACGCCCTATGGATGGCCAATGACGAGGCGTTGCCGATCGGCATTCACCACGGCAGCCTCGACCGGACTCAGCGCGAACGGGTGGAGCGGGCGATGACCACCGGGCGGCTGCGGGCGGTGGTCTGCACCGGATCGCTCGACCTCGGAATCGACTGGGGCGACGTCGATCTGGTGATCCAGATTGGCGCGCCGAAGAACGTGAAACGGCTGGTGCAACGGATCGGGCGCGCCAACCACCGCTATAATGCGCCGTCCAAAGCGCTGCTGGTGCCCGCCAACCGGTTCGAAGTGGTCGAATGCGTCGCCGCGCTGGAGGCGGCGAAGGCGCATGATCTGGACGGCGATCCGCGCGGACCTGGCCCGTTGGACGTGCTGTGCCAGCATATCCTGATCACCGCCTGCGCCGGGCCCTTCGATGCCGCGGCGCTGTTTGCCGAGGTCACCAGTGCCGGGGCCTATGCGGATCTGGCGCGCAGCGATTTTGACGCCTGCCTCGAATTCGTCGCCACCGGCGGCTATGCCCTGCGCGCCTATGACAAGTGGAAGCGGCTGCAACAGGGGCCCGACGGGCGCTGGCATCTGCGCGACCCGCGCGCCACCACGCTGATCCGGATGAACATCGGCACGATCTTTGACTATGACAAGCTGAAGGTCCGGTTGAAAAACACCTTTGGCCGGGCGCTGGGTGAAATCGACGAAAGCTTTGCCGCCTCGCTGACCACCGGCGACACGTTCCTGATCGGCGGGCGCATCGTGCGTTACGAGGGGTTGAAGGAATTGACCGTCGAGGTCACCCGCAACGCCGCCCGCAAGCCCAAGATCGCGGTGTTCGCCGGGTCGAAATTCGCCACCTCGACCCAGCTCAGCCACCGCATCCTACGGCTGTTCCAGCAGGACGACTGGCCGAACCTGCCTCCTCACACCGCCGAATGGCTGGCGCTGCAACGGCAGCTGTCGCGGTTGCCCGAACCGGGGCGGCTGCTGTTGGAAAGCTTTCCGCATGACGGGCGGCAGAACCTGGTGATCTACGGGCTCGCCGGGCGCAATGCGCAGCAGACCCTCGGCCTGATCCTGAGCAAACGGATGGAGGATCTGGGGCTTGCCCCGCTTGGCTTTGTCGCCACCGATTACGCGACCCTGATCTGGGGGCTGGAGCATCTGGACGATCCCGCGCCGCTGTTCGAGCCCGCCAGCCTGCGGGTCGGGCTGGAGCGCTGGCTGTCTGACAATGCGCTGATGAAACGCACCTTTCGCGCCTCGGCGCAGATCGCCGGGTTGATCACCCGCAACCAGCCACAAGCGGCGCGCAAGAGCGGGCGTCAGGCAACGGTTTCCTCGGACATCCTCTATGACACCCTGCAGAAATATGACCCCGACCACCTGCTGCTGCGGATTACCCGGATCGAGGCGATGCGCGGCATGGTCGATTTTGGCCGGGTCGAGGAAATGTTGGCCCGGATCGACGGGCGCATCGACCATCTGACCCTGGATCGCATCACCCCGCTGGCGGCACCGCTGTTCCTGGAACATGGCCGGGTGCCCGTCGAGGGCGCCGGGCGCGAACGGCTGCTAACGGAAGAGGCCGATCGCCTGATGGCCGAGGCAGGGCTGACGCAAAGGCCCTGATCCGTCGCCGGAACTGACCCGAAGCCGGCAGGGGCGTTCCGTTCTGCGCCAAGTCTCGGCCCTGAAAAAATAGCTATTTCTGCACCTTCAAACCGGATGGACAAATTACCTGACGCCAATTAGCGTCCAAATATGAAAACTGACCGTCCTCTGCTTGGCATCCTCTTGATGATCGGCTTTTGCGTGGTCGCGCCGATGGGTGATGCGGTCGCCAAGCTGCTCGGTGAAAAGCAGCCCTTGGGGCAGCTGCTGCTGATCCGCTTTGCGGTGCAGGCGCTGTTGCTGGCTCCGCTTGTGGCGCTGACCGGGCGCAGCTGGCGGCTGTCGGGCCATCTGCTCAACCTGGCGATCCTGCGCACCTTCCTGCACATCATCGGCATCGGCATGATGTTCACCGCGCTGCGCTACCTGCCGCTGGCCGATGCGGTGGCCATCGCCTTTGTGATGCCGTTCATCCTGCTGGTGCTTGGTCGGCACTTTCTGGGCGAAGAGGTTGGCATCCGGCGGCTGCTGGCCTGCGTCGTCGGCTTCATCGGCACGCTGTTGGTCATTCAACCCAGCTTTGTCGAGGTCGGCCTGCCGGCGCTCTTGCCACTGGGCGTGGCGCTGAATTTCGCGGTATTCATCCTGGTGACCCGTAAACTGGCGCCACATACCGATCCGATCGGGCTGCAGACGACATCGGGTCTGATCGCCGTAATCGTGCTGTTGCCGCTGATCCTGCTGCTGCAGCCGTTTGACTTTGCTCTCACCGATTTCGTCGCGGTGGATCGCCATAACGCCTTTCTGCTGTTTGCCATTGGCGCCCTTGGCACCCTTGGGCATTTGCTGATGACCTGGTCGCTGCGCTATGCGCCCTCGGCCACCCTGGCACCGATCCAGTATCTGGAAATCCCGGTCGCGACGATCATCGGCTTTTTGATCTTCAAGGATTGGCCGAATGGCCTGGCCGCCCTGGGCATCCTGATCACCATGGCCGCCGGGCTTTATGTGGTCATGCGCGAACGGGCCATCGCGCGGGCGCAGCCGCAAGCGCAGGAACAACCTCCGACAATTCCGCCCGAGGCATGATCACCAGCATCAGCGGCGCCGCGATTTTCAGGCGCACCGGCCCGGTCACCCTGTTCGAGGTGCCGACCCGGTGATCCGGCGCAAAGACCAGACCGTCGATCGGCCATTGCAGCCCCTCAGATGTCCCGGACACCTGCCCCAGCGGATAAAGCGACAGCCAGCTGCCGAGCTGCGGCGTCACCGCAAACTCGGGCGGGCACAGAAACACCGCCTCCTCCTCACCGACCAGAATACAGCGTCTGTCGGGATGCCGGGTCAGCACGGTATAGGCGGCCAGCGCGTGATCTGCCCGTGTGCCGCTGAATCCGGCACCAATCACCAGCGGCGCCTCGATATGGCGCAGCGCCTTGTCGAAATCGGTGCTGTCCTGTTCGGTGATCCGGTGCAGCCTTTCGGCGGCAATCCGCGCGCGGTGTTCGGGGTTGAGGGAATCCATATCGCCGATGACCGCTTCGGGCATAATATTGCGCCTGAACGCATGCGCGGCACCGCTGTCCGCGGCCACAACGGGACCACCAAGGCCAAGAACCTCGTCCAGAAGGCCGTCAGAGACCATTGCGCCGCCAAGCAAAACGATTTGTTTACAGGTGGTAAATAATGTCGAAGGCATGGCAATCCCGGCACTTGCGTGGACTTGAACCACACAATCGTCACAAAATGAAACTCAATGCACCATAGATTCGGGCAGGTTGGAACGCATCCTCTGAGTGTCGAGGTCCACGAGCAGTCACCGGACCCATAACTGGATACGAACAAGAAGCGAGCAAGACAGTGGTAGAGTCCAACAAAATCCTGACCGTCTCTTACGGGACGTTTTCGTGCACGCTCGAAGGGTTTGACGATGCGTTCGACACGATGAAAGCGATTGCGGAATACTTCCGCGATCTCGCCGCCGATGACCGGTATTTCGGCGCCGAACCCCCAACCCCTGATGCCGAGATGCTGGCGCGTATCGCCGAACGCAGCACCGCCCGCCGGGTCGAGGCACATGCCTCCCAGGATGGCGTGGTCCTGCGCTCGGGTGCCGCCATGACCGCCCCTGCCGCCGCAATTGCCGCAGCCCCGGTCGCAGCAGATCCAGTCGCCGAACCCGCACCGGTGGCCGAACCTGTGGTTGCCGAGGCAGAGGTCGATGCGGACCCAGAATTCGCAGACGACACCGCCGACATCTCCGCCGCAATCGATGACACCATCGCCTCTGATCAGGCCGATGCCGAAGCTGCCGCTTTGATCGCGGCTGAGGCGGAAGCCGCAGAATTGGCCGCCGCCATCGCCGCCGAGAAAGCTGCGGCTGAGGCCACCGCCGAACTGGAAGCCGAAGCCGATGTCGCGGCAGACGAAGACGCGTTTGAGGCGGATTATGACGCGGCCGAGGACCATGACGACGAAGACGAAGTCGCAGAGGTCGAAGCCGATCATCTGACCGAAGAACAGGCCGACGATCTGGCCGATGAGTTCGCCGAGGACCTGGACGAAGACGATTTCGAAGACCTCGCCGAGGCGGCCGTCGAGGCGCCAGAGGTCGATCTGATCGCCGAGGAGCCGGTGGCCGATGACGCCGACGACAGCATCCTGTCCAAACTGCGCCGCATCCGCGCCGTCGTGTCACGGTCGCGCAGCGCCGCGCCGGTGATGGATTACGAAGAGGATCAGCACGCCGAAGAGCTGGCCGCGAATGCCGATGTCGACATGACCGAATTGCACGAGGCCACGGTCTCGGATGCGGCGGATGATTTTGTCGCCGAGTCGGATGCCGACGAATACGAAGAGGTCGAAGCCTCTGTCGATGCGCTCGAAGAACACGCCGAATCGCTGACCGAGGCTTTTGCCGCAGCAGATGAAGACGACATTGAAGCGACTGGCGAAGCCTATGAAGACGAGGGCGCGCTTGGCGAGGTGATCGAAGAGACCACGATCGCCACCGGTTGGGCGCGTGTGGTCAAAGTGAAGCGTGCCGATCTCGAAGCGGCCGTCGCCAGCGACATCACCGAAGAAGACCACGATGATCGCCGCCCGGTCAGCTCGCTCACCCCCGAGCAAGAGGCCGATCTGCAAAGCGAACTGGCCGCGCTTGAGGCCGAGATCGACGCCGATGCGGCGTTTGAAGACGGAGATCTGTCCGTGGCGGAAGCGGTCTCAGAAGAAGCCGCCTTTGAAGAAGACGATCTGCCCGAGGAGGAGCTCGCCTTTGCCGAGGACGATCTGGCCGAGGACGAGATCGAAGACGATCACGAAGCCTATGCCGAAGACGAAGACGAGGATGCAGAATGGGTAGAGGCGCTTGCGGCCCCGTCGACCCCGGCCGCACCCGAGATGCACGAGGACGAGGCCCGCGACGAAGGTGACGACAGCCTGTTCACCGATGATGACGAATTCGATGGCGACGACGAAGGCAACGACAGCCTCTTTAGCGAAGGCGAGGCTGCGCCTGCGGCCCCGGTCGGTGGCCGGGCCAAACTGGCCGCCTCGGCCTCGCCCAACGATATGGACCGGATCCTGAAGGAGACCAACAACCAGCTTGGCGAAACCGAAGGCACCCGCCGCCGCAGCGCCATCGCCCATCTGCGCGCCGCCGTGGCCGCAACCAAGGCGGAAAAGCAGGCCGGATCCGACCTGAACCCGATCGATGAGGACAGCACCGACGCCTACCGCCAGGATCTGGCACAGGTTGTGCGCCCGCGTCGTCCGCGCCCCTCGGGCACGCCGCTGCGCCGGAGTGAGGACAAGCCCGCGCCGCTGCGCCTGGTCGCCGAACAACGGGTGGATATGGAAAACCAACATAGTGATCCGGTGCGCCCACGCCGCGTCTCGATCGCCGACCTGATCCGCCAGGAGGCCGAATCCGACGAGAGCAATTTTGCCACCGCCGAGGCCAGCGCCGCGCCGAATGAAGGCTTTGCCGCCTTCATCGAAGAGGCCGGTGCCAGCGAGTTGGGCGAAGTTCTGGAAGCCGCCGCGGCCTACCTCGCCTTTGTCGAAGGGCGCGAACAATTCTCGCGTCCGCAGCTGATGAGCCGGGTGCGCGAAGCCGCGCCTGAGGATTACAGCCGCGAGGATGCGCTGCGCGCCTTTGGCACGCTGCTGCGCGACGGCAAGATCCGCAAGGTCAAGGGCGGTCGGTTTACCGCATCCGACCGGATCAGCTATCGTCCGGATCAACGCGCCGTCGGCTGATCCTGAACGATCCACACCACAGGCAAAAGGCCCGGACAGCGATCTGCCCGGGCCTTTTCCTTTTTCCAACCGGCGCCCGGTTCAGTCGAAATTCGCCGCGCGTTTACCGAGATTGGCGGCAATCACCTCTTTCTGATGCGCGCCGCCGATCAGGTTGGCCTGTTCGCGGCTTTCCTCCAGCAGCACCGCCTTTTCATCGGCCCCGCTTTCGGCGAAATCGATCAGCCGTTTCGCCGCCCGGATCGCCGAGGGCGATTTGCCCGCGATCAGCGTCGCGATCTCCATCGCCCGGGCCAGCGGATCGGCATTGACCTCGGTCACCAGCCCCATCGGCAGCGCCGCTTCGCCGCTCACCACGTCAGCGGTGTAGGTCAGCAGCCGCAGCATATCGCGGCGCAGCAGCTTGGGCAGCACCGCAAGGCCGCCCATATCCGGGATCAGGCCCCATTTCATCTCCATGATCGACAGTCGCGCGTCGGGCGCGGCGATGCGGATATCCGCACCCAGCGCCAGCTGGCAGCCAGCGCCATAGGCGACCCCGTGCACCGCGGCGATCACCGGCATCGGCAGGTCGCGCCAGACCGTGGAAAACCGCTGCGAGATGTTGGAAAGGCCGTGGGTGCGCACCATCATCCGGCGCACCGGATCGATGCTGCCCTTCGACATCTCGCCGAACGAGGACACGTCGAGCCCGGCGCAAAATGCACGCCCCTCACCGGACAACACCACCACCCGGACATCGTCACGGTCAAGCAGGCTCTCACCGGCCTCGACCACCGCCGATTTCATCTCCGGGTCGACCGCGTTCATCTTGTCGCCCCTGGTCAGGGTCACCTTTGCAATATGGTCCTCGACCACCACCGATACACGCGCCATTTATCGCTCCTCTGTCTTGACGTTCGCGGGGACTGCACCCGATCTGCGGGCCCGCGTCCAGCCCTGTGGCGCGGATTTCACTGGACGAGCACAGTCTGGCCCCCCTAATTCAGCGGATGAACACACCAAACCTGACCCCGCTTGTCGCTGGCCTGCCCGCAACCGTGCCTTTTGTCGGACCCGAAGAACTGCAACGCAATCGCGGCGCGCCGTTTGCGGCCCGGCTCGGCGCCAATGAAAATGTCTTTGGCCCCTCACCTAGGGCGATTGCGGCACTGCAAGCCGAGAATGCCAGGATCTGGCAATATGGCGACGCGGGCAGCCACGATCTGCGCAACGCGCTGGCGGCGGAGCTGGGCTGTGGTATCGGCAATATCGTGGTCGGCGAGGGCATTGACGGGCTGCTTGGCTATCTGGTGCGGATGCTGGTGGCCCCGGGTGACGCAGTGGTGACCTCGGCCGGGGCCTATCCGACGTTCAATTACCATGTCGCTGGCTATGGCGGGCGGCTTGAGACGGTGCCCTATCGCGATGATGCCGAGGATCTGGTGGCGCTGATCGCCCGCGCCGCCGAGGTCGGGGCGCGACTGATCTATTTCGCCAATCCGGACAATCCGATGGGCAGCTATCTGCCGGGGGTCGAGGTCGCCGCCGCATTGCAGGCCCTGCCCGAGGGGGCGCTGCTGATCCTGGACGAGGCCTATCTCGAATTCGCCCCGGACGATGCTGCGGTGCCGCTGCCGCTAGATGATCCGCGGCTGATCCGGATGCGCACGTTCTCCAAGGCCTATGGCATGGCCGGGGCGCGGGTCGGCTATGCCATCGGCGCGCCGGGGCTGATCGCCGCCTTTGACCGGGTGCGCAACCATTTCGGGATGAACCGGGCCGCCCAGGCCGGGGCACTGGCGGCGCTCGCGGATCGCGATTGGCTGGCACGGACCAAGGCAAAGGTCGCCGCCTCCCGCGACGAGATCGGGCGGATCGCGGCAGAGAACGGGCTGAAAGCCCTGCCGTCGGCGACCAATTTCGTCACCGTTGATTGCGGTGGCGACGGCAATCTGGCGCGGCGGGTGGTGGCCGAACTTGGCGACCGCGGCGTATTCATCCGGATGCCGTTCGTGGCGCCGCAGGACCGCTGTGTGCGGATCAGTTGCGGCACCGAAGCCGACATGGCGCTGCTGGCCAGCACGCTGCCCGCCGCCCTGACGGCAGCGCGGGCGGCGGCGGCGCGGGCGGGTTAGCCCTTGGCAATCACCGCCGCGGCCGCGGACAGCGCGCCGGGGCCAAAGGGGATGTCCAGCGCCAACATGCCGGCCTCGATCGCCCCGAGCAGGCCCATGATCATATGGCCATTCACATGGCCCATATGGCCGATGCGGAAATAGCCATGCGCCCGGGGATCGCCGTCCGGCACCATGCCGAGACCGATGCCCAGGGTCAGCCCGGTCTCGCGTTCGCACCATTGCCGCAGCCTGGTGCCGTTGTCATCGCCAAGCCCTAGCGCCGTCACCGCATGGCTGCGCAGTGCCGGATCGGCGACATTCATCCGCATCGCTCCACCCGCGCCCCAGGCGTCACAGGCCGCCCAGATGGTGCGGGCCAGGCTGGCGTGACGGGCCCAGACCGATTCGATACCTTCATCGTGGATCATGTCGAGCGCCTTGCGCAGCCCATAGACATGGTGAGTGGCCGAGGTGCCACCGAAATACTGATACCCGGCCACCGGATTGGCGCGCGCGGTCCAGTCCCAATAGCGCGACACGCCATTGCGCCCGACCGCCAGCGCCTGCGCCTTGTCGTTGAAGAACACGAAGCCCAGCCCCGGTGGCACCATCAGCCCCTTCTGGCTGCCGGTGACCGCGACATCGACGCCCCAGGCGTCCATTTCGAAACGGTCGCAGGCCAGCGAGGCGATGCAATCGGCCAGCAACAGCGCCGGGTGCCCGGCGGCATCCAGCGCCGCGCGCAGCAGCCGCGGGTCATTGCGGATCGAGGTGGAGGTGTCGACATGGCTGAACAGCACCGCGCGGATCCGGTGATCCGTGTCGGCGCGCAGCGCTGCCTCGACCCGGTCGGGATCAACCGGAGATTTCAGGCCGAAATCCAGGATCTCGATTTCGGCGCCAAGGCCGGTGGCCATATCCGCCCAGCCATGACCGAACCGGCCGGTGACCGCGACCAGCACCTTGTCACCGGAGCGCAGCACATTGGCCAGGGCCGCCTCCCAGGCACCATGGCCATTGGCCATATACATCGCGACCTGGTGTTCGGTGCGGGCCACGCGTTTGAGATCCGCGCTGACGCTGGCCATCAGATCGACAATTTCGCCCTCATAGATATTGGGCGACGGGGTGTGCATGGCCTGCAGCACCGGGTCAGGCATGACCGAGGGACCGGGGATGGCAAGATAAGGACGGCCCGCGGCGAGAGACATGGAAAAGCTCCGGTTGGATATCTAGCTGGCGCAGCATTAGCGCGCTTGGCAGCGGGGTCAATCGGGCGCAGGCCATTGCCTGACGTCAACCCGGGATCACCGGCGCCGAGCGGGGGCGCTGCCCCCGCACCCCCGGAATATTTTTGGCAAGATGAAGCGGGCGGATCAGCGGCGATGATAGCGTTTCGCGAGGTCTGTGGGATCGGCACCAGCGAGGTAGCGGGCCAGGGTCAGCAGATTGCGGGCGCCACGCCGGGCCCAGCCGCCCTTGAGATAGCGGGCGGCGGAGGTGATTGCGGTGGCGTCGATCGGGCGCAGGCGGGGGGTGAGGGCGCGGGCCAAGGCGACATCCTCCATCAACGGCTGATCCGGGTAGCCGCCGACCGCGTCGTAGAGGGCGCGCGACAGCAGCAGCCCCTGATCGCCGTAGGGCAGGCCAAAGCGGCGGGCGCGGGTATTGGCCCAACAGGCCACCGCCCGTCCCCGCCAACCGCCGCGGTCAAAGGCCAGCTGGAAATAGCCCGCATCGGTGCCAGCCATATGGGCGATGACCGGCCCGGTCCAGCCCGGCGCCAGACTGGTGTCAGCATGCAGGATCAACAGCCAATCGCCGCTGGCCGCCTGCACCCCACGCCGCAGCTGGCCGCCACGCGAGGCTGGCCCGCCAAGCCAGATCGCCCCGAGCCGCTCGGCCACCGCGCGGGTCTGGTCGTCGGAACCGCCGTCGCTGATCACCACCTCACGGATCAGCCCGGCCTCCAGCCCTTCAAACAGAGCCGCCGCACAGCCGGGCAGGCTGTCGCCCGCCGCCAGTGTTGGAATAATCACGGAAATCGGTGCCCGCATAAGCGCCTCTGGTCCTTGCCGTCGCTGCGGCTATATTGCCCCAACCAAGGAAGGGACAAGCACAATGGCCCGACAGATATACCGCATCACCGGCGCGGATGCCCGGGAGTTTCTGCAAAACCTGGTGACCAATGACATGGGACGGCTGGAGCGCGATGGCATCCTCTATGCCGCGCTGCTGACACCACAGGGCAAATACCTGGCCGATTTCCTGCTGATTCGGGATGGCGACGCGATCTTGCTGGATGTCGATGCCGCGCTGGCAACGGGATTGCTGCAGCGTTTGAACATGTATCGCCTGCGCGCCGATGTGCAGATCGAAGCGACCGATCTGGGCGTCAGCCGCGGCACCGGGCCGGCCCCGGAGGGCGCCCTGGCAGATCCGCGGCATCCGGCACTGGGCTGGCGGCTCTATGGGCAGGAAAGCGGTGACGATGGCAGCGACTGGACAGCGCTGCGGGTGGCCCATTGCATCCCCGCCTCGGGGATCGAGCTGACCCCGGAGACCTATATCCTGGAGGCCGGGTTCGAGCGCCTGCATGGCGTCGATTTCCGCAAGGGTTGCTATGTCGGCCAGGAGGTCACCGCGCGAATGAAACACAAGACCGAGCTGCGCAAGGGCCTGACCACGCTCGCCATCGAGGGCGAAGCGGAGCCGGGCAGCGCGATCACCAGTGACGGGCGACCGGCAGGCACGCTGCTGTCGCGCGCCGGGAATCAGGCCATCGCCTATCTGCGGTTTGAGCGCAGCACAGGCGAATTGCGGGCCGGTGCGGCGCGGCTGAGCCTGCTGCCGCCCGTGGATTCTGCCGCGCCGGTCTGAACGCGCGGAAACCCGCCCATGCAAAAGGCCGGGATTTGGTCCCGGCCTTGCATCCAATGCATAACGTCGCGTCAGGCGCGTTCGGAATAATCCATGGTTTCGGTGTTGACGATAATGTCTTCGCCCTCGCCGACAAACGGCGGCACCATGACCCGGATGCCATTGTCCAGAACCGCCGGTTTGAAGCTGTTGGCGGCGGTCTGACCTTTGACCACCGGCTCGGTCTCGACGATCTTGCAGGTCACTTTCTGCGGCAGCGTCGCATTCAGCGCCTCGTTGTCATAGAACTCCATCTTGACGGTCATGCCATCCTGAAGGAAAGGGCGACGTTCGCCCAAAAGCTCGGCCGGAAGCTCGATCTGCTCATAGGTTTCGGCATCCATGAACACCAGCATCCCGTCGCTTTCATACAGAAATTGTTGATCTTTCTGCTCAAGCCGCACCCGCTCGACCTTGTCCGCCGAACGGAAGCGTTCGTTCAGCTTGGAGCCGTTGCGCAGATTGCGCAGCTCGACCTGGGCAAAGGCACCGCCCTTGCCAGGTTTGACATGGTCAACCTTCACCGCGGCCCACAGACCGCCATTGTGCTCCAGCACATTCCCGGGGCGGATCTCGTTTCCATTGATCTTGGGCATTGCAATATCCCTTGCGGCGGTTGATCGAAGACTGTTCCGCCCTATATATCGCGTCAGCCCCCGAGGCAATATGACCATATACAGTGCGGACTTGGCTCCACCTATGCTGACAGCACATAACAGACTTGCGTTTGCGATCTATCCGAATCGTCACTATTCCGCCATAAGTCGCCGACAGTCTGAAACGCAAGACCAATAAAAAGGAGGCCTGATGAAGGATTTCATCGACGGTACCGCGTATAACAACGAACAAGGTAACCGTGCCCGCAAACTTTTTGCCGCTGTCGTTCTCGCCGCTCTGGATGATGCGATTGCGGATGACAAGAAATATGGCAATGGCCCGGAACAGATTGCCCGTTGGGCGCGCTCGCGCGATGGGCGCGAAGTTCTGAGCTGCGCCGGAATCGACCCGAACGAACGGGTTGTGACCGGTCTGATGGATTTTGTCGGCAAGGGTGTGCGCACCTCGGTTGCGCTGTCGCGCGAAGAGAGCGAACGCCGTCACGCTGCCGAACAGGCCGAAGCCGCCTGACATATACCCAAATTGCTGCCATGAAAGACGCGCTCCCACTGCTGGGGGCGCGTCTTTCGTTTTGCAGACCAGTTAGAGGAACAGCGCCATGACCCGGGCGATCATGATACAGGGGGCCGGGTCGAACGTCGGCAAATCGCTGATCGTCGCCGGGCTGGCGCGTGCCTTTGCCGATCAGGGCCTCGTGGTGCGCCCGTTCAAGCCACAGAACATGTCCAACAACGCCGCGGTCACCGCCGATGGCGGCGAGATCGGGCGCGCCCAGGCGTTGCAGGCCCGCGCCGCGCGACTCGAGCCGCTGGTCGATATGAACCCGGTGCTGCTGAAACCCGAAACCGAGACCGGGGCGCAGGTGGTGGTGCAAGGCCGCCGCATCGCCAGCGTCGCGGCGCGCGATTACGCCAAGCTGCGCCCAACCTTGATGGCGCCGGTGCTCGAGAGTTTTCACCGCCTCGCCCAGGGTGCCGACCTGATCCTGATCGAGGGCGCCGGCAGCCCAGCCGAGATCAACCTGCGCGCCGCTGACATCGCCAATATGGGCTTTGCCGAGGCCGCCGATGTGCCGGTGATCCTGATTGGTGACATCGACCGTGGCGGGGTGATCGCGCAGCTGGTCGGCACTGCGGCGGTGCTGGCGCCCGAGGATGCGACGCGAATCAAGGGCTTTGCAGTGAACAAGTTTCGCGGCGACCCGACCTTGTTTGAAACCGGTCTGCAGGCGATTGCCGACCGCACCGGCTGGACCTCGTTGGGTGTGTTGCCCTGGTTTGCCGACGCCTGGCGCCTGCCCGCCGAGGATGTGATGGACGTCGCCTCATCCCCGCGCAGGGGCGGGTTTCGGATCGCGGTGCCGCGGTTGGGGCGGATCGCCAATTTCGACGATCTCGATCCGCTCTCGGCCGAGCCGGGGGTCGAGCTGCAGATCATCGAACCGGGGCGCCCGCTGCCTGGCGATGCCGATCTGGTGCTGATCCCGGGATCGAAATCCACCATTGCCGACCTCGCCGATTTCCGCGCCCAGGGCTGGGACATCGACCTGATGGCGCATGTGCGGCGCGGCGGGCGGGTGCTGGGCCTCTGCGGCGGCTATCAGATGCTGGGGCGCGAGATTGCCGATCCCGAAGGGATCGAAGGGGCGCCAAGCCGGGTGAAGGGGCTGGGCCTGCTGGACATCAGCACGGTGATGACGCCGGAAAAGCGGGTCAGCCTCAGCCAGGCCAGCCATATCGCCAGCGGCGCCAGGGTCAGCGGCTATGAGATCCATATCGGACAGACCGAAGGGCCGGATTGCGCCCGCCACTGGCTGAGTATCGACGGGCGCAACGAGGGCGCGACCTCGGCAGATGGGCGGGTGCAGGGCTGTTACCTGCACGGGCTGTTCAGCGAAGACCGGTTTCGCGCCGCCTGGCTGGCGGACATGGGCGCGGCGCCGTCAGGGTTGGATTATGGCGCCGAGGTCGAGACGGTTCTGGACCGGTTGGCCAGCCATATCGCCGCGCATCTCGACCTTACCGCGCTTCTGGCACTGGCCGGGCCGGTGAAATTCTGAAGTTACCGTGAAATTCTAGAGACGCGGACAGGTTGAGCGCGGAGAGCCCTAAAGCAGGTCATGCGCGGTCAGCGAGCGCTGGATTTCGCGGCGGACCAGTTTGCGGACATTGCGGGTGATGCGTTCGCCCAGGGCGCCCTGCAATTCCTGCCGGACGATTTCCGCCACCATGTCGCGCAGAATATCCTCGTCGATCATCGAGGTCGCGTCGATGGCCAGCCCGGCGTCCTCATCCGGGTCGGTCCACAGAACCTGCGCGTCGATTTCTTCCTCGGGATCATCTGACCGCAGGTTCAGGGCGTCGGCGGTGGGATCATCGGCGTGATCCTCCCAGGGCATCGTGCCAGCGGAGAAGGCTTCCTGATCGTCATCACGCGGATCGACGGTTCTGAATGTTGCGGACGCACGGCTGACCGCCGGTTCCATTTCCGCGATCGGTTCGTCCATCGAGGTGATGCCGCGCGAGCGCAGGAAGGACGGGATCGCCCCGGCGGCGCGGGCTGCCACGACATCGTCGTCGGGTTCGGATTCAGCGGGATGTCCCGGGGCGCTGTTCGCGTCGGCATCCGGGCCGCCCAGCAGTGCGTCCGACGCGGCCAGACCACCACCGGTCAGGCCCTCGTCTTCGTCATCAAGCAGCGCCTCCGCCGCGTCCTGATCGGCAAAGGCGGGCAGGTCCAGTGCGGCGGCGGCGTTTGCGCCCTCGTCCTCATAATCGCTGCCCGAATCGAACCGCGCCATCGGCGTCAGATCATCCGGCGTCGCCTCGGACGCGGGTCCGGCAGTCGCCTCGGCGGCCGCCTCAAATGCGGCGGCAACCCTGTCCTTCGCGGAAGTGTCATTCAAAAGCAGCTCGCGGCTGAACGCCGCAATGTCAAAGCCATCGTCTTCGGCGGACACATTGGCCTCGGCGGTCTTCTGTTCGGCCTGATCGGCCCAGATCGCCTCATCATGCAGGGCGGAATGGCTGGCGTCCTGATCATCGCCCTCCTCAACGAAATCCACGTCGAACCCGGCGGCATCCTCATCTGAGGCCGTGCCGGACTCGATCAGATCATCGCCATCGCCGTCGGGCGAAAGGGCCGCTTCGTCATCCCGGGACGCGTTGTCATCACGATCAGCATCAACAGTGGTGACCTCGGCGATCCGATGCGCCGGTGTCAGCACCAGCATGCTGACGGGGGCGGGGGCGGGTTTCTCGGGGGGCGCGGAGTCCACCGGGTCTGCGGGCTTTTCCGCGATTGGGCGCCGCAGCGGCGTGGTCTGGGCACGCACCTCTTCTGATACGAGCTTGCGAATTGAGGATAACACATCCTCGATCTGCACATTGGTCACAGGATCGGACATTGTATCTACCACTCTCGCCCCGCCCAAGAATAACCTGTGAGCGCGATTTTCTCAACCGATAGACCGCGTATTAATCTTTGCCAATCTTCCGCAACACGCGATCCAGGCGCTTTCCGCGCTCGCTCAACCCGGCTGGAGCATCTTTTACCATATTGTAATAGGCTGTGGGGTCAAAAATCTGCACCCCCAGGCGCAAATGCGCCGCCGTCAGCCTGCCCTGTGCCGCCAACAGCGCATAGGCACCGATATATTCATCGATCTGCGCCGAAATCAGATCGGCGCGGGCCTGCAGCAATTCCTGCTCGGCGTTCAGAACATCCAGGGTGGTGCGTGATCCAAGCGTCGATTCTTCGCGCACGCCGCGAAAGGCGATCTCGGAGGCGCGGACCTGTTGTTCACCAGCCAGCCGCGAGGCGCGGGCAACCAACACGTCGGAATAGGCGTTGCCTGCGTTACGCTGCACATTGTCCACCACCACATGCAGATTCGAACGCGCGGCGTCACGCTGCGCGAAAGTCTGCCGCTGCAACGAGCTGAGTCGGCCACCGGCATAGATCGGACCCGAAGCGCCGATGCCGACGGTCAGCCCGCTGGAATAGCCTTTGTTGTTCAGGTTTTCGGTCAGCCCGTAGGTCGCATTCAGATTGACCGTGGGCCGCAGCGCCAGATCGGCCAGCGTCACGTTCAGCTCGGCAACCGTGACGTTTTGCTGCGCGGCCAGCACATCCGGGTGCTGACGGGCGGCGGCCATCATCGCGGCATCGACCGTGGCAGGCAGGCCTGGCAGACTGCGTGGTGAGGTGAGGCCCTTGGCAACAACCCCGGTCGCGGCGCGGTATTCCAGCTTGGCGCGGTTCAGCGCCCCCTCGGCGGCAGCCAGGCCCGAACGGGCGGCGGCCAGGCGGGCTTCGGCCAGCGAGACGTCGGTACGGGTGACCTCGCCCACTTCGAACCGGTCGCGCGCAGCGCGCAATTCCTGGGTGATCAAGCGCAGGTTGTTCTGCCGCAGGGTCAGAGTTTCGGTGGCGCGGCGCACTTCGAAAAACGATTGCACCGCGCGCAGCAGCACCTGCTGTTCGGCGGCAATCAGATTGTGCCGGGTGCCCAGCACGCTTTCCTTGGCGACGTCGATCCGCACCTTGGAGGCGCCGAAATCATAGATCAGCAATTGCAGCGACAGCCCCAGCGACAGCGCGGTCGACCGTGAGGTGGTCGCGGTGAACCCGGACGAAGCGCTGCTGGCGCGAGTCCAGCTATGGGAGACATTGGCACTCCAGTTCAGGATCGGTCTGAGCGCTGACACCGCCTGGGGCACGCTTTCATCCGCCGCCCTGAGCAGCGCCCGGTTCTGTTCCAAAAGCCCGGAATTATTATAGGCCGCGACCAGCGTATCGGCCAGCGTTTGCGCCCGGGCCAGCGGCGCCGAAAGTGCCAGACCCAGTGTCATTACCGTCGCCAGTCCTAGATTTCTAGCAATCATACGGCTCTTCCTTGTCTATCAAACGGGCTGTTTGCGTCGGTTATAGCGTGAAAGCGCGATGTCGTTCAAATCCTGGCAGCACCGGCGCTGCCGCATTGAAGGCAAACCGCCAGTTCATCTTGCCATCCACCTTATACCCGATCCGGGCAACGCCCAGCGGCCCTTCCATGAACAGACAGCCGATCCGGCCACCGTCCTTGAGCTGGTCGAGCAGGGCCTCGGGCAGATGTTCGACCGCGCCTTCCAGCACGATCACGTCATAGGGGCCGTGCTCGGCCGCGCCTTCGGTCAGCGGGCCTTCGTGCAGCACCACATTGTCGGCACCGATCTGACCCAGCAATTCCAGGGCGCCGCCTTGCATATCGGCCTCGTCGACGGCGATCACCGCCTCGGCCATGCGGGCAATGACGGCGGCGGAATAGCCCTGGGCCGCGCCAAGATCGAGCACCAGCTCATCGCCCCGAATATCCAGCCCGTCCAGAAGCTTGGCCAATGTCCGCGGTTCCAGCATCACACGCCCGCCGCCCAGATCGACATTTTCGCCCAGATAGGCGGCTTCACGTTTTTCAGCGGGCACGAAAATTTCGCGCGGCACGCTCAGCATGGCGTCGATGATCGGAAATTTGGTCACATCCGAGGGGCGGACCTGTGCGTCAACCATCGTCGTCCTGCGGGCTGCATAATCGGCCATGTGTCGTCTCTCTTCCCAGCAGAATCCTTGTAGTTTGTATTGGCACAGATGGAACCTCCCGGCAACGCATGAGCGACGCCCGGCCCACCGCTTCACCCTTGCGAGGCCCCGCAGGATCAGCTAAACGCCCTCCACCACGGCGGCGAGTTGGCGGAGTGGTTACGCAGCGGATTGCAAATCCGTGTACAGGAGTTCGATTCTCCTACTCGCCTCCAGTGTCCCTCACCCCAATTTGCGTTTCCACAACATCGGAGCGGGCCGGGCTGGCTATGCTCGGGGGAAATGGCATGGGATCAGGACTGTGTGCTTACCGGATTTCGATGACCCGGACATGACCCTCGACACGCTGTTTCGGCATTGGCCGGCCGCGGCGGCGGTCTTCTTTCGCCACAAGATGAGCTGCGTCGGCTGCCCGGTTTCCGGGTTCCACAGGCTTGCCGATGCCTGCACCGCCTATGACCTTGACCCCGAGGCGTTTCGCGCCCGGCTGCGCGCGGCGGTCTTTGGCCCGGAGTCCCAGCCCTAGCCACCTGGAACCATAATTCGTGTCATTGACCTGATGTATATCGGGAGATGATGCGATGGTGGGGCGTTTGGCAAACGCGGTCGTTCTGCGCGACGAGGAACACGCCTTCCTCGAGGCACAGGTTCGGCGACACAAGGCGGCAGGCCGGACGGCCCGCAGGTGCATCTGGCGATGGACAACTACGCCACGCACAAGACGCCGCGCGTCAAGGCGTGGCTGGCGCGCCGCCCGCACTGGCAGGTGCATTTCACGCCCACCTCGACCAGCTGGAGCGTTGCTTCGCCGCGTTGACACGCAAGAAATTGCAACGGGGTGTCCACCGATCCAGCGCCGAACTGGAGGCCGACATTGCCGCCTTCATCGAGGCGCACAACGAGAACCTCAAGCCATACCGATGGGTCAAATCCGCCGACGAGATCCTCGCATCCGTCAAGCGGGTCTGCCAGCGTACCCAGAAAAACCGATGTGCCGAACTTTAGATTCGGGTGACTGGCGAATGTCCTGTGTGGATGGCTCCCGCATAACAAGGGTTAAATGTGGCTGAATACCCTTGCAGAAGCGGTCTTGTGTCCGGCCTGTTTGCGCGGTCATGACCGCTGGCCCTGATCGGATCCGCAGATCAGGTTCCTAACTGCTTTGCGGGCAGTGACGCCCGGGACATTCGGCGGAGTTTCCTGGTCGTTACGGCTGAAGGGTACACCATCACATCGTTGGCCTTGCTATCTCTGTTGTTTCTACTTCGACCAAGCCGCGTGCGGCCTGTATGGTTCGTTCTTCGTCAGCACGGCCCACATGATCCGCGCCGTTTTGTTGGCCATGGCGACCGTGGCGAGGCGTGCTGGTTTTCGTTGCAACAGGTCCGCGAGCCAGGGGGGGGGTGATTGGCGACCTGTCGGACGCGAGACGTCATGCCGACCACGATGAGCTGCCGCAGATACCGGTCGCCCATCTTGGTGATCTTGCCCAATCGTTCCTTGCCACCGCTGGAATGGTTGCGCGGTGTGACCTCCTTCAGTAATCCCTTTCGCAAAATCGATGGCACGGGCGACGCCGCGGGCAAGGACGATGCCGAACTCCGCAGCAAGGCTGCGCAGCATGTTGATGAGCTGTGTGCTTTGGCGGACCACAAAATCGCGTGCCCGGTGCAACGACAGCAGAGCCTGCTGCTCTTCCGACTTGATCTCGACAAAGCGCATCGTAGGCCGGGTCACCGCCTCGCAGATCGCCTCGGCATCCACGGCATCGAATTTTCCGCGCTTCACATATGGCTTGACATACATCGGCGGCATTAGCCGGACGGTATGCCCCAATCTCGAAAGCTCACGACCCCGGTGGTGGCTCGATGCGCAGGCTTCGATGCCGACAAGACAGGGGGCAAGGCGTTGGAAAAATGCCAGCACCTGAGACCTGCGCAAAGGACGGTTGAAGGCAACTTGCCCGTCTTCTGTGACGCCATGAACGTGAAAGATGGTTTTGGCCAAATCCAGGCCGACGGTGGTAACTTGCATCGGTGGCTCCTCTCGATCGCAGATTCTGACACCTGCAGTATGGCGCATTGCGATGCCGCGGGCGGGAGCCATCCACCCCATCTGTTTTAACAATATGGGACAATACTCGTGACTCTGCTGCGATTCATCTACGGCGACCAAGGGCCCGTCCGAGATGATCGCGCGGCGGGGCTTTGCACATCCTGTTTGCTGGGGATTTCTGCCACCGGCGCATGACGCTGTCAGAGTCGATTTTGTTTCAAAGGGTTACGATGTTCCACTCGGAGCTTCCGGCGGGGATATTTTGGACCAGAGGAACTTAGGACCGCCATCTCGGCTTCCTCTGGTTCCAAATATCCCGGGGGAGTCGCCCCGCAGGGGCGGCGGGGGCAGCGCCCCCATGTCTCAGGTTTTCACGAAAAACCGCCCGCGTCAGTCCTGGGCAGACGTCGGATAAAACAATCCGGCCGGCGACAGAGTGAAAATCTCCGCCCCGTCGGCGCGCACGCCGACCGAGTGTTCGAATTGTGCTGACAGCGACTTGTCGCGGGTCACCGCGGTCCAGTCATCGGCCAGCACCTTGGTTTCCGGACGGCCCAGATTGACCATCGGCTCGATGGTAAAGAACATGCCCTCTTCCAGCACCGGGCCGGTGCCGGGACGGCCATAATGCAGCACGTTCGGCGGCGCGTGAAACACCCGGCCGAGCCCGTGGCCGCAGAAATCCCGCACCACTGACATCCGCTGCGCTTCGACATAGCTCTGGATCGCGTGGCCGATGTCGCCAAAGGTATTGCCCGGCTTGACCGCCTCGATCCCCTTCATCAGGGAATCATGGGTGATCTGGATCAGCCGCTCGGCCTTGCGGCTCAACGCCCCGGCGGCATACATCCGCGAGGTGTCGCCAAACCAACCATCGACAATCACCGTGACATCGATATTCAGGATATCCCCGGCTTTCAGCACCTTGGCGCCGGGAATGCCGTGGCAGACCACATGGTTGACCGAAATGCACGAGGCGTGGCGATAGCCCTTGTAACCGATCGTGGCCGAGGTCGCCCCGGCCTCGTTCACCCAATCCTCGATCTGGCGGTCGATCTCGGAGGTGGTCTGCCCGGGAAACACATGTTCAGCGATCCGGTCGAGAATGTCGGCCGCCAGCGCGCCGGCTTTGTGCATGCCTTTGAAATCCGCATCCTCATAAATGCGAATCCCGTCACGGGTCATGCGGCCGCGGTTGTCTTTGTCCACGTCAGGCGCCTTTTGGATTACAAGCGGGATATGCGTTCCCGGAGGAAATAGACCGCCCCGGAACGGATTTCCAGAGACTTGGCAGAAATTTGTCGCAATTTGCGACCTCCCGCTTATCCGGTCTGCACTGGCAGCGGCGCGTCGGGCCAGGCGCCCTCAGGCGTGATCCGGCAGCCGAGCGCCATCACCTCGACCCCTGCCGCCACCGCCCGGGCAAAACCCGCCGCATAGGCCGGGTCGATATCTGCGGCCAGGCTGACCCGGTCGCAATCGCTGCGCTGGACCAGAAACACCAGCACGGCGCGATGGCACTGCTGCGCCATCTCGGCCAGATCATGCATGTGTTTCAGGCCGCGCGCGGTGACGCTGTCGGGGAATTCCGCCAGCCCGGCCTGCCGCGACAGGGTGACCGATTTCACCTCGACATAGGCATCGCGTCGCCCGGCCCCGCGCATCAGGAAATCGACCCGGCTGTTCTGGCCATAGCGTTGCTCTGGCAGCACCGTATCATAGCCCTCCAGCCCGGCCACCGCCCCAGCGATCAGCGCCGCGCGCAATGCCCGGTTCGGCACCGAGGTGTCGACCCCGGTGAAATGTCCGTTCTCGTGATCGACCAGCCGCCAGCCGTATTTCAACTTTTTCTTGGGATCATCGTTCGGTTCCACCCAGATCCGCATCCCCGGTTCCGCCAGTCCCAGCATCGCGCCGGGGTTGGCGCAATGCGCCACCACCTCGCGGCCATCCTCCAGCTGGATATCGGCAAGGAACCGCTTGTAGCGACGGATCAGCCGGGCGGGCACGAGGGGGGGTTGAAACCGCATGTGCCCCGCCTATACCCATGGCAAGACGCACTCAAGGAGGCCGCGAATGCCCAATCCAACCGCCGCGATGCTGGTGATCGGCGATGAGATCCTGTCCGGCCGCACCCGCGACGCGAACATGCACCATCTGGCGCAGGAGCTGACAAAACACGGTGTCGACCTGCAGGAGGTCCGCATCGTCAGCGATGACAAGACCGCGATCATCAATGCCGTGCGCGCCCTTTCTGCCGCCTATGATGAAGTGTTCAGCTCAGGCGGAATCGGGCCGACTCATGACGACATTACCGCCGACAGCATGGCCGAGGCCTTCGGGCAAAGCATCGACGTGCGCGACGACGCCCGTGCCCTGCTTGAGGCCAGCTTCACCCGTCGCAAGGTCGAGATCACCGAGGCGCGGATGCGGATGGCGCGGATCCCGGCCAAGGCCAAATTGATCGACAATCCGGTCTCCACCGCCCCCGGATTCACCATTGAGAACGTGCATGTCATGGCCGGGGTACCGCAGGTGTTCGAAGCGATGGTCGCCAGCGTGCTGCCGACAATCACCGGCGGTCAGCCTCTACTGAGTCAGACCTACCGGATCCAGCGCGGCGAAGGCGAGATTGCCGAGCCGCTGGGCCAGTTGGCCAAGGATTATCCCGATCTCTCGATCGGTTCTTACCCCTATCAACGTGACGGCCTCTATGGCACCAATATTGTGATCCGTGGCACTGACGGTGCAATGATCGACGCGGCAATGACCCGCCTTGCAGAAAGATTTCCAAAATGACTGACCTGAACCGCCTCTTCGCCGCGCTGGAGGTCACCTGGCCCGCCGCAGCAACCTCGACCTCTGGCCCCTTCACCATCCACGACGGCGCCGGTGGCGGCAAACGGGTGTCGGCGGCAACCGCCAATGGTCCTGCGTCCGAGGCCGATATCGACGCCGCCGAGGCCGCCATGCGCGCGCTTGGCCAGGTTCCGCTGTTTCAGATCCGTCCCGGCGACGAGAGCCTCGATTCCACGCTGGCCGACCGCGGCTATGCCATTGTCGATCCGACCCGGATCTATGCCGCCCCGGTGCAAAAGATCGCCGCGTTGGAAAAAAACGACAAGGATGTGAAGACCATCCATGGCTGGGGCCCGCTGGCCTATATGCTGGAACTCTGGCGCGAGGGCGGAATCGGTCCCGAACGGGTGGCGGTGATGCACCGGGCCTCGGAACCGAAAACCGCGTTGCTCGGGCGGATCGGCAATGCGCCGGGCGGCGCCGCCTTTGTCTCTGTCGACGGCGATGTGGCAATGCTGCACGCGCTCGAAGTGCACCGGTCCGCACGCCGGAGCGGCATGGGACGCGGCGCCACCATCGACGCTGCGATGTGGGCACAGGACGAAGGTGCCAGCACCCTCGCGCTGGCCTGCACCGAAGCCAACACCGGCGCCAACGCGCTCTATTCCGGCCTCGGAATGGATCATGTCGGCGGCTATCATTACCGTCAATTAACCTGAGGAAGATTTAAATGAGCGCCAACAAACAAACCGTCACCGCCCTCGACCTGCCGATGGCCGATCCGTTGCCACCGGCGACCAAGAAATATTTCGACATCTGTCAGGACAAGCTGGGCATGATCCCCAACGTGCTGCAGGCCTATGCCTTTGACATCGACAAGCTGAACGCCTTTACCAGTCTCTACAACGACATGATGCTGGCCGACAGCGGCCTGACCAAGCTTGAGCGCGAGATGATCGCGGTCACGGTGTCGTCGATCAACAAATGCTTTTACTGCCTGACCGCGCATGGCGCCACAGTGCGGGAATTGTCAGGCGATCCGCAATTGGGTGAGCATCTGGTGATGAACTGGCGCACTGCGCCGGTGACCCCGAAGCAGCGGGCGATGCTGGCATTCTCCGCCAAGCTGACCACCGAAAGCCACGCGGTCGAGGAAGCCGATCGTCAGACCCTGCGCGACAACGGATTTTCCGACCGCGACATCTGGGACATTGCCAGCGTTGCGGCGTTTTTCAACATGACCAACCGGGTCGCCTCGGGCTCCGACATGCGCCCGAATGATGAATATCATTCGCTGGCGCGCTAACATGCGCCTGCGGGCGCGGGCTCGCAACTTGGCGATGCGACTGTTGGTGGGCTCTACTCTGGTGACGGCGGTGCTGCTGCCGCAACCGGCAGCGGCGCAGGCGATTGACCTGGCGCTGCCCACCACCGCCCGGTCAACCGCCGAGATCGTGACCGCGCCCGACACCTTTGCGCTGCCCATCGGCCCGTTTGCCGAGGGCCGCCTGCCGGTGCTCGAAGTCAATGGCCAGGTCAGCCGCCTGGCCTGGCAAATCCCCGGTCAGAGGATGACCACCCAGCAATTGCTGGCGCCGCTCAAGGCGCAATTCGCCAGCGCCGGGTTCGACCCGCTGTTCGAATGCGTTGACCGCGCCTGTGGCGGCTTTGATTTCCGCTATGCGCTCGATGTGCTCGCCGCGCCCGCGATGTATGTCGATCTGTTCGACTATCGGGTGTTCAGCGCCCGACGCGATGGCGCCGACGGCGTCGATCATGTGATGATCCTGGCCAGCCGCGCCGGGGCCCTGGGCTATGTCCAGATCGTGCTGATCACCCCCGAGGGCAGCCCCGGGCTGAACCCGCCACGCGCAGATGCGTCCTCTGGGCAACCGGCGCCCGATCCCGATCGAAGCCCTGCCGATGCCGCCGCGCCGCTGGCTGAGCAATTGGAGCGCAATGGCCACGCGGCGCTGGCCGATCTGGAATTTGTCACCGGCTCGGCCGAACTGTCTGATCACGCCTATGACAGCCTGCAAAGCCTTGCCGCCTATCTGATCGCCCATCCCGACCGTCGGGTTGCCCTGGTCGGCCATACCGACACCAAGGGCTCGCTCGAGGGCAATATCGCCCTGTCCCGTCGCCGCGCCCAATCGGTGCTCGACCGGCTGGTCGATCGCTACGGCGTCGCCCGTGGCCAGCTCGATGCTGAAGGCATGGGCTATCTCGCCCCGATCGCCAGCAATCTGACCGCCGAGGGGCGCGACCGCAATCGCCGGGTCGAGGCGGTGCTGCTGACCAGCGATTGACCGCAACGCAAAACGCCCGGCCGGTTAGGGCCGGGCGTTCGCAATTCGGTGACTCCGGTCAGACCGACAGGCAGACGTATTTCATCTCCAGATAATCCTCGATGCCGTGATGGCTGCCCTCGCGGCCCAGCCCCGATTGCTTGACCCCGCCGAACGGCGCCACCTCGGTCGAGATGATGCCGGTGTTGACCCCGACGATGCCGCATTCCAGCGCCTCGGCGACCTTGTAGACCCGGCTCAGATCCTTGGCATAGAAATAGGACGCCAGACCAAAGATCGTGTCATTGGCCATCGCGATGACATCGTCCACCGTGTCGAACTTGAACAGCGGCGCCAGCGGCCCAAAGGTTTCGTCACGCGCCACCTGCATATCCTGGGTCACCCCGGTGACAATGGTCGGCGGCAGGAAATTGCCCGGCCCCTGCGCCGGTTTGCCATCCCCATAGATCATCGTCGCGCCCTTGGATTGCGCATCCGCCAGATGCTCTTGCACCTTGATGATCGCGTCCGCATTGATCAGCGGCCCCAGATCGGTCCCCGCCGTCAGCCCGTCGCCGACCTGCATCTGGCTGACCCTTTTGGTCAGACGTTTGGCAAAGTCATCATAGACCCCGGCCTGGACATAGATCCGGTTAGCACAGACGCAGGTCTGGCCATTGTTGCGGAACTTGCACATGATCGCGCCCTCGACGGCGGCATCCAGATCGGCATCGTCAAACACGATGAACGGCGCATTGCCGCCCAGCTCCATCGAACATTTCATCACCTGATCGGCGGCCTGCTTCAGCAGGATCCGCCCGACTTCGGTCGAGCCGGTGAAGGTCAGCTTGCGCACCTTGGGATTCTCACAGAATTCCTTGCCCGCCTCGGAAGAGCGCGACGAGGTGACGATGGACAGCACCCCCTTGGGGATCCCGGCCCGTTCCGCCAGCACACCCAGCACCAGCGCCGACAGCGGCGTTTCCCGCGCCGGACGCGCGACAAAAGCACACCCCGCCGCCAGTGCCGGGCCGGCCTTGCGGGTGATCATCGCATTCGGAAAATTCCACGGCGTGATCGAGGCCGCGACGCCAATCGGCTGCTTCAGCACCATGATCCGCTTGTCGCGCTGATGGCCGGGGATGGTCTCGCCGTACACCCGTTTGGCTTCTTCGGCAAAGAATTCGATGAACGAGGCACCATAGGCGATCTCGCCCTTGGCCTCGGCCAGCGGCTTGCCCTGTTCGGCGGTCAGGATGGTGCCCAGATCGTCCTGGTTCTCCATCATCAGGTCATACCAGCGACGCAGGATCACCGCCCGCTCCTTGCCGGTCATCGCCGCCCAGTCCTTTTGCGCCAGATGGGCTGCATCGATGGCCTGGGCGATCTGCGCCCGGCTCAGGTCAGCGACCCTGGCGATCACATCGCCGCGCGCCGGGTTGGTCACCTCGAATGTGCCCTCGTCCCCGGCCACCCAGTCACCTGCCAGATAGGCGGCTTCGACCAGCAGGGTCGGGTCTTTCAACAGCGATTTCAGATCAGTTGCCTGGTGCACCATGACGGCTCCTCCTGCGATAATGCTGCCCTAGCCTTTCCACCTGAGGCCGCATTTGTCCAGAACCCGGCGCGTCGGGCCACCGCAACCGCCCCCGCTTCATCTTGCCAGAAATATTCTCGGGGGGGGGCTCGGGCCTGCTCGAGCGGGGGGCCGACAGCCCCCCTCGACGCTACCCGCCTGCACCGAACCGCGCAGACCAGGCTGGAAACACATCGCCAGGCTCCGAGCGCGCCGCATAGACCCCGCGCGCCACCGCCCGCGCCATGCAGATCGCCGCCGCATGGCCCAGCATCAACGTGTCCATCGCTGGCAGGTCCATCACCTTGGCCCCGGTGGCGGCGGCAAAGATCAGATCGCCGTCATGTGGCGTATGCGAGGGCACCAGCGCCCGGGCAAAGCCGTCATGCGCCGCCACCGCCAGCCTGGTGCATTGCGCCTGGCTCAGCGCCGCGTCGGTGGCGACGATGCCGATGGTGGTGTTGCGCGCGGCATTGGCCTTGGTCACCGGCCAATGCGGGTCGGGCCAGCTTTGCGCCCCCCCCAATCCGCCGAACTCATGGTTCAGCTCGAACGGTGCCGCCCAGAAATGCGGCCCGCCATCGACCACAGCGCTGCCAATCGCATTCACCGCCACCAGCGCCCCGACGACATGGCCGGAGGGCAACACGATCGAGGCCGAGCCGAGCCCGCCCTTGAATCCCGCCGTCATCGCGCCGCTGCCGGCACCCTCGGTGCCCAGCGCAAACTCCGCCGCCGCTGCGTCAAAGGCCGTCCGGCCCAGCCCGGCATAGGGATTGTCCAGCCAATCCTTGGCGCCGCCATTGGCCAGATCGAACAGGATCGCCGCAGGCACGATCGGCACCCGATGCGCCCCGGCGGCATAGCCGCGCCCCAGGGCGCGCAGCCGGTCCATCACCCCCGAGGCGGCATCGAGGCCAAAGGCCGACCCGCCCGACAGCACCAGCGCATCCACCGTCTCGACCGTCTTGTCCGGCGCCAGCAGGTCGGTCTCTCTTGTGCCGGGCGCGCCGCCCATCACATGCACCCCGGCGGTGAACGGCGCATCGCCGGTCAGCACCGTCACCCCCGAGCGCAGCGTGGAATCCGCGGCATTGCCGACTCGCAGCCCGGCGACATCGGTGATCAGATTGGCCGCCCCTGGCGACAGAAATTCAGCCATACGGCACGCCTCCTCAATTGTCCCGCCACGGTATCCATGGCCGGGCACAATGAAAAGCGGACGGCTCGGCGCGTCAGAACGGCCCCAGCGGTCAGTCGCCGAACCGGCCCAGACCGCGAAAATCCATGGTGCCGAGAACCGCCAGCATCTGGTCCATTTCGCCCTTCTCGGCCTTCACCAGAATCCGGTTGTCGATCATCCCCTGGGCGGTGTCGTCCTTGACCATGAACTTCTCGCGCCCAACGCGCTCGATCTTGGCGCCCATGGCATTGGCATTGTTGATCATCGCGCCCATCGCCGCGACCATCGGATTGTCGGCCAGAATGGTGATCTTGAACTTCTTGCCCGGCCCGGAATATTCCGCTTCGGCGCCGACACCGCCGCCCATCATGCCCAGCGCCGCGTTCATCTCGTTGTTGATTTCACGGGTCCAGCCCTCGGGCGCCTCGGGCAGGAACGCTCCCAGGGCATTGGTCTTCATCGCCAACATCTGCTGCTTGGCATATTCCAGCTCTTCCAGAGCATATTGCAAATCGCCGTCATTATAGGCGTTCAGCGCGCTTTGCAGCGTATCCGCCACCTCGTCCGCCGACACCGGGGACAGACCGGCCAAAACCATAGCGGTCGCCGCAACCAAATTTTTCATCTGAATTCTCCCGTTTCAGAACCGCACCGGGCGGCCCGCATCAATGCCCCTTCAAAATGCAGGCGGGTGCCGCACGGATCAAGTCAGGACATCCTGACCCCGATTTCCGGTGACGCGCCGGTGAAATCTGCGTAAATCATGCCAATATAGATATCAGCATTTGCAATACGGAGAGACAGATGGCCGATTTCGACGCTCAGGTCCGCGAAAGCCAGGAACAGGTTGCCACCGCGCAGGCCAAGATCGCGGAGCTGACCAGCCGGATCGAAACCGCCCGCCAGAAAATGAAATCGGGCGACGACGCGATGATCGACATCGAGAACGCCTCGCTCGACGACGTGCATGCCCATGCCGATGTGATGAACGCCAATATCGCCGAACTGATCATGGGGCTGGACGATGTCACCGCCGCGTTTTCCAAGGATTTCGACGAGATGCGCTCGAAAACCGGCTGGGAGAGCTTTGTCAGCTTCTTTTCCAAGCACAAGGCCGATTCGATGCGGGAGGAGCGGATGCGCAGCGCCAGCATCGACGACAAGCTGCAGGACCTGATCGGCAAATCCGACGTGATCACCTCCCTGCTGCAGGGCCAGTTGAATGTGCTGAACACCCAGAAGGCCCAGGTTGAAACCAACCTGAGTGAAACCCTGGAAGACCGCGAAGCCACGGTGGGAGAGCTGGAAAGCGTGCGCGCCGAGATCCTGGCGATGGATCCCAAGATCATCGAGCTGGAAAACAAGATCTCGGTCGAACAAGACGCCGCCGCCCGCACCAAGCTGGAAACCGAACTGGCCGAGGCGAACAAGCGCTACAACGCGCTGGTCCAGGACGAGCAGGTCAAGGTGGCAAAAAGCCAGACGCTGGAACGCTATATCGAAAAAGGCAAGACCTGGGTCGACAGCCTGCAGAACCAGGCGGCGACGCAGATGGTTCTGATCAACAAGCTGCAGACCGACACCAAGCAACGGGTGGTGCTCTATGACGCGCTGACCAAATCGCTGAAGACCGCGCAGCAGCAGGACGTCGCGCACAAGATCAACGAGATCGGCACCGAAACCGACAAGCAGGCGCAGCAGGCGATGGCGCAGATCGGCGCCGCCACCAACGCCAAGATGGCGGATATGCTGGAGGCGCATGAAGGCCATATGGTCTTTGCCCGCAAGGTGCTCGAGGAAAAGGCCAAGGCCGACGAACGCTTTGCCCGCCGGTTCCAGCAGATCGTCGAAAAGCACGACAAGAATCTCTACGGCGCCTGAAGTCGCCAGAAAATGCACCAGTCCAGAAACGCGCCAGAAATGATGATTGCAGAAATGACCGTTCCGCATGGCTGAAGCCGCCAGTGACCACGTCGGGATCACCGACACCTGGGCCTCGCGCCGCTATTTCCGCAAATTCGAGCGGATCACCGGCCACCTGCCCCGCGTCGCCGCGGTGATGGAGGCCGAAGGCACGTTCGCCAGCCATGAAACCCAGATCATCGCCCGTCATGTCTCCGCGCTGACCTACAGCTTTCGCGCGCTCAGCATGAAATACCTGCTGGCCGGGCGCGACACCGGTCGGTTCTTTGGCTCGCTCACCATCGACGATCACGAAAGCGGCTTTCCGGCGGCGCAGGAGCTGCTGGTGATGGCCAATGACGCGCATCAGGCCGAACGCCACCTGCGCGACATGCCCAGCGCCGACGAGCTGAAAAAGCAGATGCTGAGCAAGATCATCCGCGACACCGAAATCCCGACAAAGCTGCAGTTCGCCCTGTCGCAGCGGCTCTATTACCAGGAATTGCTGCGCGGCTCGCTGTTCTGGCCACGCAACGACCCCGAGGCGCATTGGCTGGCCGGCTTTGACGACCGCCGCCGCTATCTGCTGCATTGGTCGGTCTATGACAGCCAGATCAACCTGCCGGTGATCTATCTGATGGAGGTCGAGGACACCGGCCGCACCGCCCTGCCCAAGGACGAACGCCGCTGGCCCGAGGCGCAGGCGCATCTGATCGCGCAATCGCTGGGCGGGCTGAAGCTGCTGACCATCGCCCGTGGCTTTGACGAAGATTTCGACGATCTGCATCCCAAACGCCTGCGCCGCTTTCACATCGGCCCGATGTATTCGCATGCCTTCACCCGCCAGACCGGCCCGATCCGCGATGTGCTCGCCGATGCCGCAGCGCCGGAGGGCGAAGATTGGGCGCTGGCCTGGACCCAGGAGGATCTGCATTCCGAACGGGTCAAGACCGAACGCGCAGGCTGGTTTTCCAGCGTCGAGCGCGAGGTCTTTGCGCTCGACCCGTTCTCCGGCCGCGGCGCCGACACCGGCGCCACCACCATGGAGCGGGCGATCATCCTGCCCACCCGCCCCTACCAGGTGCTGGCCGAAAACCAGCCCGCCGGCTTCTCCAGCGTGCGCAAATTCGTGGTCGCCGGGGATGGTAAGGTCTTGAGCTACCGATGAGACTTCATCTTGCCCAAAATATTCCCGCCGGAGGCCTGCCGGAGCTTGCTCTGGCATCCCTTGCGCATCCGCCCCGCCGGGCGCGTGGGCCGGGATGGGCGGGTTATGGATTTAAAGCCTCCGGCGGGGATATTTGTGACCAGAGGAAGCGGAGAGAAACGCGATGAGCCTGACCTCGGACCAGATGGAACTGCGCGAAGAGGACATCCGCAAGCATTACGATGCCGCCTTTGCCCTGCTCGACGGCTTTGATCACGCCCCGCGGATCGGCCGGGCCGCGAGTCCTGCGGCGACCGAGGAACGCTCACCCGGCATCGGCACAAGGCGGCGGTTCCGCTCCACCACCCCGGGGCTGGTGACCCGGCGGATCGAACGCCCCGAAGGGGTGCGGCTGATCGACCGGATCGCGGCCAGCGACGGTGAGGATCCGCTGGTCTCGCCGCGCCAGGCGGCGGTCACCGCCGGGCTGCGCCGGGCACTGGCCATCGCGCTGGCCCTGGCCGAAACCTATGGCGAACAGACCGGGCTGGCCGATCTCAAGCGGTTGAACCTGGAAAACGCCCTGCCCGCCAACCGCAAGACCGAATTTTCCGAGCTTCTGGCCGCCGAGGCGCTGGTCACCCTGCATGTCTTTGCCAATGCCACCGCCTTTCTTCTGGCCCCGCATGTCGGCGAGATCACGGTCGAACTCGGCGATATCGAAGAGATGCTGACCGACAACAACCAGCTGGCCCTGCATGGCGCGCTTTGGGAGCTTGATCAGGACATCGCCGCACAGGGCCACGGCGAACCGCGCATGGTCGCCACCGTCACCGCCTTTGCCGAGGCGCTGATGGACAAGGTTGCCCTGCGCGCCAGCACCGCGCCCCGGCTCGACCCGTTCCGCAACGCCGCCTGGAAGGTCGAGGCCGACGATTTCGCCATTCGCGGCTTTGAACCGGCGCATAAGGCCCGGGGCAGCACCCTGACCATGACCTTCAAAAAGCCGAACGAGGTGGTCGGCAACCACATTGCCAAATACCAGGCGATGAAGCTGTCCAAGATGTTGATGGCCTATGATTTCGACCGGCGGCTGAACCCCTTTGCCGAACTTGGCGGGTTCATCTTCACCTTCATGGGCGACGGCATGCCGGGCACCGGCAAGACCACCCTGATTCAGATGATGGCCGGGCTGATCAATGACTATTGCCAGGCCGCCGACTATGCCTTTCGCTATCAGAACCTGAGCACCGACAACATCGACAGCTATCAGGGCAAGTCCGGCCAGAACGCCAAGGCCTTTATCGATTCGATCATCGACCCCCAGGTCATCGGCTTTGGCACCATCGACGACATCGACCAGCTGGCGGGCAAGCGTGGCGACCGCCAATCCAGCGCCGGGCAGTTGGAAATCACCGCGGTGCTGATGGAAAGCTTTGCCGGGGCCAATACCGTGGTGCGCGGCAATTGCACCTTTGGCATGTTCTCGAATTATCCCGAAAATGTCGACGACGCCCTGCGCCAGCGCGCCGGGGCGCGGTTCCTGGTCGACGGGCCGAAGACCCGGGACGATTACATCGACATCCTGGCGCTGCTGATGGGCAAGAACCACACGATCCCGCTGGGCGATCATCAGCTGTTCTCGGCACAGGAGATCAAGCGCGCGGTGGCGGCGAGTTTCGAGGGCCATGGCCGCCCGCATGAGGCCGGGTTGATCCAGGTCTTTGACCGGGTCCATGACCAGATCGGAGAGCTGAACACGATTGCCAAGCTGGGCAGCTACCTCAAGGCGATCCAGGAGGCGGATGAACGCTTTACCGGGCGGGCGATCAAGAACATCACCGACGCGGTCAAGGTCCGGGCGATGGATTTCGAACTGCCGGACGAATGGATGGAACAGCCGGATCTGTTCCTGTTCAAGGATTACGACACCAAGAAAGCGATGATCGAGGAACTGCGCCAGCCGATCACGGTGGACATGGTGATCCAGGAGATCAACCGCTACGCCGACAGCGAATTCCGCTATGCCGACAAATCCAACGAGGCGGCGATCGAGGCGATGGTGCGCGACTTTGGCCGCCAGGAGGCCGCCAAGCGACGCTATCTGGAGGGCAAGGGGTGAGTGGGACAACGCCCACAGCCCGGGCCGGGACATCGTCCTGGCCAGCGCCCGGCCGCCCCGCCGGGCACCGGCCTCTGTCAGCGCAACAGCCTCAGTCGAAAGGTGCGATATGAAACGCCTCATCCAACGCGGCCTGATGTTCGGCAATCTGATCCCGGTCGCCGCCCCGGCGCTGGTCGAGCGCTACAATCGGGCGCTGGAGCATCTGACCGGCAAGCGCACCGCGCTCAGCGATTTTCACATCGACATCTCGGGGTATTCGCCCGAAATCGGCGATGAGCTGGGCGATGACCTCTATCTCAATGAAAACGGCTGCAACCGGCAGTTCATCCTGCTGACCACCGACCAGAAAACCGCGCCGCTGCTGAATGCCAAATTCAGCACCTCGCGCGGCATCCTGCGTCAGTTCATCGAAGAGAACGAGGGCCAACTCTTTGCCCTGATCACCCGCGACGCGGTCGCTGGCGAATTGGTCAATTCGGTGTTTTCGGTCTCTGACCCGGCCCGGCTGCTGGACATCCGCAGCCTGACGATCGAGGCCGACACCACCGGAGGCGCGGTGCGCGAGGCCGAAAAGCTGGGCCGCCTGACCGACCGGTTCCTGCAAGAGGACGATGCCTGGTTCGACGATGTGCTGATCGCCGAGATGATCACCATCGCCAAACGCACCGGCGACGTGACCCGAAATCCGGTGCGGCTGAAACAGATGGAATTCAAGCAAGAGAATTTCTGGACGGCGCATTTCGGCGGCACCTATGTGTTTCGCCATATGGATCATCCGGCGATCATCACCGGTGGCGACAAGTCAGAGTTCAAGGGGCGCGGCATCAAACATGTCTTTGACCTCGGCGACCGCAACCAGATCGCCAAATTCCTCGAATTCAACGATCTGGTCGAACCGGTGGTCAAGGCACGCGGCATCGACGGGGCCGCGATCCTGCGGCAAAAGATGGATTTCATCGTCGTCGACGCGGCGCAGGAGGCCGGGCTCGACCTGGTCGGCGCCACCCGGCGCGATATCCGGGCGCTGGCCCGGCGCCATGCCGATGACCTGCCGTCGGAATACCACGCCCTCAGACATCTGGTCGCCTGGGCCGAGGACGGCAGCAAATGGCCCCGTATCTCATCCGAGGATCCGGCCTATTTCTATACGCTACGCGCCGCCGATGTGCCCGATGCCGATCTGGTGAACGCGCTGCTGGCGCAACTCAGCCCCAAGGACGTCCGGCAGTTGTTCATCTGCCACAAGGAATTGTTCTATGCCGCCTATGCCACCTGGTCGGACACCAAGAAGGGCTATGTCGCCGATTTCCTGGCCCGCGAATACGCGGTGGACAAGGCCGGTGCACGGGCCGCATTGTTTGGCCATGACGCCCCTATGGAAGAACCCGCGACCCCGCCGCCGCCACCGGTTTCCAATCCGCGCGACGATCTGATCGCCCGGGTTGGCCCCTGGGGCGCGGTGCCGAAACGGAGGTAAGGACATGTTCGGATTCATCCCGGTGCTGGTTATCGGCTTTGTCGTGCTGTCGATCGTCTATCTCGCGCTGTCGGTCTGGTCGCGGCAGGTCCGGCGCGGCAAGCTGCGCCAGCGTTGGCATGACGAGGGTGGCAAAGGCGATTTGGAAACCTATATCCACCAGGGACTTGAGGATTATGACGACAGTTTCCGGCGCAAGCTGATCCTGCTGGTTTATATCGTGCCTCTGGTCGCCGTCGGCGGGATCATCTATGTCGTAAATTATCAGTAAGGGGATCGCGATGCGGTATGTAAAATGGGCGTTCTGGGGGCTGTTCTGGCTGCTTTTCTTTGCGTTTTTCCACTACACCCTGCCGCAACACGACATTGCGCGGATCACCGACACCTATGAAAAGCGCATCGACCCGGGCGACAATTGGCTGTTCTGGTCGCGCCCGGATGTCGGCACCAACGAGACCCTGCAGAACCGCGATGTGTTCTTCATCCAGGCGCGCAAGGCCAATGGCAAGGTCATGGTCTACCGCAACGAGGACACCGGCTGGGGCTGGCCGCCCTATTTCAAGTTCGACACCTCGAACCTGCAGGCCGAGGCGGCGGATCTGAAATCCACGCCGGAGACCCCGAAATGGGTCTCGGTCACCCATTACGGCTGGCGCAATGAATTCATGTCGATCTTTCCCAACGCGGTCGGGGTAAAAGAGGTGGCCGGGCCGGATGTGCGGATCATCCCCTGGATCAACATCATCTTGTTGACCATTCTCGCCGCGCTGTTCTGGGCAATCCGGGTGCGCTGGCTGCGGTTCAAGCGCCGCCGCATCGACCCGCTGGTCGAGGATGTCGGTGACAGCTGGGACGCCGCGGGCGACAACCTGTCGGAAAAACGCGGGCGCCTGTCGCGCTGGCTGGGCAGCTGGCGCAAATAGACCCGCCAGCCGGTCGTCCGGCAGCGACTTTGGCAATTGGTTCGCAATTGGAAACGATCCGTTTCCACAACGGAACTGGTCCTCGCCCTGAAAATCATCAAGGATTGACGCAGGGTCAACCCCTCTTCGGCTGTGGGGCTTCAGCTTGATTTATCTGGTCCATTTCGAACCCTCTGCGCCAGAGCGGCGTCCCCCTCGACGCGGGCGAATTCAGCCCGCTCGACTTCCTATTCGTTAGCCAGGCGGATCTGCCCGCGATGATCGACGCGCACCTGGTAGGCTGATCCGGCCCCTTTGCAGGGGTGCACAAAGGCTGGGCCTCTCGGGGTCCGGCCTTTGCTTTCGTTACGGAATTCTATTGTGCGGGGTCAGACCCATACCGGGTCGGCAGTGCCCAGATCCGCAGCCGGCAGATCCCAGCGCATTGGCACCCCGGCGACATCCAGTGCCGGACGCAGGCGCCGGGCCGGACCCCAGGGGGTCTGTTCCTCTGCCGCCTGATGATCCCCCTCGAGATGAGCCAATCCCAGATGGCCCGACGCCATCTGCCGATGCGCGCAGAGCAATTCCGCCGTCCGCGCCAATGACAATCGCGCCCGCCCGGCGCCTTCGCCGGCCACCGCGCGACGCAACAGCACCAGCGCCGCGGCGGCCATCAGATAGCCGGTGGCGTGGTCCAGCGCCTGCACCGGTAGCGGTGTCGGCTGGTCCGCAGCGGCCCAGTTCATCCCGGCGTCGGCAATGCCGCAGGACATCTGCACCAGGCTGTCAAAGCCGCGCCGTCCGGCCCAGGGCCCGGTCCAGCCATAGGCATCCAGCGTCACCTCGATCAGGCCCGGGCGCAGCGCCTGCAACGCCTTGGGCGCATAGCCAAGCGCGGCCAGCGCCGCCGGGCGATAGCCATGCACCAGCAGATCGGCACCGCGCAGCAGGGTTTCGAAACGCGCCCGGTCGCTGGCATCGCGCAGATCCAGCATCGCGCAGCGCTTGCCGAGGGTGATGTCGGGCACCACATTCGCCTCGTCCCAGCCCGGTGGGTCGATACGCAGAACCTGCGCCCCGAACCCGGCCAGGGTGCGGGTCGACACCGGCCCGGCCAGCACCCGCGTCAGATCAAGCACCTTGAGCCCGGCCAGGGGCCGATCCGGTCGTCCGGCCCAGCGCGGCGCAACACTGGCGGCGGGTTGATCGAAGGCGACCAAAGGCTCGGCCCCGACCGCCGCACCATTCGGATGCGCCCGCCATTCCGCCCGGCTGCGCATCGCCGCCGCCACCCCGCCCGCGTCGACAATCGCGGTTTCCAGCGCATCCTTGTCCCAGCCACGCACCGCCGCCGCCACCGCCTCGCGTTCAGCGGCGACCGACAACACGCTGAGCGCCGCCGCCCGGTGGTGGGGCAGATTGGTGTGCAGCCGGATCCAGCCATCGCGGGTTTGATAGAGCCCGGCAATCGCATCCCAGACCGGCGGCATCTCCCAGCCCAGCGGCACAATCGACTGCCCGGCCCAGAGCGAGGCCAGACGCCGATCCACGCTCACCATCGGCGCCGCCGCAACCAGCCCGCTGTCGGCCATCAGCGCCACCAGCGCCTCGCCAACCGCGCCAACCGAGCTGGCCAGCAGGTCGGTGACCGCATAGCGCGACGGCAGCAGACCGGATCCGGTCATCCGGCTGGCGGCACCAGAAAGGCTCAGAGCATCGCTGATCTCCTGCATCGGCTCAGCCGAACACGCGGGTCAGCGCCACATCCACCGCCTCGGTGATCCGGTCGATATCCTGCGGTCGGGCGATCAGTGCCGGGCTGAAGGTCAGCGTGTTGTTGAACCCCGGGATCGACCGGTTGGTGACCCCGATGATCACCCGTTCCGCCCCGCATTCGGCCACGACCTTTTGCGCCAGCGTCTCATCAACCGGCTGCCTGGTCTCACGATCCGCGACCAGTTCGGCGCCGCAGAACAGACCCATGCCACGCACCTCGCCGATCACCGCATGTTTTTCCTGCAGGGCGCGCAGGTTGTCCATCAACCGGGCGCCCATCGCCTGGCAATTTTCCAACAGCCCCTCATCCTCGATGATCCGCAGGTTTTCCAGCGCCGCCGCCGGTCCGGCGGTGCAGCCGCCAAAGGTACTGATATCGCGGAAATAATTCATCGGGTCGTCGGTGTCGTCCTTGAACATCTCGAACACCGCCTCGGTGGTCACGCAGCAGGCAATCGCCGCATAGCCGCTGGCCAGCCCCTTGGCCATGGTGACGAAATCCGGCTCGATCCCGTAATGCTGATAGCCGAACCATTTGCCGGTGCGCCCGATGCCACAGACAACTTCATCGATATGCAGCAGGATATCGTATTTGCGGCAGATCTCCTGCACCCGGGGCCAATAGCCTTCGGGCGGCACGATCACCCCGCCCCCGGCGGTGATCGGCTCCAGGCAGAGACCGCCAATGGTTTCCGGGCCTTCGCGCAGGATCACCTCTTCGATCGCATCGGCGGCGCGGCGGCCATAATCGGCATCGTCCCACTGGGCGCGGTATTCCAGACAATGCGGCACCGCGACAAAGCCCGGCGCAAACGGGCCGTATTGGGCGTTGCGCTGTTCCTGCCCGCCCGCCGACAGGGCGCCGATGGTGGTGCCGTGGTAGTCGCGCTCACGATAAAGGATCTTGTGCTTGGCGCCGCCATAACGCTTGTGGGCGATCTGGCGAATCATCTTGAACGCCTTCTCGTTGGCCTCCGACCCCGAGTTGCAATAATAGACCCGCGTCATCCCCGGCATTTTCGAGATCAGCTTTTCCGCGAACATCGCGCCCGGCACCGTGCCGCCGGACCCGGCGAAATAATTCAGCTTGATCAGCTGATCGCGCACCGCATTGGCGATGCTTTCGCGGCCATAGCCGACATTGACGGTCCAGACCCCACCGGACACCGCATCAAGGTATTCGGTGCCATTCTGATCCCAGACATTCATCCCCTTGCCCTCGACGATCACCCGCGGCTCGCCGGTTTCAAAGGGCTTGTGCTGGGTCAGGTGATGCCAGACATGGGCGCGGTCGGCTTCGACCACCTTGGAAATATCATTGTCCTGAAACTTGCCGTCCATGGGAAAACTCCGGTCAGAAATGGCGAGATTGGACAAGCGTAGGCCCCTCGCCCGGCTTTGGCAATTGGGCTGGCCGCAGGCCGCGTGACCACCTAGGTTGGCCCACAATTCCCGGCAGGAGATCCCAGTGACCGACAGCGACCGCGCCTTTCTGACCCGCCTGTTTGACGCCGCCGTCAAAGCCGCCGATCCGCGCGCCGCCCTGGTCGGGCATTTGCCACCGCGACCCAAGGGCCGGACCGTGGTGATCGGCGCGGGCAAGGGCGCGGCCCAGCTCGCCGCCGCATTCGAGGATCTCTGGGAGGGCCCGGTCGAGGGCGTGGTGGTCACCCGCTATGGCTATGCCGCGCCCTGCCACGCGATCAAGGTGATCGAGGCTGCACATCCGGTGCCCGACGCGGCGGGCCTGGCCGCCACCAAAGAGGTCTTCGCGGCGCTCGACGGGCTGACCGAGGACGACCTGGTGGTGGCATTGATCACCGGCGGCGGATCGGCTTTGCTGGCAGCGCCGCCGCGCGGGCTGTCTCTGACCGATGAGGCGGCGATGAATCGGGCGCTGCTGGCCTCGGGTGCGCCGATTTCGGCGATGAACGCGATCCGCAAACAGGTCAGCCAGGTCAAGGGCGGCCGGCTGGCACTGGCCGCCCATCCGGCGCAGGTGGTTACCCTGGTGGTCTCAGACGTGCCCGGCGACGCCCCGGCCGAGGTCGCCTCGGGCCCGACCGTTGCCAGTATGTCAGACCGCGCCGCTGCCATGGCCGCGATCCGGGCGCATCGCCTGACCCTGCCGGATTCGATCCTGCTGCACCTGACCAGCGCCGCCGAGGATGCGCCGACTCCGGACGACCCCCGCCTACAGGGCAACCGCGCCACCGTCATCGCCTCGGCCAGTCAATCGCTTGAGGCGGCGGCTGCGCTGGCGCAGGCCGACGGGCTGAACGCGGTGATCCTGTCCGACGCGATCGAGGGCGAGGCCCGCGAAGTCGCCAAGATGCACGCCGCCATTGCCCGTCAGGCCGCCGAACAACGACGCCCGTTTGTGCCACCGGTGTTGATCCTGTCGGGGGGGGAAACCACCGTCACCCTGCATGGCGATGGTGGCCGCGGCGGACGCAACAGCGAATTCCTGCTGGCCTTTGCCATCGCCATCGAGGGCTGCGACGGCATTGCCGCCATCGCCGCCGACACCGATGGCATCGACGGGTCGGAATCCAATGCCGGGGCCTTTGCCGATGGCGAGACTGCCGCGGCGATGCGCGCGGCGGGCGTCGATCCCGCCGAGGCACTGGCGCGGAATGATGCCTGGGGCGCCTTTGCCGCGATAGACGCGCTGTTCAGCCCCGGCCCAACAGGCACCAATGTGAACGATTTTCGGGCGATCTGGGTGAAATAGGCCCTGGTCACTCCCAATCAGTTGATGTCACCTGAATGCGCTTCGAGCTTCGCAGCTAACCTATCGGCGACATCGGTCAACGCGCCAAGAAACTGATCTCGGGCCTCATCGGGGCTCATAGTGTGGCGCAGATAGATGATATTCATGGCGCCAAACACCCGCCATTGGCTGCGGATGGGAACACCGATACTGAAGAACTGAGACTCATAGTATTCGCGTGAATAGCTTTCATCCATGGTCGCATAGCCTTGTGCCCGTACGGTTTCGAGCAGAGCCTTCAAGGCGTCTGGTTCACGCGACAGGGCAAATTCCGGCGCGGGGTTCTCCTGCGCGCGCTGTAAGAAAGCCTGCCGTTCCTCTTCCGGGCAAAAGGCAAGGTAGGCCCGGCCAAGGCTGGTATAGAGCATTGGTGCCCGGTATCCCGGTTTGCGGAAGAACCGCATCGGTTCGGCCTCGCGGGATGTCTCAATGACCAGCATCGCCTCCTCGTCGAAGATCGACACATCCGAGGGCCAGCCGATGCTTTGGCGAAACTGAGTCAAATCCTCTGACACGATTGCACCGATGGTTTGATGCCGGTTGTAACCGACGCTGAGCTGCAAGGTCTTGCCGGTCACGCGGTAGGTCTGGCTGTTGTTGTCGCGCACGATGTATCCGGCATGGTTCAGCGTGTATAGCATCCGCACGATGGTAGCCTTGTCCAGTCCGGTTAGCCGGTGGATTTTGCCCACCGTGGCATCTCCGGTCGTTTTGTTGACCGCAGCCAGAACGTCGAGCACCCGTAGGGCTGCGATCACTGGTTTGTAGGCCATTCCGGCTATCCCCTTCACTGTCATTTCCCGAACCGGCGCTTGTGCAGATCGCGAACAGGCCCAAAAAATACGTTTTGGCATGTAAATAGAGAACGTTACCAGCATCAATAACCAGATCGCATTGTCAAACGAGAGGGGTCGCGCCCCGCGCATGATACCCATACCAGCGAAGCTGACTCCAAAGGAAATTCTTCCGCTCGCGCTCTTCTCACCAGCGGGATTACCCGTTTGGCGAGCAGCGCAGTGAACCCGTTGCATCCTGCAATGCATGTGGTATTGCCAAAATGAAGTACCGTTTTACAGAGTGAAAAGACAGGGCGCGAGGAGACGGGAGCAGACATGTCTGAAACAAGGCTGAGGGCGCAAAATGGATGATTCGACCTATTCCATGGTCATTGAATCGGCAGAGAAGCTCTTCTCTGACCGGGGCGGCAAGGATTTCGACCCCGCTCTTTGGGCAGCGGTGGAAGAAGCAGGTTTTCCGTTGGCCCTGCTAAGCGAGGATCGGGGCGGATACGGCTTATCAGCCCGCGAGGCCTTTGCGCCGGTGCGGGTTGCGGCCGCGCATGGGGTGGCCTTGCCACTGGGCGAAACACTGCTGGCCAACTGGGTGCTGGGCGCGGCTGACCTGGACCCCATCGAGGGGCCGGCGGCGCTTGCCTGGGACGGCAAGGCGGCGGTTCCGTTCGGTCGGTTCCTAAAAACAGTGGTACAGCTTTGCGAAACCGACGCGGGGCTGGCGGTATCTGTCCTGCACCCTCGCGCCGAGGACTGGCAGCCTGCCCTCAACTATGCGGGCGAGGCGCGCGATACCCTGACCCTGGCCGCGCAGGCAAAGCCGGACGCCCACATCGCATGTGCGCCGGTCGTCCTGCGCGCGGCAATGGCGATGCTGAGGGCAGTTCAAATCGCGGGCACGACAGATGCGGTTGCGGCTATGTGCATAAACTACTGCAACGAGCGCGAACAATTCGGTCGACCGCTGTCCAAGCACCAAGCCATCCAGCACCAACTGGCCGTTCTTGCAACACAAGGCTGTGCCGCCGCAGTTGCCGCCGACATGGCCGTGGCCGCATTTGATAGGGCGCTGGAACAGTCGGACCCTTTCGTGCTTTCGGCCGCGGCCGCCAAGGTTCGCGCGGCAGAGGCTGCAACGACGGTGTCGTCGATCTCCCATCAGGTTCACGGCGCAATCGGGTTCAGCGAGGAATATCCGCTCCATCGGCTGACCTGCCGCCTATGGTCCTGGCGCGACGAAGACGGCAGCGAGGCACATTGGGCCAAGCATTTGGCGGACTGGGCAGTGTCGCTGCAGAGTGGCGGGCATTTGTGGCCTGCGTTGACCGCCTGTGATCTGAGAGAGGCGACGTAGATGACACTTCCAACTTTTCCGCTTGAGACAACAACCCCCGCGCAGATAGCGCTGAGGGAAGAGCTGCGGACTTTTCTGGCTGATGCTCTTGCCGATCTTCCTGCCCGTGAACGCGCCCGCTCGTGGATCGGTTTTGATGCGGATTTCAGCGCCGCACTGGGCCAGCGCGGCTGGCTGGGCATGACGTTGCCCAAGGCCTACGGCGGCCATGGCCGCAATGCGGTGGACCGACACATCGTCGTTGAAGAACTGCTTGCAGCGGGGGCGCCCGTAGCGGCCCACTGGATCGCGGATCGTCAAAGCGCACCGCTGATTTTGCGCCACGGCACCGAGGAACAACGCAAGACCATTCTGCCGCGCATCGCCGCGGGAACTTGTTTCTTTGGCATCGGCATGAGCGAAGCCAACTGCGGATCGGATCTTGCTTCCGTGCAGACCAAGGCCGAAAAAACGGCCGATGGTTATGTCCTGAACGGCACCAAGCTGTGGACGACCTACGGGCACAAGGCGCACTACATGGTCGTCTTTTGCCGCACCAGTAAATCCGACGACCGGCATGGCGGGTTCAGCCAGGTCCTGGTGGACATGAGCCTGCCCGGCATCACTGTCAGCCCGGTTCTCGATATCGCAGGTGAACATCATTTCAACGAGGTCTCTTTTGACAACGTTGCTCTGCCGTCGAATGCACTGCTGGGCAAAGAAGGTGACGGCTGGGCGCAGGTCATTTCGGAACTGGCCTTTGAACGCAGCGGACCGGATCGGTTCTTGTCCTCCTACGTGCTGATAGAGGAATTGCTGCGCTGCCTCAAACGCGTATCAGCAGGCAGTGAAACCACCGATCTGGGTCGCATGATCGCCCGGCTGATGGTGCTGCGGCAGATGTCGCTGTCGGTCGCCGGGCGTCTGGCGCGCGGGGAACAGCCTGTTCTCGCCGCTGCCATCGTCAAGGATCTGGGCGCATTATTCGAACAGGACGTGCCGGAAATTGCCCGCCGTGTGCTGCGCGATGATGCAGCAGACCCCGAATATGCGGCGGTGTTCCAGCGCATCCTGTTAGCCGCCCCCAGTTTTTCACTTCGAGGAGGAGCTCGCGAGATCCTGCGCGGCATCATTGCCCGTGGCCTTGGTTTGCGGTGACAGAAAGAAAAGAGGCCATGACCCGCGTAACGACAGAGCGTAACGATGACGCTGACCGGGGATATGATCGACGCCGAAACCGCAAAGGACTATGGGTTGGTCAGCCGGGTTGTGCCGGATAAGGACCTGATGGAGGCCGCCCGCGCCGTTGCCGGGCGGATCGCGGCCAATCCGCGCCATGCGGTCCGCATGACCCGCCGCCTGCTGCGCCAAGCCTACAACCGGGCTCTCTCGGTTACGTTGGAATTGTCGTCGGCCTTGCAGGCTCTTGCGCATGAGACCGAAGTTACGCTTCATCCCTCGCGTCGATGCGCGCCAGACTTGAGAAATCGACGTCATGACCGGGGCGCTGGAGGGGGTTGGAGTGCTCGATCTGTCTCGGGTACTTGCGGGGCCATGGACCGCGCAAATCCTGGGCGCAGAAGTAATCAAGGTTGAACGCCCGGGGTCGGGCGACGAGACCCGCAGCTGGGGCCCCCTTCGACCGAGATCGAGGGGCAGAACTTCTCGGCCTGCAACCGTAACAAGCAGTCGATTGCCATCGACATATCCAACCCCGAAGCCGCCGCACTTGTGCGGCAGCTCGCCGCTGAGTCCGATGTGCTGGTGGAGAATTTCAAGACCGGTGGTTTGGCGCGCTATGGGCTGGATTATGACAGCCTACGCGCAATCAACCCGCGGCTGGTCTATTGCACCGTGACTGGCTTCGGCCAGACCGGACCCTATGCCCGCCTGGCGTGCCAAGGCCAAGCCGGTCTGGGATGCTTTCGTTGAGGAAAACGGCGAAGACGCCCGCATCATGATGGAAGAAGCCATGGCGCTGCGGGCCGAGTAAGACACGTTCATACCAAAAGAGACGCCGTCGGATAACTCCGGCGGCGAATTTTTTTGCCTCAAATCACGGGTGGTGGCATCTCAGTCGCGTGGGTGAGCCGCCGGGTAAAGACAAATGGCGCGCCCGCCAGGAGAATGGCAAGCGCCGCCACTACGAAAGCCGCGGAGTAATCGTTGGTCCACTCATAGAGTCGGCCCGAGAGCCAAGACCCGGTCGCGGCACCAAAGGACATCAACATGAAGATCAGCCCGTAGATCGAACTGACACGACCATGTGCAAAGATGCGGGCATTGAGCGACGAAATCACTGGCCCGCGCGCACCTTGACTTGTCCCAAAGCTCAGCACGAAGATCAGAACCAAAACGCCGTGCGGCCAGATTGAAAAGGCAAACAGCGCAACAATGCCGATCAGCGTTCCGGCATAGGATACCATTGTGCTGCGCATGATGCCAAACTTCTGACTGGCCCAACCCGACAGAAGCACTCCAAAAATCGACAGCATCCCCGCAACCCCAAAGGCGAAAGCGGCTTCCAGCGCCGGATACCCACGGTCGATCAGAAAAGCGATGGTCTGTACCGTCGTGAGATAGGCGGCCATGGCGGTAAAGAAGAACGCCTGCACCAGCAGCCAGAATTCCAGCGTTCCGATTGCATTTCGAACGGTCCACTCCGATTCAGGCGGAGTACCATCCACCGATTTTATCCGGACACGCGGATTGCCCTGGGCACCTCGGGCGATGACACGCCAGGGCAGCAACAACAAGACAGGCACCAGAGCCGCGACGCACCAAAAGAGGATTATGTATGTTTCGCGCCAGCCGAAATGGTAATCCCCCCATTTTTAGCGGGGTGCCTTCGTAGAACTTACGCGGCCATTT
>NZ_JARGNH010000047.1 GCF_029213205.1 Pseudooceanicola sp.
GGGCGGGGTCCACCCCGCCTTCCCGTTAAGCGTATTTCTTCTGGATCTCTTCGCTGATGTTCTGCGGCACCGGATCGTAATGCGCGAACTGCATCGAGAACTGCGCCCGGCCCGAAGACATCGAACGCAGGGTGTTGATGTAGCCGAACATCGAGGCCAGCGGCACAAAGGCAGCGATCGCCACGGCGTTGCCGCGTTGTTCCTGCCCGGACACCTGGCCACGCCGCGAGGTCAGATCGCCGATGATATTGCCGGTGTATTCTTCCGGCGTGATCACTTCGACCTTCATCATCGGTTCCAGAAGCTTGGCACCAGCCTTACGCAGACCTTCGCGCATCCCCATCCGGGCGGCGATTTCAAAGGCCAGAACGCTGGAGTCCACGTCGTGGAACTTACCGTCGATCAGGGTGACCTTGAAGTCGATCACCGGGAACCCGGCCAGAGGGCCGGAATCCATCACCGACTTGATGCCTTTTTCAACGCCCGGGATATATTCCTTGGGCACCGAACCGCCGACGATCTTGGATTCGAAGGAATAGCCTTCGCCCGGTTCTGTCGGCGAAATCACCAGCTTGACCTCGGCGAACTGACCCGACCCACCGGATTGCTTCTTGTGGGTGTAGGTGTGTTCGACCTCATGGCCGATGGTTTCACGATAGGCCACCTGCGGCGCGCCGATATTGGCCTCGACCTTGAATTCACGCTTCAGGCGATCGACCAGGATGTCGAGGTGAAGCTCGCCCATCCCTTTCATGATCGTCTGACCGGATTCCATATCGGTTTCGACCCGGAACGACGGATCTTCAGCCGCCAGACGTTGCAGACCCTGAGACATTTTCTCTTGGTCATTTTTCGTCTTCGGTTCGATGGCAATCTCGATCACCGGATCGGGGAAGGTCATCGTTTCCAGAACCACGGTCTTGTTGGTGTCACACAGGGTGTCGCCGGTGGTGGTTTCCTTGAGGCCCGCCAGCGCGATGATATCGCCAGCAAAGGCCTCATCGATCTCTTCGCGGTCGTTGGAATGCATCATCATCATCCGACCGACCCGCTCGCGCTTGCCTTTGGTCGAGTTCATCATCGAGTCACCCTTGGAGATGGTGCCCGAATAGATGCGGGTGAAGGTCAGGGTGCCGACAAACGGGTCGTTCATGATCTTGAACGCCAGGCCCGAGAACGGTTCCGCATCGTCCGCATGGCGTTCGATATTGCGAGTCTCGGTCTCATCATCCGGCGAGAACCCGACATAGGCAGGCACGTCCAGCGGCGAGGGCAGAAAATCGATCACGGCGTTCAACAGCGGTTGCACGCCCTTGTTCTTGAATGCCGAACCGGCGGTGACCGGCACAAAGGCCAGGGTCAGACAGCCCTTGCGGATCAGTTTGCGCAGGGTCGCCTCGTCCGGCTCTTCGCCTTCCAGGTAGGCTTCCATCGCGGTGTCGTCCATTTCGACCGCGTTTTCGATCATCGTGGCGCGCCATTCGTCGGCGAGGTCCTGCAGATCTGCACGGATCGGTTGACGGACCCACGAGGCGCCAAGGTCTTCACCCTGCCACACCCATTCTTCCATCTTGATCAGGTCGACGATGCCTTCGAGATTGTCCTCGGAACCGATCGGCAGAGCGATCGGAACAGGGATCGCACCGGTGCGGTCCTTGATCATCTTGACGCAATTGTAGAAATCGGCGCCGATCTTGTCCATTTTGTTGACAAAGACGATGCGCGGCACCTTGTAGCGGTCAGCCTGACGCCACACGGTTTCGGTCTGCGGCTCAACCCCGGCATTGGCATCCAGCAGGCAGATCGCGCCGTCAAGCACCGCCAGCGAGCGTTCGACTTCAATGGTGAAGTCGACGTGGCCGGGGGTGTCGATGATGTTGAAGCGCACTTTGGTGTCGTCCGTGCCTTCGATGGTCGGATCTTCCTGACGCTGCCAAAAGGTGGTGGTGGCGGCCGAGGTGATGGTGATCCCGCGTTCCTGCTCTTGCTCCATCCAGTCCATGGTGGCGGCGCCGTCATGGACTTCGCCGATCTTATGGGACTTGCCGGTGTAATAGAGGATGCGTTCGGTGGTCGTGGTTTTGCCAGCATCGATATGCGCCATGATGCCAAAATTGCGATAACGCTCGAGCGGATATACGCGTGCCATTTGCGGCCTGCCTTTCTTCGTCGGGAAAACCCGTCGTAATTACCAGCGGTAGTGGCTGAACGCCTTGTTGGCATCGGCCATCTTGTGGGTGTCTTCACGCTTTTTCACAGCCGACCCGCGCGAGTTCACAGCATCCAGAAGCTCGCCAGCAAGGCGTTCTTCCATGGTGTTCTCGTTGCGGGCGCGGCTGGCGTTGATCAGCCAGCGGATCGCCAGGGCCTCACGACGCTCGGGGCGAACCTCGACCGGGACCTGGTAGGTGGCACCACCAACCCGGCGCGAGCGAACCTCGACCGAGGGTTTGATGTTTTCCAGCGCTTCGTGGAAGATCTCAACCGGGGCGCGCTTGACCTTGGTTTCGACCCGGTCGAGCGCATTGTAGACGATCCGTTCGGCGACAGATTTCTTGCCGTCGGTCATCAGGTTGTTCATGAATTTCGTCAGAACCCGGTCGCCATATTTGGCGTCGGGCAGAATATCGCGTTTCTCAGCGGCGTGACGGCGGGACATCTCGGATAATCCTCTTACTTCGGACGCTTGGCGCCGTATTTCGAACGACGTTGCTTACGGTCTTTGACGCCCTGGGTATCCAGAACACCGCGCAGGATGTGGTAACGGACACCGGGAAGGTCTTTGACCCGGCCGCCACGGATCAGGACCACCGAGTGTTCCTGAAGGTTGTGGCTTTCGCCGGGGATATAGCTGATCACCTCGAAACCATTGGTCAGACGCACCTTGGCGACTTTCCGCATGGCCGAGTTCGGCTTCTTCGGCGTGGTGGTGTAGACGCGGGTGCAGACGCCGCGCTTTTGCGGGCACTGCTCCAGATGCATCGACTTGGAGCGTTTGACTTTCGGCTGCCGGGGTTTCCGGATCAGCTGCTGGATCGTAGGCATATGGGCTTCGTTCCCCGTTTTCTCAACACATGTGTTGCGGGTTGCCCCGCGGTTCGCTTCAACGCCGCGCGCGTCCACGCAACGTGAAAAACCGCATTCGTCCCCACGTTCACGGGGAACGACGCGGCGGTATTCCAGAGGATCGGGGCCCTTTGGCCCGGATCGTGACCACTACAAATCTGATTGGCGGTGGGGCGACCCCCTTAGCCGATTGCCGCGCGTATAGAAAGAGTCGCGGGGGTTGTCAACAAGCCGCGGACCAGGATCCGCGCAATGCCGCCTAGCTCCGCGGGGTTTTTACCGGTGCTGTTGGCGGCAGCCCCAGGGTCCGTTCGCGATACAGCATAAACAATCCCGATGACACAACAATCGCCGCCCCGGCCAGAGTTGGCCATTCCGGCCAATGGCCAAAGATCACCAGACCCAGCAGCAGCGCGAACAACAGCCCCGAATAGCGGAACGGTGACACGAAGGAGATTTCGCCGCAGCGGATCGCCGCGACCGAGCACAGATAGGCCACCAGCACCGCCACCGCCGCCGCCAGGATCAGCGCCCCGGATCTGGCATCCACAGCCACCCAGTCGGCCTGCACAGCGCCCGCAACGGCAAAAGCAAGGGTGACCCCGGTGGCGGTGACAAAGCTGACCAGCATCGAAGGCACCTCATGCGACAATTTACGGGTCGCCAGGTCGCGCACCGTGACCAGCCCGACCGCGGCCAGCGTATAGGCGGAATAGATGGTGAACCCCTCGGGCCCCGGCCTGAGGATCAACAGCACCCCGACAAAGCCGACCAGGATCGCCCCCAGCCGCCGCCAGCCGACCGGTTCGCCCAGGAACAGCGCCGCCGCCAGGGTGACGATCAGCGGTGTCGATTGCAGCACCGCCGTGACATTGGCCAACGGCATATTGAACAGCGCCGTGATGAAAAAATAGGCGGTTCCCGCCTCGGCCGCCGTCCGCAACACGATCAGGTTGCGATCCCGCGCCGACAGCCGCACCGCGAAGGCCCCCAGCCGCCAGGCGATCAGCGCCGTGGCCAGGCTGGTCAGGATGCCGCGCAGGGTGATCACCTGCGACAGCGGCAGGCTGTCCGCCAGCAGCTTGGTGCAACTGTCGTTCAACGTGAAGAACGCCATCGAACCCAGCATCAGCAGCGCGCCGCGAAAATTGTCTGTCATGATCTTCTCCACCCTCGCCGACCAGATGACACCAGCCGTCCGGCAAAGCAAAGCACCGAACTGGCGCTAATGTCCCGGCGGTGCCTTCGGGCTGTGCAGCAACCCCAGCCGCCGCTCGCGATAGATCATGAACAGGCCCGAACCGACAACGATGGCCGCACCCAACAGGGTCGAGCCGCTGGGCCAATCGTCAAACACCACAAAGCCGATGACCAGCGCCCAGACCAGCCCGCTGTAGCGAAACGGTGAAATATAGGCCAGGTCGCCGATGCGCATCGCGGTGATCGAGGCGATAAAGGCGATCAGCACGGCAATCGCCGCGCCGAGGATCAGCGCCGCCGCCCACAGGTCGATCGGCTGCCAATCGTCGCCCGACACCAGCGCCGCCAGACCGAAACAGCCGGTCACCGTGGCCGCGCTGCACAGGGTGACCGTCATCGAGGATATTTCGCGCGGCATCCGCCTTGTGGTCAGGTCGCGCAGAATGCCGATCACCACCGAGCCGAGCGCATAGGCGGCAAAGATGCTGAACCCGTCCGGGCCGGGCCGCACGATGATCAGCACTCCCAGCAGCCCGGTCAGGATCGCCGACAACCGCCGCCAGCCCAGTGGTTCTTTCAGGAACAGCGCCGCCGTCAGGGTCAGCAGCAGCGGCGCGGATTGGGCGATGGCGGTGAGATTGGCCAAGGGCATGTTGATCAGCGCCAGCAGGAACAGAAAGGCAGCACCGACCTCGGACAGCGAGCGCACCGACAGCAGGGTCCAGCCGCGCCGGGTTCGGGGCCGTGACAGCGCCCGCATCCGCCAGGCAATCGCCAGGGTGCCAAGAGAGATGATAATGCCGCGCAGGGTGACGATCTGGGTCAGCGGCAGGCTTTCGGCCAGAAGCTTGGTGCAAGTCTCGTTGAGACGAAACAGCGCCATTGCCAAGAGCATCAACAGGGCGCCACGCAGATTGTCGTTCATGCCCCTGCCCTTTCGCGTGGTGCCCCCGTGCCATGCCATGGGCCACAGGGATTGAAAAGAGACGCAGCATGAGCCGATCTGCGCCGCCCAGAAGATCGACTCACATCGGCAGAAAAGCAAAGGGCCCCCGGCGATGCGGGGGCCCTTGCAAAGGCTTACTGTGATCGGTCGGATCAGTCGCGGCTTTCCGGGGTGACCACCAGATTGTCGACCTCTTCGGCATCGCTCAGGTCCTGAACCGGCGCGGCCAGGGCGGCGGCGGCTTCGGCTTCTTCGCGCCGGGCCTCGATCACCACATTGTCGCGCTCGGTGGCCAGACGGCGCACCCGCATCGTTGCCCCACCGGTGCCCGCCGGGATCAGACGCCCGACGATCACGTTCTCTTTCAGCCCGACCAGCTTGTCGCGCTTGCCCTGAACCGAGGCTTCGGTCAGCACCCGCGTGGTTTCCTGGAACGAGGCTGCCGAGATGAAGCTGCGGGTCTGCAGCGACGCCTTGGTGATCCCCAGCAGGATCGGCTGGCCAGCGGCCGGGCGGCGCCCGTCGCGTTCGGCCTTCTGGTTGGCCTGTTCCAGCTCCATCTTGTCGACATGCTCGCCCTTCAGCAGGGTGGTTTGCCCGCTGTCGGTGATTTCCCATTTCTGCAGCATCTGACGAACGATGACTTCGATGTGCTTGTCGTTGATCTTAACGCCCTGCAGACGATAGACGTCCTGCACTTCGTCGATCATGTAATCGGCCAGCGCCTCGACGCCCATGATGGCGAGGATGTCATGGGGGGCGGGGTTGCCATCCATGATGTAATCACCCTTTTGCACGAAGTCGCCTTCCTGCACCGGGATGTGTTTGCCCTTGGGCACCATGTATTCCACGGGTTCCAGGGTATCATCTGCAGGTTCGATCGAGATCCGGCGCTTGTTCTTGTAGTCGCGGCCAAAGCGCACGTAACCATCGATTTCGGCGATGATTGCGTGATCCTTGGGACGACGTGCCTCGAACAATTCCGCCACCCGCGGCAGACCACCGGTGATGTCCTTGGTCTTGGCGCCTTCGCGCGGGATCCGCGCAAGGACGTCGCCAGCCTTGATTTCCTGACCGTCTTCGACCGACAGGATTGCATCCACCGACATCTGATAGGTCACCGGGTTGCCCGCATCATTGCGGACCGGTTCGCCATCTTCACCGACCAGCAGCAGCTCTGGTTTCAGCTCGTTGCCCTTGGGCGCGGCGCGCCAGTCGGACACGATCTTCTGGGTCATGCCGGTGGCTTCATCGGTGTCCTCACGGACCGCGATGCCGGTGACCAGGTCGACATAGCGCACCTGACCGGCCCGCTCGGCGATGATCGGCAGGGTATAGGGATCCCATTCGAACAGCTTGTCGCCGCGCAGCACCTTGTCGCCGTCCTTGACAAACAGCTTGGTGCCATAGCCGAGCTTGTGGCTGACACGCTCTTCGCCGTTCTCGTCCATGATCCGGAGCTTCATGTTCCGGCCCATGATCAGGATCTCGCCCGCCGCGTTTTCCAGAAGCTGCGCATTCTCAAAGGCGACCTTGCCCTCTTGGCTGGCTTCCTGGAACGATTGCTGCCCCCCCTGGGCGACACCGCCGATGTGGAAGGTCCGCATCGTCAGCTGGGTCCCGGGTTCACCAATCGACTGGGCCGCGATGATGCCGACCGCCTCGCCGATGTTCACCTGGGTGCCGCGCGCCAGGTCACGACCATAACAGGCCGCGCACATGCCGTCGTCGGCCTCGCAGGTCAGCGGGCTGCGGATCCGCACCGACGGCACGTTCGCGGCTTCGATCAGATCGGCCAGCCGTTCGTCGATCAGCTGGTTCTTGCTGCAGAGCACCTCGTCGGTGCCCGGGCGCAGCACGTCATCCGCCGCGGTCCGGCCCAACAGCCGCTCACCAATCGTGGCCACCACTTCACCGTCATTGACGGCCGGCTCGACGGTGATGCCATTTTCAGTGCCGCAATCGAGCTCGCGCACGATGCAATCCTGGGCCACATCGACCAGCCGCCGGGTCAAATACCCCGAGTTCGCGGTTTTCAACGCCGTGTCCGACAGGCCTTTGCGGGCGCCGTGGGTCGAGTTGAAGTATTCAAGAACGGTCAGGCCTTCCTTGAAATTCGAGATGATCGGCGTCTCGATGATGTCGCCGTTCGGCTTGGCCATCAGGCCACGCATCCCGCCCAGCTGTTTCATCTGGGTGACCGAGCCACGCGCACCGGAGTGGGCCATCATATAGACCGAGTTCGGTTCGGCTTCCGACCCATCCGCATCGCGGCCGGAGGTCGAAATCGCGGACATCATCGCCTCGGTGACCTTGTCGTTACATTTCGACCAGGCATCGACGACCTTGTTGTATTTCTCACCCTGGGTGATCAGGCCATCCATGTATTGCTGTTCGAAATCCTTAACCTGATCACGGGTTTCGTCGACGAGGGTCCATTTGTCATCGGGGATGACCATGTCATCCTTGCCAAAGGAAATCCCGGCCTTGAAGGCCTCGCGGAAACCCATCGTCATGATCTGGTCGCAGAAGATGACCGATTCCTTCTGACCGCAATAGCGGTAGACGGTGTCGATGATCTGCTGGACTTCGCGTTTGCGCAGCAGGCGGTTGACCAGTTCGAACGGCGCCTTGGCATTCAGCGGCAGCAACGCGCCCAGACGCACCCGACCCGGGGTGGTCTCGAAGCGTTTAAAGACCTCGTTGCCCTCGTCGTCGATCTGCGAAACCCGCGCTTCGATCTTGGCATGCAGGTGCACGGCACCGGAATCCAGCGCATATTGCACCTCGTCGATCGAGGAGAAGACCATGCCTTCGCCCTTCATGCCTTCGCGTTCGATCGTCGTATAATAAAGGCCGAGGATCATATCCTGCGACGGCACGATGATCGGTGCGCCGTTGGCAGGCGACAGAACGTTGTTCGTCGACATCATCAAAACCCGCGCCTCAAGCTGGGCTTCCAGCGAGAGAGGAACGTGAACGGCCATCTGGTCGCCGTCAAAGTCGGCGTTGAAGGCCGAGCAGACCAGCGGGTGCAGCTGGATCGCCTTGCCTTCGATCAGCGTGGGTTCGAACGCCTGGATACCAAGCCGGTGCAGCGTCGGCGCCCGGTTCAGCATCACCGGGTGTTCGCGGATCACCTCGTCAAGGATATCCCAAACCTCGGGACGTTCCTTTTCGACCAGTTTCTTGGCTTGTTTGACGGTGGACGACAGGCCCCTGGCCTCCAGCCGCGAATAGATGAACGGCTTGAACAGTTCCAGCGCCATCTTCTTGGGCAGGCCGCACTGGTGCAGCTTCAGTTCCGGCCCGGTCACGATGACCGACCGACCGGAGAAGTCGACGCGCTTGCCCAAAAGGTTCTGCCGGAACCGGCCGTGCTTGCCTTTCAGCATGTCCGACAGCGATTTCAGCGGCCGTTTGTTGGCGCCGGTGATCACCCGGCCACGACGGCCGTTGTCAAACAGGGCGTCAACGGATTCCTGCAGCATCCGCTTTTCGTTGCGCACGATGATATCAGGCGCACGCAGCTCGATCAGCCGCTTCAGACGGTTGTTCCGGTTGATGACCCGGCGATACAGGTCGTTCAGATCCGAGGTCGCAAAGCGGCCACCGTCCAGCGGCACCAGCGGGCGCAACTCGGGCGGGATGACCGGAATCACGGTCATCACCATCCATTCCGGGCGGTTGCCGGATTCAAGGAAGGATTCGACCACTTTCAGACGCTTGATGATCTTCTTGGGCTTCAACTCGCCGGTGGCTTCGGCCAGGTCGGCGCGCAGCTGTTCGGCTTCGGAATCCAGATCGATCTGGGCCAGCATCTCACGGATGGCCTCGGCACCGATGTTCGCGGTGAACGCGTCCATGCCATAGGCGTCCTGGGCATCCATGAATTCTTCTTCGGTCAGCATCTGACCATATTGCAGGTCGGTGAGGCCGGGTTCGATCACCACGTAGTTTTCGAAATAGAGCACCCGCTCAAGATCGCGCAGCGTCATGTCCAGCATCAAACCAATGCGCGACGGCAGCGATTTCAGAAACCAGATATGCGCCACCGGAGCGGCCAGTTCGATATGGCCCATGCGTTCGCGGCGGACCTTTTGCAGCGTGACTTCAACGCCGCATTTTTCGCAGACGACGCCGCGATATTTCATCCGCTTGTATTTGCCGCAGAGGCATTCGTAATCCTTGATCGGGCCAAAGATCCGGGCGCAGAACAGGCCGTCGCGCTCGGGCTTGTAGGTCCGGTAGTTGATCGTCTCGGGCTTTTTGATCTCGCCGTAGGACCAGCTAAGGATCCGTTCCGGCGAGGCGAGCGAGACCTTGATCTCGTCGAACACCTTGGGCGGGGTGAGCGGGTTGAACGGGTTGTTGGTCAATTCCTGGTTCATGTCGCATTCCTAAATGACAGGGCGGGGAGAGAGGGCGGGGCGACCGATCAGGCCGCCCCGGAGCGGGGGTGTTGGCCCCTACTCCTCCTCCTCCGCGTCCAGGAGTTCCATGTTCAGGCCGAGGCCGCGGACTTCTTTCACGAGCACGTTAAAGCTCTCGGGCACGCCCGCTTCGAAGTTGTCTTCGCCCTTGACGATGCTTTCATAGACCTTGGTCCGTCCGGCCACGTCATCCGACTTCACGGTCAGCATTTCCTGCAGGGTATAGGCGGCGCCATAGGCTTCCAGAGCCCAGACTTCCATTTCCCCAAAGCGCTGGCCACCGAACTGGGCCTTGCCGCCCAGCGGCTGCTGGGTGACCAGGCTGTAGGGCCCGGTCGAGCGCGCGTGGATCTTGTCATCCACCAGGTGGTGCAGTTTCAGCAGATACTTGACGCCGACGGTGACCTTGCGCGCGAATTGCTCGCCCGAGCGGCCATCGAACAGCACCGACTGACCCGAAGTGTCGAATCCGGCACGACGCAGTGAATCGTTCACATCGGCCTCTTTGGCACCGTCGAACACCGGGGTGGCGATCGGAACGCCGCGGGTGACATTGCCAGCCGCATCGACCAGCGTCGCCTCGTCCATGTCCTTGATGCCTTCTTCGTAGACATCATCGCCATAGGCCAGATGCATCGCCTCGCGCACCGGGGTCAGGTCACCCGACCGGCGGTAATCGCTGAGTGAGTCGTCGATGTTCACACCCAGACCGCGCGCGGCCCACCCCATGTGGGTTTCAAGGATCTGACCGACGTTCATCCGGCTGGGCACGCCCAGCGGGTTGAGGCAGATGTCGACCGGGGTGCCATCGGCGAGGAACGGCATGTCCTCCATCGGCACCACCCGGGACACGACACCCTTGTTGCCGTGACGCCCGGCCATCTTGTCGCCCGGCTGCAGCTTGCGCTTCACCGCCACGAACACCTTGACCATCTTCATCACACCCGGGGGCAGATCGTCGCCACGGCGAACTTTTTCGACCTTGTCCTCGAAACGGGCGTCGAGAGCGCGTTTCTGCAGCTCATATTGCTCGTTCAGCGCTTCGACATGGGTCGATTCTTTGTCATCGCCCAGTGCCAGCATCCACCAATGGCTGCGCGGCATGCTGGCCAGCAGATCCTCGGTCACTTCCGAATTCGGTTTGACGCCTTTCGGCCCCTTCACCGCGGTCCGGCCCAACAGCATCGATTTCAGGCGCGCATAGATGTTGCGATCCAGGATCGTCAGCTCATCGTCGCGGTCGCGCGACAGCTGTTCGACCTCTTCACGCTCGATTTGCAGCGCCCGTTCGTCCTTTTCGACGCCGTGGCGGTTGAACACCCGCACCTCGACAACCGTGCCGTAATCGCCCGGTTTCACCCGGAGCGAGGTGTCACGCACGTCGCTGGCTTTCTCACCAAAGATGGCGCGCAGCAGTTTTTCCTCTGGCGTCATCGGGCTTTCGCCCTTGGGGGTGATCTTGCCGACCAGAATATCCCCCGGTTCCACATCGGCACCGATATAGACGATGCCGGCCTCGTCGAGGTTGCGCAGGGCTTCCTCGCCGACGTTGGGGATATCGCGGGTGATTTCCTCTGGCCCCAGCTTGGTGTCGCGGGCCGCGACTTCGAATTCCTCGATATGGATGCTGGTGAACACGTCATCACGGCTGATGCGTTCAGAGATCAGGATCGAGTCTTCGTAGTTGTAGCCATTCCAGGGCATGAACGCGACGACCACGTTTTTGCCCAGGGCCAGCTCGCCCATATCGGTGGACGGACCATCGGCGATGACTTCGCCTTTGACCACCGTGTCACCGACCTTCACCAGCGGACGCTGGTTGATACAGGTGTTCTGGTTGGAGCGCTGGAATTTGCGCATCCGGTAGATATCGACCCCGGCATCGCCGAGTTCCAGATCCGACGTCGCACGGATCACGATCCGCTGGGCGTCGACCTGGTCGATAACCCCGGCCCGTTTGGCCATGATCGCGGCGCCGGAATCCCGTGCCACGATCTCTTCGATCCCGGTGCCGACCAGCGGCGCCTCGGCCCGCAGCAGCGGAACCGCCTGACGCTGCATGTTCGA
>NZ_JARGNH010000017.1:0-41044 GCF_029213205.1 Pseudooceanicola sp.
AAACTGGCCTACTTTTACGCCGCCCTAATGGACCAATTTTGCGCCGCCCTTGACAACACGATCAGCTCGTGTGCCGCGTCCGCTTCCCCGACGATGATATCCACGCCCTCATCAACCTGGTGGCCGGGGTTTAGCTCGGCGGACGCGGGCAGCCCAAAGGCCAGAAAAGCGGCTGTAACGGGGGCGCTCAGGCGGTTCAGCATCGGACCTTCTCCTCAACTTCTACTCAGAAGTTGGGGTATTCGCCGTAGGTTAGGACGAGCGCCGTTTTCAGGGGGAAGAGACAGTAGGAATGACGTCCTAAAGGCTTGACCGGGCGTTACATACTCACGTATGTCAAGTTTTGAGTAGAAGTTGACATCGGACTAATTCGGGCGCTTTGTCAGCTCTATGCCGTTGAACAGACTCCGAAATTCCAATCATCCGAAGGCTGGTTCCACGACCAAGGTGGAGCCGATCCGTGATCTTTCGGCGATTGCAGCGATCAAGAAAAATTTATCGGCAAGGCCGCGTGACCTGTGTCTGTTCACGCTCGGCATCAACACGGCTTACCGGGCCAATGAACTGCTCTCCATCCGCGTTGGACAGGTTGCGCATTTGAGCGCAGGCGACACCCTCGATCTCATGCAGTCGAAAAATCAGCGGCATAGGATGATTACGCTGAACGGGACGGCAGCAAGCGCGATCCAGGACTGGCTGAAGCTACATCCGGCTCCCGAAGATCACGCAGCGCTCTTCCCGTCACGCTGCCCTGTCCGCCTACGGCCTGCATCTGGCGATGAAGGTGATGCAGCAGGACAGTGAGGTCATCGAAGACCCTTCGAGCTTGCGCCGTCAGCGCAAATCCCGCCGCAAGATGATGATCCTCGGCCTGATCGTGGTCGTCGGCCTCGTTCAGTGGGGGCTGTCATGAGCAAGGACTGGAATGACCGTCATCCGTTTGGCTCGGCCAACTTTGCGGCACATGGGCATTCGCCCGTGGGCGGTGTTCCAGTCACTAAAGCAGATGGATGATCTCGCACCCGGCGCGCGGGACATCATCACCTCCAGTGCGGGTTGCCAGAGTTATTTCAGCCTGCGCGATGTCCTGTCCTCGCGCACGATCTCGGAAATGCTCGGGGTGCAGACCTTCAAATGGAACGATCCCATCCGGCAAGGGCGAGCGCGCCTCGATCAGGCCAGGCTACTTGGCAATCTCTTCAGCGGGGCCGATCCGTTCGATCTGATCCCGCAGCTCATGCAGAAGCGACTGGAAAGCCAGTGGCAGACACGGCAACGCCGCCCGCTGCGCACCACGGATGAAGTGCTGAACCTGCCGGAGAACCGCCAGTTCATCTTTGCGGATGGCCTGCCGGGGGCGGTGCTGGCGGAACGCGCGCCGTACTTCGATCAGCCGTTTGTGGCGGGGCGGTATCACCCGAACCCCTATCATCCGCCCTATGACCATGTGAGCGTGACGACCAATACAGGCCGTAGGGAACTGCGCCCCGTCATCTGTGAGCGTGTGCCCGACCCCTTCGCCCACCTGCCGCAATACCGGGACGGGATTTGGTCGCATATCGGGGAGAGCGGTGATGCGTGACCGCCGTCCCAGTTCCTACAGTTTTCAGCACCGGGGCGAACTACCATCCTATGATGCCAAGTTCACCCGTGATGCCGGGCTGTCGCGGGAAGCGTTTGAAGCCCTGCGGACAGGCCGGACGCCTGAACCTCGCGCCACCCGCGACCTCGCAGAGCGCGACCAGTGGCATGTAAAGATCAACCGCTTCGATCTGCCGGAACCGCGTCCTGACTTCGCCCCGCCAAACCGCGCCCGCTTCAATGCTGACTGGGAAGAGATGCGCCGCCTGTCCCGTGCGAAGTTCGAGGAACGCCGTCTGAATGTGGCCAGTCGGTTTTTTCGGCGGGCGCGCGACCGATGAATATCAGCAAAGTCTAATGTGCTGATCTTGCTCAATTTTACGTTGAAAAGGAGAAAGCCGATGTGATATGTTCTATCTTTGTTCTTATTCGCTGACGGCATGTCCTCGCGGACCATAAGAGCAAAACGACAAATCCCGAAAACTAAACCACCAACCAAGGAAAGGAGCATTTCCATGGACAGTACAACTGTGCCCAACAAACCAATCGAAACCCTGCGCGATAGCCGTCTGAAGGCGAGTATCTGGGAGAACGCATCCGAGAAAGGCCCGTACTACACGGTCTCTCTTGCCAAGATTTACGAGGACAAGGACGGCCACCTTCAGGAGACACAATCGTTTTCTGCAAGTGAGCTGTTGCGCGTGGCCGAACTTGCTCGTGAAGCGCACGGCGTGGTCCGTGACCTGAAGCGCGAACGCAGCCACGAGCGGAACACCGAGCAACAGGCTGAACAGGGAAGCAACCGCTCTCGCTCTGAGCGTCCGGCACGCTTCCGCAGGTGAGTAACCGAACAGCGGACGGGCGCTTGGCTGTGTGGGGCCGCGCCCGTCCTGACATCAACAAGAAAAACAGAAAGGACGCACCATGAAAGATAGAGGGAAAACGAAAACAGAGCAGAAAGACCTGAGCACGCTCGGGCCGCCAAGGTCACTCGGTGATCGCCTGCTGGACGATTACGGGGCTGAGTTGGAAGGTGAAGGTCTGAGCGCAGAGCAGCAGAAGGAATGTCTGCTCGCCCTGTGGCAGGTGATGGTCGCGTTTGTTGATCTGGGGTTCAGCGTCAAGCCTGGGGATAAACTCTTCCCCGAAAGTGACGTGGGCTTCGATGATGTGCTAAACTACCTGTGCCTTGAAGACCTGCCGCGTGAAACAGTCGCATCCCCTGAAAAACAACAAGAAGAGGAGCGACCATGAGCGCAGAACATCTACCATTTTCCGATCCAACAATACCCAAGGCGGTCATTTACTGCCGCGTGTCTTCTGCCAAACAGGTTGAGGAAGGCCACGGCCTTGAGTCCCAAGCGACCCGTTGCCGTGAATATGCGGAGCGTAAACGCTATGAGGTTATCAAGACCTTCTATGAACGGGGCGTGTCCGGCGGCCTGATGGACCGCCCGTCCTTCAACAAACTCATTGCCTTTATCAAAGCCTCGAAGCTGGACGGTGTGGTTGTCATTATCGACGATATCAGCCGCTTTGCCCGCGACGTTGAGAGTCACTGGACGCTCCGCCGCACCCTGAAAGATATCGGCGGCAAGCTGGAAAGCCCGTCCATCACCTTTGGTGAAGATTCCGATTCCGTCTTGATTGAGAACCTGCTCGCCTCCGTCTCGCAGCACCAGCGCCAGAAGAACCGCGAACAGACCACCAACCGCATGCGCGCCCGTACCATGAACGGTTACTGGTGTTTCCCTGCGCCGCCGGGTTTCAAATATGCGCGTGTGGACGGGCACGGCAAACTGCTGGTGCGGGATGAACCGATGGCAACCATCATCACTGACGCGCTGGAGGGGTTTGCAACCGGGCGCTATGCGTCCCAGTCCGAAGTGAAGACCTACCTCGAATCCGAACCCGTCTTCGCCTCCCGCTTTCCGAACGGCTACATGCGCTATGAAGAGGTGATCCGCCTGCTCACTCGTCCGCATTATGCGGGATATATCGAGGTGCCTGCCTGGGGCATTCCGCTCATGAAGGGCAAGCATGAGGGGCTGATCACGCTGGAAACCTATACCCGTATCCAGCAGCGTATCCGCGAAGGTGCGCGTGTTGCCGCAAGAGCGGACATCAACAAGGACTTCCCGCTACGCGGCTTCGCGCTCTGCGGTGATTGTGAAAAGCCACTGACCTCTTGTTGGTCGAAGTCCAAGACCGGAGACAAGCATCCCTATTACATGTGCTTCAACAAGGGCTGCGGCTCCTACCGGAAATCCATCCGGCGCGCCGTGATCGAGGGTGAGTTCGCAGACCTGCTGCGTGACGTTGCACCGTCTCCGGCAAAGCTGTCACTGGCCAAACGGATGTTCTCAGCCGCGTGGAATGAGCGCCAGGACCGCGCCCGTGAAAATGCCGCGCTCTATGCCAACAAGATCGGCGAATTGGACAAGCAAGTGGAGACGCTGCTGTCCCGTCTCATGGAGGCCGACACCAGCACGGTCGTCAAAGCTTACGAAAAGAAGATTGCCGAACTCGAACATCAGAAACTCCTGCTAGCCGAAAAAGCTGACGCAACAGGCAAACCGAGAGCAGGCTTTGAGCAAATGTTCGAACTCGCCGTCCGATTTCCTGCAAACCTTTGGAAAGTCTGGGAAACAGGTCGCTTCGACCTGCAACGACTCGTGCTCAGACTGGCCTTTACAGACCGCTTGGCCTACTGCCGCGAAACAGGGTTTCGAACCCCGGAGGTTTCGTTTCTGTTCAAAGTGTTAGGAGGGGAATCCGTGCGGGATTGTAAAATGGCGGAGGAGGTGGGATTCGAACCCACGGTACGCTCTCACGCACGCCGGTTTTCAAGACCGGTGCATTCGACCACTCTGCCACTCCTCCGGGTTTGACCGCTGTAACGGGCGGCAAATGATTCGGCAAATGCAACCAACGGTCCAGCCGGCCTGTGCAACTGGGCCACGCCGCGGCGTGCCATTCCGGGCCCCCTTCACGGCAGGCTTTTCTTGTGCGGTGTGAAAGGTTACACTCTCGCCAAATCAACGCCCGCAAAGGGCGATCCTATCGGCAGCGCCGGAGTAACCGGCACCAGCGGCAATGACCGTCACACAGGCAAGGGATCAGGCATGTTACAAGGGAAAACCCAGTTTTTTGGGGCCGTAGGGGCCCCCAGTTCGCGTGTCATTCGGGCCGCGACCGCGCTGTCGCTGACGCTGGCAACCTCGGCCTGCATGGAGGGCGGCGAATTTCCGCTGTTCCAGTCGAAACCGGCAGAAGAGGCCGCCAGTGATGAGGTCGCCACCCGGCGCGCCACCCGGCTGATCGAGCGCGATATCGAGGCGCCGGAGGTGTTTCAGGTGACCGAGGCCGGTCTTTGGGATGGCCGCCCGTCACTGGGCGGGGTCTGGGTCGCGCATCCGGATGTGAAGGATCCGGAACGGGTTCTGATCCGCAACACCGCCAACGACAAATTCGTCATCGGTGCCTTGTTCCGCCGCGAACGGGAAAACCCCGGTCCCCGGTTCCAGGTGTCATCGGATGCCGCCGCTGCGCTTGGGTTGCTGGCCGGTGCGCCGATCAATCTGAACGTCACCGCCCTGCGTCGCGAAGAGGTGCCACAGGCACCCGAAGCGCTGCCGTCCGCCGACAAGGTTGAGGAGCAGGCGCTGGATCCGATCGCCTCGGCGGCGTCGGCCATCGACAAGGCCGAGGGCAAGAAGCAACCGGCGGCCAAGGCCACAGCGCCTGTCGCGGCCGCTGCCGCCGTTGCAACCACGGCGACCGATTCCGCTGTCGAGATGGCCGGGGCGACCCCGGAACCGGCGAAGAAAGAAACCTTCTTTTCCAAGCTGTTCAGCAAGAAGAAAGCCGCGCCCGCCGCCGATGCCAAAGAGATGGCGAGTGGTGTAAGCACCACGACCCTGTCGGCCCCGGCGGTGCAGAGCACGCCGTTGAATGCGATGAAACCGGCGGTCCAGGCGGCGCCGTCCGCAGCAAGGGTGCAACCGGCATCGGCCCCGGCGGCCAGCGCCGTCAAGACGGCGCGCGCCAGCGGCCTCAGCAAGCCCTATCTGCAGATCGGGATCTTCAGCGTCGAGCAGAATGCCAACAACACCGCCACCGCGATGCGCCAGGCCGGGATGATTCCAACGGTGCGCAAACAGTCCAGCAAGGGCAAGAAATTCTGGCGGGTGCTGATCGGCCCGGCGACCAGCAGCGCGGATCAGGCGCAGCTGCTCAAGAAAGTGAAATCGGCGGGCTTTACCGACGCCTATGCCGTGACAAACTGACCGCCGTCATGCCAGTATCGCGGGCAAAACCGGGGCCAGGATCGGCCCTGGCCAGACGGAGGCAGCCATGATCACATTCCCCGCATGCCAGATGACGCCCTGCGCCGACCGGCAGGCGCGGCCAGGACGCCGCCCTATCTGGGCCGGCTTTACCCGGATCAGTGCCGCGTTGCTGCTGCTGGCGCTGGCCGCCCTGCCAGCTCGGGCCTTTGACACCAAGGCGCGCGCCGCCTTTGTGATCGACATCAGCACCCGCACCATCCTGCTGGCCAAGGACGCGGACGAGGCGCTGCCGCCAGCATCAATGTCCAAGCTGATGACGCTCTACGTGGCCTTCGAGGCGATCCGCGACGGGCGCTTGCAGCTCGATGAGAAACTGCCGGTATCGCGCCATGCGATGTCCTATGGCGGCTCGACGATGTTCCTGGATACCACCGACAAGGTTCGGGTCGAGGATCTGCTTCGCGGCATCATCGTGCTCAGCGGCAACGACGCCTGTGCGGTGATCGCCGAGGCGCTGTCGCCGGACGGGACCGAGGCCGGGTTTGCCAATTACATGACCCAGCGGGCCCAGCAGCTGGGCATGACAGCCTCTACCTTTGCCAATTCCAACGGCTGGCCCGCAGAGGGGCACCGGATGTCGATGCGCGATCTGGCGCTGCTGGCGGCGCATCTGATCGAGGATTTCCCGCAGTTCTACCCGATGTTCGCCGAGCGCGAATTCGCCTTTGACAATCGCGCCCCACAGAATGTCCACAACCGCAATCCGCTGCTGGGTCTTGGCATCGGCGCCGATGGTCTGAAAACCGGGCACACCTCCGAGGCCGGATATGGCCTGGTCGGATCGGCAAAACAGGGCGATCGCCGGGTGGTCTTTGCCCTGACCGGTCTCGACAGCCCGCAATCGCGGGCCGAGGAGAGCCGGTCGATCGTCAATTGGGCGTTTCGCCAGTTTGCCGAAAAAGAAGTGATCAAATCCGGTGACATCGTGCTGCAGGCGCAGGTCTCGATGGGGCAGGTGAATCAGGTCGGGCTGACCCCGGCCCGCGACGTGAGCGCCTTGTTGCCGGTGCTGGCAGGGTCTGGGCTGGCGGCTGAGGTGGTTTATCAATCGCCGCTGCGTGCGCCGGTTTCAGCGGGCACCGAGGTTGGCGAATTGATCCTGCGCCCCGAGGGGCTGCCGGAAATCCGGGTGCCGGTCGTCACTGCCGACGGGGTTGCGCGCGGCGGCATCATGGTGCGGATGCGGGCGGCGACGCAGCATCTGCTGAACCGGCTGGACAGCGCGCCCGAGGCCAGCTCTTGAGCCAAGGAACCGGCGCCGGTCTGTTCATTTCCCTTGAGGGGATCGACGGCTCCGGAAAATCCACCCAGGCCCGGCTGCTGGCCGAGGCGCTGCAGGCCAGCGGTCATGAGGTGGTGCTGACCCGCGAACCCGGCGGATCGCCGGGGGCCGAGGAAATCCGCCGTCTGGTGCTTGAGGGCGCCCCGGACCGTTGGTCGGCCGAGACCGAGATTCTGTTGTTCACCGCCGCCCGGCGCGACCACCTGGAACGCACCATCCAGCCAGCCCTGGCGGCGGGTAAGGTGGTGATCTGCGATCGCTTTGCCGATTCCACCCGGGTCTACCAGGGCGTGTCTCGTGGCGATCTGCGGCCAATAGTGGATCAGTTGCACAGGCTGATGATCGGGCGTGAGCCGGACCTGACCCTGCTGATCGACATGGAACCGGCCAAAGGCCTGTCGCGGGCGCTGGGTCGTCAGGGCAATGAGGAACGGTTTGAGAGCTTTGGCGAAGGTTTGCAGGCGCAGATGCGCCGCGCCTTTCTGGATCTGGCGGCGGAATTTGCCGACCGGTTCCGGGTGATCGACGGTGGCCGCGCGATCGAGGCGGTGGCGGCGGATGTGCTGGATCTGGTGCAAAGCGAATTGGGCGCCGCCGCGGCGCGCGGCTAGGGCAGGCGCGGGGCATGAACGCCACGGACGGGGGCGATCGTCGCCCGCTTTCCCGCTTCACCTCGCCGCCGCACCTGCCTATCCTTGCAGGCGAACCATGCGCGGATCCCGATGACTGACGAGCTTACCCCAGAACCCGACCGGATCGACGGCGCGCCGCATCCCCGCGACACGCCCGAGATCTTTGGTCAGGACGCCGCCCAGGCTGGATTTCTGACCGCGTTCAATTCCGGCCATCTGCATCACGCCTGGCTGATCACCGGGCCCAAGGGCACCGGCAAGGCGACGCTGGCCTGGTCGATCGCGCGGTTTCTGCTGGCCACCCCGTTGGCCGACAGTGCTGGTCTGTTCGGGGCGCCGCCACCCGTCGAAACCCTGGCCATCGACCCCGAACACCCGGTCGCGCGGCGGATGCGTTCGGGGGCCGAACAGGGGCTGTTCGTGCTGCGCCGCCCCTATGACGACAAGGCCAAGCGGTTGAAGCAAGAGATCACCGTCGACGAAGCCCGCAAGATGAAGGGCTTTTTCGCCCTGTCCTCGGCGGATGGTGGGCGCCGGGTGGTGATCGTCGATGCCGCCGACGAAATGAACGTCAACGCCGCCAATGCGATCCTCAAGATCCTCGAAGAGCCGCCTGCCAAGACCACGATCCTGATGGTGGCGCACCGGCCCTCGGCGCTGCTGCCGACGATCCGCTCGCGCTGTCGGGAATTGCGGCTGGCGCCGCTGTCGGTGCAGGATATCGCCCGGGCGCTGGATCAGGCCGGGATCGACACCGCCGGACAGACGGATGCGCTGGCGGCGTTGGCGGCCGGATCGGCGGGCGAGGCGATGCGCCTCTGCCTGCTGGAGGGGCCGAAACTCTATGCCGAGCTGATCGCCACCTTTGCCGGGCTGCCCCGGCTTGACCGGCGCCGTGCCCTGACGCTGGCCGACAGTGCCGCGGCCCGCGGCGCCGAGGAACGGCGCAAGCTGGTGCACAGCCTGACCGCGCTGTTCCTCGCCCGGCTGGCCCGCACTGGCGCCATCGGTGCCCCGCCGAGCCCGGAGGCGGCGCCGGGCGAGGCGACGCTGCTGGCGCGTCTGGCCCCGGACAGCGCCGCGGCACGACGCTGGGCCGAAGCGGCCGAGCTGATCGGCGCCCGCGCCCGGCATGGCGCTGCCGTTAACCTTGACCCTGCGGCGTTGATCCTTGATACCCTGTTCAAGATCCAAAAGACCGCCGCGGCCTGACCCGGCGCCGACCGAGGCCGCAATGAATATTCCGCAGATCACCGACAGCCATTGCCACCTCGATTTCCCGGATTTCGATGGGGAACATGGCGAGGTGATTGCCCGCGCCGCCGCCGCCGGGGTCACCCGCATGGTCACCATCTGCACCAAGCTGCAAAACGAACCGGCGGTGCGTGCCCTGGCCGAGGCGCATGACCCGGTGTTCTATGCCGCCGCCAGCCACCCGATGAGCGTGGCCAGTGAGCCGATGGCGACCACCGATCAGCTGATCGCGCTGGCCCGGCATCCGAAATTCGTCGGTATCGGTGAGACCGGTCTGGACTACCACTATTCCGCCGACAGCGCCGAGGCGCAGCAGGAGTCGCTGCGCATTCATATCGCCGCAGCCCGCGCCACCGGCCTGCCGCTGATCATCCATGCCCGCGACGCCGATGACGATGCCGCCCGTATCCTGTCCGAAGAATACCGCAACGGCGCCTATTCCTGCGTCATGCATTGCTTTACGTCTTCGCCGGAGCTGGCGCGTGCCGCGCTCGACCTCGGGTTCTATCTGTCGATGTCGGGAATCACCGCCTTTCCGAAAAGCCAGCCGTTGCGCGATATCTTTGCCGCCGTGCCGCTCGACCGGATCCTGGTGGAAACCGACAGCCCCTATCTGGCGCCGCCACCGCATCGCGGGCGGCGCAACGAACCGGCCTATACCGCCGACACGGCGCGCAGGGCGGCAGAGACTTTTGGCCTCGACTATGCGGCATTTGCCGCCGCGACCCAGGCCAATTTCGATCGGCTGTTCTGGAAAGCCGCCGCATGGAGGGCCGCCGCGTAATGGGCGAATTGCGTTTTACCATCCTCGGCTGTGGATCCTCGGGCGGGGTGCCGCGTCTGGGCGGAAAATGGGGCGATTGTGATCCCAACGAGCCACGCAATATCCGCCATCGCTGTGCGCTTCTGGTCGAACGCGAGGGGGCGGATGGCACCACCTCCGTGCTGATCGACACCGGGCCGGACCTGCGCCAGCAATTGCTGAATGCCGGGGTCGGGCGGCTGGATTCGGTGATCTGGACCCATTCCCATGCCGATCATGTGCATGGGCTCGATGACCTCAGGATGATCGTCTACAACATGCGCAAACGGCTGCATGTCTGGGCCGATGGCGACACCCAGAACGATCTGTTCTCGCGCTTTGGCTATGCCTTCGTGCAGCCCGCAGGTTCGCCCTATCCGCCAATCATGAACATGCACACGATCGACGGGCCGATCACCATCGATGGCGACGGCGGCGAGATCGTGTTCGAGCCGTTCAAGGTCAACCATGGGGCCATCGACGCGCTGGGGTTCCGGATCGGTGATCTGGCCTATCTGCCCGATGTCGCCAAGATGACGGACGAAGCCTGGGCGGCGGTGCAGGGCCTCGATTGCTGGATCCTCGACGCGCTGCGCCGGGAACCGCATCCGACTCATTCGCATCTGGCGCAATCGCTGGAATGGATCGAACGGGCGGCGCCGAAGCGCGCGGTGCTGACCAATATGCATATCGACCTCGATTACGCGACCGTTGCCGCCGAAACCCCCGATCACATCGTTCCGGCCTATGACGGCATGACGATCACCTACCCGGCCTGACCGGATGCAAGCGCTGATCACGGTCATCCTGCCGGTGTTCCTGTTGATCGGTGCCGGATGGGCGGCGACGCGCGGCGGGTTGACCGCCGCCGCGATGTCAGAGGCGCTGACCAAATTCGCCCAGGTGGTCGCCTTTCCCTGCCTGCTGTTCCGCGCGGTGGTGAACCTCGATATCGGCCAGGAATTCAACGCGCCGCTGTTGCTGTCCTATTATGCCGCCGCCGCCGCCTGTTTCTTTATCGGCATGTTCGCTGCGCATTACGTGTTTCGCCGCGACTGGGAAGACAGCGTCGTCGTCGGCTTTTGCTGCCTGTTCTCGAACACGTTGATGCTGGCAATCCCGATCACCGAACGCGCCTATGGTCACGAGGCGCTGGCCTCGAATTTCGCCATCGTCGCGATCCATGCGCCGTTCTGCTACACCCTCGGCATTGTGTCGATGGAGCTGGTGCGGGCCGGTCAGAACGGATTTCGCCCGCTGGCGCTGGGCCGTCAGATCCTGCGCCAGGTGGTGGCCAATCCGCTGGTGATCGCGCTGGCGCTGGGCTTTGTGGTGAACCTGGCCGGGCTGATCACCCCGGTGCCGCTCTATGCGGCGATCAATATGCTGGCCAATGCGGCGGTGCCGGTCGGGTTGTTCGCGATCGGCGGGGTGCTGACCCAATACAAGCTTGAGGGCGACGGGCGGCTGATCGCCATGGTCTGCGTCATTGCCCTGATGGTGCATCCGGCCTTGATGTGGGCGACGGGCAGTGTCGCCGGGCTGTCGCAATCGGCCTTCCGCTCGGCAGTGATCACCGCCGCAGTGGCGCCGGGGGTGAATTCCTATGTCTTTGCCAATATCTATGGCCGGGCGGAACGGGTGGCGGCCTCGTCGGTCTTGATGACCACGATGGGCTGTCTGCTGAGCGTCTGGCTCTGGTTGACCCTGCTGCCTTGAGGCGCGGCGCGGGGTCCGCTTAACCCAGCAATCTGGTGCGCAATGCCGCGCGAGTCGCCTCTGGCACCCCGATGGCCGCCAAATAGCCCACAGCGCCGCCGTGTTCGCGATCCAGCCAGTCCAGCGTTGCCCGCATCGTTTCCGGGCGCGAGCCGAGCACCCGTTCGGCATGCGCCGGATCGGTCCCTCGGGCGCGAGAGCGGGCGCGCAGCACCGCGATCAGCCCGGCGCCATGACTGGCGGTGCGGGCGTAATCGGCCACCACGGCGTCGCGACCGACCTCGGCGTTTTCCAGCAGCAGCGCCGCGATCAGCCCGGTGCGATCCTTGCCCGCCGTGCAGTGGAACAGCACCGTGCCCGGATGCGGCTGAGCCAGGAAATCCAGCGCCTCGGCAAAGGCCGGGCCGCAGCCACTCAACCCGGCGCGATAGCGCAGCCCCATGTCAAAGCCGCCCGGCTGTCCTTGCGCCATCGCGTCAATCGTGGCCAGCCGGTCATAGAGCGGCAGGTGGCGATATTGCACCGCGTCGTGATCGGCCAGCGGGTTCGGCGCCTCGTCGACCTCGTGATGCGAGCGCAGGTCGAGGATGGTGGTCAGCCCCGAGGCCAGCAGCGCCGCGAGTCCGGCGCTGTCGAGTCCGCGCAACGCGTCGCCGCGCAGGTAGGCGCCATCCCGGGTGCGTTCGCCGCTGCCGGTCGGATGGCCGCCAAGCCCGCGGATATTATGCACGCCGCTCAACATTGGTCCGTTTGCCATGTCGCTCATTGTCATTTCCCCTATGTCGCGGCGACTTTGGCGGGGTTGCCGGGGGGCTGCAACCAAAGGTCAGAACCGTGCAACATCGCCGCGCGCCACCGCCACCGATTTCACGATGGCATGGCAATGCCGCCCCGGCACCAGATCGAGCGCCAGAGCCGAGCGGGCGGTCAGCCGCGCCAGGATCAGATCCTCGCCGACCTTGAGCTGCGCGATCACCCCCGGCCCCTGGCCCTGTTTCACCGCGACCACCACCGCTGGCAGGATGTTGAGTGCCGACAGCCCCTGAGGCCGGTCGCGCGCCAGGATCACATCCTGCGCCTCGATCCGCACCCGCAGGCGGGTGCCGGGATCGGCGGCGACATGCGGCAGGAACAGCTGTCCACCGGACACTGCGATCTCGCTCAGCCCGTCCGGGTGATGGCGGATAATCTGGCCGCTCAGCAGCGCCCCGGCCTGACGCAGGCCAAAACGCGGCGCCAGGTCGGGATCGGCGAACAGCACCTCGGCCAGCCCTGCCGCGACCACCTGACCCTCAGCCAGCAGCACGACCGAGGTCGCCAGCCGCGCCACCTCTTCCATCACATGGCTAACATAGAGGATCGGCAGCGCCGCCTCGTCGCGCAGCCGTTCAAGATAGGGCAGGATCTCGTCCTTGCGTTCGGGGTCGAGCGCGGCCAGCGGTTCGTCCATCAGCAGCAGCTCCGGCGCCGACAGCAGCGCCCGCCCGATGGCCACCCGTTGCTTTTCACCCCCCGAAAGCGCACCGGGGCGCCGGGCCAGCAGCGGCCCGATGCCCAGCATCTCTACCACCCGCGCGGTTGCGGCGGCGTCCGGTCGGCGCCCGGTCACCCTGGCCGGATAGGCCAGATTGGCGGCGGCGCTGAGATGCGGAAACAGCCGCCCCTCCTGGAACACATAACCGATCCGACGCTGATGCGGTGGCAGGCAGAGCCTGGCGGCAGAATCGCACAGCACCCGGTCACCCAGCCGGATCTGGCCCCGGTCGGGGCGCAGCAGCCCGGCCACCGCATTGACCAGCGTGGTCTTGCCGGCGCCGGAATGCCCGAACAGCGCGGTGACCCCGCCCGGCGCCTCGAACGCGGCGGTCAGGGTGAACGCCCCGACCCGGTGGCTGATATCGACGCTGAGCCCGCTCATGCCATGCCGATCCGGCGTGACAGCGCCCGTGCCAGCGCCTCGGATCCGACCAGCGCGATCATCGAAATCACGATGGAAACGCCGACCAGCGCCACCACCGCGGCCTCGCCACCCGGCACCTGCAGAAAGGTGTAGATCGCCGAAGCCAGGGTCCGGGTCTCACCGGGGATGTTGGAGACGAATGTGATCGTCGCACCGAATTCGCCCATTGCCTTGGCAAAGGCCAGGATCGCACCGGTCAGCACCCCGGGCAGCGACAGCGGAAGGGTGACGGTGGCGAACACCCGCCAGGGCGCGGCGCCAAGGGTGGCCGAGGCGTCTTCGAGCCGCTGGTCCACCGCTTCGATCGACAGGCGCATGGCGCGCACCATCAGCGGAAAGCCCATCACCGCGGCGGCCAGCGCCGCGCCGGTCCAGCGGAAGGCGAAGACCAGACCCAGATGCGCCTCAAGCCAGCCGCCAATCACGCCCTGCGGGCCAAGGCTGGCCAGCAGCAGATAGCCGGTGACCACCGGCGGCATCACCAGCGGCAGATGCACCAGCCCGTTCAGGATGTCACGCCCGGGAAACCGGAAACGGGACAGCAGATAGGCGACCGCGAGGGCGACGGGTAAGGACAGCAGCGTCGCCCAAAAGGCAACCTTCAGCGACAGCGTCACCGCTTGCCATTCCTCGGGGCCCAGCCAACCCATTTCGCCGCCACACCTTTCCGCACGATCCAATCGGGGGATCTGGCAAGTCGGGGTGGGGTTTGGCAAGCCCTAGTCACCTGGAACTGTAATTCGTATCGTTGACCTGATGTATATCGGGAGATGATGCGATGGTGGGGCGTTTGGCAGACGCGGTCGTTCTGCGCGACGAGGAACGCGCCTTCCTCGAGGCACAGGTCGGCGACACAAGGCGGCACGGTCGCTCTCGGACCGGTGCAGGATGATCTTGCTCTGCGCGCAAGGGCTTCAAAGCAAGGAGGTTGGTGCGCGGCTCGGGATGCATGAGCACATTGTTGGCAAGTGGCGCAGGCGGTTTGTGAAGGACCGGATCGAGGGATTGACCGACGAATACCGCCCCGGTCGGCCACGCACTGTATCGGACGATCAGGTTGCCGCGGTAGTCGAACGCACGCGGAACAGCACGCCGAAGGATGCCACCTATTGGTCGATCCGCTCCATGGCGGCCGCCGGACGAAGCATACTGGACCGGCTTGGAAGAGCAAAAAGCAGCATGAAACCTAAACCCGATACACCTTGGAAACGCTGCGAACCTGTCCGAAAAGATGGGACCACTTTAGTTTTCCAGCTTCTTGCTGAAACCATTGGACAGGCGGGCAAGGATTATACCGCGTAGAGCCGGTTCTGCAGCTTGGCCATGCCGAGTATCCAGCGGTCATAATCGGCGGTCTTGCGGGTCATATACTCGCCCACCTGCGGATGCGGCAGGATCGCAAAGCGACCCTCGGCCAGACCGTTCAGGGCGGCGGCGGCGCAAGCTTCGGCGGTGATCAGCCCATCGCCCGCTTGCGGCCCGGAGCGGCCATCGCCGCCCATCTCGTCGAGCATCGGGGTATCCACCCCCTGCGGGCAGAGGATCGAGACCCGGATTCCCGCGGAATAGTGACTGATCGCCAGGTTTTCAGCAAAGCCGACGGCGGCGTGTTTGGTGGTGCCATAGATGGCGCTGCCGATCTGGTTCAGCAGGCCCGCCGCACTGACCGTATGCAGAAAGCGGCCCTCGCCACGCGCGATCATGCCCGGCAGAAGCAGCGCGGCGGCATGGACATGGGCCATCACATTGACCTCCCAGGCGCGCTGCCAGTCTGAGGAATCGGCCCCGGCGGCATTGCTGAAGCTGGTGTCCACCCCATTGGCGATGCCGGCATTCGAACACATCAACCCGATTGGCCCATGCCGGGCCTCGGCCGCCGCGATCAGATCGGCCATTGCGCTGCGGTCGCGCACATCGGTCGGCACCGCGAGCCCGCCAATCTCTTGCGCGACGGCCTCGGCCGCCGCTGCGTTGAGGTCGGCCACGGTGACCCGCGCGCCCTCTGCCGCCAGCGCCCGCGCCAATGCCGCGCCGATTCCCGAAGCGCCGCCGGTGACAATGGCCGAGACATCCTTGAACCGCATGGTTTCCCTCCTCTGCTTTGAGCGCAGATTAGGATGTGAACAGGCAGAGACCAGCGAAAATGCAGAACCGCACCAAATGCGTGAAATCGGTATACCGGGCGATTGCCAACCGTCCGGCCGGTTACTACATTCCAGCTCACAAAATACAGGACATTTTCATGCTTTCCGACAGCGACTATCTCGACGAACCCGATATCCCGACATTGCCTGACTGGGTACAGGCGCTGGACGACAGTGCCGAAAAGCCGGTGACCCGTGCTGGCGGGATCGGGATCCAGTGGCATGTCTGGGGCGAGGGCAAGCCGCTTTACCTGCTCCATGGCGGTCACGGTTCGTGGATGCATTGGGCGCGCAATATCGAATGGCTGTCGCGGAACTTTCGGGTGATGGCCGCCGACCTGCCCTCTGCCGGTGACAGCGAGACCTTTGACACCGACGACCTGCAGGAGCTTGCCAAGCTTGTTGCTGCCGGGATCGACGAACTTGCCGGTGGCGAACCGGTGCGCGGCGCCGGGTTTTCCTTTGGCAGCGTGATCGGATCTTTGTGCCTGAAATACATTGAAACCGGGGTCGACGCCTATGCCCTGGTCGGCTCGCCGCTTCTGGGCGGGCGCAGCGGCGTGGATGGGAAATTGCGCAAGTGGCGCGGCATGCCGGTGCCCGAGCACCGTGTCGCAGCCCATGCCCACAATGTCGGTCTGCTGATGCTGACCGGCGCGGAGAGCGTGACGGATGAGGCCACCGCGATCCAGATGGCCCATGCTGAAAAGGCCCGGCCGAGGAAGCGCGGGCTGTTCCATAACCTGGACCTGCTGGGCGAAATCGAAGCCTGGCCGGGTCAACTGACGGTGATCTACGGATCAGAAGACGCGATCGCCAGAAAGCATCTGGACGAGCGGCAGGCGAATGTCGAGCGGATCAAGCCGGGTTCGGAGTTCCATGTCATTCCTGACATGGGCCACTGGGTGCAGTATCAGGCCGCAGATCAGGTGAATGACATTCTGATGCGGCGCCTGGACTGAGCCGGGCCCTTGTCTGAGCCGGGCCCTCGTCTGAGTCGGGCCCTCGTCTGAGTCGGGCAGGGGGCGCTGCCCCCTCGGCCTGACGGCCTCACCCCCGGGATATTTTCAACCAGAGGAAGCGGGGGCCGTGAGTTTCACCGGTCCCGGCGGGAGTCACTTGTCGCGGAATTGCGCGGCGCGTTTTTCCTGAAAGGCGTCCATGCCTTCCTTTTGATCCTCGGTCGCGAACAGCGCGTGGAACACCCGGCGTTCGAACAGCAGACCCTCGCGCAGCGGCACTTCAAAGCTGCGGTTCACCGCTTCTTTTACCACCATCACCGTGATCATCGATTTCTCGGCGATCTTCTGTGCCGCGCCCATCGCTTCTTCCATCAGCTTTTTCGCCGGGACCACCCGGCTGACCAGCCCGGCGCGCTCGGCCTCGTTCGCGTCCATGAAGCGGCCGGTGAGGTTCATGTCCATCGCCTTGGCCTTGCCCACCGCGCGGGTCAGGCGCTGGGTGCCGCCCATGCCGGCGACGACGCCGAGGTTGATCTCAGGCTGGCCGAACTTGGCGGTGTCGGCGGCGATGATGAAATCGCACATCATGGCCAATTCGCAACCGCCGCCGAGCGCATAGCCCGACACGGCTGCGATGATCGGCTTGCGGATCCGCGTGATCGCATCCGCCTCGGGCGAAAACAGATCGCCCGCAAAGACGTCAACAAAGCTCTTCGTCGCCATCATCTTGATATCGGCACCGGCGGCAAAGGCCTTTTCCGACCCGGCAAGGACGATGCAGCGCACCTTGTCATTGCTCTGCGCCGCCTCCAGCGCGTCGACCAATTCGCTGAGCAGCACGTCGTTCAGCGCGTTCAGCGCATCCGGTCGGTTCAGCCGGATCAGGCAGATGTGGTCTTCGGTTTCGACGGTGATCGTTTCGTAAGCCATGTGGCGGCTCTCCAGTCTGTGTCGGAGGCAGTCCCTAGCAGGTTGCGCCGTCCTTTCAAGTTATCTTTGGCAGCTTGGACAATAGAATGAAGAGCGCCCGGATTGCACGATTCGTTGAATCTGCCGATCGCAGCCTGGGGTTTTGCACCCCGCGCCCTCACGCCCGTAGACGTCAAAACTCTTTTGAAAATAACCCAATTCGCCATCCGCCTGCCGGAAATCGCGTAAAGAGGATCCCCCGGCGGCAATCGCTTCGGCAAGCACATCGCGGATGATTGGCACCAGCCCGGCAACCCGGGCCGCGGCGATCCGCCCCGCCGGACGCGTTGGGCTGATGCCCGCCCGGAACAGGGTTTCGCAGACATAGATATTGCCCAGCCCGGCGACGATTCTCTGATCCAGAAGCGCCGATTTAATCGGCGTGCCGCGCCCGGCCAGAGCCGCCACCAGATAGGGCCCGGAAAAGCCGTTGCCGAGCGGTTCCGGCCCCAGATGCGCAATCAGTTTGTGATCCTGTTCCGCCGCAACCGGGAATAAATCCATCGCCCCGAAGCGGCGCGGGTCGTTAAAGGTGATGCGGGCACCATTGTCCATTTCCAGCACCACATGATCATGTTTCTGCGGTGCCGGGTGGTCATGCACAAAGCGGCCCAACGGATCGCCAGAGACCAGCATCCGCCCCGACATGCCCAGATGGATCAGCAGGGTTTCGCCGCCCGACAGATCGCAAAGGATGTATTTTGAGCGTCGCCGCAGCCGCAAAACCCGCTGGCCGGTCAGCCGCGCGGCCATATCCGGCGGGAACGGCCAGCGCAGATCCGGGCGGTTGATTTCGGCGCGGGCAATCACCGCGCCCTCCATCGCCGGGGCCAGGCCACAGCGCACAGTTTCGACCTCGGGCAGTTCGGGCATCTCAGTCTCCTGTGGCCGCGACGCCAGCACCGCATTGCAGCGGCGCCGGGGCGCCCTATAAGAGGGGACAGGTTGCAGAAAGCGCAAGAGCGATGGACCAGAAAACCACCCATTTCGGGTTTCAGGAGATTCCCGAGGATCAAAAGGCCGGGCGGGTGCGCGGCGTGTTTGGTTCGGTCGCGTCGAAATACGACGTGATGAACGATGTGATGAGCCTGGGCATTCACCGGGTCTGGAAGGACGCGATGATGGATTGGCTGGCGCCGCGCGCCGGTCAGCGCCTGCTGGACGTGGCCGGGGGCACCGGTGACATTTCGTTCCGCTTTCTGAAACGCGCCGGATCGGGCCATGCGACGGTGCTGGACCTGACCGAACCGATGCTGACCGAGGGGCGCAAGCGGGCCGAAGCCGACCAGATGGCGGACAGCCTGGATTGGGTGGTTGGCGATGCGATGGCGCTGCCCTTCGCCGACAACAGTTTCGACGTCTATACCATCAGCTTTGGCATTCGTAACGTCACCCAGCCGCAGGTCGCCCTGGATGAGGCGTTTCGGGTGTTGAAACCCGGCGGGCGGCTGATGGTGCTGGAATTCAGCCAGATCCCGAATGAGGGTTTGCAATGGCTCTATGACCGCTACAGTTTCAACATGATCCCGGCGATGGGGCAGGCGATCGCCAAGGATCGCGACTCCTATCAATATCTGGTGGAATCGATCCGCCGCTTTCCCGATCAGGAGACATTTCTGGGGATGATCCGCGCCGCCGGGTTCGAACAGGCGAAATACCGCAATCTGAGCCTCGGCATCGCCGCGCTGCATTCCGGATGGAAGCTCTAGGCGATGCGCGGACCGCATAATATCTGGCGGCTGGCCCGCACCGGCGCGACGCTGGAACGCACCGGCGCGATGAAGATCATCCTGGATGCCTATGAGGCACCGCCGCTGTTGCGCTTTGCCGCGCGGATCATCGGCTGGCCGATCCAGTGGCTGGGGATGCGCGGTGATCCGGCGATGCCGCCCGCCACAAGGGCGCTGACCGCGCTGGGCCCGGCCTATATCAAATTCGGTCAGATTCTGTCGACCCGCCCGGATCTGGTCGGTGATGATCTGGCGCTGCAATTGCGGATCCTGCAGGACAAACTGCCGCCGTTTCCAAACGCCGCCGCCCGCAGTGCCGTCGAGGCAGAGCTGGGCCATCCGTTGGCCGAGGTGTTTTCGGAATTCTCCGAACCGGTCGCCGCTGCCTCGATCGCACAGGTGCACCGGGCGCGTCTGGCCGAAACCGGCGAAGAGGTCGCGGTCAAGGTGCTGCGGCCCGGTATCGAACGGGCGTTCCGCAAGGATATCGACGCCTTCTATTTTGCCGCCGGGTTCATCGAGATGCTGTCCCCCGCCTCGCGGCGGCTGCGTCCGACCGAGGTGATCGCCCATTTCGAAGGGGTGGTCAAAGGTGAGCTGGACCTGCGGCTCGAGGCCGCCAGTGCCAGCGAATTCGCCGCCAACACCAAGGGCGATGCCGGATTTTGCTTGCCCGAGGTGAAATGGCTGGCCAGCGGGCGGCGGGTGATGACCCTGGGCTGGGCTGAGGGCGCGCCGCTGGGCGACAATGCGGTGCTGGATGGCGCCGGACACGACCGCGTGGCGCTGGCCCGGCGGGTGCTGCAATTGTTCCTGAACCATGCGCTGCGCGACGGATATTTCCACGCCGACATGCATCAGGGCAACCTCAAGGTCGCGGCGAATGGCGATATCATCGCCTATGATTTCGGCATCATGGGCCATATCGACGATTACACCCGGCGGGTCTATGCCGAGATCCTCTATGGGTTCATCAGCCGCGATTATCGGCGCATCGCCGAGGTGCATTTCGAGGCGGGCTATGTGCCCGCCGACCGCGATGTCGACGAGTTTGCCCGCGCCCTGCGCGCGGTGGGTGAACCGATCTTCGGCATGGATGCGACGCGGATGTCGATGGGGCGGTTGCTGTCCTATCTGTTCGAGGTCACCGAACGCTTTGGCATGGAAACAAGGACCGAGCTGATCCTGCTGCAACGCACCATGGTGGTGGTCGAAGGGGTCGCGCGCTCGCTCGATCCGCAGATCAATATCTGGGAAGCGGCCAAACCGGTGGTCGAGGATTACATCCGCAGCAATCTGGGGCCGCGCGCCCTGACCCGCGATCTGCGCAAGACGGCGCTGGTGCTGGCCCGGTTCGGCCCGCGTCTGCCGGGCCTGGTGGAGCGGGCGTTGGTCCATCAGATGGCCGATGACACACCGCCAGAGCCGCCGCGCTGGAAGGGTCGGATTGTCTGGGGCCTGTTGGGCCTGGCCCTGGGGCTGGCTGCCGAAACGCTGATCGTCTGGCTGGCGGGTTAACCCGTCAGGTCGCTCAGCGCCGCAAGCTCGGCTTTGAGCGCGGCGCGTTCCATCGGGTCATGGGCCCCGCCGCGCCACAGGCAATAGGCGGCCATGCGCCAATGATACCACGGCGCCAGCGCCCGATAGCGCGCGGTGCAGTCGGGATCGGCATAGGCCGCCAGAAACCGCGCGGTTTCCTCCGCCGACAGCGGCCTGCCGCGATAGGCGATCTGCATCGCCGGTGACAGGAACAGCGCGATATCCTCGACCGGATCACCCTGTGCCGGGCATTGCCAATCAATCAGGACCGGGCCTCTGTCGGTGACGATCAGATTGCCGGGAACCGGGTCACCATGCAGGAACGCCCGACGCCCCGAGGCAGGGAGCGCCGTGCCGACTGGCCTCAATCCGGCGAGGTGGTCCCGTTTCGGTCCGGCGGCGCAGAGCGCCAGAATCCGGGCACCGTCGCGGGCGATTTCGGCGCTGCCATCGGGGACCTGGCGCAGGCCCGGCGGCGGCGGCATCCGGTGCAGCCGGGTCAGCAACCGCGCCACCGCGTCCGGCGCTTCCGACCAGCAGGGCCCTTCGACCATCGCATAGATCAGCGCCCGGCCCTGGTCGGAGGCCCAGCTCGCCAGATACTGTGGTGCGATGCCGCTGCCCTGCAAATGCCGCAGCGCGCTGGCTTCGGCCTGCGGGTCATTGGGGAACAGCGGATTGGTCCCGGCCTGGCCATAGAGCTTGACGACCATCGCCGGGCCGGAGGTGGCACTGATCCGCCAACTGGCATTGCTGCGCCCGCCGTGCAGCCAGCTCCAGGTTTGGTCACACGGCACCAGCCCGTCGCGCTCCAGCACCTGGCGCAGATCATCTGGCGGCGCCTGCGGGCGCTGGCCCCTTGCCCGGTTCGGTTCGCTTGCCATCAGCCCCTCGTGCCGCCACGCCGGACTGGCGCGCTGCGGCAGGGTTAGGCGAGGCCGGGCGCTGCGGCAAGGCCGACGCGCCCCGGTCCGGGCCGGTTCGCCGGGTGTCGCGGGGCCGTCACCGCCAGATCCTCGATCAACGCGGCCGGCCGGTGGCTGCCCGGTTCAAACAGCGGCAGGCAGGGCATAGACCCGTTTGGCGGTGTCATGGAACAGATCGCGTTTTTCGGTCGCGCTGGCACCTGCGGCCAGTCGTTTGAAGGCGTTCCACAGCACCGGGTAAGAACAAGAGGCCTTGTCGACCGGGAAATTGCTTTCGAACATACAGCGTTCGGCGCCGAACAGGTCGATCACCGTATCGATCCAGGGGCGGAAACTGTCGGCCAGCGCCTGCGAACCCGGCGGCTTTTCTTGCGCGGCCCAGGTGCAGCCGGTGATCTCCATCCCCAGCCCGCCGAGTTTGACGCTGACATTCGGGCAGGTGGCGAGGTCGGTCATCGCCGCCTTCCAGTCGGCGAATACCGCGTCGCCCTTGCCGCGGTAGGCGCCGATGCCCAGCGGCCCGCCGACATGATCAAGGATCATCGTGGTCTCGGGAAAGGCCCAGGCGAGGTCGGTGAATTGCGGGATCTGGGTGTGATAGAGCCAGCCGTCAAAGCTGAGCCCGGCAGGGGCCAGGCAGGCGAAGCCGGCACGGAATTCCGGCGATGCCATCAGGTCGGGCGCCACCGGCTGCAGGTGGCTGTCGAAGGACGGCTCATGCGCGGTGATATGGCGGATGCCACGGAACCGGCCCTTGGCCGCAACCTTATGCGCCTCAAGAATCTCGGCCACCGCCGCCCCGAACCCGAGATCGGCAAAGCCGACGATCCCGGCGCAGTAATTTGTCGGACCGCCGCGCGCCGCCGCCGCTTCGGCAATCGCCATCACCGCCTCGGTTTCGCCCAGCGGACGCATCACCTCGGGCCCGTCTTCGTGCATCGCATAACGGCATTGGACAAACATCGTCGCCACCACGTTATGCCCGGATTGCACATCGGCGGTGATGTCATCCAGCAGATACCCGTCCAGCCGCTCCCACAGGTGGTGATGCGGGTCGATGATCGGCAGATCGGGTTCGATGATGTCTTCGTGCAGGCTGTTCAGCCAATCGGCGCGCAGCGGATGGTTCACGACGCTGTCGCGTTTGGTCATGGGTTCTCCTCCCCGGTTGCCGCACGTTTGCCGATAGAATGGCAACAAACGCGGAGGCACGATAGCCCCCGCGCGGTTGGTCATTTCAGTCCTGCAATTCCAGTGTCTCGCCCTCGTTGGGCATCACGTTGAAATTGTTCAGCGTCACCGAAACAAAGCTGTAATAGCCGATCAGCGCCACCAGATCGACGATCCGCTGTTTGCCCAGCACTGCAAGCGTCTTGGCATAGGTCGCGTCGCTGACCTGTTTGCGCGGGTTGGTGAAGGCCTCAAGGGTGAAGCGCCAGACCGCCTCTTCCTCGGGGTCGGAAAACTCCGGGTCGCGGCGGGCGCGGATCGCATCGGCAATCGCCGGGTCCAGCCCGGCCTCAAGCGCCAGCCGCTTGTGCGCGAACCATTCGAATTCGGCGTCCCAGCAACGGGCGGTGGTGATGATCGCCAATTCGCCCAGTTTCGGGCCAAGGGAATTGCGATAGCGCAAATAGGTGCCCAGCTCGGTTGCGGCTTCGGCCAGATCGGGGTTGTTCAACCACAGTGCCAGCGGCCCGACCACCCGGCCACGCGGGGTGGCGAGGATCTGATTATAGACCTCCTGCTGACGCGGGCTCAGCTTGTCGGGATCGGGCGCGCTCAGCCGCAGCTTGTCGGGGTTCATCATGGGTTTTTCTCCTCCTCCATGTCCCGGAGAACCGGGGTTGACCGCATGGTAGGACAATTGACCGAAGCTTCGAAAGAGTAAACTTGTAGCGCGGCGACGGCGCCGAGAGGCCCCCGCCTACCAGCCCGAGGTCAGGCTTGCCGCCGGGCGCACCTCACCGGCGACAATGCCGCGCCGGTTGGCCAGCGGTGCATGGCCAAACCACTGCGCGGCCGGATCCTGCGGGTCGAGCACGCCCAGCCCGGTCAGGATCGCGGTGGTGGCGCATTCGGATGCGCGGGTCGCGCCATCGGTGATTTTCACCGCGACGCCCAATCCCAGATCCGGCAGAATAGCGACAAACACCCCCTCGGCCCCGGTCTTGACCGCCGCCCGCCCATGCATGGCGCGCATCAGGCCGGTGCAGGCGCGACCCTCGCCGGCCACCAGTTCCGGATGTGTCATCATTGCCTGCACCAGCCGCGATTGCGCCTCGGCCCGCAGGCCGCCACCCGGTCGGGCCGCTGCGAAACCGGCCATCGCCCGGGCCAGCCCGGTCAGCGAGCTGGCGAAATTCGGCGCCGAACAGCCGTCGATGCCATAGCCGGGGCTGGTCTCTTCGGTCACCTCCTCGAACGCCGCGCGCACCGCCAGCTGCACCGGGTGATCCAGACCGACATATTCGCTGCCGCCGCCAAGGTGCCGGTTCAGGGTCAGAAACCCGAGGTGCTTGCCGGAACAATTGTTATGCACCTGACAGGGTGCCTCATGGGCGCGGATCAGCGCGTCGCGCTCGTCGCGGTCATTCGGCTCTTGCGGGCCGCAACGCAGATCGTCGTCGCCCAGCCCCATGCTCGACAGCCACGCGCGCACCGGGCCGACATGGATCGCCGCACCATTGTGCGAGGCACAGGACAGCGCCAGCTGCCGGGTGCTCAGCCCGGCGGCATCGGCGGCCCCGCTTTCGACCAGCGGCAGCGCCTGAATCATCTTGCAGGAGGACCGCGGCAGGATTGTCAGATCAGGATTTCCCCAGGCGCGGACCACCTCGCCGCGGCTGTTGCAGATCACCGCGTGACCGCTGTGAACGCATTCGACAAATGGCCCACGCGTGACCTCGACCAGTGGCACAGAAGCAGACATGCTCTCACATCCTCAAATCTTGGCGAAAAATCGCCATCCGGCCTTTCACCGGTGGCGCGTTTTACGCTAATGTAGAGTAATCGAGATGGAAATGGTTCGCTGCCAACAAGGTCGCTCAACGACCGCGCGGATCATTGAACGAGAGGCGCAAGACAGCTTGGAGGCTGGGCAATGATTAAACAGGTAGCCGGGATTGCGGCACTACTGGTCGCAATCGCTGGGACGAACATCGCCTATGCACAGGGTAGCAGCGAAAATCAGGTCGCGGCCAAAACCGACTGGAGCGTGTTCGTCGAAAGCGATCCCAAGGAATGCTGGGCAGTATCCGCGCCCAAGGAAACCGTGAACACCAAGGACGGTCGCGTGGTTTCGGTGCGCCGGTCTGACATTTTGTTGATGACCTTCTTCCGCCCCGGCGCAGGGGTTGCCGGGCAGGTGACCTTTACCGGCGGCTATCCGTTCCGCGACCGCTCAACCGTCAACCTGAGTGTCGATGGCACCGAGTTTGAGCTGTTCACCGAAGGCGAATGGGCCTGGGCCGCATCCCCGGCCGAGGACGCCAAGATCCTGACGGCGCTGCGGCGTGGCACGTCTGCGGTGGTGTCCGGTGTGTCCGGGCGTGGCACCCAGACCAAGGATACCTTTTCGCTGCTCGGCTTTACCGCAGCGGTCGAAGAGGCGGAAAAACGCTGCCAATGACGGATGACCGTCGCGGCTGGCTCTGTCAGCCGCGATCACCGCTTACCGTCCCCATTCGGCTTGTTGCGGTTCGAATTCGAACCCGGCCCAGGAAAACCGGACTCTGGAACCGTTGGCGCCGGTTCTCTTGGTTCCCACGACGACCGGCCCGTTGCGTTCACGACCATTGTCGATGATCGGCAGGGTGATCGCCAACCGCCCCCCGTGAATCCGCCAGGACCCATGCGAGGTCAGATGTCCGACGGCCATCAGCGCGGTGCCATCCCGAGCCAGCACCAGGGTTCCCAGCCGCGCCGGTTTGCTGCCCGGCACCACAAAGCTCAGCCGCGAAGATCTGGTTTTGAACAAAAGGTAATAGGGACGGCCTGACTCGGCCTCAAAGGCAAAGTTGAACAGGAAATCGTAAAGGTCCCGATCCAGGGTCAGCTTTCGCCGTGGCGGGATCGGCCCGCGAAACTCTCTGATCCGCTCGGCCCGACGGCTGCCAAGTGCATCCCGGTTCAGCAAACTATCGAGAAACAGATCAGGGGCGGCGATCTTTTCCGCCGGTTGCTGTGATTTTGCCCGGGCCCAGCCCTCTGGCGCCTCGGATTTCATCACCGGCTTTTCAAGCGGTTTCGGCGCTGCCTCATGGCGGCTGCCAGCCGCCAGCGCGCCATCTGCGCCAAGAGCCAGAGTGGCCGCCAAAATCAGTTTCATCATGCGTCGGGTTCCCGGACTCAGGCGGTTGTTGCCGCAAACCTTAGCACGTTTCACCCGACGATGCGCTGGATCGCTCAAAACCGCGTGGCCAGGTGCCGGAATCCGCTGACACAGCGTCTTGCGACGGTTGGCTTGACAGTTGGAAGGCCGCAAAGCACCGTTTCATTCAAGCGTGGAGGGAACATGATGTCATCAACTTTGGTCATCATCCTGTGGATTATCGCGGCGTTGCACGCGCTGTTCTACATCGGCGAGGCGTTTCTGTGGAAACGGCCTGCGCTGAGCCAGGCCCTGTTGCCCAAGATCAACCCGGGCAGCCGCCTCGATCGCGCCGCCGAGGCGCGGGCGCTGGATGTGCTGTTCGTCAACCAGGCTGTCTACAACCTGATGATCGCCCTCGGGGCGGTCTGGGCTGCAACCAGCGGCGCGGTGACGCTGGCGACATTCATCTGCCTGTTCGTTCTGGTTGCCGGGCTGACCCTGGCGCTGACCTCGAAACTGCGCATCGGTGCGGTCATTCAGGCGCTGCCGGGACTGATCGGGCTGGTGTTGATCCTGGGCTGAGCCCTGTTTCAATTTGCGCGCGGATCCCATATATGGCCGGACTTCCGTAGGAGCTTTCCAATGTCCGAATCCCTGCCCCATGCCAGCGCGCCGATCACCCAGGATGTGGTGACAATCCCCCGCAAGGATGCGGTGGGGGATGGCCGGGTGAATCTGGTCGGGTTGACTCGCGACGGGATGCGGGAGGCGCTGGCGGCTGCCGGGACGCCGGAAAACCAGCTGAAAATGCGGGTCAATCAGGTCTGGCAATGGGTCTATCACTGGGGCGTTCGCGACTTTGACGTGATGACCAACCTCAGCAAGGATTTCCGCCGCCTGCTGGCTGAGACCTTTGTGATCGAGCTGCCCGAGGTGGTGACCCGAGAGATTTCGGCAGACGGCACCCGCAAATATCTGGTCCGCATCGCCGGCGGGCATGAGGTCGAAACCGTCTATATCCCCGAAAGTGATCGCGGCACCCTGTGCATTTCCAGCCAGGTCGGCTGCACCCTGACCTGTTCGTTCTGCCACACCGGCACCCAGAAACTGGTGCGCAACCTGACCGCGGGCGAAATCGTCGGCCAGATCATGCTGGCGCGCGACGATCTGGGCGAATGGCCTGAACCTGGCAAGGGCACCGGCGACGCTGGCCCGCGCCTGTTGTCGAATGTGGTGCTGATGGGCATGGGTGAGCCGCTCTATAATTTCGAGGCGGTGCGCGACGCGATGCGGATCGCAATGGACGGTGAAGGCATCGCCCTGTCGCGACGCCGGATCACCCTGTCGACCAGTGGCGTGGTGCCGGAAATCGCCCGCGCCGCGACCGAAATCGGCTGTCTGCTGGCGGTGTCGTTTCATGCCACCACCGACGCGGTGCGCGACAAGCTGGTGCCGATCAACAAGCGCTGGAACATTGAAACCCTGCTCGACACCCTGCGTGACTATCCGCGCCTGTCCAATTCCGAACGCATCACCTTTGAATACGTGATGCTGAAGGGGGTGAACGACAGCGATGCCGATGCAAGGCGGCTGGTGCAGCTGATCAGCGGCATTCCGGCCAAGATCAACCTGATCCCGTTCAACGAATGGCCCGGCGCGCCCTATGAACGCTCGGACTGGGACCGGATTCAGGCCTTTGCCGATATCGTCCACAAGGCCGGCTATGCCAGCCCGATCCGCACCCCGCGCGGCGAGGATATCATGGCCGCCTGCGGCCAGCTGAAATCCGCCACCGAACGGGCCCGCAAGAGCCGGGCGCAAATTGCCGCCGAGGCCGGGCTGGGGGGCTGAACGGGCTGGGGGCGCTGCCCCCGCCGTGCGCTCTTGCATCCGCGAGACTATTTTTCTTCATCAATCGGCTCCTCCTCGGCCATCGTGCATACTGTTTGGACGAGATCGTACATAATAAAAATACATTCTAGGACCGTCATAAGCGCGGCAACATGTATGATTGAAACCGCTACGGGGTTATCAGCCAAATCAGCGCGAAGAAACGATAGTAGAAAAGCAGTGACAAGCATTGATGAAAGCACAACTGCCGAGATATTCACGGCACCGCGGGCTTTTCCAAAAACCCGAACCTTAAAACGGCGCTCAATTCGTGTATATTCTAGGTGAATCTGTATAACAGAAACCATGCTTACAGTTACCAGAACCGCAATAACATTAATATATTCGTGGTTCACGAAATTAATAAGAAAGTTGTTGTCAGCAAGAAATGAGGGCCAACCAATAGACACGACGAGGCCCCCTACAGCAGAGAGTATCAACGTGATGGATGGTCCTTCTCTCATCTCTTGAGTCTATCTCGCATAGAGTCAGCTAGTCCATCCTTCTTCGTGCCAGATGCCCTGAAATCGTCGTCTACTTCGATCTTTTTCACGCTGTCCTTAGAGCTAAAAACGGTTTCGTTGCTGCTTTTCGCTACAACGTCCCCGCCGCCAGCGGCAGCATATTTTTCGCGGTCTTCAACGAAATCATTATGCAGGTCCAACCCATCTTGGTTCCCGTAGGTCTCCTTCACGCTCCGCATTTTTAGCTTTTCTTGCAAGGCACACATTGCTTCTTTTGTTGGGCTCGTCGTGTCAGGTGGGTTCGGAACAACCAGATCGAATGTAAGGCTGGTTATAGGGCCGCCATAGCTGTTCACTGCTTGCCAAAACTCTTCGCCATCATGAACCGGGAATACATCTATCTTGTAACCACCTGGTTTGGACACTTCATTAATAGCCGTTACAAGATCTTGAATTAATGTTCGTGGCTGTGCTGATATTTTTCTGTTCTGCTCCACCCCAACGACTTGCTCGTCATCCCCGACGTTTAAAAACAGGTTTGCTGTTTCCCATTCAATACCTTCAATTTCACGAAATGGGTCGTCTTCATCAGAGTGCTTAATTTCGTTAATCTGCCGAGCAACGATACCGGCAATGACCGTATCGTCAATCTGAGTTGGAATGAATCTCAGGAATACTCCCTTTCTCGGCTCGTAGCTGAATGCATCGCCAAACCACTTGAATAGATAGTCGATCCTCTCAAGGAGTTGAAACCTTGTGTCGTTCTCTTCAAATAAGTTTGGAGCGTTTCGCTCCGATAACGAAAGTCGAAATAGGTGTAGAATCATTGAAGACCTCCAATGTGAAAGGAGATTAGGCTTGCAGCCCTTTCGCGATTTTGCAACAAAATTGACGCGCATTGGCGTCAGTGACAACCTATGCTGAGGGGATATGCCCCATATTTTTGACCAGAGGAAGCCGCACGGCACGCGCCTTGCGGGTCACGACTGGGCGACGGGAGTGAAACAGGGGTTTTCTTTTGCCGCGGTGCTGCCATCTAATACCCGGTGATTGAGGAGTGATGCCGATGACCGCCTACCGCAAAGATCCCGACGCCATCGCGGCGCTGACCCCGGAGCAATTCCGGGTGACCCAGGAAAGCGGCACCGAGCGACCGGGGACCGGCGTCTATCTGTCCAACAAGAAACCGGGGATCTATGTCGACGTGGTGTCGGGCGAACCCCTGTTTGCCTCGTCTGACAAATATGAAAGTGGCTGTGGCTGGCCCAGCTTTACCAAGCCGATCGAACCGGCCCATGTCGCCGAATTGCGGGACGCCAGCCACGGGATGATCCGTGTCGAGGTGCGCTCCGCCCATGGCGACAGCCATCTTGGCCATGTGTTTCCCGACGGCCCGCGCGACCGGGGCGGGCTGCGCTATTGCATCAACTCCGCCTCGCTGCGGTTCGTGCATCGCGATGACATGCAGGCCGAAGGCTATGGCGCCTATCTCGATCAGGTGGAGGACGGGCAATGACCACACAGCGCGCAATTCTGGCAGGGGGCTGCTTCTGGGGTATGCAGGATCTGATCCGCAGGCTGCCCGGGGTTCAACGCACCCGGGTCGGTTACACCGGCGGTGACGTGCCCAACGCGACCTACCGCAACCATGGCAGCCATGCCGAAGCCATCGAGATCTGGTTTGACCCCGGCACGATCAGCTATCGCCAGATCCTCGAATTCTTCTTTCAGATCCACGACCCGACCACGTTGAACCGGCAGGGCAATGACCTCGGCTTGTCCTATCGCTCGGCGATCTATTATCTCGATGCGGCGCAGCAGCACACCGCCCGGGACACCATCGCCGATGTCGAGGCCTCTGGCATCTGGCCCGGACGGGTGGTGACCGAGGTCGAACCGGCCAGCGACTTCTGGGAGGCCGAGCCGGAGCATCAGGATTACCTTGAGCGGATTCCAAATGGCTATACCTGCCATTTCCCGCGCCCGAACTGGGTGTTGCCCCGCCGCGCCGCCGAATAGGCGCGCGCCGGTGGCCGGATTCGGTGCCGCACTGCCGCATTTGCCACATCGCCAAGTTAATTTGCCCGCGAGCCTTGCGGGAATCGGCTGAGTCACAGAACTTGCCCGCAAGCGAACAGGCCGGCACCCGGTCGGCATTGTGGGAGAATGGAATGACACGATTTGCAACTGGGGCGGGCCTCAGCCTGGTCCGGACCCTCAGATTGGTTGGATTGGCGGCGGTCTTGATCCAGGCGCCGGTGGCGATGGCCGAAGAGGTTGCCTCGCCCTACGAGTTGCAACCGAACGATTTCGAGAATTTCTCCACCTCCAATTTCCTGCCGCGCGGCACCTTCAAACTGGATGGCGGCACCCTGCAGGCCGACCCGTCGATTTCCACCCCCGGCACCGGCAACCAGCTGTATTATGCCCGGCTGGCCTATGCCCCGATCGACGGGCTGGAATTCGGCGTCGCCTACCAGCATTTCGTCGATCCGCCGGTCAAGCCGATTGCCGGTTACACTGGCGGATCCAAGATGACCGGTGGCGGGTTGAGCGCCAAGCTGCGTCTCTATCAGGGCGGGCGGCTGAGTGTTTCGGCCCAGGTTGCGGCGGAAATGATGCGCTTTCAGGCGCCGTTCTTTGGCAGCACCGCAAACAAATACCTGATGATCGGCTCGGCGCATTTGCCGCTGACCTATGACATCACCCCGACCCTGCAGGCGCATCTGACGCCGGGGATTTCGATTTTTCCGAACAGCCGCGGCGGCAGCCGGTTCTATGGCAAGGTCGCCAGCATCGGTGCCGGTCTGTCGTGGAAACCGACGCCGCGCACTTTGGTCTATGGCACAATCACCCAGCCGCTGACCGGGGCGAATACGATTTTCTCGGATGGCAGCTATGGCCGCCGTCCCGTCGTCACCTTTGGCGGGCGCTACAACGTCGCCCCGAATTCGTCGATTGAAGCCTATGCCACCAATGGCATCGGTGTGACCCGCACCACCGGTGTGCTGACCCATTTCCCGGACGGCGATTTCCTGGTGATCGGGCTGAAATTTGGCTACACTTTCGGCCGTGGCTCGTCTGAGCGTTTGCCCTATGGCCGCCGGCCCGAGACCCGGGTCACCGATGATCAGCGGTCCTTTGCCGGTGACGGCTTTACCCTGCTTGGTGCCCGGATCCGCGAACGTGGCACCGGCGAGCTGACCGCCTTTGGCGGCACCCACGGCGCCTATGGCATGCGGGCGATGCTGGCCATCGACCATTTCACCGAGGTCGGGTTCAGCTATGAAAGCATCGCCAATGACGGCAGCGGCTCGATCGGCAAATTGCTGAGCGGCCGCGACCGCTGGACCGGCCATGCCAAACAGCAATTCCTCGAACAGATCGACGGCGACCCGGTGTCGCTGGCGCTGAGCGTTTCGATGGGCCGTGACCTGAACCAGCGCGGCGTGTTCTTTGCCGCCCTGCCGGTGATGCGCGAGCTGAATTCCCGCACCGCGATCAAGCTGGTGCCGAAGCTGGCGCTCTACGGCAATAACGAAGAGCTCGGCCTCGGCTTCGGCGCGAATTTCACCGTGTCAAAGAACATCACCCTGATCGGCGAATACACCCTGCGCAACAACGGCGCCCATATCTGGGCGGCCGGGGCCAAGGCCCGGGTGCCGAATGCCCCGATCGAGGTCAGCCTGCACGCCACCAATGCGCTGGGTGCCTATGGGGTGAATTCGATGACCTCGCAAAGCGACCCCAAGATCGTGCTGTCGGTGTCGCTGCTGCAAAAGCTGTTCCGCTAAGGTTCAGTGCCGGATCAATGCAAACGGCCTGCCAACCAGCGCGCCGTTTGCACAGCATGGCAGAGGTTCTGCCCCAGGGCGTCGGGATCTGGATCTCAGTTACACACTCGGCCTGAGATTTCGCGCCGCATCCATCGCCAGCGGCCTTTGCGGCATCAAAGGCGTAAAGAATGCATTGCCCAATCGAAGGCAGAACGCGGCCTACCCGCCGCAGAGTATCTCGGCGCGGGGCTGAGGCAACGACTCGGCTTCGAATGCCTTCATCGCAGGGGCCATATCCCATCTGCTGATTTGGTTGCGCTCAGGACGCCCCTTGTCCTTGAGATACTTGGCAAGATTGCGTTTCACAGCGCTCACGGTCAGGCAGTCCCGGGCAGGCGGGCCGTTCAGAGCCGCATCGGGCGTCAGGGCAGCCCCGAATATTTCGGTCACCTCCTGCCGCTCGGCGGCGTTCAAGGCGGTCATGGCCAATGGCCCCAACAACAATGATTCAGCCAGGCCGCCATTGGCGGTGACAACCTCGTGCCGGTCGCAGGCGAAGTGAACCCAGGTGATTTCCCTTTTGCGCCTCATGCGGCGGATGCCCGGCAGCTCCGTCAGGGATTTTGCGGGCACGAAGGCCTCGCTGGCGAAGACCCGCTGCAACTGTCCGCCACCGCCGACAAGAATGCGGTGCTGCGGCGACACGACCAGATCGTATGCGGGCAGGTTCCGGCCCAATGCACCGGCCTTGACAAGCACCGGATTGGTCGCGTCCTCGCGCCCGTCCAGCGGATGGGTGTGGCTGCGGGTCCATCGGACAGTTTGCGGCCCATGGTCGAGGGTGTTGACGCGGTCGCCGGGTGTCAGGCTCTCCACCCGACGCTCGCCTTCAGGTGTCTTGATCAATGTGCCTTCAGCGTAACAGACGAACTGTACCTCGTCGTAATCGGACTGGTAGATCCCTGCATATCCGTCGCTATCCACGCCAGCCAGCTTGAAGCTTTTGATCCCCTGACTGCCAAGGATGGTGTACCCGTCCCAGGGCAGTGCAAAGACGTCGCCATTGGTGGTCTGGATGACATCAAGCTTTACCTTGGCCATGCTGCCGTCCATGAACGTGACCAGCGTTTCGTACAGCACGATACTATCAAGGCTCGTGGTCACAGGCCCGGCGCCAACATCATAGGTCAGCGTGCCGTAGCCGGTTCCGTGATGATCCAGATCCAGATCATCCACTGGACTGTCTGAATCGATTGTTACGACATCTTCCTTGAGCGGATTGGCGTCCGAGCCATAGGTGCCCAGCAAGCTGGCCTTGTTTTCGATGGTGTAGTTGGACTCATCGGTGTCGATATCGGGCATGTTGCCGAGAAAAATGGCCGAAAGATCTATATTATATGCCACCTCAGATCCCCCACCTATGCGCCCAGGCTATCCCTAGTTGTGTACAGCATAACATACCATAAATGGTGTGGAATCCGGCCAATCCGCCTTTGCCTTGCAGCGTGGCTGTTTAGACAAACCGCAGCATTTGCAATATCGGGATTCAAGGCGCCATTGTCGGGTTGCGCGCTGCAATACGACAAAATGCAGACGGCCCGCCGATTGGTGGGCCGTTTTGTTGCTTGTGGTGCGGGTATTGCACTGGCGCGTGGTGTTCTGGATGTCAGCTATGCGGACAAACCTGCCGCCAATGGCAATTGTTTGATTGCTGCACACTCATTCATTTACTTTGAAAAAAGTCCACGACACCAGACAGCAAAGGACACGGCTCGATTCACGCATCGCGCATTCCGTCAAAAGGTCCGAGCACATTTAATTTCTCGTCATGAACTCCGGGGTCACTTCGCCTTTGAAGCAACGCGGGAAGTAGGGGTAGGTATCCGTGGCGAAATAGGTATAGGTGCCGTTCAATATGCGCCCGTTGCATTCGTCGAGCGTCCCGCTTCCGACGATATGTTCGAAGTCCTGCTCGTAGGTTCCGTCATATGCATCGCCTGGAGGGTTTGGGCGCATCCCTGATTTCAACTGCCATGAAGAGGTTGCCGTCGAGGGGCTATACTTTATCTCGAATCCATCCGGCGCGTATCCAATCAACTGGCCACCTTGGGACGCGATCAAATCAGTAGAAACGCCGTGGTAATGATACAAACCTGATCTGTCGACATGGGCATTTTGATCGTCCATGCCCAGGCTGCGGGGGTTGTGCATGGCTTGCTGACGCCACCCGCTGGACGGGTCCTGGCTGATTCCTCGACGCCCATTCGGGTCATAATAGCCCGCCGTGTAGGGACGAATTGGAACTCCGGTAACTGACACCCCGACAGTCATCAGACCGCCGGTCACCGTTTGGGCCATGCGAGGCGACGTTGGAAAATGCATGCTCTGCAGCAAGGAGTAGGTTATTCGCGACGCCAGCAAACTGCAGCAGCAGCCAACCAGGCGTCCGCAGGTCGCAATCGTGGATACCTTAGTGCCCGACCTTACTGTGTCGCGAACAATCCCGCATAGCGGTCGCGCAGTTCTTTCTTCTGCACCTTGCCCATCGCGTTGCGTGGCAATTCATCGACCATAAAGATGTGCTTGGGCTGTTTGAACTTGGCCAGGCAATGCGCCAGCGCCCCGGCGATATCCGCCTCGGTCACCGCGCCATTGGCGACCACCACCGCCACCACGCCTTCGCCGAAATCCGGGTGCGGCAGGCCGATGACGGCGCTTTCCTCGACCCCTTCGAGGTCGTCGATCGCCTCTTCCACCTCTTTCGGATAGACGTTGTAGCCGCCCGAAATGATCAGGTCCTTGGCCCGCCCGACGATCGAGACATAGCCATCGGCATCCTGCACCGCCAGGTCGCCGGTGATCAGCCAGCCATCCGGGCGCAGTTCTTCGGCGGTTTTTTCCGGCATCTGCCAATAGCCCTTGAACACGTTCGGGCCGCGCACTTCGATCACCCCGATATCGCCCGGCGCGACCTCGGCGCCATCGGCCATGATCCGCAGTTCGACCCCCGGCAGCGGCAGGCCAACGGTGCCCGCCCGCCGCTCGCCCTCATAGGGGTTCGAGGTGTTCATATTGGTTTCCGTCATGCCATAGCGTTCCAGAATCCGATGGCCGGTCGCCGCTTCCCATTGCCGATGGGTTTCGGCCAGCAGCGGCGCCGATCCCGAGATGAACAGCCGCATGTTGCGTGCGGTTTGTGGCGTCAGCCGGGTGTTTTGCAGCAGCCGGGTATAGAACGTCGGCACCCCCATCATCGCGGTCGCCTCGGGCATCGCATCCAGGATCGCCTCGGGGTCGAAACCGGGCATGAAGATCACCGCCGCTCCTGCCAGCAGCGCCGTATTGGTGGCCACGAACAACCCATGGCTGTGAAAGATCGGCAGCGCGTGGATCAGCACATCCGCATCGGTAAAGTGCCAGAAATCGCGCAGGGTTTCGGCATTCGACAGCAGGTTGGCATGGGTCAGCATCGCACCCTTCGAGCGGCCGGTGGTGCCCGAGGTGTAAAGGATCGCCGCCAGATCGTCCGGGCCGCGCCTGGCCGTGGTAAAGGACCCGGCTGTCGCCGCCGCCTGCATCAAGCTGCCGCTGCCGTCGCTGGCCAGGTCAAAGACATGGGCGCCGGGGGCCAGCGGTGCAATCGCATCGCGCTTCGCCGGGTCACAGACCACCACGCTAGGGGTCGCATCGCCAAGGAAATAGGCCAGCTCGGACACCGTATAGGCGGTGTTCAGTGGCAGGAACACGCCGCCAGCCAGAACCGTCCCGAGATAAAGCTGCACCGCCTCCAGCGACTTTTCCACCTGGACCGCAACCCGGTCGCCATCGTTCAGCCCGGCTTCGAGCAGCGCCGCGGCAATCCGCTCGGCGCCGTCAAAGAGGTCGGCGCGGCTGGTGTCGGGCAGGCCCGCGCGGCGGGCGAACACCCGGTCGGGGGCTTGTTGCGCCTGATGCGCCAGGCTGGTCAGCAGGTGGTTTTCTTCATACATGGCGGCCCTCTAGAAATTAGTATGCCCTATATGAAGCCGGATCAGTCAATTGCAAGGCCATCAATGCGATTGACCTTGTCCGATGAAGCCGACAAAAACGGAAGGAACAATCAAGCCCAACAAGGCCAAGCTATGTCACCGCTTCGCGGAATCGTTCTTAAACTCGGGGCGGTGATGTGTTTCATCACCATGTTCGCCCTGATCAAAGCCTCACACGTTCCAGCGGGCGAGGCGGTGTTCTTTCGCTCCTTCTTTGCGATGCCGGTGATCATTTTCTGGCTGGCGATGCGCGGCGATCTGCGCAGCGGCTTCAAGGTGAAATCGGTGCCCGCCCATGTCCTGCGCGGCATCCTCGGCTCTCTGGCGATGGGGTCGACCTTTGGTGCGGTGCTGCTGTTGCCGCTGCCCGAGGTGACGGCGCTGGGCTATGCGCAGCCGCTGCTGGTGGTGGTCTTTGCCTTCATGTTCCTCCATGAAAAGGTCGGGGGCTATCGCTTTGGCGCGGTGATCTTCGGCCTGATCGGGGTCATGGTGGTGATGCAGCCCCGGTTGACGATAGCCGATAGTGATGCGGTGCAAACCGGCGCAATGCTTGGGGTGGTTCTGGCGCTGCTTGGGGCGCTCTGCGGGGCGCTGTCGCAGATCCATATCCGCAACATGGTGCAGGTCGAACAGACCTCGGCGATCGTGTTTTTCTTTTCGCTCACCTCTTCGGCGATCGCGCTGATCTCGCTGCCCTTCGGCTGGGTGCTGCCGAGTGGCTGGGAGTGGGTTGTTCTGATTTCCTGCGGTCTGGTCGGCGGTATTGGACAGATCCTGCTGACCTCGGCCTACCGCTTTGCCGATGCCTCGCTGGTGGCGCCGTTCGACTATGCCTCGATGATCTTTGCGGTGCTGATAGGCTATTTCCTGTTCAGCGAGGTGCCGACGGTGCAAACGCTGCTCGGCGCGACGCTGGTCATCTCTGCAGGGGTGGCGATCATCCTGCGCGAACGGTATCTCGGACTGCAACGGGGCCGGGCCCAGGAGGCCAAAACGCCGCTCTGAAGGGCAATCGGCTGATCAGTGGTGTCAGGCGGGCAGTGGTGTTTTCGGCGTCAGCGACAGGGCAACGATGATCTGCACGATCCCGGCGAACAGGCCCAGGCTGATCCCGAATTTCAGCGCCAGATCGTAATTTCCGAACAGATCGAACACCAGGCCACCGCCGAGCGCGCCTAGGAAGCTGCCGATCTGGTGCCAGGAAAACGTCACACCCTGCAGCATCGCCTGCCAGCGCAGCCCGAACCGGTCAATCACGGACCCCGCCACCAATGGCCCAACCCCGAGCCAGAAAAAGCCCATACCAGCGGCAAAGATCACGGTGTTTTCCGGGGTCGGCCAACGCAGGAAGTACCAGGCCATCAACAGCGACCGGGAAAGATAGATAATGCCCAGCAGGACCTGCTTGTTCCAGCGTCCGCCGGCCCAGCCAAAGAACAGACTGCCCAGCACGTTCATCCCGCCGATGATTCCCAAGACATTGGCGGCGAGCATCGGATCCTGGCCGCAGAGCTTTAGATAGCTGGGCAGATGGGTGAGCAGAAAGATCAACTGCATGCCGCAGACGAAGTAGGTGGTGGTCATCACCAGGAACGGCAGATCGGTCAGCGCCATCCGCAGCGCGTCCTTGAGGGTCTTGTCATCGGCTGAATCCGGCATTGCTGGCGGCGGTGGCAGCTTGTCGACCCGCCCGGCGGTCCAGGCTGCCGGCAGGATCAGCAGCGCCATCAGGCAGAACACCGCCAGCGCCCAGCGCCAGTCTGCGGCCTGCATCACCATTTGCCCCAGCGGCGCCGCGATCAGCGCGCCCAGCGACCCAACCGCCGACACCATGCCCAGCACCATCGAGCGGATCGAGGTTGGAACCGTCCGCGCCGCAACCGCCATCGACAGCGCCGTCGAGGAACAGGCCATGCCCAGCCCGATCAGAATTCCGGCGCCCAGCCCCACCGACCAGAATTCCTGTGCCAGCATCAGGCAGATCAACCCGGCCAGATAGGCGATTCCGCCCGCGACCATGATCGGCCGATAGCCAAATCGCGGGGTCAGTGATCCGACCAGCGGTTGAAAAATGCCCCAGCACAGATTTTGCATCGCGACGGCAAGGGTGAATTGGGTGACCGTCACTGCGATGTCGCTGGTGATCGCGGGCATGAACAACCCCAGGCTCTGCCGCAGTCCCATGGTCAGGCTCAGCATTACCGAGGCACCGATCAGGATGGGCAGTACCGCGCGGATTTCGGGCTTGATGGCCATCACGGGATCCTGTTCGATACTCGCGGCCCTCCGGCCGACCGGCGCACACTAACCAACCGGCCGGCGAGTGCAATCAAAAAATAGACCGTTCGGTCCAATCGAAAATGGGATTTCAGGCGCGAGGTGCGATTTAATCCGGGGCCAGCATATAGCCCGCGCCGCGCACCGTTTGCAGATAGCGCGGCTGTTTCGGATCGTCCTCGATCTTGCGGCGCAACCGGGTGATCTGCACATCGACGGCGCGCTCCTGCGCCTTGCCGCCATCCCGGCCCGAGGCACGGCCCAGATCCTCGACCAGCCGTAAGCGTGACAGCGCCTCGCCGGGATGGGCGGCAAAGATCCGCATCAGCTGGTTCTCGGTCGATGTCAGCCGCACCAGATCGCCGCCGCGCCACATCTCGCCCTTGTCGACATCATAGCGGATCGGCCCCAGATGCAGCGCCTTGGGCGTGGCGCGGTCAGCCGTTGCCTCGGGCACCCGGCGCAGGATCGCGTTGATCCTGAGCAGCAGCTCGCGCGGCTCGAACGGTTTGGTCACATAATCATCGGCGCCGGCCTCGAGCCCGTTGATCCGGTCGCGGGCCTCGCCCTTGGCGGTCAACAGCAGGATCGGCGTGGCGATGGAATCGCGCAATTGCCGGGTCAGGGTGATGCCATCGACGCCTGGCATCATCACGTCGAGCACGATCAGATCGAATTCCAGACCCGACAACAGCCGCCTGGCATGGTCGGCATCCCGCCCGGTGGTGACCAGAAAGCCGTTGCGCACCAGGAATTTGGCCAGCAGATCGCGAATGCGTTCATCGTCATCGACCACCAACAGGTGCGGATTTGGATCGCTCATGTGCCGCCATCGCGGAGCGAGGCATGGGCCGCGCGCATGCCGGTATCCATCATCGCCTCAAGCACCATGCGGAACCCTGCCACTGCCTCGGGCCCGGCCTGGCGATAGGCGGCGCGCATCTGGCGGCGCTGCGCCTCAGAGAGCCGTGCTTCAAGCGCCGCACCGGCCTCGGTCAGATAGAGATGACGTTCACGTTTGTCCGCGGTCCCGACCCGGCTGTCGACCAGACCATCCTCGATCAGCGAACGCAGGACCCGGTTCAGCGATTGCTTGGTGATGCCCAGAATATCCAGCAGCCGCTTGACCTTCATCCCCTGACCCCGGGCGATGAAATGCAGCGCCCGGTGATGGGCGCGGCCATAATCGAGCCCCTCAAGGATCGCATCCGGCGCCGAGGTAAAGCCGCGATAGGCAAAGAACATCGCCTCGATCCCCTGGCGCAATTGCTCATCCGTCAGGAACAGCAGGGCGTCTCCGCTGCTGACCTCGCCGATGCTTATGCCGTGCCTGTTGATGCTCATCCCAATGTCATCTTAAGTCAGCCTTGTTGACATTCCAAGGGTCATTTGTTAGCGAGTCGCATCTTCAGCGCAATAATATGTCCATATCGGCCATAATCGGCGCAATAAATGAAAATCTAGCCCGGCATGGGCGCGTTGAAAGGACCAAGGCGATGGACGGCGCATATGATGACCGCGACGGCAAAATCTGGATGGACGGCAAGCTGATCGACTGGCGCGATGCCAATGTCCACCTGCTGACCCATGCGTTGCATTATGCTTCTTCGGTGTTCGAGGGCGAACGCTGCTACAACGGCAAGATCTTTGAAGGGGTGAAACATTCCGAACGCCTGCGCCGCTCGGCACAATTGCTGGATTTCGAAATCCCCTACACGGTCGAAGAGATCGAGGCCGCAAAATACGCGATGCTGGCCGCCAATGGCTGGACCGATGCCTATGTCCGCGCGGTCGCCTGGCGCGGCGCCGGCCCGGACATGGGTGTCTCGGCGGCACGCAACCCGGTGCGGCTGGCCATCGCCGGTTGGGAATGGGGCAATTATTACGGCGATGCCAAATTCAAGGGCGCCAAGCTCGACATCAGCAAATGGAAACGGCCCAGCCCGGAAACCATCCCGGTGCATGCCAAGGCCGCCGGTCTCTATATGATCTGCACCATGTCCAAACACGCCGCCGAGGCCAAGGGCTGTTCGGATTCGCTGTTCATGGATTACCGCGGCTATGTGGCCGAGGCGACCGGGGCGAACATCTTTTTCGTGAAGAATGGCGAAGTGCACACGCCGAAACCGGATTGTTTTCTTAACGGTATCACCCGCCAGACGGTGATCGGCATGCTGGATGCCAAACAGATCAAGGTCCACGAACGCCATATCATGCCCGAAGAGCTGGCAAGCTTTGAGCAATGCTGGCTGACCGGCACCGCCGCCGAGGTCACCCCGGTCGGGCAGATCGGCGAGTTCAACTTTGAGGTCGGCGCACTGGCGCGGGATATCGCCGAGAGCTACGAGAAGCTGGTGCGCAGCTGATCCCGATTGGATTGCGCCGTCCCGGGGACGGCGCCAAGGAGTCGCGGGGGGGGGGGGGGGGGGGGGGGGGGGG
>NZ_JARGNH010000017.1:41054-77435 GCF_029213205.1 Pseudooceanicola sp.
CCCCCGGGGGCCCCGGGCCTCCGGCGGGAATATTTCCGGCAAGATGAAGCCGGGGCAATGTCGGGATTGACCGGTCGCGCCCGGGCGGTCAGGAGTGGACGATGCTGTCCTACCAACATGCCTATCACGCCGGGAATCTGGCCGATGTCCACAAGCACGCGCTGCTGGCGCTGGCGCTGGATTACCTGGTGCAGAAACCCAAGCCGCTGACCTATATCGAAACCCATGCCGGGCGCGCGCTGTATGATCTGGCCGGGGCCGAGGCCGCCAAGACCGGCGAGGCGGCGCGGGGGATCGAACGGGTGGCTTGCTGGTTTGCCGGGGATCATCCCTATGCCCGCGCCCTCAGCGTCGCCCGGGACCGGGCCGGGCCGCGGGCCTATCCCGGCTCGCCCTTGATTGCGCAAACCCTGCTGCGCGACGGCGACGCGATGATCCTGGCCGATCTGCACCCGCAGGAGGCGGGTGCTCTGCGCGCTGCACTTCCCGGGGCCGATGTCCGGCAGGTTGACGGGCCGCAGATGGCGCTGAGCCTGGCGCCGCCTGTGCCGCGCCGGGGTCTGCTGCTCTGCGATCCCTCCTATGAGATCAAGGACGATTATCTGCAGATGCCGCGGCTGATCGCGCAGCTGCATCGCAAGTGGAATGTCGGGGTGTTGATGCTCTGGTATCCGATCCTGGCGAGCGGCGCGCAGAGCGGGATGTGTGCCGCGCTCGATGCGCTGCAGATCGACGCTGCGATTCGGCACGAGGTGCGGTTTCCGCCCGCGCGCCCGGGGCATGGGATGATCGGATCGGGGCTTTATATGGTCAACCCGCCCTGGGGCTGGGCCGATGCGGCGCGGGATCTGGGCAAGCGGTTCGACCAAATAACATAGGGCGGGGAAATCCCCGCCCTATGGTTGCATCGTGACCTGGTTGCGCCGCCTAGCCCGGCGACAGCCCGCGCAGCCGTTCCGAGCGGCGGCGCAGCAGTTCGACCACGGTCAGCAGGCAGATCGAGATCGCCACCAGCATCGTCGCCACTGCCAGGATGGTCGGCGAGATCTGTTCGCGCAATCCGATGAACATCTGCCAGGGCAGGGTCTTTTGTCCGGCAGAGCCGACAAACAGCACCACCACCACCTCGTCAAATGAGGTGATAAAGGCAAACAGGGCGCCAGAGATCACCCCGGGCATGATCAGCGGCATCTGCACCCGAAAGAAGGTGGTGACCGGATTGGCCCCCATATTCGCCGAGGCCCGGGTCAGCGACCGGTCAAAGCCGACCAGCGTCGCCGTCACCGTGATGATGACAAAGGGAATACCCAGCACCGCATGCGCCAGAACCACGCCCAGATAGGTGCCCTGCAGCCCGATGCGGGAATAGAAGAAATACATCCCCGCCGCCGAGATAATCAGCGGCACGATCATCGGCGAGATCAGGATCGCCATGATCGCCCGGCGAAACGGCACATGTTCCGAAGACAGGCCAATGGCCGCCAGGGTACCGAAGCTCACCGACAGGAAGGTCGCCATCGGCGCGATCTTGAGCGAGTTCCACATCGCCGCCTGCCAATCCGAGGTTTCAAAGAAATCCCGGTAGTGTTTCAGAGAATAGCCCTCGGGATCGAGGCGCAGCATCTCTGGCGTGAAGGTAAAGAAATCCTGCGCGTTGAACGACAGCGGCATCACCACCACGATCGGTGCGATCAGGAAAAAGAAGATCAGCCCGCAGATCACGCGAAAGGCGTAATACCAGATCCGTTGGCCGGTGGTGGCATATGGAGGAAGTCCGCTCATGTCTTTACCCCAGCTTCACGTTGTCGATGCCCACGATCTTGTCATAGGCCCAGTAGAGGATCAGCACCGCCGCCAGCAGGATGGCCCCGAGCGCGGCGCCCAGCCCCCAGTTCAGCGATGACGAGATGTGATAGGCGATCCGGTTCGAAATGAACGTCCCGGTGGTGCCGCCGACGATTTCCGGCGTGATGTAATAGCCGATGGCCAGGATGAAGACCAGGATCGACCCGGCGCCGATCCCCGGCACCGATTGCGGGAAATAGACCCGCCAGAACGCCGTCCAATTGGTGGCGCCCAGCGATTTCGCGGCACGCAGATAGGTCGGCTGGATGGTCTGCATCACCGAATAGAGCGGCAGGATCATGAAAGGCAACAGGATATGCGTCATCGCCACGATGGTGCCGAACTGATTGTTGATCATGATCAATCGGCTGTCATCCGACACGATATGCAGCCAGACCAACACATCGTTGATTACCCCCTGCTGTTGCAGCATCACCTTCCAGGCTGAGGTCCGCACCAGCAGCGAGGTCCAGAACGGCAACAGCACCAGGATCATCAGGAGATTGGCGGTGCGCATTGGCAGGTTGGCGAGCAGCCAGGCCACCGGATAGCCCAGCATGATGCAGGACAGGGTGATGGTGATCGACATGAAGATCGTGCGCTTGAACAACAGGCCGTAGATCTGTTCGTTCTCCGGCCGCGCCTCGATCCCGTCCGGGGTCAGCTGCATGTCGGCCGCGTTGAGGAAATAGCCCGGTGTGTATTTCGGCGCATAAGTCTTGATCGTCGCCCAGACCTGGGGATCGGCCCAGTCCTTGTCAGCGTCCAGGAACCCTTGTTTGAGGTCAAACTTGGTGAAATTCACGGCGGCGGTGCGGGCTTCTGCGATCAGATCCGGCATCGGGCCGGAATAGGCGGCACCCGGCGTGGTCAGATCCATGTAAAGCGCGGTATGCACCAGCGTCCAGGGGTCTTCGTCGGTCGGGCTGTCCTGGTCGACCTCTTGGATGAACTTGGCAAATTCGCTGTAAGCCTCGGCGGTGCGCGGCAGCATCATGGCCACGCCCGGGCGCAGCTCGAACGCCGGTTCTGCGCCTTTCTTGGTCTTGGCCCAATCCGCCTGCGCGGTGGTCCAGCCGGGTGCGGCCAGCAGGGCCACCCAGGTCTTTGGGTCTTTCCACGCCGCATTCAACGCGTTGAACTGGTCTTCATAGACTTCGCCAAAATCGTCCAACCGGCGCCCGGTCTTGCGGAACAGCGATGACACGCCGGTCATCTCGTAATTCAGCCTGGTGCCCAGGCGGGTGTGCAATTTGCGCTCGGCTGCGACAAAGAGATCGACGTAAAGCGCCTCAAAGGTTTCGATCCCGGGTTCGACTCCGGTGTCGGCGTCCCACTCATCGAGCTTTGCCACGGTGCGCGGCAGGGTTTCCGACACAATCTGGTTTTCGACAGAGCGGAACAGCATGTCGGCAATCGGCGCGATAAAGGTGAGCATCACGAACAGCAGCAGCGGCGCGATCAGCAGCAGCGCCCGCACCTTCTGACGCCGCAGGGCGCGCGCCAGCGAGCGTTTCAGCGGCGTGCCGTCGGCGGCAAGCATCAGGCCGGTCTGGCTGTCCGTCTCATCGCCCACTTGAGTGCCGGTCTGAAAGGATGAATCCGTCATGTCAGGCCCTCCTGCCACTGGTGTTGGCTTTCGTGGTCGTCTGGATCGCGTCCTCGGGGTCGGTCACCGAGTTCTGGCCGATGATAGTGCCCTTTGGCATGTCAAATGTCCCTGTCGTCTGTCCGGCGGTCGTGCCGCCTTGGAGCGCCGGACGAAATGCCCGATCGGCCCGAGCTGTGCGAGGCGGGCAGATTGCCGCCTCGCACGATGGCAATGGGCGGGCCAGAGGCCCGCCCAAGTGTCTTATTGTGCCAACCAGGCTTGGAATTTCGCGTCGATGTCGTCGCGATAATCCGCCCAGAACTCGTAGTTATAGAGGAACGTGTTCTTGGCATTGGCCGGATCGGTCGGCATATGCGGACCCATCGCGATGCCCAGCTCGGCATGTTTGCCGACCAGCGGCGCCGAGGACAGGCGTGCCGGACCGTAGGAGATGTACTTCGCCTGATCCGCCAGACGCTGAGTGTCGGTGGCGAACGTCAGGAAGTCCTTGACCCGGGCCAGACGATCGGCGGGCAGACCGGCGGGAATGATCCAGCCGTCAAGGTCGAACACCTGCGCGTCCCACATCATGGCGACAGGCTGTTTCTGCTCTTCGATGACCGAGAACAGACGACCGTTATAGGTCGAGCCCATGAAGATCTCGCCATCCGCCAGCAGTTGCGGCGTATCGGCGCCAGCCGACCACCAGATCACCTGATCCTTGATGGTGCCGAGCTTGTCCAGCGCCTGTTGCTGACCAGCTTCGGTTGCCAGAACGTCATAGACAGCGTCCTTGGCCACACCGTCGCAGAGCAGCGCCCATTCCATATTGTTGATCGGGCGTTTTTCCAGCGACCGTTTGCCCGGGTATTTTTCCAGGTCGAACACGTCACAGATTTTGCTCGGGGCTTCGACGCCAGCCGGCACCATGTCGGTGCGATAGCCAAAGGTGGTCGAATACACGATCTGCGGGATAAAGCAGTCGCTCACCAGCAGGTCGCCGAAATCGTCTTCGGCCGAGGTGCCGTCAGGCGCCGCTGCCAGGTCTTCGTCGGGGTCGATTTCCATCGCCAGACCTTCGTCGCAGAGACGAATGCCATCCGATGCCACGACATCGACGAGGTCCCAGGTGACGTTCCCGGCTTCGTTCATGGCGCGCAGTTTTGCCACAGCTTCGGCCGAGCTTTCGTCCCAGACGACGTTCACGTCGTCATGCATGCCGAGATAAGGTTCGACATAGGCCTTTTGCTGGCTTGATTGATAGGCGCCGCCCCAGGACACGAGCGTCAGCTCGTTTGCCATGTTGCCGTGGCTGGCCGCAAAGGCCATGCCCGCCGCGGATACCGCGACACCGGCGATTAGGGTCTTGGTCAGTTTCATACTGTGCTCCCTAGCTTTGAGCCCGTATTTGAAGTTCGAGATCCCCAGCCACGGGCAAGACGTTCAGGATCTGTCAAAACCGCACCGAAACCGGCGCGAGTTCGGCCCGTCAGGCATCCAGCGCGTGGCAATCGGTCGGCAGCCAGCCGATTTCGATCTTGTCGCCACGCCGCAGACGCACCTGATCAGGCGCATTCCGGGTCTTGATGATGAAATCTTCTTTGCCCGCGACCCGCAGCCGTGTGCGAAAAATGTCGCCCATATAAATGAATTCAAGCACTTCGGCATGCAGCGTGTGCACGCCTTCGGCCATCCGTTCCTTGTTGTATTCGACCCGCTCAGGGCGGATCGAAACCTGGGTTCTTTCGCCGACCCCAGCGATGTTCACTGCCTTGGCGACAATGGTTTCGCCATCGTCCAGGGTGACATTGCACAGCTCGCCATCAACCGCAGTCACGATGCCGGACAGGGTGTTATTCTCGCCGATAAACTGCGCGACAAAGCTGTTCTGCGGGCTTTCATAGAGCTGATCTGGCGGCGCCAGCTGCTGAATGCGGCCATCGTCGAACACCGCAACGCGATCAGACATGGTCAGCGCCTCGGTCTGGTCATGGGTCACATAGACCGTGGTGATTCCTAGGGAATGGGCGAGGTTGGTGATCTCGAACTGCATATGTTCGCGCAATTGCTTGTCGAGCGCGCCCAGTGGTTCGTCCATCAGCACCAGTTCAGGCTCGAACACCAGGGCGCGGGCCAGGGCGATCCGCTGCTGCTGACCACCCGAAAGCTGCGCCGGGCGGCGACCGCCGAAATCGCCCATCTGCACCATGTCGAGGGCGCGCTTCACCTTGGCCTCGCGATCGGACTTGCCGATCTTGCGAACCTCAAGCGGAAAGGCAAGGTTTTCGGCCACGGTCATATGCGGGAACAGGGCGTAGTTCTGGAACACCATGCCGATGCCGCGCTTGTGCGGCGGGATGTTGTTGATCGGTTTGCCATCCAGGAGGATTTCGCCATGGGTGGCGGTTTCAAACCCGGCCAGCATCATCAGGCAGGTGGTTTTGCCCGATCCCGACGGTCCGAGCATGGTCAGAAACTCGCCCTTGGGCAGCGCCAGGTTCAGGTCTTTGACGACCAGTGTCTCGCCGTCGTAGCTCTTCTGAACGCGTTCGAATGCGACGAAAGCGTCGCTTGTGTTTCCATCAGCCAAAAGCGGCTCCCCGTTGTCTTATGCGCGGTTATATTTCCGCTTTATTTCCTGATACTAAACATTTTCGCGGCCCAAAATGCAACCGGTAGGCGGTGAAACCGGTGCAAATCCGATATGACGCTAGGGAAGCGACTGCAGATCGGGCAATAGTTTCCAAGGCCGCGCCGGTTTTGAAATAATCTGCAATCGCCTGTTCGAATCGTCCCTAGCCCAGAACCTTGGCAACGGCCTTGGCGGTCTTGTCTGCGATCTCGTCGGCTTCTGACTCGGTCAGGCAGAACGGCGGTGCAAAGCCCAGGATGTCGCCCTGCGGCATCGCCCGGGCGATGACCCCCTGGTCCAGCATCGCGGCGGCGACCTTGGCGCCGATCCCGTCGCTGGCCTCAAAGAAGCTGCCGTTCGCCGGGTCCTTCATGAACTCGACCGCCGCAATCATCCCATCGCCGCGCACTTCACCGACCTGAGCATGACCGCCGACCGCAGCGCGCAGCGCGGCGTTCAGATAGGCGCCGGTCTTGCCCGCCGCTGCGACCAGGTTCAGCTCGTCGATCAGCTTCAGATTGGCAACCCCGGCGGCCGCGCCGATCGGATGGGCGGAATAGGTCCAGCCATGGCCGATCGGCCCGTTTTCATCGGTGCCCTGTTCCAGAACTTTCCACATCTTGTCCCCGACAATCGAGCCGGACAGCGGCGCATAGGCGCTGGTCAGCCCCTTGGCGATGGTGATCAAATCCGGGCGCATACCGTAGTGATCGGACCCGAACATCGTGCCCAGACGGCCAAACCCGGTCACCACCTCATCGGCGACCAACAGGATGTCATGGCGATCCAGCACCGCCTGAATTGCGGGCCAGTAGCCGGCGGGCGGCGGCACGATGCCACCGGTGCCCATCAGCGGCTCACCAATGAACGCGGCGATGGTGTCGGCGCCTTCTCGGGCGATCATCTCTTCAAGGTCGGCCACGCATTGCGCGGTAAATGCCGCCTCGTCCTGGCTCTGGTCCTCGCGGCGCAGGAAATACGGCGCGGTGGTGTGCAGGATCGGCGCGCGCGGCAGGTCGAACTTGTTGTGGAACCCGGCCAGCCCGGTCAGCGATCCGGTCATCACCCCCGAGCCGTGGTAGCCACGCCAGCGCGAGATGATCTTTTTCTTTTCCGGCCGCCCGAGGATGTTGTTGTAATACCAGATCAGCTTGATGTTGGTCTCGTTTGCATCCGATCCACCAAGGCCAAAATAGACCTTGCTCATCCCCTTCGGCGCCCGGTCCAGCACCATCTTGGCCAGGGTGATCGAGGCCTCGGTGCCGTGGCCGACATAGGCGTGGTAATAGGCCAGTTCGCGCGCCTGATCGGCAATCGCTTCGGCGATCTCCATTCGGCCATAGCCGACATTCACGCAATAGAGCCCGGCAAAGGCATCGAGCAGGCGGGTGCCGTCGCGATCCTCGATATGGCAGCCGCTGGCGGTGCGGATGACGCGATTTGGCAGCTCGCCCCGGGCGAACTGGGCGAGATGGGTGGAGGGGTGAAAGAAATTCTCCCGGTCCCATTGATCAAGCTGGTCGTTGCGCAGCATGGCGCCTCCTTTCCTGGGGTCAGGTCGTGATGATCTGCCCGGTTTTCGTGTTGGCCAAGAGCCCGGCCACATGGCTGGCGATGGCGGTGTCCTGCGCTCCGGTTCCGGTCACCCCGGCACACTTCACCTCAGCCGGGGCCAGATGCCGGGCGGCGGCGCGGATGTCGGTGAGATTGCCATTGTCGAGGATCAGCGGAGTCGCGTCAGCCCGGTCCGCAAGGGCCCCCGCCGCCGTTTCTACGGCCGCCATCGTCACCATGGGTTTGGTCGCTTTGCTCATATGTTGTGCACAACACGCTCTAAAATGCCCAAACGTCAACTCTGACGCATGGTTAACCACTGATGTTTTCCGAAAACGACCTGTTTGGTTCGGTTTTGGAGCGGCACGGTTGTGCACAACCTGTCACCAAATCCCTGTCAGGGCCCAAACCAGCGCCGGAGACCAGCATGATCCGCAAATCGATTCCCTTTTCGGATACCGAATATCAGCGCCGCTTGAACAAGACCCGGCTGGCGATGCAGGCGGCAGGAATCGAGGTGCTGTGCGTTTCCGACCCGTCCAACATGGCCTGGCTCACCGGCTATGACGGCTGGAGCTTTTATGTCCATCAGGGCGTCGTCGTCTTTCTGGATCGTGACCCCTGGTGGTGGGGCCGGATGCAGGATCGCAACGGCGCCCTGCGCACCGTCTGGATGGAGGACAGCCGTATCCACGGCTATGTCGATAATTTCGTGCAGAGCACCGACCGCCACCCGATGCAGGACCTGGCCGCCAATCTGGTGGCGATGGGCGTCGGCACCGTGCATATCGGGGTGGAGATGGAGAATTACTATTATTCCGCCAAGGCGCATGCGGTGCTGACCCATGAATTGCCTGACGCCACCTTTCACGACGCCACCGCGTTGGTGAATTGGCAGCGCACCGTCAAATCCGACGAAGAGCTGGTGTTCATGCGCCATGCCGCGCGGATCTCGGAAAAGATCGTCGATGGCCTGCTTGAGCGGGTCGAACCCGGGGTGCAAAAGAACCAGGTGGTGGCGGAAATCTATCGCGACGCTATCAACGGCGTCGACGGCGCCTGGGGCGATTACGCCGCGATCCCGCCCCTGCTGCCCTCGGGATCGGACGCCGCCGCGCCGCATCTGACCTGGGACGGCAGGCCCTTTATCGAGGGCGAAGCGACGTTTTTTGAGATCTCCGGCTGCTATCGCCGCTACCACGCGCCGTTCTGCCGGACCCTGTTCCTTGGCAAGCCCTCTGATATCCTGCTTGCCGCCGAGGCGGCGCTGGTCGAGGGGCTGGAGGCCGGGATTGATGCCGCCCGCGCCGGCAACCGAGCCTGTGACGTCGCCAATGCCCTGGCCGGACCGCTGGAGCGGGCCAAGATCACCCGCGGTGAACGCTGTGGCTATCCGATCGGGCTGTCCTATCCGCCGGATTGGGGCGAGCGCACGATTTCCTTCCGGGCCGAAGATGAGACGGTTCTGGAACCCGGCATGACCTTTCATTTCATGCCCGGTCTCTGGATGGCCGATTGGGGGCTGGAGATTACCGAATCCATCCTGATCAAGGCGGACGGTGCCGCAGAATGCCTCTGCGATCGGCCGCGCAAGATGTATGTGAAAGCATGAGCGATCTGGCCACCACCACCGCGATCCTGGCGGATCTGATCGCCCATCCGACGGTGTCTTCCGAGGCCAATACCGAGGTGATTGCCCATATGGCCACCCGGCTTGAGGACGCAGGCGCCCGGGTCGAGGTGATGCTGGACGCGACCGGGCAAAAGGCCAACCTGTTTGCCAGTATCGGGCCAGAGGAACCCGGCGGCATCATGCTGTCGGGCCATTCCGACGTGGTCCCGGTCGAGGATCAGCCCTGGACCGGCGACCCTTTCGCGATGTGGCAGGAGGGCGACCGGCTCTATGGTCGTGGCAGTTGTGACATGAAGGGGTTTCTGGCGGCCTGCATCGCATCGGCGCCTCTGTTCAATGCGCGCAAGCTGACCCGACCGGTGCATTTCGCCTTTACCCATGACGAGGAAATCGGCTGTCTCGGGGCGCAGTCGCTTGCCGACGTGCTCAAGGATCGCGTCGCCCGCCCGGCCTTGGCCATCGTTGGCGAGCCGACCTCGATGCGGATTGTCGAGGGTCACAAGGGCTGCTGCGAATACCGCGTCACCTTTACCGGCGTTGAAGGTCATGGATCGCGTCCCGAAATGGGGGTGAATGCCGCCGAATTCGCCGCCCGCTATGTCACCCGCCTGCTGGAACTGCGCGAGACGCTGCGGCATCGCACGCCGCCGGACAGCCGGTTCGAACCGCCCTGGACCACCATCAACATCGGGCGGCTGTCTGGTGGCCATGCGCCCAACGTGATACCCGGGCTGGCCGAAGTTGAATGGGAAATGAGGCCGGTGCAAAAGACCGATGCGGATTTCGTCAAACGCCTGATCAACGGCTATGCCGAGGATATCCTGCTGCCCGAAATGCAGCGCGTCGCAACCGACGCCTCCATCGTCACCGAGGTGTTGGGCGAGGTCGCCGGGCTGCAACCGGCAGACCGCAATGCGGCGCTTGCAATCGTTGCCGAACTGACCGGTGCCAATGGCGCCGATCTGGTGGCCTTTGGCACCGAGGCCGGGCTCTATCAGGATATCGGCATGGATGTGGTGGTCTGCGGTCCCGGGTCGATTGAACAGGCGCACAAGCCTGACGAATATCTTGAGACCGGGCAGCTGACCGCCTGTCTCGACATGCTCTCCGGTCTTGCGGACCGGTTGACCGCCCATGGCTGAGGATGTGCGCGACCGTCTGGATCGGCTGCACCGGGTGATGCGCGAACGGATTTGCCTGCTCGACTGGCCACCGGGGTCGCGGCTGTCAGAGGCCGAGATTGCCGCCGATTATGGCATGTCGCGGACCCCGATCCGCCGGGTTCTGGCCCGGCTTGAGGACGAGGGGCTGGTGCAATCGCAACATGGCATCGGCACCCTGGTCACCGATCCCGGCGAGGAAGAGCTGGCGCAGACCTATGCCCTGCGCAGCGAATTGGCCGAGCTGGTCGGGCGGATGGCGCCGGTGCAACCGACCGACGCCCATCTGGCACGTCTCAGCAATATCATGGCTGAGGCCGAGGCGCTGACCCGGCGGCCCGAGCCGCGCGAATTCGTCCGGCTGAACATGGCCTTTTTCGATTTCGGCCTGACCCTGACCGACAATCTGGTGCTGCGTGAGGTGTCCGAAACACTCTACTACCGCACCGCCCGGGTCTGGCTGCGCCAGATTGCCGATCTGGACCTGTCCGAGGAATGCGCGGTGTTCATCCGCGAATTGAACGACTGCGCCCTGGCGCTGCGCAGCGGCGACGCACTGGCCGCCGCCCTGATCCGCCGCGCCCATATCTCGATGTCGGTGCGGCGCTTGATGCGCGACGTCTAGGCGCGCTGCGCCGGACCGGGCCAGATCTGAATTGGGTCAGACGCCTTCAACCACCAGGATCGTGCTGCTGGCCGAGCGGCGGCGAATATCGGCGACCTTTTGGTATTCAGGGTCGTGATAGGCGGCCAGCGCGGCGGCGTAGCTGGGGAATTCGATCACCACATGCCGCGCCTCGGCCTTGCCCTCGGTGACCTGGCTCTGACCGCCGCGCACCACGAATGTGCCGCCCAGTGCCGCCAGAATCGGCGTGTCGAGGCGGATATATTCGGCATAGGCTTCGGGATCGTTCACGGTGATATGGCCGATGATGTAGCCTTTGGGCATCTGGCGCTCCTGTTGTCTGGTTCGGTTGTCGGTCTCGCGGCCGGTCTAACCCAGCGGTGTCACCGCGACGATGACTTCGGTGATCAGCCCGGCCAGCAGCGGCAAGATCAGGCAAGAGCCTAGCCGCAACGCGACAAAGCGCCAGCCCATGATCGGGGCTTCATAGGCCAGCAACCGGTGCAGCGCGAACACCGACCAACCGCCGATCAGCCCGACCATCTGTGGAATCCCGGCGCCGCCTTCGATGAACACGATGGCAATCGGGAACGAGGTCATCGGCCCCCCCGGCAACAGCCCGCCAAGCAGCGAGGCAATGAAGATCCCGATCACGCCCGAAGTCGGGCCGATCAGCCGCGACATCGGCTCGATCGGCACGATCTGCACCAGGAAAGACGCCGCCAGCAGCGCCAGCGGCAGCCGCAGCACCAGGGTCTTGCTGATTCCGGCCGCCGAGGCTGCCCCGGCGCGCAATCCCCTCGGGCCTTCGCGCCGCCAGACAAAATAGCCGAGGATCAGAACCGCGACCCAGACGATGATCAGTGGACCGTTCATTCCGCCTCGGGCGATTTGAGCTGAAACGCCGGCCAGCGGGTCAGCCAGCGCGCAAGCACACCCGCGAGGATCGGCAGCGGCAGGCAGGCGGCATAGCGGATCAGGCTGAATTCGACCCCCAGCAAGGGCAATTCCCATACGATCAGCCGGTTGAAGCCAAGCAGCGACCAGGCCGAGATAAAGGCGATCAGCGCCCCGGCATCCGCCCCAGCGATCCAGAGCGCATAGACCATCGGGAATGAGGTGAACGGCCCGCCCGGCGTCAGCAGACCGGCAATCGTCGCCAGCATCAGCCCGGTCAGCCCCGAGGCCCCGCCGAGCCAGCGGGCGACCTTTTCGCGACTGACCAGCCGGGTCACCAGCCCGCCGATCAGCAGACCGGCGACAAGTTGCGGCAGGATTTCGAGCAGCAAGATTCCCGCCTTGACCGTCCCGTCGATCACTGGATCGGCGCCGAACCGGGCATAACAGATGCCGCCGGTGACGCTGGCCAGCAGGAAAAACACGATATCGGTCTTGGCAATCTTCATATGCGGTCGGCCTTCATGCCCCGCCCGGTCAGCGGGCGCGTTGGCCGAGTCTGGCCGAGCCGCGTGGGGAAATCAATGACTCGGGCATGTATTTTTCAGGGCGGTTCAGCCGCCCCGGATTATCCCGCCTCCCAGAGTCCCGCCGCTTTGACGGCCGCCATGCCTTCGTCCAGCGATTTCCGGGCGCGGGCGATCAGCAGGTCGATCTCGGATTCGGAAATCACCAGCGGCGGCGAGATGATCATCCGGTCGCCGACATGGCGCATGATCAGGTTGTTGGCGAAGCAGCGCTCGCGCACCATATAGCCGACGGTCCCGGTCTCGGCGGCAAAGGCCGCGCGGCTGGCCTTGTCCGGGGTCAGGGCCAGCGACCCCATCATCCCGACGATCTTGACCTCACCGACCATCGGATGATCGGCGAGGCTTTCGAATTGCGCCTTGAGGTAGGGGCCGGTCACGTCGTGCACCCGCTCGACGATCTGTTCCTCTTCCAGGATCCGCAGGTTTTCCAACGCCACGGCACAGGCCACCGGATGGCCGGAATAGGTGTAACCGTGGTTGAATTCACAGGCCCCCAGCACCGCCGCCACCTCGTCGCAGACAATCGAGCCACCGATCGGCTGATAGCCTGACGACAATCCCTTGGCGATGGTCATGATATGCGGGCGGATGTTCATCGCCTGCGAGCCGAACCAATGGCCGGTGCGGCCAAAGCCACAGATCACCTCATCGGCGATCAGCAGGATGCCGTATTTGTCGACGATCCGCTGCACTTCGGGCCAATAGCTGTCCGGCGCCACAATCACCCCGCCGGCGCCCTGCACCGGCTCGGCGATAAAGGCGCCGACGCGATCCGCCCCGATTTCCAGGATCTTGGCCTCCAGCTCCTGCGCGCGGGCCAGACCAAAGGCCTCTGCTGTCATCTCGCCGCCCTCGGCCCACCAGTTCGGCTGACCGATATGGGCAATGCCGGGAATCGGCAGCCCGCCCTGTGCATGCATCCCGACCATACCGCCGAGCGAGGCCGACCCCATCGAGGACCCGTGATAGCCGTTCCAGCGGCCGATGATCACATCACGCTCGGGCTGTCCTTTTTCTGCCCAATAACTGCGCACCATGCGGATATTGGTGTCATTTGCCTCGGATCCGCTCGACGCGAAAAACACATGGTTCAGATCGCCCGGCGCCAGGTCTGCCAGTTTCGCCGCCAGCGCGATCACCGGCACATGGGTGGTCATGAAGAACGTGTTGTAATACGGCAGTTCGCGCATCTGCCGCGCCGCCGCCTCAGCCAGTTCCTCACGGCCATAGCCGATGTTGACGCACCAGAGCCCAGCCATCGCGTCAAGGATTTCGACGCCATCGCTGTCGTGCAGATAGCAGCCCCTGGCGCTGGTGATCACCCGGGCGCCGCGGGTGTTGAAATCATTCTGGGTCGAAAACGGGTGCATGTGATGCGCTGCGTCCAGCGCCTGCAGTTCGGAGGTTGGCAAATGGTTGGTAATCGCGGACATGGGGCACCTGATTGCTGGGTTACGTCAGGACGCTACGCCGCCGCCGTATGAAACGCCATATTGCCATAACACCAATTTGTTGCTTGGATCATCGGGCAAGGACGTCAGACCAAGCAACGTCCAACGGGAGACACACTTATGACCAAGACACTTGTTTCGATCGCCGCCGCTCTGGCCATTGGCACCGCCGCCATGGCCGAGGATGTGCGCGTCTACAACTGGTCCGATTACATCGACGAAAATCTGCTGGCCAAGTTTCAGACCGAGACCGGGATCAACCTGATCTATGATGTCTTTGACAGCAACGAGCTGCTGGAAACCAAGATGCTGGCCGGCGGCTCGGGCTATGATGTGGTGGTGCCGACCGGCACCTTCCTGCAACGGCAGATCAGCGCCGGGGCGTTTCAAAAACTCGATCTGGCGAAATTGCCGAACCATCAAAACCTGTGGGATGTGATCGCCAAGCGCACCGCGCAATACGATCCCGACAATGCCTATTCTATCAACTACATGTGGGGCACCACCGGCATTGGCGCCAATATCGGCAAGGTGACCGCGACGCTGGGCGCCGATGCGCCGATCGACAGCCTCGAACTGGTGTTCGATCCGGCCAATATGGAAAAGCTGGCCGCCTGCGGCGTGCATTTCCTGGATGCCCCGACCGAAATGATCCCGGCGGCGCTGAAATACATTGGCGAGGATCCCGACAGCAAGGACCCGGCCAAGATCGAGGAGGCCGCCAAAGTGCTCGAGGCGGTCCGCCCCTATGTGCAGAAATTCCACAGTTCGGAATATATCAACGCCCTGGCCAATGGCGACATCTGCGTCGCTTTCGGCTGGTCCGGTGACATCCTGCAGGCCCGTGACCGGGCTGCCGAGGCCGACAATGGCAATGAGATTGCCTTTCACGCCCCCAAGGAGGGTGCGCTGATGTGGTTTGACCAGATGGCGATCCCCGCCGATGCCCCGAACCCGGACGGCGCCCATAAATTCCTGAATTTCATCATGGATGCGCAGAACATGGCGGCGGCGTCGAACTATGTCTATTACGCCAATGGCAACAAGGCCTCACAGGAATTCCTGAATGAGGATGTGATCGGCGACGGGGCGATCTACCCGGATGCGGCCACGCTGGACAACCTCTATTCGGTCTCGCCCTATGATCCCAAGGTGCAGCGGGTGGTGACCCGGATCTGGACCCGGGTCAAATCCGGCACCTGACGCATATGGCACAGGGTCCGCGCGGCATTCGCGCGGCCCGGCCCAGACCGGAGGCGTCATGCCGCAAACTGTATTTGCCCCCTGGAACGACCCCGACGAAAAGCCGCTGATCAGCTTTCAGGGCGTGACCAAACGGTTTGGCGATTTCACCGCCATCGACGACATCACGCTCGGCATCTACGCCCGTGAATTCTTTGCCCTGCTCGGCCCCTCCGGCTGCGGCAAGACCACTCTGATGCGGATGCTCGGCGGCTTCGAAACGCCCAGCGCGGGCACGATCCTGCTGGCCGGACAGGACATTGCCCCGGTGCCGCCGAACAAGCGCGCGGTGAACATGATGTTCCAGAGCTACGCGCTGTTCCCGCATCTGTCGGTCTGGGACAACATCGCCTTTGGCCTGCGCCGCGAGGGCCGCGACAAGGCCGCCATCGCCGCCCGGGTCGAGGAGATGCTGAAACTCACCCGGCTGGAAAAGTTCAGCCACCGCAAGCCGCATCAGATTTCTGGCGGCCAACGGCAACGGGTGGCGCTGGCGCGGTCGCTGGCCAAGGCGCCGAAACTGCTGCTTCTCGACGAGCCGCTCGGCGCGCTGGATCGCAAATTGCGTGAAGAAACCCAGTTCGAGCTGATGGATATCCAGGAAAAGACCGGCACCACATTCGTCATCGTCACCCATGACCAGGAAGAGGCGATGACCGTTGCCTCGCGCGTTGCGGTGATGGACGAGGGCCGGTTGATTCAGGTCGCCACGCCTGACCGGATCTATGAGACCCCCGATTCCGTATATGTGGCGGATTTCATCGGCGACGTGAATATCATCGAGGCAAGCGCCCGCCAGAGCGGCGACAAGGTCAGCCTGGCCTGGGCCGAGGGCCAGCTGCCGCTGATCGCCACGACCACCAAAACCTTTGCCCCGGATCAGCACTGCTGGCTGGCGATCCGCCCCGAGAAAATCGCGATTTCCGCCGAAAGGCCAAAGGCGGCGAATGCATTGCAGGGCCGGATCCTCGACATTGCCTATCTTGGCAATATCTCGACCTATCACGTGGCGCTGCCCAGCGGTCAGGTGCTCAAGGCGCAGACCGCCAACACCCGCCGCATCGAACGCCGCAGCTTCACCTGGGAGGACGAGGTCTGGATCAGTTGGACCGACACCGCCGGGGTGCTGCTGGACAAATGACCCTGCGCCGCCCTCCAGCTTCATCTTGCCGGAAATATTCCGGGGGAGTCGCGCTATGGCGCGACGGGGGCAGCGCCCCCAAACCGTCAGCGGGGTCGCGATGCGCCGCCTGATCCTGATCGCCATCCCCTATCTCTGGCTGTTCGCGCTGTTCCTGATCCCGTTTGCGATCGTGTTGAAAATCTCGCTCAGCGACACGGTGCTGGCGATTCCGCCCTATGCGCCGCAGATCGACCTGGCTGCGGGTTGGCAGGGGATCAAGGACTTCTTCGGGGCGCTGGATGGCGAAAACTTCGTCTTCCTGACCAGCGACGATCTTTACTGGAAGGCCTATCTCTCCTCGCTCAGGATCGCGGCGCTGTCGACGCTGATGACGCTGCTGGTCGGCTTTCCGATTGCCTATGCCATGGCCCGGGCCCCGGATGAATGGCGCCCGACCCTGATGATGCTGGTGATCCTGCCGTTCTGGACCAGTTTTCTGATCCGGGTCTATTCCTGGATGGGGATCCTCGCCAACGAAGGCATTCTGAATCAGGTCCTGACCTGGACCGGGATCATCGACAGCCCGCTGCAGATCCTGAACACCAACACCGCCGTCTATATCGGCATCGTCTACACCTACCTGCCCTTCATGATCCTGCCGATCTACGCGGCGCTGGAACGGCTGGATGGCTCGCTGCTTGAAGCGGCCGAAGATCTGGGCTGTTCGCGGACCTCGGCGTTTTGGCTGATCACCCTGCCGTTGTCCAAGAACGGGGTGATCGCCGGCTGTTTCCTGGTCTTCATCCCGGCGGTCGGTGAATTCGTCATCCCCTCGCTGCTCGGCGGCTCGCGCACCCTGATGATCGGCAAGGTGCTGTGGGAGGAGTTCTTTTCCAACCGCGACTGGCCGGTCGCCTCGGCGGTGGCGGTGGTCCTGTTGCTGATCCTGGTGATCCCGATCGTGCTGTTCCAGCGTCAGGAACAAAAACAGCGCGAGGCCGAAGGATGAGACGGCTGTCGTGGTTCAATGTCACCTCGCTTACCCTCGGGCTGGCTTTTCTCTACCTGCCGATGGTGGTGTTGGTGATCTACAGTTTCAACGCCTCGAAACTGGTCACCGTCTGGGCCGGGTTCTCGACCAGATGGTATGGCGAGTTGCTGCACAACGAGGCCTTTCTCGATGCCGCCTGGGTGACCCTGAAGGTCGCGGTGGTCTCTTCGACCATGGCCACCGTCCTTGGCACCATGGCCGCCTATGTGCTGGTCCGTGCCGGGCGTTTTTATGGCCGCACCCTGTTTTCCGGGATGATCTATGCGCCGCTGGTGATGCCCGAGGTGATCACCGGCCTGTCGCTGCTGTTGCTGTTCATCGGCATTGGACTCGACCGGGGGATTTTCACCATCATCCTGGCCCATACCACCTTTTCGATGTGCTATGTCTCGGTCGTGGTCTCCTCGCGGCTGGTCAGCTTTGACCGCGCGCTGGAAGAGGCGGCGCTCGACCTGGGCTGCACCCCTTTCGCGGCGTTCCGCCTGGTCACCCTGCCGATCATCGCCCCGGCGGTGATCGCCGGCTGGTTGCTGGCCTTTACCCTGTCGCTGGATGATCTGGTGATTGCCTCTTTCGCCGCCGGGCCCTCGGCCACCACCCTGCCGATCAAGATCTATTCGGCGGTGCGCCTCGGGGTTTCGCCCGAGATCAACGCGCTGTCGACGATTATGATCGCGATTGTCACCATTGGGGTGATCACCGCCTCGCTGCTGACCAAGCGCGCCGCGGTCCGCCGCAACGCCGAAGAACACGCGGCGGATCGCGCATGAAACGCCCCTATGGCCACTATGCCTATTCCCTGGGTCCGATCCGCAAATGCGCCTGGACCGAGGAAATCGCCGCTGTCGATCTGCAAGTCCCGACCGCGAGCGGCATGATCATCGCGGATTTCGCGATCATTGGCGGCGGCTATACCGGGTTGAACGCGGCGTTGGCGCTGGCTGAGGCTGGGGCGGATGTGGCTCTGTTCGATGCCGAATTCCCCGGCTTTGGTGCCTCTGGCCGCAACGGCGGCTTCTGCTGCATCGGCGGCGCGCGCGCCAGCGACGCGCAGCTTGAGCGGCGCCATGGCCGCGGCGCGGCGGCAGAGGTCCGCCAGGCCGAAATGGCGGCGGTGGCGCATGTCGCGACGCTGATCGACCGGCTCGGGCTTGACGTTGACCGCCATTCCGAGGGCGAGGCGATGATGGCGCATAGCCCTGCCAAATTCGAGGCGCTGCGCCGGGCCCAGCCCGAGATTGACCGCCGCTACGGGGTCAAGACCAGGTTGATCGAGGCCAGCGCCTTGGCCGAGCACGGGCTGAACAGCGGCTTTCATGGCGCCTTGATCCTGCCGGTCGGCTTTGCCCTGCACCCGCGCAAATACCTGGCTGGGTTGGTGGCCGCGGCCAAGTCTGCCGGGGCGCGCCTGTTCGGTGACAGTCCGGTCACCGCCATTGCGCCCGCCGCCGAAGGTTTCCGCCTGACCACGCCGCAGGCCAGTATTCGCGCCCGCCGCCTGCTGATCAGCACCAATGGCTATAGCGCCGAAAACCTGCCGCCCTGGCTGCGCCACAGGTTCTTGCCGGCGCAAAGCTCGATGCTGGCGACGCGGGTGATGAGCCCGGCAGAACTGGCGGCGCAGGGCTGGACCAGCCCGCAGATGGCCTATGAGGACCGGCGGCTCCTGCATTATTTCCACCTGACACCAGACAACCGGATGGTGTTTGGCCAGCGCGGCGGGCTGATCGCCTCGCAGGCCAATGACGCCAGGATCGCCCAAAAGGTGCGCGCCGATTTCGACCGCCTGTTCCCGGCCTGGCGCGCGGTGGAAACCCCGCATCACTGGTCTGGCATGGTCTGCCTGACCGCCAGCCTGACCCCGTTCTGCGGCGCCATCCCCGAGCTGCCCGGCGCCTTTGCCGCCTTCGGCTATCACGGCAATGGCGTGGCGATGGGATCCTATTGCGGCAAGGCGCTTGCCGATCTGGCGCTGGGATCAAACGGGAATGATCCGGACCGGGTTGCGATCCCGCGCGCCTTTGCCGCGCCGCCGCCTCGGTTTCCGCTGGGCCCGTTGCGCCGGGCCTGGCTGGCCGCCGAATATGGCTGGGCCCGGCTGACCGATCGCTGACTGGGGCGGCGATGGGGTGTCAGGACCAGCAGGGCGCGCGCCAACCCGGCTTGCCCGGATCGGGGCGGCGGCATAGGCTTCAGCCATGACAACAGCCCTGATCAGCCATCCCGATTGCCTGGCCCATATCACGCCGGAGGGTCACCCGGAGCGGGTGGCCCGGCTGCAGGCGGTGCTGGCAATGCTCGACGGCAAGGATCTGCTGCGAGTGGCGGCGCCGCAGGCGGCTGACGCCGATCTGGAGCTGGCGCACCCGGCCCGCTATGTCGCGCGGATTCGCGCCACCGGCCCGGCCGAAGGCGTTGTCCAGCTCGACCCAGACACCTGGATGTCACCGGGGTCTCTGACCGCCGCCCTCAGCGCCGCCGGCGGGGCGCTCAAGGCGGTCGATCTGGTGCTGCAGGGGCAGGCCGACAATGCCTTTGTCGCCTGTCGCCCGCCCGGGCATCACGCCGAAACCGAAACGCCGATGGGGTTCTGCCTGTTCGGCAATGTCGCTATCGCCGCCAAACATGCGCTGGAGCGGCACGGGCTGACGCGGGTGGCGATTGTCGATTTCGACGTGCATCACGGCAATGGCACCCAGGACCTGCTGCAAAACGATCCGCGCATCCTGTTCATTTCGAGCCACCAGATGCCGCTCTATCCCGACACCGGCGCGCCTGAAGAGACCGGCGGCCATGACAATGTGATGAATATCGCGCTGCGCGCGGGCGCCGATGGCCATGCCTATCGGACAATCCTCGCGGACCGCATCCTGCCGCGCCTGCGCGACTTTGCGCCCGAGCTGATCCTGATCTCAGCCGGATTCGATGCGCACCGGGACGATCCGCTGGCCGGGTTGTGCCTGGTCGAGGCGGATTTCGCCGAGATCACCGAGGCGATCTGTGAATTGGCCGCCGAGGTTTGCAACGGCAGGGTCGTCTCCTGCCTCGAGGGGGGCTATGACCTGGACGCGCTGGCCAATAGCGCGGCGGTGCATGTCGACGCTTTGATCGCCGCCGGACAAAAGTCTTAGCCAAGACTTTTGACAAGAATTTTCGCGATAATTCTTCGCCCTTTGCACCCGCCGCGCCCGCCGGATATGCTGCGCCGGTGAGCAGCCGGAGGACCGTGCCCGTGACAGATCAACCCGTCGAAAAAATGACGTTCGAACAGGCGATGAAAGAGCTCGAAGGGGTCGTCGCCCAATTGGAACGTGGCGACGTGCCATTGGACGAATCCATTGCGCTCTATCAGCGCGGCGCGGAGCTGAAAGCCCGCTGCGAGGCGCGGCTGAAGGATGCCGAGGAAAAGGTGGCGGCCATCACCCTTGATGCGCAGGGTCAGCCCACCGGCACCACGCTTGTCGAACCGCAGTGAGTTTTGACACCGCGCTCTCCGCCGCCGCCGTGGCGCTCGAGGCGCATCTGACCCGGGTTCTGGCCGATCACCCCGGCGTGGTCGGTGACGCGATGCGCCATGCGGCGGGTGGCGGCAAGCGGTTGCGCGGCTTTCTGGTGCTGGAAAGTGCGCGCCTGCACGGGGTTCCCCAGGACCGGGCGATCTGGCCTGCTGCGGCCATCGAAGCGATGCATGCCTATTCGCTGGTGCATGACGACCTGCCGGCGATGGATGACGACGACCTGCGCCGCGGCCAGCCGACGGTGCATGTGAAATGGGACGAGGCGATTGCGATCCTGGCCGGTGACGCTCTGCAGGCGCTGGCCTTTGAATGCGCCACCCGGCCTGAGGTCGGCACCGCTGCGCTGCGCGCCGATCTGGCGCTGAGCCTGGCCCGGGCGGCGGGGGGCCGGGGCATGGTTCTGGGACAGGCGATGGACATCGCCGCCGAAACCGCCGCCACGCCGCTGACCCTGGCCGAGATCACCGCGCTGCAGGCGGGCAAGACCGGGGCGCTGTTCGAATGGTCCGCCGCCGCCGGGGCGCTGATGGCGGGGGGCGATCCTTTGGCCCTGCGTGTTTATGCCCGCGCTTTTGGTCTGGCCTTTCAGATTGCCGATGACATTCTGGATGTCGAGGGCAGCGAACAGGCCGCGGGCAAGCGGCTGGGCAAGGATGGGGCGGCGGGCAAGGCGACCTTCGTCTCGTTGCTGGGGCTCGATGGCGCGCGGGCCCGGGCGGCGGATCTTGTCGAACAGGCCTGTGACGCGCTGGCGCCCTATGGGGGCGATGCCGAAAACTTGCGGGATGCCGCCCGCTTCGCTATTGCACGGCAAAGCTGAACCCACCGCCACCGCAAGGGAGGGGCTGGACCGATGACAACCCGACCGAAGACGCCAGACCTCGACCGGGTGCAGTCGCCCGCCGATCTCAAGGCGATGAGCGAAAGTGAATTGCGCCGCGTCGCCGATGACCTGCGCGCCGAGACGATTTCGGCGGTCAGCGAGACCGGCGGCCACCTCGGTGCCGGGCTGGGCGTGATCGAATTGACCGTCGCCCTGCACACCGTATTTGACACCCCGCGCGACAAGGTGATCTGGGACGTCAGCCACCAGGCCTATCCGCACAAGATCCTGACCGGCCGTCGCGACCGCATCCGCACCCTGCGTCAGGAGGGCGGGCTCTCGGGCTTCACCAAGCGCAGCGAAAGCCCGTTCGACCCCTTCGGCGCCGCGCACAGCTCGACCTCGATCTCCGCGGCGCTCGGCTTTGCCGTGGCCCGCGATCTGGGTGGCGTGACCGAGGAAGGTCTGGGCGATGCCATCGCGGTGATCGGCGATGGCGCAATGAGCGCCGGGATGGCGTTCGAGGCGATGAACCATGCCGGCCATCTGGGCAAGCGGCTGATCGTGGTGCTGAACGACAACGAGATGTCGATCGCGCCGCCGGTGGGGGCATTTTCGGCCTATCTGTCCCGCCTCTACGCCGGTGCGCCGTTCCAGGAATTCAAGGCCGCCGCCAAGGGTGCGGTCAGCCTGCTGCCAAGCCCGTTCCAGGAGGGCGCCAAACGCGCCAAGGAAATACTGAAGGGCATGACGGTGGGCGGCACCCTGTTCGAAGAGCTCGGGTTTTCCTATGTCGGCCCCATTGACGGCCATGACCTGAGCCAGCTGTTGCCGGTGCTGCGCACCGTCAAGGCGCGGGCCACCGGGCCGATGCTGATCCATGTGATCACCAAGAAAGGCAAGGGTTTCGCCCCCGCCGAACAGGCCCGCGACGGCGGTCATGCGACCGGCAAGTTTGACCCGGCCACCGGCGAACAGAAACCGTCGAAATCCAATGCGCCGAGCTATACCAAGGTCTTTGGCGAAACGCTGGTGCAGCTGGCCGCCGAGGATTCCCGGATCTGCGCCGTCACCGCCGCGATGCCGGATGGCACCGGCCTGACCTTGATGGCCGGGCGCTATCCGTCGCGCTGTTTCGATGTGGGCATTGCCGAACAGCATGCGGTGACCTTTGCCGCCGGGCTGGCTGCGGGCGGGATGCGTCCGTTCTGCGCGATCTATTCGACCTTTCTGCAACGCGGTTACGATCAGGTTGTGCATGATGTGGCGATTCAGCGTCTGCCGGTGCGGTTCGCCATTGACCGGGCTGGGCTTGTCGGCGCCGATGGCGCGACCCATGCCGGCAGTTTCGACGTCGCCTTTCTGGCCAATCTGCCCGGCTTCACCGTGATGGCCGCCGCTGACGAGGCCGAGCTGCGCCATATGGTGGCCACCGCCGCCGCCCATGACAATGGCCCGATTGCGTTTCGCTATCCGCGCGGCGAAGGCGTTGGCGTCAGCCTGCCGGACAAGGGCGAGGTGCTGGAGATCGGCAAGGGCCGCATGATCCGTGACGGGGCGCGGGTGGCGCTGTTGTCCTTTGGCACCCGACTGGATGAGGTGGTGAAGGCGGCAGAGGCGCTTGAGGCGCGGGGGATTTCCCCGAGCGTCGCCGATGCCCGCTTTGCCAAGCCGCTGGACCGCGAGTTGATCCTGTCGCTGGCCGCCGATCACGAGGCGCTGATCACCATTGAGGAGGGTGCGGTTGGCGGCTTTGGCAGCCATGTGGCGCAGCTTCTGGCTGACGCCGGGGCGCTCGATACCGGGTTGAAATTCCGCTCCATGGTTCTGCCCGACATCTTTATCAACCAGGCCGATCCGCGTCGCATGTATGAGGTCGCAGGGCTGAACGCGGCCGATATCGAGGCCAGGGTGCTGGATGTGCTGGGCGTCGCCCGGCTGGACGCGCGCAAGGCCTGAGCCGGGGCTCAGTCGCCACCGGCCTCCAGCAGCGCCGCCAGCCCGTCACGATAGGTCGGATAGATCAGCCGTACCCCCAGATCGTCCTTGATCCGGTCGTTTCTGACCCGCTTGCTTTCGGCATAGAAGCTGCGTGCCATCGGCGTCATCTCGGCGGTCGCGAAGTTTTCCTCTGGTGGCAGCGGCAGGTCCAGCAGGGTGGCCGCATGGGCGATGACATCCTCGGGCGGGGCCGGGTCGTCGTCACAGAGGTTGTAAACGGCACCGGGATCGGGGCGCGCCATCGACGCGGCGAGCACCTGGGCGATGTCCGCGACATGGATGCGGCTGAATACCTGGCCGGGCTTGACGATCCGCCGCGCCGTGCCGGCGCGCACCTTGGCAAAGGGGCCGCGCCCGGGGCCATAGATCCCGGCCAGGCGAAAGACATGCAGCGGCAGGCCGGCAATGGCGCGCCATTCCGCCTCGGCGGCGACCCGCCATTTCCCGCGCCGTGTCGAGGGGGTCAGCGGCGTCGCCTCGTCCACCCAGCCGCCGTCATGATTGCCATAAACCCCGGTGGTGGACAGGTAACCGACCCAGGCGAACTGACCCGCCCGCGCCGTGATGGCGGCGCGCAGATGGCGCAGCATTGGATCGCCCTCGGCATCTGGTCCGGCGGAGATCAGCAGATGGGTCGCGGCGTCCAGCGTCGCGGTCAGGTCATCGCCGGGAAACACATGGGCCACGACCGTACCGCCGCGCAGGGCCGCAGCCTTGTCCGGCGACCTTGTGGTGGCGTGAATGCGCCAATCCTTTGGCGGCAGCAATTGGGCGAGGGCGCGGGCGCTATAGCCATGGCCGAGGGAGAGCAAGGTGTTCATCCCCCCCAAATGCGTCGCGACGGGCGCTCTGGCAAGGGCCGATGGGCTTGCGCCCGCCGCAAGCTCCGGTCAGAACGAGAGCTATGAGAACCGAAATTCGCATCCCCTCGCAGAAACCCGCCGAAAGCTTCACCGATGCTGCCGCAGCGGTGGATCGGTTGATCGCGGATTACGACGCGGCCACCGCCTTTCTGCGCGCGGCTTTTCGGCAGGCCCTGGCCGAGGGCGAACCCGCCTCACGGATCCGGGCGTTTTATCCCGAGGTGCGGATCACCACCACGACCCATGCCAAGATCGACAGCCGGTTGAGTTTTGGCCATGTCCCCGCACCCGGCACCTATGCCGCGACGATCACCCGGCCCCGGCTGTTCGCCAATTACCTGCGCCAGCAGATCGGTCTGCTGATCGAACACCACGCGGTGCCGGTCGAAGTGCGGATATCCGACACGCCGATGCCGCTGCATTTCGCCGTCGCCTCGGATGCCGAAGTCTCCGTGCCGCAAGAGGGTGCCGCCGATTTCCCGCTGCGTGATTTCTTTGACGTGCCAGATCTGTCGACCACCAATGACGACATCGTCAACGGCACCTACACCCAGGTGCCGGCTGCGGCGCGGCCGCTGGCGCCGTTCACCGCGCAGCGGGTGGATTATTCGCTGGCCCGGCTGGCGCATTACACCGCCACCGACCCCGAGCATTTCCAGAACCATGTTCTGTTCACCAACTACCAGTTCTATGTCAGCGAATTCGAAAGCTTTGCCCGACGGATGCTGGCCGACCCGGACAGCGGCTATACCAGCTTTGTCTCGACCGGGAATGCCGAGATCACCACGCCGCTGGGCGATCTGCCGTCCAGCCCGAAGATGCCGCAGATGCCGACCTATCACCTGAAACGGCCCGGCAATGGCGGCATCACCCTGGTCAACATCGGCATCGGCCCCTCCAACGCCAAGACCGCCACCGACCATATCGCGGTGCTGCGTCCACATGCCTGGATCATGGTCGGCCATTGCGCCGGTCTGCGCAATTCCCAGAGCCTGGGCGATTTCGTTCTGGCCCATGCCTATCTGCGCGAGGACAAGGTGCTGGACGACGACCTGCCGGTCTGGGTGCCGATCCCGGCGCTGGCGGAAATTCAGGTGGCGCTGGAAAAGGCGGTGGCCGATGTCACCGCGCTGCAGGGCTATGACCTGAAACGGATCATGCGCACCGGCACTGTGGCAACGCTGGACAACCGCAACTGGGAATTGCGCGATCAGAGCGGCCCGGTGCAACGGCTGTCACAATCCCGCGCCGTGGCGCTGGATATGGAAAGCGCCACCATCGCCGCCAATGGATTCCGCTTTCGGGTGCCCTATGGCACCCTGCTCTGCGTTTCAGACAAACCGCTGCATGGCGAATTGAAATTGCCGGGCATGGCCAGCGATTTCTACAAGACCCAGGTGTCGCGGCATCTGATGATCGGTATAAAAGCCATGGAAACCCTGCGGGAGATGCCTTTGGAGCGGATCCACAGCCGGAAATTGCGGTCCTTTGATGAAACCGCCTTCCTCTGACGGGCTGACGTCGGGGAAAAAGGACCCAAAGCGCAGTTTTTGCCTTGTTTTATTACACAAATTGTTGTGTTTGACCTCAATATCCGGTTAAATTTCCGGAATGTGGCCCAAGATCGGGCAGTATAGGGAGACCAGCAATGGCAAAACCGATGACCAAGACCCAATTGGTGGCTGCACTGGCCGAAGAAATGGGCGCAGACAAAAAGACCGCTTCTGCGGCTCTGGACGCCGTGACCGGCGTGATCACCAAGGAAGTGTCGGGCGGCGGCGCTGTGACCCTGCCTGGTGTTGGCAAGATTTATTGCCGCGAACGTCCCGAGCGGATGGTGCGCAACCCTGCCACCGGCGAGCAATTCAAGAAAGAAGCCGACAAGGTGGTCAAGATGACGATCGCCAAGGCGCTGAAAGACAGCGTCAACGGCTGACTCTGACATCGGCCCGCGCGGCGACGCGCAGCGGCCAGATCAGGTGGATGCAAGGGCTGCGCGTGTCGCGGCCCTTTTTCATTGGGCGATCTTCTGAAAGTGCGGCCTCAGGTCGTTGAGGTCAGAAGGGGGCGCTGCCCCCCGTCGCCCCTGCGGGGCGCCTCCCCCCGGGATATTTCTGACCAGAGGAAGCCAGCGGGCCTTTCCCCGATCCGGCGGCTGTGTTTGTGTCGAGCGATCACAGCGGAGGGGCAGACAATTGGGGTGGAAAGCATTCGGGCTGGGGCTGGCCTTTGCGCTGTTCTGGTCATCGGCCTTCACCTCGGCAAGAGTGATCGTTTCTCATGCACCGCCGCTGACCTCGCTGGCCCTGCGGTTTCTGCTGTCCGGGGTGATCGGCGTGGCGTTGGCACGGGCGCTGGGCCAATCCTGGCGGCTGACCGTGGGTCAGCGCCGGGCAACGGTGATTTTCGGGATCTGCCAGAATGCGATCTATCTGGGCCTGTTTTTTGTGGCGATGCAATGGATCGAGGCCGGGCTGGCCTCGATCATGGCCTCGGCGATGCCGCTGATCGTGGCGCTGGCGAACCGGCTGTTCTTTGGCGAACGGCTGGCCGCGATGGCCATGGTCGGGCTGGGCCTGGGGTTCGGCGGGGTGATCGTGATCATGGGCGCCCGGCTGTCCGGCGGCGCCGATCCGCTGGGGCTGACGCTTTGCGTGGTTGGCACCCTGGCACTGGCGGCGGCGACGCTGACCGCACGCGGCGCCTCTTCTGGGGGCAATGTGTTGATGGTGGTGGGCTTGCAGATGCTGGTCGGTGCCGCCTGCCTGGGCATCGCCGCGCTGCTGCTGGAGGAGTGGTGGATTGACCTCAGCTGGTCGCTGGTCGTTGCCTTTGTCTATACCGTCCTGGTGCCCGGCCTGCTGGCGACCTGGATCTGGTTCACCCTGGTCAATGACATCGGCGCAATCCGCGCCTCGGTGTTTCATTTCCTGAACCCGTTCTTCGGGGTTCTGGTCGCCGCGCTGGTGCTGGGTGAACAGATCAGCGGGCGCGATATCCTGGGTGTGGTGATCGTCGCGATCGGCATCCTGATGGTGCAGCTGGGGCGGGCGCGCGGCACCGAATAGGGCGGATCAGGCCCGCTCGGGCGGCCAGGGTCGGGCGGATTCGGCGGCGGCCCATTGCACCATCCACTCGGGCAGATGCGGGCGGTTATCATGGAGCTCGGGGCGGTCGAGCAGCGGGATCACCTCGGTCTCCATATTGACCATCTTGCGGTTGCGCACCACTGCGGCGCGGAACACCCCCTGACCGGCACAGGTGTCCGGATCAATCCAGAACGACTGATCGAAATAGAGGAACCGGGCATCCCAACCGGCCACCCTTGTCCGCTGTTCGAACTTTTCAAACAGGGTCAGCCGCCGCCGATAGCGCACCGCACTGCCGGCGATGGTCAGCGACAGGCCGTTTTTCTGAAATGTCTTCCAGGCGCCAATGCGCAGGACAAAGGGAATCCGGCCCATGTCGTAGAAGGTCAGGGTCAGGCCATTGTTCAGCTCGCCCATGAAATCCAGGTCCCAGGGCATCACGATGTGATGCGATACATGGGTGCCCCAGGGATCCAGCGGCTGGTTGCGCCAGCGCAGGGCCTGAAGGGTGAGTCGGGCAAAGGGATACATATGGTGACCTCCTGCGCGGCCCCTTGCCGCACTGCAGCGAGAGATCAACACGCGTTGCACCAGAAGGTCAACCGCGACCACGCGTCGACCTTGCACCAGGGCGCCGCATTGCCTACCTAGGGCTCTGACCCTGCCAAGGAGTGCCGCCGGTGCTGAGCCTGTTCCAAATTCTGATGCTGATCCTAGACATCGTCTGGTTCTTTATCATCGCCCATATCATCATGTCCTGGCTGATCAATTTCGCGGTTCTGAACATGCGGCAGCCGCTGGTCGCGCAGATCTGGCAGGGGCTGAACCGGATTGTCGAACCGATGTATCGCCCGATCCGGCGTATTTTGCCACCAATGGGTGGCCTCGACCTGGCGCCGCTGGTGGTGCTGATCGCGCTCTACGCGATCCGCATCGTTCTGGCCAACAACATCGGGTTGTTCGTCTGATCACGGCCCCGGGCGGAGCCTTGCCCGGGCGGAGCTTTGCCAGTCGCATCGGGGGAACGGCAATGTCACTTGCCTTTCGCCGCCGTCACTGGCCATCCTCGGGCAAAGCCCCAAATCCGGAGACCCTGATGCGCATTGCTCTGTTCCTTTCGCTGATCCTGCCGCTGCCTGCTTTGGCCGCCGATATCGCGGTGCCAAGCCGGGTCGAGGCGGTGACGGTGTTTCCCTCCGGCGCTTCGCTGACCCGCAGCGCCAGGTTCAGCGCCCCGGCTGGTCAACACCGGCTGATCCTTACCGACATGCCGGTGCGCGACATCGGTGGGCTGCGGATCGAGGCCGCCGGGGTGACCCTGGGATCGGTGACCATCCGCGATGACCTGACCCCGCCACGCGACCCGGATTCCCGCGCTGCCATTGCCGCCGCCGAGGCCGAGGTGACCCGCGCCGAACAGGCGCTCGAGGCGTCGCGCGACGCGGCCCAGTCGATTCGCGCCGAGGCGCAGGCGGCCCGGGCGAGGATCGCCTTTCTGCAGGGGCTGAGCACAGCCGATGGCCTGGCCGGGGCCGGGGTCGATGCCTTGCGCGACATGTCCCGCATGGTCGGTGAGGAAACCCTGACCGCCGAACGTCAGGCGCTGGCCGCTGAAACCGCCGCGCGTGCCGCCGATCAGGCCACCAAGGCGCTGCTTGAGGATCTGAACCGCGCCAAACAGGCATTGGCGGCGCTGGATGTCGAAACCAAGAGCCGGTCCTACCTGGCCATCGCCGTGGATGTGCCCGAAGCGACCGAGGGCAGCCTCACCGTGCGCTATGTCACCGGCGCCGCCGGCTGGCGCCCGATCTATGATTTCCATCTGGAACGCGGCCCGACCCCCTCGCTGGAACTGGGGCGCGGCGCCTATGTGGCGCAATGGTCCGGTGAGAACTGGGAAAATGTCGCGCTGGAATTGTCGACTGTGCGCCCGACCGGCAAGACCGATCCCGGTGTGCTCTACCCGATCCTGCGCCGGATCGAGGATCAGGATGCCCCGACAACTCGGTCGGAAAAAAGCTATGGGGCCGGCGCCCCGGATGCCGAGGAAGGGCTGGCGCCGACACCGGAACCGGTGATGGCGGTCGCCGATGCGCGCTATGACGGGTTGAGCGTGACTTACAGCTATGGCAACCCGGTCAGCATTGCCACCGGCGCCGACGAATTGCGCATCGCCCTGGGCAGCCTCAGCTTTCAGCCCGAAATCACCGCCCGCGCGGTGCCGATCCGCGATGAAACCGCGTTTCTGATGGCCGGGTTCGTGAATGGCGCGGACGAGATCATCCTGCCCTCGGACCAATCCGAATTCTATCTGAACGGCACCTTTGTCGGGCTGCGCGAAACCGCGCTTGTCGCCGCCGGGGATCGGGCCGAGTTCAGCTTTGGCCCGATCGAGGGGTTGCGGCTGACCCGTCGGGTGCTGGACCGCAATGAGGGCGACCGCGGTGTCATCAACCGCTCGAACCAGATCGAAGAGCGGGTCGAGATCGGGCTGCGCAACCTGACCAGCGAGGCCTGGGCGGTGCATCTGCTGGATCAGGTGCCCTATTCGAACCAGGAAGATCTGGAAATCGACTGGACCGCCACCCCGGCGCCCAGCCAGAAAGACGTCGATGGCAATCGTGGCATCCTCGGCTGGAACCTGATGCTGGAGCCTGGGGCGGAACGGACCATCCGTCTGGACCAGCAGCTGAAATGGCCCGCCGACAAGGTTTTGCGCTGAGGCCCAGGCAGGGGTCGGCCCTGACCGGGGCCGCCCTCTGTCTTTGCTTAGACCGGGCGGAACCGGGCCTCTGAGGGCACGAATTCCTCGACCCCGCCGTCGCCGATGTCATTCCACAGCCCATGCAGCGTCAGCTTGTCCTCTTCCACTGCCTTGCACACAAAGGGAAAGGTCATCAGGTTTTCCAGGCTGACCAGTACCGATTCCTTTTCCAGCGCCTGACGCTGTTCGATCGGATCGGTCAGATCCTTCACCTTTTCATAGCCGGGACGCAGGATATCCATCCAGCGGCCAACAAAGCTCGATTGTTCCTCAAGCTCGGGGGCATGGCCGGAGCACATGTCCAGGCAGCCCTGGACGCCGCCGCAATTGGAATGCCCCACAACGATGATATGCGCCACCTTCAGCACGGCGACGGCATATTCGACCGCCGCCGAGGTGCCGTGCTGCAACCCATCGGGTTTGTGCGGCGGCACCAGATTGGCGATATTGCGGTGGATAAAGAATTCGCCCTGATCGGCACCAAAGATCGCGGTCACATGCACCCGGCTGTCGCAGCATGAGATGACCATGGCGCGCGGGTGCTGGCCTTCGTCCGCCAGATGGCGGTACCAGGCGCGATTTTCAGCAAAAGAGGTCGCTTTCCAACCGCGATAGCGCTTCACCAGATAGGTAGGCAGGGGTTTGGCAAACTGCATCCTGATCCTCATCAAATTGTCTGAACCGGATATAGCCTGTGGCGTGCGCTGATGGAACGCATTCGTGAAAAATCGACAGCGCTATCGTCCCTCACCTCAATCATTTGGGAACAAAGCCGCCGCATCCTTGGCGGTGGAGCATAGGGAATACGAGGGTGAGATGGAGGATCGCGTTGCAATCCTGACCAGCGACGAACGCGTGCGCCTGGATCGGGACAGATTGGCCGAATTGACCAGCCAGCTTGGCGAGCAGGAGGCAGAAAACATCATTTGCCGCGCGATGGAGGAACTGGCGGTGCGCCTGTCCTTTACCGAGCGGCAGTTTCGTCAGGGAAAATACGCTGAAATACGCAAGAGCGCGAGGGCGCTGGTCGCGATTGCCGACCAGATCGGCATGTATGCGCTGGCCCGGGTCGCGGGCGATGTGATCGCCTGCGTCGATCGCGGAGATGAGGTGGCGTTGACGGCGGTTCTGGCGCGGCTGATGCGGATTGGTGAACAATCTCTGGCGGCGATCTGGGATCGGCACGACATGCGGTTCTGAGCGGCGGCCGCGGCCCTCTCCGGGTACGGGCCCTTGCAGGTGCGCGGCACTCTTGTAGGTTAGCGGCGCAAACTGATGAGGGTTCCCATGCCGCTGACTTTCGCCCCCGCCGGGTCTGATGCCTTGCCACTGACGCTTCTGTCCACCGAAACCGCCGAGGCCTGGATCGAGGCGCAGGATGCGCGCAGCGCCGCCTGGGCGCGGGGATCGGGATTTACCGGTGCGCTGGGCCAGCTGCTGGTGTTGCCGGGCGTGGATGGCGCCCCCGCCGGGGCGTTGTTCGGCCTCGGCTCTGCCGCCGACCGCCGCCGTGGACGGTTCTTTGTCGCCACCGCCGCCGCCAAGCTGCCGGAAGCGATCTGGCAACTCGACGACACCTATGCTGGTGATGATTTGGATCAGGTGGCGCTGGGCTGGCTGTTCGCGGGCTATGCCTTTGATCGCTACAAATCCAAGACCGGCGCCAAGGCGCGGCTGATCGCGCCGCCGGGGGTGGAAGCCGAACGGCTGGAAACCATCGCCGGATCCGAGGCGCTGATCCGCGATCTGATCAACACCCCCGCCGCCGATATGGGCCCCGCCGCGCTGGAAGCCGCCGCCACCGCCCTGGCCGATGCCCATGGCGCGACCATCAAGGTGCTGCGCGGTGCGGAACTGATCGACCAGAATTTCCCGATGATCCACGCGGTCGGGCGCGCCGCCGAAGAGGCGCCCCGGCTGATCGAATTCACCTGGGGCAGCGACGGCCCGGCACTGACCCTGGTTGGCAAGGGTGTCTGTTTCGACACCGGCGGGCTGGACATCAAACCCGCCGCCTCGATGGGGCTGATGAAAAAGGACATGGGCGGTGCCGCCAATGTGCTGGGCCTGGCCCGCGCGATCATGGAGCTGGGGCTGAACCTGCGTCTCAGGGTGCTGATCCCGGCGGTGGAAAACGCGATTTCCGCCAATGCCTTTCGCCCCGGCGACGTGCTGACCGCCCGCAACGGGCTGACGGTCGAGGTCAACAACACCGATGCCGAAGGCCGGTTGGTACTGGCCGATGCGCTGGCTTATGGGGCCGAGGGATCGCCGGATCTGATGATCTCGATGGCGACTCTGACCGGCGCGGCAAGGGTCGCGGTGGGGCCGGATCTGGCGCCATTCTACAGCGATGACGAAGGCTTTGTCGCCGCTCTGAACGGAGCGGCGCTGCGCGTCGCCGATCCGGTTTGGCAGCTGCCGTTCTGGGATCCATATGAAAAGATGATCGAACCGGCGATTGCCGATCTCGACAATGCGCCCAAGGGCGGGTTTGCCGGGTCGATCACTGCCGCCCTGTTCCTGCGCCGCTTCGCCGGGGGCACGAATTACGCGCATTTTGACATATATGGCTGGCAACCCAGCGCCGCGCCGGGCCGTCCGGTCGGCGGCGTCGGCCAGGGCTGGCGCGCGATCCTTGCGGCACTGCCCGAGGTGCTGGAGATTTGAGCGACCGGCGACGGTTGAAATCGAACGGGCGGGTCGCGGATATCGCGCTTCAAGGCGTGGTCGATGCCGACCGCTTTGTCGTTCCGCTACGGCATCAGGTCCGGCATCCGGTCACCGCCATCCACCCGCGCCCGCATGCCGGCGCGCGCGACCGCGAACTGGCATTCGGAGAGTTGTTCGAGGTGCTCGACATCGCCGATGGCTATGCCTTCGGCTATGCCGCGCGCGATGGCTATGTCGGTTATGTCCGGGCCGAGGCGCTGTCGGATCACTGGCGGAACCCGAGCCACCGGATCATCGCGCCGACCTATTGGCGCGGCCACCCGGCGCTGAAGGCCGAGGGCGAACCCGGCTTTCTGCCGATCGGGGCGCGGGTCACGGTCGACGCCATCCACCACGATCACTGTGACTGGGCCGAGGTCGCTCACCCGCCGGCCGGGCCGGACAGCAACGGCAGCGCCATCTATCTGCCGATGCCGCAGCTTGCGCCAATTGACCCGCCCGGCAGCGATCTGGTCGCCGAGGCGGCACGCTATCTCGGGGTGCCCTATCTCTGGGCCGGAAACAGTGGCTTCGGGATTGATTGTTCGGGTCTGGTTCAGGCCGCCTGCCTGGCCTGCGGCATCGCCTGTCCCGGCGACAGCGACATGCAGGCAGAGGAACTGGGTGCGGTGCTGCCCGAGGATGCGCCGCTGAAACGCGGTGACCTGCTGTTCTGGAAAGGCCATGTTGCGCTGGTCGCGGATCCGGATCGGATCCTGCATGCCAATGCCGGCTATATGGCGGTGGTCCATGAACCGCTGGATGAGGCGATTGCCCGGATCGAAGCGGTTGGCAACGGGGCGGTGATTGCCCGGCGCAGGCTTTAATCCACCGCGCGGATCAGCTTGCGTTCCAGCACCCGCAGAACGGTTTTCAGGTCATGACCCCGGCGCAGGATTCGCCCGTCCATCCCGACCACCGAATACATCCCCTGCTTGTCGCGCATCTTTGGTCGTTTCTCGATCCTATAGAGTGGCTGTTCCGAGGCGCGCCGAAACACCGAATAGATCGCGACATCGCTGAGGAACGAGATTCCATAATCGCGCCACTCTCCGGCGGCGACCATGCGCCCGTAGAGTCCGTTGATCTCCCGCAGCTCCGTTTTGTGAAACGTCACCTGTTCGGGGATGTATTGGCCGCCGCCGGGCGGAGTTGGGACATAGTTCATCAGCAAACCCTGCCACGATGGCGGCCAAAATCAAGGGCCTTGGCGCTTAGGGCATGTGGAAAAGCATCACCCCGGCTTGACCATCCCGGGCCTTTTGCGCAGGTTGCGGGCAAATTGGCATGCCGCCAAAAAAGGGAAGGATAGATCATGGCCGAGGCATTTCTTTGTGACGGGCTGCGCACACCGATCGGGCGCTACGGGGGTGCGCTGAGCAGCGTGCGCCCCGATGACATGCTGGCCGATGTGATGCGCCAGCTGATGGCGCGCAATCCCGGCGTTGAAGTCGACGATGTCTATGTCGGCTGCGCCAACCAGGCGGGCGAGGACAACCGCAACGTCGCCCGGATGGCGGTGCTGCTGTCTGGCCTGCCCGATACCATTCCGGGCGGCACCATCAACCGGCTCTGCGGGTCTGGCCTTGATGCGATCGGCACCGCCGCACGGGCGATCAAAGCCGGTGAAATGCAGGTGGTCATCGCCGGTGGCGTCGAAAGCATGAGCCGCGCACCGCTGGTCATGCCAAAGGCGGACAGCGCCTTTTCGCGCAAGGCCGAAATCTATGACACCACCATCGGCTGGCGTTTCGTGAACAGGGCAATGCACAAGCATTTCGGCACTGATTCGATGCCGGAAACGGCTGAAAACGTCGCCGAACAATTCCAGATCAGCCGCGATGATCAGGATGCTTTCGCCTTCCGCTCGCAGGATCGCGCCTCCAAGGCCATCGCGTCGGGTCGGCTGGCCGAGGAAATCGCCAAGGTGACGATCCCGCAGCGCAAAGGTGACCCCAAGGTGGTGGACACTGACGAACACCCCCGCGCCACCACGCTGGAAAAACTTGCCTCTCTGCCCGCACCGTTCCGTCAGGGCGGCTCGGTCACGGCCGGCAATGCCTCGGGTGTCAATGACGGCGCCGCGGCGGTGATCATCGCCTCGGAAGCGGCGGTGAAGAAATATGGCCTGACCCCGCGGGCGCGGATCGTCGGCATGACCACGGCAGGCGTGCCGCCGCGGATCATGGGCATCGGCCCGGCACCGGCGACGGAAAAACTGCTGGCGCTGACGGGCTACAAAATCGGTGACATTGACCTGATGGAACTGAACGAAGCCTTTGCCGCACAGGGTCTCGCGGTGACTCGTCAGCTCGGCATCGCCGATGACTCCGATTGGGTGAACCCCAACGGCGGCGCGATTGCGCTGGGCCACCCGCTGGGCATGTCCGGCACCAGGCTGGCCCTGACCGCGGGTATTTCCATGGGTCACATGGGCGCCAAACGTGCGATCTGCACCATGTGCATCGGCGTCGGCCAGGGCATCGCGATGATGCTGGAAGCGGTCTGAGACCCACTCCGGCCTGATCCAAGACCAAAGGGCCGTCCCGGTTGGGGCGGCCTTTTTCTATGGCTGGAGCATAGGGCTTAACCGCCCCCTGGCAGCGGACAGGACGATTTCGGATCTCGGATCAGAGATCCAGATCGCCCGGGTCGTAGACATGGCGACCAGTGTTTGAGGGCAGCAGGATCTTCCGGACCCAGATCCGGCGCGCATCGGCGATGCCGAGCGTCGGGTTGTCGTCCAGGAAATCACGGGTGAATTGATTGAACTGGTTGGCGGTCATCCACTCCATGAAGGCGATGTTGAACTTGAAATCCTCGCCGAGGATCTCCTTGAAGAATCGCCGCACATTTTGGGTGTTCTTGTAGCTGTCGGTGATGATCGTGGACGGCGAAAGCGGTTCCGCATGCCAGTCGAATGTTGATCGTTTCGGCCTGGCCTGATCGTCGGGATGAGTGGTTTCGCCGATGTCCAGAAAATGCGCGATACGCTCCAGGATGACGTACTTTCGCGAGGTCGTCTTGAGCCCCAGCCCCCTGGCGATCAACTCATCCTTGCGCCAATACCAGCGTTTCAGCTCTGCGCCAGTGCTGATCTGCGCGATGTCGGGGCGGGGATCTGATGGGGCGTTGGTTAACATTGCGTATCTCCTCAGGCCATGTTGCCAAATGGGATTCGCATCGCCGCGCAGGCATGATTCAAGCTGGTATCTGC
>NZ_JARGNH010000018.1 GCF_029213205.1 Pseudooceanicola sp.
CGGCCATCGCGCCCAGTTCGGCTCAGGCATTTGGCGGTGAAAATCAAGAAAATGAAAGAACAAGAAATAGGCCGTGTGCAGCACTGCCAGCCACCACAGAACATAAGCGCCCTGCTGGGTGTATTTCCACACGGACGTGCCAAGTACCCTTTGGCTGAAATTATTCGACGTACCGGCAAGCACAAAGCCGTAGAGCAGTGCCGCGATCCCAACCACATTGGCCAGCGCAAACCCGTGCTGAAGCATCACGTAGCGTTGCAGCTGGGGGTGATACTCAAAACCGAACAGCCGTGCAAAATCAAGCTCGACCCAGCCGATCAGTATGATGATGGTATGCACCGTCGCCGCCAGAACCGCATAAATACCGAGCTCGCGTCGGTACGGCATGAGCTTCCGTAAAAAGGGCGCAGACGACAAGCGTGCGAGCGGCCCAATCGCCATTGCAGCAACGATGAGCAGCAGTGAAAGATCCCCCAGCGCTCGGTTGTAGCGGTGCATCTCCGACCACTCGGCACGCGAAGCAAGCAGCAGGTATCCCGTCAGCACGGACGTTCCTATGATTAGTACGTGCCGCAGAAGGGCGGGTTTTTTCATCATGGTTTCAGATACCGTATGTTTGCAGTCTTCCAAAGATGTTTTAGGCAGGCAAATAACACATCAGATCGGCTTTCGCTTCCAATCAGCGTTCAACATTCTGCAGAGTGTTAACGTTTGGTATGAAAGCGGGAACCCGGCTGGCATACCTGTCCCAGCCAGCGCCGAACCGTTCTCGGCTGTCCTTCTCCTCGCCGCGGGCCAGCCGTGCGTACATCCAGACCAGTACCGGAAACATGGCCAGCGTCAGGAGGGTCGGCCATTGCACGAGAAAACCAAGCATGATCAGAACGAACCCCACATATTGAGGATGGCGAATGCGGGCATAGGGGCCTGTCGTCGCAAGCAACCCCTGACGCTGCGCATTCCACAGATGGTGCCATGCCACGGATATGAGCCAGAAGCCGCCGCCGATAAAGACGAAGCTCAGGAGGTGGAACGGCCCGAAATGTGGGTTCGATTGCCAGCCGAACATCATTTCGGGGAGATGTCCGCTGTCGTGGGCAAACCAGTCTACCTCCGGCCAGGTCGATTGCAGCCAGCCGGAAAGAAAGAAGATGGTCAACGGGAACCCGTACATCTCGGTGAAGAGAGCTACGACAAAGGCGCTGAACGCTCCAAAACTGCGCCAGTCGCGTTTTGTCTGGGGCTTGAAGAAACTGAAGGCGAAAATGATGAACACCGCCGAATTGATAAATACTAGCAGCCAGAGTCCATAGGAAGCACCTGCATCGGTCATTACTGGTCGTCTCCCTTTCCGTGCCCGCCGTGGCCTCCATGACCGCCGTGCATGAAGAAGTGCATTCCGACGCAAAGCAGCAATGGCAGCCAGATCAGCAATCCGCTGCTCAGGATGTGCACCCGGTGCTCGTAACCCAGGAGAAGGACGCCAACTGCCAGCGCAACGATCAGATAGATGCCGGCGCGTGATCGCCAGAATGAGGGCGGGCGGTGGGCATGCTCTGATTGACTTTGATTAACATGTGATGGATCAGGTTGATGGGTCACGTTGTGGCTTCCTTTCTAGATCTTTGCGCCGCGAAGGCGCAGCGAATTGAGCACCACCGATATCGACGAGGCGCTCATGGCGAAGGCGGCAAACATCGGGCTGATGAGGATGCCGAAGAACGGAAACAGCACCCCCGCCGCGACAGGCACGCCAGAGGCGTTGTAGATCAGTGCGAAGAACAGGTTCTGCCGGATATTACGCATGGTGGCCCGTGCGAGCCGCCGTGCGCGCACGATACCGTCGAGGTTGCCCTTGACCAGCGTGATGCCCGCGCTTTCGATGGCCACATCGGCCCCGGTGCCCATGGCGATGCCGACATCGGCCTGGGCCAGGGCCGGCGCGTCGTTGACGCCATCGCCGGCCATCGCCACCTTGCGGCCCTGCTGCTGCAATTCCTTGATGATCCGCGCCTTGTCCTCGGGCAGCACGTCGGCCCGGATCTCGTCAATGCCGAGACGTGCGCCGATCGCCTTGGCCGTGCGCTCGTTGTCACCGGTGGCCATGATGACGCGGAATCCCAGTGCATGCAGGTCCTTGATGGCGGCGGGCGTGGTCTCCTTCACCGGATCGGCGACAGCGACGAGACCCGCGATCTCGCCATCCAGCACCACGAACATCACCGTCTCGCCCTCGTCGCGACGGGCATTTGCCTTGGCGGTCAGGTCGCCGGCCTCAAGGCCAAGGTCCCGGATCATCGCCAGGTTGCCTAATGCGACCGCCTTGCCGCCCACGACGCCCTTCACGCCCTTTCCTGTGACCGCCTCGAAGTCGTCCGCGTCCGCCATATTCACATCGCGCTCTTCCGCGCCGCGCACGATGGCCTCGGCGAGGGGGTGTTCCGATCCGCGCTCCAGCGATGCGGCGAGACGCAGGACCTCGGCCTCGTCGTGACCGGGTTGCGGCAGGACGGCGACAAGCTGCGGCTTGCCCATCGTCAACGTGCCGGTCTTGTCGACGATCAAGGTATCGACCTTCTCGAACCGCTCCAGCGCCTCGGCGTTCTTGATCAGCACCCCGGCCTGGGCCCCCCGCCCCGTTGCCGTCATGATCGACATCGGTGTCGCCAGGCCAAGCGCACAGGGACAGGCGATGATCAACACGGCGACAGCCGAGATCAATGCGTAGGACAGCGCCGGGGATGGCCCCCAGACCGCCCACGCGATGAAGGACAGGACCGCGATACCGATCACGGCCGGAACGAAATATCCCGCCACCTTGTCGGCATACTTCTGGATCGGTGCGCGCGAGCGTTGCGCGTTCGACACCATCTCGACGATCTGCGCGAGCATCGTGTCGGACCCGACACGCGTCGCCTCCATCACCAGAGAACCGGTGCCATTGATCGTCGCGCCGGTCAGCGGGTCGCCCTCGGTCTTCTCCACCGGCACAGGTTCACCTGAGATCATGCTTTCATCGACCGAGGACCGGCCGTCCAGCACAACGCCATCGACCGGCACCTTGTCACCGGGTCGCACGCGCAGCCGGTCCCCGACCTGTACGTCCTCCAGCGGAATCTCCTCTTCGGACCCGTCGTCTCGGATGACCCTCGCGGTCTTGGCCGCCATGTCGAGAAGCGCGCGGATCGCCTTGCCGGTGCCTTCACGGGCGCGCAATTCCATCACCTGGCCAAGCAGCACGAGCGTCACGATCACCGCCGCCGCCTCGAAATAGACGCCGACATGACCTTCGGCGTCGCGAAATCCGTCCGGGAATATGCCGGGTGCCAGAACGGCGACGACGCTGAAGAGCCAGGCCGCGATTACCCCCATACCGATGAGGGAGAACATGTTGAGATTCATCGTCCGGAACGAATTCCAGCCCCGAACCAGAAACGGCCAGCCGCACCAAAGAACCACCGGGGTCCCGAAAACCAACTCGATCCAGAGGGTTGCGCGCTCGCCGAAAATCTCGCGCACTCCCGGAAAGCCGAGATAGGGACCCATGGTGAGGATCAGAAGCGGAATGGTCAGTACCGTGCCAACCCAGAAACGCCGGGTGAAATCCACCAGTTCGGGGTTCGGGCCGTCGTCCATCGGGACCCCGGACTCAAGCTCCAACCCCATTCCGCAGATCGGGCAGGAGCCGTGCTCGACCTGGCGAACCTGCGGGTGCATCGGACAGGTGTAGACAGCGCCGTCATAGCCCTCCGGGACGGTATCATATCTGCCGTCCGCCGGGGCGGCACCAGCGTGATGGTCATGACCGTGGTGATCATGCCCGGCATGGTTGTCGAGCTCCGCCTCGGGCACAAGATGCATCCCGCATTTCGGGCAATCGCCCGGACCGTTCTGCCGTAGCTCAGGGTGCATCGGGCAGACGTAAATGTTGGATTCGGTTTCATGTGCAGCATGGCTTACTTGGTCGTTCATTCGGTTGTCCTCTCGGCGGGATTCGGGTCCAGCCTAATTGTTCCAGCAACTGGAAGGTCAAGGGCTGTCACGACCGAAAGGATCGCTTCGGCCAATAGACCGGCAATTCCGATCGCATTCGTTGGATGGGGTATGGTGTCGGTGGTGATGATTCTTGCCGCACCAGCCGACAGAATGGCGTCCTGAGCGCCGTGCGCAAAGACCGCATGGATAGCCAGGCAGACAGGCGCGGCGGTTCCAGCCGCAAGCAATCTTTCGACGGCGCGTGCCATCGTGACGCCGGAAGATGCGATGTCGTCGAGGATCACTGGCGTGCCTTCGCGCAGCGCCGCGCTTTCCGGCACACTGACATCGACACTTCGGTCACCAGATCTCACCTTGCGCAAGACCTCATAGGGCCGTCCCGCCAGCCGGGCCACCTCGGCGACCCATTGCTGGCTTTCGCTGTCAGGGCCCAGAAGAACGGCGTCTGGCAGGTTCGTGCTGATCCAGGTCGCAAGCAGCGGGGCGGATACGGCGCGAATGGCAGGCATCGGGAAGACATCCTGCAGCCGGGCGATGCGGTGCAGATGCGGATCGACACTCACCAGCCAATCGAAGCTTTCCCCCAGGAATTGCGCAAAGAGCGGCGCGCTGACCGCCTGCCCGCGCTCGAAGCGGCGGTCCTGCCGCATGTAGCCAAGATAAGGCGCGATCAATCCGACGCGACGCGCGCCCATCTCGCGCGCCGTCGCCGCGGCGAAGCGCAAGGGCAGGGCTAGGCGGTCGGGATCGCGCAAAGTCGCCAGAAATGCCACATCGGCCCCGTCCAGATCGCCGGGCAGCGAAATCAGGCTTTCGCCATCGGGGAAGTGGTGCCAGTCGAGAGTGAGCAGGTCCGCCCCAAGCGCGGGTGCCAGGTCTTCGGCAAGCGGCCTCATCTCGGGAAACGCGACAAGGATCATGACACTGCCTCGGACAGCGTGAGCACGCCGGTCTGGGACTCGGCATAGGCCAGGGCATAGGCCAGTTCGCCTGGTGTCTCGGCATGAAGCTCATAAAGCGGCTGGCCCTTGTCCACCCAATCCCCGATCCGCACCAGAAGGCGGATGCCTGCGCTCTTCTGACGCGGGGCACCGGCCAGTTTGGCGATGCGGGCAATCCGGCGGTTGTCCACGGCCGTCAGTTCGCCCGCATGCGGGGCAAGTATCTCGATGCGTTGCGCGGCGGTGTCGGGTTCGTGGAAACCGCCCTGTGCCGCGCAAATTGCCATGAACTTTGCCTCCGCTGCACCACTATCGAGAAGCGCCTGCGCGCGGTCCCGCCCCCGCCCAGCAACGGCGTGCGGTGCGAGGTCCAGAAGATGCCCGGCCAGATCCAGCGCCCGCGCACGCAGGTCGCCAGGTGCATCCGGCGCGCGCCGCAAAACCGCGAGCACGTCGTGCGCCTCCAGCGCCGGGCCCATGCCACGTCCCACCGGGGCCACGCCATCGCTGATATGTAGCGCCAGGTTCAGACCCAACGCCTTGCCCACCGAAGACAGCCGTATCCCGAGAGCCTCCGCCGCTCCGGCAGACCGCACCTTGGCCGTTGGTCCGACCGGCATGTCGATCAGAACATGGGTGGCACCGGCGGCCGCCTTTTTCGACAGTACGCTCGCTACGAGTTGACCGGTGGAGTCGAAATCGAGGGGGCGTTCGACACGGATAAAATGATCGTCGGCAGGACTGAGGGCGAGCCCGCCACCCCAGACGAGGCAACCGCCCTCGGCTTCGACCACCCGGCGCAGCGCGGCGGCGTCAAGCGCGACGGGCGCCATTACCTCCATGGTGTCGGCGGTTCCGGCAGGCGATGTGATCGCACGGCTCGACGTCTTGGGGATCAGATGCCCCGCCGCCGCGACGATGGCGACGACGATGGGTGTCGTGCGGTTGCCCGGCAATCCGCCGACGCAATGCTTATCGAGGACAGTGTGCTGCCCCCAGTCGAGCGTCTGCCCTGCTTCCTTCATGGCGCGGGTCAGCGCCACGGTTTCGGCCTCGTTCAGCCTGTCGCCGGCGCAGGCGGTCACGAAGGCGGCAAGGTCGAGGTCCGATAACCGGCTGTCGAGCGTGTCGTGCACGATCGTCGCGAACCCGGCCCGGTCCAGCCTCTCGCCATAGGCTTTCGCCCGGATCATAGACGCCGAAGCGGGCGGTTCAGGGTGCGAGAAAACGGCTTCGTCTCCAATCTCAGCGCCAAGCGCGGCCCACGCGGAAACGGACAATGCCGCCTGGTCCACGGCAAGCCATGCTCCGCGGCCGACGACATTCAGGGTCGCGATGATCCAGCGGTCCTTCAGGTCGATCCGTATGCGTGTCTGGGCAGCAAACCCCTCGGAACGGCAAACGTGACAGTCTTCATGCATGTAGACGACCGGCTGCCGGTAGGTGTCGATGCGGGAAGAGACCAGGGCAAGCGTTTCGGTCATCGCGGCCTGTCCAGGTAGACGGATTCGAGATGTTCGGGCACGCGCGCGGATCGCCCTAGCTCGTGTTCGACGCGGAATCGCAGGGTATCGGCGGCGACAGGTTCCCCATGGGTGAGATAGGTCATCTCGGGGGCGGGACCGGCGGACATCCAGCGCAGGATCTCATCGGCATCGGCATGTCCGGAAAAGGACTGGAGCTGAACCACTTCGGCCTCGATCGGGAACTCCCGTCCGAACATGCGCAATGTCCGCGCGCCTCCGGCCAGCGCCGCGCCGCGCGTGCCACCGGCCTGGAAACCGGAGAGCAAGATCGCGTTCCGCCGATCGCCGCCGAAGCTGGCCAGATGGTGCAGGATACGCCCGCCGGTCAGCATTCCGCTGGCGGAGACGATGATCATCGGGCCCTGGCGCGTGTTCAGCTCCTTGGATTGCTCGACCGTGTTTACCCTCTTGGCGATCTCGAACATCGCAATGCAGTCTTCGCGGCTGACGTGGTGCTCGGCGTGATGACGGTGATAGATCTCGGTCGCATTCACCGCCATCGGGCTGTTGAGGAACACCGGGACATAGGGAATATCGCCGCGCTCCATCAATCTCGCAATGTGCAGCATCAGCCCCTGCGCCCGTCCGACGGCAAAGGACGGGATCAGCACCGTGCCGCCGCGGGCAAAGGTGCGTTTGAGGATCGGAGCCAGTTCGGCTTCTGGGTCCACGTCGGAATGGGACCGGTTGCCATAGGTGGACTCGCAGACCAGAACATCTGCTCCGCCGAATGGCTGGGGCGGTCGCATCAGCGGATCGGGATCATGGCCCAGATCGCCGCTGAAATGGACAACCCTGCCGCCGACCTCAAGCCGGATCTGCGCCGCCCCGAGCAGATGCCCCGCCGGAATGAAACGGGCCGCGATGCCGTCGCCTAAATCTATTCGCCGGTCGAAGGGGTGAAGATCAAAGCGGTCCAGCGCGGCCTTTGCATCCTTGAGCGTATAGAGCGGTTTTGGCTTCTTGTGTTTGGAATATCCCTTCCGCGCGGCAAAGCGCGCCTCTTCTTCCTGGATATGGCCGCTGTCGGGCAGAATAAGCCCGCACAGATCTGCCGTTGCCTCTGTGCAAAGAACCCGCCCGCGAAACCCCGCCCGGATTAGTGCCGGCAGATATCCCGAATGGTCCAGATGGGCATGGGTGAGCAGCACAGTGTCGATGGTGTTGACGCGCACAGGGAACGGTTTGCGATTGCGCGCACGCAACTGCTTGAAGCCCTGGAACAGGCCGCAATCGATCAGGATGCGCCGCCCCATGGCTTCGATCAGATAGCGCGATCCTGTCACCGTCCCGGCGGCGCCGAGAAAGCGCAGTTTCGGACGTTCGGTCGGAATCATGTTGCTGCTCCTCTTGCCGCGATGGCGTTGTAAAGGCCGCCGAAGATCAGCGCGGCGTACCAACCGTAGAGGAAGCTCTCGACCAGCCCGATGATGAAGCCCACCGGGGTCAGCCAGACGAAACCGGGCAGCAGACCGGACCAGGTTTCATACATTGCATAGCTGGGAAAGATCAGATCGAAGGCGATGCACACAAGGTAGGTCAGCGCCAGAAACAGGCTCAGCGCCCAGCCCAGAGGCATGATCGGCAGATGCCCACGCCCTGCCCCGGCATTCCCGCCCATGACGCAAGCCCCGCACGTCATGCGCAGGGCCAGGAAAAGGATCACAGCGACTGCGGTGAAGTAGAGGATGGGCATCATGGCTTGCTCCTTTCTTGTCGTGGATCAGCACGGAGCGCGAACACTCCCGCCGGACGGCATCGGTTCAAGATGGGCGCGACTGGCGCACGACGCCCATCCTGCGTGGGATCGCCTCAGTTCTGGCCGCAGCAGCAGCCGGATTTGGCCGGTTTTGCCTTTGCGGGTTCCGCGACTTGCGGTTCGACATTTGCTTTCGGCTGCGCGTCGGTCTTGCCACCGCAACATCCGCCCTGTTTTTGCTGTGCTGTGTCTTGCGTCTGAGAAGTTGATCGGTCGTCCATCTGGACCTCCTTTTGTTTGGTTTCGTTCTATAGACGCGCCCCGACCGGAAGCATTACAGAAATTGGCAACCTGTCGGTCTTCGTTAGTACAGGAGCAAGTGTATCGCTCTGCCGTAGGAAGGCGTCGATATTGCAGACAGAGTTACTGCATCCCGGCAGGCTGTCGGCTGACCGGTGCCATAGGTTACAGCAGCCGCCGCGCGGCCCATCCGATCACCTCGAAACCTCGCGCGCGCCAGCTGCGGGAATGCCAAGCCCGAAGAGTGACTTCGCGGGCATCCGAAAGATCTTGCAGATATTGGGCCTGCAACTGCCCTGCCAGCACGCGGTCATGTGCGACCAGAACCAGCTCCTGATTGACGAACAGGCTTCGGTAGTCGAGGTTAGCTGACCCGATGATCGACCAGCCTGTATCGACGACCGACGTCTTGGCATGCAATGGACGGGGCAGATACTCGTAGACCCTCACGCCCGCCGAGAGAAGCTGCGCATATGCCGCCCGCGTCGCCCAGCCAGCGACCATAGGATCGCTCGTGCGAGGCACCAGCAGACGGACGTCCACGCCGCGACGCGCGGCATCCTGCAGCGCCCGGTCGACCACGGTGCCCGGACCGAAATAGGGCGACGTCAGATAAACGCAGGTCTGTGCCATCCCGATCAGTCCCGCGTGCAGACAGGCAAGCCTCTTTTGACACTTGCGCGAATAGCTCGGCACCAGCAGTCCTTCGCTTGCGTCGGCCTCTTCGGGAATGGCGTTTGCCGGAAGCGGGCGGGCGTCCTGCCAGAGCCGGTCGAAGTGGCTTTCGGCAAGCGTCGCCAACGGCGCCGGGACACGCACATGTGTATCGCGCTGGCGAGTCTCGCCGTGAAGCCGACGCGAGTTCAACCGGCGGATGTTGAAACCGCCCAGGAACGCTTCCCGGCCATCCACAATGAGAAGCTTGCGGTGGTTGCGTTGGAAATATCGCAGCGGGTGTCGGAGATCAAAGGGACGAAACCAGCGAAACCGCACGCCGCTGCGTTCCAGTTCCCGCCGAAACTTGTCGAAATTCCGCTGGCCGGCACCGAAAGCGTCGAGATGCAACCGCACGTCAAGCCCGGTTCGCGCTTTGGCTGCGAGCAAGGCGACAAAACGCGCCCCGACTTCGTCGGCGGCAAAGATGTAGGATTCCATCCAGATCGTTTCGGTCGCGCCCTCTATCGCCGCGAGCATCGCATCGAAAAGAGCATCTCCCTCGACGAACAGCTGGAAAGCGCCCCGCCCTTCGCCCAGATTTGGCACACAGATCGCTTGCCGGGCCTGCCGTATGGTCACGGGAATTTGACGAGGTGCGTGCGAGTTGCTCATAATCGCGGCTTACCGCCCCACCGGTCCAGTCGCAACATCGTCGGCACGACGTCGGCGCTATGCTTGGAACGCGAATTCGCAAGGAAGCACATCCGTCAGGTGTCCGCTACTTCATGCGCGCCGTGCTGGCACCAGACACAATCGCAGTTGTTGTGGCTGCAACTGCGATCCTGCAAAGGGTTGCGATAGCGAAATCGGGCGAGCGGCAGCAGCAGGCGCTTAGGCAATGACAGCCGGTAGGCCTGGCCCAAGGAGTCGTCCGTGTCGTTTGATCCCAGCTTTCCGACCAGGTAGTCGATCCCGCGAGGCCCGCGTGTTCGCCGATCACCGGGTTTCTGCCCTGCATCGCGGTGCGCGGCAATCGGACATTCCCGAAACCCCCGAAGCCTCTCGGTCTTTGCATTTGCAGCCCGGCGTGACGTTCGAAATATGCCACCGTCGCGGCTAGATATTTTGCCTGATCGCGAAAGCCCGAGAACATGCAACTGGCCACCGTGCCGCGCCCCTGACGCACGAGCAGATAGGCGTAGCCCTTCGGGGCAATCTCCGCCCCGAACGCCAGCCACGTGCCATCGGCCATGGTCGTGTCAAAGACGTAGCCCACGGCGATGATATCGGCCCGCCGCGGCCCGCCTGCCAGGATCATATTGCCGGCGGTTCTCTTCACGCGATCATTGAATCGCACCTCTACCCCCGCCGTACGCGCCTGATCCAGCAAGGCCCTGTCGAGCGTTCCCGCTGCATTGCCGCGTCGCAACAGGTAGAACAGGGGTTTCGATCCATGCACCCGGTGCGCTGTGGCGCGGCTGTCAAAGACGACGCCTTCCGTCACGCCAAGATGATCGAAATCCGCGGCGCCCCCTGCCTCCGCCAACTCGCCCAGAACGTTCCCGGCGGCGGTCCAGTTTTCAAGGCCTTGAAAGTCGTCGTGGAACCGATGGCCGACATCTTCGTGCCATTCTCGCACCACGACCCGACGATTGGCCTTGGCCAAAACGATTGCACAGACCAGACCTGCGGGACCGGCCCCGACGATTTCAATCGTTTTGTCTTCAGGGTCGGCGGCACCTGGCGTTAGCGCCATCATACGAACCCTCCTCGATGCGATCGACGTCCTGACAGGCCGGGTTTATCTGCGCAATGTGAGTCAGATCCCGTAAGCCCAGGCCGGCAGTCGTCCCATATGGACCTCAACCATCCTGACACCGGGCACGTTTTCGACGGCAACCCGGATCGCATTCTCCTCGAAATCGCTGTCGGCGACACCCCAGACGGCGACATTCCCCTTGTCCACCGTGTAGTTGATGAGGTTGACCGCTGCACCGGGCACTTCTTTCAGAGCCTCTTCAATCTTCGCACGCAGCACGCGGTCGTCCTCCGACGGCTCCGGCAGCGCCCCATCCTGAAGCGCCGACAAGGCGTGGAGCAGGTTCGCACGGCTGACGATGCCGACCACTTTGTCGGATCTCACCACCGGCACGCGCTTGATCCGGTGCTTTTCCAGAAGACGCGCGATTTCCGCGACATTCGTATCCTCTTCTACCGAAACCACATCCCTTGTCATCACGTCTTCGACCCGGTGGCTTTTGAGCTTCACGAAATCCTGTGCGGATTCGCTTGCCCCGCCAAGCACCTCGAGCCACCATGACCGGCGTGGTCCGTCTGTTTCGCGGACACGCCGCATGAGGTCGCCTTCGCTGACAAGTCCCTTGAGGTCGCCTTCGGCGTCAACGACGGGCAGCGCGCTGATATTGTGGTCGAGCATCAAGCGTACCGCGTCCTCGATTTGTCCCTCCAGCGGGACCGAGATCACCGATGTTGTCATGATATCCCTGGCTTGCATGTCATAGTCTCCTTCTTGAATTTTGGCTGGTTCAGCACGTCAGGTGCCGATAACGAGTTGCAGGTCGTCGCCCAGATTATAGGGCGGGATGTCGAGGTTGCGTGGGGCCGGCCCCTTCCGGATCCGGCCCGAGGTATCGTAATGCGATCCGTGGCACGGGCAGAACCAACCGCCGAATTCGCCCACCGCCGACCCATCCTGGCCCAAGGGGATACAGCCGAGATGGGTACAGACACCGATAACGACCAGCCATTCGCCATCCTCGCCCGCCACGCGGTTTTCATCCAGTGCTGGCTCTTCGCCACTTGCGTTCGGATTCTCGCCCGCTTCGTCAACCGGATCGGGAAGTTGGTCGAGATCGACGGCTCGTGCAGCCTCGATTGCGGCTGGTGACCTGCGCCAGACGAAGACCGGGCGCCCCTGCCACTTCACCGTAATGCGTTGGCCCGGTTCGACACCGGCAAGATCGACCCTGACCGTGCCGGATGCGGTCACATCCGCAGAGGGGTTCATCGAATTGATCAACGGCCAGACCGCCGCGCCTGCGGCAATCGCGCCGGTTGAGGCCGTTGCATAATACAGGAAATCGCGGCGCTCTGTTGTGGGTAATTGATTGGTTTCGTCAATGGTCTGGCGCATCATGATTCCTCCGATTTGACGTTCATTTTGGCTGCGGCGACAGGGCTTTCGACGTGAACACCCGCATCGACATGCAGCACCTCGCCCGTGATGCCGCCGGTATAGTCGCTGGCGAACAGCAGGGCGGCGCGGCCCACCTCGTCGGCCGTGACGTTGCGCCGCAATGGGGCAACTCGCGCGGTCGCGTCCAGAAGACCCGCAAAGTCGGTCAACCCGGACGCCGCGCGGGTCATCACGGGTCCCGCCGAAATGGCGTTGACGCGGATGTTCGATGGCCCGAGTTCGTGGGCCAGATAGCGCACCGTGGCCTCAAGCGCCGCCTTCACCGGCCCCATCACGTTGTAATTCTCCACCACACGTTCGCCGCCGAGATAACTGAGCGTGATGAGGCTGCCGCTGCCTCTCATCAGGGGCTCAGCCAGATGCGCCATGCGGATCAGCGAATGGACGGACACATGCATCGCTTGGGAAAACCCTGCAGCCGAACAGTCAGTCAGGCGGCCATGAAGGTCGCCGGGCGGCACGCTGCCCACGGCATGAAGGATGAAATCCAATTTTCCCCAGCGGTCCGTGATGGCGTCGAAGACAGCGTCGAGTTCGTGCGGCGCATTCACGTCACAGGGCAGCAGGATCGGCGCTTCGAGACGTGCAGCTAATGGCACCACATGAGGTTTGGTGCGCTCATCGACATAGGTGATGGCGAGCTCGGCACCCGCTTGACGGAAATGCAGGGCAGCAGGCCACGCCAGACTGCGATCATTGGCGATGCCGACAACCAGACCTTTCCGGCCGGACAGATCAAGCAGTTCCGCAGGATCGCAGCATTCGGCGAAGTCAGGCATCTTTGGACGTTGCCTCGGTATCGGCGGAAGCTTCGGTCTTCTTGTCGTGCGCACCATGACGCTTGGTCGACTTGCTATGTTCGTGTCCGCCATGTCCGTGCCCGAAAAGGTGCATTGCGGCCATTCCGCCGAAGACGAGAACCAAAACCCAGTTTTCAAAAAGCCATTCCATATTCGTTCACTCCATTTTTGATGAGTCGGACGGTTTTTCCGCCTGTGTGGTTGCTGCGGCGAACGGGAAATTGCCGAACATCGCGCCAAAGACATGGGTGATCCAGGCATCGCGTCCCTTGCGCCATGCGCCTATACCCTCGCCGGTGCGCGCCGACAGCGCACGCTCAGCGACGATCGCGGGGTGGTCGTCCGGCAATGGTGAGCGCGTCTCGCGCAGCGTTTCGGCGGTGGACTTGATCAGGGCCATCCACGGGTTCACCTGTTCGGAGAACATCGTTCTGGTCCAGCGCATGGGGTGCAGCGCACGGAGCGCCTCGGCGCTGGCCGGGGTCGTCGCGGCGCGGATCCAAGGACTGACGAAAGTCGAATAGACCGCCTCGTTGATCCGCGATATCTGCGCCACTTGTTTCAAGGCCGCATCGTCCGATGCAATGCCCAGATCATCGACCTCGCGCGGCTCGAATCGCACCTCAAAATCGCCGGTCTCGCAGTCCGGGTCACCCGACGGGTTGTCGATCACCATCTCGTAGAGACCCGGGGAAAGGGCCTCGACATCGTCCAGGCTTTCCAGAATCGCACGATGCTGGAGCCGCGCGACAGAGCCGGAGACGAAGATGCCCAGATGCCCGACACGCGGATGCGTCATATAGACGATGCGCTGCCCGGCTGCCTTGAGCGCATCGGTATCGGGATAAAGCTTGCCAATCCACCCCATTGCCTGTTCGGGCGGCGTGATGTTGTCACCGTCCGAGGCGAAGATGATCAGCGGATTGCTGATGCGCTTAAGATCGACGGTGCAATGCGCATCCAGCTGCATCTCGCCCTGTTCCAGCCGGTTGCCGATGAACAGGTTCTGCGTGATGCCGAGGATTTCCTCGCGGCTGAGCGTGTAGTATCCATTCCACCAGCGTTCGAACTCAAGGAACCGCTCGCGTTCGGTGTCGGCATGGGCAAAGAGGTTCGCGTATTTGTCCCAGATCGCCTTTTCGGGTTGCAAGGTCTCAAAATTCTGTGCCAGCCAGGCACCGTCGAACCGCCCGTCCCCCAGATCGGAGATCATATGGGCGGCCCATGCCCCGCCCGACAGTGCGCCCATCATCCGCATCGGGCTGCTTGCCGCCTCGCCCGACCAGTAGCTGAGCGGTGAGCCGTTCAGTACAATCGGACCGGTCAGACCGTCGCAATCCGCCGCCAGCAGCGTGGCCGCCCAACCGGCCTGGCAATTGCCGTAGAGCACGGGGGCTGTGTCCGGGTGACGGCGAGCGACCTCGGAGACGAAGTCGCGCAAGGCATAATGCACATCCGACAGCGTCTGACCTGGCATGGGCTCGGGGTAGAAGATCACGAAATAGACCGGATGGCCCTCGTGCATCGCCATGCCGACCTCGCTGTCGCGCTTGAAGCCGCCGATACCGGGCCCGTGCCCGGCGCGCGGATCAATGACGATCACGGGCGGCTTGGCCTCGTCCACGCAATCGTCCCAGCAATCGTCGCCGACCCGCGTGATCCTGAGCAGCGCGTAGTTGGCCGACCGCTCAAAGGTGCGTGCGTCCAGCAGCAGTTCGTAATCGAAATCCAGAAGCGGCGGCATGCCCTGCCGCTCATGCGCGATCATATTGTCGGCGCGTTCACGCAGCGTGTCGAGAAGCAGCACCCAGCGTTCAAAGACGTCTTGGACGTAAGGCACGTTACTAGCGGTCGTTGCGTTACCGGAAGCGGGTGCAAGAAATTGTTCCGGGGTCACTGTCGCAAGGCGCAGGCTCTTATTCATCATCAGCTTCCTTTTGATTGGTGGTGTCTATGGAGGGTCGTCCAGCGAGCATCCCACGCACGAAATCCTTCGCCAAATCCTCGCGCAGACCGGAAAGGAGATAGGTCGCATCGCGAGACGCAATACCCAGCGCGCGTGCCGCAAGCGTCGGGGGTTGTTTCATCACTTCCACACGGTTGAACAACGCGCGTGCCATCGGGGCATCTGCGTATGCGGAGGTCTCAGCGCATGCGCAGGTCATCCGGGAAAAAAAGACGCGAGGATCAGCATCGGATGATGGTTGACGGGGTACCCCCGCGTTCCGATCCGGCGTCTTCCGTGGCATGATTAGGCTACTCCTGCGGTTGAGCCTTTGGGCACAGTCACAGAAGAAGACGTTGGATCATGGAAATCGTTACAGAGCTGACGGCGCGGCGATCAGGATATTTGTCCGTCTTCTTCGCAGTCAGTCTGGTGTGTGTCATTCTCGCAGCCCTCGGGCGGACAATAACAATCGTCGCGGTCCTCTTGGCAGCACTTGCCGCAATGCGTCGTCAGCGCCTCGCGCAAAGCAGTGCGTGCCCGGTGTAGCCGGACACCAAGTGCGTTGCGGTTAAGCTGCAGATCGGCTGCCACGCTTTCGCGATCCTCTTCGCCGAAATCGATGCGCCGGATCAGTTCGGCATCCGCCGGGCGCAGTTCGGAAATCAGCCCGCCATGGCAGGTGCACAGCCGTGCCATCTGTGAGGGCGCATCGGCAATCCATTCCTCTGGTTCGCGCGCCGCCGCCGCCGCCAGCCGGCTACGCCGGGTCCCTTTGCGGTAGTGATCGTTCAAAGTGGACCGCAGGATTGTGTAGAGCCACGCATCCATTCGTTCGACCTCTCGGAGCTGATCCTTGCGTGACAGCACGCGGATGCAGAAGTCTTGCAGGACATCCTCTGCATCTGCGCGGTTGCCAAGCCGTTTGACCAGAAATCCCATAAACGCTCCGCGCCCGTCCAACAGGGCGCGTTCCGGCGAAGCGTCGGGCACATCGGGCTTGCCACTGTCTTGCGATGCCATGATGTCTCTGCCCTTTCCAAGAGGTTTGCGAAGGTGCGATCAGCGCTGATTCGAGCATTGTCTCTCTAACGTACAATGCGCGCAGTCATTCTAAGAACAATTTGCCCCTCCGCGCGTCACTCTGAATAAGCAACACACATTCGTATCGAAGCAAACAGGCTTTCGACGAAGACAATAGCCAAAACGACCGTTTGAAAACAGGTTAACAGGTTGTTCTGTATTATCGACCTTGAGACCGCCGTGCTCCCTTAAAGTTGACGAACACGATCCCCAAAATGACCAGCGCAATACCGGAAAATTGAATCCCGGACAGGCGTTCCCCGAAAAACAAGGCACCAATTGAAAGACCGAAGATCGGAACAAGAAAGCTGAACACAATCGCCCGGTTCAGTTCAACTGCCTCCAGCACGGAAAACCAGAGCCAATACACCAGCGCTGAGCCGAACAGGGCCAGCCCCAAAAGCGATGCCGTGAAGACCGCGTTCCATTGAATGGCGTTTTGATCTTCCTGCGCGAGGGCTGCCAACCCAAGTGGCACGCTGCCGATGAGCAACTGTAGCCCCATTGCGAAAAGCCCGTCCACTGTGCCAGCGATGGACTTGATCGCCACGTTGCTGATGGTCACCCCAACCGCGGCCAATACGATATAGGCGAAGCCGATGGCCGACCCCTCTTGCCCTCCATCAAGCAATTGCGGCAGCGCGATCACGAGGATTCCCATGAATCCGATCAGTAGACCGACCCAACCGACCTTCGGCAGCCTTTCGCCAAGCCATGCAACACCCAGTATTGCGGCCAGCAGCGGCTGCGCGTTCGCGATGACCGTGGCGAGGCCCGGAGACACGAATTCTGCTGCATGAAACATGCCCAGAAATCCCAAACTTGTCGCACCAATCCCGACGATCCCCAAGGTCAACCACGTGCGCCAACCGCGCGGGAATGGTCTACGCAAAATCATGGCCAGCCCCACTAGAGTTGCTCCGGCCAGAACTGCGCGCATTGTCGCAAAAGTCAGATGCGGCGAGTATTGCAGCCCTGCCGTGATCAAAGGAAAGCACGCCGCCCACAGGAACATGGCCAAAACGATTTTGGTTATGACAGTCGGCGACATCGAGATTTCCTTTCCAAGTCAGAAGTGGCAGGAATTGGAGAAATTTTCCGATGTGCCAACTCAGGGGCGAAGTAAGAAGACGCTGCGGCAGCCGAAACCTTACGCATTCCTGAGCATACGCGTGTTGGACCTGGTTCCAAAGGACCGCGCCTGTGCATACCCAACAGCAAAACCACCAACAATCAGGTCACCCGAAGCACCCGGAAAAAGTGTAACGTTCTCGATGGTTCGGCGTCATACTTTTCAGAGGTGTAACATGAATCACGACCCGAATGATCGGTTATCCACAGCAGATCAGCCAAACACAGCCGCCAAGGATGCGGACATCGCTGTCCGTCGCTCGCTGTTGGAAGGTCGGCAGCATATCCTGAATTTCCTGCGTCGGCGGCTGGGAGATCCGGAGGCAGCCGAGGATGTCCTGCAAACGTTCATGCTGCGAGCCATTGACCGCTCCGAGCAACTTCGCGATGTGCGCGCCGTTCGTGGCTGGCTCGGCAAGATTCTGGCGTCGTCCATCGCCGACTACGGTCGCAAGGTTTCGCGAAGGCGCCAAAGGGAGGTGGTCATGGCCCCAACCGACCTGGACAGCGTCCAAAACGGGTTCGACGAAGAACTCGACGAGGCGATATGCAATTGTCTGTACAAGCTGTTGCCGACGCTCAGACCGGAATATGCCGATGTCATCTGGCGCGTCGATCTTCAGGAGCAGCCGCGCGAGGCTGTCGCCAAAGACCTTGGCATCACCTTGAACAACCTCACGGTCCGCCTTCACCGGGGTCGGCAGGCGTTGAAGACAAGGTTGGAACAGATGTGCCTGACCTGCCCGGTTCATGGCTTTCTCGATTGCGATTGCGACGCAGCGGAAAAGGCCCGCGCTCGTTTTCAAGCGATGAAGGACGACGCCGGAGCGAAAACGACGGACTGAGCCCCGATGCGCTGGCCCTCGCTCACCGGCGTGTCTGCAATTCACGGATCGCGTTCTATGGTCCGCAAGCGAGGACACGCCGATCAGTTTTCCAAGGGTTCTGCCTGCGGACGCCTGTGCACCGCGGGCACCGTGTCGGCAGGGCGCTGCGCTGTAATGAACCGTGTTGTCTTTCGTCTGTTTAATCAGAAAGCGGCGGTTGACGCCACCTGCCGACAAAAAACAAGACGGAGCAAGCGATCATGTCCAATTGCGAAACCTCTCCCGACGAACGCTTTGAACAAGAAGGTAGCCGGATTGAAACCGGACGTCTCGCACCGGGACGGGCGGCCATGTGGTTGCTCGCCGAATCGCTGCGACGCCTCGTTCAAAACGGACGCCTCACCATCTACGATCCCTGCGGCCAGACGTGGCATTTCGGCCCCGGCGGCGAACCCGCCGTTTCCGTCCGTTTGACCGAAAAGGTGCTGCCTGTGCAACTTCTGGTGAACCCCAGCATTGCGCTTGGCGAGGCTTATATGGACGGGACGCTGCGCATTGAAACTGGCAGCCTGCGCGACCTCCTCTCGATCTGCATGACCGACATAGATACTATCGACGCATTGCCTGGCAGACGATTGACCCGCTGGCTGGACGCATTCCTGAGCCGCAGGCTGCATCATAATCCGATCAGCCGGTCTCACGCGAACGTGGCGCATCACTACGACATCTCGACCGAACTCTACGACCTTTTTCTCGATGCGGATCGACAATACTCCTGCGCCTACTTCCCGACCGGGACCGAAACGTTGGACGAGGCCCAGGCCTTCAAGAAAAAGCACATCGCAGCAAAGCTGTTGATGCGACCCGGTCTGGAGGTTCTCGACATCGGCTCGGGCTGGGGCGGGCTGGCGATGGAGCTTGCTGAGCAACACGAGGCGCGCGTGACCGGGCTCAGCCTCTCGGCCGAACAGATTGCCGCTGCCCGCGAACGTGCCCAGCAAACCGGCCTGTTTGATCGGGTGGCCTTCGAACGGCGCGATTACCGCGAAGAGCACGGGCTATACGATCGCGTCTTGTCCGTAGGTATGTTCGAGCATGTTGGCCGCACCGGCTTTGATGCCTTTTTCGGCACTCTGCAGCGGGTTCTGAAGCCTGATGGTGTTGCGCTGCTACATGCGATCGGCAGGATGGCGCCCAAAGGCGGGAGCGATCCATGGATCCGAAAATACATCTTCCCAGGTGGCTATCTGCCCACGCTGTCCGAAACCATCGCGGCAGCAGAGCGTGCGGGAATGTGGGTCACGGATGTGGAGGTCCTGCGGTTGCATTATGCCGAGACTCTGCGCCACTGGTCCGAACGATTTGCCCAGGAACGCGAAACAGCGCGCATGCTTTACGACGAGCGGTTCTGCCGTATGTGGGAATTCTATCTGGCTGTCTGCGAAATGGCGTTCCGGAATGGGCGGTTGATGGTCTTCCAGATCCAGCTTGCCAAGCGCCGTGATGCGGTTCCGCTGACCCGTGACTATATCGCCAAGGTCAAGGCAGGCGAATCCGCCTGGGATATTTCGACCGGCACAGAATTCACGAGAGCGGGATGACTGACATGAGACCTATCAGAGTTGCCGTAAACGGATACGGCGTGATCGGCAAACGTGTGGCAGACGCAGTGGTCGCACAAGAGGACATGGACCTCGTTGGCGTGGCGGATGTCACCTCCGACTGGCGCGCCCGCATGGCGCGCGCGAAGGGTTTCGCGCTTTATGCCGCCGACCCGGATCGCACCCCGGCCATGCGAGAGGCCGGCCTTGACGTGGCCGGAGGGCTCGACGACCTGCTTGCTACCGCAGACATCGTGGTGGACAGCACGCCCAAGAAAGTGGCTGTGCGCAATGTGGAAACCTATCGCGAAAGAGGCATCCGGTTCATCGTTCATGGCGGCGAAAAACACGAGGTGACCGGCCATTCCTTTGTTGCCGAAGCGAACTATGCAAGCGCGCTTGGCCGCGACAGCACCCGCGTGGTGTCCTGCAACACGACGTCGATCGTCCGCACCCTCACAGCGCTGAACGTTGCAGGGCTTCTTGGCTCAGCGCGCGGAACGCTCCTGCGGCGCGCCACCGACCCGTGGGAAAGCCATCTGGGTGGAATCATGAACACGGTTGTGCCCGAACCCGATATTCCCAGCCATCAGGGCCCGGATGCACAAAGCGTCGATCCCGATCTCGACGTGATCACGATGGCCGTGAAGGTGCCGCAGACCCTTGCCCATCTGCATTATTGGTCGGTCAGGATGCCGCGCAAGGCGTCCAAAGACGAGGTACTGGAAGCGTTCCGCGCCTCCTCCCGCATCGCGTTGATCCGGATGGCGGACGGGCTGGGCGCACTTAACGCGGTCAAGGAGATGATGGCCGATTTCGGGCGTCCCAACGACAGCCTCTATGAGGTGGCTCTGTGGGAGGACATGCTCAAGGTCGAGGGCGACGAATTGTTCTATGCCTACATGGTCGACAACCAGGCCATCGTGATCCCCGAAACCATCGACGCGATCCGTGCCCTGACGGAAGCCGAGCGAGACGGATCGGCGTCGATTGCGCGTACGAACGCGGCGCTTGGGGTCGGGACATTTGCGGCGACCTGACAGCCCCCTAGCAACAGGTTCCAAACCCATACGGGCAGAGACCCGATCAGCCCGCCGACATGCCCCCGTCGATGGGATACTGCGCTCCCGTGATGAAGGCGGACTCGTCGGAGGCGAGGAACAGGACCAGATTGGCGATTTCTATGCTTTCACCATAGCGACCCAGCGGAATCGTGCCGGCAAGCTGTTGCTTCACTTCGTCGCCGTGGCCGGGATTGAACCCTTCCTCCAGCGACCGCATCATCCGCGTGTTGACCGGCGAGGGATGCACCGAGTTGACACGCACGTTGTGGCCTGCGACCTCTATCGCGGCGGCGCGCGTCAAACCGACAACGGCATGTTTCGACGTGATATAGGGCGCGACGTTCGGGCTGCCCTTGAGGCCCGCGATCGACGACATGTTGATCACGCTACCCGATTGCTGCCCAGTCATCACGGGCAAGACATGCTGCAACCCAAGGAACGCGCCGCGCACATTGACCGCCATCACGCGGTCGAAATCCTCGATCTTCTGATCGACCAGCGGCGCGACCATGCCTTCGACTCCGGCGTTGTTGAAGAACACGTCGATGCGCCCAAACGTCTCGACGGTCTGCGCGACGTATCTTTTGCAATCTTCGACCGATGAGACGTCGCCGGCGATTGTCAGCAGGTCGTCCGGATTGCCCAGATCCCGCGCAGCATCCGACAGGTCGTCAACGTGGAGGTCCACAAGCGCGACCTTGGCCCCCTCACTCAAGAAAAGCTGGGCGGTTTCCAGACCGATGCCTGCCGCACCGCCGGTAATCAAAGCGACTTTATCTTCCAGACGTTTCATGGATCGTCCTCCTTGGTTTCATGTGTTTGCGATCATCGTCCCTGCGCGATCTTCCAGCATGGCCAGCGCATCTTCCAGCCGACCCACGCAGGCGAAACGGTCGCGATCGGATACGAAAGTCGCGGCGGCGGCCACCTTCGGCGCCATCGAGCCGTCGGGCAAGTCCAGGCGGACCGCGTCCTCCGGTGACAAATGCCTTATAGCCGATTGCGCGTCGGTTCCGAAATCGCGGAACACGGCCTCGACGTCAGTCAGCAGCAACAGCGCGTCGGCGTTCAGCTTGTGTGCCAGAAGCGCCGTCGCGTGATCCTTGTCGATCACCGCCTCGACCCCGATCAGCGAACCGTCGGCACGCCGGACGACCGGAATGCCGCCGCCGCCTGCGCAGATCAGCGTCACGTCTTGGTCGAGCAGCAGTTCCAGTACCTTCAGGTCGGGAATGCCACTCGGCATCGGCGACGGCACTACGCGGCGCCAATGCGCGCCATCCGCGGCAATGCTCCACCCCCGCGCCTGCGCGAGCCGTTCGGCTTCCGCCTTGTCATAGACCGGGCCGATGAACTTGGTGGGTTTGGCGAAGGCCGGGTCCTTGGGATCGACCTCGATCTGGGTCAGCAGGGTCGCGACCGGGCGGTCATGGCCCAGGGCGTTTTCAAGCGCCTGCTCGATCATGTAACCGATCATGCCATCGGTTTCCGCCCCCAGCACATCCAGCGGGAACACTTCATCGGGTTTGTAGGCCGCACCCTGCAATGCAAGCAGGCCGATTTGCGGCCCGTTGCCATGGGTGACGACCAGCCGGTGCCCGGCCTCGATGATCTGCGCCAATGCTTTGGCCGCCGTGGCCACGTTCGCGCGCTGGTTCTGTGCCGTCAACGGCTCGCCCCGCTGCAACAGCGCATTTCCCCCAAGGGCCGCAACAACCAGCATAGGCTAATTGCCCAGAGTGGCGACGAGCACCGCCTTAATCGTGTGCAGCCGGTTCTCGGCCTGATCGAACACGATGGAGGCCGGGCTTTCAAACACCTCTTCGGTGACTTCCATCGCCGTGATGCCGAATTTCTCTTCGATATCGGCGCCGACTTCGGTCTCGGCATTGTGGAAGGCGGGCAGGCAGTGCATGAACTTGGCCCTCGGATTGCCGGTTTTGGCCATCACATCGGAATTCACCTGATAGGGCGTCAGCAGCTCGATCCGTTCCGCCCATTTTTCCTTGGGCTCACCCATCGACACCCAGACATCGGTATAGACGAAATCGACGTCTTTCATCGCGGCGTCCACATCCTCGGTGATCGTGATCCGCGCGCCGGTCTGCACGGCGACGTCATCGGCCTCATCGCGGATCGCCTGACCCGGCCACAGGCTTTCGGGCGCGCACAGGCGCACATCCATGCCCATTTTGGCCCCGCCGATCAGCAGGCTATCGCCCATGTTGTTGCCCGCATCGCCCATGAAGCAATAGGCGATCTCGCGCAGCGGCTTGTCGGAATGTTCCTGCATGGTCAGGAAATCGGCAAGGATCTGCGTCGGGTGGAATTCGTCCGTCAGCCCGTTATAGACGGGCACGCCAGCGTATTGCGCCAGCGTCTCGACGATAGGGTGACCAAATCCGCGATATTCGATCGCGTCATAGACCCGGCCTAACACGCGCGCGGTGTCCTTGACGGTTTCCTTCTTGCCCAGATGCGACCCCGAGGGGCCAAGATAGGTCACATGCGCGCCCTGATCGTGGGCCGCCACCTCAAAGCCGACGCGGGTGCGGGTGCTGTCCTTTTCAAAGATCAGGGCGATTTCCTTGCCGGTCAGGCGCGGAACTTCGGTGCCGGCGTATTTCGCCGCCTTCAGGTCGGCGGAGAGTTTCAGCAAGAAGCTGATTTCCTGCGGCGTGAAGTCGCGCAGGGCCAGGAAATGGCGGTTTCTCAGATTGTAGGACATGGGATTTCCTTGTCGTCGGTGGTTCAGATTGCGTCGCGGATCGTCGGGCAACTCATGCAGTGGCTACCCCCCCTGCCCCGGCCCAGTTCGGCACCGGGGATGGCCAGCACCTCGATCCCGGCCTCCTTCAGCGCGGCGTTGGTGTCGTCGTTGCGGTCATAGCCGATGACGACGCCGGGGCGCAGCGCCAGCACGTTGTTGCCATCATTCCACTGTTCGCGCGATTGCTCCGCGGCGTCGGCCCCGCCGGTGGGCACTAGATGCAGTTTCTTGTGGCCCAGAATTTCAGCGGTGATCTCGAATATGTGGCGCGCATCCCGGCGGATATCGAGCGCGGCCTTGCCCTGACCAGGGCGCAGGTCATAGCAGGTGATCGCATCCGCCACCTCCTTGAAAGTGGTCACCACATCGCCCCCGCAATGGGTGAAAACGGTGTCCAGATGCATCGCCGCGCGCGAACTGGGCATCTGGCAGGCGATCACCCGCGTCACGTCGCCACCCTCGAACAGCGCCTCGGCCAGTTGGCCCACCGCCTGCGGGGTCGATCGTTCGCCCATGCCGACCATGACGACACCGTGCCCGATGGGCATGATGTCGCCGCCTTCCAGCGTGGCCGTCCCGAATTCCCGCGTCGGATCGCCGAACCAGACCCGCACTCGATCCGCGAATGTCGGATAAAACCGGTAGACTGCTGCCATCAGCAGCGTTTCGGGCCGCCGTGCCGCGAAATGCATCGGGTTCAGGCTCACGCCGCCATAAACCCAGGCTGAATTGTCCCGCGTGAAAATGAAATTTGGCAGCGGCGGCAGCACAAAACCGTGCGGGCCAAGGTAGCTGCCGAACATGCCGGAGGGCGTGAAGGGCAGATCGTCCACCCGGATGCCGCCGACCAGCAAACGGGCCAGTTCCGTGCCGGGCAGACCCTCCATCCAGGCACGCAAGTCGTCCCGCATCCCCACGCCGACGTCATTGCGGGTGATGCGGTGGTCGAGAACCCAGGCGCGCGCGTCGGAAATGTCCAGCGTCTCGCCCAGCAGCGCCATCGCATCCAACACCTCGACCCCTTCGCCGCGCATGATTTCGGCAAAGACGGCGTGATCCTTGATCGCCTGTTTGACCCAGAACACATCGTCGAACAGCAGGTCTTCGCGGTTGTCCGGTGTCAGACGGCGATGCGCCAGGCCGGGTGGCGATACGATCACCTGCCGCAATGTGCCGGCTTCGGAATGGACGCCCAATTTCGGTTCAGACATCTGGAATGCCTCCTTCTTTCTAATCAGAGAATGGCGGCCAGGCTGATCCCGGCCGAGATGAAGACGACGAGGATCAGCAGCAGGGGCCAGACGAAGACGACCCAGCGGTCGAACGACACGTGTCCGATGGCCAGACCGCCGATCACAACCGCAGAGGTGGGCGTGATCAGATTCACGAGCCCGCTCGCCGATTGATAGGCCGTCACCACGAGGTCACGGCCGACCCCCGCGAAATCCCCCAACGGGGCAAGGATCGGCATCGACAGGACGGCCAGGCCGGACGACGACGGCACGAGAAAGCTCATCCCGATCTCGATCCAAAGCATCAGGTTGATGAACGCGACTTCCGGCAGGCCGCCGAGGGTATCGGCGGCACTGTTCAGGATCGTGTCTGCGATCAGACCCTGCTCCATGATGACGACGATGCCGCGCGCCAGACCGATCACCAACGCCACCCCCAACAGATCCTTGGCACCATCCACAAAGGACGACGTCAGCTTCTTTTCACCCATCCGCGCAACCAGTCCGACGACAATGGCCATCCCAAAGAACAGCGCGCCCATCCGGGCCATCCACCATCCCTGGCTCGAGACACCCCAAATCATTACCGCAAAGGTCGCAAAAAACAGGATCAGGACCAGCTTCTGAGTTCCGCTCAGCTTCGGCTCCTCAAACGTTGCATCCGTCTCGTTCAGAAAAAACTGCCGGTCGCTGTCGCGTTGCGCGGCGACGACGGACCGAGCCGGGTCGGCTTTGACCTTTGATGCGTAGCGCATCACATAAGCCACGCAAATCGCGAGGCCGCCCAGCAGAAGGGCCAGCCGCAGCGCGATACCATCCGTGAACGGGATGCCCGCCGCGTTCGACGCGATTACCGTGGCGAAGGGGTTGATTGTCGATCCCAGCGTGCCGATCCCGGCACCGATCAGGATGATCGCCACGCCGGTCACGGAATCGTACCCCGCCGCGATCACCACCGGGATCAGAAGCGCGTAAAAGGCCAGCGTTTCCTCGGCCATGCCATAGGTCGTGCCGCCCAGGGCAAAGAGTGACATCAGGATCGGGATCATCCAGATCTCGCGCCCCTTCAGCCGCACCATCGCCGTCTGGATGCCGGTGTCGATGGCATTCGTGGCATTCACCACGCCCAGAAAGCCGCCCAAAAGCAGTACGAACAGCGCCACGTCGATGGCATTTGCGGCATAGCTGTCGGGATCATAAAACCCCGCCACCGGTGCCAGCATGACGTCGATGACCCCCTGTGGATTGGGCTCGACCGTTTGATACGTACCCGGTACGGCGATCTCGCGCCCGACCTCTTCGTTCATGGCGCGGTCATATTGGCCCGCAGGGATAATCCAGGTCAGCGCCGCGACAACAATGATGAGCCCGAACAGGATGGAATAGGCGGTGGGAAACCGCGCCGCCATGCCCTGCCCGTCCGGTGTCTTGGTTGATGATGTGTCAGACATCTCAAGTCCCCTTCTTCAATGTGATTTCTGCGAGTGTCCAGCGTGAAGCGGCACCTGGCCTGCCTGCGCATCGCCCTGACCGCCGCCGCTGGCGGACCCACTCTTGCCCGCACCAATACCTTCCAGCCGCGTTCGTTTCAGCAGCAGCGCGTTGACCGCCACCAGCGCGGAGCTGCCCGACATGGCAAGTGCTGCCACGGCGGGGCTGATGATCAACGGATAAAACACCCCTGCCGCCATCGGAAAGGCGACCACGTTGTAAGCCACGGCCCAGAACAGGTTCTGGTGCATCTTGCGCAAGGTGGCGCGCGACAGCTCGATGGCCCCCACGACATCGTAGGGATCGCTTTTCATCAGCACGACATCGGCGCTTTCCATCGCCACGTCGGTGCCCGCACCGATGGCAAATCCGACATCGGCCTGGGTCAACGCGGGTGCGTCGTTGACACCGTCCCCGACCATGCCGACCTTCTTACCCTGGGCCTGAAGCTCTTTGACCTTCTCGGCCTTTTGGCCCGGAAGAACATCTGCCAGCACAATGTCGATGCCCAGCTCGCCCGCGATCCGCCTTGCGGTACCTTCGTTGTCGCCGGTCAGCATCGCCACCTTGACGCCGCGTGCGCGCAGCTTGGCCACGGTGGCCTTGGCGCTCGGACGCGGTGCATCGGCAATAGCAATCAGGCCCAGCATCCGTCCGCCCTGCGCCACATGCACAACCGTGCGGCCCTCGCCCTTCAGGCGCTCGGCCTCCGCCGTCAGGGTGCCGACGTCGATACCCTCCTCGTCCATAAGGCGCCGATTGCCGACCAGCACGGTCTTGCCTGCGACTTCGGCGCGTGCGCCGCGGCCTTCGAGGTTGAGAAACTCGGCCATCTGCGGGACGTCGAGGTCCGCCGCGCGTTCGACAATGGCGAGCGCCAGCGGGTGGTCCGAGCCGCGATCGACGGCCGCCGCAGCCCGCAGCGCGTCGTCCTCCGCGCCGTTTTCGGCGGCAACGACCTCGACCACGCGCGGTTCGCCCATCGTCAACGTGCCGGTCTTGTCGAAGATGATCACGTCAAGCTTGGTCGCGTCTTCCAGCGCACCGGCATTCTTGAACAGGATACCGTGCTGCGCCCCTAACCCTGTGCCCACCATCACCGCCATCGGCGTAGCAAGCCCAAGCGCGTCCGGGCAGGCGATGACGAAGACGGTGATAGTCAGCGTCAGCGCGAACAAAAGCGGAGAGCCGATCCACCAGAACCAGACCGCGAAGGTTGCAAGTCCGATCACGACGGCGATCAGCACCAGCCATTGTGAGGCTTTGTCGGCCAGAAGCTGGGCGGGTGCCTTGGAGTTCTGCGCCTCCTGCACCAGCTTGACGATCTGCGCCAGCGCGGTGTCGGCCCCGACCTTGGTGGCGCGGTACCGGAAACTGCCGCTCTTGTTGATGGTGGCGCCGATCACGGTGTCGCCGACGGCCTTGTTGACCGGCATGGACTCGCCTGTCAGCATGGATTCGTCGACCAGCGACGCGCCTTCGACAACCTCGCCATCTACCGGGATCTTGTTGCCGGGCCGGATCAGCACGATCTCGCCCTCAAGGACTTCGGAGGTAGGCACCTCGACGTCTTGCCCATCGCGGATAACGGTCGCCATCGGCGGTGCAAGATCGAGCAGTGCGCGGATTGCAGCAGACGCCCCGGCCCGCGCGCGCATCTCCAGCCAGTGACCCAACAGGATGAACACCAGCAGCACCGCCACCGCCTCGTAGAATTGCACGCCCGGAAAGAAGAAGGTAGACCCGACGCTGAACACATAACCGGTGCCAACCGACAGCACGACCAGCACCGCCATGTTCAAGATGCCGTTGCGCAAGGCGCGCCAGGCGGCGACGAAGAACGGCCAGCTCGGCCAAATTATCGCGGCACTACCCAAGAAGAACAGCCACAGATCCAGTTCCAGACCGAAGGGCGGCGCGGGTGGCGTGAACAGGCCACCCATTGGCGAATAAGTGAAGATCGGGATGGTGAACAGCAGCGCCACCCAGAAGCGATTGCGCATGTCGCGGACCATGCTGGCCATGTCCATGCCACCGCCGTGGCCCATCTCGTGCGCCATCGCGTCGTGGCCAGCCGGGGCCTCCGCGCCAGACATTTGATGGTCGGCGTGGCAGACATGGTTCGGAACCCGCTCCCCGGCGCAGTGGAATCCGCAGGCCTCAACGGTGTTGCGCAGCTCTTCCTCGCCCACTGCCGTCTCATCGTAGTGGACTGTCACGCTTGCCGATGCCGGGTTCGCTTCGGCGCTGTGCACGCCGCCGAGAGCTGACAAATGGCGTTCGACCGCGAGATGATCGAGTTCATCGAACAGCCCGCGGACCTCAAGGGTCAATGACTTCATGTTGGCTCCTGTCCACTTTCCTTGCGATCGAGAACGACCGTTTGGTGAATAGACGTTGCCGGTCTCCAAACCTTACAGTTCCATCCGAAAGGCATTGATTTGCATGAAAGCCACTGGCGATTCCTCAACTCGGCAATTCGAATACTTTGCCGACGGGGCGCGCCAAGTCTCCGCAGAGGCCTCGTGCTCAGGGAGGTAATCGCGACTGAGCTGCGCCCGCGACCGTCCCATCGCAATGGGTGGTCAGCGGCGCCGATAGGACTCCCATAATGAGCCGGTTGCTTTTCAACGCCCAGTTTGTGCCTTAGGTTTGCACTTTGGGCCGTCCCAAAAAAATATGTCGGAGAAAGAATTCCATGTGCTTGTCCGCGCAAGTCAGCTTTGCCGCCAGCGTTTTTCTTGTTGGCGGCGGCACGGCCATTTCAATTGTGGCGTGGCGGCGAAACAAACGGTATCTTCCGCTTGCCCTGATGCCGCTTTTTGCCGGACTGCAACAGTTTACCGAGGGTTTTGTCTGGGTCGGCATGAACGGAAACGATCCCCTGACGGTCTTATGGGGAGCTATGGGGTACATTTTTTTCACCTGGTTCATGTGGCCGATCTGGGTGCCATACTCGGTCTACGTTCTGGAACCGGACGACAGCCCTCGGAAGCGGTTGTTCCGCCTCATGGCGTTGATCGGACTGGCCTTCGGTCTATTGCTTTACATCCCGCACGGGCTGAACAGCAGCATGGTCGTGGTCGAGATCAACAACCAGTCGCTGGCCTATGAAAAATCAATTTGGCTTGATTACATGATGCCACGCTGGCTGACCAATACGATCTATGTGACCCTTATCACCCTGCCGCCAGCGCTGTCGCATTACAAACATGTGCGCCATTTCGCCCTGACGCTGGTGGCGGTGATCGTGATCGATATCGCCCTTCTGCAGTTTGCCTACATTTCGTTTTTCTGCCTGCTGGCGGGGCTCGCAACGCTGCATCTGGTGTACATCATTTTGACCAACAAATGCGCCCGTGAATGCCCTGAATTGTTCGCCTGATTCCGTCGCCTAGCTTTGCTTGTCGCAGTAGGGGATCGCTTCGGCGCTAGACTGGGCAGTAGCAATCATCGGGATCCTCCAGGCAGCAGGCTCCACAATGGTATTGGATCGCCTCGCGCAGAGCAGCGCGCGCCCTGTGCAGCCGAACGCCAAGGGCATTGCGGTTCAACCCCATATCGGCGGCCACGATTTTCCGATCCTCTTCACCGAAATCGATCCGCCGGATCAATTTGGCATCAACGGTACGAAGCTCGGTAAGCAGCCTGCTCGGACAAGTGCAGGGCCGCGCCATCTGCACCGGCGCATCGGCAACCAACTGATGTGGGTCTCGTGCGACAGCTACGGCCAAGCGGCTGCGCCGAGTGGCTTTGCGAAAATGATCGTTCATGGTGGACCGGAGGATCGCGTATAGCCATGCATCCATGCGTTCCACGTCGCGAAGCTGATCCTTGCGAGTCAGCACCCGAATGCAGAACTCTTGGAAAACGTCCTCGGAATCCGCGCGGTTGCCGAGCCGTTTCGCGAGGAAGCCGAGAAACGCTTTTCGGCCTTCGACCAGTGCGTTCTCGGTCGCTGTTCCACTGTATTGTTCTTCCACATTGCTGTTCATTCGAGTTCCTCCTTTTCTTGGCTCCACTTAATCACACGACGGTATTTGGCCTCTGGTCGGCTGCGCTTCCGAAGTGACTGAAGGAGTAAAAAATCAGAGCCAGTCCTGTCACGATCATCGGCGCGGAAAGCACTTGACCCATCGTCAGCCCCCATTCGCCGAAATGAAGCGCGTGACCGATCGGATTCTTGGCGGTCACGAACTGCATGTCCGGCTGCCGGAACAGTTCCACGAAGCTTCTGGCAAGGCCGTACCCAGTAAGGAAAACCCCGGTCAGAGCACCGGGAGCCTTCAGCCAGCCGCGGCGCCAGGCGAGATAGAGCAGGAGTGTTCCGAGCAGCAGCCCTTCCAGAAGCGCCTCGTATAGCTGCGAAGGGTGTCGGGCGCAGAGCCCGGTGATGCCGTCACAGACTTGCGCCGCCTCGCCCGGAAAGATTATCGCCCAAGGAACGTCCGTAGGCCGCCCCCAAAGCTCGTTGTTGGTGAAATTCGCCAGCCGTCCCAGAAACAGCCCCGGCGGAGTTGCCAGCGCAAGCAGGTCTGCGGTGCTGAGCAGGGATCTTTTCTGACGAAGACAGAATATCAGCGCCGCAATCCCTACACCCGCAAAACCGCCGTGGAACGACATGCCGCCCTGCCACACCTTGAGGATTTCCAGCGGGTTGGCCAGGTAATAGCCGGGCTGATAAAACAGCACGAAACCCAGGCGCCCACCCACGATCACGCCCAGTATGATCCATGTCAGAAGGTTCTCGATCTGCTCGCGATCAAGTGGCGGACCGGACGGGGGCCAGAGTGCCGGGCGGTTGACGGCGGCCAAACAGATGCGCCATCCGATGAGGATTCCGACGATATAGGCCAGCGCGTACCAGCGCAGCGCGAATGTGAAACTGCCGATTTCGGTCGAGAACAGATCGGTTCCGATGTCCGGAAATGGTATCGCTGCGGTCAACATTGAGGGAGTCCCTGTTCTTTGCTTTGGAACCGAAAACCGAAATTCCCCTGGCGCTCAATCCATGGTGCTAGTTTCAGAAGATGGTGTGCGTCATGATCAGTCATGGCGTAATCTACATCTTTGCCAGTCCCTGACGCCGATGAAGACGAGCGGGGTCAGGGTCAGAGCGCCCAGTCCGATTGCAGCCCAGGCAGCACGGGAGGTGTCTCCGCTGACGGCTTCGTTGCCGAAATGCGCGAGTACGAAACTGGCAGGAATAATTCCGGCTAACGTGGCCAGTCCGAAGCGCCAGAAATGCAGTCGGCTGAGCCCCGCTGCATAGCTGACGATATCGAACGAAACGAACGGTAACAGCCGACTGATAAAAACCGTGAATGTCAGCGCGTTCTGAGAGCCAAGCCAGCCAGCATCGACCTTATCGCCAAACCATTGCCGCAATACGTCCCGACCCAAAAACCGGGCGAGAACGAAGGCTGCAAGAGCGCCGAATTCGGCACCGAGAACGATGTAAACTGTTCCGACGGTGTGGCCGTAGGCCGCGCCTGCAGCCAGTGCGATGGGTGCACTTGGGATCGGCGTGGCCACGATCGCTATCGTCATCAGTCCGACGACTAAAATTGGCCCCCAGATACCTGCAGCCATGACCCAAGCAGAGATCCTGTCGCCGTTCAGGCGGGTCAGGGTGTCGGGCAGCGGTCCGAACGCAAGGACCAGCAAGGCCGCCGCGAATGCCAGCGCGATGGCGGTCTTGACGGTTGGTGTGAGCGTATTGTTACGGTTCATCTGCGCCTCATGTCAGGTCAAGGGCATCGAGAGAGACTTCAGGCCGCGTCCAAAGCGGCCCGGAGCAAATCGCGGACTTGATCGGCGACTTCGTGCAACTCGGCGTTCTCTACCGCTTGCATCGACGCCACAGGGTCAATGGCGCTGATCTCGGTGCCTCCGTCCACCTGGCGCAAAATCACGTTGCAGGGCAGCATCGCGCCGATGCGCGGCTCGATTTCGATGGCCTTGTGGGCCATGCCCGGATTGCAGGCACCAAGAATGCGATAGGGCGGCATCTCCACACCCAGTTTCTCGTGCATGGTCGCCTTCACGTCGATCTCGGTCAGCACACCGAAGCCCTTTTCTGCCAATGCGTCGCGAACAAGCATTTCGGCGTCGTCCACCGCGACATCTTTCAAAACGCGATCATAGGTGTAGGCCATTTCGATTTTCTCCCTTTCGGTTTTTCTGTAGTTGCTGGTCATTGCCTGGATTTGGCAAATCCGGCTGCGGTCTGACGTTGGCGTCAGGATGTCTTGCGGATCCGACGCTTGGGAAGGCGGCGCCAGTCAAAACTGGCGCCGAACCTCTCAATTGTCGTTCATCATCTCTCCGTCGCCCATGACCTGGCCATTGCCGGGCTGACCCTGCGACTGCGCCATGTTCGACCGCATCATCTGCATCCGTTCCATCATTTCGGCAGGCGCCACCATCTCTTCCGCCGTCACCGCGCCGTCACCGTCGGCATCGAGGTGTTGGAATCGGTCCACCATCATCTCGCGGATCATCGCGCTGTGAAGCGTTTCGAACTCTGCAATCGAGAGGGAGCCGTCGCCATCGCTGTCATGTTCGGCAAGCTTGGCCTGCAGCTGCGTGCGCATCTCTTCAGGAGTGACCTTGCCGTCGCCATCAGCGTCCAGCATCTTCGTCATGCCTCCGCCCATCGGGCCCATACCGCCCATCATGCCGCCGCCCATCATGTTGCCATGCATGCGCTGCATCATATCCGTCATTCCATCCATGCCCTCCATCATGCCCATCATGCCGGGGGCACCTCCTTGCGCGGCACCGGGTCCGGATTTTCCGCCGTGTCCGTGGTGGGACTCCGCGAATGCTGCACCGCCAAGGACGGTTGCAGTGAGGGTCATTGCAGCGAGTAGAGTATTGCGTTTCATTTAGGTCACCTCGTGTCAGTGTTGCGATACAGAACATATGGCAAATATCTCTCGCTACGGAATGCCGACAACCCAGTCGTTTTGTATCGGCAGGTCACAATCGCGGTGCCTGTTACAATTCGTGACAAATATCTTGGGAAGAACACGCGGCATTCATCTAAAGGAAGGGTCATGAACGAACCGCCACACATTCTTGTCGTCGATGACCACCGCGAAATCCGCGATGCCGTTGGAATGCCCCCACTGAAGTTCTCTAATCGCATTGGTCAAGTTCTTTGATTGTTGCCTTAGCGTGCGCCGGGTTCATGGTTCTCTCCGCGGTCGACCTCGACGGATCGCCGCATGTTGGCGTCGGATGGTCGGATCGACCTAAGTGGTCCTCGCACTTGCTTCATTTTGCAGTGCATTCAGAGGGACGGTCTGATCCGCGCCATACGTCCCGGCGGGGACGCGTCCGCTGGCTTAGTCGTGCAACTTATCCCTAATCATGCTGCCGACTGTGTCCAACGGAATGGCGTATCGGTTTTCCACATTGCGTGAAGAACCACGGCAAGTTTTCGTGCGACCGCAATGCGCGCCTTTTTGAAGCCGGACACTTTCGCCAATTTCATGCCCCAGATCTTCAGAGGCGAAGATCGCAGGTTGCGCGTCAGCAAGGTTGTTGCCGCCTCATAGAGGTGCTTTCGGACCATCTTGTCACCCTGCTTCGAGATGCGTCCATTTCTGCTGGTTTCACCGGATTCGTATCGTCTTGGCGTCAGCCCGAGATATGCGCCCGCACTTGATGACCTTTTGAAGCGTGATGCGTCATCGAATGCCGACACAACCGACAGCGCGGTGATGATTCCCACACCGGGTGCGGTCATAAACAGCTGGGCGGTCGGGTTCGCTCTGGCAATCGCCGCAAGCCGTGTGTCCAGAGCCTTGATCTGATCGCAGACGGACGCTCTGGCGTTCATCAAGGTTTCCGCAATAATCTGCATTTCTGGCGACGCTTCCAATTCACCACAAATAATCTCACGGGCGCGCCCTGCGAAGCCGCCCACGCGCTTGCCAAACAGAACTCCAAAAGTCCGAAGAAGGCCACGGAGTTCGTTCTCGATCTTGACCCGGATGCGCACCAGCGTCTCACGCGCCGTAAGCAACGAACGGACCTGATAGCAGTCATGGCTTTTGATCCGCACTTGTTTGAACCAACCGACGCGCATGATCTGAGCCAAACCGGCCGCGTCGTTTCGATCCGTTTTTACCGGCCGCATCTTCAAAGCCGCATTGGCGTGGCGCGCATCGATACACAGGACCGGCAGTCCACGTGCTGCCAACGCATTCCACAGCCATACAGCAAGAGGGCCTGTCTCAAGGCCAACACGCGACAGGTTAGGTGCTTTGTCTCTCAAAAAGCTTGTAATCGCGTCCGGACACGTCGCGATCGTCGTCTCTGCAATAATGGCACCCTCGTCATCAACAACGCAGATGGCCGTCGTCTCCTGCGAGACATCCAGGGCGGCAAAGCATGGCATGACAGTTCTCCTTTTCATCTGAGCCTTGGCCAATCGGTTTTCATTTGATCAGTTTGAAGCAGGGGCCCTTGGTCGAAAAGAAGCGCCACCTACGATTACGCTAAGTGGTCCACCTTTTGGGATAGAAATATCCCGTTTTCAGGAGGACGACGAGATGGCTGGTAAGCGAGAGAAGCCCGAGGATATCGTGCTGAAGCTGCGACAGGTTGAAGTGCTGCAAGGGCAAGGCAAATCCGTTCAGGAGGCCGTGCGGCAGATCGGTGTGACGGTTCAGACCTACTATCGGTGGCGCAAGGAGTATGGCGGCATGAGCCGCGATCAACTCAAACGGCTGAAAGAGCTGGAGGCTGAGAATACCCGGCTCAGACGTGCCGTGTCGGATCTGACGCTGGACAAGATGATCTTGGCCGAGGCTGCACGGGGAAACTTCTAAGCCCTTCTCGCCGCAGGCAGTGCATTGATCATGTGCGGCAAACCCTAAACGTATCGGAGCGCAGGGTTTGCCACACATTGGGTCAGCATCGCTCAACGCAGCGCAAGGTGCCCTGTGGTCTGCCGGACGAAGCACGGCTGACCGCGGACATCACCGCGTTGGCCGAAGAGTTCGGCCGCTATGGGTATCGCATGATCACCGGACTGCTGAACAACAGCGGCTGGCACGTGAACCATAAAAGGGTCGAACGGATCTGGCGGCGGGAAGGGCTTAAAGTCCCACAAAAGCAGCCTAAGAAAGGTCGGCTTTGGCTGAATGATGGCTCCTGCGTTCGGCTCCGACCCGAGCGTCCGAACCATGTTTGGTCCTATGACTTTGTCCAGGACCGGACCCACGACGGCCGGGTCTTCCGCACGCTGAATATCATCGATGAGTTCACGAAGGAGGCGCTGGTGATCCGGGTTAAACGCAGGCTCAATTCAACGGATGTGGTCGATGCTTTGACGGATCTGTTCATCCTACGCGGTCCGCCGGAATACATAAGGTCGGACAATGGCGCAGAATTTATCGCCAAGAAGGTGCGTGCCTGGATCGGTGCTGTGGGCGCAAAAACCGCATTCATCACACCCGGCTCACCGTGGGAGAACGGATACTGCGAGAGCTTCAACGCCCGTTTCCGGGATGAGCTGCTCAACGGCGAAGTCTTCACCACGTTACGCGAGGCCCAGATCCTGATCGAACGCTGGCGGCGTCACTACAATACGGTCAGGCCTCACAGCGCTCTGGGATACCGGCCACCAGCGCCCAAAAGCAACGTCCCGATAGACCAACGACCGACCATGCACTAACATTCAAACTGGACCACCGGATGGGGGCACTCCACTGCCATGGCGCCGATTTGGAAGGACAGCCGGATTGGCGGTCGGCCGGACCAGATGGCGTCCTGCCTGCACCGCCGCATGACGAAACCGGTCATACCTGGCATCATCCCGATGGCGTGCTGTTTGACTACACCAAGCTGGGCGGCAAGGCCGCTCTTGCCCTCCAAGGGGTCGAGTTCGAAAGCGGCATGCCCGGGTTCGGCGACCAGCTGTCGGACGCCGAAATCTGGAACATCATCGCTTACATCCAATCAACGTGGCCGGAACGTCAGCGCGCTATTCAAGCCGAACGAAGTGCTGACCAGCGACAGCAGGAAGGCAACTGAACCGCGTCCGAGAAAGGCGCTGAATATCTTTGGGTCGAGGAAAAGTTGGACTGGTTGTCGAGCGAAGGTATGGCGCAATCGAGTTACCGCCCATCCACGGACACATCCATTTGGTCGAGTGCGCTTAATCGACTTGGCACGACAGGACGCTGGGTACGTGATCCGGCAAGTTTTGCACCAGTAATTGCAGTCCCAAGGGTTATTCAGGTCGCGGCTGGCGCCGATACATCGTATCCGGCGTTTTGGATCGCTTCCGACACCGCCCTGACGCTGAGAAAACTCTCGACCGAAACGGTATGCGTGCTCAAGTCGCACGAAACGGTCGCAGTTGGGTCAATAGACCTAATCGCCTTGTCAATTGTTGCGGTGCAATGCCCGCAACTCATTCCCGGAACTATGAAGCTGCTCATATACGTCTCCTTCTCTCTTATCTTCAGGTGGGCGCTTCCAGCGGAGGAAGGTCAAGGGCAAAAAAAATACTTTGAAAAGCTTGACCTTCCAGTTAGTGGAAGCCCTAGATATCTTACCCAGAGACGAAGGAGACGCTCATGCCAATCACACAAGACCTGCGGGTCTCTGTCCAGAACATGTCCTGCGCATCATGTGTCGGTCGGGTCGAGCGCGCGCTCTCGGCGCTGCCCGGGGTCGAAGAGGTCAATGTGAACCTTGCGGCCGAAACTGCGCAGGTCCGAATCGACTCGGAAACCCGGATACCGGAGCTGATCGACGCGCTGGATCGGGCCGGCTATCCCGTCCGGACGCAGACTATTCGCCTGAACGTCTCGTCCATGTCCTGCGCGTCCTGCGTCGGCCGTGTCGATAAGGCGCTGGCGGCAGTGCCTGGCGTTCTGGAGGTCAACGTCAATCTCGCCTCCGAGACCGCAACCGTGACTTATGTCGAGGGCGCGATGAAGATCTCCGATCTACTTAAAGCTGCCACAGACGCCGGCTACCCTGCTCAACCGGCGGACAGTGTCTTGCCCGAGGAGCACAGCGCCCGCAAGGCAGGCGAAGCGCGTGATCTGGCCCGTAAGACCGCCTTCGCGGCAACATTGGCGCTGCCGGTTTTCCTGCTCGAGATGGGTGCACACCTGGTGCCGGGGATGCACGAGATGATCGGCCGCACCATCGGTCACCAGACAAGTTGGATGATCCAGTTCGTACTGACGACAGTTGTGCTGTTCTGGCCCGGACGCCACTTTTACGCCAAGGGCTTCCCCGCGCTTCTGAAGGGCGCGCCCGACATGAACAGCCTCGTCGCCGTTGGCACCGGCGCAGCCTATCTCTATTCTCTTGCCGCGCTCTTTGCGCCTGCGCTACTGCCCGTGGCGTCCCGTGCCGTTTATTTCGAGGCAGCGGCAGTCATCGTCGTGCTGATCCTTCTGGGCCGCTGGATGGAGGCGCGCGCCAAGGGCCGCACCGGTGCCGCGATCCAGAAGCTTCTTGGCCTTCAGGCCCGCACCGCGCGGGTTCTGGTGGACGGGGAGCCGCAAGACGTCGCCATCGAACGGATCGGCACCGGCGACATCCTCGTTGTGCGTCCCGGCGAACGCATTGCGGTGGATGGGGAGGTCACGCAAGGCAGCGCCCATGTCGACGAGAGCATGATCACCGGAGAGCCGGTTCCCGTCTCCAAGTCCGAGGGCGATCCGGTCACCGGCGGCACCGTCAACGGCACCGGCAGCTTCCAGTTCCGCGCCACACGTGTCGGCGCCGACACGACGCTCGCGCAAATCATTCGCATGGTGGAGCAGGCGCAAGGCGCCAAGTTGCCGATCCAGGGCCTGGTGGACCGGATCACGCTGTGGTTCGTGCCGGCGGTCATGGCACTGGCCGCGTTGACCGTTCTGGTCTGGCTGCTGGTCGGCCCCTCGCCCTCCCTGTCCTACGCGCTTGTGGCCGGGGTCTCGGTTCTCATCATAGCCTGCCCCTGCGCCATGGGACTGGCCACGCCGACCTCGATCATGGTCGGTACTGGGCGCGCAGCCGAGATGGGCGTGCTTTTCCGCAAGGGCGACGCGCTGCAACAACTGACGTCGGTGAATGTTATCGCGCTCGACAAAACCGGCACCGTCACCCAAGGGCGCCCCGAACTGACCGATATGGTCCTGGCCGACAGGGTCGACCGGGCCGACATCCTGGCACTGGTGGCGGCGGTCGAGACGCAGTCCGAGCATCCCATCGCCGAAGCCATCGTGCGCGCGGCCCAGGCCGAGAACGCGGCACGTCACGACGTCGAGAGCTTCGAATCCATCACGGGCTACGGCGTTCGGGCCAAGGTTGCCGGCCACGAGGTGCTTGTCGGTGCAGATCGCCTGATGGTCCGCGAAGGACTGAGCATCGGGTCGCTGGCCGAGGCGGAGGGCCGCTTGGCCGTGCTGGGCCGCACGGCATTGTTTGCCGCGGTGGATGGCAGGGTTGCAGCGGTCATCGGCGTGTCCGATCCGGTCAAACCCGCCAGCGCGGCCGCCATTGGCGCGCTGCACCGCCTCGGGCTGGAGGTCGCTATGATCACCGGCGACAAGCGCGAGACAGCCGATGCCATCGCACGCGAAACCGGCATCGACCACGTGATCGCCGGCGTTCTGCCCGATGGAAAGGTGGCCGCACTAAACGAGCTTCGCCAAGGGGGCCGACGGATCGCCTTCGTCGGCGACGGCATTAACGACGCCCCCGCGCTGGCACATGCGGATGTCGGTATCGCCATCGGCACGGGAACCGATGTGGCCATCGAATCCGCCGATGTGGTGCTGATGTCGGGCGATCTGCGCGGCGTGGTCAACGCCTTTGAAGTATCAGGCCGCACGATGCGCAACATCCGTCAGAACCTGTTCTGGGCGTTCGGCTACAACGTCGCGCTGATCCCGGTGGCTGCGGGTGTGCTCTACCCCACGTTCGGCTTGTTGCTCTCGCCAGTCCTGGCTGCCGGAGCCATGGCACTGAGTTCGGTCTTCGTGCTGACCAACGCCCTTCGGCTACGCAGGGTCCGTCCCATCATGGAAGAAGCCAGAGCGCGCGGTGGTGAAGAGGCCGCTTTACTATCCCCTAACCCTGTCGCCGCTGAATAAGGAGAACCTGATCATGAATATTGGAGATGTCGCCGCCCTTTCTGGCCTCCCAGCCAAGACGATCCGATACTACGAGGATGTCGGGCTTGTGAAGCCTCTTCGCAGCACGAACGGCTATCGCACATTCCGTGAAAGCGATGCGCACAAGCTCGCGTTTCTCGGCCGTTCCCGGGCGCTCGGCTTCAGCATTGAAGACTGCCGCAACCTTCTTGCTCTGTACGAGGACGAAAAACGCGCCAGCGCCGAAGTCAAGGATATCGCCGAGCAGCATCTTGAACGGATCGACGACAAGATTGCGGAGCTGAAGGAAATGCGCGCGACGCTAGCACATCTAGTGGACGCCTGTGCCGGGGATCACCGCCCGGATTGCCCAATCCTCGCCGATTTGGCAACGAAACACCGCGGCGAAGAGCAACTCAAGAATACTGCGTTGTAGGGTGCGAGCGTTTGGCTTGGGCGATCCTCTTTGCGATTGTGCTCTTCGGTTTGAGCGGACTTGTGCATGTCCGTGCGATGAGTTTCGTCATGACGGCCACCAAACGCACTCCATTCACACAATTAAGCCGCCTCTTATTTGCCCTCTATACACTCGCGACCGCCCACATAGGTGAAGCCGGGCTTTACGCACTGGGTTTCAGTTTCGGCGAGTTCTTAGGTATTGGCGGTTTCGCTCAAGACAACGTCGATTCACTCATGGATGTTTTCTACTTTTCCATCGTCAATTACTCCTCTCTGGGGCTTGGCGATATTTATCCCACGGGTCATTTGCGCTTTCTTGCCGGCATCGAGGCCCTGAATGGCTTTCTCCTCATCAGCTGCTCGGCCTCTACAATCTTCCTCGTGGTCACGAGAAAGATGGATTAGGAGCGCCACAAAACCTCATCCCAAAAGAGTTGGAACCCTCCATCGCTGGAAGGTTGTTGATGTTCTGAACGGGGATGGAACAAGCGAAAGGAGCACGTCATGTCATATTGGAGATTTGCCGCCATGATCGCGACCTCGACGGTCGTGATGTTCGGGCTGATGTATCTCAACACCTATCTTCTGACCCATGTTTTCTGGTCCGAAACCCGAGCCTATATGGCGCTGTTGATGGGTGCGACGATGGCGATCATCATGTTGGCGTTCATGCTTTCAATGTATTCGAGCAAGACCGTAAATGCCGCTATTTTCAGCGGTGCCATCGTCGTGTTCGCCGCCTCGCTCTGGCTCGTACGAAGCCAGGTCACGGTGGGCGATACCAGCTACATGCGCGCGATGATCCCACACCATTCGATCGCGATCATGACATCGAGCCGCGCCGATATCTCGGATCCGCGCGTGCGCAAGCTCGCGGACGAGATCATCTATGCGCAAGATAAGGAAATCGCGGAGATGCGCTATCTGATCAACGATATCGATGCATCCGGCGACACATCCGAGACTGCAAGTGTCGAGAGCCCCCGTATTGTGAGCTTGGATCAAGCCCTGTCAACAGCAAACGTCGCAGTGCTCGACCCCGGCTTCCTGACGAAGGAGGATATCGCGCAGCTTCTGCCGAATGGCGCGGCGTGCACATTCAACTATACAACCGGCAGTCCGGCCTCACTGGCATTGGGTGAGATCGATGGCGCAGCCGTCGGGCTCGTCAAGCTGAGCGGCGATCTCGTACGGGTCGAACAGAATGCAGTCGGCGAATTGGGCACAGAAGGCCTGTCGATCCGCCTTGGCGTTCCCCAAGACGGTGCTGCGCTCGAAACCGCAGGTACCGAACCGGTCGATGCGACTCTGACGATCGAGCTCGATGCCGGTCTGACCGCCGGATTCCGGGGATTCTACAGTTGCGGGGCATGACATGAAGCACCATTCAAGCACACAAGCGCAGTCGGCGACGCTGTACCGCATGGTCATGCCGGGCCACCTCTGCCCCTACGGTCTGAAGTCCAAAGACTTGCTGGAGAGGCAAGGGTATGAGGTCGAGGATCACCCTTTGACCACGCGTGAGGAAACCGACGCGTTCATGGAAGAGCACGGCGTCGAAACCACACCGCAAACCTGGATCGGGGACGAGCGGATCGGCGGATATGACGACCTTCGGGTCCATTTCGGCATCGATGCGCCCGAAGACGAACGGTCGGACACATCCTACCAGCCGGTGATCGCGATCTTTGCCGTCGCGTTCCTGATGGCGCTCGGTTTGTCGTGGTACAGCTTCGAGACCATTTTCACCCTGCGCGGGCTGGAATGGTTCATTTCGATCTCGATGTGCTTTCTGGCGGTACAAAAACTTCAGGATGTCGAGAGCTTCTCGACCATGTTCCTGAACTACGACCTGCTGGCGCGTCGGTGGGTGCGTTATGGCAAGATCTATCCGTTCGGAGAGGCGTTCGCAGGTATTCTCATGGTCGCCGGGGCGCTGACCTGGCTTTCGGCACCGGTGGCCTTGTTCATCGGCACTGTTGGCGCGGTATCGGTTTTCAAAGCGGTCTATATCGACAAGCGTGAATTGAAGTGCGCCTGTGTCGGTGGTGACAGCAATGTTCCGCTTGGCTTTGTCTCGCTCACGGAAAATCTGATGATGATGGTCATGGGGATTTGGATGCCGATCAGAGTCTATCTGATCGGCTGAAAGGCGGATGCCGTTTTCACATCCCTCAGACTCGTTCTCCCGGCAGGTGCGCAGATCAGGCATCACTGCAAAAAAAGGTCAAGCTGAATGGACCAGATAATCGAAGCATTCACGACCGGGGCGGCATGCTCTGGAAGGCGCTCTGGGCGCTGATCTTCGGGTATATCATCTCCGCAGGCATCCAGATTTTCGTGACACGGGATCAGATGGCGCGTGTTCTTGGCGATCGCGGCGCCAGGAAGGCAGGCATTGTCGGCTTCTTTGGTTTTGTGTCGTCGTCCTGTTCCTTCGCGGCTCTTGCCGCGTCGCGTTCGATTCTGGTGAAGGGTGCGCATCCGGTCAATTCGATCGCCTTCCTGATTTCATCGACAAATCTGGTGATCGAGCTTGGAATCGTCCTTCTGGTCCTGCTGGGCTGGAAATTCATGGTGGCGAATTTCCTGCTCGGCGTCCTGATGACGATCTACGCCTATGCCCTCACCCTGATATGGTTTCCAAGGGCGCTTGTCGAAAGCGCAAAAGAGCATGCGGCGAAGGCTCAGTCCGACGAGGGTATGGACATGGACCAGACCATGGGGGGATCGTTCCGCGACAGGCTGCTGTCGCGCGAACGATGGGACCGGATCGCCCGCGCTTTCTTCATGGAATGGAAGATGGTCTGGAAGGAGATCCTCTTCGGCTTCACGGTCGCGGGTTTCATTTCCGTCTTTGTGCGCAGAGCTTCTGGAACGCGGTCTTCCTGGTCGGAGATGGCGGTGCGCAGGACGCGCCGGGCTTCCTGATCGTTCTAGAGAACGCGCTGGTGGCACCGATCGTGGCCTTCTTCACCTTCATCGGGTCGATGGGCAATGGCCCTCTGGCCGCGATGCTCTAGTCGCGTGAGGCGTCGTTCGGAGGCGTGATCGCCTTTCTCGGCGCCGATCTTGTTGCTGCCACGGTGATCTGGGTGCACGCAAAATATTACGGCTGGCAGTATGCGCTCTATCTTTCAGGCTTGCTGTACCTGTGCATGGTCGCTGCGGGAATTACGGTGCATTACCTGTTCGCTCTCGTAGGGATGATCCCGACCGAGCGGCCGTCGCTTCAGGAAATGGTCCGGTTCAGCATCGACTACACGTTCTTTCTCAACCTGATCTTTCTCGTCATCGGGGCAATACTGATCTGGCTTCACCTCAAAAATGCAAAGGAAAATTAACCGATTGAGGCCAGGAATGGAAACGTTCCCAGAAGCCAGTAGGCAAACCGGGACAATTGGCCGGTCATGATGGCAACGCCCATGATGATCATTGCGACGCCTGCACCCTTGTAGAGCCAGCGACCGGCCTTGCCGATCTGTCTGACCCGCGCGGCGATGGCGTCGGTGAACAGCGCGGCCAGCAGAAACGGCACGCCCAGCCCAGCGGAATAGATCGACAGTAGCCAGATTCCGTCCGACATGCCGCCGGAGGTCGAACTGAGTGTCAGGATCGCGCCAAGGATCGGTCCGATGCAGGGGGTCCAACCAAAGGCGAAGGCCAAACCCAGGACGTAGGCTCCAAGCGGGCGACCCCCCGGAATGTCGAGTGTGAAGCGGGTGTCACGCGAGAACGCTTCCAGACGGAAGACACCAAGCATAACCAGTCCGAACAGGATGATGATCGCCCCGCCCAGATAGTTGAGTTCAGTGCGCCAGGTCAGAAGCAGCGATCCGAGCGCGCTAGCCCCGGCCCCCAACGCGACAAAGATCGTGGAAAATCCCAAAACGAAACAGGCGCTTAGCCCAAGTGCGTTGGCGCGCGCCCGCAGGCCGACCGATCGCTCCGTTCGCAAATCCGGCTGGCCAGCAATATAGGAGACATAGCCCGGCACCAGCGGCAGGACGCAGGGAGACAGGAACGAGATGGCTCCGGCCAGAAACGCCGCGAAGATGCCGATGCCGGAAATATCCATCATGTGTTTCCATGTCCGCTGAAGGGCCGTGATGCCCACCAGAAGGCAATCAGCGGGATTACGATCCATTGCAGTACCGGAGACAGCCCTGCATCAATGACGGGAATGATCGGCATCAGGTCTGAATAGGCCCAAGCCGCGCGGATCACGATGTTAAGCCATTCGCTGAACAGCGTATATCCCAAACCGAACACCACCGTCAGGACGGTCACCGAGCCTCGTGTCGGAGCCACGAAGGGCCAGCCACGTCCGGTCAGCATCAAGGCAAGCATCAGCGCGCTCATGGCAATCAGGATGTCGCCACCCGTGCAATGAACCGCAGCGAAGACGATCTCACCCCAGGTGCCCTCGTTCCAGATCGTGTAGAGCGGCATGTGGGCGAACTCCCAGATCAGATTAGCCGGGATGATCACCGAAAAATACCGACGGAGTGCTGTCAGGGAAATTCTATCCGGCGCGGACTGCATGACGCCAATCGCGATATCGCTCATTGAAACGCCCCCGTCAGCCGATCCCACCAACCGCGTTCGAGGCGTCGGTGCTGGGCATTGTTGATCAACTCGCTGACATAGAGGATCAGATTCACATTCTTGAATTCCATGCCATGGAATTTTGCGGCGAACCGCCCCCCGATATCCACGACATGGGTGACCGCACCGTGCATCATCATGTCGCTGTCGGCAGTCATGGTGAACTCGAGCCCATAGTCCCGCGCCAGAATGCGCGTCGCGTCGTCGCTCTGATCGGGCCGTTTGGTCAGAATGACCCAGTTGCTCGGATCGAGCCCATGCCGGTCCGCGTAGTCGCGCAGAACGTCCGGCGTGTCATTCACGGGATCGGCCGTGATCGAGATGAATTGCACCAGATCGCTCATCGGCCCGTCGTTGATCGAAGCCTGGACCGCCGCGATCTTTTCCGCATGGAGCGGGCAGATATCCTGGCAGTTGGCGTAGATGAAATGCAAGATGACGACCCTTTCGCTGAAATCCGCCAAGCGCACAGGATTGCCCTCCGCATCCTGCAACTCAAAATCCGGGGCCTGTGCTGCGTCGATGGCCTGGAAGTATGGCTCCATCTCGAACATCCGCGCATCCAGATTTTCACCCGGATGATCGGCGGAGGCCGGAAAGGAGATCGTGGCCGCAAGTGTCGCCAAGGCGGCGCGCCGGGTCAGACAGACAATCAACTGCATCACCTTTCGGATTGATCGGGCATGCCACTACCCGCATCGTTGCATTTCCCGCCGGACCCGCCCTTCATGCACAGACCAAGCGCGCACATCGCGGCACAGGGTGCCAGCGAAACCAGAACAGGCGCGAGACCGATCGCGGTGAGCCATCCCCAGTTCAGCACCATGCCGCCGCCCATCACGGTTGCCGCACCGACGAACAGCAATCGTCTGCGCGTCAACCACCGGGGCCAGTTGCCTGCGCTTTCGATGTCGGCGGCACCCGCATCGTTGGAAGATGATATGTCGGTCATCCGGAAAATCCTTCTGAAGTTTGAGTACTGGTCATTCTGATAACTGGGCGGTCAAGGGCGGGCGGCGCTCTTTCAGGGGCGCTTATTCGATAAAGCCTCGCAAGAAGGAGACCATCTCGGGATCATCCCATTCGGCCGGGCCGACCAGTCTCCCAAGCTCCCGCCCCTGCGCGTCGATCAGGATCGTTGTCGGCAGACCGACGGTGCGCAGCGCGGTCATCGACAGCATGGTCTTGTCGACATACATCTTGAGATTGGTGACACCGATCTCGTCGTAGAAACGCCGCACGACGGGCGATCCGCCCCGGTCGATGGACAGGGCGACAACCTCGAAACGGTCGCCGCCAAGTTCCGCCTGAAGCGCATCCAGCGTCGGCATTTCCTCACGGCATGGCACGCACCAGGTTGCCCAAACATTCACGAGGATCACCTTGCCGCGAAAATCCTCCATGTCCCCACGGCTGCCGTCTTCGGTCTCGTATCGCACATTGATCACCGGCTGCGGCGTGTCGTGCAGTGCGAAGCCTTGCGGCCCGGCAAACGCCGCGCCGACGGACAATGCCCAGACGAGCAGCGCCGTTTTGAGATATTTCATGGCGTTGGCTCCTTGAAAGATTGGTTTTTCAGATCCCGGACGATCGGCAACAGGGTTTCGAGCAAGATTGCCCGAGTGATCGGTCCGACATGGCGGTAGGCGATGGTGCCGTCGGACGTGATGACATAGGTTTCGGGCACGCCGTAAACGCCCCATTCGATGCCAGCACGTCCGTCGATGTCGGCCCCGATGCGCGCGTAGGGATCGCCCAATTCGTCGAGCCAGGCGCGCGCCTGCTCGGGTGGGTCCTTGTAGTTGATCCCGTAGAGCGGCACCTCACCGGTGGCGCTCAGCTCCATGAACAGCGGGTGTTCGGCCCGACAGGGCACACACCACGAGGCAAAGACGTTCACCAGCGAGACATGGCCGATCAGGTCCTGCGTCGAAAGACCTTCCTCGCGGCCGAGCACCGGAGCAAGCGCAAACTCCGGCACAGGTTTGTCGAGAAGCGCCGATGGCAAGTCGTCGCCGCCCCTGAAAAGCCCCCAGCCGAACAAGACCATGAGGGCAAAAGCTATCAGCGGCACCAGCACAAACCCGGAGATCCTGCGCCGCGGTACGGGGTCGATTTTGCTGACGACCTCTTGCGTCATGGCTGCACCTGCTCATCCGCAAGGGTACGGCTTTCCTGCGAAGCGCGGATCCGATCGGGCCATGTGCTCTTGATGTAATCGATGATCGCCGTGATCTCTTCATCCGTCAGCACCTCCTTGAAACCGGGCATGTCGCTTTCATAGCCATTCCCGACAATCGCCGCCGTTCCGCGCTTCACGATGTCCAAAAGCACGCGGTCCGTATGGTGCCAAGTATGGCCCGAGGCGTCATGCGGCGGGGCAGGCAACCGGCCGTTCGGCAATCTGGAGCGCCAATCGGGCTGCCCCTCCAGGTTTGCGCCATGGCAACTGGCGCAATTCTCCTGATAAAGGCGTTCGCCCGCGAGCGAGTCATCCTGCGCCGAAACGGGCAAGACCGTTGCAGCCAGCAAAAGTGCTGCGAGCCTAATGGTAATTTTCATGTCGCTTGTGCCTTCTTCTTGCGATCCACATACAAAGGATGAAGAGTGCCACGAGCGATGCCACGACAAGCAGGACGCAATTCGCCTAGACCAATCCCATCGACAACAAACTGTCGCCACTGTTGGCGCCCTCATTCCGCATCCCGGCGCATTTCTATTTCCCGTTGTCCGAGCGGATGTATTTGACCAGGGCGATTGCCGCGAGCACCAGCACCGCCACGATGAGTAACCAAACCAGTCCCATCGCGATCATCATGCCGCCACCCATCATTCCACCATCCATCATCATGCACTTCATCCTTTGCTTTCCCTTGAAACCGGTCAGGCACGGGATCGCACCAGACCTCGCGATTGATCATTCGACCGCATAGACGGTCGGGTTCACATCTTCTTCGACGGTGTAAATCTTGAACGGTTCCTGCTTCGCGCCACCCATACCCGGCGATCCCAACGGCATGCCGGGAAGTGTAAGACCGGCAATGTCCGGGCGCTCATCAAGCAACTTGTTGACGACATCGATTGGCACATGACCGCTGACGACGTAGTCTCCCAGAAAGGTCGTATGGCAGCCTTGGAAACTGTCCGGGATACCTGCATCACGGCTGATCTGAACCAGATCGTGGGTCGGCTTCACCTCGACCGTGAAGCCGTTCTCGCGGAGGTAGTCCGCATAGCTCTCGCAGCATCCGCATTGCGGGTTCTTGTAGAGCGTGGCCTCTTGCGCTGCGACAGGCGCGGCATTCAGGCTCATGGCGAACACAGCGGCGGCTCCTGCGGTGCCAAGACTGGCAAGTCCAACTATTTTTTTCATCGGTTCTTTCCTTTCGTGGTCATTGATACGTGAGATTGTTTCAGGTTTTGGTCGCGCCGGGATCGACACGTATGACGCCCATCATGCCGGCCGCCTGGTGCTCCAGGATGTGACAATGGAACATCCAGTCTCCCGGATTGTCCGCCACGAAGGCGATCTCGACCCGTTCCTCCGGTGCCATCAGGACGGTGTCCTGCCATTCGCGATGCCGTGTCGGTTGCCCGTTCCGTGTGATCACACGGAACGAATGTCCATGAAGATGCATCGGGTGATGCCACGCGGTGCGATTGTCCATCTGCAGCACATGCGACGTGCCCTGCGGCAGGACCAGCAATGGATCCATCATGTGCCCCGTTGCTGCTTTGCCGTTGATGAACCACATGTTGCCTTCGCGCATCTGCTCCATCATGGACCCCATGCCGCCGCCCATCATCATCTGCCCCATCATGCCGCCATTAAAGATGATCTGATGCCGCGTGGCAGCTTGCATATCGGGTTCGGCCAGCGGGTTGGGTGGCAGTTCCATCGACCAGTCCGGGACCGCGTCCCGTAACCGATCCGGCCCGTAGGCGAGATCGACCAAACGGTATTCCAGATCCCTGTAGAAGACATCGGTGATGGTCAGGCTCTCTCCGGGCTTGCCGGTCATATCAATCACCAGATCGACACGCATGGCCGGACCGACCACCACGATGTCATCGTCTGGTACATGAGGTGACACGGGTTGACCGTCCAGAGCGACGACGACCGGCGCAAGCCCCCCGAAATCCAGCCCGAATATCCGGGCATTGGCTGCGTTGACCAACCTCAGGCGGATGCGTTCTCCGGATCGCACGGCGATACGGTCAGGGATCTGGCCGTTGATCGTCACGGAATTGCCGATACGACCGCCGTGCATCGCGTCGTGCCGGCTTCCGAAATCTGTCGCAATCTGTCCGTCGCCGGTCATCCGCCAGTCATCGAGCATCCAGGTCAAATCGCGATCCACGCGGATCGGGTTTGCTTCCTCGACGATCAGCGGCCCGTAAAGCCCGCGCCCGACCTGTTCCGAACTGCGCTGGTGCGGGTGATACCAGAATGTACCTGCGTCCAGCGCATCGAATTCGTAGAGAAACTCGCCACCGACCGGGATCGGGTCCTGTGTCAGGAACGGCACACCGTCCATCGCATTGGGTGTGCGAATGCCATGCCAGTGGACCGTCGTCCCTTCATTTAGCCCGTTCCGGGCCAGAACCCGAATTCGGTCTCCCTGCCGCACCCGGATCTCGGGGCCGGGGAGGGATCCGTTGTAGCTCCAGACGTCGGTAGGGCCGTAGGGTGCCGGTCGCAGGGCGGCTTGTCCGGCCGCAGCGCGTAGCAAGAATGGGTCCTCTGTCGGACCTGCCATCGCTACTCGTGCCGGTGACAGAGTGGATATGGCCGTGAAAGCGGCACCGGTGCGCAGCACGTGCCGTCGTGAAATCAGTCTGTTGAGGGTCATTACTTCTGCCTTGATCTGAAAGGGTCGCACTCAGCCAGCTTCGGCCAAGGCAACGGTCAGGCCCCGCAACAAGCGAGGCCGCTATCAGGTTCAGACAGGCAGCTTGGGAGGAAATGGATCAAGGGAGGGAACCGCGCCAATCGGGATCACAGGTCCCGCGACCGGGATGACAACACCGAAGGCCATCTCAAGCGTCATCGCTGACGTACGAGCTACGATACCGGCCGTAGTTCCCGCGCCACAAGGGACTGTACACCCACCCTCGCAGGTTATCCCGTCAGCAAATCCGATCGGATCGCATCCGCCGCAATGGTCGTCCCCGCTTTCAGCGCCCACCATCTGAGCCATTGCTGCCTCAGCCGCATTCGCTGCCGATACATCCGGCGCAACCACGGCACCGAAGCTCAATGCAAGAATCAAAATGAGGCGGAAAACGCAGATCATGCGATCCTTATGCAAGCTTCCAGTAGGGGGAGGTCAAGAAGTATCCCGTAACATAGGCGTGACATTGCCACGCGGGTACTCACTGATTGGCCAAAAGATGCCCGAGGTTGGTTTCGGGGGAAAATCTGAGGCGAGACTGCGGACTCATCCAAGGTCTGTTTCGGAGCCAGGCAACCACCCGCATCTTTTCATGCGGGTGGCTGCCCTTGTGTCAACTTGCGTCTTTGAATTCGGTGTATTCGCCGCGCACCTGGACAGTCACGGTTGCGGGCTGGCTGTCCCGATTCCGCCAGAACCATCCGTGTTCGCCGTCGAATGCCGCGATGATCTCGCCCTCGTCGCCCGTCGAACCGCGGCCCTTTTCATAGGTCACCGAATTGCCGCCGCCGTGGCCGTGCATGTCAAAATTCACCCGACCGCCATCGACCAGCATTCGGTATTCCACCGTCTGGCCCTCTTCCATGACCAGCTTCCACTCGGCACTGTCGCCGGGTGCAAGCGTAAAGGTGGTTTCGTCACGCCAGATTTCGGCCTCCTGTGCATATGCCGTGCCGACAAAAAGTCCAAAGATATCGTTCATAAGGCTCGACTGCTCTTCGGCTTCGATCTCCAACAGCCTGTCGGCTTCGGCCTCCTCCGCAAGCTGGGCTTTGATCTCACCCATCTCGCTCAGCCCGAGAACCCCGCCGATCCCGGTCGGGTCGATGTTGTATTCGGCAGGCAGCACGACGGTCACAAGGATCGCAACGGCGCTGGCCGCCGCAATGGCAGTGGAACGGATAAGCTGCGCGGAGCTGGGAAGCTCATCAAGGCTCGGTTTTTTTGCGTTAAACATTTTGGTCTCCTAAATTCTCAGGTGGCTACGAAGTAGCCGGTGATTTGCAGGTCCATGAGGATGAATCCCATGGACATCATGACGACGTTGGCGGTGTAGGCTTGGCGGAAGAAGCTTGGGGATTTCCGCCAGAAGCCCATGACGATGAGGATCACGGCAAGCGCCATGATCTGGCCAAGCTCGACGCCCACGTTGAACGCCAGAAGATTGGCCAGTAGGCCCTCTGACGCGATCTCGTAGTCTAGGATCTTCGTGGCCAGGCCCGTGCCGTGGAAGAAGCCGAAGATCAGCGTTGCGGCCTTGGTGTTCGGCTGGAACCCAAACCAGCGCTGATAAGCCCCGAGATTGTCGAGCGCCTTGTAGACGACCGAAAGGCCGATGATCGCGTCGATGATGTAGGCGTTGATGCCCCAGCCGAACCAGACACCGGCCAGCATCGTGGTCGAGTGCCCGAGGGCGAAGAGGCTGACATAGATGCCTACATCCTTCATCTTGTAGAGGAAGAAGACGACGCCGAGCAGGAACAGGATGTGATCGTATCCCGTGACCATGTGTTTGGCGCCGAGATACATGAAGGGGATGATGTTCACCCCCCAGATTTCCTGGATATAGCCTGCGTCACCTTCTGTGACGGCATGGGCAAGAGCGTTTTCCGCACCCAGGACGAGCGCCGAAAGGGCAATGAAGGACAGGATCACGATCCGGCGTATGCCGGGATCGGTCCAGCCCTGGTGGACTGTATTCATGGATTGAACTCCGCATATGTGTTGATGATCGAATGCAGCGCGCTGTTGGCACGCAGTCGATCAGACGCGCGGAGGTCTTTCGATTTGGTATGTCTGCAAGGGGTTCGACGTGGCCGAACTCAACGGCCATGCGGCTCTATAAATATCGAGCGGGTGCGGCGATCGGTCGGGGCCAGGCACGACCGCCTGACTGTGATCGTGATCGATGCTGTCATGGCTATGTCCATGCATGGCCCAGGCGAGGTCTTCTTCCAGTCCATGCGAATGACCGTGCTCAGCAACCATTTCTGCGTGCTCTTGAAGGACGCCGATGACTGAGGGTGCGTGCGAGGTTGCGGGCACCACAGACCAGAGGAGTACGGCCAAACATAAGAGTGTCGCAAACGCGGCGTTTACAACTGTCCTCAAGGTATCCATAGGATCTGCCCGTCTGCCCGTCTCTAGCGTGGTGCGTCGTGGCACCATCTTGTTCTATCCTCCCGGGGGGGATAGAAATACTTTATGACAAAACATCCAGTCCATGCAACCCATCCCGCCCTTGTCGCCCGGCTGAAACGCGCTGACGGCCATTTGCGCGCCGTGATCGAAATGATCGAGGCGGGCAAACCCTGTCTGGAGATTGCTCAGCAGATGCAAGCGGTCGAAAAGGCCGTGACGAACGCCAAGCGTGCGCTGATCCATGATCACATGGACCATTGTATCGACGTTGAAAGTTCTGAAACTGATCGCGCCGAGTTGCGGGCGATCGCCCGATATCTCTGAGGCTGACCATGCTCGATATTCTCTCCGACCGCACTTATCGGCACCTGTTTCTGGCACAGGTCGTAGCCCTTCTGGGTACCGGACTCGCCACAGTCGCACTCGGCCTGCTCGCCTTTGATCTTTCGGGCGACGGGGCGGCGCTGGTCCTCGGCACAGTCTTCACCATCAAGATGGTTGCTTATGTGGGCATCGCGCCCATTGCAGGGGCTTTCGCAGACCGCGTGCCGCGCCGCGCGCTTCTGGTGACGCTCGATCTGGTGCGTGCCGGTGTCGCGCTCGCACTGCCCTTCGTGACCGAGGTCTGGCAGGTCTACGTCCTGATCTTCCTTCTTCAATCGGCTTCCGCCGCCTTCACGCCGACCTTTCAGGCGACGATCCCGGACGTTCTGCCCGAAGAGGCGCGCTATACCCGCGCGCTGTCGCTGTCGCGGCTGGCCTACGATCTGGAAAACATCGTCAGCCCGACGCTGGCGGCCCTTCTGCTCGCGGTGATGTCCTACAATTCGCTTTTCCTCGGCACGGTCCTCGGTTTCGCCGCATCGGCCCTTCTGGTTGTTTCGGTCGTGCTGCCCAGTCCCCGCCCATCCGAGCCGCGCGGTGTCTATGACCGCACTACGCGCGGCATCCGCATCTATCTGGCCACGCCCCGCTTGCGCGGGCTCTTGGCATTGAACCTCGCGGCGGCGGCGGCAGGTGCGATGGTGCTGGTCAATACCGTCGTTCTTGTGCGCGGCTCGCTCGGCCTTTCGGAAAGTGCTCTGGCCTGGACGATGTTCGCCTTCGGCGCAGGGTCGATGATCGCCGCGCTGGTCCTGCCGCGTGTTCTCGATGTGTTGCCGGACCGGCCCGTGATGTTCGGCGGAGCCACGCTGATGGTGGCTCCTCTGGTCGGTCTGGCGTTGACGGTCCTTGGAGCGGGCCTTGGCTGGTCCATCCTTCTGACAGCCTGGTTGCTGGTGGGGCTCGGATATTCCGCTGTCCTCACCCCTTCCGGCCGACTGCTGCGCCGTTCCGCCCACGCCGGGGACCGCCCGGCACTCTTCGCGGCGCAATTCGCGCTGTCCCACGCCTGCTGGCTTGTGACCTATCCGCTGTCGGGATGGCTGCTGACAGTCTATGGTGTCGTTCCCGCACTGATCGGACTGGCCCTCATCGCCGCCTTCGGAATGCTCGCAGCGCTGAAACTCTGGCCGTCCGGCGATCCCGTTGAGCTTGAGCACACCCACGATAATTTGCCACTCGACCATCCCCACCTAAGGGGACATCGCAGGCACAGCCATGCCTTGATCATTGACGAGAGCCATCCTCGCTGGGCCACGCATTTATAAGCCGCAGCAAGAGACGAAGACTGGACACGGGCGGTTCGTTTTCATCCATGCGGACATTCGTGCTTCGAGCAAAATTCATCAAAGTGGGCTCGATGCGCGAATTGTCTGCAAGTTTGGCGGACAGAAGCGTTGACTCTAACATAAACTGTCGGCCCCCCGACAAAGAGCACGGCTTAAGTTGCGACCCTCCACATCCGATACCGCCCCTGCCCCGTCATCTCGTGGATCAGACCACGCGCTTCCATCCAAGCAAGGTTGCGCTGGATGGCAGCCCGGCTGGCGCCGATCAGGGCCTCGGCCATCGGAGCGGACACGAGCGGCCATTCGGTAAGTACCGCGCACAAGGCCGGGGGCGTGCGGCCGGAAAGCGGGCTCATCTCGGCTTCCGCCCTCGCCGACCATGCCTCGATATCATCGAGGTGACGCATTGCGGTCAGGCATGCGGTCTCCATCCCGTCAAGCCAACGAGACAGACGGTCAGCGGGTGGGCCACCGGAGCGCAATCCTCCTGCCCCGCCCATGGCCAAAGGCGCGAAGAGCGCCCCCTTGCCCTCACTGGCCACGATCCGTGCGGCTGTGACCGCCGCTTCCATCCGGTCGCCGTGCTGCCCGAGGCCCGCGAGACTCCAGAGATGGAAGCCCATGCAAGCGCGCGTGACTGGGTGAAGATCGGCGGCTTGCGCCATAAGATCGAGCCAACCGCCCGCGCGTTCCGCGAACGGTTCGGCTTCAACGCCGAGGTTCTCGGGGTCGCGGCGGTCGAGGAAGGCGGACAGGTCCACTTCCGGTCCAAGGCCGCCTGTAAGACGCCGCACTGCCCATCCGACACGCGCGAGCGCCGCGGTGTCGTCCTGCACGCCGGACAAGCGCATGGATTTCCAGAGCGCCAGCCGATCCGGGCCAATTCGGTCGCCTACAAACCAGCTGAGGTCTGCCGCCTCCATCAGCGCGAGCCTGTGCCGCCAACCTTTCGGGCCACGGCGCAGCCGGTCGTCCAGCGCGCCGATCCGGCCAGCCACACGGGCGAGACGCGCGGCATTGCCCGCCTCTGCCTTCCGCCAATCGTCGAGGACTGCGGTTTCACGAAGCTCTGCCCTAGGTCCGGGCGGCAGATAATCTGGCTCCTCGTCCATCGGACCGGGCAGGAACCACAGGTCGTCCTCAGACGTCTCTTCAAGCCCCTCCGCATTCACAAGAGGATCGTAAAAAATATCATACTGCATAGATACTTGAGTCTTCATGTATGCAAAATACCGCACTTTTGCATTTTACCAAAGTGTTTTGTCAGAGTGCGCCTGCACACCTTATATAGCACGGGCGCGCGATGGTCTGCGAGAGCTCGCTGATCGCGCTCAGCGTATGGAAACCAAGGGTTCTCTGCTGAGCAGCGCCACAGTGCACGCCCTTGCATTCGTTTTCAAACGGTCGTTTATTGGCGCTATATGAAACTGCAAAAGGCCTGTTTTGATGCCATTGATAGGCTACGCGCGCGTTTCAACCGAGGATCAAACCCCCCTGCCCCAGTCGCAGGCCCTGAAATCTGCGGGTTGCGCCGAGATCCATGAAGAACAGGCCTCGGGCGGAAATCGTGCGCGGCCGGTCCTTGCGCGCGTGTTGGAGCGCGTGGCCAAGGGCGACACGCTGGTTGTCGTGCGCATTGATCGTCTGGCGCGATCGCTGTCGCATCTCTTGGAGGTGATCGAGCAGCTTGAGGCGAAGGGCGTGTTCTTTCGCTCCATTCAAGACCCGATCGACACTGCCTCGCCGCAGGGCAAGTTCACGCTGCAGGTTCTGGGGGCCGCGGCCGAGTTTGAACGTGCCTTGATCCGGGAACGCACGAAGGCCGGCTTGGCGAGCGCAAAGACCAAAGGACGCGTGGGCGGCAATCCGGGCCTGCGCGCGCGAGACCCTGCCGCACAGCGCAAGGTGCGGCTGGCGCGGCAGGACGGATATATGGAACGACTAAACGAGACCGCGCAAGACTGGGTACCGCATGTACGCCGGCTGCGCCCTGATATGGCTTGGGAGGATGTGCTGCGCATCATCAACGGCCCCTTGCCCGAGGCGCGGCGTTGGACGCAAAGCCGCCTGTTGCGCGCCGTGAACGCCTATGTCCGCGACGGTTTTCTGCCGACGACGGTCGTCGGTCGGGCAAATCGCCGCGACACGGACGATCGCCTGCCCGCCATTGTCGCAGGCATCAAGGGCGCCAAACCCGACATGACCCTACAGGCCATCTGTGATCGGCTGGAGACTATGCGTGAGCGGACACCGCGCGGAAGGTCCAAGTGGCAGCCGTCATCGGTGAAAATGCTTCTGGAGCGCGCTGAGAAACTTGGGTTGCTTGACTGAATTGAGTAGTGCCTGCGCTTGTGCCTGTGTGATTGAACCACACCATATCTAGAAAGAGCTTGCACGAATCTGATAGCTCGGGCAATAGTCTCGATAAATAACGCGCGGTCACATAAAAAACGCGCCCACGAATCGAGGCAGAGATGAGCGAAGCTGAGCAGGACCTGGACATTGCCATCGGGCATTACGCAGAGCTTCTCGCGTCAAACCTTCATGCGCAACGTGCGGCCCACTTCCCTCCCGACGCCAAGAAAGTCATGCGCAGCCTGACTAGCGGCGAGGCGGCAGAGTTGCTTGGCGTCGATCATACCTACCTTCGCAAGCTTCATCGAGAAGGAAAGATCGCTGACGTCGAAACCACCGCGGGCAGCCACCGTCGGTATACACTCGATGATATCTGGGAGATCCGCCACGCCCTAGAGGCAAACGCGAAGAAGCCTGGGACCTACGTGCCGGGGCGGCGTGCCGGTGACGAGCTTCAGATTGTCTCCGTTGTGAACTTCAAAGGCGGCAGCGGGAAAACGACAACATCAGCTCACCTTGCGCAGCGCTTGGCTCTCAAGGGATATCGTGTCCTTGCGATCGATCTGGACCCCCAAGCATCCTTTTCCGCGCTGCATGGCATCCAGCCTGAGCTGGACCTGATGGAGGGTGGAACGCTGTATGACGCAGTTCGCTATGATGAACCGGTCCCGATCTCTGAAGTAATCCGTAAAACCTACATCCGAGGCCTCGACCTTATCCCCGGGAACCTAGAGCTCATGGAATTCGAACATGAGACGCCGGCTGCCATCCAGCGAGGCGGCGCCCGCGCGTTCTTTGCCCGTGTGCGTGATGCGCTCGATAGTGTTGAAGCAGACTATGACGTCGTCGTCATCGACTGTCCGCCGCAGCTTGGCTTCCTGACCATGTCTGCCTTGTCGGCGTCATCCGGGGTGCTTGTCACCGTTCACCCACAGATGCTTGATCTCATGTCTATGTCGCAGTTTTTGCGCATGACCGCTGATCTGCTTGGCGTCATCCGGGACGCCGGCGCAAACCTTCGCTTTGACTGGCTGCGTTTCCTGCCAACCCGCTACAAGGTGGGCGACGCACCGCAAACTGAGGTCATTGCCTTCATCCGGGGCCTTTTCGGCAGGTCCGTTCTGACCAATCACATGGTCGAATCGACTGCGATTTCGGATGCGGGGCTCACAAAGCAGACGCTCTATGAGGCCGACAAGAAGGAATTCACGCGCCAGACTTTCGATCGCGCGATCGATTCCATGAACGGCGTCAACGACGAGATCGCTGCGATCATTCAGAACACGTGGGGACGCAATGGCAAGAAAGCCTAAACTTGGTCTGCCCTTGCAGACCCTGCGCAACGCGCCCGACGCTCTTGAGGGGCGCAGGCTCCGAGGTGGTGTTTTCGAAATCGACCCCGGTCATATCGAGACTGCAGGTCGGTTAGATGACCGACTTCAGATCGAGATCGAGGGTCTGAGGGCATCGATTTTCAAGAACGGCCAACGTGTTCCGATTCTAGTGCGCCCACTTGAGAGTGATCGCTACAGCCTGATCTATGGCCGCCGTCGCCTTGAGGCTTGCAGAGAACTTGGGATCAAGGTCCGCGCAATTGTCACGGAAATGGAGGGTGATCAGGCGCTTCGCGATCAGTTGCTGGAAAACCAGGAGCGGCGAGATCTGAGCTTTATCGAACGCGCGCTCGTAGCCGCTGCCTTGCTTGATGGAGACCACTTGGGCGAGTCAGAGCGCACCAACAAGGGCGTTGCCGAGGTTCTCAATCTGACCGAGGCTGGGGTTTCGCAGTTGTTAAGCGTTGTCCGCACCGTAGGAGAAGATCTTGTCCTGGCCATCGGTGCGGCACCTGGGATCGGCCGACCCCGATGGGAGGAACTCAAGAAGTGTATTGGGGCTGCAGATGTGGACCACGAGCGACTCGCAGCCTTGGCCAATGAAACCAAGTCAATCCATTCGGGTGGAATAGATGAGAAGTCCGACCGGGCATTTTTGGCAGTCCTTTCTGCGGCAGGGAAGACCGAGCACTCCACTTCCTCGATTCGCTCGCGCAGCCAGCCTGAAATGATCATTCCGGGGGTCGGTGCTGCAACCGTCACGACCGGACGCCGTGGCAAGCAACTCAAGCTCGAGTTGAAGTCCGAGGATACTGAATTTGTCAGCTGGCTTGAGGGCAACGCCCCGCAGCTGCTTACCGAGCTTCATGAGCGCTGGAAGCGCTCAGAAGACTGAGGAAGAGCAACCAACAAAAAGGAGGCACGATACAGGCAAGAATGAAAAAGGCCCCGAGAAGCTAGCTTCACGAGACCTTAATTAGGTTTCGAACGGGACCAGCCCGCTACAAAACTTCAGTTTTCGCACCTCTGAATGTAGCGATCTGGCCCCTCTCCCGCAAGCGCAAAGCGATTCGCGGGCCACTCAAATTTTGCCTTCGTGAATATTTTCATGGAGTACACACCAATTTCGCCGTTTATGCGGCCGATATCGCACGCCCATCTGCGCGTGATCGAGCGGCCCGAGGCATCTGTTCCAGGCAAGCCCGTCAACAAGTGGGAGCTCCTCCGCGAGTTGTCCAAGGCGCAGGCAGCCTTTGGGGTTTCCGAGCGCGATCTGACCGTTCTTCAGGGACTTCTCAGCTTCTTTCCGGACGATGCGCTTGGCGGGAACACCGAAATGGTCGTCTTCCCATCCAACAAGGCGATCTGCGAGCGGCTGAACGGCATGCCTTGCTCGACGATGCGCCGTCACCTCGCCCGGTTGGTCGACGCAGGCTTGCTCATGCGGCGCGATAGCCCCAACGGGAAGCGGTATGTGCGCAAGCGTGGCGAAGATCGCGTGGCTTTCGGCTTTGATCTCTCCCCGCTCTATTGCCGGGCAGAGGAGATTGCACGGGCCGCAGAGGCTGTGCGTGAGGCTGAGGACCGTGTGCGGCGACTGAGGGAGGTGGTGAGCCTCATGCGTCGCGACCTAGCCGCTCTGGCGGAGTTCGGCGAGGAGATCCAGCCCGGGCTTGGCCTATGGGACCAGCTCAGCGATACGGCCGCCCTCACAGCCCGCGCTCTTCGCCGCAAGCTTTCGCTTGAGGATCTGTCGGCATTCCGGACTGAACTGGAGACCCTCCTTGACCAGGCACGTAATGTCATTGACGGCCCTGAAACAGAAGAAATGAACACCAATGATGCCCATTTTGAGCGTCACCATCATAATTCAAATAAAGAATCTATAGATCTTGAACCTGCCTTAGAAAAAGGCGAGGCGACGGCGGGCAGCGCGCTTGATGTTGATACGGGTGAGCCTGTGGCTGACGTTGAAGAGCCTGACACTAGGCGGGTGCCGAAAATCCCACTTCACCTGGTGATTGCCAGCTGTCCCTCGCTCAAGACTTTCTATCAGGGCGACGTTCGACATTGGCACCAGCTTTTCGACGCGGCTTGTCATATACGGCCGGCCATGGGGATCAGTGTTTCCGCTTGGGAAGAAGCGCAGCGCTGTATGGGACCAGAGCAAGCCTCGATCGTCGTCGTGGCCATGCTGGAACGTTTTTCCGACATCAGATCACCGGGTGGATACTTGCGGGCGCTGACGTCCAAGGCTGCGGCTGGCGAGTTTTCCTGCGGGCCGATGGTCATGGCGCTGACCGGACGGCGAAGTGCGGCTTAACAGCTGTTAAGTTTCGACGTCGTCGGTGCTCAGTTGGCCTGACTTAACAGCTGTTAAGTCGCCTCTTGGCAACCATCCGATTATCGAGAGGGAAAGGAGTGTTGGTTTGAGGGTGACGGGAAGTGAGATCGGGAGAGTGGCTTCCGGCGCCCGTCGTGGAGAAGATCTGATGACCAAAGCTGTCCGGAAAATCACGCTGTCCCCGTCCCGGGATATCCCTTTCGACAAGCTGGTGTTGAGCCAGTCCAATGTGCGGCGCATCAAGGCTGGCGTGTCCGTCGAGGAACTCGCCGAAGACATCGCCCGCCGAGGTCTGTTGCAGAGCCTGAGCGTGCGGCCCGTCTTGGCTGACGATGGTACGGAGACCGGCAAGTTTGAGATCCCGGCGGGAGGCCGCCGGTTCCAAGCTTTGTTCTTGCTGGTGAAGCAAAAGCGGTTGGCAAAGACCACGCCCATTCCCTGCATCGTGCGGGATGCTGCGTCCGCGATCTTGCCCGAGGACGATTCCCTTGCAGAAAACATGCAGCGCGTCGCTCTGCACCCGCTCGACCAGTTCCGCGCGTTTGTCGCGCTACGGGACAAGGGTCAGAGCGATGCAGAGATTGCCGCCGCCTTCTTCGTGACGCCGCAGATCGTGAAGCAGCGCCTCAAACTTGCCTCCGTCGCCCCTGCCCTGCTTGAGATCTATGCCGAGGATGGCATGACGCTGGAGCAGCTCATGGCCTTCACCGTGAACCCCGATCACGCGCGTCAGGTTCAGGTCTGGGATGTGATCCATTCATCCTGGAACAAGGAGCCATTCCAAATCCGGCGCATGCTGACAGAGACCTCGGTCCGGGCGTCCGACCGGCGTGCGGTCTTTGTGGGCGGTGAGGCCTATGAAGCGGCGGGTGGCACGATGCTGCATGACCTCTTCCAGGGCGATGACGGTGGCTGGCTCGAGGACCCTGCCCTGCTCGATCGGCTGGTGACGGAAAAACTCCAGGCCGAGGCTGAGACGGTTGCGGTTGAGGGCTGGAAGTGGATCGAGGTCGCGCTTGACCTGCCCTACGGCTACAGCCACGGCCTTCGGTCTCTATCAGGTGATCCGGCACCGATGACGGATGACGAAGGCGCGGCCCATGCCAAGCTGCTCGCCGAGTATCGGGCGCTGGAAGAGGAATACGCGGGTCAGGATGAATTGCCTGACGAGATCGATGCGCGTCTTGGCGTGTTAGAGGTCGCCATGGAAAAACTTGAGGCTAGGCCATTGATATTCGACGCGGAGGAGATCGGGCGGGCAGGGGCGTTCGTCACGCTCGACCGCTACGGCGCGCTGGCAGTCTATCGCGGGTATGTGCGTCCAGAGGATGAGCCCGTTGAGGAGACCGCGGTCCAGGACGGTACTGATCCTGCGGTTGCGGGGCAGGGGGCTGATCGTGATCTCACCGATGACCATGCCAGTGCCGCTTATGGCGGAACCGTCATCATGTCGGGTGGCCAGCAGATTGGCGCAGACCTGCCGGAGGATGAGGATGACGGAGCGCTGAAGCCCCTGCCCGAGCGGTTGGTCATGGAGTTGACGGCCCACCGGACGCTGGCGCTGCGTGAAGCGATCGGGCGCTCGCCGGATGTCGCGCTGACGCTGCTGCTTCTGAAGCTGGTGACGGACACCTTCCGCACCTCCTCTGCTTCGGGCAGCTGTCTCGAGGCATCCGTGCGTCAGGTCTACATGTCGGCGCAGGCGCCGGATCTGAAGGACAGCGTGGTGGCAAAGCTGGTCGACGAGCGTCACGCGGAATGGGAAGCCGATCTGCCGCTTGGCGATGATGCGGCACTCTGGGACTATCTGACGATCCTCGACCAGGGCAGTCGGCTGGCCCTGCTGGCGCATTGCCTCAGCTTCGGCGTCAACGCGCTGCATGAGAAGGTGAACCCTTACGGGGCAGGCATCTCCGCTGGGGGTCTGACCCGGCGTATGGCGCATGCCGATCTCGTGGCGCGTGCCACAGGTCTCGACATGTTCGAGGCGGGCTGGGAGCCGACGGTGGACACCTATCTCAACCGCGTGCCCAAGGCGCGCATCCTTGAGGCCGTGCGCGAGGCGAAAGGGGAGGGGACTGCCCAACTCCTCGATCACCTGAAGAAGAGCGAGATGGCCAGTGAGGCCGAGCGCTTGCTGAAGGGCAGCGGCTGGTTGCCCGAGGTCCTGCGCCGGAACGATCTCGTGGCGCTACACGGTGAGGACTGTGCCGAAGGGCTGGGGGCGGATGCCGAAGTGGCTGACAGTGTCAGTGAAGCTGACCTTCCTGCATTCCTGACGGATGACCTGCCTGCTGAAAGCGCGTCGATGCTGGCCGCGGAATAACGTGATCCACTGGGGGGCGGAGATTCCGCCCCCAATCACCCTATAGTGTAACAATATCAATAAGATGAGTGCGATTACTCGCATTCGGAATGAGGAATCATGTCTGCAACAACCATCATCGACACTGCCCCCCTCGGGGCGCTCATTCGCTACACCGATGGCAGCCCCAAGCCGCCGGCACGCTTCACGAAGAAGCTGGCGGCCTGGGAACGTTCGAACGGCGTCGGCCGTCTTGTGAAGAAGGAGCCACCCCGACCTTACCCGACCTGGACGGCACCCGCGTCGTTCACGCTGCATGAGGGTAACTTCTCCTCGGAGGGGGTGATCCTCGTGACCATCATGCGTAGCCATTCGGCTGACAGCGCCCTGGTCTTCGAGGTGGCCGAGGAGCCGAAGCCCGGGCAGGTGCGCGTGCTCCTCGACTTCAGCGGCAACACCGAGCTGCTGCATCTGGCGGAATCTGTCACTGCGGCCGAGCTTTGGATCGCCAAGGAAGGATACCGCAATGCGCGACTTGAAATCGTTGGCGATGAAGAGGGCGAAAGGGCAGGGGGCGCGGACCTGGCCGCCTGAGCCCAACTGAAACCGAGGGGCCCGCCAAAGTTCGGGCCTCTCATCCATCACAACCCTGTCCTTTGAGTTCGCGGGGCACCAAAGGATCCATCCCCAAAGAAGAAGTCTTCAACCAAGAGCGTGGCCGGGAGGCTGGCGGCGTTCCAAGCATCAGCGGGACAACCGGCTCCTGATGTTGGGGGACCATCCCCCGCTCGCCATTCCCTTCCTTGGCCCGAATCCCGTCTTCGAGATCAACCCGCGAGGGGTCGGACTACGGGCAAGCCCGTGCCGCCGGATGGATTCGGGCAAGCCGAACGCACCCGGTGATGTCAGCCAGTATTCGGGCCTGCGGGGTCCTGTCGCGCGGGGGATGCTCCCCCGCCTCCAAGACAGGAGCCAAACAGATGTCCCGCTAAGATGCACACGCCTTCGCCGCCTCCCTCGCCGCCACACTCATGGTCTCAATCGTCGTCTTCCAGGCCGGGGATGGAACCTATGGCGCCATCCCCGCCGATGAAATCGACGGGGATGAAGTTCAGGTGCTGGTTGAGATTGACCCGTGGGCTTAGGCCCACGGTTAGCTCGGTAGGCTCACGCGGAGGCGCAGACGCGCCTCCTGCTGCGTTGTCGCGCCGGTGAGGAACTGCGCACGGGTGATGGCGCAGCGCCAAAAGGCCTGGAGCCGCAGAGGCGCCAGTCACAGCGCGACCGCCACAACGTCAGGGTGATCGACGTGGTCGGCCCACAGGAGACATTCACCTGAGGTCGCCACGCCGCATTGCAGCTTTCGCATTCCTGCCGTTCGTGAATCGTGCAGCATTTCGGCTGGCGAGCGTCGGCAGAGCGGGACTTTTCAAACTTTAGCTACATTTGCATCAATACCCAATTAAGCGAACCGTTCAACAAACCGTCGCTATTGGAACGGGCTCAAAATTGTGGTCCGACACCACCCCTTCCTAGCTAAAGCCATTTTTTTTGGATTGAGGATTGATACGGATGAAGCTTGATGCAGACTATTATTTGTGTGCAGTCGAACATATCACTACTTGTGCTGACACTGATAAGTCCGTCCGGGGACAGCAGGGGAATCGCGTTTGGGTCTGCCTCGTCACATAGAGGTCGAAAATCTTCGAAACCTGACCACGAACGCAGCGAGAGAGCCCACAAGTTCACGATCCGTTCGCCCTCTTCACGCTCAAGTTTCCAAACGCGATAGCCCTGGGGACAGGGGAAGTGTGCTCAAGACCTAATTTGTGCAACCATGCCCCCTTACGCTCATAAATAAATTTGCACGGGGAGAAAATAGGATTGAAGAATGTAACTGATGTGCAGATGTTCAAGCAATGAAACAAGCGCCTTATCCCATCAAACTCACCGAACTCGAAGAAGCGTTCAGATCGGCATGGACCGGCATTAATTCAACACCGTATATCGTGGACGCCCCGATTTCACGGCAGATAAGAGAGATTGCAGAGCAAACTGCTGCACAGGTGCCTCTGGCCAACCTTTTCAGGCATTGTCCGACCCTAGCGGTATGGGCCGTCCTGACCCCTCTGGCCCGGAATTATGGCGGCGGAAGCATTGATGTGTATTCCCATATCAGCGCGTTCCTGAAGGAATCCTTTTCAGAAACCTATGCCCGCGACATTCTTAAGTCCCGCTACCGGCAAGCCGCCAGAAAACTCGGACTGCCGGTATCAGGAACAACACCAACCGACCTCTTCTTCGCACCCCTGGGTCCGGCCCGGTCTCAATACAGCGATCTTGCCGGGGCCTTCGTCGGACTGGCCGCCTATTCGGGACCGCCCGCCATTGAAGACACGCCCTCCGCAAGGTCCTGGCAGCGACGGGCGGTATATCTTCGCTGCGCCGGACTGACGCGCCTGAAACAAACAATCAGCTTTGATCAGTCCGCACATTGCGCGCGCCGCTTCGAAGCCTGGCGGCAAGGTTCTGAGCCGCTCAACGACAATGAAGAAGACCTCTTCGAAGCCTATGACCGGGCCGTCAGGTCCTATGGCCGCAGCCGTCAGGATCTGACAGGACCACCGACACTCTACTGGACAGGGGATCGTCTCGGCATCGAGGCCGAGAAATCCAGACTGACGCAGTTGATCAGGACGGGCCCCTTCCCGATCCAGCTGAAAAGCGGTGAGCGGGTGTCTTTTGATCCACCCTGGTCGAAGACCATTTTGTGGACCTGCGGAATGACAAGCCGTGACGTGCCCCTCGGACCGTCGCAAGGCGAGGTCCTCATCTTAGATGCAGACAGTGGCAGCTTGCTGTCACGGGTGGAGTCCGGGACGCAGACCACGGAAGTCGCCGCCCAGCGCCTGATCATACTTGCCGGTGAACCATTCCGCACCCCGGGTTTCGGTGAAGCCCTCCCTGCGGCGGATCCGGATTATTTTGTCGCCTGGATTGCACCCGGTGATGTCATTACCTTCGAGGCCCGGGGCGACCTTTCTGTGATCTCGCCACAGGAAACCGCAATCTGGGTCGATGGCGCAGCCCTCGCCCGGGATGGCAGTCGCGCCCTGCTCGCCGCCGACAGCGACCTCGTGATTAAACTCGATCCGGAGATAGGCGGAACCCAGAGGATCGTGCGGGCACGAACCGACACCCAGGCCCGATATTCAGGCATTCGGGCCGATGAGGAGGGTGTGGCGCGCATTTCCTTCATGGACTTCGGTTTCTCCGCATCCGACAATCCCACGAAAGTCATCTTCGAAGTTCTTGCCCCAGGCGCCGCCGGCGATCCTGACGCCCGATCAGAACTCTCCGTCTCGACGTTTTTCTGGCCAGGCGTACACAGCACCGGAGACGAAATTACCCGGCTGCCATGTCCCGGCAACTTCAATGCCGCCCGCAGCGCCGGGCTGCGCAAGGAGGATGAATGGCTCTTCGTCGATCTTGGTGCCGATCTCGAGGCCCCGATCCTTGGACTGGATATCGGCGGAGAAATCAGGGAATTCCACATCAGAACCGGGGCTGAAACCCTTCTGCATAACCGCCTCGCGACAGGTGAGCGGCGTATCATTGCCCGTGGCGCAATGCTGACGTTCGGCCACAACAATCGCCATGACACAGTGTTGTTGCGCAGTTCGGATCGCGACGCCGACCTCCTGGTCCTGGGGCAGACCATCCGGCGCCCGTTCTATGCACGCACCTCATTCGAGATCAACGCGGAAATGCTGGATCAGGAGGACATCACGGACGACCGTATTGCCCTTAGGCGTCAGGACGGCCGGATCGACATCTTTGCAAGGTTTGCCCGCGCCCAGGATCCCTCCGATATCCAGACTGAGGAAGACAAAGACAGCCTTACCCTGTTCATCACGCCGCAGATGCCTTGCGATGCGTTGCTGGTACGGATCGAAGCTGTGGACGGCACCAGGCACAAGGGAGAGATTGCCTTCGGGCGCCTGCCGGCCGAGATTGGGGCCCCACGCGGTGTGTCAGCTCAGCGCGACCCGGAAACCGGCCGGCTTGCGATCCGCTTCGACAAGGCGGCTTATCCCATCCCCGCAAAGGCACGGTTCTGGGCCCGGGATGAAGATCATCCGATCTTCAAGATCATATCAGACGTGCGGCAGGCACAGATTGTCGTCGGACTTGGCCAGCCTCTGCAAAACCCCGATCAGCCGGCCCTCTCGCGGCTTGCCGGACTTCTTGCCGACCCGGTGCCGGCCGCCCTGGAAAACCAGATCGCAGGATCGATCGGAGAGGCCTATTCCTCGGCTTTCGGCATTCTGGGAAAATCCCGCATGGTGGGCGCAGTCCGATCAGTTCTGAACGTGACTGGTACGGCGGGCAGTCTGCCACGACACGACCTTGCAGATGTCGCCCCCTGGATCTTCGAGGCCTCCCCTCATGCCCTGAAAGGCATTCCCGAGGCCTCGGGTCTCGCGGTTCTGAATAAACTATCAGAGATCCCCTCTGCCCCGGACCTTCCAGATCCCGAGGGCGACGCGCCCCTGATGCAGTGGCTCACACGCGTCACCAACGACCCGGACCTGCCTGCGGGACTGGATGCCGGAGCGCTTCAGCACGCCTTTCGCACCCTGCGGTTCAGGCTCAGGGAGACCGACCTGCGGGATCTCACGGCGGAAGGACGCCTCGGCGCGACATCCCGCGTCATCTGCGCCACATGGACTGAGGCTCTGCAGGAGTTGCGCGCCTTTGACAGCGGCGGGGGTGGCGATGACCGCCCGGCTCGCATGGCCATAGCAATCGAACGGTTTGCGCGCGCGGCCGCCCTGCATCGTTGCGATGCCTATATGGACGATCTTGCCTTCCGGACCGGCTTGCCACGTCCGGAAATCGGCCGGACAATGACCCTGATGCTCAGAGGTGGGGCTGAGTTCTTTCTTCACTTTCGGGCCCTGTGGTCACATGCCTGCCAACAACAGAAAGACAGACAATGACAGACCTCGATCCGAACCTCTTTCGCGACCAGTTGAATCACGTCCTCGGACGGTTTGTTTCCACGTCATCACCGATCAATGAAATCCGGGCTCCTGCCCTTGCTGACAAGATGCGGTCGCGCATCGGGGCATTGGATTTCATCAAGGGCCCTTATGTCGAAACACTTCCCGACTTCGAGAAAGGCAGAAGCATCGAAGGACTGGAGCATGCCGGGCTACTCTCCCCTCACTGGAAGGCATTTCAGAGCACAGCCCCTTCTGTCTGGACACGGCCATTGCATTCGCATCAGGAAGAAGCCCTTCTGCGCGACGAGAACTATCTCGTGGCGACCGGCACCGGATCAGGCAAGACCGAAAGCTTCCTCTATCCGCTGATAGACCATATCCTCAGACAGGGGGATCTGGAACGTCCCGGCGTCCGTGCTATCCTGGTCTATCCGCTCAATGCGCTGGCCAATGACCAGTTGAACCGGATCGCCCAGCTTCTCTTTCGCGACCTCGGCGACCCCGGCATAACGCTCGGGCGCTATACCGGCCAGGTGAAGGCCAGTGCCACCCGCGATCAGGAAATCACCCGACTGCGGTCCACGCCGAGTTTTCTGGAAATCTTCGGAGAAGATGCGGACGTGCCGGAGAACTGGCTGCTGTCGCGGGCTGAGATGCGCAGCGGGCCGCCCCATATCCTGATCACGAACTATGCGATGCTGGAGCATATCCTGTTGCTCCCCACCAACAGACCGCTTCTGTCGCGCGCCGATCTGCAGACGATCGTGCTCGACGAGATCCACACCTATGCCGGGGCACAGGCGATCGAGGTTGCCTTTCTGCTGCGCCGCCTGAAGGCACACCTCGGCGTGCCGGACGGACAGGTGCGCTGCATCGGGACCTCCGCCTCCCTCGACCCGGACCGAAAGGGCGAGCTTTCCGATTTTGCCTCCCGCCTCTTTGGCGAACCCTTCTCCGGGGCGGACGCGGTGATCACTTCGAAGAAGAAGTCGCATCCGAGCCTCTCAGCATCTCCAGAGCCAAGCGGGCTGACGCCGGCGCGATGGAAGAGTGCAGGAGAACTCGCGGCAGCTGCCCGTGAAGCGGTTCAGAACGACACGCCGCTATCCGCGGAAGACTGGAATTCCGAAGCAGATTATCTGGGTCTTCCCGAGCTTGAGGTGCGTGCGGATATTCCTCTTGGTGACGCCCTCATAGAACGTCTCGGACAAATGACCGAGATCGGCATGCTGGCCCACCGGCTCGAGGTCGGCGCCATCCCGATCGAAACCTTGGCACGGGAGATCTTCCCCGATGCGGAGTCGGACGCCATCCCGGCGCTCACCGGCCTGATTGCTGTCGGCGTGCTGGCGATCAGTGCAGATTCCACCGTTTTCCCGCTTCTGCCGGCGCGCTACCACCTGATCTCCAGATCACCAGACCGGGTTGGCATTGCACTTGGCACGCAGGTCGAGGAAGGCGTCCACGAGGTTGTAATCGGGGCCGAGACAGGAGAAAACGACCGGCCGGCCTTTGAGCTTTACGTCTGCCGGAACTGCGGCGAGCCCTACGTCGAGGCCTGGCAAGGTCCGGTCGGGTTCGAGCCCTCCCCCGGCAACGGCGCGCGCCACCTTCTGCGCCTTGTGCCGGGAGAAATGGCGGCGGAAGAGGAAGAGGACGACGAGGAAGACACAGATCCCCCGCTGCTCCTGCACTTCGACCCTCTGACCGGTCACCCGATGGATCCCGACGAGGCAGGCTCCGTTGCCCTTGAAGATGTCTCGCTGCGCGAGGACCCGGATGATGGCGGGCGCTTCCTGCACCGCTGCGTGGCCTGCAATCACCGGTCCGCTCGCTTTCTCGAGCCAATCACGACGGTGCGCCCGGGCGACGAGGCGCTGGCCGCGGTGGCGGCACAATCCCTCCTCGAAGCCCTGCCAAAGACAGAAAACGGGAAAAACCCGCCGATGGGCGGGCGCAATCTTCTGGTCTTTTCGGACAACAGGCAGGATGCTGCGTTCTTTGCGCCCTTTTTCGAGCGCACCTCACGAGAACAGGCCATCCGGGCCGCGATTCTGCGCGCAGTGACCGCGGGAGGGCGGATCGACATCGACAACCTGGTCGGCGCCGTCGAACGCGAGCTGAGCATCGACGGGCTGCGGCTCTACAATCCCGGCGTTGTGCCAATCCTTGAGACAGGCTCAAACCAGAGGCTGCGCCTCAAGGCCTTCATCGCCGCAGAACTCACGATTTTCGGCCGGGGACGCCTCAGCCTTGAAGGGTTCGGCCTGATCGGCGTCGACTACGAGCAGATCGACCGGCCGGTTCATGCCGTTGAAAAATGCCTGCCGGGTCCGATGAAGCCTTATGCCGAGGCCTTCGTGCGTTACCTGCTCAAGATCGTCCGTGAGCACCGTGCCATTGCACAGGAAGCCTCGGGCATGATCAACCTCGAAGATGAATCGATCTGGACCCGCATGGCATATCAGCGCAATCGCTGCATCTCGCGCCAGAAGAACGTCCACACAACGCTCGCCTTGCCGCTGATCCCGGCCGCAGGCTACAGAAACCGGTTCACAGCACTGCTGGCCAAGATGGCCGCCGCATGCAGCACCACGATTGACGATCCGACCATCCAGGATGTGCTCGTTGCCTTCTGGAAGGCGATCGAGAGTCCCCGTTCGATGACCGCCAAACATGGCGTCGGCCGCGGGCTGAAGCTGGACCGGACATTCATCATCCTGCCCGGGCGCGACGTGAAGCTCTACCAATGCAGCAAATGCGGCAGCCGCACCCAATTCGATACGGCCGGTGTGTGTCAATCGATGGGTTGCTCCGGCACCTTGCAGGAAATTCCGCAAGCCGAACGCGCGGAGATGGCCTCGCGCAATCACTATGTCGCGCGCTACCTCGAGCACCCCCTGATGGGCATTGCCCGGGAACATACGGCAGCGATTGCCAGCGAGGTCCGCACAGATATCGAGGAGAGCTTCAAGGAAGGTGAAGTGAACATGCTGTCGTGCACCACGACGATGGAAATGGGCGTCGACCTGGGAGATCTCGAGGCGGTGCTGTGCAAGAATGTGCCGCCCTCGATTGCCAACTACCAGCAGCGCGCAGGCCGTGCCGGCAGACGCGCACAGGTTGCCCCGATCGTACTGACGACAGCTCGCTCCGGCCGCTTTGATCGCGCGGTCTACGAGGCCTTCAGCGAATATCTCGCGGCAAAGCCGATCGTGCCCTACCTCACGCTCGATAATGCGGGCTTTTTCCAACGCCACCAGCTCTCGATGATCCTCGCGCGATATCTCGACCACAGGCTTGCAAACTACGGGCGCCCGGGCGCGCCGCGGCTGCGCGATATTCTGGTCGATTCTCCAACGGCGCAAGCGCGCAAGGTCTTCGATCAGGACTTCGAGACGTGGCTTGCCGGCGCGGATGCGGATCTCGAAACGGCCGCGGCACTTGGCACGCGATTGCCGCCGAAGAATGCAGATATCGCGCTGGATGCCAACGGCCTGCGCGACATGATGCGGCGACGCCTGATGGCTTTTGCCGATGCTATCTGGGGCCGCTGGTCCCTTATGCAGGAGGCCATCGACGAGCTGGAAGAGCAGCGCAAAACGATTGAAAAAACGGCTGCGGACCAGTTTCAGAAGACCGATCGCGCGCTGAACGCCCTGCGCACACAGCAGCGCCTCTACATGAACCAGTTCCTGGTCGATCAGCTGTCGCGGCGCGCGGTGATCCCGACATATTCCTTTCCCGTGCATTCGGTTTCTCTGGAGGTCATCAACTCGGCCGGGCAAACAGCAGATTCCGCTCTTCTGGAGCTGGACAGAGACGGTGCAATCGGAATCTCAGAATACGCCCCCGGATCCGAAGTCGTCGCCGGCGGGCGCGTCTGGGTCAGCGATGGCATCTCCAAAAGATCCAAATTCACCGGAGACGATGCTTTCATCGACCGGGCAAAATATCGCGTCTGCGACGCCTGCACTTCGCCGCAGATCACCCTTGATCGCAGCGAGCCGGAGGAACATTGCCAGCAATGCGGATACCAATTCCCAAAAGCAAATGCGACGCGCAATTTCATTCGTCCACACGGGTTCCTGACCTCGGTCGCCGACGGACAGGGTCGAGACCCGGGCGCCAGTCGGATCCGGCCGACCATAGCGGATGAGGCCCTGCTTCTGACCGAAGCGCCGTTCGAGAAATACCAGAACACAGATCTTGCCGGCATCAAGACCTTCCATGCCCCAGGCTCCAACCGCCCGGATCACGAACTCGGGCGGATCATTACGGTCAACCGCGGCAGGCATCGCGGCGGATTTGCCTGGTGTCGCAACTGCGAACATGCCGAACCTGCACAGGGGTTCGGGCCTGACCGCGCCTGGCAGCAGCCAACGGCGCTGGGGACCCACCTCAATCCACGCACCGGCCTGCCCTGCCGGTTTGATCCGGCCACGCAGGTCTACCCGATCGACCTTGCACATGTCTTTGAGACCGATGTGCGCGCCGTTCTCTTCGAGGGCATCCCGCGCACGCCGGATGGGGTCGCCATCAGTCACGAGATCAATCTTGACCGGACGCTTCAGGAGGCGCTCCGGCTGGGGGCGGCGGAGTTGCTGGAAACCGACGCGCGTGACCTGCGCGCCCTTGTCCAGAAGCTCAACGGACACCTTGTGGTGGTGCTTTACGACAGCGTTTCAGGCGGCGCGGGCTATGCCACCCGGCTGACGCAGGAAGAAGGCTTCCTGGCACGGGACCTGCTGATGTCCGCGCGCAAAATTCTTGCCTGCCCGAACCCCGATTGCATTTCAAGCTGCACCCGGTGCCTGAATGATTATTCCAATCAGCGCCACTGGTCAGACTTCGAACGGCGACCCGCTCTGGGCTGGATCGAAACACTTCTCACCAATGCCGGCGTTGAAATTGACCCCGAATGGAAGGCATGAAACCCTCTATGAAAAGCAATGCGAAAATAGCCGAAGCCGCTGCCGGAAACGGCTTCAAAACTGCAACCAGTGAAAAAGTTGTCAGTGAAGCCTCTCACGAACCGCATCCGATCCTGCTCAGATACGCAACCTGGGATGAAGATTACATGGATCCGGATCCAACCAGCCACTTCCCCCTGAGAGAGATCGCACCGGACGCCACCGCTTTCCTTGCCCGGGCCGGCCACTTCTCACAGCGCGACATCAACTTCCTTGTCAAGCGACTGGGATTCCAGGTTGATCCAAAAGATCATACCGCATTCTATGATGCGATCCTCGACATTGCGGAAGGTAAAGCCTGGATCATTCCGATGATCGAAGTGGAAGTGGTGCGGAACAGGCGCGGGATAAAGCACGGGGCAGCGAGCTACCGGGATACGGTCCAGAAGAAAAGTCGCATTATCGGAAAGCTTCCTCTGATGAAGCTGCGATTGGAGGGAAACGACCACCTTGAAGATCGTGTGGGAGATTTGCTTGTGAATGCGAAACCGCCAACGGATCTGGTGGTTGGTGCCTTCTGTGAATATGCCGTGGACCACTACATTCAGGTCATGGAAGCCTCCAGTAAAGAGGAACTCTTCGACATGTTTACACTCGCCATTGGCGAAGCAGGTCCGGAAAATATGTTCGACCACCTTTTCAAACTTGCCGAGGATAGCGGGTATTGGGACTCTGTCATCGAAATTCTGGACGCCCGTATCAGTGTTCACCTTGAGACAGGAGTGGATCCGACAGGCAATCTGCGCGCCGATATCGTGAAAACACTGAAAGCCCTGGTCGAAACCCTTGACGAAAACAGCGACTCGGAAGATTTCACGGCAATTGCAAAGCTCTCAGAACGTGCTGCCGGGATTGCGGATGGCACGCAGTCTGAACGCGCAGATGAAATTGCGGCCTCCTTCGAAAGTATTGGTATAGTACTCGAAGAGGAATACCTGACAGAGGCCCGTATCGTCAGGCTTACTTCCCGAGACATCACCGAAATGAAGTCTGACATTTCGGCCGCGCGGGAAGATCACGATTCCAATATTGCCCGCAGCCAGGAAATTGATGCGCTGATTGCTGACGCCACCAGGTCAAAGCGATATGACGAGCTGGGACGGCTGGCTGGCGAAGGAGAGAAACTCGAAGCAATCATCAAGGAAAACGATCACAGACACAGTCACCTTCAGGCCATCGTTACTGCCATTCTGACCGACGATGCCGTGGCACTGGAAAATCTTCTGCCCGGGCAGACATCCCAGGGCGATACAACGCACGAAGACGCGCTTGATGCGCACGTGTCGCCGAAGGACGAACTCCGGAACGTCGCGCATGACGAGCATCCGGACACCGCAGAAACCGCTGAACCTGACCCGGCGCCGGAGACCGGCCTGGGTGACGCGCGGGATGATATCCCGGAGGCCGAACCTGAAGATCTCCCCGGAGACACCCCTGAGGAAGCCGTTGAGCCGTCCAGGGCCTCCGGCCTCCCGGAGCCTGAACCTGTGGAGAGCCCGGTGGCGCAGGCGTCCTCAGAGCCTCTCACCGATGAGACACCCGCCAACGATATTTCAACTTCGTCCCCTGTTCAGACCGAAACGAAGCCCGATGATCGGACGGCAGAGACACGCAAAGCTGACAAAGATCAGGATGCTTCGGAAGATACAGCTGATGATGCCTTGGATGATACCTTGCAGGGTGCGGAACCGCCGCTCGACGCCGCACTCCTGGGACTCCTGATCGATCGAAACCTCATAGGTATCGCTGCGGACGCTGCCGGCGCTCTGGAAGCAAAAAACTTCGCCTGGCCGGTCGAGGCTGCAGCACTCCGGGCCGCGGCGGCAAGTCGGGCGCAGCACGGTGACTACGGACCGGACACCCAGAGGTTCCTGACCCTTGCCAACCGCGCGGCGACGGTCGTCCAGACCGACATGGGTCGCAACATCCTGCTCGGCGCCCTCTTGCGGCCAGCCATTCTTCAGCAGTCCTTCAGTCTGCGCACCCTTCTTCCTGATCTTGCCCGGGGCACACTCGGCGCACATCTGCGCGAGGTTGCCGAAGCTATCGCCGAACTAGAATATGACTTTCCGCCCGGATCGGATACGCTGGCACGCCTTTCCGGAGCCCGGCTTGTTCCGCAACGCAAGCGCATTATCGACCGTCTTGAAGAATGGTGTGCGATCATGTCGCGCAAGTCGTCGAGATGGAGTTTCGCAACCCAGTTCATGCATCATATCGTTTCGGATTCCGGTCTCATCGGACAGGCGCTCGCGGCCATCAAGGCAGGCCAGAAAAATGCTTCGGAGCTTGCGCACCGCGCCATTGATCAGCTATCGACTGCAGCTGAAATCGAGGACAGGGGGACTGAATTTGCTTCCAGTATCGGCAGGCCTTCATCCCGCCTGCATCCAAAGGGTGTCGAATATCTCCATCGCCACTTCGATGAAGCCATCGGCATCCTTTCGGCCTGGATTACGGCCTTTGAGCGTGAAAGCACGCAAAATCAGCGATCAGAAGAGCGCATGCGCACTATCGTGGGAAACCTGGCCTCCCGTCTTGAGAAGGCCCTGAAGGGGTTGTCGGGCGATACATCGGGCTCACCCATTTCACGCGCCGTGTCGTCGTGGCTGGTGCGCCGGATCAAGGAAGCCAGCCAGGCCCTGAAGGGGTCCGATACCGGCGAATTCCTGACAATCGAAGAGGCGCTGAAATCCGAAAGGGATCTTCTACCAAATATGGCCCGCCGGGCTGCTTCCGAAGAAGAGGCGCAACTCGGCGCCTTGATCACTGTCTTCGAAGAGGACGGAATACCTGAACCTCGCGCTGCATTTGAACGCGCGTGCAAGGAGGGTTCCTTTGAAGTTGCGGGACGGCTTGCGGGGCGCTTCAATCTTGACGAAAACGGCAAGACTGGCTCCGACATCGCCGCATTCACGACAGTCTGGAGCGAGGAAATCTCAAGCCGGCTCTCCCGGATGAAAGCTCTTTCAAAGGTGGATTATTCTCACCAGGAAGACATCGTGCGTCGTCTCGACTGGTGCGTGTATAGGGCGGTTGCAAATTAGGCCACGGTAGCGCCGGTATTTTGCCGGGGCG
>NZ_JARGNH010000048.1 GCF_029213205.1 Pseudooceanicola sp.
TGGAATTACTTCACTGCTGCCGGATATGTCGCAGGTTAAAGGCGGGACGCTTTAACATCCGGCCTGCCACACCATCCCTTAGCATAAGACTAACTATCGAATCTTGACATGTGCGGGGATGATTGCCCCGCCGACTGGCTTTCGCCCGCCGCCTGCGCTGCTTGAAACGCTCCGGGGATTCGCCCGCGAATTGACCGCTGCCTCCCACCGCCCCGGGGCGCGCGCCTCGCGACGCGAGGCTTGTCAACTTACCCCATGCGTTCACTTGCATAGGACCCCGGCGAGGCCGGGAAGACGACGGATTTGTTGCCGTTGAGGAAGACCCGGTGGTGGATATGGGCATGGATCGCCCGCGCCAGCACCTGGCTTTCCACGTCACGACCGAGAGAGACGTAATCCGATGACGATTGCGCATGCGTCACCCGCACGATGTCCTGCTCGATGATCGGACCCTCGTCGAGGTCGGCGGTTACGTAATGCGAGGTCGCGCCGATCAGCTTCACGCCGCGCTCGTAGGCCTGCTTGTAGGGGTTCGCGCCCTTGAAGCTGGGCAGGAACGAGTGGTGAATGTTGATGATCCGGCCCGACATCTGCTGGCACATCTCGTCCGAGAGGATCTGCATGTAGCGCGCCAGCACGATCAGCTCGGCGCCGGTCTCGCGCACGACACCCATGATCGCGGCTTCGGCCTGAGGCTTGTTCTCTTTCGTGACCTTGATGCAGTGAAAGGGGATGTCGTGGTTCACCACAACCTTCTGGTAATCCATGTGGTTACTGATCACCGCCACGATGTCGATCGGCAGCGCGCCGATGCGCCAGCGGTAGAGTAGATCATTCAGGCAGTGCCCGAAGCGGCTGACCATGATGATGACCTTCATCCGCTCGGAGGGTTCGTGGAAATCCCAGTCCATCTTGAGCTCTTCAGCGATATCGCCGAAGCCCTCGCGCAGGGTCTTGATGCCGATGCCTTCCTCGCTGACGAAGGTGACGCGGCTGAAGAAGCGACCGGTGATCGTGTCGTCGAACTGCGCCAGGTCGGTGATGTTGCAGCCGTTCTCGGCCAGGTAGACCGAGATCTTGGCAACGATGCCGCGCTGCGTGGGACTGGTCACGGTGAGGGTATATTCGCTCATGGTCAGGTCCTTGTGGGCCGGTGTGGTCAGGCGACCGTTATTGGTCGGATGGCCGCCAGGATCAACGGCCTTCGGTGCAGGGCTCGGGGCTGTTGATTTCCAGCCAGAAGTGACCCTCCTTGTGGTTATGTTTCGAGGGTCAGGCAAGAGACGCAAAGTTCAGGACATTCCCAGACCATGGTCCGGAATCTGTCCGTCGGCAGAGGATTTGGATCCAAAGGCGGCCTGAACCAAGGGAGGGTCTGGCTCATCAGTTTGTTCGCATTTCGTGGCGTAAGCCGGTGACCGGATTTGACCCGGCTCGTCTATCGCGGACGAATACGGAAGAGGAGCGCATAGAGCACCGGCACGGCGACCAGCGTCAGCACCGAGGCGAATGCGAGGCCGCCCATGATCGTCACAGCCATCGACGCAAAGAAGGCATCCGGCAGGAGCGGGATCATTCCAAAGATCGTCGTGCCAGCGGCAAGCACCACAGGGCGAAGGCGGCTGACCGACCCATCGACAACCGCCTTGTAATCCGGAACACCCTCGGCCCGTTGCAGGTCGATCTCTTCAACAAGAACAATGGCGTTCTTCATCAGCATGCCCGAGAGCGACAGGAAGCCGAGCAGAGCCGTGAAGGTGAACGGCAAGCCCGTGAACAGCAGACCCAGGACCATGCCGGTCACGGACATCGGTACGACAAGCCACAGGATCAAAGGCTGGCGGATCTTGTTGAACATCAGGATCGAAATCGTCAGCATCACGAGAAAACCCAGGGGAAGCTGTTTGCCGAGGCTCTCCTGAGCCATCTGAGCACTTTCGAATTCGCCCCCCCATTCCATCGCGTACCCGTCGGGAAGCGGGATAGCCTCGATATCGGCCCGGACACTTCGAAAGGCCTCATCCGCGGTCAGGTCGCTGCGTGAACCGCCGAGGGCGGCGATGGTCCGCTCCCGGTCGCGTCTGTGTATCAGCGCCTCGACAAGGCGCGTTTCGAAACGCTCCACAAGGTTTGTTATCGGAACGTAGGACCCGGCCCCGTCGGACCACACAGACAGGTCGCGAAGACGGTCAATCCCGTCGCGTTCGCTCTCGGGGAGGCGGAGATGGATCGGGATTACCTCGTCATCCTCGCGCAACTCACCGACACGCAAACCGGACGTTCCATATTGGATGGTATCCGCAATCGCGCTGCGCGTTGCGCCCGCCAGACGCATACGTGATTCATCCACGATGGGTTCGACAAGGATCTCTCGCTGACGCCAATTGGTACGCGAATTGGTGATTGTACCAGCGTCCTCGTAAATTCGCATGGCATCATCCGCGAGTTGGCGCAGAATGACCGGATCAGGCCCCGAAAATCGAACCGCCACGTCGGCACCGGCCGGTGGGCCGAATACGATCTCTTCGACGCGGATCAGAGCGTGGGGGAATTCGGCGGGCAGATCTTGGTTCAGCCGGCTCGCGATGGCCGGGATCGCCTCGGCGTCGGCCACCCGGACGATAAGCTGACCATAGCTTGGGTCCGCCTGCTCGGGACTATAGGTCAGCATGAAACGGCTCGCGCCGCGCCCGACAAGGGTTGTCACATCCGTCACGTTGTCCTCGGCCAGAAGCATTTGCTCCAGCCGCCTCATCTCATCGTCGGTGACGTTGATGTCGGTCCCCTGCGGCATCTGGACCTCGACATAAAAGATCGGGGTGTTCGAAGCGGGGAAAAAGGCCTGCTTGACCTGTCCGAAGGCCATGACAGACCAGACGGTAATTCCCACGATTATCAGGACGATCAGTACCCGGCTACGCAGAGCCAGCCAGAGAAACCCGCGGTACATCCCGTAAAACGAGCCCTTGTAGGGATCGTCCGAGGCCTCTTTCGGCGCCCGAAGCAGCAGCTTGCCAAGATAGGGCGTGACGGTGACGGCGAGCGCCCAGCTCATCAGCAGCGAGATCGCGATCACCGCAAAAAGGGAGAACAGGAACTCGCCGGTCGCGTCGGGCGACAGCCCGATGCCGGAAAAGGCCATGATCCCGATAACTGTCGCGCCGAGCAGCGGGATCGACGTGGCGGTTTCCGTCTCGGCGGCGGCCTCTTCTGCGGATTTGCCGCGTGACACACCGATCACCATGCCCTCGGTGATGACGATGGCATTGTCGACCAGCATTCCCATGGCGATGATCAAGGCACCAAGGCTGATCCGTTCCATCGCGATGCCGAAGACCGACATGAAGAAAAGCGTCGAAAAGACGGTCAGCCCCAGGGTTGCGCCCACCACCAGCCCCGCGCGCCAGCCCATGGTCAGCATCAGCGCCGCGACGACAATACCGACCGACTGTCCGAGACTGACGAGGAAGCTCGAAACCGCCTCGTCCACCACGGCGTGCTGTTCGTAGATCGGAATGATCTCGACCCCCTCCGGCAACGCGGTCTTGAGCTCCTCCAGACGGGCAGAGACCGCCTTGCCGACCTCAACAACGTTGCGGTCTGTCAGGGCCGAAACGCCGAGGGTAAAGGCCGAGGCTCCGTTCTGGCGAATGACCTGGCTGGGCTGCTCGGCTTCTTTGCGGCTCACATGGGCGATATCGTAAACCGCCACCTGCCCGACCTTTCCCGCCACGCCAAGCCGAAGCTCCCCGATCCCTTCGGGGCTGACATAGCCCGGCGGAACCGACAGGCTGATCCGGGCCGGGCCCTCGGTAATCTCCCCGTTCATGAACACCCGGTTTTCGTCGGCGAGAATGCCCAGGATCTGATTCGGCGGCAAACCCAGTTCCGTAAGACGCGACGACGGGATCGAGATGTTGATCACCTCTTCGGCGAGTCCCTGAACCTCGACCTTGGCAACGCCATCGACGGTGACCAGCCCGAGCCGCAATGACGTGGCCAGATCGCGCTGCTCCGATGGGCTCAGGCCCTCGCTCGTCACCGCATAGAACATGCCGTAAACGTCGCCGAAATCGTCGTTGATGATGGGCGGCTGCGCGCCTGCGGGGAGGTCCCCTTCCACGTCGCTGATGCGGCGGCGCATCTCGTCCCAAACCTGGGGGATCTCATCCGGCCCATAGGTCATTTCGATCTCGACGGTGATCTGGGCCATGCCCGGCATGGACTTTGATTCAACCCGGTCGAGCTGCTTCATCTGTTGCAGCGCATTTTCGACAACGTCGGCGACCTCCTCTTCAACCTCTATGGCCGAGGCGCCGGGATAGGGCACGAAGACAAGCGCCGTTTTGAGGGTGAAGCTGGGGTCTTCAAGGCGGCCCACCGTGTTCAGCCCCCAATAGCCGCCAACGAGGCAGAAGATGATGGCGAGCCAAACCGCCACAGGGCGCTTGATGCTCGCGCGTGAGATACTGAGTGCCATGGTCTATCCGGGTCCTGCCAACATAATACGGGATCAGAGACCCGAGACTGTCACTTTTTGATTGTCCCTGAGCCGCCACCAGCCGCCGGACACGACCAATTCGTCGCCCTTCAGGCCTTCCAGAACGATGATCTCGTCATTGATCGGAAGACCCAACCGGACCGTCCTTCGCGCAACCTGGCCGGACATCTCTTCATAGACCCAGATGGACGGTTCGGTTCGGCTCGTTGTATCCACCGCCGAAACCGGAACGATGACCGATTGCTGGCGATCTCCTTCGGCGGCAATCGAGATGCGTACGTCCGCCGTCATCCCGGGCAGCAGGCGCGGGTCGATGTCGCCCGCGATGGCGAATTCCACATCGTAGGTCTGCGCCGTCGGGTCGGCATCGGTCGCGAAGGAGCGAAGGATGAGCTGCGCGTTGAAACCCGGCACCGCGGGAAAACTCGCAACGATGTCAAAAGCGTCGGGCGTCGCACGCGCAACAGCCGCAAGCTCCTCGGGCAGAGAAATCATGATACGCATCTCGCTGACATCCTGCAGGCGTGCGACCGGCGCAGCCGAAGTGAGGTTGACGTATTCCTCAACGAAGGTCCGCGCCACGATCGCATCGAAAGGCGCCACGATCTGCGTCTGCGACAAACGCCGCCTGGCCTCGCGAAGCGCTACGTCTGCCTGTGCGAACTGGGCCCGCACAGTATCGAGGCGGGCATCTGCCGCGATCCCCCGCTCGGCGAGGCTCGACGCGCGTTCGAGTTCGGAATTCGCAAGGTCAAAGGAGGCCTGAGCCCGATCGACGGCAAGATCGAAATCAGCCTGGTCGAGTTCCGCAATCACGTCGCCCTCGCGAATTCTGTCACCCGGCTCGACGTCGAGAGAAATGATCTGTCCCGGCACCTGAAATGCTATGTCCACCGTACGGGCCGGTTCGACACGGCCGGCAACCGCGCGGGATTGATCGATCACGCGGGTCAGCACGCGGGTCACCTCGACCGTGACCGGTCGATCAGAGTCGGACGCCGCCCGCGTTTCGGTCTCGGTTTCCATGACCGTCTGGGCCAAAAGTTCGGTCAGGAAGCCCGGGAGAACCGTCACAGCGAAGACCGCTGCCGCCGCCACTGAAATGACCGAAGCGGTCCGTTTCCGACTACGGTTTTTTCTATTCGAGTTCATCGATCATTATCCTCAATCGTTCGATGACGCTTGCCTTGATATCCGCACCGCCGTCCGGAAGGTTCAGCAGCCTTTGGAACCGCAACCCCTGGATCGCCAGGACGACAATCATGGCAGCCGGAGCGTCTTGCGTGTCGGTCAAGATATGCTCAAGGTCGCCGGTCAGGTCAGTCCGTAGCGGATCGAGCAGCCGCGGATCCGATGCCGCCGCCGCGAGTATCGCCATTGACAGGTCATCGTCCACGTCTTGCGATTGCAGGACTGTTTCGAGATGCCCACGCAGAGTGCGCGACGGGTACCGCTCCGGCACTTTTTCGAGGAGCTCCCGGTGCGCGACAAGCATCTGATCCAACAGGCCGGAAAGCAGAGCCTTCTTCGTCGAAAAGTTGTAGAGCACGCCGCCTTTGCTGAGGCCCGCCTCCTTTGCGACCGCCTCGATCGTTATCTTTCCGGCGCCTTCACGCACGGCAATCGCGCGCGCCGCGCCGAGAATTCTCGGAGAGGCGTTTCTGGGTTCCGTCGACTGCATCCGCTCCGTCATCGCTGTACCGTCCGGTCGGTTAAGCCTCGGAGGCAGATAGATTGCATCACCGACGGCGTCAAGCGTTCGGTCGAATCCGCTTTGAACCATAGTGCCGCGGCGTCGGCAGAAGCACGTGGATGCGGGTGTTGCCCCCTTCAATCCCGGCGATTACCGCTGACTGGTCACACGGAACCGCCCGCTTCGAATGCTCTCACGCATGGATCGGCTGATCGACGGTCACCAATCGCGGTCGGCGGCGTCGGGGGCCTCAACAAGTTCCGCGATGCGATCGTGCAGTCGGCCAAGGCGCGGCTGCGCGCCAGGCAATGGGTCTGGTGATCTTCACCGGCCTGATGATCGGCACACTCTTCACGCTGTTCGTGGTCCCGATGTTCTATACGATCATTGCCAGCGGGGCGCGCGACGTCCTGCGGTCACGCAACGTAGCCGCGTCCTGGCCACACCACTTCAACCCTTGCGGAAAAGCTCTGAATCCTCGACGACCTTTTGTGCCAGAAGCAGGCTGCATCCCAGCGCGTCGCTCAACCCGGAAGCGACAGATCGGCTCATCCAGCGCGTCCAGAGGCCTTGCTGATGGTGCCCAACGACGACCAGATCGGCCCCAATTTCGGTGGCGACACTTGTGATTTTCGCGACGGGATCGCCGAACTCCATGCGGACCTCGGGTGCCAGCCCCATGGCGGAAAGCCGTTGATGGCCTTCATCTAGGATTTCCTTGAAATCGGCTTGCTGGTGGGCAAGTGCGCCAGCATCCGCACCCTGTGCCAACGCGCTGCCCGCGCCCGTCTCGACCACCGCCAGCAGGATCACCCCGGCACCTGTGATCTGCGCAAGCCGCGCCCCTTCGCGCAGCGCCAGCCGCCCTTCGCGCGAGCCGTCAAAACACAACAGGATCTTGGCATACATCGACGAATCTCCAAGGTAGGAATGGCACTTGCAAGATAATTGCACCCATACTAATTAGCAATGCAGCTATATGCATGCTGATGAAAGAAGGAAATGATGCAGATTGACCCCGACAAGATCGAGCTCCAGGAGCCTTTCGCACGTTCCCTGGCGGCGTCATCGCGCATGTGGAGGCGGCATCTTGACCTTCGGTTTCGCGATCTCGGCCTCTCCCAGGCAAGATGGAACGCGCTGTTTGAACTTTCGCGCAATGAGGCGGTGACGCAGGTCGAACTGGCGCACACCCTGGGGATCGAGGCGGCGACTCTGGTCCGGCTACTGGACGGGCTTGAAGGTGCGGGCCTGATCGAACGCCGACCCTCCGCCGAAGACAGGCGGGCCAAGACACTCCACCTGACAGAGGCTGCGTCTCCTCTCATCGTCAGGATGAAAGAGATTTCGGCGGCCAGCCGGGCAGAAATTCTTGAAGGCATTTCCGAGCAGGAACTGCGTATTGCAACAAAAGTTCTGAGCCGCATCGCGACCAGATTGGAGATTTTGAGCAATGGTCAAAATGGATAACATAAAGGCAGGGCCAGCCATTGCGGGCGAGGCTGGCGAGGACAAACCGGTGTCGCCCCCCCCGCCCAGGCGCAGCCGCACAAGATGGACCCGACTGATCGTGATCGGCGCCGTGGTTGCTGTTGCCGTCTGGCTGGCCGCACCGTGGCTGGCCACGCGGTTCACGCAGGTTCACATCAACGATGCCCGGATCGCAGCCAAAGTCGTCACCGTATCAAGCGAGGTCGCCGGAAGGATCACGGCGATTCCGGTGCGCGTGGGGGACGCCGTCGTAAGAGGCGATCTTGTCGCCGCAATCGACCGCGCATATTCGCAACCACAGCTTGATGCAGTCATGGCAAGACTGGCGGCAACTGATGCGCAACTGGCGGAGCTTCAGGCGCGTAAGGTGCTGCTCAAGAAGCAGCTCTCTGCGCGACGGGACGCGGCAAACGCAGGAATAGCTGCGGCAGTTGCAAACCATGAGGCAACACTTGCCGTACTCACGAACGTCCGGACCCATCAGGAGAGGGCGATCAAGCTTGCCAAGCAGAATATCACGTCGCAGCAAACCCTCGACGAAGCCCAGGCGGCGCTGGATACCGCCGCCCAGAAAGAGCGGGCTGCTTTCGCTGCAATTGAAAGCGCTCGTGCCAGTCTGGCCATCGTCGAGGCCGACGAAGAGCAGATGAGTGTGCTGGAGTCCCAGATCGCGTCCGCCCTTGCCGGACGTGCAGGCACCGAGGCCGACCGCAGCCTGAAGGAAATCGACCTCGCGTACCGCACGATCACATCCCAGTTCGACGGCATTGTTGATGGGACCTTTGTCGATGTCGGCGAATATGTGACGCCGGGGACGCGCATTGTGATGTATCACGCACCGGATGACGTCTGGATCGATGCAAATGTCAAGGAGACCGATTATAACAGGATCCACGTCGGATCGAAGGCGATCATCACCGTCGACGCCTTTCCGGGCCGGACGTTTGAGGGCAAGGTAATCGGCATGGGCGGGGCAGCGACCAGTCAGCTTGCGCTACTGCCCAGCCCCAACCCCTCGGGCAATTTCACGAAAGTGACCCAGCGCCTGCCAATCCGCGTGTCGATCGACGCCGAAGGCACCGAACTCAGGCCCGGCATGATGGTCGAGGTTTCCGTCGATGTCACAGATTGACCGATACTTCGAGCGTTACGGCCCGGCCTACAAGTGGTTGGCGACCGGCACGATCATGGTCGCGACCATTTCGGTCGTATTGTCCACGACGATCGTGAACGTCGCCATCCCGGCGGTGATGGGGGCTTTCGGCATCAGCGCGGTGCAGGCACAATGGATCTCGACCGGCTTTCTGGCGGCCATGACCGCCACGATGCTGCTGGCCGACTGGACCAACCGCGCCTTCGGGATGCGGCTGACGATGAACGCCGCAATGGGCGTGTTCCTTGCGGGTTCGGTTCTTGGGGGCCTCGCGCCGAACGAGACCGTGCTGACGCTGGCCCGCGTCGTGCAGGGGGCGGCGGCGGGCATCGTGCAGCCGCTGGCCATGATCATGCTGTTCAAGGTCTTTCCGCCCGACAAACGCGGCGCGGCCATGGGAATCTATGGCGTCGGCGTCGTGCTGGCTCCGGCTCTGGGCCCCTGGATCGGCGGCGTGCTCATGGATGCCTTCGACTGGCGTTTCGTCTTCTATCTGGGCCTGCCCTTCGCCGGGCTTGCCATCCTGCTGGCGAACCTGTTCCTGCCCAGCCGCGAAGAAAGCGGGCCGATTCCGGCCTTCGACTTTGTCGGGGTGGCGATCCTGTCGGTCTTTCTTGCCGTGCTGCTCAGCACGCTTTCAAACGCGCAGCGGCTTGGATGGGAGTCCAACATCATCCTGTCAGGCTTCACGATTTCTGCGGTTTCGGCCATCGCCTTCGTCGTCTGGGAGATGACCACCGCCAAGCCCATGCTCGACATGCGGCTTTTCGCGAATTTCGCCTTCTCCTCGGCCTCGGTCATTGCCTTCATCATGGGGGCCGGACTGTTCGGCTCTACCTATCTGCTTCCGGTCTTCGTGCAGCAGATCCAGGGGATGACGCCCACGCAGGCGGGCCTTCTTCTGATGCCTTCGGGCTTCGCGATGCTGCTGGTCTTTCCCATCGCCGGGCGATTGTCCGACAAGGTGCCTGCACCAATCATGATCGGCATCGGCATGGCGGTCTTTGCCGGGTCCTCCTGGCTGATGGCAGCTGCAAATGTCCATACGGCCTTCTGGACGCTCGCCTGGTGGACGATCCTGTCGCGCGTGGGGCTGGGCCTCGTGTTCCCCGCCATTTCGTCGGGAGCGCTCAAGGTTCTGCCGCCGGACCTTCTCGGTCAGGGTTCGGGTGCGTCGAACTTCATCCGGCAGCTTGGCGGCGCCTTCGGGGTGAACCTTCTGACCGTGTTCATCGAGCGGCGCACAATCATGCACGCCGATGCCTTTGCCGCGACCCAGACCAGCGACAACGCCAC
>NZ_JARGNH010000049.1 GCF_029213205.1 Pseudooceanicola sp.
GAAAATGGCCGCGTAAGTTCTACGAAGGCACCCCGCTAAAAATGGGGGGATTACCGTTTGAAGTGGTACGTAAAGTATAACACCGCCTATTTTGACCAGAGGAAGCAGGGGGCTTCAGGCTTGGCCGGGACCGGGCAGGGCGGCAATCCGGTTGTGGCAATGGCAGCTGGTGATGTGGTCGTTGACCAGGCCGCAGGCCTCCATGAAGGCATAGGTGATGGTCGGCCCGCAGAATCGGAACCCGGCCTTTTTCAGGTCTTTCGAGACCTGTTTCGACAGGGCGGTTTGCGGTGGCACCTCGACCTGGCTGGCAAAGCGCGGCTGCAGCGGTTGGCCGTCGACGTAGCTCCATAGAAATTGCGAAAACCCCGGGCCGGATTGAATGTCCAGATAGGCGCGGGCATTGCTGATGGTCGCTTCGATCTTGCCACGATGGCGAATGATACCGGAATCGCCAAGCAGGCGCAGCACCTCGGGCTCGCCCCAGCTGGCGATGACCTCGGGGTCGAACCCGGCAAAGGCGGCGCGAAAATTGTCGCGCTTTTTCAGGATGGTGATCCAGCTCAGCCCGGCCTGGAAACCGTCGAGGATCAGCTTTTCCCAAAGCGCCCGGCTGTCATGTTCCGGCACTCCCCATTCCTCGTCGTGATAGGCGGTGTAGATCGGTTCAGACCCGGCCCAGGCGCAGCGGTTCAACATATTCGGCCTTTCGTTAGCGGCTTGTTAGCGATTTGTGGCCAATCTTTGCGTGATGCGACGGAGAGGGCAATGAAAAGGCGGGGCAGGGTGAAATGGACGGATGTGCCACGGGATGAGGCGGACCCGCTGAGCGTTGCACTGGCACAGCGCGATGCCGGGACGCTGGATATGGTGCGGGATGCAATTGCGCAACGACAGGTTGCCTTGGCGTTTCAGCCGGTGATGCAGGCGGCGCAGCCCGGGCGCGTCGCGTTTTACGAGGGGTTGATTCGGGTCTTCGACCCCGGCGGACGGGTGATCCCCGCGCGTGACTTCATGCCCGCGTTGGAGGCCAGCGAGTCCGGGCGCGAGGTCGATGTTCTGGCGTTGGGAATCGGCCTGCAGACCCTGGCCGAACAGCCACATATCCGGCTGTCGGTGAACATGTCGGCGCGTTCGATCGGCTATCCACGCTGGCAAGAAGCGTTGCAGCGGGGGCTGGCCCGCGATGCGACCGTTGCCGAGCGGCTGATTCTTGAGATCACCGAAAGCTCGGCCATGCTGGTGCCCGAGCTGGTCACCCAGTTCATGGGCGATCTGGCGCGGCGCGGGATTTCCTTTGCGCTGGATGATTTCGGCGCCGGGTTCACCTCGTTCCGCTATCTCAGGGATTTCCAGTTTGATCTGCTGAAGATCGACGGCCAATTCATCCGCGGGGTGGCGCAGAACCCGGACAATCAGGTGCTGACCCGGGCTCTGTGCATGATCGCTGAGCAGCTCGATATGTTCACCATCGCCGAGTCGGTGGAGCGAGCGGAGGATGCGGAGTGGCTGGTGGCCAATGGTATCGATTGCCTGCAGGGCTATTTCTATGCGGCGCCGACCATTCATCCGCCTTGGCTGACGGCGGAAGCGGCGGCGCGGGTTTCGGCCTGAGGCGGTGCCAAGATCGGCATGCTGCGATGCGGCATGCCGACGCGTCAACCTCAGGCCCATTGAGACGCCGCGCGGAATCCTTTATCCAGATGCCAACGTCGGACTTGTGGCAGACGGGCGGCAGCGCCCATCGATGGTCCGATCACATCTGATGGAGGAATTCCCATGACCAATGTCGTCATCGCATCGGCCGCGCGCACCGCGGTTGGCTCGTTTACCGGCGGCTTCGCCAATACCCCGGCGCATGACCTCGGTGCGGCGGTGCTTGAGGCGATTGTCGCCCGCGCCGGGATCGAGAAATCGGATGTGTCCGAAACCATTCTCGGTCAGGTGCTGACTGCCGGTCAGGGTCAGAATCCGGCCCGTCAGGCCCATATCAACGCCGGTCTGCCGATCGAAAGCGCTGCCTGGGGCATCAATCAGGTCTGCGGGTCGGGGCTGCGCGCCGTGGCTCTGGGGGCCCAGCATGTCATGCTGGGGGATGCCGAAATCGTTGCCGCGGGCGGGCAGGAAAGCATGTCGCTGTCGCCGCATGTCGCGCATCTGCGGGCCGGGCATAAAATGGGCGATGTCAACTACATCGATTCGATGATCCGCGACGGTCTGTGGGACGCGTTCAATGGCTATCACATGGGCCAGACCGCCGAAAACGTTGCCGAAAAATGGCAGATCAGCCGCGCCCAGCAGGACGAATTCGCTGTCGCCAGCCAGAACAAGGCGGAAGCGGCGCAAAAGGCCGGCAAGTTCGACGATGAGGTGATCCCGTTCACCATCAAGACCCGCAAGGGCGAGACCGTGGTCGATAAGGACGAATACATCCGCTATGGCGCCGATATTGGCGCGATGCAGAAACTGCGCTCGGCCTTCATCAAGGACGGCACGGTCACCGCGGGCAACGCTTCGGGTTTGAACGACGGCGCCGCCGGGGTGCTGTTGATGTCCGCTGACACCGCTGAAAAGCGTGGAATCACCCCGATGGCGCGGATTGCCAGCTATGCGACCGTCGGGCTGGACCCGTCGATCATGGGCGCCGGGCCGATCTATGCCAGCCGCAAAGCGCTGGAAAAGGCCGGTTGGAAGGCCGAGGATCTGGACCTGGTCGAGGCCAATGAGGCCTTTGCCGCGCAGGCCTGCGCGGTCAACAAGGACATGGGCTGGGATCCGGCGATCGTCAATGTGAATGGCGGCGCCATCGCCATCGGCCACCCGATCGGTGCCTCAGGCGCGCGGATCCTGAACACTTTGCTGTTCGAAATGCAGCGCCGCGACGCCAAGAAAGGACTCGCCACCCTGTGTATCGGCGGCGGTATGGGCGTCGCCATGTGTCTCGAGCGGTTTTAACTGGGCGCACCAAGATCAGTACTGTGATCAAAGGCGCCCAAACGGGCGCCTTTTTTTGCAGCCAAAGGCTTGGACCAAGATTATCGGCCTGTGTCGGCAAGATGGAAAAATTATACGCGCAATATTGTTGCGCATCATTGATCAGATGGGTAACAGAGTTACCGAGAGCACATATTTCGAGAGGAGATTCAAATGGCCAGAACGGCACTCGTTACCGGCGGCACCCGTGGCATCGGCGCGGCAATTTCCAAGGCGCTCAAGGCCGAAGGCTATCAGGTCGCGGCGACCTATGCGGGCAATGACGAAGCGGCGGCAAAATTCACCGCCGAGACCGGCATCCAGACCTATAAATGGAACGTCGCCGATTATGACGAATCCAAAGCCGGAATTGCAAAGGTCGAGGCCGAGGTTGGCCCGATTGATGTGGTGGTCGCCAATGCCGGGATCACCCGCGACGCGCCGTTCCATAAAATGACGCCGGAACAATGGCATCAGGTGGTCGACACCAACCTGACCGGGGTGTTCAACACCGTGCATCCGGTCTGGCCCGGCATGCGTGAGCGCAAGTTCGGTCGGGTGATCGTGATTTCCTCGATCAACGGGCAAAAGGGCCAGTTCGGTCAGGTCAACTATGCCGCCACCAAGGCTGGCGATCTCGGCATTATCAAGAGCCTGGCCCAGGAGGGCGCGCGCGCCGGGATCACCGCCAACGCGGTCTGTCCCGGCTACACCGCCACCGACATGGTGATGGCGGTTCCGGAAAAGGTGCGCGAGTCGATCATCGCGCAGATCCCCGTTGGCCGTCTGGGCGAGCCCGAGGAAATCGCCCGATGCGTGGTGTTCCTGGCCGCTGATGACGCCGGCTTCGTCAACGGGTCGACGATCACCGCGAATGGCGCGCAATTCGTGGTCTGACCCCAGTAGGGTAAGTCTGTACAAAATTGGCCGATTCTTTACGGGGTCGGCCTTTTTGCTGCGCGATTGACATCGCCCCGTGCCTGCCGAGGATGCGCCGACATGACAGTTTTACGGCGCCGCCGCGCCACCAGCATCGGATTTCTAGCCATTCTGCTTTGGGCCCTGCTGGCGCTGCTGACCGTCGGCAGCGCGCCAGTGCCGCCTTTGCAGTTGAACGCGGTGTGTTTCGCCATTGGCGGCAGCATGGGACTGATCTGGTTGCTGATCTCCGGACGGGTCGGGCGGTTGCGTGAGGTGTCGCTTGTTACCTATGCCTTTGGAACCTTGGGGTTATTTGGCTATCACGCGCTCTATTTCGCAGCCCTCAGATCGGCGCCAGCGGCGCAGGCCGGGCTGATCGCCTATCTCTGGCCACTGCTGATCGTGTTGTTTTCCGGTCTGCTTCCCGGGGAAAGGCTGCGGCCCGGGCATTTGATCGGGGCGTTATGCGGCTTTGGCGGTGCGGCAGTGATTCTGGGGGGCGATGCCAGCTATGCGGCCGAGGCTCGGCTGGGATATCTGTTTGCCGCCGCCTGTGCGCTGACCTGGTCTGGCTATTCGGTTCTGTCGCGGCGCATGGCCCGGGTGCCGACGGAAAGCGTGGTGGTGTTTTGCCTGGCGACGGCCATTCTGTCGCTTGGGCTGCATCTTGGGTTTGAACAAACCCTCTGGCCGACCCACCGGTTGGGATGGGCCGCGATGATCGCGCTGGGGCTCGGCCCGGTGGGGCTCGCGTTTTATGTCTGGGACCACGGGGTCAAACACGGTGATATCCAGATGATCGGCGTGGCGAGCTATGCCGCGCCGCTGTTGTCCACCTTCATTCTGGTCGCAGCCGGGATCGCGGCGCCGTCCTGGCGTCTGATCGTTGCTGCTGTCTTGATCACAGCCGGGGCAGCCCTGGCCGCACGGGCCAGTTTACGCAAACCCTGACGACCCGCCGACCTGCGGCGGGTCTGAAAGGTCAGCTCAGCCGGGTGATCGCTTCTTTCAGGCGGAGCTTCTCTTTTTTCATCTGGCGGATTTCAGCGTCGGGTACGCTGGGTGAACGCGCGGCTTCGTCCACTTTGGCGGCAAGGATCTGGTGCTTCTTCTTCAGTTCTTCCACATGCGAACCCAAGCTCATCATCTTCTCCTCTGGTTGAAATACACGCTGAAATTGGAGCACATTTTTACATTTCTGTCACGTGACATGCATGCAGTCTGAAAGATGGCTGTTAACAGGTGATTAAACCGACAAGTTGAAGTCGAGCGGGGCCGCCTCGCGGAGAATCGCCGACGCGATGGCGGTGTAATCCTCGGCATCGCTGGTGTGGCTGGCGCCGCTGTGCAGCAACAAACCGGCATGCAACTGGAACGCCGCGTTCCGCTCCTTGCGGCCCCGCAGCAGCAGCAGACGGGCGGCGCGGCCGGCGCGCGGGGTCAGTGGTTTCAGCTCCAGCGCGCCGAGGTGACTGGCAAAGGCGGTGATCAGCTCGGGCAGGCGTTCGGCCCGGTGGATGAAGGTCAGGCTGCCGCCGGGGCGCAGCCGCCGCGCCGCCACGCTCACCCAATCGGCCAATGGCGTGTCCTCACCCATTGCTGCCTCGCGGGCGTCGTGTTGGCCTGCGACCGAAGAATGGCGCAGAAAATAGGGTGGATTCGCGATAATGTGGTCAAATTGCCGCTGCCGCAGCGCCGGTGGCATGGCGGTCAGATCGCCGGTGATCACTTCCATCTCCAACCCGTTTTCCGCAGCGTTTGCAACGGCCAGCGCCGCGTGATCGGCCTGTCGTTCCAGCCCGACCAGGCGCAGCCCCGGCAGCCTGGTGCCAGCGCAAAGCGCCGCAGTGCCGACGCCGCAGCCGAGATCCAGTAACGATTCCCCGGGCTTGGCCAAGACCGAGGCGGCCAGAAACACCGGATCGACCCCGGCGCGATAGCCCTGTCTCGGCTGGCGGATCATCACCCGCCCACCAAGAAACGCGTCGCGGGTCAGCCCATTATCAGCCATTCTGCGCGATGCCATTGTCGCGGATGGTGCGCAGGGCACGCTCGTAATCCACATCGCGCACCATCAAGCGGCGCGGCAGTATGCCCAAGGACCCCTCGACGACGCTCATGTTTACGTCCATTTCGAAGCAGTCTATATCCTCGCCCTGAAGCAGAGCGCGGGCAAAGGCGATCACCGTCATGTCATTGCTGCGCAAAAGCTGTTTCATGACCGAGACTAAAGGGCAGAGCCGCGCTATTGTCGAGGCCTGCCGTCGGGCGAAGGGGATGACATTGGACAAGGTGGTCACCAAGCCGCATGACGCCCTCGCGGCGCTGTTCGCCGCTGAAATGGCGGCGATGAATGAGGTGATCCGCAGGCGCATGGCCTCGCGCCACGCGCCGCGCATTCCCGAGGTCACCGCGCATCTGGTCGAAGCTGGCGGCAAACGGCTGCGCCCGATGCTGGTGATCGCGGCGGCGCGGCTCTGTGGCTATCAGGGCGACCAGCATGTCAATCTGGCGGCGACGGTGGAATTCATCCACACCGCCACCCTGTTGCATGATGATGTGGTCGACGAAAGTGACCAGCGTCGTGGACGACCCACCGCCAACCTGTTGTGGGACAACAAGTCTTCGGTTCTGGTCGGAGATTACCTGTTCGCGCGGGCGTTCCAGCTGATGGTCGAAACCGGCTCGCTGCGGGTGCTCGACATCCTGTCGAACGCGGCGGCGACGATTGCCGAGGGCGAGGTGCTGCAACTGAGCGCGGCGCAGGATCTGGCCACCAGTGAGGAGACCTATCTGCAGATCGTGCGCGGCAAGACCGCGGCGCTGTTTTCCGCCGCAACCGAGGCCGGCGCGGTGGTGGCCGGGGCCGATCAGGTGGTGATTGACGGGTTGCGAGACTATGGCGACAGCCTCGGCATCGCCTTTCAGATGGCCGATGATCTTTTGGATTATCAAGGGGATAGCGGGGCAACCGGCAAGGACGTCGGTGACGATTTCCGCGAGCGTAAGATGACCCTGCCGGTGATCCGGGCGCTGGCTGCCGCCGATGACGAAGAGCGTGCCTTCTGGCAGCGCACCATTGGCAAGGGCCAGCAGGTGGCGGGCGATCTGGAACAGGCGCAGGCGCTGTTTGCCCGCCATGGGACGCTCGATTCGACGCGCGATACCGCGTTTGAATGGGCGGCACGGGCACGGGCGGCGCTGGCTGGAGTTCCCGAAGATCCAGTCAGGGATCTGCTGGCGGATCTGGCGGATTACGTGGTGGCGCGGCTGCGCTGAGCGCGGGTTTCGGCGCGTCGCTTGATGGGCCACTGAATGAAAACGGCCCCGCCGGGCGTTCCGGGCAGGGCCGCTTTCTTTTCGATCACAGGCTTTAGGCGTGGATTGCCCCGTCGCCGCAGGCCAGGGCCGCCTCGCGCACCGCTTCGGAATAGGTCGGGTGGGCGTGGCAGGTCAGCGCCAGATCCTGGGCCGAGGCGCCAAATTCCATCGCCACACAGATCTCGTGGATCAGATCGCCCGCCGCCGGGCCGATGATATGCGCGCCGAGGATCCGGTCGGTGTTCTTGTCGACCAGGATTTTCACGAAACCGTCGCCAGCAAAGATCGCCTTGGCGCGGGCGTTGCCCATGAAGGAAAACTTGCCCGCCTTGTAGGCGCGACCGGCCTTTTTCAGTGTCTCTTCGGTTTCGCCGACCGAGGCGACCTCGGGATGGGTGTAGATGACCCCGGGGATCACCCCGTAGTTCACATGGCCCGCCTTGCCCGCGATCACCTCGGCCACCGCCATGCCCTCGTCCTCGGCCTTGTGGGCCAGCATCGGGCCGGTGATGGCGTCGCCAATCGCATAGATGCCCGGCACATTGGTGGCCCAATGGGCGTCGGTGGCGATCTGGCCACGTTCGGTCATCGCAATCCCCAGCGCCTCAAGCCCGAGCCCCTCGACATAGGGTTTGCGGCCGGTGGCGACGAGGACGGTGTCGGCGTCGATCTCGGCCTCGCTGTCATCCTTGCGCAGCTTGTAGCTGACCTTGGCCTTGCCCGCCTTGGTGGCGACCGATTGCACCGCAGCGCCCATGATGAAGTTGATGCCCTGCTTTTTCAGGATCCGTTGCAGGGTGCGCTGCACCTCGGGATCCATGCCGGGGGTGATCTGGTCGAGGAATTCGACCACCGTCACCTCGGCCCCGAGCCGGGCATAGACCGAACCCATTTCAAGCCCGATGACCCCGGCGCCAATCACCACCAGTTTCTTGGGGGGTTTCGGCAGGGTCAGCGCCCCGGTCGAGGTGACGACGATCTTTTCGTCAATCTCGACGCCGGGCAGCGAGGCCGGGGTCGAGCCGGGGGCAAGGATGATCGCCTTGGCGTCGTAAAGGTCGTCACCGACCTTGACCTGGCCCGGCGCGGGCACAGTGGCCCAGCCCTTGATCCAGTCGATCTTGTTCTTCTTGAACAGGAATTCGATGCCCTTGGTGTTCTGTTCGACGACATCGTCCTTGTAGGCCTGCATTTGTTTCCAGTCGACCGACGGGGTCTTGCCCTTGAGCCCCATGGCGGCAAAATTATGCTCGGCCTCATGCAGCTGATGGGTGGCATGCAGCAAGGCCTTGGAGGGGATGCAGCCGACATTCAGGCAGGCGCCGCCGAGGGTGGCCCGGCCTTCGACGCAGGCGGTTTTCAGCCCCAGCTGGGCGCAGCGGATCGCGGCAACATAGCCGCCGGGGCCAGCGCCGATGACGATGACGTCGTATTGAGCCATGGTTTTTCCTTTCGTTGGGTGGGGTAGGGGGCGCTGCCCCCTCGGCCTTTGGCCTCACCCCCGGGATATTTTCGACCAGAGGAAGATCAAGTGAGCGCGGCGAGGAACAGGAGCCCGCAGCAGGTGAGGGCGAGGATCCAGAGGTAGCTGCGCCAGGGTTTCCAGCCGAGCGCATAGGCCGGGGCATAGAACAGGCGCGCGACGACATAGATCCAGGCCAGGGCGGCGGTGTAGCCGGTGGATTGGCCGGGAATGGCGATACAGGCCACCGCAGCGGCAAAGAGGCCGATCATCGCGGTGGAATTGTCATAGGCGCGCAGCATCCGCCCGGTGGTGTCGCTGGGCGGATGGCTGGGCGGGCGGTCGCGCGGCGAGGTGGTGTAGCCGAGGCCGATCTCGCGGTTGGCCTGGATGCTGGCGATGGCGAATTGCACGATATGCACGAGGCCTGCAAAGGCGAGGGCGGTGAGTTCGGGGGTCATGGCGGGCGCCTCCTTTGTCCGATCTGGCCTGGTCGTGCGCCGCCAGCCGGGCGGGGCCCGGTCTGGCGGAATGTCGGCTGTTACAGATCCATCAGCAACCGGCGCGGATCCTCAAGCGCCTCTTTCACCCGGACCAGGAAGGTCACGGCGCCTTTGCCGTCAACCACCCGGTGGTCATAGGACAGGGCGAGATACATCATCGGGCGGATCACCACCTGGCCGTTGATCGCCATCGGCCGGTCCTGGATCTTGTGCATGCCAAGGATGCCGGATTGCGGCGGGTTCAGGATCGGCGAGGACATCAGCGAGCCGTAGACGCCACCGTTGGAGATGGTGAAGG
>NZ_JARGNH010000019.1 GCF_029213205.1 Pseudooceanicola sp.
TGATCACCGAGGCAGGCGGAAAGGCGCAGGCCTTCAAGGTAGACATCACCGACCGTGCTCAGGTCGACAAGGCAGTTGCCGCATTCGAATCTGGCGGACCGATCAACGTGCTGGTGAACAATGCCGGCTGGGACGTGATCAAACCGTTCCTTGATACCGATGCCGACCTTTGGAAAAAGGTCATCGACATCAATCTTTATGGCCCGCTCAACATGCATCACGCGGTGCTTCCGGGCATGGTCAAGAACGGTGGCGGCCGCGTGGTCAACATCGCCTCGGACGCCGGCCGCGTCGGTTCCTCGGGCGAGGCTGTGTATTCGGCCTGCAAGGGCGGCATCATTTCGTTTACCAAGACCGTGGCGCGGGAACTGGCGCGCAAGGGCATTCAATTGAACGCTGTTGCGCCCGGGCCGACCGATACGCCGCTGTTCGCACAGGTTGCAGAGGGCGAGGCCGGTCATAAGATCGCCGAGGGCCTCAAACGGGCCATCCCGATGAAGCGTCTGGCGCAACCGTCAGATTACCCTGGCATTATCTGCTTCCTGTCGTCAGATGACGCCGGGTTCATCACCGGCCAGGTGCTTTCGGTGTCCGGTGGCTTGTCGATGCACGGTTGATCGCTGGCGGCAGTGCCTGTCACAAGGTGCTGCCGCCGCGCCGTGTCCAGAAGAGTTACCTCCCTGACTGGCCGCGCCAAAAGTGCGGCCTTTTTTCGTTGAAAAAGGCGACACATGTTCCAGGCAGATTCTGACATTCAGCGTTCCAGCACGCTTGCCGCTTTTTTGCAGGACTGTGGCATGGAGACCTATGAGGATCTTGCCCGCCGCGCCAACGATGACCCGGACTGGTTCTGGGGTCGGCTTATCGACCGCGCCGGTATAAAATTCTCTCGCCCCTACACGGTGCTGCGGGATATGTCCGACGGGCCGCAGTCGATCAAATGGGCCGTTGGCGGCACCCTCAATCTGACAGAGACCTGTCTCGACTCCCGGCTTGCCGAGGGTCTTGGCGAGAAACGCGCGATTGATTGGGTTGGCGAAGACGGAAGCCGCCGTCGCTGGACCTATGCGGAGCTTACCGCCGAATCCGCACGGGTGGCCTCTGCGCTGGCGCAACGGGGCGTGAAACCCGGCCAGGCGGTTGGGATTTTCATGCCGATGATCCCCGAAATCCAGGCCGCCCTTCTGGGCATCGCGCGGCTGGGAGCTATCGCGGTGCCGCTGTTTTCCGGCTTTTCGCCCCCCGCCATCGTGTCGCGCCTGAACGATTCCGGGGCGGTGGCGGTGCTGACGGCGGATGCCACACCCAGACGGGGCAAGCCAGTCTGGATGGAGGCCGCGCTGGCCGACGCGTTGAGCGACGTGCCTTCGGTGCATACGGTGTTCAGCCTGCGCCGTTTCGGCGGCGCGGTGGCCGATCCCACCCGTGATCTCGACTGGGCCGAAACCGTGGGCGCCGCGAGCCCGGATTTCCCGGCTGTTCCCGTCAAATCCGATGATATTTTCATGATCGCCTATACCTCGGGCACGACTGGCAGGCCCAAGGGCGTTGTGCATACCCATTTGGGCGTACAGGCCAAGGCCACGGCGGATTTCCTGCTGTGTCTCGACATGAAACTGGATGACCGCCACCTTTGGATGACCGACATGGGCTGGGTGATGGGGCCGCTTACCCTGATGTCCGTGCTGCTGTCCGGGGCCTCGCTGGTGCTGGCCGAGGGCGCGCCGTCGATGCCGGGCGATCCCTTCCGACTGTTGCGTCTGGCCTCCGAGTTGAAGGTGACCCATCTCGGCGTGGCGCCGACGCTGGTGCGCCAGTTCATGACGCAGGATCCGGCACCGTTGGCTGACTATGACCTGTCGGCGCTGCGCATTGTCGCCTCTACCGGTGAACCCTGGACCGATGACGCCTGGCTCTGGCAGTTCGACCATATCTGTCGGCGGCGCGCGGTGCCGCTGAACATTGCCGGGGGCACCGAGCTTTTCGGTGCGATCCTGACCTCGACCGTGCTGCACGAGATCAAACCCGGCGGATTCTCCGCTGAGGCCCTGGGTGTCGGCGCGAAAGTGCTGCGCGAGGACGGCAGCGAAGCCGCGCCGGGCGAGGTCGGCGAACTGGTCGTGACGCAGCCGACTTTGGGCCTGACCCCGGGCATCTGGGGCGACCGCGAGCGGTATGTCGAAACCTACTGGTCCACCTTTCCAGGCAAGTGGCGGCACGGCGATTGGGTGCGCCGGGATCCGGACGGCACATGGTATATTCTTGGCCGCTCCGACGACACGCTGAACATCGCCGGCAAACGCATCGGCCCGCCCGAGATCGAGGCGGCGCTGACCGAGAGCGGCAGGGTGGTGGATGCCGCCGCCATTGCCGCCCCCGACAACATCAAGGGCGTGGCTGTGGTCTGTGTCTGTGTGGCCGCGCCAAGTGTGTCGCCTGATGACGCTCTTGTCGAACAGCTCAAGGATCGGGTCGGTGAGGTTGTCTCCAAACCGTTCCGCCCGCGCGAGATCCATTTTGTCGACGCGCTCCCGAAAACCCGCAGCATGAAAACAATGCGTCGGATTGTGCGCGCGGCCTTCCTGGGCGAAGACCCGGGTGATTTGTCAGCGGTGAGCAATCCCGAGACGATGGATGCCATCGCTGCTCTAAGAAAGGAAACGAAATGATTACTGTCTTTGGTGCCACCGGCACCACCGGTGCCCCCCTTGTCGATACGCTTTTGGCTAAGGGTGCCAAGGTGCGTGCTGTCACCAGCGATCCGGCAAAGCTCGACGGCCTCAGGGCCAAGGGATGCGAGGCGGTTGCGGCCAATTTCACCGATACTGCGGCGCTGGAACAGGCCTGCGCCGGGGCGGACAAGATCTATCTGGTGACGCCTGCGCATCTGGACATGCGCCAATGGAAAGCCAATGTGATCGCGGCGGCCAAGACCGCAGGCGTGCAACATGTCGTTCTGGCCACCGGGCTTGGCGCGTCACCCAAAGCGGGACTGACCTTTGGCAAGTGGCATTCTGAAACCCAGGAATTGCTGAAGGAAAGCGGCCTTGACTGGACCTTTGTGCAGCCGACCTACTTCATGCAGAACCTGATGTGGCAGGCCGGTAGCATCGCAAAAGACGGAGTCTATTATGACGATCTGGGCGGGCCTGTGTCCTGGATTGACGCCCGCGATATCGCAGATGTCGCCGCCGAGGCGCTGACCGGCGCGGGCCACGCAGGCAAGGGCTATGGTCTGACCGGCCCCGAGGCCCTGACCGGCGAGGAAATTGCCGCGGTCCTGTCCGAGGAAACCGGACGCTCCATCACCTCTGCGCCCCTGTCCCCCGATGACGCCAAGGCCGCGATGGTCGCCGGCGGGATGCAGGACGAGGTCGCCGCGGCCATGGTCGAACTGGCCTCGATCGCGCCCAAGGGCTACCTCGGGGGCATCGAAACCACGGTCAGCGACGTCCTTGGACGCCCGGCGCGCCGCTTCCGCGATTTAGTTGCCGAGAATCGGGATGCTTTCGTCCAATAACTGGGTGGCGGTGCCGCTCTATCTTGAGCTGGCGCCGCCTGCGGAGGCTGCGGCGCAGGTCGCCCATCTATTTGTGTTCCGCGACACCGGCGCGTTGAGCGGGCGCGGCAGTGGGCGTTTTGCCACCGATCTCTTCACCCTTTCGGTGACAGGTGGCGACAGGACGCAAATATCGCTTGCGCCACCCCGCCCGGATTTTACCCGTCGACAGTCTTCCTTTTGCGGCATCGTGGCCGGGCTACGGCTGTCCGCCCGGCCGGAACATATGCCGGAGGCCGCAACGCTGGAGCCCTTGGCTTTGGCATTGGCCCGCGTCCGGCAGGGTGATGATGGCCTGCCATCGCTTGTTGCAGCGCTGGACGATGTTGCATGCGGGCTGAGCTTCGCGGCGCGTCCGAAGGCGGTTAGCGATCGGACCGAACGGCGCAGGACGCGCGCCGACACCGGGATTTCCCGACGGCGGCTCGCCGCCGCCCGGCGATTTCGCCGACTGCTGGAACAGCTCGCGGGGCCCACCCCGCCGTTGAGCGATCTGGCGCTGAACGCGGGCTACTACGATCAATCACATATGTCCGCGTCCTGCCGGGCCTGTGCCGGCAGACCGCCCGGTGCGCTGCGGTCTCAGGCGACCCCGCGCGCTTTTGGCCTTTCGTTACAAGATGCGCGCCTCAAGGACCGGCTACGATTGGTCATTATGGATGACTGTAAGGAGTGAAAACACACCATGGTGCAATTTGAGCCGAAGAACCCAGATTTTGACGCGCGGGTGCGCGACAGTTTCAATCTGCAGAATGTGATGCACACGCTTGGGATCGGCATTACCGACCTCTCGCCCGGTCACATCGTTCTGGAGATGGCGCATAGCGACGCGCTGACCCAGCAGCATGGGTTCCTGCACGCAGGAATCGTATCCACCGCGCTGGACAGCGCCTGCGGATATGCCGCCTTTTCGCTGATGCCTGCCGAAGCGGCAGTGCTGACAGTAGAATTCAAGATCAACCTGCTCAACCCGGCGGATGGCGAGCAGTTTCGATTTGTCGCCGACGTGGTGAAACCGGGCAGAACCCTGACCATCTGCGAGGCGCGCGCCTATGCAGTGAAGGGCGAGAATGAAAAGCTTGTCGCCACGATGACCGGAACCCTGATGGCGCTGGTGGGGCGGACGGGCGTTGCCGGGTGACCGTCACCCCGACAACGGCTGCGGCGTTGCGCCGTGGCCGGTGAACCGGCCGCCGCACATCCGGGCGGCCGGGTCGTTTTATCGGAAAGCTGGATCAGCTGTTCCAGCGTTTTGCGGTTTCTGCCAACCGTTGGCCGTAGGACCGCGCCGTATCCAGATCGCCGCCCGTGGGGTATTCCTCGGGGGCGCTGTCAGAGGGGGCAATCGCCAGAAGGCCGGAATATCCGCCCGTCCAGTTCAGTTTTTCGGGGCCGTCCGCCTTGGTGTTTGCCGGCATCAGGCCAACACCGCACCATAGCTGGCCGTGTTGCTGTGACAGGGTGATGAAATACTGGATGGTCGAGAACTTGTCGCCATTGACCGTGGCCGAGGTGGTAAACCCGCCGGCAATCTTGTCCTTCCAATTCTGCGTGAACCAGGGCTTGGAGCTGGCATCAGCGAATTTCTTGAACTGCCAGGCGGGTCCGCCCATGTAGGTCGGGCTGCCGTAGACGATGGCATCGGCCGCATCGAGCGCGGCCCAGGCCGCGTCGTCCAGCTCTCCATCGTCAGACAATTTCAGCAGGTCGACCTCGGTTCCGTCGACACCCTTGGCGCCTTCGGCAACGGCTTTGGCCTGCACTTCCGTGTGGCCATATCCACTGTAATAGACAATCGCGACTTTCGTCATGGTTCGGTACACCTTTTGCTTGGAATCTGAATGGTTCCGACCTAGGAGAGATAGTTACGAAAAGAAAGCTAATTGTTTTTAGAAACCTCACGCGCGAACTGGAGAGGCGACAATGGCGGTTCGTGATTTTCACACGCAGGCCATTGTAATATATTAATTTTATACCAAAGGTAGGGAGTCTTCCAAGGTGTTGTGAGCGCAGCCGCACAGCCATTGTGCGCGAGTTTGTTATTGGCTGCGCGCTTTTTCATCAGCGACCCAGGTTTCGAGCACGTGGCGCTGGACCTTGCCGCTGGTCGACCGGGGGAAATACGCGAATTGGATGAACCGAATTTCGCGGGGCCGCTTGTAGCCGGCCAGATTCTGCCGGCACAGTTCTATCAGTTCCTGCGACCCAAGTCCGCCATCGGAGCAGGCGACAAAGGCCACCGGGCTCTCGCCCCACTTTGCGTCGAAGGCCCGCACCACCGCGGCACCGATCACACGCGGATGCGCCAGAAGCACACGTTCGATTTCCGCGGGATAGACATTTTCGCCGCCCGTCTTGATCAGGTATTTTGCCCATCCGAACGCTTCCTCACTCTTCTTTCGGGGCTTCGCCCGGATCAAGCGTTCCGGCGGAATCGAAGGGCGCCGAAATCGGTGTAAAGCGCCTCGAAGTCGGTATCGAGACGGGCGAGCACGTCATTCACGACCTGTCGGAGCTTGCGCAATGGCTGCCGAGCCGGGACGCGCTCCTCCAGATCAACGTAGCTGAACCGCGAGCCGCTCGTCTCGTCCGTCCCGCGCATCCTCACCCCCCGTCGGCGCGGCCCAAAGGGTGAATCATGTTCTGAAAGCCCTGTCGAGGCAGAGCAAGTTCAGCAACCTGCTAATCGGTGGCTTCCAGGGGGATTTCCTCGGGAAGCATCCGGCCAAGTCCATCGGCATAGGCCTGCAAATGCCGGGCCATACGCTGCATCGCGGTTTCCGCATCCCGCGCTTCGATCGCCGCCTGGATCCGTTCCAGCGCGGCGATCATCGCTTTGGTGGTGTCATCGGTGCCATGCACTTCCATATTGTTGGCGCGGTCATGCATGCTGGTGATGCCGGACAGAAAGGCGCGCAGCAATTCGTTGTGGCTGGCCTTGGCCATCGCAACATGCCAATCGAAATTCAGCCGTTTCAAGGTGCGCCGATCTGCCAGCGGAGTTTCGTGCATCGTCGTGAGGATGGCGCGCAAGCGTTGCAGATCCTCCTGATTTCGGTTCTGCGCGGCCAGCCGGGCCAGCGGCGGTTCGATGGCGAGGCGCACCTCGACCAGGTCGTCTGAGGAAATTGCGCCGCCCCGAATAAAGAATTCCAATTGCCGTTGCACGCCTTTGCCGGATACCGGTAGGACCACCGACTGGCCATAGCGCCCGGGTGATTTCGGGCTGAGCAGCGCCTCGGATTCCAGGATACGGATTGCTTCGCGCACGGATCCGCGACCAAGGCCGGTGCGCTGGACAAATTCCCGCTCCCCGGGCAGAGCGACGCCTTCGGCCAGATCGCCGGACAGGATCCGGTCGCGCAATTCATCAGCCAGCAATTCATAGCGGCGCATTCCGGCCTCGCCTGACTCGACCCGGGCGCGCACATTCTGCTGAATCTCCGCGAGAGTTTCGGCGGTGCGGTTCGGGTTGAGTGTGGCATGCTGCATGTGCAGATTCTAATCCTCCGGCAGCAAATTGCACGCGCTATTGTACTGCGATCCAGACCCGTCCACCGGTATCGGGCCATTCTGCGGCAGAAGATCGAAAAGCCGCGTTGACAGAGACAACCTATGGTCCTACCATTAAATCAAGGCGTCGCAGATTCTATTCTGCGGGTGAGAGGGATGCCGCTTTGCCGCGCCAGCGGCCACGGCGAAACGGGAGAGGAGATGCCATGCATTTGCCGATTACAGGGGGGTGTCACGAATGACTCAGGTTCTTCCCAAGCCGGATATCACCGAAACGTCAGCGCCTTACTGGAGCGCGCTGGAACGTGGCGCGCTGATGTTTCAACATTGCGCCAATTGCGGGCAGAACCAATTGCCCGCCCGGCATGAATGTACCAATTGCCTTGGCACCGATCTCGGCTGGGTCGAGTCCGAGGGCCGGGGCACCCTGGTCACCTGGGTCGATTACCACCGGGCTTATGATCCGGCGTTCAAGGATCAGATTCCTTACAACGTTGCGATCGTCGAATTGGAAGAGGGGCCGCGTCTGGTCACCAATGTGATGACCACAGAACCGGAAGCCCTGCGCATCGATCAACCGGTCATGTTCCGACCGACCAAACGGTTTGGCCAATCGATTACCAGTTTCGATCCGCTGTAAGGTCGCGGGTCAAGTCGTGCGGTCGGTCAGCAATCCGTTCAACGACAGTCTGAGAAATTGTTCGGCGACTTCCTCGACTGACAATTTGCCGTCCGGCTTGTGCCAACGCGGGATGTAGTTCAGCCAGGACAACAGCAGCCGGGTCACCAACGAGGGATTCTCTGGCAGCAGGGTTCCGGCGGCCATCGCCCGTTCAACCTCGGTGCGCAGCAGACTCTCAAAATGGTCGCGCAATTCGACCATCTCAGTCCGGTCCGAAATCGCCGCAATTGACCAGAATATCCGCGAGCTAACCACCCAGCCAGAGCGGTTCTGATCAATGTACCGGGCGCAGGCCAGCAGGAAGGCCCGCATCCGCAACATCGGATCGTCAGAATTGGTCGCGGCGATCGCCTGTTCCATCAGATCGTTCAACCGGGTCATCCGGGTTGAGACCACCGATTTCAGCAGGCTTTCCTTGTCCGGGTAATGGTAATAAAGTGCCGCCTTGGTCATTCCACATTGTTGGGCCACATCGCGCAAAGAGGTTCCGGCATAGCCGGAATTTGCAAACAATTGCGTGGCCGCATCGATGATCTGTGCCTTTCGCTGATCCGAAGGCATCTTGGTCGTGGCGGGGGGGGCAGGCTGGGTCACAGCGTGTTCTCCGGATCGGGTAGGCGGCGAAGGCCGTTAAAGCCAAAAGCTTAGCGTTCAGCGCTTCGATAAGAAAGTAATTTACCGACCGGCAGGCAGGGAATGCTGCGACATTACACCTATATGTTGTTTCGGAAGCCGCCAGCGGTCTTATGCCCACCAAGAGCGTGCACGTCCGGATCCAGCGAGTCGGCGACAAAGCTCGGGTCGGTCGCCAAGCAGATCGCGGGCGGTGCCCATGGGGCCACACCCTGCAAGTCACCCGTGTCGATGGTTATTGGATACCCTTCGAATGTCAGATCGGGCGGCCCAGTATCATCGTGCCATGGGTGTGCATGGTGCCGCCCTGGTTCGACACCAGTCCGGGTTTGTCACCGGCGACCTGCAGATTGGCGTCACCGCGCATCTGGCGCACCAGCTCCGCAACCAGTTGCAGGCCCGGGGTGCCGGATTCTGACAGCAACCCGCCGGAGGTGTTGATCGGCATCTCGCCATCCAGCGCAATCGCGCCCTCGGCGGCCCAGGCGGCGGCATGTCCGCGTTTGCAGATGCCGTAATCCTCAAGCGTGATGATCGGGGTGATGGTGAAGCAATCGTAGATCTGCGCCACGCCGATATCCTTGGGCGTCAGCCCGGCCATGGCAAAGGCGGTCTTGCCGGACACCTCGGCCATGGTGCGGGTCAGATCCTTGCGCAGATGCACGTCCAGCGTTTCCTGACCCTGACCAAGGCCGAGGATCGGCACCGCCTTGTCGATCTTCAGTTCCTTGGCGCGTTCGGCGGTCATCATCACGATGGCGACGGCACCGTCCGAAACCAGACAGCAATCGTCGCGGCGCATCGGGGCGATGAGAAACGGGTCGGCCATGTAATCGTCGAGAGTGATTGCTTTTTGCAATTGGGCGTTCGGGTTCTGGGCGCCATAGCCACGGATGGCCACTGGAATCGCGCCGAACTGTTCGTCAGGCACCTTGTATTGCTGCTTGTAGCGCTGATGGATCATCGCATAGCCGGCGGCGGTGGAATAAAAGCCATAGAGCGCGTCATCACCGCGCGGGCGGGAATAGACGGCGCGGGATCCGGTCTTGGGATTGTCGCCAAAGACCACCAGCGCGCAGTCGATCATCCCGGCATCCAGCGCCAGCGCGGCATTGGTGATCTGGGCGATATTGGCGGCGCCGCCCTGATCCAGCGATCCGCACATTTTCGGCTGGATTCCCAACGCCTGGCTGACCTTCTGGCCATAGAGGATTTCCAGATCGGAATTGCCGGTCTTGACCATCACCGCATCGACCATCGATTTCTCGACCCCGGCGTCGTCCAGCGCCTTGCGCGTCGCCTCGGCGATCAATGACAGCCGATCGCGGCCGGGCAATTTCCCGAAGGCGGTGTTGCCGACCCCGGCAATGACAATATTCCCCCTCATTGGCCCTTGAACTCCGGTTTGCGTTTCTCGGCAAAGGCGGCGCGGGCGGTGGCGGTGTCTTCGCTGCCCTGCAGGATTTTGCTGATCAATTGTTCCATTCTAAGGCCGGTGGACAGATCCATATCCTGCGACCGCACCCCCAGCTCCTTCGCCGCCTGCACTGCCAGAGGCGCGCAAGAGGCAATCAGACGGGCATATTCATAGGCCTTGGGCAGCAGCTGATCGCGTTCGACCACATCGTTGATGAAGCCCCAGCGCTGTGCCTCTTCGGCATCGATGGGCTCACCCGTCAGCAGCATTTTCATGCCGACGGCATAGGGCAGCTGTTTCAGCGCCCGCTGGGTGCCGCCATTGGCGGCGATGATGCCGCGCTTGACCTCGGACAGACCAAAGCCGACACCGGGCACCGAAATCCTGATGTCGGTGGCCAGCATCAGGGTGACGCCGCCACCCATGCAGGCGCCGTTCACCGCGCAGATGATCGGCTTCCAGACCTCAAGTCCGCGGTTCAGGATCTGATCCTTCTGCGTCATCCAGAGCTCGGACAGCGGCACCTTGCGCCCGACAAAGCTTTTCAGATCGGCGCCAGCGCAGAACGCCTTGTCGCCGGCGCCGGTGATGATCGCGCAGCGGATCGCATCATCGTCGCGCACCCGTTGCCAGGCCTCGCTCAGCAATTGGTAATGTTCGGCGTCCAGCGCGTTGCGCCGTTCCTGCCGGTTGATGGTGATCAGCGCAACGCCGTCACCGTCCACGTCCATGTCGATTGCCATTTGTCCTCCCAGGGGTCTTGCGCCCAAAATCAGTATGCCGATCAGACCGGCCACGCCCATCCTTGCCGCTGGATTTTTCACATCTGCGAAACGGCGCGAATGGATTGCCTTGCGGTCATATTGACCCTTCAATGCTTCAAAGGTAACACCATTGAAAAATGGCATACCAAAATCGCACAGGTCTGTCATCTGGCGTTTCAACAATAAGATTTAGGGAGAATCGATTTGACTGGAACCACCGCACATAAGCCGCCGCTGCCCGATGATTTCTTTCGCCCGTCCTCGATGGCTTTTGTCGGCGCGACCCCGGACCTCGACACCATCCGCGGCCGGTTGTTCCACTTCACTATCAAGAATGGTTATACCGGCGCGCTCTACCCGATCCACCCGACGCACAAGGAAATTCACGGGGCCAAATGCTATGCCTCGATCCTTGACGTAAAGGCGCCGGTCGACCTGGCGGTGATCGCGATCCCGGCAAAGCTGGTGCCAGATGTGGTTGATCAATGCGCCGAGGCCGAGGTCAAGAATGTGATGATCATCTCTTCGGGGTTTGCCGAAGAGGGCGGCGCCGCAACCGCCTTGCAGGATCGGATCCTCGCCACTGCCGAAAAGGCGGGCATGCGGATTGTCGGCCCGAACAGCGAGGGGTTCTTTAACGCCGTTACCCCGGTCAGTGCCACGTTTTCGCCGGTGGTCGAATCGCTCGACAAGGACGAGATGGCGCATGCCCGGCCCGACCGCCGGGTTGGCGTGGTGTCGCAATCGGGCGGCATGGGCTTCGCGATTTTCACCCGGGGGCGCAACCTCGGCATCAGTTTCAGCCATGTGATCTCGACCGGGAACGAGGCCGATCTGACCGCCGCCGACTATATGGATGTGATGGTCCGCGACCCCGACACTGATGTGATCGTGGTGCTCTGTGAATCGATCCGTGACGGCGATGGATTCTGTCGCGCTGCGGCGGCTGCGCGAGCAGCGGGCAAACCGGTGATCGTCTGCAAGCTGGGCCGCTCCGCCGCCGGGGCGCGGGCTGCCGCTTCGCATACCGCCTCGCTGACCGGCGAACATTCCGCCTATCGTGCGGTGTTCCGCAAATACGGATTGATCGAGGCTGCCGAGATGGATGAGGCGGTGGCGCTGGCCGCGGTCTTTGCCACCTGCGCGCCGCCGCGCGGGCGCCGGGTCGGGATTGTCACCGCATCGGGCGGCGGCGGCACCACGACGGCGGATATCTTTGCCGATTTCGACCTGACGGTGCCGGAATTGTCGGCGCCGCTGCAGGCCGAAATCGAAAAGCTGATCCCGCCGCACGCCTCGGCGTTGAACCCGGTCGACACCACTGCGCAGGGCGCCTCGACCGGCCCCGTCTCAATGCAGATCGCCGAGATGCTGGAGCAAAGCGACGAGGTCGATCTCATTCTGGGCATCGTCTCGGCAGCGCGTGAAACCTCGGTTTCGTTGCTGCCGGACAAGCTGCGCGGTATTCAGGATCGCGGTAAGGTGCCGATCCTGGTCTGGACCTATACGCTGGCGTCAAAACTGGCCAAGGTTACCGCCGCCGAGGGCGGCACGGTGCTGATGACAGATCTCCGGCAATGCGGTCTGGCGCTGGCCAAGCTGGCCGAATATGGGGCCTTCCTTGCCAGTCCGACGGATGATGACGCCACCTCTGGCCCGGCGCTGACCCGGCCCGACACCACGGCGGGCGCGCTGACCGAAATGCAGAGCAAGGCCTGGCTGGCAGGCTATGACATTGGCGGCGAGGGCGACGTTCTGGCCGGGTCCGGTGATGCTGCGGCAGCGGCGGCGGATGCCATCGGCTATCCGGTGGTGCTGAAAATCCAGTCGCCCGACATCCTGCACAAGACCGAGGTCGGCGGCGTGCGCGTCGGGCTGAAGGACGCAGAAACGGTGCGCGCGGCTTATGGCGAAATCGTCTCGAACGCGGCGCAAAAAGCCCCCAAAGCCAAGGTTGACGGGGTGCTGGTGCAGAAAATGGCGCCGAAAGGTGTGGAGCTGGTGATCGGCATGGTCAACGATGCCACCTTTGGCCCGATCATGATGATTGGCGCTGGTGGTGTCGCGGTCGAGCTCTATGGCGACGTGCTGCATTATCCGGCACCGTTCGGCCCGGCCAAGGCCGAAGAATTGTTGCGCAGCCTGAAATCCGCGCCCCTGTTCGACGGCTTTCGCGGGGCGGCCCCAATCGACCTGAAACCGGCCGCCGCGTTGATCTCGCGGATCAGCCAGGCGGCGATGGCCGGTCGTGATTACGTTGCTGAAATGGAATTCAACCCGGTGATCCTGCATGCAGACGGATCCGGCATCAGCGTCGCCGACGCGGTTGTGATCCTCAAATGACACCGGGACACCTGCCAATCGAAAGCCGACCGAGATGGATAGTGGCTGACCGATGGGCAGAGAATGATAAAGGACCTGGCCCGCAACTTCCCGCATGACAAGGGGCTGCACCTTGAGGCCGAAGGCGACGTCGCCGGGGAACCGGCGGCGTTGAAGACCCGCGCGGTTCTGGACGGTGGCGAATGGGTGACCAACAGGCGCAAGATCTGGATCGGCACGGCGGGCTGCGGATTTCACCATGCTGATGCCCTCGACCGACCCGGAAAAAGGCGCGCGCGATGGAACGCGGTGGAATCAGTGCCTTTCTGGCCGACATGGGAATGCCCGGTTTCAACGTCACCCGGCGCCTTTCCATGCTCGGTAATCGCTACACTTATGAAATCGTAATTCAAGATCTGCGGTTGCCGAAATCGGCGTTGCCGGGTCAGAGAGCGCAAGGCTTTTGGCACGCTGCGCTCAGACAGGCCATCGATCTGGTGGAGGATTGCCAATGCAGAGATGCAGTTGCACGCGCTGCGGCGGTTGATTTACAACAATGCCGCCAAGATCGATGCCAGTCAGCAGACGCGAACCGGATGTTCGGTGATCAAGCTGATGGGTGCCGAACTGGCCTGGGACACCATCGATAAGGTGATGCAATCCCTTGGCGCCATGGGTAGACCAAGGAGCTGCCGTTGCCGCTGATGGCCAGCCATGTCCGCCTTCTGCGGGTTTACGAGGGTCCCAGCGAAGTGCACCGTATGCTGATCGCGCGTCACGCGCTCCAGGACCGGATTTCCGGCCTGTTCTGATATTGAGGAGAAACCATGAGCGAAGTCAAAATAACCCGCGACGGTCACGTCGCATCGGTCGAGCTGCAGCGCGGCCCCAATAATTTCGTCGATATCAGCCTGATCAATGACATCGCCACCGCCTATGAAGAGCTGGATGCTGATACCTCGGTGCGCGCGATTGTGCTGTGCTCGGACGGCAAGCATTTCTCGGCCGGTGCGAATTTGGCCGAGCGCGTCAAGGACGACGGCGATTCAATCACTCAAGAGGCGACTCGGCATCTCTATCAAGAGGCGCATCGTCTGATGTCGAACCGCAAGCCGGTGGTCGCTGCGGTGCGGGGCGCTGCGGTTGGCGCCGGGATCGGCCTGGCCCTGTCCGCCGATTTCCGTGTCGGTTCCGCCGAAACCCGGCTGTCCGCGAATTTCTGTCGCCAGGGCTATCATCCCGGTTTCGGCACCACCTATACGCTGCCCCGGATCGTTGGCGATCAACAGGCGGCCTGGCTGTTTTACACCGGACGTCGGGTGCCGGGCGACGAGGCCTATGAGATGGGTCTTCTCGACTGGTTGGTGGAGTCCGATCAAATCCGTGCGAAGGCGCATGAGGTCGCGGCAGAGATCGCGGTTTCGGCCCCTCTGGCGGTGGAATTCACCCGCAAGACCCTGCGCAACGGGGTCGTCGATGCGTTCAAACTGGCGACCTACAATGAAGCCTTTGAACAGAACCTTCTGAACCAGACCCATGATTTCAAGGAAGGCGTCAAGGCGATGAACGAACGCCGGGTGCCGGATTTCAAAGGCTATTGAAAATAGCTGAGGCTGACAGCACGAAAGCGGCGTGTTCACGCGCCGTTTTCGACCCTAATTTTCCCCGACATTTCGATTCAGCGAGGAATCCATGCCCGAGAACCGTTTGTCCCGCGAAGGCAAAGCTGCCTGGCTGACCATCGGCCATTCCGAACGGCTGAACGCTCTGACGCCTGCGCTGCTGGCGCAGCCTGACAAAGGGCTGGACGCGGTTGCCGCGCTTCAGGGGATTGCGCCCGCCGAGGCTGCCGGGGCGGTCTGGGCCGCACATGTGCAACCGCAGGCGCCGGGGCAGGCGGCATGAGCGCCGATGTGGTGCTCTGCGAATGCTTTGCCCGCGACGGGCTGCAGCATGAGGCGGATTTTGTCGCCACCGATGCCAAGGTCGCCGCGATCAATGCCTTTGCCGCCGCCGGGTTTCCCCGGATCGAGGTGACCAGCTATTCGCACCCGAAACATGTCCCCGCCTTTGCCGATGGCCAGGAGGTGCTGCGCCGGATCGACCTGCCCGCAGGGGTCAGCACCAAAGCGACCTGCCCGAACCTGCGGGCGGTCGAACGGGCGCTGATGGACCGGTCGGATGGTCATGGCGCTTCGGAATTTTCGCTGCTGGTCTCCGCGACCGAGGCGCATACCCAAAAGAATCTGCGCACCGACCGGGCAACGCAGTGGCGCAATGTCACTGACATGGCCCGGGCTGCGACCGAGGCGGATTCAGAAGTCCGGCTGGTCGGCGTCATCTCGGTCGCCTTTGGCTGCCCGTTCGAGGGCGCGGTCGATGAGGGCAGGTTGATCGCGGACGCGGCGCGGTTCGTTGACCTGGGCGCGCGGCATCTGACCATTGGCGACACCACCGGCCTGGCCAGCCCGCGCCGGATCCGCAGTTTTTGGACCCGGATGGCGCGCGAATTGCCCGAGGCCGTGCCGATCGCGCATTTCCACGACAGCCGCGGCACTGGCCTGGCCAATTGCATGGCCGCGCTTGAGGCCGGGTGCACCTGGTTTGACAGCGCCATGGGCGGCACCGGCGGCCATCCGGCGCAGATCAAATATGGCGGCGGCTTTACCGGCAATATCTGCACCGAGGATCTGGTGAACCTGCTGGAGGAAGAGGGCGTGGACACCGGGCTTGATTTTGATCGGCTGGCCACGGCTTCGCGGCTCTGCGAAAAGATTTTGGGCCGCGAATTGCGGTCAATGGTGGCGCGGTCCGGATCCGGGCTGGCGCATTGGGGGGCCTTTGATGACTGAACCTGTACTTGTAACCAACCAGGGATCGGTGCGTCATGTGACCCTGAATCGCCCTGACAAGCTGAACGCGATGAATATGGAAATGTCGCGGATGTTCTGCGCGGCGCTGGAAGAGGCGGATCGTGATGACAGCGTCCGTGCGGTGCTGCTGACCGGGGCCGGACGTGGGTTTTGTGCCGGGGCGGATACCGGCGAATTCAAGGACCTGAACCCGGACAATGCGCATCTGGTCAATGAGCGCGCGCATCTGACCACCCGCGTCCACAGCCTGCCGCGCCAGATCGGCAAGCCGGTGATCGCGGCGGTGCAGGGGGTGGCAATGGGTGGCGGTGCCGGTCTGGCGCTGGCGGCGGATATCCTGGTGGTGTCGGACGATCTGCGCTTCGGCTATCCCGAGCTGAAGCATGGTCTGGTGCCAGCGCTGGTGATGTCGAGCCTGGTGCGCCACATCCATCCCAAGCTGGCGTTTGAACTGGTCGCAACCGGCCGAATCCTGTCGGGGCAGGAACTGCTGTCTCTGGGCATCGCCAACCGTGCGGAAAGCGGCGATGCGGTGGTCGACACCGCGATGGAACTGGCGCTGCGCTGTGCCGAGCGACCGCGCGCCGCGATGCGCGAAAGCAAGGCGTTGATGCATCTCACCGCCGACCTCGGATTTGAAGAGGCGATGCAGCAGGGGCTGGCCGCCAACATCCGGATGCGCGGGTTTTCCAAAGACGAGTGAGGCGGTGACGTTAGGGCAGGACACATTCCCGTTTCATAACCAGAAGATGACGGTTGCGGCGTTTGCAGCGACGCTTGTCATATTTTAGGGGTGCCCTGCACTGCTTTCGGCCCGGGATGCAAGCGCGTATCCCTTTGCCTTGCAACGCTTCCCTGAACCAATCGGCGTCGTATCCCCGATCTCCGAGCAACCAGTCGACCTTGGGCAGGCTGCTCAGCAATGCCTGTGCGCCGATGTAGTCGCTGACCTGTCCGGCGGTGACGAAAAAGTTGATCGGGCGGCCAAGACTGTCGCAGATCGCGTGCAGCTTGGTATTCATGCCGCCCTTGGTGCGCCCAATCAGGCGTCCACGCCCCTCTTTTTCACGCCCAGGCTGGCCGCTGTCCGGTGGGCTTTGAAGATAGGTCGCGTCGATCATCACTATCTTTTCCTCACCGTGTTCACCAGCCAACCCGGCCATGATCCTGGCGAAGACGCCTTCCAAATTGGATTGTTGCGATCCCACCTTGGCACAAAGATGCCGGCGGGGGGCGGTTACAGCATCAGTCCCCTCAGGACGCTTCCAGTTTCTTGTAAAGATATGAGCGCGACACACCGAGGTGTTCGGCCGCCTTTTTCTTGTTGCCCTTGGAGCGGATGACCGCATCGTTGATCAGCTGTAACTCCAGTTCTTCCAGCGCATCTTTCAGCGTGCGACCCTGAACCGACGAGGAGGTTGAGCCTCCCTGAAGCGCCGCGTGGGCCTTGAAATCGGCCCCGGTCCCGTCTTCGAAATTGGCGAGCGTGAGCTTCGACCCTTCGGCGAAGACGAAAGCGCGTTCCACGACATGCCGCAATTGCCGGACGTTGCCCGGCCAAGACCGCTCCATCAGGTGATGGGCGATTTTCATTTCGACCTCCGGGACGTCGCGGCCGTACTGGTTGGCGAGTTCCGAGACGAAATGGTTCAGCAGCAGCGGGATGTCCTCTCTGCGCTCATCAAGCGGCGGGATGTGGATGCAAACCGGGCTGATCCGATAAAACAGGTCCAGCCGGAATTTTTCCTGCTCGACGAACGCCTCAAGATCCCGGTTTGTGGCGCTGCAAAGCCTGAAATCGACGCGTTTCGGCTTGTCGCCGCCCACCCGTTCGACCATTCGGTCCTGCAGCACGCGCAGCAGTTTTGTCTGCACTTCCAACGGCATGTCGCCGATTTCATCGAGAAAGATCGTGCCCTGATCCGCCTGTTCGAACTTGCCGGCACGCCCCTTCCGGTCGGCGCCGGTAAAGGACCCGGCCTCGTAGCCGAACAGCTCGCTTTCCACCAATGAGGCGGGCAGGGCGGCGGCATTCACCGTGACCAGCCGTTTGTCCTTGCGCGCGCTGAGGTGATGCAACGCCTGAGCGACCAGCTCCTTGCCGGTGCCGCTCTCGCCCTGGATCAGCACGGGAATGTCCAAAGGCGCGATCTTGCGGATTTGATCACGGACCGAGCGCATGGCAAGGCTGTTGCCGATGATGGCATCGAGAACGTCGGGCGGGTCGTTTTTCTTGTTCTTGCTCGCGTTTGATTTGTAGGTCTTGATCTGGCCTTCCAGATCTCTGATCTTGCGCGCCATCGCTTCGAGCTGCTGCGGCCCCTTGAACATGACCCGACCGATGGCACCGACAACTTTCTTGCCGTGCTGGATCGGATATCTCGACACCACGCGGTCGAAGCCTTTCATCCTCTGAACCTGTCCGACCTCGGCCACTTCCGTCTTCAACGTCAGGTGAAGGCGGGTGTTCTCGATGACGTCCCGGACGTTCTTGCCAACGCCGCCCCCCGGCTCCAGCCCGAAGAATTTTTCATGCACCGGCGAGATATACGCCATCTTGGCGTTCTTATCCACGATGGTCATTGCATCGTAGGGGTCGTTCAGGATGTGATTCAGAATGTCATAGGCAAAGTCGACTCCCATGATGAATTGCAGGACAGTGTCCGCAGGGGGCGAAGAAAGCAGGACGACATAGCCGTCAGGGTAGGGTGAAACGAGGCAGACAAACTGACCTGTGGTCAGAAGAATCGGGATGAAGCGGCGTTGGGCGGCGTCCTTCAGCCAGGCAGAGTCCGAGATGATGGCACGGATTCGCACATCGTCCGCCATGCCCGAGGCGAGCAGACATTTCCCTTTGGTATCAGCGACAAGAACACCCTTGATACCGATGTCGTCAACATTTTCCGAACTCACCATGTTCCCCCTACCATGACATCCACCCTTACTTCCGGCAAAAATTGTCTCCATTGTGGACATAAGTCAACGAGGGCTGTCGTGAATCAGGGCTTTAAATGTGCCCTCCCAAAATGCAATAGTTGGGCTTGGTGTTTGGCACGGCAATTGCTAGCAAGGACCTTTGGGGGGCGCCGGTGGGGGTGCGAATAAAGTTGGCTCACACACGGTGAGGCCAACAGTAAGGGGGGGCAATGGAACTCAGACCACAGCAGTTTCACCAGCAGAAGCAATCGCTGTCGATCACCGGTCAGGTGATCCAGTCGATCCGACTGCTGCAACTGGGCAATCACGAGCTTGAGGACTTTCTGCGCGAGCAGGCGGACGACAATCCACTGGTCACGGTGGTTGTCGGGGCGTCTGACGTGCAAAAGCCGGACAGCAGTGCCTGCACTCTGGCGCAAGACCGGGGTGGATCACCGGGCGGGACACCGCGTCTACCATCGTCGGGTGTCGCGGCTGACATGCCCGGCCCTGACCAGTACCTGGAGGCGCGCGTATCCCTGCGCGACCATCTCATCGCGCAGATCTCGCTGATAGTCGAGACACCGGTGGATCAACTGATCGCCCGGGAGATCGTGGATTCGCTGGACCCGGACGGATATTTTCGCCGCGATCCCGAAGAGATGGCTGAGCTGATGGGTATTCCGGTATCGCGCGTCCAGACCGCGCTGGAGGCGGTGCAGGAATGCGAACCGACCGGCGTCGCGGCGCGCGACCTGCCCGAATGCCTGTCCCTCCAGCTCGTGGAACGGGGCGGCCTGACAGAGCCGATGCGCGCCCTGCTGGAAAACCTGGATCTGCTGGGGGACTACAAGATCGAGGCGCTGGCGCGGATCTGCGGCCTCGACGCGAAAGGGGTGATGGACCTGGTGCGGCGGATACGAGAACTCGATCCTCACCCGGGCCGCCGGTTCGACACCGATCCGGTGGTCCCGGCCCTGCCGGACATATATGTTGAGATGGCGGACGACGGCAGGTTGACCGTCGAGCTGAACACCAGCGTCATGCCGCGGGTCCTGATCGACCGGGAATACTATGCCGAGGTCAGTGCAGGGATCGACGGCAAGGCCGACCAGCGATTCATGATTGATTCCATGAGCAACGCGAACTGGCTGGCGCGGAGCATCGACCAGCGGGCCAGGACCATCCTGCGTGTCGCGACCGAAATCGTTGCCCATCAGAACGATTTTTTCCGCTACGGGGCGGGATGTCTCAAGCCCCTGTCGCTCAAGCATATCGCGGCCGAGGTAGACCTGCACGAGTCGACCGTCTGCCGTGCCGTGGCCGACAAATACATGATGACGCCGCGCGGCATGTTCGAACTCAAGTTCTTCTTTGCCAATTCGGTCAGCGTCATGGACGGCGAGTCCGGTCTCTCAGGTGATACTGTCCGCCACCGTCTGCGCCAGCTGATCGATGCCGAAACGCCGACAAATATCCTGTCGGACCAGGCAATCATGGACACGCTGCAGTCCGAAGGCATCGACATCGCCCGCCGCACCGTCGCGAAGTATCGGGAGATGATGGGCATCCCGACTTCGCGCAAGCGCAAGCGGCTCAAGGCCCCGCTTCTGGCAGGTGCTCGCGCCTTGGCGCAGGCGGATTGACCTCACCGATTGCCATTCTGATCACCGGTATGCGCGATTCCGCAAGGCTGGTCGGCGGCCTTGTCTTTAAAAGTTTTGCTGCCCGCAACCGGAGCGCCCGCGAATTTGGCACGGAGATTGCATACTTATCATGGTGCAAGACAAGAGATGTGGACCATGACAAACAAGGCAAGAGAACAGCAGCCGCAACCGACCGGTTTGCCGTATGAGACACTACCGATCAAGGCGTCGGGGCAAACCTTCGGATTTCTCGACGGGATCCGTGTCCTGGACCTCACGACGTCGGTCGCCGGACCTTATGCCACGATGCTGCTTTCCGACTTTGGGGCCGAGATCATCAAGGTCGAGCGTCCCTCGGGGGACGATGCCCGGACATGGGGGCCGCCGTTCCTTCACGAGCAGGCTTTGTGGTTCGCAGCGGTCAACCGCAACAAGCGAAGCGTCGTGATCAACGCCCAGACCGAACAGGGCCGCGCCGACCTCCTTGCCCTCGTCCGCAGCAGTGACGTGGTGGTAACGAACCAGCCGCCGTCTGTTCAAAAGAAGCTGGGTCTGGACTATGAGACGCTCAAGCAAGAGCGGGAGGGGCTGATCTTTGTCGCCATCACCGGCTTTGGCCTTGATGGCGAGCGGGCAGACCTGACCTGCTACGACCTGATCGCCGAAGGCTATTCGGGGATTATGGACATCACTGGCTCGGCTGATGCGGAGCCGCAGAAAATCGGTGCCCCGGCCGCAGACATGCTGGCCGGGCAGGATGCAGCGATGGCGACAATGGCTGCTCTGGCCGGGCGGCGCCACAACGGCGGCGAGGGCCAGTGCATCGACATTAGCCTTGTCGAGAGCATGACGCGCTTCCTGTCCTGCCGGATCTCTCCTTATCTTGGAGCGGGCGAAATCCCCGAACGGACCAGCGGACGGGACAGCGTCATCGCGATTTACCAACCGTTCGAGACGGCGGATCAACCGATCACGCTGGGGCTGGGATCCGATGCGATCTGGGGCCGCTTCTGGACCGCTGTTGGCGATCCCGAGTTCGCGGCCCGCGACGCGTTCCGCACCAACGCACTCCGACGCGAGAACCGGAGCGAGATCGTCGCACGCATACAGGATATTCTGCAGCAGGAAAGCCGCGCGCATTGGCTTGACATCTTCTGCGATGCCCGTGTGCCTGCAGGCCCGATCAACCGGGTGGACGAAGTTGCCTCGGACGAGCTCCTCAGGGAACGTGATTTGTTCTATGCGATCAAAGACGACGAAGGCCGGATCATACCGCAAATCGGCCTGGGCATCCGCATCAACGGACGCTCGAGCATTGCGCACCTCGCACCGCCCCGTCTGGGCGCGGACACACAGGACGTTCTGCAAGAACTGAAGGCATCCGAGTGACGGGTCCGGAACATCTAATTAAGAGAGGAAAAACGATGGCTTTCAAGGAAATCACCTACGAGGAAGACGGGCCAATTGGAACCATCACCCTCAATCGCCCGGATGATGGCAACATGTTCACCGAAACGATGTGCCATGAAATCCGTGATTGCATCGAGGGCATTCGCCGCGAGACCCGAACTCGCGTTGTCGTGCTGACTGGGGCGGGAGATCGGTTCTTCTGCATAGGCGGCTCCAAGGATGGCATGGAAAAAACCAAACTCTATGCCGGCACATTGCCGACGCTGGAAATGTACGAGGCGATAGACAAGCTGCAAAAGCCGGTGATCGCCAGCGTGAACGGCTTTGCTGTTGGCGGCGGCAACGTGCTCCAGATGGTTTGTGATGTGACCATCGCCAAGGAGTCCGCGATCTTTCGTCAGGTCGGCCCGATGATGGGATCGTTCGATGCCGGTTACGGAACCTGGTATCTTGAGGACCTCGTAGGCAAGAAGCGCGCCAAGGAACTCTGGTACGCGAACCCCAAATTGACCGCGGCACAGGCCAAGGAAATCGGTTTGATCAACCGCGTCGTTCCCGATGCGGAACTGGCTGACAAGACACGGGAATTCGCGCTGGAAATCGCGGACCGCGGTGCCTTCGCGCTGGCCGCGATCAAAGGCGCATTCAATGCACGTCATGGCGGCGTTGGCGGCCTGTCGCGTGTGACGCATGACCTGCTGCTCGGCCAGTACCTCGGCACCGAGGAGGCAAAGGAACTGAAAGCGAGCTTTTCCGAACGGCGCAAGCCGGATACGACCAAGTTCGGACATTGAGGCGGAACAATGAAACCATTCCTCACGCTTCATGATCCCCAGACGGCACGAGAATTCTATGCCCAAGGGCTCTGGAAGGACGACACGTTCTATTCTCTGATGAGCGATCACGCGGACCGTCGGCCGGACGATATCGCCCTTCTGGACGGGCTCACCTCGTTGTCTTGGTGTGCGCTGAAAGCGAGGGTGGACGCCATGGCCGACAGCCTGCTCTCACATGGCATCGGCACGGGCGACCGGGTTGCGATCTGGATGTCGAACCGGATCGAGGCGGTGATCGCCTTTCTTGCCTGTTCGCGCGAAGGGATTGCCTGTAATCCCTCCCTTCACCGCACCTACACTTGCGGCGAGATTGTCGAACTGCTGAGCGAACTCTCGGCCAGCGCGCTGGTGACAGAGGACGGCTGGGGCGCGGACCGCGATACCGTCGATCTCTATGCTCTGCTCAAGGAATTGCCGTTCCTCAAGAAGGTCTACACCCCCGACACCTTCCCCCAGTACATTACCGGCGTCGACCGCACGCCCCACACCAACCCGGACAGCGTCATTTACCTCGCCTTCACGTCGGGCACGACGGGCAAGCCCAAGTGCGTCATGCACTCGTGCAACACGCTCCTGTCCAACGCCCGCGATCTCGCGTGGGACTGGGCGCTGTCAGAGCAGACAGTGCTATTGACGCTCAGCCCGTTGTCACATCACATTGCCTGGGTGGCCTGCGGGCAATGGCTGGTTTCGGGGGGCCGGTTCGTCACCGACTATCCGCCCGAAGGCACAGACCGGCTGGCGTGGATCGTGGAATCCGGCGCCACCTATGTCCTCGGCGTGCCGACACATGCGATGGACATTCTCGCCGATCAGAAGCGGCAGGGGATGGAACGGCTGGGACAGGTGCAAACCTTCTACATGGCCGGTTCGGCGATCCCCGAGGTCGTGGCACAGGCCTTCGTGGATCAGGGCATTACGCCGCAGAACATCTACGGCATGACCGAATGCTCCTCGCATCAATACACCCATCCTGGCGATCCAAAGGAGGTCTGGATCCAGACCTGCGGACGCGGCGGTCCGGCCTATGAGGTCAAGATCTGGGATCCGGAAAATCCGGATGTGGAAGTGCCGCGTGGTCAGACCGGCAACATCGGCGGCAAGGGCGCGGCGATGATGCTGGGCTATTTCGCCAACCAGACGGCGACCGAGAATACCATGAACCGGCACGGATACCTGCTGTCCGGCGATCTCGGGTCGTTCGATATCAACGGCAACCTGCGGATCGAGGGGCGGATCAAGGACGTCATTATTCGGGGGGGGCACAATATCAACCCCTCGCGCATCGAGTCGCTGACGCTGGAGCACAAACGCGTGGAGAAGGCGGCGGTGTTTGGCCTGCCCGACGACCGGCTGGGCGAAAGGGTCTGTCTCGCGCTGATCGGCGACGTCTCTCCCGAAGAGATTCTGGCGCATCTCGCGCGCGAAGGGCTGTCAAAATACGACATGCCCGAGTGGTTGCTTGACGTCGACGCGATGCCACTCACCGCGAGCGGAAAGATACTGAAACGAGAAATGATCGACATGGTTGACCGCGGTGAGCTGAAACCGCTCCAAGTCCGCTACAAGATGGCAAGAGCAGAATAACCAATGGCTGTAGAATTAAAAAAAGAAGGCGATTTTGCCGTCCTCACTCTAAACCGTCCTGAGGCCCTGAACGCTCTGTCGTTTTTGATCCTGGACGATATCGCCCGAGCACTGGACGAGGTGGCCGGGATGAAAGACATCCGCGCGTTGCTTGTCACCGGCGCAGGCGACAAGGCGTTCTGCGCGGGGGCCGACATCAAGGAACTGCGGGGCCGGACGCTGATCGACCAGAAGCGCGGGGCGGAACTGGGACAATCTGTCTTTGCCAAACTGGACAATCTGCCGGTCGCTTCGGTGGCGCTGGTCAATGGCTATGCCTTCGGCGGCGGCTCGGAGCTTGCACTAGCCTGCACCTTCCGGCTGGCGTCGCCGCGCGCGATATTCGGGCTGCCAGAGATCAAACTGGGTCTGATCCCCGGCTACGGTGGGACGCAGCGCCTGCCGCGACTGGTCGGTGAGGGCCGGGCGCTCGAAATCATCATGACCGGCCGCAACGTGAAAGCGGACGAGGCCGAGCGCATCGGCCTGGTGAACGCAATTGCCGAGGGCGATCTGATGGAGGCCGGCCGCGACTTTGCCGGCAAGTTCACCCGCTACAGCCTGCCGGTGCTGGAATGCGCCCGACGTGCTGTGCAGCGGGCGGGAGACGTCACGCTTGACGAAGGCTTGAGGATTGAGGCCGACCTCTCGACGCTTGCCTTCCGCACGGCGGATGCCGAAGAAGGCATGGCCGCCTTTGAAGAGAAACGCAAAGCGGAGTTCAAGGATGGCTAAAGGTCAGATCATCGTCACCGGCGCCTCCAAGGGCATCGGTGCCGCCATTGCTACGGAACTGGACGGGCGCGGATTTGACGTCGTCTGCCTGTCACGCAGCGGCACCGCCCCCAAGGGGCACGGCATCGCCTGCGACATGACGGATGAAGAAGCCGTGCGCGCCGCAATGAGCGAAGTCGCCGCGCGTGGTCCGGTCACAGGGCTGGTCAACAACGCGGGCGTTCACATCGCAGGGGCGATTGCCACGCTCGACACCCGGGATTTCGAGCGGACCATGGCGCTGAACGCGACCGCGATCATGGTCGCCGCGCGCGAGACCTATCCGCACCTGAAGGACGCCGGCGGCATCATCGTGAACATCGGGTCTTTCTTCGACCGGATGGGCGTGCCGGACAACCTGTCCTACTCTGCCTCCAAGGCCGCTGTTGCCGCGATGACGCGCTGCATGGCGGTGGAATGGGCGCGCGACGGGATCAAGGTGATGAACGTTGCACCGGGCTATATCGAGACCGACCTGAACCGCGAATTTCTGGCGCGGGAAAAGGTGCGCGCCTGGATGGCGCAGCGCATTCCGACGGGTGCGCCCGGCTCGGTGGATGACGTCTCCCGCCTGGTGGCGACCATCTTTGCCGAGAATATCGGCTACATGACCGGCGAGACGATCTACATCGACGGGGCGCAGGGGATCAATCACTGATGAACATGTACGACAAACTGCACCGCGCTCGGCCCTGGAGCGACGAAGACCGCGCGATCCTCGATCAGGTCCAGCGGATGACGGACGAGGTCATTGCCCCAAACGCAGAGCACATCGACGCCACCGGCGAATTTCCATGGCAGAACGTTGAAGCGATCAACGCGCTCGGCCTGAACGCGGTCTTTGTGCCTGCGCAATACGGTGGGATGCCGACGTCCTTTCGCCTGTATCTGGAGATCGTCGCAATCATCTCGGAAGCCTGTGCCTCGACCGGGATCATCTATGCCACGAATTACCACGGCATGAAGCCGCTGATCGAATACGGGTCCGAAGAACAGAAGGCGCGCCTGCTGCCCTGCATCGCCGAAGGCGGCCTTGGGGCGCTGGCGATCACCGAACCGACCGCCGGGTCGGACGCCACCGGCATGAAGACCAGTTTCACCCCCGACGGCGACGACATTATCCTCAAGGGCAACAAGAGTTTCATCTCGAATGGCGACGTCGCCGACCGGTATCTCGTGTTCGGGAAATGGGCCGGCGTGGACGATCCGAAGAAGGCGATTTCGGCGCTGATCCTCGAAAAGGGGACCGAGGGTTTCAATGTTATCGGCAAGGAAAGAAAGATGGGCCACAACGGCTCCTCTACCTGCGCGCTGTCGTTCGACAATGCCCGGGTGCCGCGTGCCAACCTGCTGCTGGACCCCGGCGACGGGTTGAAGATCCTGCTCGGCTCGCTCAACCGGTCCCGCCCTTCTGTCGCGGCCCATGCGCTCGGCATCGCGCGAGCGGCGTTCAAGGACATGGTAGCCTATGGCAACGACCGGGTTCAGAGCCGCAAGAAGATCCTCGAATTCCAGGGCAACCAGTTCACATTGGCCGACCTCGCCGGTGAGCTGCTGATGGTCGAGACATGGCTCGACCACGTTGCCGGGCTTGTGGACGGCGGCGAGCCGGACTTCGGAATGGAGGCGTCATTGGCCAAGCTGCGCGCCTCGGACCTTGCCATGAAGATGACGACAGAGTGCGTCCAGTTCCACGGCGGCTATGGCTATTGCCGCGATTACCGCGCGGAGCGCCTGATGCGTGACGCCAAGATCACCCAGATCTGGGAGGGGACCAACCAGGTTCACCGCCAGCTTATCGGACGGAGTTTCATCACCAAATGACCAGCATTCGCAAAGTCGCAATCTGCGGGGCAGGCGGCACGATGGGGGCCGGTATCGCGCTTGTCGCGGCCCGTGCCGGATACGAAACCTATTGCTTCGATCTGTCAGCGGACGGGCTTGCCCGATCGCGCAAGGCCGCGCAGAAGTTCTTTGGCCGATCCGTCGAAAAGGGCCGGATGAGCCAGGAGGACTGCGACGCGGCGCTTGGCCGGATGACCGATACGACATCGCTGCAGGATCTTGCCGATTGCGACCTGGTGATCGAGGCGATCTTCGAGAACCTGAAGGTGAAAAAGGAACTGTTCGGCGAACTGAACAGCATCTGCAAGGACAGCACGATCTTTGCTTCCAACACTTCGACCCTGTCGATCACTGAAATCGCGGGTGGCACCGGGCGCGACGACCGGATGGTCGGCATGCACTTCTGCCTGCCCGCGCAGGTGATGAAGCTGATCGAGATGTCACGCGGCATCAACACCTCCGACGAGACCTTCGCCACCGCCTGGGCCTGGACCGAAGCGGCGGGGCAGATCCCCGTCGAAACGCAGGACAAGCCAGGCTTTATCCTGAATGCGCTGCTGGTACCGTTCAACAACGACGTGATCCGCGCGATCGAGGCCGGGCTGTGCACGCCCGAGGACATCGACACGGCGATCTGCTCCGGGCTTGGCTACAAGATGGGGCCTTGTACGCTGCTCGATCTGATCGGGCTGGATACACAGGTTCTATTGGGCGAAGCGTTTTATCCGATCACCCTGGACACCCGCGCCTCGGTGCCGCCGCTGCTGCGGCGCATGGTGGCCGCAGGCAAGCTGGGCAACAAGGCCGGCGGAGGGTTGCTCTCGGGCGACGCGCCCGCCCGGGCGACAGAGGCGGAGGCGTTCTCGATCGTTACCGCCGGGGACAGCCGTTCCTTCCCTGCGGGCGACGATTTCCTGTCCGCCGCGCAAGGCGACGGACCCGTCACCATTCACCTCGGGGGTGGTTTCGCACCTGATACCGGCAAGACCGCCGTTCTGGTTGAGCTCGATACCGAATGCCTCGGCGTGCACACCGGCGAGGACATGGGCCGCGAGGGATCGAACGTGGTGGGGTTTGCGCGCTACCGCAATGGCGCCGACGCGCCCTCGAACCTGATCGAACTGGTCCGGCAGCCGGCCACCGACGCAACCGCCCTGGCCGCCGCGCGCGCGATCTTCGAGGTCGCGGGCTTCGACGTGGTGGTTTGCGCCGACCGGCCGGGCCGCATCATTGATCGGCTGGTCCGCCCCAAGTACAACGACGCGCTGCGCTTCCTCGACGAAGGGCTGGCCAGCGCCGAAGACATGGACCGGACCTGCTGCATGGGGCTTGGCTATCCCGATGGCCCGGTGGAGCGGGTGACGCGCGGCGGATTGGCTCGCCATTACGACGTGACGACCGCGATCCAGTCGATGACCGGCCTGCCGGGCTATACCCCGGCCCGCGCCGCTGTCGTCGCCAAGACGCGGGCGGCCTGAGACATGTCCGGCGCATTGAGCGGCCTGCGTATCCTCGATTTTTCGACCCTGCTGCCGGGACCAATGGCGACCCAGTTCCTCGCCGAGGCCGGGGCAGAAGTCATCAAGATCGAAAGGCCCGGAAGCGGCGACGAGATGCGCAGTTATCAACCGCGCTGGGGCGAGGACAGCGCCAATTTCAACGTGCTGAACCGGGGCAAGAAAAGCATCGCGCTGGACCTCAAGTCCGAGGAGGACCGCGCGAAACTGATGCCGCTGATCGAAAGCGCCGATATCATCGTGGAACAATTCCGACCCGGTGTGATGGCGCGGCTCGGCCTGTCTTACGACGACATCCGGGCCCTTCGTCCAGACATCATTTACTGTTCGATTTCCGGTTACGGGCAGTCCGGCCCCCGGGCTCAGCGGGCAGGGCATGACCTCAACTATCAGGGCGACGCCGGGCTGCTATCGCTCAGCTATGGCCCTCAGCAATCGCCGGTGGTGCCCGCCGCCCTGATCGCCGATATCGCGGGCGGCGCTTATCCGGCGCTTGTCAACATTCTTATGGCCTTGCGTCAACGGGACCAGACCGGGGCGGGGGCCTATATCGACATCGCCATGGCCGAAACGATCTTTCCGTTTCTCTATTCCGCAATGGCGGTCGGCCAGGTTTCGGGCCGCTATCCGGGCAACGGCGACAGCCAGACCACCGGCGCCTCACCGCGTTACAGGCTTTACCCGACATCAGACGGCCGCATCCTGGCCGCTGCGCCGCTTGAGCAGAAATTCTGGGAACGCTTCTGCGCGACAATCGCGCTAGATCCGGCGCTCCGCGACGACGCGCGTGACCCGGAGGCCACCGGCGACGCGGTCGCGGCAATCATCGCCAGCCGTCCTGCGACAGAGTGGGAACCGGTTTTCGACGAGGCCGATTGCTGTTGCAGCATCGTCCAGACCGTCGAAGAGGCGATGCGTTCCGACCATTACCGCGCGCGCGGACTGTTCGACAATGCGCTGGTCAATGCCGACGGCGCGCGCATTACGGCGCTGCCCTTGCCGATCGCTCCAGCGTTCCGCGCGGCCCCGAATGATGTCTTGCCTGCGCCCGCCCTCGGAGCACATACCGACGCCCTGACCGGGGGTTACAAATCATGAAGGCCGTCGTCGTTCGCGCGTTTACCGGAAAGCGGAGCTAAGTCTGATCCTGACATTGAGTGTCGCGCAAATGGTCCTAAAAGGTTGACGAAATCTAACAAATGTTAGAAATATTATCAATATGCTTAACCGCAAATTGGACCACTTGAAGGAGAACTGCGGTGCCGGACGCCACAGGACCAGATCAGATTTTCCAGCGCGCATTGGCAAATGGAGAGATCTTGCTGCCTAAATGCAACGACTGCGGGGCCTATCACTTTTTCCCGAGAGTCCTGTGCCCACACTGTCATGGCGCCGCGATTTCGTGGGAGCGGGCGACCGGTGCGGGATCGGTCCACACCACAACCATCGTCCGTCGAAAACCTGAACGTGGAGGCGACTACAACGTGTGCATGGTCGAACTGGAGGAAGGCGTCAGGATGATGAGCCGGGTCGAGGGAATATCCCCGGAAAACGTAGTCATCGACATGGCGGTGACCGCCTTCGTGGGAGAGGCCGAGGGGGCCCCGGCCGTGCTTTTCAAACCGGCGGAGGCATAACGCATGACCGATCGACTTCGGGGAAAATCCGCGATTGTCGGAACCGGGCACGCCGGTTTCGGTGAAGCGCACGGCCTGTCGGCCTATGATGTCATGGCGCAGTCCGCACTTGCCGCTCTGGACGATGCCGGGCTGAGGCTGTCCGACGTGGACGGCCTGTTCTGCACCATGATGGAAGACAGCATGCCGTCGCTGATGGCGGCGGAGTATCTGGGCATTCAGCCTCGCTTCATTGACGGCACCATGACGGGTGGTTCGTCCTTCGTGAATTACCTGACATCCGCGACCATGGCGCTTGACGCTGGTCTGTGTGATGTCGCGCTGATCGTGTATGGCTCCAATCAACGTACGGCGTCGGGCAAGCTGGTGACGGCCTCGCGCCCGCCGGCCTATGAGGCGCCATATAATCCACGCTATCCGATTTCCGCCTATGCGATGGCGGCGGCGCGGCACATGCACGAATACGGTACCACACGCGAGCAATTGGCGGATGTGGCGGTCTCTGCGCGGGCCTGGGCGCGGCACAACCCCGAAGCGTTCGAACGCGGCCCGCTGACTCGCGAGGACGTGCTCGGCGCGCGCATGGTGGGCGATCCGCTGACGGTGCGCGATTGCTGCCTGGTGACCGATGGCGGCGGCGCAATCGTGATGGTGCGGGCCGACCGCGCCAGGGATTTTCCAAAGGCACCAGTTTATGTACTGGGCAGTGCCGCGGCCAGCTCGCACCGGCAGATTTCGCAGATGAAGGATTTCACGGTCACCGCAGCCCGCGAGTCGGGCCAGCGCGCCTTTGCCGCGGCGGGGGTCGCGCCGGGTGATATCCAGGTGGTTGAACTCTACGATGCCTTCACCATCAACACGATCCTGTTCCTCGAAGACCTTGGCTTCTGTGCCAAGGGCGAGGGTGGCGCCCTTGTGGAAGGCGGGCATATCGCGCCGGACGGCATCCTGCCGGTGAATACAAACGGCGGCGGCCTGTCCTGTGTGCACCCCGGCATGTACGGTATTTTCACTGTGATCGAGGCCGCCCGCCAGATCCGTGGCGACGCGCCGGGTATGCAATTGAACAATATCGACCTGGCGCTGGCGCATGGCAATGGCGGTGTGCTGTCCAGCCAGGTCACGGCAATTCTGGGGTCACAAAACACGCTCTGACGGCAATCAAGGGAGGAAAGATCATGCCATTGGATTTCGAGGTACTTTCGAACTGGGACTTTGAGGAAATCGAACAGACACTGACCGAGCGGGATACCATCCTTTATGCGCTCGGACTGGGGTTTGGCGAGGATCCGACTGACAAGAAAGAACTGGCCTATGTCTATGAGGACGGTCTCAAGGCGGTTCCCTCGATGGCGGTGACAATGGGGTATCCGGGCTTTTGGCTGGCCGATCCCAGGACCGGCGTGAACTGGCAAAAACTGCTGCACGGCGAGCAATGGCTGGACATCTACAAGCCGCTGCCGGTGAAGGGCCGGTTCATCGGTCGGAGCAAGATCGATTTCATCTCCGACAAGGGTGAGGGCAAGGGCGCCGTCATCTATCAGAGCCGCGACATTATCGACGCGGACAGCGGTGAAAAGCTCGCGCGCGTGGCGATGTCTGCCTTTTGCCGGGGCGACGGCGGGTTCGGCGGCGAAAACAAGCCCGGTCCCGCTCCCGCAGTGGTACCCGACCGCGCGCCGGATCATGTCTGCGATATCGAGACCATGCCGCGTCAGGCGCTGATCTACCGCCTCAGCGGGGACTACAACCCGCTTCATGCGGACCCGGATGTTGCCCGCTCCGTCGGGTTCGAACGCCCGATCCTGCACGGTCTGGCAACCTATGGTCTGGCAGCGCGGGCGATCCTCAAGGCGTCGCTTGACTACGATGCCGCGCGGCTGGTCGGCCTGGATGTTCGGTTCTCCGCGCCGGTTTATCCAGGCGAAACCGTACGGTTTGAAATCTGGGAGGAAGGTGGCGAGGCTCGCTTCCGCGCTTCGGTCCTGGAACGCGACGTTCTGGTTCTGAACAACGGAGCCGCGCGTTTCGCCTGAGGTTTGAACGGTGCCTCAGTTGCTCAGGAAAACTCCCGGCCCGATGGCGACGCTCATGCGCGCGGCCGGGCCGAAGAGCATTCAAGCTCTCGCAACAGGAGATGGCGCCCGGCACCCAGCGATGGGAGGATTCGAAAAGCGGGTTTTGCCATGCGGTTCGCACTGTTACCGCTGCTCCCTTGACTGGTTGGGGCCGCTGTTGACGGCAACCGATTGATGCTGTTCGTTCATGGAACCCGCCGAATCGGCGGTTGGCCTGCAGGCTGCCACACGGTGCGTCTGCGACCGGAAAAGGGTATTTCTGGCAGGGCAGGATCATGTCTGCGCGCTTGATACGGATCGCTCCGTGTTTCCGCGTTCCCGGGCGTATGGCATCACGTGCCGCTTCCCTAGGGGAAGGCTATGCTCGATAGGATGCCGAACCACAGAAGGTCTGTATAAATCCCGTTGACGGGCAGGTTTCAAATCATTAATCTAACAATCGTTAGAAAAGAGGGGGACGCAATGACGCAATCCAAAGACGACCTGCCGGTCGAAGCTGAGCGTTATGTCATGCCGGCGCGGTATGTCGATAGTGACAGCCTCGAAGTGCAGAGTTTTGTATCCTCGGCTTTGCGTGACCTCCCATCGGACGCCTCCAAACGCGACAAGGCGATCCGCTTGTTCGAAGCGGTGCGCGATGAAATCCGTTACGATCCCTATTGCTTTGCGCTGGATAAAGATTCCTACCGTGCCAGCCGAATTGCCGGAGCGGAAGCGGCGTTTTGCGTGCCCAAGGCAATTCTTCTGGCGGCCTGCCTGCGGGCGGTGGGTATCCCCGCCGCACTGGGCTTTGCCGATGTGCGCAACCACCTGAATACGCCCAAGCTGCAAGAGCTGATGGGGACGGATCTGTTTATCTATCACGGCTACGTTCAATTGTGGCTGGACGGTGAGCCCTACAAGATCACGCCCGCGTTCAACATGGAGCTCTGTGAGCGATTCGGCGTCAAGCCGCTGGTCTTTGACGGCTATCACGATGCGCTCTTTCACGAGTTCGACGAACAGAACCATCGGCACATGGAATACGTGAACGACCGGGGGCTCTATTTCGACGCGCCGATGGAGGAATTCCTGGGGGTCTTCAAGGAGACCTACCCGAAACTGGAAGAGTTCAACCGGGTACGCATTTCCAAGGACTCGACCGGGTATGACTCCGGGTTCTCGAAGGAGGGCGCCTCTTGAAGTATCTGGAGGACTTTGCGCCGGGCCAGGTGTTTCGCTTTAGCAGCGACCCGATGAGCAAGGAGGCGATCATAGCCTTCGCCGAGGAGTGGGACCCGCAACAGCTGCACACCGACGAAGACTATGCGGCCACCGTGCACGGCAGCCTGATCGCCTCGGGCTTTCAGACAATGCTTGAGGTGTTCAAGCCGATCATGACGGAGTTCATGGTTGGAATCGCCAATATCGGCGGCATCGGATTCGACAATCTGCGCTGGCACCGTCCCGTGCGTCCGGATGAACCCCTCGATATCGAATTGACGATCAACTCGGTCACGCCGTCAAAAAGCAAGCCCGACCGGGGTATCCTGCACTATACACTCAGCGCCAAGAACCCAAAGGGAGAAGTCGTTTTTTCGACCGACACCCCCGTGATGATACAGCGTAAACAAAATGACACAGACTGACATGACCTCCAGCGAACAAGACGATCTTCGCCTGCTGCGCGAGAGTACCCGCACGCTTTTTGAGCGGGCTGGCGGCAGCGGACGCGCCCGAAAACTGCGCGATGCCGGTGGCAACTTTGACCCGGCGATGGTCCGCGAATTGGCCGAGGCCGGCGTTTTCGGCGTGACCGTGCCCGAAGAAAACGGCGGGCTCGGCATGGGCCTGGCCGCGGGCGGCGTCATTGCCGAAGAGGTTGGCCGGGTGATTGCCCCGGAACCCGTGGTGATGACGGTCGGGTTAAGCCTTGGCCTTTTGCGGCGCGTGTGCCCGGATCATCCGAAGATGGCCCAATTGATCAGCGGTGACTCTGTCCTGGCGGTCGCCTGGCAGGAACGCGGTCCTGGCGGCGCGCCGGGCGAAGCGACATGTCGCTATGCGGACGGCAAGCTGACGGGCAGCAAGGCCTGGGTGGCCGGTGCGCCCGGGTCACAGGGGTTCCTTGTTGTGGCCGAGGGTGACAACGGGCCGGTTCTGGTCCTTGCAGACGCCAGCGCAACCGGGCTTTCTGTCGACAAGCGTACACAGGCCGACGGCAGTTCCCTGGGCGAGCTCTCCTTTTCCGGAACCCCGGCGGAACAACTTGCCGAAGGCCCCGCAGTTCAAGACGCGCTCGCCGAGGCGATCAGCGATGCAACCGCCCTTGCCGCCGCCGAACTTGTCGGCCTGACCGACAGCGCTTTTGACATCACGCTCGACTACATCAAGACGCGGGAGCAGTTTGACAAGCCGATCGGGTCATTCCAGGCCATTCAGCACCGCGCCGTGGATTTGCATATCATGCGCGAAGTCGCGCAGGCGGGTGTCCGCGAAGTTCTGGCGCAGATGGACGCCGAAGCCGATCCCAAACGCCGCGCACAGCTGGCCAGTCGTGCCAAGGCGCGGGCCGTCACCGCCGCCAAAAAGATCACGCGCGACGCGATCCAAATGCATGGGGCGGTTGGGTATACCGACGAATATGACATCGGGCTTTACCTGAACCGGGCGCTGGTTTTGTCGGCCTGGCTGGGCGATGACGCCTATCACAGGCGGATTTGGTTCGATGCGCGCGAAGAAGAAGGAGCCGCACAATGACCGATTGGAACGCAATCAGCGATGCGGACTTCCGCAAAGAGGTGCGCGGGTTCTTTGAAGCCGAATATCCCGAAGAACTGCGCAATCTGTCACATCGTCCAAAGTTTGCCGAGATTGAGCACTGGCATGTCAAGCTGCATGCCAAGGGCTGGGTTGCCCCGGCCTGGCCTGCGGAATTTGGCGGCATGGGGCTGAACGCGGCCAAACTGCTGATTTTCTACGAAGAACAGCAGCGCTGGGGCGTGAACCGCGGACGGGACATGGGTATTCAGATGGTCGGCCCTCTGATCATCAAGTTCGGCACCCAGGAACAGAAAGACTATTGGCTGCCGCGTATTCTGAGTTGCGAAGACATCTGGTGTCAGGGCTATTCCGAACCCGGTGCCGGGTCAGACCTCGCCAACCTGCGCACACGCGCGGAGATTGACGGCGACGACTTTGTCATCAACGGTCAGAAAATCTGGACCACGATGGCGCATGACGCGTCGCACATCTTTATGCTGGTGCGCACCGATCCGGATGCGCCGAAGAAACAGCAGGGCATCAGTTTCCTTCTTGCGCCGATGGATCAGCCCGGCGTCGAGGTGCGTACGATCACAACCCTGTCGGGCGAGAAAGAGTTTTGCGAAGTGTTCTTCGACAGTGCCCGCGCGCCGAAGGAAAACCTGGTCGGCGAGCTGAACAAGGGCTGGACGATGGCCAAGGCGCTTTTGAGCTTCGAGCGCATTTTCATCGGAGCGCCGAACCTGGCCCAGAATGCTCTGGGACAGCTCGAAAGCTTTGCCCGTGGCCGTGGCGCCTTTGACGACCCGGTGTTCCGCGACCGCTTTGCGCAGGCGGCGCTCGACGTTGAGGATCACGCCGCGCTTTACACGCGTTTCGCCGATCAACTCAAGCGCGGCGAAACACTGGGCGCGGATGTCTCGATGCTCAAGATCTGGGTGACCGAGTGCTTCCAGCGCATCACCGAACTGATGATCGAGGCGGCAGGCCCGGATGGCGGCTCCATCGGGCCGCTGCAGGTCGGCAATGTCAGCGTCGACGTGTTGGCCAGCTTCTACAAGGCCCGACCGGGAACCATCTACGGCGGATCAAACGAAATCCAACGCAATATCCTTTCCAAGGCCGTCCTCGGATTGCCTGGTTAAACCCACAACAATATCAAGTGAAGGAACAGAAATATGTCGGACCGTTACGCAAAATACGACAAGTTGAAATTCGACTATCCGGCGGATCGCGTTCTGCGCATCACGTTCGACCGGCCCGAGACGTTGAATTCCGTTGATGCGGAAACCCACACCCAGATGACGGATATGTGGGTCGACATCGACCGCGACCCCGATATCAACGCGGTGATCGTGACCGGCGCGGGCAAGGCGTTTTCGGCGGGCGGCGATTTCAGCCTGATCGAAAACATGATGGGCAACTCGTACGAAATCATGAAGACGTGGAAAGAGGCCAAGGGTCTCGTCTACAACATCATCAACTGCAACAAGCCGATCATTTCCGCGATCAATGGCCCGGCGGCGGGCGCTGGCCTTGTCGTGGCGCTCCTCGCCGACATCTCGATCGCCGGCAAGAAAGCCAAGATCGTCGATGGCCACCCGCGCCTGGGTGTCGCCGCCGGTGACGTCGCGGCGATCATCTGGCCGCTGCTGACATCGATGGCCAAGGCGAAATACTACCTGATGACCTGCAAGCCGGTGTCCGGCGAAGAAGCTGAACGCATCGGTCTGGTGTCGATGTGTGTCGAGGACGAAGAGCTGCAGAAAATCGCTTTGGACACGGCTGTCGATCTGGCCAATGGTTCGCAAAGCGCGATCCGCTGGACCAAGTATTCGCTGAACAACTGGCTGCGCCAGGCTGGCCCGATCTTTGACGCGTCGACCGCGCTGGAGATGCTTGGCTTCATGGGTGAGGACGTCAAGGAAGGTGTGCTGTCGCACCGCGAAAAGCGGGCTCCCAACTTCCGCAAGGACTGCCCGCTTTAAACCCCGACGGCTCAAGGAGGCATGAACATGTCTGACGACATTTACCAGGACATAGCTCAAGCCTATGCGGCCGCGGCCGAGAAGGCCCCGGGTTTGAAATCACGATTTGCAGCTGCCGGATTCGATCCGGCGGCTGTGACATCGTTGGCGGACTTGTCGCGTCTGCCGGTGATGAAAAAAGAAGACCTTCTGAAGATCCAGCGCGACAACCCGCCTTTCGGCGGATTCCTCGCTTCTGATCTGAAAGATATCGGACGGATCTACGTCTCACCCGGCCCGATCTTCGAACCGGCGCTTCCGGGCGGCGGCGGGCATGGGCTTGACCTGCTGTTCAAGGCCGCAGGCGTGGGCGGAGGTGACATCATCCTGAACACCTGGATGTATCACCTGGTGCCGGCGGGTCTGTTGTTTGACGAAGCGGCGCAGGCTGCGGGTGCCACAGTCATTCCTGGCGGCGTCGGCAATACCGAGCTTCAAGCGCAGATCATCGTCGAAACCGGCGTGACCTCGATCTGCGCCTCGACCGCGTTTTTCCTGACGCTGGCGGACAAGGTGATCGAAACCTATGGCCGGGATGCGTGGAAGGTGAAAACCGCCTTCCTCGGCGGTGAGATGGGCGACTGGATGGCCAAGCGCCGCCGGATCGAGGCCGAATATGGCGTGGCCACCTGGGCCGCCTATGCCACCGCCGATCTGGGCCTTGTCGCCTATGAGGATGGCGGCGAAGGCTATCTGGTTCATCCCGACCGCGTGGTGCAGATCTGCGATCCGATCAGTGGCGAGCAGGTAGCCCATGGCGAACCGGGCGAGGTTGTCGTGACCGCGCGCGATGCCAGTTGGCCGATGATCCGGTTCGGCACCGGCGACAGCGCCTTTGCTCTGGAAAGCAATGAAGATGGCAGTGTCGGCCGCATTTCTGCGTTGCAGGGCCGGGTCGGCGCGGCGGTTAAAGTGCGCGAGATCTTCGTCTATCCCCGCGTGATCGAAGAAGTCGTGATCGCGACGCCGGGCGCAAAGGCCGCGCAGGCCGTGGTGACACGCGAAAGTGACCGTGACATGATCCGGCTTTCGCTTGTGCTGGAAGACGGTGCCGACGCCACAACTGCGGAAACAGCCGCAGCAGAGGCCTTCAAATTGCATGCAAGGATCCGTGCCGATGCGGTGAGCGTTGTTGCGGAACTGCCCGAGAATGCAGAACTGATCATCAACCAAAAAGACGGCTGAGATCGATTCTCAATCCTCTGCGATAGCGGCAGGAACAGATGGGCGGCTGGGCAACTTGCCGCCCTTTTTCGTCAGGCGCAGCACGCATCTTGGGCGGCATGGTACTTCCGCGAAAGCGTACTGAACGTTATCGCGCCGGTCAGCGAGGAGCTGATCCTCTCCTACGTGGCCGAGAAGGCACTGGGGATTCCAAACTCCTACTGACCCTTCGCGCCCGTATCGCGATCCCGCCGGGTCGTGCCCACCCTCGACGCTGACGACCGTCGAGGGTGGGGCGGCCAAGGCCCTTTTTCAGAACGCGTTCAACCCGGTCAGGTTTCGCCCGATCACCAGCTTCTGAATTTCGGTGGTGCCGTCTGGAATCGGCATGACCTTGGCATTGCGGAAATGCCGCTCAACGGGAAACTCCTTGGTGATGCCGTTGCCGCCGTGGATTTGCACCGCTTTGCCGGCGATTTCGACAGCCATCTCGGTCGCATACCATTTTGCCATCGAGGTCTGGGTGTCGCAGCGCACGCCCAGATCCAAGAGTTGCAGCCCGCGTTGGCACAAAAGCCGACCGGCATCGAGATGGGTGGCCATGTCCGCCAGATAGCCCTGGATCAACTGATGCCCGCCAATCGGTTTGCCATGCTGCTCGCGTTCCTGGGCATATTTGACCGCACATTCCAGCGCCGCCTGAGCGATGCCGATGCTGGTCAGTCCAACAAACACACGCGCGCTTTCAAACAGCTTCAAGGTCTGGAACAGACCGCCGCCGGAATTGCCCAGAACGTGGGCCTCCGTGGTTTCGGCCTGATCAAAGAACAATTCGCAGGTCGAGGCACCGACAAGCCCCATCTTGCGCAACTCGCGGCTTTCATAACCGCCGGTGTCGCGGTCGACGATGACCATGGAAATCCCGTCATCCAGATTGCACACCACAATGGCAAAGTCCGATTGGGCCCCATTGGAAATCCAGAGCTTCTGTCCGGTGACGAAAATCTTGCCCCCCTTGCGTTCTGCGCGGGTCTTGACCTCGCGCACGTTCGAGCCGACTTCCGGCTCGGAAATGCAGGTGGCGCAAATGCGTTCGCTGCGCAGGAGTGGCTTCAGATAGGCCTCTTTTTGCGCCGCGTCGCCCAAAAGGTTGACCGCAAACACCGCGTGGCCCTGGATCAGCACCGCAATCGCCAGATCGGCCCAGATCCGGGCGAGTTCTTCGTAGAGGATGCCATAGGTCATGCGGTCGATCCCGGCGCCGCCGTCCTCTTCGGGGATAAGGCCGCTGATCAGCCCGAATTCCTCGACCTTGGCGAACAGGGATTTCAGCGTTTCCGCATCGGGCGGGTGGCCGAGGTTTTCGTATTTCTCGGCCAGCGGCGCGAATTCCGCCTCGGCCATCTTGCGGAAGTTTTCCAGCAACATGCGTTGCTCGTCTGAATAGATTGCCTGAGCGGCGGCGATCACGTTTTCCATTGTTCTTTTCCTTGTTTCAGCGGCCCAGAATGGTGACGCAGGCGGCAGCTTCCTCGACGCCGTGCAGGCCGCCGCCGTTTTCGGCAATCGCGTTTTGCGCGCCTTCAACCTGGCGCGCGCCAGCTTCGCCGCGCAGTTGTGTGACCAGTTCAAAGATCTGGCCGATCCCGGTGGCCCCGACCGGGTGCCCCTTGGATTCCAGCCCACCGGAGGGGTTTACCGGGATCCGTCCGCCGATACTGGTTTCTCCACGCAGGCTGGCCGGGCCACCCTCGCCAAATGCCACAAAGCCGAGGTTTTCGATCTGGATCACCTCGCCCACGGCGGTGGCATCGTGCACCTCGGCAACCGACATGTCCTCGGGGCCAAGCCCGGCCTGTTCATAGGCCTGAAGCGCCGCCAGGCGGGTCAGGTGATTTTCAAAATCCTCCGGCGGACGGTCGGTGCCGGAGCGCAGGATCGCCGCCTTGACCTTGATCGCGCGGGCCGGATCGAGCCCCAGCCGCTTCAGCCCCTCACCGGTGCAAAGCACGGCGGCCGCCGCGCCGTCGGAGATCGGCGCGCACATCGGCAGGGTCAGCGGGTAGGTAATGGGCGGCGCGTGCAAAACCTGTTCGATGGTCATCGCATCGCGGTATTGCGCCAGTGGATTATGCGCCGAATGCGCGTGGTTCTTGGCCGAGACGGCGGCGAACTGTTCCTGCGTGGTGCCAAAGGTCTTCATGTGCAGCCGCGCGAAGCCTGCATAGACATCCATGAATACACTATAGGGTTTGGGCGACTTCGACCCTTCGGGTTCCTCGACCCCGGCGCCCAGATCGGCCAGACGCTGCGCGACCTCTTCGCCGTTGCTGACGTCCCAGCCGCTGTCAAAGGCCGAAAACATCAGCGCACGGTCATCGGAATACATCTTCTCGGCGCCCACAGCCAGGCAGCAATCGCCATTGCCGGCCTTGAGGAAATCGACCGCCAGCTTGAAACCGGTCGAGGCGCTGGCGCAGGCGTTTTCGACATTGACTACCGGAATGCCCTGAATACCCATCTCGCGCAGCGCGATCTCACCCCGGATCATGTGCTGGCCTTCCATATGGCCCTGCACCGCGTTCGAGAAGAACGCGCCGTCGATGCGATCGGCCGTCACCCCGGCGTCGGTCAGTGCGGCGGCGACGGCCTCGCCCGTCATGTCCTTGATCGATTTGTCCCGGAATTTTCCGAACGGCGTCATCCCGACGCCAACAACGTAGATGTCCTGCATCTTGCAGTCTCCTTTTCAGTAACCGCGAAACTGCGGTTTGCGCTTTTCATTGAAAGCCGCCAGCCCTTCGCGCATGTCCCAGGAACGCATATGCGCGCGCAGGTTCAGCATCTCTTCGGCCAGGGCGGCGGTTTCGTCCACGTTCAGCGACCGGTTCGCCACCTTCTTCATGCGGCGCAACACAGCGGGGCTCTTGTCCGACAACCGGTCGGTGAAAGCCTGTACGGCGGCGCGCAATTCCGCGTCCGGCACGACGGTGTTGACCAGCCCCCAGTCCATCATGACCTGCGCCGATACGTTTTCGCCCGAGAACAGCAGGTATTTGGCCCGGTTCAGCCCGATCCGGCGCGGCAGGATCGCTGCGCCCCCGGCACCGGGAAAGACACCGAAATTGGAATGGGCATCGCCCAGTTTCGCGCTTTCGCCAGCAAAGACCAGATCGCAGGCCATCACCATTTCAAGGCCGCCGGCCATTGCCAGCCCGTTCACGGCGGCAATCACGGGTTTGGGGCCATCGCGCATCAACCCGAAGGTGTGGTCGACCAGATCAAGCAGATCCGGCTCGCCGGGTTCATGTTTGGCGCCCGCAACCTCCTTCAGATCGGCACCGGCGCAGAACGCCCGACCCGACCCGGTCAGGACGATGGCGCGCACCGCGTCATCGGCAATCGCCGTTTCCAGAGCGGCGGTCATCTCGCGCAGCATCTGCGTGGACATGGCGTTCAACTGATCGGTCCGCTGGAAGGTGATCCATTCGGTTCTAGCCACACGTTCGACGGACAGGGCCTGGGGGGCTTCAGTCACGTTAACCTCCTGAAGAACAAAGATGATTTCTGTTTTCGGCTTGCCTTTTGCGGCGGATTGCGCTGCTATGGGGTGGTCCCGCACGCGGAAAAAACAAGACCTGGAGCCTGATATGAGCACTGCACCCCTGGCCGGCCTGAAAATCCTCAGCCTCGCCGAACAATTCCCCGGTCCCTATGCGACCATGCTGTTGTCGGACATGGGGGCCGAGGTGATCATGATCGAACGACCGGGGGTCGGCGATCCGGCCCGGCAATTTCCACCGCTGTTCAGGGCGCTGAACCGTGGCAAGCGCAGCGTGGCGCTCGACTTGAAATCCGCCGATGGCCTCGCACAATTTCGCACCCTTGCGCAAACCGCCGATGTCATCGTTGAAGGGTTCCGCCCCGGAAAGCTCGCGGCGCTCGGTGCCGGGTTCGAGGACATCCGCAAGATCAATCCGAGCCTCGTTTACGTGTCGATTTCGGGATACGGGCAGGATGGACCTTATCGAGACAGGGCAGGGCACGATCTGAGCTATGAAGGGGTCGGTGGTCTGCTGGCCGATCAGGCGGATGCCGGGCAGGCCGGACCGCTGCCGACCGTCCCCTTGGCGGATATTGGCGCGGCGCTGTTTGCGGCCATCGCAATCCTGTCGGCGGTTGTCTCCAGTCAGCGCACGGGGCAGGGGCGTTACGTGGATGTCTCGATGTCGGACGCCGTGGTCTCCATGCTCACCGCCTTCCTTGTTCCGGCGGCCAATGGCACGCCGCTTGGCGAGTTCATCGCCGAACCGGCCTATGGCGTGTTTACCTGCAAGGACGGCAAGTTGATGACGTTGTCTATCGCGCATGAGGACTGGTTCTGGACACCGTTCTGCAATGTGATCGGCAAGCCGGAGCTTGCTGGATTGAAAGGTCGCGAGCGTGTCGCCCGTAAGGACGCGCTGCGCGAAGAGATCGCGGCGGTGCTGGTCAGCAAGACGCGCAATGACTGGGGCGATCAGTTCGACCGCGCCGGCGTGCCCTGGGGCCCGCTCCATTCGCTCGTTGAAACGCTTGATGACCCGCATGTGCGTGCGCGCCAGCTGCTGCGCACCATGACGCAGGACGGCGGCAAGACCGAAACCTTCCTGGTCCAGCCGTTGAAGTTCGACAATTTTGACTCCGAGATTTCGGGCCTGCCTCCGGAGATCGGCGCCGACAATGACAGCGTCTTTGCGGGCGGCTCCGATTGACGGCCACCCCCCGCATTTGGCGCTAGCAGGCAAAGGAATACCCGCCATTCACCGGATAGGTCTGTCCGGTGATCCAGCTGGCGGCATCCGAGCAGAGAAACAGGATCATGCCGGCGGGGTCTTCCGGCTCGCCCAGCCGGCGGATCACATATTGCGACAGCGCCCGCTTTTCGGTCTCGGCGTCGGGGAGCAGATCGGCGACCGCCGGGGTTCTGGTGCCGCCCAGGGCGACGCAATTTGCGGTGATGCCAAATCGGCCACCGGCCTTTGCAATGGCGCGCATGAAACCTGCCGCCCCGGCCTTGGCACCGGAGTACACCGCCAGATGCGGCTCGCCCACGCGGCCCGCGTCCGAGATCACCGTCACGATACGCCCATAGCCGCCTTTGACCATCAGCGGCATCGCATGGCGGGTGCAGTTTAGAACCCCATCGAAATTGGTGGCCATCCAGCGGCGCCATTCCGACGGGTCCGATTCCCAGAACGGAACCAGGTCGTCAAGCCGCGACGTCGGCCCGGCGTTGCCCGCGTTATTGACCAGAATATCCACGCTGCCGAAGGTTTCCTGTACCTTGGCAAAGGCCGCGCCGACCGCTTCGAAATCGGACACGTCAAAAGCGAGCGGGAGCGCCTTTGCGCCTGCCGCTTCCACTTCGGCAGCAACGCTTTCGGCGCGCTCGGCGTGGAAATCGTTGATCACAACGGCGCCTGCGCCGTGCTGGGCCAGATAAAGCGCGACCTGTCGGCCCACGCCCTGACCGGCCCCGGTTACAAATGCAGTACGTCCCTTGATGTCGAGTAGCTCACTCATAGCAATTCCTTTCCTATCCCAGCCATCTCTTGCGGCGCCGATAGTGTTTGATTTCACGATAGCTCTTGCGTTCGCCCGAGGCGGTGACACCGAGATAGAATTCCTTGATGTCCTCGTTATCGGCGAGCTTGTCGGCCGGGCCGTCCATCACGATACGTCCGTTTTCCATCACATAGGCATAATCCGCGATCGACAGCGCCGCGGCGCTGTTCTGTTCGACCAGGAAGAACGTCGTGCCTTCCGATTTGAGTTGCTTGAGCACCGCGTAGACATCGCGGATCATCATCGGGGCCAACCCCAGCGACGGTTCGTCGATCGCGATGAGTTTCGGTTTGGCCATCATCGCCCGGCCGATCAGCAGCAACTGCTGCTCGCCGCCGGACATGAAGCCGGCGGTGCGGCTGCGCAGGTCCGCAAGGCGCGGCATCAGCGTATAGACATGGTCCAGCCGGTTTTTCAGCTCGGCAGAGTTGGGCACCATGTGCCCGCCGACGATCAGGTTCTGCTCGGAGGTGAGGTGACGCAGCACGCGCCGGCCTTCCATCACGTGGATCAGACCGTTCTTCACCACATTCGACGCTTCCATGTTCTGAATCGCGGTGCCGTTCAGCATGATGGACCCCGCCGAAACGGTCCCGTCTTCGGACTTCAGCGTCCCGGAAATGGCTTTGAGCGTGGTGCTTTTTCCCGCGCCATTGCCGCCGAGCAGCGCAACACATTGACCGTCCTGGACAGACATCGACACGCCCTTGAGCGCCAGGATGACGTCGGAATAGGTCACTTCCACGTTGTTGAGTTCCAGCATGGTCATTCTGCCCGGGGCTAAGGATCAGGACGGGCGCCGCAATCGCGGCGCCCGGTTATTTTACCACTTGTGAACGTCGGGAACATCGACGCCGGTGGCTTCAATGGAGATCTTGCCATTCTTGACGGTGCCCACATTCACCTTGAGACCCTTCAGAGGGAAAGGCGCTTCGGGGGTGAAGGTCAGGGTCGGCAGGAACCCGTGGGTTTCCTCGGTGGTGATAGGCCCGGCAAAGAGCGCCTCGCGCACCTTCTCGCCGGTCAGACCCTCGGCGCCGTTCTCCTCGATCGCGTGCCCGATCACGGCCACGGTGTACAGACCCTGGGAAATGCCCATCGCGGTGACGACGTTCCAAGGCGCGTCGAGACCATGATCGGAAACCAGTGTTTCATAAAATTGCCGCGAGGGAGTATCCTCGTCAGCCGCAACGGCCATACCGTAGGCTTCGTAATCGCCTTCGAGCTGCTCGAGTCCGCCAAGCGCACCGCCGGAGGCGGGCAGCCCGTTATGCGAACTCATCATGATCGGGATGTCGGCGCCGTTGGCTTGCAATCCACGTTTCGCCGCAACCACGATCGACGTGTTTGTCTGGATGATCAAAGCTTCGGCTCCGGCCCGCGCGACGCGGCGCATCTGCGTCGTCAGATCGGTCGGTTGTACTTCGGTATAGATGACCTCGACGAGATCAAGTTCTTCCGGGTTCTCTTCTGCATAAAGTTCGAGACCCTTGGCCATATCGACATAGGCAGGCGAGGCTTCTGAGGCCATAACTGCGAATTTGAGAGGCTCATCGCCGCCCCGCTTCTCTTTCAACCAAGCGAGGAAGCCTGCGCTTTCGTGCGAATAGGTCGGACGCGGATTGAAAATCCAGGCATCGGACTGCCAGGCATAGCCGTATGCGGCTGTCGCCATGAACATCGGGATCTTGTCTTCCGGCAGGCGTTCGGACAGGGCGGCAACGTCAGGCCCGCCGAGGCCCACCACGGCAATCGGGTCCAGTTCCGATTTGATCCCGGGCCAGAGGCTCGCGACCTGTGCCGCGTCATAGCGGGTTTCGTAGTTCTTGTAGTTCAGCCTTACGCCAAGTTCCTTGCCGCGGGTTTCATTCCACCAAGTGAACACAGCCTCGCGTCCGCCTGCCAGAATGGGCATGATGTCAGCATAGGGACCGGAAAAGTCCGAAAGCAGAGCCAGATTGTATGTCGTTTCCGCCTGCGCCTTGAACGGCATGGCTGTCGTGACTGCTATGGCACCCGCTGCCAGCAGGCCGCGAAGCCCAAGTCTTGTCTTGTAGGTCATTGTTATTCCTCCCAGGTTTAAAGCCACCCTGTTCGTCAATAGGGGAACGGCCAGATACGGTAAGATGATTTCAGGATATTCCAGCGGTGCATCAGCCCCTTGGGTTCAAGGATCATGAACAATGCGATCACGCCGCCGAGAATGACATTCATGCCGGCGAATACGATGTCGCCGCCCAGAAAGGACACCGACTCAGCGATATTGGGGCCGACCGTCGCGATGATTTCCTGTATCAGGCGGATGATGAACACACCGACCAAAGCCCCCACGATCGACCCCATTCCGCCGACGATGATCATGGCCACGAAGAAGATCGAGTTAAACAAGGTGAACTGATCCACACCGACAAAGCGGATCAGATAGGCCCAGAGCGCGCCCCCCACGCCGGCATAGAACGCGCCGATCAGAAAGGCATTCGCCTTGGTGGCCGCAACGTTGATGCCCATGATGCCGGCTGCCACGTCATCGTCCCTGACGGCCACGAAGGCCCGGCCAAAGCGTGACCGCACGATCCCGAAAGCGCCGGCGATCATGATCGAAGCAACCACGAGATTCATGTAGAATTGCGATGTTTCGCCGACAAAGCGCAGTCCGAAAAGTTCCGCAGGGGGAACTGTGATGCCGTTTGACCCACCCATCCAGGTCGATGGCAGGTTCAGGACCGCAAAGTGAAAGATGAACTGGGCCGCGATGGTTGTCAGAGCCAGGTAGAACCCCTTGATCCGTGCCGCAGTCAGGCCGAAGAGAAAGCCGAACAGCGCAGCCGAGAACCCGGCCAAGGGAATCGTCAGAAGGAACGTGAGGCCGGTTTTTGAGGCCAGGATCGAGGCCGTATAGGCACCGACACCCATGAATGCCGCCTGGCCGAGATTGATCTGCCCGGCATAGCCGGTGCAAATCTGAAGCCCGACGGCGATGACGGCGCTGATCATCATCATGTTCAGCACGGCAATGATGCGCCCGCTCGCAAGATAGGGCGCCGCCAGCATGAGAACCATGAACAAGGCCAGTGCAATCGCTTGCCAACGCGTGCGGACGACGCGTCTGTCGGTGCGATAGCTTGTGGGGAAAATGCCGGAAGGGTCCATGAGTTACACCCGCTCGATCGCGCGCCAGCCGAACAGCCCGGTGGGCCGGATCAGCAGAATGGCAAGCATGATGATGTAGGGCACGACGCTGCCCAGAGAGCCGCCGATCAAAGGATCGAGGTAGTTTGTGGTCAGACTCTGGGCGATGCCGATGATCACCCCCGCGAGGATCAGCCCGCCGATGGATTCCAACCCGGCAAAAAGCGCCACTGGCAGGGCCGCAAAGCCGATATCCGAGGCCAGGAAGGTCAGTGACTTTCCGCTGAGAAAGATCATCGCGCCGATGGTGGACAGGATCGCCCCCAGAACCCAGGCGAAGGCAATCGAGCCCTTTACGGAAATCCCCATCGAAGACGCCACGACATGATCTTCCGCCACCGCGGTCATCCGCAGGCCGGACCGGGTCCGGTTGAAGAACCACGACAGACCGACGGCGGCGACAATGGTGATGATGCCGCCAATCAGCAGGTTCATCGGGATCAACATATCGCCGAGGAACAGGGGCTTGAGCGGGAAGATGATCGGGAAAGGTCGCACGGCCGGGCCAAACAGCAGCAGCACAACGCCGCGCAACAGGATCAGCAGGCCGACCGTGACCATGACCATCGAAAAGACCGATTCACCGATCAGCTTTGTCAGGAAAATCCGCTCGATGAGATAGCCGACGATGCCCGCGAGAACCAGCGAGAGCGGGATCGACAGCCAGAGGCTGAGCTCGACCTCCATGGTCGTGTACCAGACGATGAACCCGCCGATGATCACAAGTTCGCCCTGGGCGAAATTGAACACCTTGCTGGCACGGTAAATCACCACAAAGCCCATGGCCACAAGCGAATAAAGCAGGCCGATCAAAGCCCCGGTTATGATGTCATTGATGAAATAGACCATTGTCACCGACCTCCTTCAAAGTGTGGACTGCCGACTGGCAGCCTTCGATGCGTGTTCTACATCTGATATCCGCACGGTGGCCTTGAGCACGCCCTGACGGCCATCCTGATAGGTCACGGCGATTTCAAGGTCAGCCTGATCATCACCGCCATAAATCGCCTCGACAAGTTTCGCATATCGCTCTTCCAGAAAGGCCCGCCGCAGTTTCCGGCTGCGGGTCAACTCGCCTTCGTCCGGGTCGAGTTCCTTTGGGAAGTTCGCAAATCGCGCCACCCGCGAACCCGCGGGCAAAAGCGCATTGATTCGCGCCACTTCGCCTTTGATCAGTTCGAGAATCTCGGGTTTCTGCGACAGATCGGTATAGGTGGAGAAGCTGATCTTGTTCTCTTCCGCCCAACGACCCAGAACTTCCATGTCGATATTGATCAGCGCGCTGACGAAGTCGCGGGCTTCGTCGCCCAAGGTCATGAGATCCTTGATGAACGGGCTATAGCGCAGCCGCGTTTCGATAAACTGCGGCGGGTAGCTGTGCCCGTTTGCCAGGCGGCGCATGTCCTTGACACGGTCAAAGAACAAGAGCTCTCCGTCGTCGGTCATCGACACCGCGTCGCCGGTTTCATACCAGCCATCTTCGGTCAACGCTTCCGCAGTCTTGTCGGGCTTGCCGTGATAGCCGCCAAATCCCGAACCGCCGCGCACAAGGAGTTCCCCTTCCGGCGACACCCGGAATTCCAGCGGCGCCCCGTAGGCCGGGTTGCTTTGCATCCAGCTGCCGCTTGTCTCAAGCTGATAGCTTTCGCCCACATGCGCGGTCAGAAGCCCGATTTCGGTAGCGCCATAGACGTTTCGCAGTTTGACCCCCATCGCGTGGAACATGCGAAAGACGTCCGGCGCCATCAGGGCACCGCCGCTCAACGCATTTCTGGCTTTGCCGAGGCCGAGATTGTCGCGCAAGTGATGCAGGACCAGCGCTTCGGCGAAGGGAAGTTGCAGGCGCGCGGCAAGGCTGGGCTTACGCCCTTCCAGCCGTTCGACATGAACGGCGCGACCGACCTTCATCCCCCAATTGTACATCGCGGTACGGATCTTGCCCGCACCCAGCATCCGGGCCTGCACGATGGAGGCAAGATTTTCCCACTGGCGCGGGCTGAACACCAAAGCGTCAACCGCCAGTTCGCGGATGTTGTCCAGCACTTCCTCGGGGCCTTCGGGAAAGTTGACGACCATCGGCGCGATCAGCCCGATCGACAGGCCGAAAATCTGTTCCGTCACCCAGGCGGGAGAAATGTAGGTCAGGTATTCTGTGCCGGGCGCGATATCGATCGCGCCCATCACCCGCGAGCAATTGTCGAACAGGTAACGATGGCTGATGATAACGCCCTTGGGCTTTCCCGTGGTCCCTGACGTGTAGGACAGCAGAGCCGTGTCCTCGGCGCGCCCGCGTTTGATGTGTTCCTCAAAGCGGGAGGGGTTCCCAGCGTGGATTTCACGCCCGGCCTCGCTCACGCTTTCGAAGGAATGCAGCAGCGGATGATCATAGCCCCAGAGCCCTGAATCATCCCAGTAAACGATCGCCAGAGCACCCGAGTACTTGCCCGCGATCTCGATGCATTTGTCGACCTGCTCCTGATCCTGCGCCAGAAAAATCCGCGTTTGCGAGTCTTCGGCCAAATACAGAATTTCTTCGGCGTTCTGATCCGGATAGACAGACAGGACTTTGCCGCCCAACGACTGAACGGAGTATTCAGCCCAGAAATGTTCGGGTTCGTTTTCGCCGATCATCATGACGGATTCGCCCGCCGACAGGCCCAGGTTCTCCAACCCGAGAGCCAGGGCACGAACCTTGTCAAGCACATCGGCCCAGGTGAATTCGCGCCAGATACCAAGCCGCTTGTGGCGCTCGGCAAGCGCGTTGGGCTCCGAAAGTGCGCGGGCCAGCAAAACCTGGGGCAGGGTTTCGCACTGCGTGACGACCGGGTCGGAAAAGACCATTGCTGTTCGTTGTTTGACCATCCCGCTACCCCAGATATGCTTTGATCACAGCCGGGTTTTTCTGGATCTCCTCGGGTGTGCCTTCGGCGATCACCCTCCCGAAATCCAGCACCACGATCCGGTCGGCAAGATCCATCACAACGCCCATGTCGTGCTCCACCAGAACCACCGGGATTTTGCGCGCCTCGCGCACATCGAGAACGAAACGCGCCAGGTCTTCCTTCTCTTCCGAGTTCATGCCAGCCATCGGCTCATCCATCAGCAGAATCGACGGTTCCTGCGCCAGCGCACGCCCCAGATCGACCCGCTTGCGCAACCCGTAGCCCAATGTGCCCACGGGCCTGCTCCGAATCGCCTCGATTTCCAGAAAATCAATGATTTCCTCTGCCGCTTCGCGATGCTCCGACTCTTCGCGCATCACAGGACCAAACTGGAAAAAGGCCTGAAACACATTCGATTTCATCAGCATGTGTCGGCCGATCATGATGTTCTCCACCACGGTCTGCCCGGCAAAAAGATGGGTGCCCTGAAAAGTACGGGCCAGGCCACGCCGGGCGATCTGGTCAACACGCAGGCCGGTCACGTCCTGCCCGGACAATTCGATCCGGCCCTTCTGCGGACGGTAGAAGCCCGCGGTAACGTTCAGAAGCGATGTTTTTCCGGCACCGTTCGGGCCGATGATCGCAAGCAATTCATCGTCGTTTACGGTGATGCTCACATCGTCGAGCGCCGTCACACCGCCAAATTTCAAAGTTGCACCACGCACCGCAAGCGGTGATGGGACGGTCCCGCCATTCGTGGTCATGATGCAGCCCGTGTCTTTTCCCGACACCTCATGGAGTCGAGCATAGCCTGACCGTACAGTTGTCCGTTGGTAACGAGTTTTCCTCGCATCGTTTCTCCTCCCACCTCTTTATTCAGAGGTTTGCCTGGTCTATGCACCAAGTCGCTCCTCGCAAACTAACAACCGTTAGAAATTTTCGTCAACAACTGAATCTGATCAGACGGTCGCGTTTTCTGCGGAAAAGCTTCGAACGCCGTTTTGATTCTGACACCAGACTGTCCCGAAGGTTTCGGTCCCTTCATTGTGCAACAGCAATTCGCAGGGCAGCATCACCGGGCGCGACTTTGTGATCTCACGAAAGACAATTGATTTCTTCTCCCGGATACACAGCCGGTTGCCACTGAAATACTCGTGCTCGACAGTGACAAAGACGATTGCCCCGCTGCGGCCTTGCTTGGCCGTTATATCCCCGAATAACGAGCGGCGGGTGACGGTCTTTCCAATCTTCAGCCGCGCGATATGTGTAACACCGCCGTCAGCCCACATGCGGGCGGGCAGCGGGACAGGGGGGCAGAAATCCACCCCTGCGCAGAACATCTTCCTTGGTTTCGGAGCGTCCCAGCCAGGGCGCCAGCGGGTCAAGGTCGATCTCACTCATGTTCCTGGCCTCAGAAGGATCGCGGCATGCCGAGGATATGTTCGCCAACATAGGACAGGATCAGGTTGCTCCGGGACCGGAGGTTTCGAGGATCTCCTGCTCGGCGCGCTGCCACAATTCAAAGGAAATCGGGTTTTCGCTTTCCTCCAGGATATGCCCAACCAGCCCGATAGCCCGCGCCATGACGCCAAAACCGCGCACGATCTTCCAGGGGAAGCCGAATTCGCAGCAGATCGCGCCAATCGCACCAGTGGCGTTGATCGGCAGCATCTTGCCCGACTTTTCCTCGGCGACGACCTGAATTTTCTGGATCAATTCGATGTATTCACCGGATTTGCCGTTCTCGGCTGCAATTTCGAACAGGCGCGGGGTGCGCGGATCGACCGGTTTGTGCACCGGATGACCCAGCCCCGGCACGATGGTCTTTTTGGCGCGGAACTTCTCGACCGTTTCCAAGGCAATCGCATCCAGATCAGCGCCAGTGCCCAGTTTTTCCTCGGGCAGCGCCTCATAGAGCATCTTCGATGCGCCTTCCATGGAGCCGACAAACACCGTGCCCAAACCACATAGGCCAGCCGCGACAGCCGCCTGAAGCGATTCCGGTGCGCCCATATAGGTCATGCGCGCGGCCATGGCCGAGGGGGTGATCCCGTGTTCGACCAGGGTGATCACGATGGCATTGAAGACGCGACTTTCCTCGGGCGTGGCCTTGCGACCCGTCAGTTGCAGAAAGGCCAGATCGCCCAGGTTCATGTGGCCCAGAATCTCGTTCGGCAGGTCGAGCCCGCGCACGTTGATTTGGTCGGGGGTGCTCCAGCCGATCTTCGAGCTGATTTTTTTCTTGCGCTTACCCATCAGACCGGATCCCACGGAAACACATCCGCTGATACTTCGAGCGGTGTGAAGTGCGATTTGAGCGCAGGAATGGCGCGCTCGGCGATTTCATCAGCGGTCCAACCTTCACCCGAGTGGACAGAGCGCACCGGACGGGGCTGGTTGAACAGGAATATCTCGTTCATCCGCACTGCGAAGATCTGCCCCGACACATCCGCCGCGCGATCGCTCATCAGGTAACAGGCCATCGGCGCGACCTTGGCAGGGGTCATCTTCTTGACCTTCTCGACCCGCTTTTGCTGTTCCTCTGTGTCGGTCTTGATCGACGAGATCATCCGGCTCCAGGCGAAGGGCGCGATGCAATTGGAACGCACGTTCCAGCGCTTGAGATCCAGTGCCACAGATTTCGAAAATGCAGCGATGCCCAGCTTGGCGGCGGAATAATTCGCTTGCGCGAAATTGCCAATCAGCCCCGAGGTCGAAGTCATGTGCACAAGCGCGCCGCTTTCCTGTTCGCGGAAATAGTCGGCGGCGGCGCGGCTGGTGTTGAAGGCGCCATAAAGATGGACCTTCACCACCGCGTCGAAATCCTCATAGGTCATCTTGTGGAAGTAACCGTCGCGCAGGATGCCGGCATTGTTCACCACGGCGTCGATGCGGCCGAATTCCTTTACCCCGGCCTCGATCATCGCACGTGCGGCGTCGGGATCGGCGACACTGCCGCCATCGGCGATTGCATCGCCCCCGGCGGCCTTGATTTCTTCAACCACCTTTTGCGCTGCGGTTTCGGTCTGGCCGGTGCCTTTCAGCGACGCGCCCAGATCGTTGACCACCACAGCGGCCCCTTCGGACGCCGCCATCAGGGCAATATCGCGTCCGATTCCGCCACCTGCTCCGGTGACCAGAACCACCTTTCCATCAAGTGCCTTAGTCATTTTCGTCCTCCCTCAGCTTGCCTTGCGGTATTTGTCGAGACCGCCAGTGTGCATGACGCGGCCCATGAGCGGCACACCGATGATCTCTTCCGCCTTCACCGCAGCGGCGATAAGCGCGTCCAGATCAATGCCGGTTTCAATGCCCAGTTCGTGGCACAGGAAAACCGCGTCCTCGGTGCAGACATTGCCTGCGGCACGTGCATGGCCGTGGCCCGCGAAAGGACAGCCGCCAAGGCCGGCGACAGAGCTTTCGAACATGTCTACACCCATCGACAGGGCGGCATGGACATTAGCGATGCCCAGCCCGCGGGTGTCATGGATGTGCATCCCGATGCGCGCATCCGGTGCCATCTCGCGCAGCGCACCGATCATTCGTTTGACCGCCTCCGGGTTGCCCCAGCCCATCGTGTCGGCGACCACAAGGATCGGCACGGGAATCTGCTCTTCCTCGCAAAGTTCGAGGATGAAGCGGAAATCGTCCAGAATGCGCTCTTGCGGGATGGCGCCTTCGAAATTGCAGCCAAAAGCTGTCATCACATAGGCCGCATCAACCGTGTAGCCTTCTTCCTTGTAAAGCCTAACCCAATCGCGTTGCTTTTCGCGCATTTCGGCGGAGGAGCAATTGTTGTTGGACTGGGCAAAGGCCTCGGAGGGGTAGAACAGCAGGCGCGGGTCGATATCAACCTCATGCGCTGTCAGGGCCTTGCGAAACCCCTTGTCGTTCAGCCAGAGCGACGTGTAGTTCACGCCCGGCGTGCGCTTGATGCGCTGAAACAGCTCGCCGGTGTCGGCCATTTGCGGCACATATTGCGGGCTGACAAAACTGCCAACCTGAATGCGCTTCAGACCGGTATCGCTGAGCATGTCGATCAGCTCGATCCGCTGTTCGATCGGATAGATTTTCTTTTCGATCTGAAAGCCCTCGCGCGGGCCTTCTTCGCGGAATTCGACAAATTTGGGAAAGTCGCTCATGTTGTCACTCCTCGGACGGAAGAATCTCGGCGATGACCTGGCCGCGATCGACCATGTCCCCATTCGAGACTGTGATATTGCTGGCTGTGCCGGCGGCGGTGGCGCGGATCGATATTTCGAGCTTCATCGATTCCATGACTGCGATCACGTCGCCTTCGGAAATCAATTGCCCGTCGCTGACCTTGACCTCGACAATCATGCCGGTCAGCGGAGAAGTCACGGCACGATCCGCCGCCGCGTCACCACCCGCAAAGGCCAGCGGTGCCGCCGGGCGGTAGACAAGGCGGCCTGTTGGCGTGTCCAGTTCGATCACCCCGGCATGCAGCCGCGCGTCGATCAGATAGACGTCATCGCCTTCGCCCAACTGCCAGCGGCCCGGTGTGATTTCCCGCGCGGTCAGAGTGATCGCCTCGCCATCTTCGGAGCGCACGGTGTATCGGCTGCCCGGTTTGACCGGCCCGACGCGCAACTCTTCAGAGTCTCCGCCCGCGTCGGTCAGCGTCACGCGTTGCCCCGCTTCGAGCGGATCGCCGCCGAGACCGAGGCGCCAACCGGTGAATGTGTCGCGATTGCGCCAAGGGTCCGGGCTGTGATCGCACCGGTTTGAGGCCACAAAAAGAACAGCCGCCGCCGCCTTCCAAAGGTTGGAGCGGTCGGGCGCACCGGCCTGCGTCAACGTGTCGAGCCTGCCGTCGATCCAGCGGGTGTGAACCTGCATCTGTTCGAATTCAGGGTCGCGCGCCAGTGCCGTCAGAAAGGCGCGGTTGGTTTGCACACCTTCCACCGCAACGTGTTCCAAAGCGGTCGCCAGCCGCGCCAATGCGGTCTCCCGGTCGGGCGCATGAACGATCAGCTTGGCGATCATCGGATCGTAATAGGGCGTCACCGCGTCGCCTTCTTCGACGCCACTGTCGATGCGCAGACCTTCCGGCAGGCTTAGCGTGGTCAAGGTGCCGGTTGAGGGGGCGAATTGCATCGCCGGATCCTCGGCATATAGCCGTGCCTCGACCGCGTGGCCGTTGATCTTCAGGTCATCCTGCACCAGGCCAAGGCCCGCGCCTTCGGCAATGCGCAGATGCAGCGCAACGAGGTCCAGCCCGGTGATCGCCTCGGTGACGGGGTGTTCCACCTGAATGCGGGGGTTCACCTCAAGAAAGAAGTAATCCTCGCCCGCGACCAGAAATTCGACCGTGCCCAGCCCGCGATAGTCAAGCGTTTCGCCCAGGCGCACCGCGTCATGCGCGATCTCGTCCAGCAGCGCGCGGGGCAGGCCCCAGGCCGGGGCCTCTTCGATGACCTTCTGGTGGCGGCGCTGAAGCGTGCAGTCGCGTTCGAACAGATGCACCACATGGCCCTTGCCGTCGCCCGCGATCTGCACCTCGACATGGCGCGCTTCTGGCAGGAAACGTTCCAACAGCAGACCTTCGGAGCCAAAGGTGGACTTTGCCTCGCGCAGCGCGCCTTCGATGTCTTCCACAAGGGTGGATTCATCGGTGACAAGCCGCTGGCCGCGCCCGCCACCGCCGCCGACGGCCTTGAGCAGGACCGGCAGGCCCATCGCGCGGACCTCATCGGCAATCTGCTGGGGATCGGACCGCGCACCTTCCGCTCCCGAAATCACCGGGACGCTGGCAGCCACGGCCGCCGCTTTGGCGCTGGCCTTGTCGCCGAAACGGTCAAGCGTGTCCGGCGTCGGCCCCATGAAGATCATGCCGACGGCTTCGACCGCCCGGGCGAACTCGGAGTTTTCGGCCAGAAAGCCATAACCGGGATGGATCGCATCCGCGCCGACCGATTGCGCGGCGGCAATCACCGCGTCGATTTTCAGATAGCTCTCGGAGGCTGGACCGGCGCCGATGCAGACGGAATGTCCGATCTCGCGGACATGCAGCGCATTGGCATCGGCCTCAGAATGCACGCCGACAGGGGTGATGCCGCTGGCCCGCGCGGTGCGCGCGATCCGGCAGGCAATTTCGCCGCGATTGGCGATGAGAAGCGTTTTGATTTTCATTGCTCGCGCCTCACATCCTGAACACGCCGAAATTGGTTTCGACCTTGGCTCTGCGCGAGGTCACATCCAGCATCAGCGCCATGACATCGCGGGTCTCACACGGCTCGATCACGCTGTCGATCCAGAGGTTGGAGGCGAAATTATAGGCCCCTTGAAAATTCTCGTATTCCTTGCGGATCGGCGCCTTGAAAGCTTCCTCCTCCTCTGGGGTCCAGCTTTTACCCTCGCGCTCGTTGATCTGCGCGCGGACCTGCGCCAGCACGCTGGCGGCCTGTTCCGGGCCCATGATCGCGGAGCGGCCCGTAGGCCAGGCGAACATCGCGTCCGGTTGGAACGGACGGCCCAGCATCGCCAGATATCCGGCCCCGTAGGAGCCGCCGGTGATAATGGTGAACTTTGGCACCCGGGCCGAGGACATCGCGGTGATCATCTTGGCACCGGCCTTGGCGATGCCCATCTGCTCGACCTCGCGGCCGACCATGAAGCCGTTCACATCGGCCAGGAACAGCAGCGGAATATCGCGCTGGACGCAGAGGTTGATAAAATGCGTGGCCTTCAGCGCGGCCTCGACAAAGAGCACCCCGGTGTTGGCGATGATGCCGACTTCGTGGCCGTTGATGCGGCCCCAGCCGGTCATGATCGTGTCACCATAAAGCGGCTTGAATTCGTGAAAATCGCTGTCGTCCACCAGCCGAGCAACAATTTCACGGTTGTCGGTCGGCACCTTGGGATCGCGGCTGACAAGGCCATAGATTTCCTCGACCGGATAGGCCGGCTCGCGCGGCGTCGCAGGCGTTTTGCGCGACTGGGGCTTTTCGCCCAGATGGCTGACGATATCGCGGGTGATGGCCAAAGCGTGGGCGTCATCTTCGGCCAAATGGTCGGTCACACCGGAAACGGACGAATGCATCTTGCCGCCGCCCAGTTCTTCGGCTTCAACCTTTTCACCGGTTGCGGCAAAGGTCAGTTCCGGCCCACCAAGATACATGAAGCCCTGACCGCGCACGATCACCACCTCGTCGCAAAGCGCCGGGATATAGGCGCCGCCCGCCGTGCAGGGCCCCATGACCACCGCGATCTGCGGCACACCGTCACCCGACATGCCGATCTGCTGATGGAAGATCGAACCGAACTGGCCTTCGTCGGGAAAGATATTTTCCTGATCCGGCAGAAACGCGCCGCCGGAATCGACCAGCGTGATCACCGGAAGGCGGTTCTTCCAGGCGATTTTCTGGGCGCGCACATGCTTGCGGCAGGTCATGCCGAAATAGGTGCCACCCTTCACGGTGGCATCATTGGCGATGATCATGCACTGACGGCCCTCGATCACCCCGATGCCGGTGATGATGCCTGCCCCCGGCGGCACGCCGTCATATTTGTTCAGCCCGGCAAGTTCGCCCAGTTCCAGAAAAGGCGTGCCAGGATCGATCAGCCGTTCGATCCGCTCACGCGGCAGGATCTTGCCTTTCGACACATGCCGGTCCCGCGCCTTTTCCGGGCCACCGACACGTTGTTGCAGGCGAAGGGCATGCAGTTCGGCGATCTTTTCGCGATACCGCGCGTCGTTTTCCCGAAAGTCGTCGGACCCGGTGTCGAGGAGAGATTTCATTTTTGTCATGGCAGGTCGGGGTATTCTCTCAGAACGAAGGCGACCTTGGCGGCGCCAGGTTTTTCGAAAGTGTCAGGCGCGACCAGATGCACGTCGGCCTTGAAGACAAGAGCATCGCGCAGGCGCTGTTCAATTTTCTTCTTGAGGGCGTCGTCATCGACCGGATCGCGACCGGGGCCGCGTTCGACGATCACCGTCAGCGCGCCTTGGGTCGTATGGCCTTCGAAATCGGCCACGATACGCATGACGCCGTTGGTGTCCGGCACCATTTCGATGATCACGCTGTTGATCGCCGACGGGAACACATTGGCGCCGCGCACGATCAGCATGTCGTCGGTCCGACCGGTGCAGCGGATCTTCGGGCCGGTGCGCCCGCAGGTGCATTCGGTGTCGATGACCTCGATATAATCGCCAGAGCGGAACCGTACGACGGGGCTGGCCTGACGGCCGAGCGCCGTATAGATCATCTCGCCTTCGGCGCCCTTTTCCCAGGGAATGATCTTGCCACTTTCGGGATCAAGCAGTTCGGTGATGATGTAGTCCATGTTGACCATATGCATCCCCGACTGGGCATCGCATTCGGCCCAGTAGGTCACACCCAGATCGGTGCCGCCCAGCATTTCACAACATTTGGCACCCCAGGCCGCCTCGATCTTGGCCCGAATGGCCGGGATGCCGCCACCGGGCTCGCCACCGACGATCACCTGCTCGACGCCCAGCTCGGTGGCCTTGCAGCCAAGCACCTCCGGCGCTTTCTCCGCCAGGTGCAGAACGAAATTCGGGGCGCCCACGATGCAGCGCGGGCGCGTGTCGGCGCAGGCGCGCAGCAGCCGTTCCGCGCCGCCATCGGCCCCCACCGGCACGTCGATTGCGCCCATGTACTGCAAACCCTGCATCACCGGAATGCCGCCGACAAAGCCTTTGGCCAGCGCAAACGCATGCAGCACCATATCACCGGGCCGCACACCGTTGGCAAAGAAACAGCGCGCGGTCATCTCGTGCCACATTTCGGTATCGGCCTCGGTCAGCGCCACATAGGACGGGCTGCCGGTGGTGCCGGACGAGGCCTGCATCTGGATGATGTCCGCCATCGGCGCGGCCCGGTGTTTGCCGAAAGGCGGCTCCGCGGCAAGGCTTTCGCGGATTTCGGTCTTGTAGGTGAAGGGCAGCTTCTGCAGGTCTTCGATGGTGCGGATGTCGTCGAAATCCACACCGGCCTCAGCGAACTTCTCTTGATAGAAGGTCGAGTTCACCTTGAGATAGGCCATCTGCTCGCGCAGCCGCTCTTCCTGAATGCGGCGCACTTCGTCGAGCGGCGTGCCCTCGATCTCGTGCCAGAAGCGATCGTTCACCTTGTCGGCGGCGTCCTGCCGCCGGAAGCGCATTCCAAATTGCATGTTGTCCTCCCTTCCGGGCCGCGCGTTCAGTAGGAGCGCGGCAGGCCCATGACCTTTTCGCCGATAAAGCTGAGGCACAGCTCGCGGTTCACGGGTGCCGTCCGCAGCAGTCGCACCAGCGGGTACATTTCGTAAAGCCCCGTATCTTCGGTAAAGCCCGATCCGCCATGGGCCTGAAGCGCGGCGTCCACGGCCTCGATCCCGGCTTCGGCGGCGGCGTATTTGGCCATGTTCGAAGACGCCCCCGCAGGCAGCTTGTTGTCAAACTCCCATGCCGCGCGACGGGTCATCAGGCTGGCCATCTCAACCGCTGTATGCGCCTTGGCCATCGGATGCTGCACACCTTGGTGCGCGCCGATGGGCTGATCGAATACGTTGCGCTCGGAGGCATAGGCCACGCCCTTGTTCAGCGCGAACCGTCCGATGCCGCAGCAGAGCGCGCCTAGGATGATGCGCTCGGGGTTGAGGCTGTCGAACAGGATCGAGAACCCTTCATCAACCTCGCCGACCACGTCCTCGGGGCCCAGATCGACCTCGTCAAAGAACAGGGTCCACTGTTCCTCAGGCAGGGGGATCGAGATCTTCACCCGCTGTTTGTCGACACCCTTTTTCTTCAGATCGACGGCAAAGAGGGTAAAGCCGTCAGTCTTGCGACTGACCTCGGTATGCGGCTTGGTCCGTGCCACCACCAGACAATAATCCGACACCTCGGCCCCGGTGATAAAGGTCTTTTCCCCCGACAGGCTGAACCGGTTGCCCCGGCGCTTGGCCAGCGTGGTGGCCTTCATCGTGTTCGACCCGGCGCCCGGTTCGGTGATCGCAAAACAGAACTGGATCTCGCCGCGACAGGCGGCCGGCAGCAGCTCTTTCTTGTGGAATTCGGTGCCGTGGCTGGCGAGGTGGGCCAGCGACATGGTCGGTCCCACCACCATCATCAGAAGCGGGATGCCGTGATTGGCGGTGCCTTCCATGAACAGGGCCATTTCGGTCATGCCAAGGCCGGCGCCGCCGTATTCTTCGGGCACCATGATCCCCAAGAAGCCATCATCGGCAATTTGTTGGAACATCTCCCTGGGGAATTCGTGCCTGCGGGCGTGATCCAGCCAATAGGCATTGTCGTATTTCTGCGCCAATTGTCCGCCGTAGGCGTAAATCTGGCGCTGTTCGTCGTTTAAAGTGAAATCCATGGTTCTTCCTCAACCCTTGAAAGCGGGTTTGCGCCGGTTCTCGAACGCGTCGAGCCCTTCGGCGACGTCATCGCCAGGCAGTGCGCGCACGGCGGCGTCACGCTCCAACCGCATTTGCTGGTCAATGCCGAGATCCGCACCTTCCCGTGCCAGCCGCTTCATCTCGGCAATGCCATGACGCGAGCGGGTGGCGATCTTCTGGCAGTATTCCAGCGCGGCCTTGTGCAGATCCGCATCCGGCACGATGTAATTGACCAGACCGGCCTCTTTGGCCTCGCCCGCTTCAAGCCAGCGGGCTGAGAACATCAGGTCAAGCGCCCGGCGCTGCCCCATCAACCGCGTCAGCCGTTGCGAGCCGCCCCAGCCCGGGATCAGCCCGAACTGGGCGTGCTGATCGCCAAATTGGGCGGTTTCGGCCGCAAAGCACACATCGCATGCCAGCATCAGTTCGATCCCACCGGCCAGACACAACCCCTGCACCGCCACGACAACAGGGAGGGAGGAGGTTTCGAGCGCACGCAGGTTGTTCATGCCAAAGGCGATGAAATGGTCCAGCGCGGCGGGATCGTTCAGTTTGCCTTTCACTTCAGTCAGATCTGCACCGGTGCAAAAGTGCTTGCCTCGCGCCCGGATCAGGATCGACCGGATGTTCCGGTCGGCCTCGAACCTGACGCGCGCAGCAGAGATGCACTCGTGAACCTGCAGTGACAGGCAATTCAATTTCTCGGGGCGGGCCAGCTCGATGATGCCAACGTTGCCTTCGGTACTTACGGCGACTGGATCACTCATTTCGATGCTCCCTTCGCTTTCTTGTCGTACTGCAGCGCCATCCGCCCGACCTTCTCACGGGCGATCACAAGCTTCTGGATTTGCGCAGTGCCATCACCGATCTGCAGACCAAGCACATCGTTATAGCGCTGGTGGTGCGGCAGGTCGGTGGTGTAGCCGTAATGTCCGTGCAGGATCAGACACTGGTGCAGGATTTCACAAGCCGTCTTGGGCAGGTACCATTTGCACATTGCCGCCTGCGAAGTGTGGGGCAGGCCACGGTCGCGCAAATCCAGCGTGTAGTAGCAAAGCTGACGCATCATGGTCAGCTGGGTTTCGGCCTCGGCCAGCGGAAAGCTGACGCCCTGATATTGCACGATGGGCGCGCCGAATGCCTCGCGTTCCTGGACATAGGCCCAGGTTTCATCCACTGACGCCTGCGCCGTGCCGAGGCATTCCAGCCCGATCAGCGCGCGGGAATAGTCGAACCCCGCCATGATCGTGCCAAAGGCGCGGTCCTGTTCGGCCATCATGTTTTCGGCCGGTACAAATACGTCGTCGAAAAACACCGATCCGCGCCCGACGGGCTTGGTGCCGATGTCGTCGAAATGGGTGCGCTTGATTCCGTCCTGATTGAGATCGACGAAAAAGGCGCTGACCCCGCGTGCGCCACCATCAGGATCGCCGGTGCGGGCAAAGACCACCGCCGCGTCGGCCTGGCTGGCAAAGCTCATGGATGTCTTTTCACCGTTCAGCCGCCAGCCGTTGCCGGATTTTTCGGCCTTCAGGATCAGGTTCGCCGCATCCGAGCCGCCGCGCGGCTCGGTCAGGCCCAGGCCGATGACCGCATCACCCGACACCACCTTGGGCACCCATTCCGAGGCAATATCCTTGGAGGCGTGCTTGGCGACCATGCCGCCCATGAGCGAGCCCAGAAGCTGCACATAGCTGGCGTTGAAATCGGCATAGGCGATCTCTTCGACGATAAGCCCCGACGTCACCGAGCTTTCGCCAAGCCCGCCGAATTCTTCGGGCAAATCGGCACCGATCAGGCCGAGCGCGCCCATCTCCTTGATCAGCGTTCGATCAAAGGTGTGACTGCTGGCGCGCTCCAGGTAGCTGGACGCCAGCTTTTCTGTTGCGAATCGCTTTGCGGTTTCGCGAAAAGCCTTTTGATCTTCTGTTGGCTGGAATTGCATCGGCGCTCCTCCCCATGACCGAAAATATGTTCTTCCCCAAAAATCTAACAAATGTTAGAATGTAGATCAAGAGTAGTTTTGAGGAGGATGCTCATCATGGAAAACACGCAGAAAGAAAGCTTCGGGACCATGCTTTCCCCGATCCGCGCGGGCCAGCACATGTTGAGAAACCGTGTCATCATGGGATCGATGCACACCCGGCTGGAAACCGAGCCTGACGGCATTGCCAAACAGATCGCGTTTTATGCTGAGCGGGCGCGGGGGGAGGCGGCGATTCTGGTCACCGGTGGGTTTTCCCCCAATGCCGAGGGCATATTCGATCCCGAAGGTCCGCGCATCGATGACCCTGAAGAGGCACGCGGCCTGCGCCCGATCTGCGAGGCGGTGCAGGCCGAAGGCAGCCTGCTCTGCGCGCAGCTTTTGCATGCCGGTCGCTATGCCAAGATCGAAGGCTGCGTGGCGCCAAGCCCGATCCGGGCGCCGATCAACCGTTTTGTTCCGCGCGAAATGACCGACGCTGACATCCGTCGTACCATCGAAGATTTCGCCAAAGCCGCCGCCAATGCGCAGGCCGCAGGTTTCGATGGCGTCGAAATCATGGGCTCCGAAGGATACCTTCTCAACGAATTCACCGTCACCCACACCAACAAACGCGAAGACGACTGGGGCGGAAGCGCCGAGAATCGCCATCGCTTCCCGGTCGAAATCGTGCGCGCGGTGCGGGACCGTTGCGGGCCCGACTTTCTTGTCATCTACCGCATTTCCGCCGCCGATCTGGTCGAGGGCGGCGCGCCCGCCGGTGAAATTGCAGACCTGGCGCGCAAGATCGAGGCGGCAGGCGCGGATATTCTCAACACCGGTATCGGCTGGCATGAGGCGCGCGTGCCCACCATCGCCTATCCGGTTCCGCGCGGCGCCTGGCGTCAGGCGGCGGCGAACGTCAAGGCGGCGGTGTCGATCCCGGTGGTCGCCTCCAACCGAATCAACACGCCCGAGCTTGCCGAGGACATCCTTGCCTCTGGCGATGCCGATATGATCTCGATGGCACGCCCCTTTCTGGCTGACCCGCATTTTGTCAAGAAGGCGCACGAAGGCCGCGCCGACGAAATCAACACCTGCATCGCCTGCAATCAGGCCTGTCTGGACTTCATCTTTTCGGATCGACCGGTTGGTTGTCTGGTCAACCCACGCGCCGGGCGCGAAACCGAATTTCGGGATACGCCGACAGAGTCACCCAAGAAAGTGGCCGTGGTCGGTGGCGGCGCCGCAGGCATGGCCACGGCCGCCGAGGCGGCAAGACTGGGCCACGACGTCACGCTTTTCGAAGCGCAAGACAAGCTGGGCGGTCAGTTGAATCTGGCACGCGCGGCACCGGGCAAGGACGAATTCGACGAAACCCTGCGGTATTACAGCGGCCAGATGCAAAAGCACGGCGTCAAGCTGCGCCTTGGGCAGCGGGCCGGGCTGGACGATCTGACCGGCTTTGACCATGTGGTCATTTCCACCGGGGTCACGCCGCGCATTCCCGACCTGCCGGGCGTCGATCATCCCAGTGTCGCAACCTATGCCGAGATTCTGTCCGGCGACCGGGCGGCGGGCGACACCGTCGCGGTGATGGGGGCAGGGGGCATCGGCCATGACGTGGCCGAGTTCCTGGTGACCGAACCGGCCGAGGCCCATAACGCCGACGCATTCTGCGAGACATGGGGCGTGGATCCGGCGTTTGCCACCTCGGGCGGGTTGGCAGGCGATCCGCTGGCCCCGAAATCATCGCGGCGCAAGGTTGTGATGCTGCAACGAAAGGCATCGAAACCGGGCGCCGGGCTTGGCGTTTCAACCGGCTGGATCCTGCGCAACGCGCTGCGCAAGCACGGGGTCGAGGCCTTGGGCGGGGTGGTCTATGAGCGCATCGACGACGCGGGGCTGCATATCCTCATGGACGGAAAGCCAAAGGTCATCGCCGCCGACACGATCGTGCTTTGCACCGGTCAGGAGCCGGAACGGGCCCTGGCGAAAGAGCTCGCCACCCGCAACGCCACCGTCACGATGATCGGCGGGGCAAAGGAGGCCGCCGAACTCGATGCGCTGCGGGCTATTGATGAAGGGGTGCGTCTGGCGCAAAGCCTCTGAGACTCCAGGGCGAGGGAGAATGCGCCGCGGCCGTCGAACGAGCATTTCTCGGTCGACAGCACGCCGGTGAAAGCCTGGGCATCGACGAAAGGTTTCCAGCCGAAGGTCGAGGTTGCCCGGCCTGACGGTGATGGGGCGGGCGGACCGCCCGCCCCGAACACAACGACAGAAACCGACCCTTCCGAGACCGCTGCGATGCCCCGCAACACCAAACCACACCGCAATGCCGAGGTCGATTTCAAGGGCGAGAAGCGCTCGAATGCCACCCATGCCTCGACCACGGACCCGGACGCATGGCTCTAAAAGAAATCACCCGGGACCGGAGCGATGCTGTGTATCATCGGCCAACCGCCTTGCGATTGAAACGGAGTTCCCCGCGGGGAACCCTATTCGCCCAGCGTCGCCAGCAACTCGGCCACGGCGGCCTCAAGCACCCGGCGATCCTTGGCCGAGAAATCAGTGCCGAGCCGCACCTCAAGCCGCCCATCAGAGGCGACACAGCGCGCCGATCCGCCCGGACGCTCCACCCGAAACGTGGTCCGCGCCGGTCGTTCAACCGCGCCGCCCCTACTCTTTTCGCGCCCGACCTGATCGCTGGCGCCACCGGCATAGCGTTGCAACAGGGCCAGCTCCTGATCCGGTGTTCGCACAGAAGGCAGCGACCGCAGCGCCGACCTGAGGGCCGCCTCGACTCCGGGCACCTCATCCAGTCGCTTGCGCAGCGCCAGCCCCAACCCGCGCGGCATGGCCTGCGGATGGGTCAGATCCTCACCAATACGATCCAGCAATTGCGCAAACGCGCGGATATAGCTGCGCTTCTGCTTGGCCGCTGATCGGAACAACAGGCCAACCGCGCTGTCGACATCTTCGACCGATGTCGCCGGGTCCGCCGCATAGCGCCGCGCCAGCTCTGCCATCTCGGCAAAAGAAATATCCTTGCGCACCAGGTTCTCATCGACCATCCGGCGATAGAGTTCTTCTAGCGGTTGCCCAATGGCGACGATCCCCGCCGGAATCCGGCCCCAGCGTTCGGAATCGCCGGTTTCAACCAGCAGTGCCTTCCACGCCGACAGCCGGCGAAAGCCCTGGATCAGCTCATAACGGCCCTCCCCCAGATGCTCCAGCTGGATCGGGTTCGACAATCCAATCTCGGCCAGCGACAGCTTGAGGTCGTCAAGATCATCCTCCCCGGCCATCGCGCGATCCCGCGCCAGCTTGTCGGTGGAAATCGCCTCGACCGGCACCAGATCGGTGATCAGCCCTTGCTTCTTCAGGCGCACAAATTCATGCGCCAACCGGTCATTCTCGGCCCGGATCTCCTGCTCCTGCTCCGCCCGGCCCCGCAAAGATTCCGCGTTCTCGCGTACTGCCGCCGCCATCGGCCCACGCCGCGCATTCCCCGCCTCAACAACGGCCTGAGGTTCCAGATCGTCCTCAGGCAGATCAATGTCGAACATCCGCCGTTTCTTGCTCATGCTTCATCCTCCAGCTTGTCCCAGGCGGCCAGCACATTGCCGCGAAACTCCGCATAGGCCTTGTCGAAAGTGGTGCGCGCCCTGCGCCAGGTTTCCCGGGTCATGTCGCGATAGTCGATCTCATAGACCGAACTCAGGAAGCGACCGGATTGTTCGACCGCCCGCGTCAGCTCAATCGGGTGCTCGGCCAGACGGTCGCCAAAGACCTTGCTAAAAGCATCATACATCGCCCGGTGCAGATCATTGCCCGGCTCATATCGGGTCAGAAGAAACCGGATATCACAGAATTGCTTCGGCAAGGTCAGGTTCCCCGCGGGGAACGCGGCCAGATCCTCAAGCGCCTCGGCCAGCTGGCCGATAAACGACGTGGTCGAATCGTACTCCCAATAGCCGGGACCAGACGGGATATAGAGCATGTCCGCCGCAAACACCGCGTTCATCGATTGATAGCCAATCGCCGGCGGGCAATCAAAGATCACCAGATCATAGGCGTCCGACTGGATCTGATCGAGGAACCGCGACACCGCCGCAAAGAACGACCAATCCGGATTCAGGTGCCGATACTGCGCCGAGGCGAACTCGACAAACGCAGCATTGGCGCAGGATGGCACGATGTCGATGGTGCTCCAGGCGGTGGTTTTGATAAAGTCGGTGGCGCGCAGATCCGACAGGCCCATGTCCCGGATCGAGGCGGGCAGGCGGCGGACGGGCAGGGCGGCGCCGCTCTCCGCACCGCGTGGCGCGGCGTTCATCTTGTCGGTCTCACGCACCAGATCGCGGGCGATGATTCCCCAGACCGTGAAATCCTCGGTCACATCGGTCAGCCCCATCGAATGCGAAAGCGTCGCCTGCGGATCGAAATCCACCAGCAGCACCCGGTAGCCATCCAGCGCCGCGGCATGGGCGAAATGCAGCGCCACCGTCGACTTGCCGGCACCGCCCTTGAAATTGGCCACGGCGGCGCGCAGGGCCCGTTTGTTGGCGGGACGCGGCGGCATCAGCGACTTGCGATTGATCTTCATCCGCCGCCGCAGCTCGTTGATCTCGTCAAGGGAAAACCAGCGCTGCCGCCCTTCCTCTTCTACCTCGCCACCAGGCAGAGACGGATCCGCCGCCAAGCGTCCGCGAAAGGTCGATTGGTTGACCTGAAAGATCAGCTCGGACACCTCCCAGGACGAAAACCGGCGCAGGGTCTTCACCAACTCCGGCGAAAACGTCTGTCGCCGGATGTGCTGTTGCATCTTGAGAGACTGCGCCTGAAGCGCGGCAAGGTCGGTATGAGAGAACATCATTGAATCCTTCGGACGCTAAATCTCGTCGATCTCCTAAATACGTTGATTTTGACGATTTGGCAAAATGGAATATCCTGATGTTGCTCGAAGCCCGCAAAGGCGCGGAACAAAGGCCAGACAGGCGCAAAACCCCGCTATAGCGATTCGCTGGTGGCGACCGTTTGTTCTAGGGACGCTCGCTCAATTTAAGGGGACACCAAAGAAGCACCTACACCCCTTAGGGGGACATGGATCGAAATTAGGGGGACACACAGGATGGCACCCCAATACCAATGAAACCTGTTTCTATTCTTTTTTTGAGACGCGAGAGCAGGGCCACGCACAGACCCGCTTGACAGAATCGCAGAACTCAACGCTAATCACTCCAGCTTCGGGAATAACGCTGAGAATACGGCGGACGAAGCTGAGGTGGATCGAGTGGACAGGTGGCACATGCTCAAGGCAAAGCCAGTGGGGCAGGGCGCGGCAGCCCGAAAATATGACATTCTCACCGCCATAGGTGCCCATGCCATGGCCGGGGACAGCAGCAAACAGCGAATCGCTCTGCGTTTGATCACCTTGATCACCGCTCGTTACAACTGGTCGCGCGACGAGCTTGTCGTTGGTCGTCGCGAGATGGCGCGCCTGTGGTGCGTCACCGAGCGCACAGTGAAACGCGAAATGGCGCTGCTCAAAGGCCTCGGCTGGGTAGAGGTGAAGCGCCCGGCGGCGCGCGCCAGAATCACCGCGTACCGAATTCGCTTCGACATAATCCTTGGCGACACGCGGCCGGCCTGGATGAATGTTGGCGAAGATTTTCATGATCGTCTGGTAGAGACGCCCGAACCGCCCGCCGCCGCCGAGCGGCGGGTGGTGCCTTTTCCCTCACGTGGCGAGGGGGCGACCGTCGCGCAGGCCGGGGCAGCTGGCTGGGAGGCGGCGCTGTCGATCCTTCAGACCACCAATCCGCATGTCTATTCCGCCTGGATTCGGCCTTTGCAGGCAGTTTCGCAGACCGGCGGCTTGATGGTTCTGACCGCGCCGTCACGGTTCCACGCACATTATGTCTCCCAGCACCTGACGACGGCGATCATTCAGGCCCTGCGGCGCGCTGACCCGACATTCACCGATGTTGTGATCACATCGGATTAACCGGTTTTGGCCCACAGCGCTGCCCAGACCAGCACTTACGCCTCGCGCGGCGGGAAGGACATCAACCCGAAGGGCCCGCCGACATCCGGTGTAATCGCCCGGATTTCGTCACTGTTCAGGCCAAAGATGCGGGCGACCACGACACGAAAGGCATGCGGATATGTGATCGTGGTCCAGAACCTCCGAAGGGCCCGCCGCTGGGAGCATGGATGAAGGAATACCATGCTTACCGATGAGTAGAAGTGTATACCAACCGGGGATTTCGAATGCCTCCGCCTGGACCTTTGAAAGCAAAAGGAAATTTCTGCTGCCAAGGCGCAGGGTCGCAACGGGTGGTTCTATTGCCCGGCGCGGATTGTCGCGATAGTATTCCAAAAATTGAAAACCTGTTGCACCGGCACTCTGCCGGGGGTGCGACGACCAGGACTGAGGGTGGCATGGCAGCACAAAAGGGCAATTCAGCGCGCTTGGCGCAGCATGCTTACGAGGCGGTTCGCGATGCCATCGAACATGGGCAATTGGCACCAGGTGACCGGATTTCCGAATACAAGACCGCCGATTGGCTGAACATCAGCCGGACCCCGGCCCGCGAGGGTCTGCTCAGGCTTGAGGCGGAGGGCCTGCTGACCCACCACCCGCGGCGCGGGCTGATCGTCGCCTCGATCGACGACGAGGCGCTGAAAGAGGTGTTCGTCGCACGCGAGGTGCTGGAACGCGCGCTGGCCGGGCAGGCGGCGCGCAATGCCTCGGGTCCTGAACTTGACGGGTTGCTGCGGCTAACTGAAGAAGAGCCTGAGCTGATCAATGACCGCGAGCGGATGTTTCAGCACAACAAGAAATTTCACGCGATGATTCGGAAGAGCGCACATAATCGCTATCTTCAGAAATTCCTCTCGACCCTGGATGACATTGTCGCCGCGGATCGCCGTGGCTCGTCACTGGTCGACATGGAGCGGCGCAAGGCGGTGCTCATCGAACACCGGGAATTGGGCGAAGCGATTGCCGCGCGTGATGTCGCCAAAGCCGAGGATATGGCCAGCAGACACATTCGCAACGCCTATGAGGCGCGGCTCAAAGTGCAGATGCCCGAGGGCGAATAACTATCCGTTCCAGTCTGGAAGCAAACCTGCTTCATCCAAGCGATTCCCTTATCGAGGGCGCCAAGGTTGTCATCAATGATCTAGGGGTTGAACTGGGCGGCGGGCTCGCTTCGGGCTTTTGCGAGGCGGGCCAAGAGGGCAGAGCGCCTGAGGTTGAGTTGCGCGCGGCGATGACCGTCGAGTATCTTTGCACCCGGCATCAATTTACCTGCTCGATCGGATCGTTTCAGGCGCTGCAATACCGGTCAGTTGATAGACCTGCTGACCCCCTATTATCAGGTCTATCCCGGGACCCTCACCGGGGCGGCGCAGATATTCAACACAAACTCATTGCCCAAAGGGTGCTGGGCCTGCCGCAGCCATGACGAAAGCCGGGCCCCTTGCGGGGACCGGGCCTCCGGCGGGAGTATTTCTGGAAAGATGAACCCGGAGTGGGTCTATTCCCCTTTGAACTGCGCCTTTCGTTTCTCGCGGAACGCGGCGATGCCTTCGGCATTGTCCTCGGTCAGCTGCATGACCGGCTGCATCAGCGCCTCGTTTTCGAGGAAGGGCACAAAGCCCGGCGACTGCGCCGCCATGAACTGCCGTTTGGCCATCGCCAAGGCAAGGGTCGGACCACTGGCGAGACGTTCGGCCATGGCCTGGGTCTCGGTCTCAAGCGCGCCATCGGCAACGACACGGGTGACGAGACCGAGGCGTCCGGCCTCTTCGGCTTCGACGGTGCGGCCGGTCAGCACGATTTCCTTGGCGGCATATTGCCCGAGCGCCCGGGCGAGCTGCCAGACCAGGCCGCCGTCCGGTGCCAGGCCGATGCGGACAAAGGCGGCGGTGAACCGGGCTTGCGGCGCGGCCAGGATGACGTCAGCGGCCAGCGCGATGGCCCAGCCAACACCGGCGGCATGGCCGGGCACCGAAGCGATGACCGGTATGTCGAGGTCCTGGATCAGCGCAACATAGCGATGCGCCGAGTTGCGGATCATCATGCGCCCGGTCTTGAAGCCCCGCTTGCGCTCGCCCATGGCCTGCACGTCGGCGCCGGTGCAGAAATGTCCGCCCGCCCCGGTGATCACCAGCGCCCGGCGACTGGGGTCGCTGCGGATGTCCATCAGATTTTCGAGCAGTTGCTCGCGCATTTCCGGGTCCATCGCGTTCATCCGCTCCGGCCGGTCGAGGGTCAGGCGGGTGATTCCTCCGTCATCGTGTCTTTGAATGGGCATGGCCCGTCCTCCTCCAATGTAAATCTTGCGGTCCCTAGGGGCGCCGCTCGAGAGAATGCTACTCTATGGCATTCTGTTTTTCGGGCCGGGAGACCCCGGCGCTAGGCTTGCGCAGGACAGGATGACCCAGAATAAGTCGGTGTCGAAGGCATCAGCGTCGAATATCACATTGGCGAAAGATGAGGTGCTGTTGAACCCGCGCAGGATTGCGATCCTCTGGGCCTCGGAGCCGTCCAGAAACTGTGAACTCATCACTGTGAGCGATACCTGAACCGCGACTCTTGTCGTGCATAGGGTAGGGGTGTCA
>NZ_JARGNH010000020.1 GCF_029213205.1 Pseudooceanicola sp.
CCTTGGCGAGAAAATTCTACTTATGCAGCCCCCTACTTTCGGGGGGGATTACCCGCGGCACCTATCCTGGTCCCAGGTTTTCAGGGTATTTAGGCACCGTAACGCGCGCGCGGGGTGAGGTCTTAGGCAATACGGATTTACCGGTAGTCACAACGCGGGCGAACTGGCGGTGCGGCGCGCGGACCCGCAAGGGCACTCCATGCCGGGCAAGGGCGATGCCGGGCAAGACGCGGTGCAGGTTTCACGGAGGGCTATCGACCGGCCCCAAGACCCGCGAAGGCCGCGAACGCATAGCCGAGGCGCAGCGGCGGCGCTGGGCGACCAAGAAATGAAGGGTTTAGGTGCAGACCGAATTGTCGATAAACCCGAATGGCGAAGGCGCGGCACTTGGAACTTCAGAAATAACGACTTCAGAGGAAACCTACTTCTGGACCTGAAGAAAAAGCGGGGAGTCATCTTCAAGGCCGTAAATTGCCTTCATATCATCCCAAGACGCAATATTTGGCAATTTGCCGGGGAGGTCAGAAATCTGAATATCGATTCCAGATTTCTGAACTGCATCTGAAATTTTGGTAACTTTTGTTTCGAGAGAGGCGAGTTGACCGGTCTGCTCAGCACTTTGGACCATCAGCTGAGATAGCTGACCTTGCAGGCGGTCAACAGCTTTTGTCGTGCCATCAAGCGACCTGCCGATACGGTTGGAGTTAGCTTCAAGTGCAGAACTAAGCCGGTTGAGCGAACCATCTAGTCCCGAAAGGGTATTCTCGGTACTCGAAGTGTTTGCACGTACGACGTAATCAGCGACGTAGAACGAAATTACCCCTGCCGAGGCGGAAGTCAAAATGAACGATATGGCCACGCGAAGCGCCCAAATTTTCCAAGACAACTCACTCATTTATGCCACACTCCTTGGACGGGTTCCTTCTTCTTGCAGTTTCCTTAATGCATTGTCAAAGAGGCGCGCGCTGTCATGCTCATGAAGAGACCCTTTGGCTAGCTAACCGCCGTGGGCGATTTTTCCCGGGGCAGGAAATCTCCGAGACGCGTCAACGGTGCAACCGACCGGCCAAGCAAAATCCCGCAGCAACCGTTGACCTTCGTGAATATGCCCCCGACCGGATATTGCGGGCGCGGGGCATGTCTGGGGTCTTGACGCGTGCATGCGAAAGGAAACGCCATGCCGCGTAACGGCGATGCCCAGCAAGACCCGATGCAGGTTTCACGGCGGACTATAGACCGGCCCTAAGACCCGCGCAGGCCGAGAACGCATAGCCGAGGCGCAACGGCGGCGCTGGGCGCGATGGCGGGCAGGACACAAGCGACCTGACAAAACCTGATACGCTGCTACGTCGCCACATCACTCGGACCAGTAGCACCCCTTGGGGGGCAGGTATCGTTCCAAATGCTTTCACCGGACTGCAACCGACTGCCCCGGCATTGGCGCGCGTGCGCGATTCAGACATTTAGAGAAAGAACGTTGGCCCTAACACACCGTTCACCCATGCACTTCACGGTTTCCAAGCGCAAATGAGATGGCGGGCATTTTGGCGGGCAAGACTCAGCATCTGCAAATTTATTCAATGATTTCAAAGGTAGGTGGCGGAGACGATGTCCGTATAACCATCGTTTTTCTGGGTTTGCCGAAGTTCGTCAGGGTACGGGATAGCCAAATAAAAACAGCTTGTTAAATCCATACCTGTCCATTGATGTTCACACGGGTTCACGTTAAACCACGAAATAGTGTGGGAACAAATGTGGGAACGATCATGGCTCTCAGCGCTCAAAAGGTTAAGGTAGCCCAACCTGGACGGCATGGTGATGGGCGTGGTCTCTTCCTGTATGTAAAACCCTCCGGTGCGCGCTCCTGGGTGCTGCGCTATCAGTTGCAGGGCCGCCGCCGCGATTTAGGTCTTGGGCCTTATCCAGAAGTAAGCCTTGCCATGGCTCGTGAGCGTGCAGCAGACGCGCGGAGGCTGATTGTTGAAGGCAAAGACCCTATAGCCAAGAAGCGACAGGCCAAGCCAAAGACTTTCAAAGAGGCTGCTCTCGAATTGATCGAAAGAAAACGCCCAGGTTGGAAAAATGCCAAACACGCGGCTCAATGGACTGCGACTCTCGAAGCCTACGTTTTCCCGAAAATAGGACAGGTGCAGGTCGCCAAGATCGAAACTGCCGACGTGATCGGCGCACTAACCCCGATTTGGTCGAAGAAGCCCGAAACCGCGAACCGTGTACGCCAACGTATCGAAGCCGTGATCGATTACGCCTCAGCTCTCGGTGTGCGCTCTGGAGACAATCCGGCTCGGTGGCGAGGGCATTTAGACCACCTTTTGCCCAAGCCGACGAAAGTTCGGGCAGTCAAGCATCACCCAGCGCTCGCTCACAGGGAAATTGCCACCTTTCTGCAAGAGCTTTCGAGGCGTAGCGGTGTTGCGGCCCGGGCGCTTCGCTTCACAGTTCTTACAGCCGCGCGCTCTGGTGAGACACGCGGTCTCAAGTGGGACGAAATAGATCTGGAGAACCGAATCTGGACAATCCCCGGCGACCGCATGAAGGCAGGGAAAGAACATCGTGTCCCGTTGAGCGCCGACGCCATCGCTTGCCTCGGTCCGCGCCGAGGCGACGACACGCTTGCGTTCGAGAGCGAAACCAAACCCGGCAAACCCATTTCAGATATGAGCATGACAGCCGTGTTGCGCCGCATGGGTCGTAACAAGATCACGGTTCACGGCTTTCGGTCCACATTTCGTGATTGGGCCGGTGAAACCACTGGCTTTCCGCGTGAGGTAATCGAAGCTGCACTGGCGCATGGAATAAAGGACAAAGCGGAAGCCGCTTATGCACGCTCAGACCTCTTTGATAAGCGGCGCGATCTTATGGATGCCTGGTCGAGGGTGGCTTGCCAGCGTGAGGCTGGGGCAAATGCCGTCGTGCTGGCTTAAACAAGTGTTGTGGATGATGTGCGCTTGCATCGATATCTGATGGCGCGTTGCGGTCCGTTTCGAAACACAGTTGCCGTAACTCACTGGTCAATGCAAAGAATCTTGCCCAACAAAAGGAAACGCAGGCCGTAGCCTGCGTTTCAATGTGGTGCAATCGAATGCTTGTTAACGGCTCGACCGCGAATTTTGAACAGGTGTACCTTCGCATGGAAGTTTGCTCCCTTCAATGAAAATTTGAGTTGAGATGAGAAATTTTGAATGCAATCCTCTCTTGTATTGACATAATTTCTTGCGGAGCTGAGTCGTGCGTCTTGGATTGGATATTGGAACGAATTCGATTGGTTGGTGGCTCTATGCGGCAAATAATGGCGAAATCACGGAGGTCGTAGACGGTGGTGTGCGGATATTTTCCGATGGTCGCGACCCGAAGTCCAAGGCTTCGCTTGCCGTAGATCGCCGTGCCGCCCGCGCGCAACGCCGCCGTCGCGACAGGTTTCTACGCCGCAAAACCGCGTTGATGAGGCGTATGGCCGAGGTAGGGCTGATGCCCAATGACCCGGAGGAAGCCAACGCACTGGAACACCTCGATCCTTACAGGTTGAGGGCTGAAGGGTTGGATCTGGAATTGCCGTTGACCCATCTCGGGAGGGCCCTGTTTCATCTGAACCAGCGGCGCGGTTTCAAATCCAATCGCAAGACAGACCGTGGCGACAATGAAAGCGGCAAGATAAAGGATGCCACCGCACGGTTGGATCAGATGATGATGATCAAACATGCGCGAACCTATGGCGAATTTCTGCATATGCGCCGCGCTGCTGCCCCTGACCCAAAACAGGTGCCGCCTGTTCGCACCCGTCTGTCAGTTGCGCGGCGTGATAATGCCGAAAAAGAGGAATCAGGCTATGATTTTTATCCTGACCGTCGCCATCTGGCGGAAGAGTTCGCCAAGCTATGGGCCTCTCAAGCCAGGTTTCACGCAAGTTTGACCGATGAGCTGCGCGACGAAATCCAGCTGATCATATTTCATCAACGGCCTTTGAAAGCACCGGCAGTCGGGCTGTGCCTGTTCACCGATGAAAGGCGCATCCCGTCGGCGCATCCCCTGAATCAGCGTCGCATTCTGGTAGAAAGCGTCAACGCGTTGCGGGTTGCTGAAAGAGGCGCACCCTCACGCGGGTTGTTGAAGGAAGAGCGGGACAAGATCGTCCATGCGTTGGACAACAAGAAGCATACAAAATCTCTGGCGGGGATGACACTGAAGCTCAAGGCATTGGGCAAGGTAATCGGCTTGCGGCCTGAACAGTCCTTTACGCTGGAGACTGCCAACCGCGATGCTATCGCCTGTGACCCTGTCCGCGCCAGTCTGTCGCATCCTGATCGCTTTGGGCCACGTTGGTCTGGGCTGGCTCCAGCGGCGCAATGGCAGGTAATCGAGCGCATTCGAGCGGTGCAAAGTGAGGCGGAGCATCACGCGCTGGTCGATTGGCTGATGGCGACCCATGGGCTGGACCGTGATCATGCAGACGGGGTTGCACATGCGCCTTTGCCTGACGGCTACGGGCGACTGGGAATTACGGCAACCACCCGCATACTTGCTGCGCTGGAAGAGGAAGTGGTCCCTTATAGCGAGGCTGTTGCACGCTGTGGTTGGCGTCACTCGGATGACCGGACAGGCGAGGTGTTGGACGCACTGCCTTATTATGGAAAGATTCTGGAGCGGCATGTGATTCCGGGGACATACGATGAAAAGGACGGTGACATTACCCGCTATGGCCGCATCACCAACCCCACGGTGCATATCGGCCTGAACCAACTGCGGCGTTTGGTGAACCGAATAATATGTGTTTACGGAAAACCCGATGAAATTGTTGTCGAGCTCGCCCGTGATCTGAAACTATCAGAGGACCAAAAGCGCGAGGTCCAAAGCACGATCAGGAAAAACACCGACGCCGCGATCAAGCGAGGCGAAAAGCTGGAGGAAATGGGCGTCCGCAATACGGGCGCAAATCGAATGATACTTCGCCTCTGGGAAGACTTGAACGAGGATGCGATGGCGCGGAATTGCCCTTATTCCGGCCAGCGGATCTGTGCCTCAATGCTATTTGACGGCTCTTGCGACGTGGATCACATCCTGCCTTATTCGCGCACCCTTGACGATGGGTTTTCCAATCGCACGCTGTGTTTGAAGGAATATAATCGGCAAAAGACGAACAAAACCCCGTGGGAGGCGTGGGGTGATACACCCCAATGGCCCGCAATTGAAGCCAATCTGAAAAACCTGCCTGCAAACAAGGCTTGGCGCTTTGCTCCTGACGCGATGGAACGGTTCGAGGGAGAGAACGAGTTTTCGGCCCGCGCGCTCAAGGATACCCAATATCTGTCCCGCATCGCCCGCGCCTATCTGGACGCGCTTTATGACGGACAGGATGGCAAAAACCACGTTTGGGTTGTGCCCGGGCGCCTGACGGAAATGCTGCGCCGCCATTGGGGTCTGAACGGCATCGAGGCACTCACAGATCACAATGCTGCCACCGTCAAGGCCAAGAATCGTAGCGATCATCGTCACCATGCCATTGACGCCGCTGTTATTGCCGCGACTGACCGGTCTCTAGTCAAGCGGATCGCGGATATGGCTAAACGGGACGAGTTGGGTGGGGTCGAACAGGTGGCGCGCTCTGTTCTGCCGCCCTGGGACGGATTTCGTGCGGACATCGCCAAACAAGTGGCGCGTATTATCGTCAGCCACCGGGCGGATCATGGGCGCATTGATCCAACCCTACGCAAATCTGGCAGGGACAGCACTAGCGGCCAGTTGCACAATGATACCGCTTATGGGCTTGCAGGTGGCGATCTTGTGGTCACCCGGAAACCACTGACCTCTATCAAGCCAAATGAAATTGACCCCACCGCGGGGGGCGCGACTATTCGGGATGCCGATTTACGCCGTCACCTCAAGCGGGTTACACGTGGATTGGATGGAAAAGCATTTGAGCAAGCCATAGTCGGTTTCGCGAATGCACCCAAATTGCCGGATCAATCGGACAATCCTTACTACCGAATCCGTCGCGTGCGGTTGGAGGACACCCTGCAAAAGTCCGCGCGCGTGGATATTTCCGACACATCTGGAAAGCCGTTCAAAGCCTATAAAGGCGACAGCAACCATTGCTACGAGATATGGCGTCTTCCGGATGGAAAGATAAAGCCACCGGTCGTCACTACTTTCGAGGCGCATCAGCTGGGGGTTGAGAGAAAGCCACACCCTGCCGCCAAACGCCTCATGCGCTTATTCAAGCGGGACATGGTGGCGCTGGAACGGGATGGCGAGACGACTATTGGCTATATTCAGAAGCTCGACTTAGCGCACGGTCTCTTCATCGCCCCTCATACTGAGGCGAATGCCGATGCCAGGAGCCGAGATAAAACAGACTCATTCAAATTGCTCCAGATGGGTGCGGGGACACTAGAAAAATCTCGTGTTCGCCGAGTTTTTGTCGATGAAATAGGTGGAGTAAAGGACCCGGGGCCAGGCCAATTTTCTCGAAACTAGGATATACTCGAATTCTTGGCAAAAATGGAATCTTGACGTTTCGAGTTTTTATTGGAGGCAATGTATTGGATCAGATTATTGATATTGCAACTGATGGCCGACACTTGTCACTTGACCGGGGATTCTTGAAGGTTTCAGAAGGCGGCAGCGAGGTTGGCCGCACTCCGCTGGACCAAATTGCAGGTGTGATTGTTCATGCCCATGGAACGACTTGGTCAACATCGTTGTTGACCGAATTGGCCGATAGAGGCGCGCCGGTGGTACTATGTGCCGCGAACCATGCGCCAAAATCGGTTCTGATGCCGCTGGACGGTCATCATGCCCAAGGCGCACGTATGCGTGCTCAGTGGCAAGCAAAAGCACCGCTGGTCAAGCAGGCCTGGAAACATGTGGTGATTGCCAAGATCCAAATGCAGGCCGCCGCACTAGCGGCGAATGGCGAATCGTCAGCGCCGCTGAGCATGTTCGCCCGCAAGGTCACCTCCGGAGATGGCAACAACATAGAAGCGCAGGCCGCGCGCTATTATTGGCCGCGCATGATGGGGCCGGACTTTCGCCGCGATACCGGAGCAGATGCGGAAAACGCGCTACTGAACTACGGCTATACCGTGCTACGCGCCGCCACAGCTCGCGCTGTTGTCGGTGCCGGGTTGCATCCTACCATTGGCATTTTCCACTCCAATCGGGGCAACGCATTTGCCCTGGCCGATGATTTGATGGAACCGTTCCGCCCCTTGGTCGACTGCGCTGTGCGCAGCATTGTTGAACGTTCTGGGGCCAAATTGGATACCGAAGCGAAACAAGCCTTGGCACGTCTCATCGCCATTGACCTGCCATTGGGTGAAGGAGTGACACCTGTTTCTGTTGCTCTGACAAAACTGGCGACTTCGTTGGGGCAGAGCTTTGAAACCGGCAAACTGGCTTTGGCTCTTCCTAATCCCCCCGATTCCTTGACGCTGGCGAGGCTTGGGGCGTGAACGCGCCTGTAACATATTTGTCGGGGTATCGTCTGATGTGGATTCTCGTGATGTTCGATTTACCCACCGATACTAAGCAGCAGCGCAAAGAAGCGGGAGCATTTCGCAACTTTCTGCTGGATGATGGCTTCGAGCGCAGCCAATTCTCAGTCTACGCGCGATTTGTCAACGGCAAGGAGGCTTTTGCCACTCGTGTCACTCGAATCGAACGACATCTGCCGTCATCTGGCGACATACAAATCCTGAACTTCACGGACCGGCAGTACCGAGATGTCGTACATTTCTCGGATCAAGGCCGAAGAAATGCCAGGGAAAACCCTCAGCAACTGGTGATGTTTTGATGCGATTCGGGTGGAAAGGCTTCAATAGGACACAGAAAATTCCCTTTTCTTACAGGGCTTTATCTGATGATCGATTGTAGCTGTTCAAAATTCGCGGTCCAGCCGCAACAACACGCGCTCTGCGGCGATTCTGTGGTATTGTAGCTGTTCAAAATTCGCGGTCCAGCCGCAACTTGGAAGACCCGGAAGGCTTCAAGCGGTGGATTGTAGCTGTTCAAAATTCGCGGTCCAGCCGCAACAGTGTTGGGGATTGGTCGGCGCGCGATGCGATTGTAGCTGTTCAAAATTCGCGGTCCAGCCGCAACATAGATTATTACGACTTGTATGTTCGCATTATTGTAGCTGTTCAAAATTCGCGGTCCAGCCGCAACGGCGTCACCATGGAAATGGTCACTTCTGGCATTGTAGCTGTTCAAAATTCGCGGTCCAGCCGCAACGGCTGAGCGGCCGGGCCCATTCCACCAACAATTGTAGCTGTTCAAAATTCGCGGTCCAGCCGCAACAGAGTATCCGATCAACTGTGCGAATTGCTCATTGTAGCTGTTCAAAATTCGCGGTCCAGCCGCAACATCGCGTCAGCCGCAATGCCCTGCGCCTCTATTGTAGCTGTTCAAAATTCGCGGTCCAGCCGCAACGCACCCAAAGAACATAGAGCGGCACCATGTATTGTAGCTGTTCAAAATTCGCGGTCCAGCCGCAACGGAGCGCGCAACATTTGACGACGGCACCAAATTGTAGCTGTTCAAAATTCGCGGTCCAGCCGCAACTGAGCGGTTTTCTCTGAGCCACGCGCCGACATTGTAGCTGTTCAAAATTCGCGGTCCAGCCGCAACATCTCAGGACGCCCTTGGTAATCCGTTTTATTGTAGCTGTTCAAAATTCGCGGTCCAGCCGCAACCGATCACGTCCAGCACACAAGAGGCGCTGAATTGTAGCTGTTCAAAATTCGCGGTCCAGCCGCAACAGCTTGGCCTGCGCAATGACCGAAAGGTGGATTGTAGCTGTTCAAAATTCGCGGTCCAGCCGCAACTGGCGAACAATTCATCAACTGTGGCACCTCATTGTAGCTGTTCAAAATTCGCGGTCCAGCCGCAACCCAAGGCCAAGTTGATTGGTCTTTGGAGCGATTGTAGCTGTTCAAAATTCGCGGTCCAGCCGCAACTCCGGGAAACCTCGCTTGATGATAGCGAGCATTGTAGCTGTTCAAAATTCGCGGTCCAGCCGCAACTGGCGAACAATTCATCAACTGTGGCACCTCATTGTAGCTGTTCAAAATTCGCGGTCCAGCCGCAACTCGGGGCGCCATACTTGCATGAAACGCGGGATTGTAGCTGTTCAAAATTCGCGGTCCAGCCGCAACTGCACAACCAGCTTGGCACCCGCCACCCCATTGTAGCTGTTCAAAATTCGCGGTCCAGCCGCAACGATCTTCAAGCATTCTTCATGCGTCGCGTATTGTAGCTGTTCAAAATTCGCGGTCCAGCCGCAACCAAACGTGCCAGCGAAGTAGTGCGGTCTGATTGTAGCTGTTCAAAATTCGCGGTCCAGCCGCAACCGCACACAGTTCCCGTTCCGGTCGGGATAAAATTGTAGCTGTTCAAAATTCGCGGTCCAGCCGCAACACAACGCCGCGTTGCAGCTGTCTGGTTGTCATTGTAGCTGTTCAAAATTCGCGGTCCAGCCGTAAATGGGTGATGATTGTCGGTGACAATTAGCGATTTGATGTTGGTTGCTGAGATCCCCCAGGGGACTTGATATCTAGGGAAAACAGCATTTTTTGAGGTGATTTGAAAATTACGTGGCAGGTCCGAATGCTAACAACTTGAACCTAACAGAGGTGATCGTCATGTTTGTGTTAAGAACATTTCAGAGGCGCAAGATATGGCATCATTCAGCGGTTTTATTCGGAAGTCTCCCTCGGCTCGCCTTCGGTGTTTCCTTGAGGTCAGGGGTGTTGATGTGCCCGAGGCCTTCGATTGGACAAGTGAAGGTCGCGGTACGGCGTTGGTACGGTCCATCGAAGAGTTGTTGGAGGAATTACCCGACCGCCAGCTGGACGTTATTAAGGCGGAGTTGGAGCTGCTGGCCAGCCTTTCCGACGACAACGGCATGACTGGCGCGGTGCAGGTTTGCGCGGGTCAAGGAATTGATCTGGAAGGGCTGGAGGGCGTGCAAGACGTGCTTTTGATGTTGGCCGCCCAGCATCCACGGATGATCGACCGGGTGAATGTCCAGGCCTCGCTGATGAGGCGGCACGGCGGCAAGCAATGGGCGCGGTTTCAGTTTCCGGATGACGGTAAGCCGTGGGTCCTTGATCAGCAAAGCGCCCGTGAAGGGTTTCTCAAAGATACCGTCGAAATTCTCGATTTGCCCGATCATCGAAAGCGAGAGGCTGATTGGTATCAGTCCATCCGCATTCATCCTGTGACAGGTGAAGAAACCAAGCTGACCCAGGCCACGTTTTACATCGAGGAACACGCCCACAGCGAACTGGCCTTTGGCGAAGAAAGCCTTGAGCGGCAGACCGTACAAAAAGTTCTAGAGCTCGGTGTAGCCTGCGACCCGAGCGAGCGCATCGTCGAGATTTGCGCCAAGGGTGGCAAAAAGTTGCGCGACAAATACCTCCAATCCTTTTCTGAGAATTTCGCGCCGGAGTCCAAGGCACCTGTCGAAATCCCCCGCCGTGACGTGCTGCTGGACACATTGCGCCAAGCGTCGGAGTTCGTGACTGAACCGGCAGATGGGATAGAAAGGGTGGAGGTTTCGTCTCTGTCCTTCCGGTCTTCTGATGGCGGTTTTGTGCGGGTCGAAAAGCGGGCCGAAGACGAGACGCTTTATCAGTTTCTGGAGCGGCGGTTCGGCGCGGCGTCACCCTTGCGCGCTGGTGGTTGGCAGATATTGGCAGCGACCCTGCGCATCATCTTGGCGGCCACCGGGGCCAAATCATCTCGCACATTGACTGTCACGTTGAGCGCGCCGAATACCACGACTCTGCCGAACAAAACCGAGACGGACCGGCAATTTGTCTTCGATCTGTTGGAGCGCTGGCAGCTGCTTGCCCCGCCGCCGACTTGTGCCGATTTATTCGAGGTCATTGAGTGAAACCGCTTTCGCTGCTCTGCGAAATCATCGCTCAGGGCGGCAGGGCATCCGCCGCGTTCTACCATGACAACCTCTTCTTTGAGGCGCTGCTGCGTTACGGGTACCTGCGAGAGTCTGGGGTTGTGGCGTCGGTGGTATGCAGCGAATGCGACACAGGGCATTCTGCGCCTGTGGTGGTCGAGAATGGGCGCTATGGCTACTATTGCCCGGACCTTGGCTTTTCCCCTTTGGATCGAGCATGCCTTCGAGCCGTCCTACCCGATTTGCCTCGGCTAATCGAACGATTGAGCGAGGCTCTGGATTGCAAACGCCGCAAGGCGTCAACCATTTATGGTCAGACTCGGCGCATCGGGGCGGTTGAAGCCGATGGACATGCGATCACGCTCTATTTCCATCCGCGTCTGCAAGGCGAAGACGACGCGCGTGATCTGGACCGCGCGCTGAGCCTCGAGGTCAGGTCGCCCTGGAGATTGATCGTGACGGCAATTGGAACCTTGCGGCTTGAAGCGGCGGAGGCGGTACGTCTTGATGATTTGGCCGAGCTGGACGTTGAGACGGGAGTCTTGCGTATCCTTGCGCAACCTGCCGATCTGCTGGGCATTCCGTGCAAGAACAAGGGCGGGCGGCCAAGCGATTACGGCCCAATCTTGGCGACGATCATTTCCAGCAGGATTCAATCCGGCGAGGCGCTTGTTGGCATTAACGCCGAGGCCAAGGCGATTCGAGCGGAATTCAAAGCAGGCTACCCCGACATTCCGGTTCCTTCTCTTTCAACGGTAAAGCGGCATCTTCTAAAATCGCAGGGTGGGTCATAACTGGTTCAAAACCTTAGCTGTATTTTGAACCATCATTCATCCGGCATCGTCCGCTCATGCTCGAACACAGGAGAATGAGCCATGACGAATACACCGGAATTGATCGCCCAAGCTGCGCAGATCCTTGCGGTTTCCCCGAACGAGGCCGCGCGCCTGTGCAGCATCGGACGCACCACTCTCTACGCTGCGTTGTCGTCGGGGGAGTTGACCAGCATCAAGATTGGCACGCGCCGCCTGATCATGTTGGAGGCGCTGCACGACTGGCTGAAGCGCAACGAAACCCCGGCGGGCGAGTGAGGCGCAGATGCCGAAGCAAGCGCGCCTGAACGGGATCAAGGGGTTCCGTTGCTACACGATAGATGAGGCGGCGGAGGTATCCGGCGTCTCTCCTCGAACTATCCGCAATTGGGCGGCTGACGGGCTTCACGTCATGGACGCGACCCGGCCATCTTTGATCCGGGGTGACGATCTGCGCAAACACATCAAATCCAAACGTGACAGCCGGTCGGTGAAGACCCGGATCGATACATTCTATTGCGTGCGTTGCCGGGATGAGCGGCAAGCGGCGGAGAGGCTAGCAGATTGCGACATCAAGAGCGGGCGCGCCAAGCTGACTGCCCTCTGCGAGGTATGCGGAACTGTCGTTTCAAAGCCGGTGGCCGTGGCGCGAATCCCTGAAATCGTCCGGACCCTGGACCTCAAAATTACGCGGCTATAGCGAACATTAAGGTGGTGGACAGTGGCCCCCTTGTTTTTCCGCTTCCGGCCAGGCCCGGTCGGAAGCCGATCTATCCCTGCAATGATCGCCTGAAAGGAGGCCGGAATGACCAAGCGACCGAATGAGAAAAATGAGCGCCTCAAGCGGCGATTTCTGGAGTATCGCAAATACGCGCGGCAACTCTCCGACAAGTCCCTCGACCGTGAACTCGCTTCGCTGGAGCGCTTCGATGTTTGGAACGGGCGCAAGGATTTCGGCAAGTTCCACATCGAATGGGCCATGGGGTTCCGAACTCACCTGGAACAGGCCAAGAGCGCGAGCGGCAAGCCTTTGGGCAAGTCTACCACCCGCGCCATTCTGGCAACCCTGCGCGAGTTCACATTGTGGCTTTCTCAGCAAGACGGTTTTCGCAGTCGGATCAGGGCAGCAGACGCGGACTATTTCAACTTGTCCCGCCGCGACGAGGCGGAGGCACGCGCCGCCCCAACCCGACCGGCCCCCAGCGTGAAGCAGGCGAAGCGGGCGCTGGCGATGATGCCCGCGACCACGCCACGCGAGATGCGCGACAAGGCGGTCTTTGCGCTGTTGTGTCTGACGGGCATCCGTGTGGGCGCTTTGATCTCCTTGCGGATTAAGCACGTCAATTTGGATGAGAAATCCGTGACGCAGAATCCGCGCGAGGTGGCAACCAAATTTGGTAAGAGCATCGACACCTTCTTTGCCCAAGGCTTCCCAGAGGCCGAAGCCGCTTTGGTGGCTTGGATGGCGCATCTCGACGACGAAGCGCTCTATGGCCCGGACGATCCGCTGTTTCCAGCGACAGCCATCGCGCCGCAATCCAACACCGGCTTCTCAGCCGAGGGCTTCGAGCGCCGCCCTTGGAAAAGTACCGAGCCCGTGCGCAAGATCGTTAACACCGCCTTTGCCGCCGCAAATCTGGATGCCTTTGGCCCGCACGCCTTTCGCCATATGTTGGCGCGTCATGCGGCCAAGAACTGCACCTCGGTCGCCGAACTGGTCGCCACCTCACAGAACCTCGGCCATACCGACGTGCTGACGACGCTGCGCAGCTACGGCCAGATTAGTCGCGAGCGCCAACGGGCGCTGATCACCGGCGAGTCAGATAGTGATGTTTTGGAGGATTAAGGCGAAGCGCCAAGCAATCAAAGGCGCGCCAAGTGTGGGAATGGATGTGGGAACGCCTCCGGCGCCGTCCGAGTTTTTCCTTTTAATTCAAGGCTTTGATTGGGGTAAGTGGCGGAGACGATGGGATTCGAACCCACGAGACCCTTCCGGGCCTACTCCCTTAGCAGGGGAGCGCCTTCGACCACTCGGCCACGTCTCCGCTGGCCGGTGTATCGGGCGGGTGAATTGGAAACAAGACGAATCTTCGGGTTTTCGTCCGGGAACCGGCTGCAGGGGCGCAGGGATGTGCGCTCTGCCTGCCCCTAGGTGTTTGATCCCACGGTTTAATGGTGCGAGCCTTTCGAGGGACTGGAAGGAAGCACTATGGGACAGATACGTCACGGAAGCGCCACGACCATGTACGCCGTCAGATCTGCAATATAGCGATCGCAAGCTTCGGCCGCGGCGTTGAGCCGGGAACTGGGGATCAACCCGAAGACGGTCGCCAAGTGGCGCAAGCGGGAAACGCTGGAAGACCGCAAAACCGGGCCGAAGGAGCCGAGAACCACCGTGCTGAGCGAGGCCGAGGAGGCGATGATTGTCGGGTTCCGGCAGCACACCCTCCTGCCGCTGGACGATTGCCTCTACGCGCTGCAGCCGTCCATCCGGCACCTTACGCGGTCGGCGTTGCACAGGTGCCTGTAGCGGCATGGCATCTCTCGCTTGCCGAACGTGGACGGCGACAAGCCGAAGCGCCAGACGTTCAAACGCTATCCGATTGGGTTCTTCCACATCGACATCGCTGAGGGGCAGACTGCGGAGGGCAAGCTCTATCTCTTCGTCGGGATCGACCGCACCAGCAAGTTCGCGGTCGCCCAACTCGTCGAAAAGGCTGACAGGCGCACGGCGTGGGAGTTCCTGCAGCACCTGCTCGAAGCCGTGCCCTACCAGGTCCACACCATTCTCACGGATAATGGCATTCAGTTCGCCGAGCAGCCGCGAAACCGAAACAGCATCTATTCCCGACCGATGCGCTTCGACATGATCTGTGAAGCAAACGGGATTGAGCATCGGCTGACAAAACCCAACCACCCCTGGACCAACGGCCAGGTCGAGCGGATGAACCGCACGATCAAAGACGCGACCGTCAGGCGATATCACTACGACAGCCACGACCAGCTGCGCACCCACCTCGCCGACTTCCTGGCTGCCTACAACTTCGCGCGCAGGCTCAAGACCCTTAGCGGGCTGACGCCGTACGAATACATCTGCAAAATCTGGACTTCAGAGCCAGAACGAACCATCCTCAACCCGATCCACCAGATGCCGGGACTGAACACCTAAGCATTGCTTTCAGATCCTGGGTGCCTGCCAATGTGTTTCCAAGCCACAACGGATATGGCCGCCCAAACGCCTGTGCGCAGGATCATTGCCCCAACTGTGCGCATCTCGTATGCACCGCCTTGCGCAATGTGCAGCCCAAGGGCCAGCATCACCACAAATGAGGCCGCGAGAATACCAATTGAAATCCAAACCGCAGGGCTGTGCCGTAGAAACAACCCGATCCCGGCGACGATATAGGCGAACCCCGCTAAAAAATTGAACCATAGTACGAAGGGCACCGCATTTCCGACCGCTGCACGAGCGTCTTCCGATCCGAAAAGCGCCCGGCCGCCGGACATTACTGTTAACATTCCGAAAACGATTGCCACTCCAACCGCAATCAACAGGCTGTTTTTTCGATTGGTACTCATTTGTTTTCTCCTTTGCTTTTCCGCGTCCAGAATTGGCTGTGTCTTATTTTTGAAACACATATGTCCCGGGTGCACCGGTTATGGCCGTATACCCCGCTTTTGGTGCGCCCATTGCAGGTGGCATTGTCAGTGCGCCTGATCTGCTGTCCAGCCAAGCGACCCAAGCCTCCCACCACGATCCGTCCTGCTTATCGGTCTCTGCGACCCATGACTGCGGATCGAGATAGCGATCCATCTTGTTCTTTGTCCGGACCCTGTAGGATCTGTGCGGATGGCCGGGGTCGCTAACAATGCCCGCGTTGTGGCCCCCGCTGGTCAGCGCAAAGGTCACGTCGGTATCGGTCAACGCCCCGATTTTGAAGACGGAGGGCCAAGGGGCGACATGATCTTTTTCGGTCCCGACCGCAAAAATCGGGGCGCGGATGTCTGACAATGAAACGGGACGGCCGCCGACCTTGAAGTGCCCCTCGGCCAGATCGTTGTTAAGGTAGAGCTTTCGCAGATATTCGGAATGCATGGCATAAGGCATGCGCGTGCCATCCGCGTTCCAGGCCATGAGGTCGTTCTCAAACGGTTGCTCGCCCTTCAGATAATTTTGTGTCACGCGAGACCAGAGCAGGTCGTTTGAGCGAAGCATCTGGAACGCTCCGGCCATCTGGGTGGTGTCGAGATAGCCTTGTTTCCACATAACGCTGTCCAGGAAGGAAAGCTGGCTCTCATTGATGAAAAGCTGCAATTCGCCGGGTTCGGTGAAATCGACCTGACTGGCCAGTAGAGACAATGATGCGAATGGGTCATCTTTGCCTCGGGCAATCGCGGCAGCCGCAATTGCCAACAGGGTCCCGCCCAGGCAATAGCCGGTCGCGTGGATTTTCTGGCCCGGAATGATCGCCTTGATCGCGTCGAGCGCAGCCATCACGCCCAGTTGGCGATAGTCCTCCATGGTCAGGTCACGATCGCTTGCGTCGGGATTCTTCCACGAAATCATGAAGACGCTGTACCCCTGACCCACGAGATACTTCACCAGAGAGTTCTGCGGGGAGAGGTCGAGGATGTAGTATTTCATGATCCAGGCCGGGACGATCAGGATCGGCTCGGGGTGTACGGTCTCCGTGAGCGGGGCATACTGGATGAGTTCGATCAACCGATTGCGATAAACGACCTCGCCTTTCGTCACCGCGACGTCCCGCCCCGGCTGGAAATCCTCAGCGCCTTCGGGGGATGCGTCAGTCATCATCCGCCGCATGTCTGTTGCTAAATTCTGCGCACCTCGAACCAGGTTCAGGCCGCGGTCTTTGCGGGTTTGTTTCTGTATCTCGGGGTTGGTGGCCAGGAAATTGGACGGCGAGACCGTATCAAGAAGCTGTCTCACCAGGAATTGCAGTTGGCGTTCGTGCTCGGCCGTGACACCCGGAACGCCGGTGACCGCATTGTGCCACCACTGCTGCTGAAGCAGGAACCCCTGATAAATCGTGTTGAATGGCGGCAACTGCCAAGCGTCACCGCTGAACCGATCATCCTGTGGCAGGGGCTCAATGCAAGGTTCGGTCTTATCGGTCAACTTGGTATGGGTGATCGCAAACCGGGCGTGCCGGCGGGCCTTGTCGACTGCCTTTTCGGTGAGTTGCAAGTGTTTGCCCGGCGCGGCGACAATATGTGTGGCCCAGTCGAACCAAGCGCCCATCACTGCAGCTGGCGACAACCCATGTGTGAAACGGGCAATGGACGCATTCGCGGCATGATTGAGGGTTTCATGTACGATAGACATCGCACCAGCATCTTCCGGGGCCCGTGGCAAAGCCGCTGCCTTCATATCCCGGTCATCGGGTTCACGTGCAGGGGGCAGAGGTTGGTCCACTCCGCGACGCCCCCCCACTGTGCCAGACTCATTTTTGGCATCCCCCCTGCGCGGCGACACCATTGTCTCCTTGCCCGCGTTCTCCATGAAACTGGCCTCCTTAGCCTGCATCGAGACGGTTTTGGCAAAGACTGAAGCCCGAACCGCACATTGTGACAGAATCATCTGGCTAGAAAGATAGTAATCAGTTACTATCCAAAAGCAAGCGGCGCTGAAATGTGAAGCGGAAGTTCACCTAACAGCAACCAAAGGAGACCCATCATGTTCACCGGCGAGTCCGATATCTCAGCGGGTCTCTTGTTCCTCACATTGTTCATGCTCTATGGTTTTTTTCTGATTTATGGGCGCGATTTTTCTCTCGAAAAAAAGCCGTGGATCGCGGGCCATGGTGTTGGAACGCACTTCGAATCGCGACTGTCCCATGCGCACGGCAATCTGTTTGCGCTGCTCAACATCGGGGTTGGTTTGGTGCTGTCGCGAATGTCGTTGCCCTCAGCCGCAACCTACTGGATTTCCGGGCTGGCACTGGCGGGCATGTTCATGCCGCTGGGGATTCTCGCTGAGGTGCTGTTTGGCGCGTCATCAATCGTTGTCATCGGCAGCGGATTGTCGATGAGTCTAGCCATGGGACAGCTCACTTTCGCGGTTTGGCAATTGGAGAAGAATTCATGAACGCAGGTCCGCAGCCAAGGAAACTTCCTGCAGATGAACGGCGGAACGTCACGGTCACAGCCGTTGTCGAACTTGCGGCCACGACGAACCCCGCCGAAATCACGACAGCCGCAATCGCAAAGCATATGAACCTGACCCAAGGTGCGCTGTTTCGCCATTTCCCCAACAAGGAGGCCATCTGGCAAGCCGTAATGAAATGGGTGGCCGAACGTCTCATGGCGCGGATCGAAAAGGCGGCTGAAGGGATCGGTTCGTCGCTGGAGTCGCTACAGGCGATGTTTCTTGCCCATGTCTCCTTTGTTGCAGAGCATCCCGGCGCGCCACGGATGCTCTTTGGTGAATTGCAGGGAGCAAACACAACACCGGCAAAACGACTCGCAAGCCAGATGATGAAACAATACGCGGCGCGGGTCGTCCACCTTATCGAAGCCGGAAAAGCGCAGGGCGAACTACATCCCGAATTGGATAACGAAGCCGCTGCGACGTTGTTTATCGGCACGATTCAGGGGCTTGTTATGCAGTCCCTGATCGCTGGGGACATGGAGCGGATGTGCGCCGACGCACCGCGCGTTTTCGCGATCTACCGGCGCGGCATCGCTTCGACGCAGGTCGCGAAACATGCCACAGAAGGAATTTCCTAGTCATGTCACGAAAACTGTCCATAGCTCTTGTCCTGGCGGTGCTTGCTGCGTTTCTGGGCTACGCCGCTTGGAAGGTGCTTCTGGCCCCGAACGACCTGCCTCCCGACGGCTTCGCACGCGGCAATGGCCGGATCGAAGCGGATCTGATCGACATCTCGACGCGACTGACCGGCCGTGTCGCTGAGATCTCCGTGCGCGAGGGCGATCTGGTGCAATCCGGTAATCTGCTGGCGACCATGGATACGAACGAGTTGGAGGCACAGCGGATGCGCGCGCAAGCCGCCGTGGCGAGCGCTGAAGCGGCCGTCGCGGTCGCCGTTGCAGGCGTGACCCAGGCCGAGGCGAAGCTGGCGTTGTCCCAGAGCGAGTCGGCCCGGGCCGAAACGCTGAGCGCACGCGGTGTTGTCTCCGGCGAAGAGCTGGACATAAAGCGCACCGAGGCGCAACTGTCGGAGGCGGGTCTTGCCGCGGCGCGTGCGGGCGTTGTTGCGAAACAACGCGGCGTTGATGCGGAAAACGCCGCCCTTCGCGAGATCGAGGCGCGGATCGCCGATAGCGCGCTTTACGCGCCTGCCGCCGGGCGTGTTCTTTACCGGCTGGCGCAGCCGGGAGAGGTTCTCGGCAGCGGCGGAAAGGTGCTGACCCTGGTCAGCCTTGGCGAGGTCTATATGGAGTTCTTTTTGCCCGCCAGCGCCGCGCCGCGAGTTCGGTTGGGCGACGAGGCGCGCATCGTCGTCGACATCATGCCGGATGTTTCGATCCCTGCCGTGGTCAGCTTTGTCGCGCCGCAGGCGCAGTTTACGCCAAAACAGGTTGAAACCATCGAAGAGCGCGAAAGTTTGATGTTTCGTATTCGCGTGCGCATCCCGTCCGAAATGGTTTCGGCGCGGCTCACTCAGGTCAAGACCGGGGTGCGTGGCATTGCCTGGGTGCGGCTGGCGGGATCGGATGGCGAGGTCATGGACTGGCCAGAGGGTTTGACACCTCCTGTTGCGACCGAATTGCCGGCTTCGCTCGACGGGACCGGATCAGGTGAAGGGGATGCGGCCTCGCAATGACCGACCGCGCTGACATTCCCGACACCAAAAACCCGCCGGTGGCGCAGCTGGATCAGGTAAGTCACAGCTATGGCAAGGTTCTTGCCTTAAACAAGGTCACACTGGATTTGCCTGCTGGGCAGATGATCGGGCTGATCGGACCGGACGGTGTCGGCAAGTCGACGTTGATGGCCCTGGTCGCCGGGGCCAAGAAGCTGCAGACCGGGCAGGTCCAGACGCTTGGGGGCGACATGACCTCTGCGCGTCACCGGGCCAATGCCGGGCGGCGGATCGCCTTCATGCCGCAGGGGTTGGGGCGCAATCTTTACCACGATCTCAGCCTGCACGAGAATCTGGACTTCTTTGGCAAGCTCTTTGGGCTGAACCGGGCAGAGCGTGCGGCGCGCATCCTGCGCCTGACCCGCGCCACCGGTCTTGCCGCGTTCATGGACCGGCCCGCAGGCAAGCTGTCGGGGGGGATGAAGCAAAAATTGGGGCTTTGCGCCGCTCTGATCCATGACCCGGATTTCCTGCTTCTGGACGAACCCACAACCGGGGTTGATCCGCTGTCGCGGCGTCAGTTCTGGGATTTGATCGACGCGATCCGCGCCGATCGGCCCGAGATGAGCGTGCTGGTGTCCACCGCCTATATGGAAGAGGCCGCGCGCTTCGGCCATCTGGTGGCGATGGAGGGCGGGCGCGTGTTGGCCGAAGGCAGCCCCGCCGATCTTATGGAGCGGACCGGAAAGACAACGGTGGAAGCGGCCTATGTGGCGCTGTTGGGTGGTGACAGCGCCGATACGCAAGCGCCCGAAAGACCCGTGGCCAAGGCCGAATTCAAGTCCGGACCACCCGCCATTCGTGCCGAAAGCCTGACCAAGCGGTTTGGCGATTTCACCGCCGTCGATGCGGTCAGCTTCGAGATCGCGCGCGGCGAGATCTTCGGCTTTCTGGGCTCGAACGGCTGCGGCAAGACAACGACGATGAAAATGCTGACCGGGCTGACACCTGCAACCGATGGTGAGGCGTGGATCTTTGGCAAGGCAGTCGATGCGCAGAACCTCGACGCGCGCCGCCGGGTCGGTTTCATGTCGCAATCCTTCTCCCTCTATGGCGAGTTGACGGTGCGGGAAAACCTGTTGCTGCATGCGCGCTTGTTTCATCTGGGTCACAGGTTGACGACTGAACGGATGGCGGAACTGGTGCCGCGCTTTGGCCTTGAGCCCTATCTCGATCAGGGCGCCGCGTCGCTGCCGCTTGGGGTCCGCCAGCGCCTGTCACTGGCGGTCGCGGTGATCCAGGCGCCCGACATCCTGATTCTGGATGAGCCGACCTCGGGTGTCGATCCGCAGGCGCGCGATGCGTTTTGGGATATGTTGCTGGAACTGGCGCGGCGTGATGGGGTGACGATCTTTATTTCGACGCATTTCATGGACGAAGGCATGCGTTGCGACCGAATTTCGCTGATGCATGCCGGCAAGGTGCTGGTTTCGGATGAGCCAAAGGCGTTGATTGCGGCACGTGGGGTTGAGACGCTTGAAGACGCCTTCATCGCCTATATGACCGACGCCGCGCCACCAGAGGTGCCGACGGACGAAGGCCTCCTGACTGGCACTGACGCATCCGAGGCGGACACAGATGCGCCACGCTTCAGCCTGCAAAGGCTTCTGGCCTTCACCTCGCGAGAGGCAATGCAGGTGCGCCGTGATCCGGTACGACTGGTGTTTTCTTTTGTCGGCAGCGCACTGCTGTTGCTCATTATGTCCTTCGGCATCTCACAAGAGGTCCGCAACATCCCCTTCGCGGCATTCGATCTGGACCGCAGTCCCGAAAGCCGGGCCTACCTATCGGGGTTTGAGGACTCGGCCTGGTTCCTGCAAGCGCCCCCGATTTCCACCGCCGACGAACTGGAACGCAGGATGGCGAGCGGTGAGTTGGCGTTGGCGTTGCAAATCCCGCCGGGCTTCGGCAAATCCGTGCGCCGCGGGGAACCCCCCGAAATCGCAGGATTGATCGACGGATCTGACACAAATCGCGCAGGCACAGTGGAAAGCTATGTTGAAGGCGCCCATGCGCATGTTCTGTCTGTCGGCGCGACATCGGCATTGGCTCTGGCCGATCTGGCGACACCGAGTGCTGCGAATGCGGCCGCCCCCGCGCAGCTGATCCCGCGTTTCCATTACAACCCGGCCATGGAGAGCTTGCCTGCCATCGGCCCGTCGATCCCTCCGCTTTTGTTGTTGCTGTTCCCGGCGATCCTGATGGCGGTCAGCGTCGCGCGGGAGAAAGAGATTGGCACCATCACCAATTTCTACGTCACCCCCACCAGCCGCGCCGAATTCCTGATCGGCAAACAACTGGTCTATATTGCCATAACGCTGTTGAATTTCGTGATCCTGACGGCGCTGGTGGTCACGGTCTTGGGCGTGCCACTCAAGGGTGATCCGGTGGCGCTGGTGTTGGGCGCCTTGCTCTATGCGGTGGCGGCAACCGGCTATGGGCTTGTCGTGTCGATGCTGACGAAAACACAGGTCACAGCCGTTTTTGCAGCGGCAATCCTGTCGGTTATGCCAACGCTGCAATTCTCGGGTATGATCACGCCTGTGTCGTCGCTGGAAGGTGCCGCGCGGATCATGGGCACGTTCTGGCCGACCACTTGGTATATGGGGATCAGCGTCGGCACCTTCACCAAGGGGCTGGGCCTGTCCGAGCTTTCCAGCCACCTGCTACGTCTGGCCGCCTTCGGGCCGGTCCTGACCTTGCTGGCGGTGCTGGCCCTGCGCAAGCAGGAGCGCTGATCATGCGGCAGCTGACAAACATCTTCTGGCTTGCTGGCAAGGAACTGAAAAGCGTTCTTGGTGACCCGGTCATGGTCATTTTGATCCTGTGGTCCTTTGTTGTCGCTGTCATGCTTGAAGCAAGCGGTGCTGGCGACACGGTCTATAACGCCGCGATTGCCATTCTTGACGAAGACAACTCTGCGCTGACCCGGCAACTGACTGACGCTCTTGGCCCACCATGGTTCCAGCCACCAGTGATGATTGCGCCCGATCAGATGGCCACGGAAATGGATGCCGGGCGGATCATGTTTGTGCTCAGCTTTCCACCGGGGTTTGAGGCCGATGTGATCGCGGGTCTTGCACCCGCCGTCCAGCTTGATGTGGATGCAACGGCGGTCAGCCAGGCGCAGCTTGGCAGCGATTACATCGCCAATATCCTGACCTCTGAAACGCGCGCCTTTCTGTCGGGCAGCCCCGATGCGCCCGAGCCTGCCCTGCGGCTGGAACTGCGTCGCGCCTTCAACCCGAACGGCAACCCGGTTTGGTTCAAGGCCATGTCTTCGCTGCTGAACCAGCTTTCGCTGCTGACCATCGCCCTGACCGGCGCTGCAATGCTGCGCGAGCGCGAGCAAGGCACCATCGAACATCTGATGGTGATGCCGCTGACGCCACTTGAAATCGCGCTCTCAAAAGTGCTGGCCAATGTTGTCGTGATTCTGGCAGCCTTCACGCTTTCGCTGATCTTTGTCGTCCAAGAGTTGTTGCAGGTTCCGGTCGCGGGATCGGTGCCGCTGCTCTTGGCCGGAACAGCGGTCTACCTGGCGGCGGCGGCGGCTATCGGCATGTTCCTGGGCACGATGGCGCGTAGCATGGCCCAGTTCGCGCTGTTGGTCATCATGGTCATCATTCCAATCATCATGCTGTCAGGCGGCATGGGGGCGATCGAAAGTCAGCCTGATATCGTGCAGCGTCTGACCATGGCGCTCCCGTCCCGGCATTTCCTGGCGTTCGCCAAGGCGGTTGTGTTTCGTGGAGCCGGGACCGGCGCAGTTTGGTTCGAACTATCGCTGATGGCAGGATTGGGGATAGCGTTTTTCGTGGCAAGCCTTGCGCTGTTCCGCCGCTCGATGAGCCTGTCTGGCTGATCCCGTGGGTGGGCTGGGTAATGCGCGAAGACGGGACCTGGAGTCGGTAGCGGCGTACATCGGCACGGCGATATCGCAGCATTTCAGCCGGACCGGCCCGTCAGATCTAGCCGAGTAAAGCTGACCGCGCGGAAAACCAATGTGCTGGCCCTGAGTGCAAGGGGGCTGCGCAATTCCGAGGTCGCGGCAAGTCTGAACCTGGCCGATACGACAGTGGCAAGCTTCATCAAGTCGATGTACCGCAAGCTCGGAATTTCCTCTCCGCCAGAGGCATCGTGGCACGCCACCCGGATGTGGTCAGATACCTCGATCCCGCCGGGTTCGAAACGCGACTGGAAACTGAGCTTCCCGGCATTTTGCGATGTCTGTTTCTCTGTGCAACTGATGCGGGAGAGGTGGCTCGGTTGATCTGAACAGGTTCCGGGCGTTTTCCAAGTGGTTTTCCGCCTCGGCTACACCGCCACCGCTTCGGGCATCGGCGGGTTGAAGTCAGCCTGATCGGGCGTCCGGCCGTCAACCTTCTTGTCCTTTAGAGGGAAGACTGACGCCACGTAAGGCGGCGGAAACGCCGCGCACGAACGTATAGAATTATTATTCGCAATTCTCACGGTTTCCGCCCGAAAGGCCTCAATTCATGAAAACAATACGCATCGTGATTCTGCTCGTCTTGGTGTCGGCGGCGGTGGGGGGCTGGTTCTATTTCGCCCAGAACGAAGCCGAGGCCCCGCCGACGACGGCTGTTGTCAGACTTGGCACAGTTGAAGAGACGGTGCTGGCGTCGGGCACGATGGAGGCCAAGCAATTGGTCAGCGTTGGCGCACGGGTCTCGGGGCAGATCGAAACACTGGCGGTCGCCCTTGGCGACGAGGTCGAGAAGGGTGACCTGATTGCGCTGATCGACAGTCAGGACCAAGAGAATGCCGTGCTGACGGCGAAGGCGAACCTGGCCAATATAAAGGCCCAGATCGCCGCCAAGAATGCCGGTCTGGTCAAGGCCAAACGGGCGCTGGACCGGCAGATCAAGCTGACCACCTCGGATTACGGCTCGAAAGAGGATCTTGAGGCAGCGCAGGCCGAAGTTGATGTCTACAAGGCCGAGCTTGACGCGCTGGCCGCACAGCAGGAAAGCGTTGAGGTCACCGTCTCAACCGCGCAAATCGCGCTTGAACGGACCAAGATCACCGCGCCGATTTCCGGCACGGTTGTGGCGATCGTCAATGACGAGGGCCAGACCGTGAACGCCTCGCAAAGCGCGCCGACAATCGTCAAGCTTGCCGATTTGGACAGTATGGTGGTGAAGGCGGAAATATCCGAGGCCGACGTGGTGCATGTGAAACCCGAGCAGCAAGTGTTCTTTACCATCTTGGGCGAACCGGATCACAAATTCTCTGCCACTGTGCGCGCTGTCGAGCCTGCGCCTTCGGCAATTGAGACCAGCGACACCATCTCAACCGATGTGGCGATCTATTACAATGGGTTGCTGGAGGTAGCCAATCCAGACCATCTGCTGCGCATCGGCATGACGACTGAGGTCTCGATCATTCTGGACAAGGCGGAAAACGTGTTGACTGTGCCGTCCTCGGCGCTGACCAAAGACGCTGATGGCTACACCGTCAAACTGTATGATGCCACGAACGGCACAACGACGACTGTGCCAGTCGAGGTCGGGCTGAACAACAAGATCAGGGCCGAGATCACATCGGGGCTGAGTGAGGGCGACGAGGTTGTTACCGGCACCGCCGTCGTGGCCCCCAATGCGTCACAGAGCAATACCCGCACGCCTCAGGTGAGGCTGTGACGGTGGGTGAACCCCTGATTTCCGCGCGCGGGATCTCGCGCAGCTTCCAGGCCGGCGATGAAACCATCACCGTCCTGCGCGATGTTGATGTTGACATCTGGCCGGGCGAGATGGTGGCGATCATCGGGGCTTCGGGCTCGGGCAAATCAACGCTGATGAACATCCTCGGCTGCCTCGACCGCGCCAGTTCGGGCAGCTACAGCTTTGCCGGTCAGGATGTGAGCGAACTCAGCCCCGATCAGCTTGCCCAACTACGGCGCGAGCATTTCGGCTTCATCTTCCAGCGCTACCAACTTCTGCCCGACCTCGACGCGGTGGGCAATGTCGAGGTGCCCGCGATCTATGCCGGACAGGGCCGCGCGGCCCGGCACAAACGCGCCTCCGACCTGCTGGGCCAGCTTGGCCTGGCCACCCGGCTGGACCACCGCCCTGGCGAGCTTTCGGGCGGCCAACAACAACGGGTCTCAGTCGCGCGCGCATTGATGAACGGCGGCGAAGTGATCCTGGCGGATGAGCCGACAGGGGCGCTTGATACAAAAAGCTCCCGAGAAATGATCGACCTGCTGTTGGAGCTGAACGGCAAGGGCCACACCATCGTCATGGTCACCCATGACCCGGAGGTCGCGCAGCATGCCCATCGCACGATCGAGATCAGTGACGGGCGGATCATCTCGGATACAAAGACCGCCGCCAAGGATGTGACCGAAACCAATCGGCTGGAGCGCGCGCCCCGCAAAGCGGGCACAGGGGCTGCGCTTTTGCGACTGCGCGAGGCGTTTGAAATGTCGCTCAAGGCGCTTTTGGCGCATCGGGTGCGTTCGGTTCTGACGATGCTGGGGATCATCATCGGCATCGCCTCGGTGGTGCTGGTGGTCGCGTTGGGAACCGGCACCAAGGAAAAGGTGCTCGACAGCATTTCATCGCTTGGGACCAGCACGATCACCGTGCGCTCAGGCACAGGGTTCGGCGCGCGCGATGCGGCCAAGGTGGAAACGCTGATGCCTTCGGATGCGGATGCGCTGGCGCTGCAACCCTATGCCGACAGCGCCTCGCCCTCGGTCGCGACCAAACGCAACGTTGTCTATCGCGGTACCGCCTCGGATGCGTCGATCAACGGGGTGGGCGGGGATTATTTCCAGGTCCACAATTACATCACTGTGACCGGCAGCACCTTCGCCTCCGACGATGTTGTCGACCGTAGCCAAGTCGCGGTGATCGACGAGGATACGCGCGACACCTTTTTTGACGCGGGCGATGACCCGGTGGGCAAGGTTTTGCTGCTGGGCGGCGTGCCGGTGCGGGTGATCGGCGTGGTGCGGTCGAGCGGGGCAAGTTTCGGGCCGGAATCACTGAATGTATGGGTGCCCTATACCACGGTGATGACGCGGATTTCGGGGCAGAATTTCCTTGATAGCGTCGAGGTGCGGGTAAGCGATGATTACGACACCTCGCTTGCCGAGGCAGAGATCAACGCCTTGCTGACCACTCGCCACGGCACCAAGGATTTCTTCCTGATCAACTCCGACACGATCCGCGATACGATGACCTCGACCACCGAAACACTGACCCTGCTGGTGGCGATGATCGCTGTGATCTCGCTGATTGTCGGCGGGATCGGGGTGATGAATATCATGCTGGTCTCGGTGACCGAGCGCACGAAAGAGATCGGCGTGCGCATCGCGATCGGCGCGCGTCGTTCGGATATCGTCGCGCAGTTCCTGATCGAGGCGGTGCTGGTTTGTCTGACCGGCGGCGTGCTGGGGATCGCCGGCGCGCTGATCGGCGGGCAGATGGTGGGGTATTTTTCGACCGATGTGCAGTTGAGCTTCTCGGTCACGGCGATCGTGGTGGCCTTTTTGTCCGCGACCCTGATCGGGATCACCTTCGGCTACCTACCCGCGCGTGCGGCGGCCAGGCTCGACCCGGTGGTGGCGCTCAACCACGCCTGAGTGACATCGGGTGCTGAGACACGCTTTGGGCAAACGTCGTTCTCGCCGATGTCAAAAAATCTGAGGGGGCCCATTTCTAACAGGGTGCTGAAACTTCCCTTATCAGGAAGGCTGTCCCCACATCAGGGCTGTTTCGCCTGATCGCGCTGTCCTTTGGCGGCTCGATATATGCCCTGTGGGCCGTCTCTCCGCGTCATGCGGCACGCAACCGGGGTGGTCTGGCGAGGTGGTTGGCGGCCATTGTCAGAATGAACCGCGCCCCCCCTCGTCTCATCCGTCCCGCGCATCCTCAGCCCCGTCGGTGCGGCCCAAAGGGTGACTCATGTTCTCAAAGCCCTGTCGAGGCAGGGCTCGTTCAGCAACCTGTTAGGCGCGTTCGGTGAATGCCAACCGCAATGCCAATGCCGCAAAGATCGCGGCGCTGGTGCGTCCCAGCCAGCGCGCCGCGCCCGCCGATTGCAGCAGTCGGCGCCCGGTCCCGGCGGCAAAGGCCCCGGCCAGCCCGTTGATGAGAAACCCGCCGGTGGCCAGCATCAGCGCGAAGGTCAGGAATTGCGCCAACACCTGGCCCCGGGCCGGATCGACGAATTGCGGCACAAAGGCCAGCACGAACAGGATCACCTTGGGATTGCTCAGATTGACCAGTAGCCCATCACGGAACGCATGTCGGGCCGCCCCCGCCTCACCGCTCAGCCCCGGTGCCCGCGCCCGCCAGGACGCCACTGCCAACCACAGCAGGTAACCGATGCCGACCCAGCGGATCACGTCAAACAGCCCCGGATGCGCCGCCACCAGCGCGCCAAGGCCAAGCCCGGCCAGAAGCCCGTGGAAGAACGCGCCCAGCGCAACGCCGCCGCTGGCCGCCCAGCCCGCCCCGCTGCCCCGGCGCAGCCCCTGGCCGACGCAAAACATCATATCCGCCCCCGGCGTCAGGTTCAGCGCCAGACCGGCGGGCAGAAAGGCCAGCAGAACGATCGGATCGACAGGCCACATGGTCACACCTCAGAAACAGGGGGCGGGAACCGGCAGCCATCTCATCCGGCCAGCCGCGCCTTGATCGCCAGCAGATCGGCCCAGGCCTCGTGCTTGGCCTGCGGCATGCGCAGCAGATAGGCCGGATGCACCATCGGCAGGGCGGGACGGCCAAAGGCCTCGGTCCAGTGACCGCGCAGCTTCAGGATGCCGCGCTGGCCGAGCCCGGCCATGCAGGGGATATTGCCCATCAGCACCACCAGATCGGGATTTGCCAGGGCCACATGGCGCTCGACAAATGGCACCATCATCGCAATTTCCGCCGGGTCCGGATCGCGGTTCTGCGGTGGCCGCCAGGGCAGTACGTTGGTGATATAGACCGCCCGCGCCGGGTCCTCGGCGGTGCGGTCAAGCCCGATCGCCGCCAGCATCCGGTCCAGCAATTTCCCGGCCTGCCCGACAAAGGGTCGCCCGACCCGGTCCTCGTCGCGACCCGGCGCCTCACCAAGGATCATCACCCTTGCCCGCGGGTCGCCATCGGCAAACACCAGATGCCGCGCGCCGCGCTTCAACTCGCAGTGCTCATAGGCTGCCAGCGCCGCCTGCAACCCCACCAGATCACCCGCCGCGCCCGCCGCCGCCCGGGCCAGCGCCACCGCATCGACCTCGGCCGCCGCCGTGGCGGGGCCAGAGATGGCAGCCGGGCGCGCCGCCGCCGCAGCCGGAGTCGCCACCGTGGCCGCCGCTGCCGCCACCTTGGCCAGCTCGAACCGGTTCACCGGCGCGTCACCGATCGCCTCGGTCGCGCCCAGTTCCACCTGCCAGTCCAGCAGCGCCTTTGCCTGATGCCAATCCAATGCCGATTCCATAGCGCCACCCTAGCCTGCCGCAGCACCCGCGCAAAGCCGCCGCGCAGACCGCCCCCATAGTCCGTAGCCCGCCGCGCCGCTTCCTCTGGTCAAAAATATCCCGGGGGAGTCGCGGCCCCCGGGCCGTGACGGGGGCCGCGCCCCCAAAACCACCAGCCAAAACAACGCACCGCTTGTCGGAGGCGCCGCCGCTTCCTATAAGCCCAGACGGAACAGACCGGAGCGCGGGACATGGCCTTCACGCAGGACCACCTTCTGGGGATCGAGCCGCTGAGCCCGGTCGAGATCACCACCTTGCTGGATCTCGCCGACGATTACGTCGCCCTGAACCGCTCGCCCGACAAACATGGCGAGGCGCTGCGCGGTCTCACCCAGATCAATATGTTCTTTGAAAACTCGACCCGCACCCAGGCCAGTTTCGAACTCGCCGGGCGGCGTCTGGGCGCCGATGTGATGAATATGGCGATGCAGACCTCGTCGGTGAAAAAGGGCGAAACCCTGATCGACACCGCGCTGACCCTGAACGCGATGCGCCCCGATCTGCTGGTGGTGCGCCACCCGCAATCCGGCGCCGTCGATCTGCTGGCGCAAAAGGTCAATTGCGCGGTGCTGAACGCCGGCGATGGCCGCCACGAACACCCCACCCAGGCGCTGCTCGACGCGCTGACGATCCGGCGCGCCAAGGGTCGGTTGCACCGCCTTTCCATCGCCATCTGCGGCGACATCGCCCATTCCCGCGTCGCCCGCTCCAATCTGATCCTGCTCGGCAAGATGGAGAACCGGATCCGGCTGATCGGCCCGCCGACCCTGATGCCCGCCGCCATCGGCGACTTCGGCTGCGAGGTCTTTGAAGACATGGAGGCGGGGCTGAAGGACGTCGATGTGGTGATGATGCTGCGCCTGCAGAAGGAACGGATGGATGGCGGCTTCATCCCGTCCGAGCGCGAGTATTACCACCGCTACGGGCTCGATGCCGAAAAGCTGGCCCATGCCAAGCCTGACGCCATCGTCATGCATCCCGGCCCGATGAATCGCGGGGTCGAGATCGACGGCAGCATCGCCGATGACATCAACCGCTCGGTGATCCAGGAACAGGTCGAGATGGGCGTCGCGGTGCGGATGGCGGCGATGGACCTGCTGGCGCGGAACCTGCGCAAACAGCGGGCGGCAGTGGCATGAGCGCTGAAGTCACCCATCAGGCGCGCGGCGATGGCTGGGACGGGATCCTCGATCCCGGCGAGGTCATTCAATGGCAGGGGCGCCCCGATCCGGCGGTGAAATTCCAGCTGAGCCATATCGTCACGGTGGTCTTTGGCCTGCTGTTTTCCGGCTTTGCCCTGTTCTGGATGATCACCGCCGCCCGATCCGGGGATCTCTTCTGGATGTTCGGCCTGATCCATTTCAGCGTCGGGCTGAGCATCCTGATCGGGCCGATCTATGGCCCCTCCTGGCGGCGGCGGCATACCTGGTACACGCTCACCGACCGGCGCGCCTTTATCGCCACCGACATTCCGTTTCGCGGCCGCAAGCTGACCGCCTATCCGATCGCCGGTGATACGGTGATCAGCATCGAAGAGGCCGACGATTTCTCGACCGTGCATTTCGCCCATGAAATGAAATCGCGAAAGAACGGCAGCACCCGCCACGATATTGGCTTTGAGCGCATCCCCGACGGGCGCGATGTCTATGCCAGGCTGCGGGCGATCCGGGCGGCGGCGGCATGAGCGCGGCCATCCGGATCCCGGCGGGTGGCGGCGATGATCTGCATGTGTTCGCCCTGGCGCTGGAGGGGGACCGCGCGGCCGGGTTCATCGCCCGCCCGCAGGACAGCAATGGCGCCGGTTGGCCGCTGAAAGTGGCGCTGGCGGCCGATCACCTGAATCCCGAGGGGATCGAGGATTTTGAGGCCGCCGATCTGGTCGGGGTCGGACTCGCACACTACCTCAGCGACGGGCTCGGCGCTGATGCCGCCAGGCTTGCCGGGGACAGTGACCGGCTCGACGCGCAGACCGGCCATATCGTGATCTTGCGCCCCGCCGCCTTTGACGGGATCGCGCAGACGCTGAAGGCCCGGGCGCCGCTGACCCATCTCGGCAGCTATGCCATGGCCGCGCCGACCCGCACCATGGAGCGACTGCGCAGCCGCTCTGCCGATGGGGGGCTTTCCGGCGGTGCGGCCCCGGCGCCGACATTGCCCTCGCGACGCTGGGCCAGGCTGGTGGTGCTGGCCGCCGCGCTTCTGGTCCTCGGCCTTCTGATCCTTGCCACCGGAGGTTTCCGTTGACCCTGCTTTTCCGCAATGCCCGCCTGATCGACCCCGAGGCCGGAACCGACAGCCAGGGCGACCTGCTGATCCGCGACGGGGTGATTGCTGCCCGGGGCGAGACCGGCGAATATGACACGCACGCCGCTGACAGGGTGATCGACTGCGCTGGCAAATGCCTGGCGCCCGGTTTGGTCGATATCGGCGTCAAGGTGTGCGAGCCGGGTGAACGCCACAAGGAAAGCTTTCGTTCTGCCGGGCGGGCAGCGGCGGCGGGCGGGGTTACCACCATCATCACCCGGCCCGACACGCTGCCCGCCATCGACACCCCGGAAATCCTGGAATTCGTCGCCCGCCGGGCGCGCGAGGCGACCCAGGTCAGGGTGTTGCCGATGGCGGCGTTGACCAAGGGCCGCGAGGGCCGCGAGATGACCGAGATCGGCTTCCTGCTCGATGCCGGGGCGGTGGCCTTTACCGATTGCGACCGGGTGGTCGCCGACACCAAGGTGTTCGGTCGCGCCCTGACCTATGCCCGCTCGCTCGGGGCGCTGGTGATCGCCCATGTGCAGGACCCGGGCCTGTCCAGAGGCGCCTCCGCCACCAGCGGCAAGTTCGCCTCGCTGCGCGGCTTGCCCGCGGTGTCGTCGATGGCCGAACGGATGGCGCTGGATCGCGACATCGCCATGGTCGAGATGACCGGGGCGCGTTACCACGCCGATCAGATCACCACCGCCCGCGCCCTGCCGGCGCTGGAACGGGCCAAAGCCAACGGGCTGGATGTCACCGCCGGGGTGTCGATCCACCACCTGACGCTGAACGAAATCGACGTTGCCAATTACCGCACCTTCTTCAAGGTCAAGCCGCCGCTGCGGTCTGAGGATGACCGGATGGCGGTGGTCGCCGCCGTCGCCTCGGGCCTGATCGACGTGATCTCCTCGATGCACACGCCGCAGGATGAAGAAAGCAAGCGCCTGCCGTTTGAGGAGGCGGCCTCGGGCGCGGTGGCGCTGGAAACCCTGCTGCCCGCCGCCCTGCGCCTCTATCATGCCGGGGCGATGGATCTGCCAACCCTGATCCGGGCGATGACCCTGAACCCGGCCCGCCGCCTGAACCTGCCGCAAGGCCGCCTGGCCATTGGCGCGCCCGCCGATCTGGTGCTGTTCGACGCGGACGCGCCGTTTGTGCTGGACCGCGCCAAGCTGCGCTCGAAATCCAAGAACACGCCGTTTGACGAGGCCCGCCTGCAAGGCAAGGTGCTGGGCAGCTGGGTCGGCGGCACCCGGATTTTTGATGCCAATGTGGTGGAAAGCGAGACCCGCGATGCCTGATATCACCCTGACCACCAGCGGCCTTATCCTCTGGGCCATCACCGGGTATCTGCTCGGCTCGATCCCCTTTGGGGTGCTGCTGACCCGGGCGCTGGGGCTTGGTGATCTGCGCCAGATCGGATCGGGCAATATCGGCGCCACCAATGTGCTGCGCACCGGCAACAAGGGCGCGGCAGCAACGACGCTGCTGCTCGACGGGGCCAAGGGCGCGGCGGCGGTGCTGCTGGGCCGGGCACTGGCGGGCGAAGACGCGGCGCAACTGGCCGGGCTGATGGCCTTTGTCGGCCATTGCATCCCGGTCTGGCTGCGGTTTCGTGGCGGCAAGGGGGTGGCGACCTTCCTCGGCATCCTGCTGGCGCTGGCCTGGCCGGTCGGGTTGACCTGCTGCGCCGTCTGGCTGCTGACTGCGGTGCTGAGTCGGATATCGTCGCTGTCGGCCCTGATCGCGGCAGCGAGCTCGTCAATCTGGATGGTCGGCTTCGGTTATGGCGAGGGGTTTTTCCTGAGCGTCGCCCTGACCCTGCTGGTGTTCCTGCGCCACGCTGGCAACATCCGGCGCCTACGTGCCGGAACTGAGCCGAAGATCGGGCAGAAATAGCGCCTGCCCGACGTTTCAGTAGGAATATTCGCCGTAAATCCGGCTCACATCGCCGCCCCAGTCGCCGTTGTATTTTTCGAGCAACTCATCGGCAGGCACCTGGCCGGTTTCGATGCTTTCCTTCAGCGCGTTCAGGAAATGGGTCTCGTCCGGCACCAGCCCACCGGCGCCGGGGATCGCCCGCGCCTTGAGCCCGGCCTCGGAGATCGCCACCAGCTCGCGCGCCAGATCGTGCATGTCGATCTTGCCGACCTTGGCCTGCAAGCCCTGCTCGGACGCCGCCACCCGCAGCGCATCGCGGGTTTGTGCATCCCAGCCCTTGGCCAGCTCCCAGGCCGCATCCAGCGATGACTGGTCATACATCAATCCGACCCAGAAGGCCGGCAAGGCACAGAGCCGCCGCCAGGGGCCGCCATCGGCGCCGCGCATCTCGATATATTGCTTCATCCGCGCTTCGGGGAACACCGTGGTCAGGTGATCGGCCCAATCCGACAGGGTCGGCATTTCGCCGGGCAGAGCGGGCAGTTCGCCACGCAGGAAATCCCGGAAAGATTGCCCGAGCGCGTCAATATAGCGCCCGTCGCGGTAGACAAAATACATTGGCACATCCAGGACGTACTGAACCCAGGCCTCAAACCCAAAGCCGTCCTCGAACGCAAAGGGCAGCATCCCGGTGCGGGCCGCGTCGAGATCGCGCCAGACCCGGCTGCGATAGCTTTTCAGCCCGTTCGGCTTGCCCTCGGTAAAGGGCGAATTGGCAAACAACGCCGTGGCGACCGGCTGCAACGCCAGCGCCACCCGCATCTTTTGCACCATATCGGCCTCGGATCCGAAATCGAGGTTCACCTGAACCGTGCAGGTCCGCCGCATCATCGTGGTGCCAAGGGTGCCAACCTTTTGCATATAGGCATCCATCAGCTTGTAACGGCCCTTGGGCATCAAGGGCATCTCGTCATGGGTCCAGATCGGGGCGGAACCAAGGCCGATAAAGCCGACGCCGGCCGCATCGGCGATGTCCTCGACCTCGCGCAGATGCTCGTTCACCTCGTCACAGGTCTGGTGGATGTTCTCCAGCGGCGCGCCCGACAGCTCAAGCTGACCGCCCGGTTCCAGGCTGACATTGGCGCCATCCTTGGTCAGGCCGATCAGATTGCCGCCCTCTTCGACCGGAGACCAGCCGTGGCGGTCGCGCAACCCTTCCAGCACCGCCTTGACCGAGCGCGGCCCGTCATAGGGGATCGGCTTCAGGCTGTCTTTGCAATAGCCGAACTTTTCATGCTCGGTGCCGATCCGCCATTCGGCCTTCGGCTTGCAGCCTTCGGCCAGGTATTCGGCCAGTTGTTCGTGCCGCTCAATCGGCCCGCCGCCGGATTGGGGGATGGACATGGGGCGGTGCCTCCGAGGACTGTTCGCGTTTTGGAGGTTCAGAAGTGCCGGGCTTAGCCGGGAGTGTCAATGCAGGCGCAGCGCAGGTTTCTCCCAGATCACAATCGGGTGACGGTCGACCGCATGCAGCGCCGCCAGCATTGTGCGGGTGTCAAAGGCCGGCAGCGCGGTGAACGCATCGAACAGCGCCTCGACGCCTTCGGCGGTGGCCGGGATCTCCAACGCGGCGCGGCCGGGCTGACGCAACCGCCAGATCAGCGGGTCATAGCCGCGGTCCAGGGTGATCTCGACGATCTCGCTCAGCGCCACGACACCGCCGTTCCAGGGGCCGAAATACGCAATCTGGCCCTCGTCCACCTGCACCACACCGGGGCCGTTGTGGCCGATGCGAAACCGCCCGCGTTGCACCCCGGCGGCGATCAGGCCCAGCCCGGCCAGGGCAAACAGCCAGCCCAGCCAGATCAGGATGCCCAAGGCCGCCAGCGCGATCCAGAGGCCAAAGGCCAGAATCGCCACGCCGATCAGCGCCTCGCGCCAGCGACGCGCGGCCAGGGCCACTTCGGGACGCATGAAGCTCATCGACAGGTCTCCACGGCTGGATCAAACCGCGTCAAGGTGTAGTCGCCGACGCGGCGAAAGCCAATGGCGATACCGGCGCGCGCCACCGCATCGCTGGCAACAACATCCCCTCACGGCGCCGATTCGACCGCTCGAACATCGCGATATCGGCATCGGCGGACAGCAACCGAAGCCCGGCAGGCAGTTCCGCCGCCGTAACCGGCTGCATCACCAATCTCCCAGCGCCGATTGCCACAGGGTCAGCGCCGCCACCGCCGCCGTGTCGGCGCGCAGGATGCGCGGGCCAAGCCGCACCGCGACCGCCTGCGGCATTGCCGCCAGGCGGCGGCGCTCGGCCTCTGAAAACCCGCCTTCCGGGCCGATCAGGATCGCCCAGGGGGCGCCGCGCGCCATCCCGGCGAAAGGGGTCTCATCCGAACCGCCCTGCCGCGCCAGCGCCTCGTCACAGAACATCAACTGTCGCGCGGCCGGCCAGCCGTCCAGCAGCCGCTCCAGCCGCTCCAGCTCGGCCACCTCGGGCACGAAGGTGGCGCCGCTTTGCTCAGCCGCCTCGACCGCATGCGTCTGCAGCCGGTCACGCCGGATCCGTTCGGAATTGGTATAGGTGCTCTGCACCGGCAGGATCCGCCGGGCGCCCAGTTCCACCGCCTTTTCGACAATGAAATCGGTGCGCGCCTTCTTGATCGGCGCAAAGATCAGCCAGAGATCCGGCGGAATTTTCAGCGCCGCGGTCCGTTCCAGACAGATCAGCGCGCCGCCGCGTTTTCCAGCCTGCGCCACTTGCGCCAGCCATTCACCGTCGCGGCCATTGAACAACGCCACCGCGTCGCCGCCGTTCAGCCGCATCACCGCGAACAGATAATGCGCCTGATCCCGATCCAGAGGAACGGTTTGCGCCGCCCCCAACGGGTGGTCTACATGAAGGCGAACGCGCGGGGACAATCGGGCAGTATTCATGGGGCACAATCTATGACGCAAGCGGATCGCACACCAGAGGGACAAGTCGCCGATGCCGTCACCGGCAATTGGGTCGATCGCCGTGCCCCGGCCTGGACCCGGCCCTATCTGCGGCTGTCGCGCGCCGATCGCCCGATTGGCACCTGGCTGCTGCTGCTGCCCTGCTGGTGGGGCCTGCTGCTGGCGATGCTGGCGGATGGGCAAGCGCGCTGGGAAGACGCCTGGATTGGGCTCGGCTGCGCCGTCGGGGCCTGGCTGATGCGTGGCGCCGGCTGCACCTGGAACGACATCACCGACCGCGATATCGACGGCGCGGTGGAACGCACAAGGTCGCGGCCGATCCCGTCCGGCGCGGTTTCGACGCGGCAGGCGCTGCTGTGGATGGCGCTGCAGGCGCTGCTCGCCTGCGCCATCCTGCTGACCTTTCACCGCACCGCCATCGCGCTGGGGGTGCTGTCGCTGCTGCCGGTGGCGATTTACCCCTTTGCCAAGCGCTTCACCTGGTGGCCACAGATCTTCCTGGGGCTGGCGTTCAACTGGGGCGCGCTGCTGGCCTGGGCGGCCCATGCCGGGTCGCTGTCCTGGCCACCTGTCGTGCTCTATCTCGGCGGCATCGCCTGGACGCTGTTCTATGACACCATCTATGCCCATCAGGACCGCGAGGACGACGCGCTGATCGGGGTGAAATCCACCGCCCGGCTGTTCGGCACCGACACGCCGAAATGGCTGCGCCGGTTCCTGGTCGCCACCGTGGCGCTGATCGGGCTGGCGACGCTGGGCGCCGTGATCGGGCGCGACAACCCGCTGTCGCTGCTGGTGGCGCTGGCCGGGCCCTGGGCCTTTGGCTGGCATCTGACCTGGCAATTGCGGGCGCTAGACCTCGACGACAACGACAAGCTGCTGATGCTGTTTCGCGCCAATCGCGATGCCGGGCTGCTGCTTGTGCCGTTTTTCGCCTGTTCACTTTTGCTTTGATTGCAGAACCCGGCGCCCCGGTTTAATCGTGAGCCTCCCAAGGACCAGCTGGATCACGTCGCCCATGCGCCTGTCTTCGATCGCCATCCTCGCCGCCGCCTTCGTCATCGCCGCCGTCTCCAGCCTGGTGGCTGCGGGCTTCGCGGTCAGCACCGTCGAGGCCAAGACCGAAACCGATGTCCGGATGGCGCTCGACACCAACGGCCTGACCTGGGCCGAGGTGCAATCCGACGGGCTGCGCCTGCACCTGACCGGCATCGCCCCGTCCGAAGCGGTGCGGTTCCGCGCGATTTCGGTCGCCGGTGCGGTGATCGACGCCAGCCGGGTGATCGACGGCATGCAGGTCAAACCCAGCGAAGACCTGGCCCCGCCCCGGTTTTCTGTCGAGATTCTGCGCAATGAGACGACGCTGTCGCTGATCGGACTGATCCCCACCGCCACCGACCGGGCCGGATTCGTCGCAGCGCTGAACAAGATCGACGGGGTCGAAGACGTCGCCGATCTGCTGGACGTCGCCAGCCACCCGATGCCCGAAGGCTGGAAACCGGCGATTGATTATGCGCTGAAGGCGCTGGCGATCGTGCCGCGCTCCAAGATCTCGGTCGAGGCGGGCAAGGTGTCGATCACCGCGATGTCCGACAGCGCCGAGGCGCGCAAGCGGATGGAAACCCAGCTGAAACAACGCGCGCCCAAGGGTCTGCTGCTGACCCTGGCGATTTCGGCGCCGCGCCCGGTGATCGCGCCCTTTACCCTGCGCTTTCTGATCGAGGACGGCAGCGCCCGCTTTGACGCCTGCTCGGCCGATACGGAAAAGGGCCGCGAGGCGATCCTGAACGCCGCCCGCGCCGCTGGTTTGCAGGGCGAGGCACGCTGCACCATCGGCCTCGGCGTGCCATCGACGGACTGGAGCCAGGCCGCCGAGATGGCGATCACCGCTCTGGCCAAGCTCGGCAGCGGGTCTGTCACCTTTGCGGATGCCGATATCACCCTGATCGCCGCCGAAGGCACCGCCCAGGGCCGGTTCGACGATGTGGTCGGGGCGCTGGAAAATGACCTGCCCGATGTCTTTGCCCTGCATGCGGTGCTGCCCGAAGCCCCCGCCGTCGAGGCCGAGGGCCCGCCGGATTTCACCGCCACGCTCAGCCCCGAGGGGCTGGTGCAACTGCGCGGACGGCTAAACGACGAGCTGACCCGAAAGGCGACCGAAAGCTATGCCAAGGCCCGGTTCGGCGCCGCGCATCTGCACAATTCCGCCCGGCTTGACGGCAATCTGCCCGCCGATTGGCCGCTGCGGGTGCTGACCGCGCTTGAGGCGCTGTCGAAACTCTCCAACGGCGCGGTGATCGTCACCCCCGATAATGTCAGCGTATCCGGCAACACCGGCCAGGAAAGCGCCAGCGACGAGATCACCGGATTGCTGTCAAAGAGGCTGGGCAATTCCGAAGATTTCACCGTCAATGTCACCTATCTGGAAAAACTCGACCCGGAGGCCGCCAGGCCCGAGCCCGAGGCCTGCCTGGCCGAGCTGGAGGCGATCCAGAAGGTGCGCAAGATCAGCTTTGAGCCGGGCTCGGCCAAGGTGGATTCGCAATCCTTGGCCACCATGAACGACATTGCCGAAACCCTGAAACTCTGCGGGCCGATCCGCATGGAAATCGGTGGCCACACCGACAGCCAGGGCCGCGAAACGATGAACCAGCAGCTGAGCCAGGCCCGCGCCCAGGCCGTGTTGAACGAATTGCGCAACCGCCGGATCCTGACCGCCAGCTACACCGCCAAGGGCTATGGCGAAACCGCGCCGATTGCCTCGAACAAGACCGAAGAAGGCCGCGAGGAAAACCGCCGCATCGAATTCAAGCTTCTGACCTTCGACAGCACGGAAGAGGAAACAACGCTTGAAAGCATCGCCGCTTCTGCGCAACAAGACAGCGCGTCCGACACGCCGTCGGACACAGCAGAGGCCGAAACCGCAACGGATTTGCCTTCTGACGGCAGCGAAGGATCAGGCGATGAATAGAACCGAGTTCATCCTCGTAACCGCGATCATCCTGTTCACAGCCTTTTGCCTGGGCTGGTTCGCCTATTGGCTGATCCATCGCTTCACCCGGGTCTCAAAGGCCGACATGGGCGAGCTTGAGAAGATGGCCAAGGAATTGCACGAGGCCGAGGAAACCCGCGACGAGGCCGTCACCTATCTGCAGCAGCGCGAGGCCGAGTTGACCAATCAACTGAGCCAGAGCGAAGCCGAATTGCGCGCCGCGATGGACGGGCTGCGCGAGGCCCGGCACGAGGCCGAAGAGCTGCGCGCCTATATCGAACGGGCGCACGCGGCAGGCTGATCGCATCGGCGCTGCGGCTTCGCGCGCGGATGTAAGATGTAGGATGTATCAGAAGAAATACCCGATGACCCGCCCCGCCACCTCGATAAAGGCATGCGGGATCGCCATCACCACCTGCGGCAGGGTCTCAAACACAAGGACCCAGGCCGAGGTCAGATCGCGCGGCCATCCGCCATGCAGGCCAACCACGACCCAGCCGATCAGGAACAGGCCGAACCCGGCCACAATCAGCGCCACCAGTGGAAACCGCCGGTCGAGCATCGCTGAAATCAGGGAAGGAATGGCCAGGCAAAGCAGCCCTGCGCCGACCGCCAGATTCAGATCAACATCCATAGTCGCCCGCCCGCTGCCGATGGCGCGGCAGATCGACACCGCAGGGCAGTATCTTAGCCCGGATCGGTGGCATAGATCAAACGCTCCTGACAGGGGGCGACGCGCAGGATGTTGGTGGTTCCGGCAACGTTGAACGGCACTCCGGCGGTCACCACGATCTGATCCGCTTCGGTCGCAAACCCGCCGAGGCGGGCCGCCCGTGCGGCGCTGACCACCGCCTGTTTGAAGCGCTCAAGCTCGCCGGTCATCACGCAATTGGTGCCCCAGCTCAGCGCCAGCCGCCGCGCGGTGCCGCGTTTCGAGGTCATCGCGATCACCGGCACCCGGGGCCGTTCCCGCGCCACCCTGAGGGCGGTGGTGCCGCTTTCGGTGAAACAGCAGATCACCTTGATATCCGTGGTCTCGGCGATTTCGCGCGCCGCCGCGACGATGCCATCGGCCACCGAGCCACGGATGCTTTTGCGACTGGCCTCGATGACCTCGCGGTAATGCGGATCGGCCTCGACCGATTGCGCGACACTGTCCATCATCTGCACCGCTTCGATCGGATAGGCGCCGGCGGCGCTTTCTGCCGACAGCATCACCGCATCGGTGCCCTCATAGATCGCGGCGGCCACATCCGAGACCTCGGCGCGGGTCGGCATCGGACTTTCGATCATGCTTTCCAGCATCTGGGTCGCCACGATCACCGGCTTGGCAGCATTGCGGCACTTGTGCACCAGATCCTTTTGGATCGGTGGCACCGCATGCACCGGCAGTTCGACGCCCAGATCGCCACGCGCCACCATGATCCCGTCGGACACTTTCAGGATCGCGTCGAACGCCTTGACCGCCGCCGGTTTTTCGATCTTTGACAGGATCGCGGCCCGGCCATCGGCCAGTTTGCGCGCTTCTTTGACATCTGCGGGGCGCTGCACAAAGCTGAGCGCCAGCCAGTCCACCCCCAGCTGACAGACGAATTCCAGATCGGCGCGGTCCTTGTCCGACAGCGCCGCCAGGTTCAGCACCGCATCGGGCACATTCACCCCCTTACGGTTGGAAATCGTGCCGCCGATCATCACTTCGCAATCGGCGAAATCAGCGCCGCAGGTCAGCACCTTGAGACGGATCTTGCCGTCATTGACCAACAGCCCCTGCCCCGGTTCCAATGCCTCGAAAATCTCCGGATGCGGCAGGTTGGCGCGGGTCGCATCACCCTCGGCCGGATCAAGGTCAAAGCGAAATTTTGCCCCGACGACCAGTTCTTCCTCGCCCTTGGCAAAGGTGCCGACCCGCAGTTTCGGGCCCTGAAGATCAGCCAGAATGGCGATCGGGCTATCAAGATCGGCCTCGATCTTGCGGATGATCCTATGGCGTTCGCGAATCTCGTCATGGCTGCCATGGCTCATGTTCAGGCGAAACACATCGGCCCCGGCCTGGTGCAGCGCGCGAATGGTGTCGTAATCGTTGGACGCGGGCCCGAGGGTCGCGACGATCTTGGTGTTACGAAGGCGTCTCATGTCTCTCCGATCCCTGCCCTTGTGCCGCCTCTTGTGCCGACACTTTCGGCGCAGTATTGCGCTTTTCCGATAGCGCAACAACCGCGCCAACCCCGGGCGACGTATGGAAAGCACAATGACCTACCAACCGTTTCAGATTTTGGGCAAAGATCGGAAATCGCGCTGGCTGGTGATCTGCGACCACGCCGCCAACACCGTGCCCGATTTCGTGAATGCCGGAGATCTGGGCCTGCCAGCCGAGGATATGGCGCGCCACATCGCCTATGACCCCGGCGCCGCCGGAGTCAGCGAGGCGCTGGCCGAGGTGCTGGATGGCCCGGCGATCCTGTCGAATTTCTCGCGCCTGGTGATTGATCCGAACCGGGGCGAGGACGATCCGACCCTGCTGATGAAGCTCTACGACGGCTCGGTCATTCCGGCCAACCGCCATGCCGGACCGGCGGACCTCGAACAGCGATTGGCGGCCTGTTACCGCCCCTATCACGATGCCATCGCCGAACTGGCGGCGCGGCAGGCAGAGACGGTGATCGTTTCGCTGCATTCCTTCACCCGGCAATTGCGTGGCCGCGCGCCGCGCCCCTGGCAGATCGGCGTGCTCTATGGCCCGGACGAGCGGCTGGCGCAGCCGTTGCTGGCTCGCTTGCGGCGCGAACCTGACCTCTGCGTTGGCGAGAATGAGCCCTACGACGGCCATTTCCCCGGCGATACCATCGAACGCCACGCGCAAATCCCCGGCCGTCCCAATGTGCTGATCGAGCTGCGCAACGATCTGATCGAAACCCCGAGCCAGCAGCGCGCCTGGGCCGAACGGTTGGCGTCCTTGCTGACCGCCGCGCTGGCCGAGTCCGAGCTGTAACCCCTTTTCGACCGGCCTGCGCCAGCCTAGGATCACCCCGGACCGCAACGGGAGCCCGTGATGAGTGAGATCGACGCCAAGACGCAAGTGGAGCTTGAGGCCGCCGCCTTTCGTGCCCTGCGCAGCCATCTGATGGACAAACGCCCTGAGGTGCAGAACATCGATCTGATGAATCTGGCCGGGTTCTGTCGCAATTGCCTGAGCCGCTGGTATCAGGAGGCCGCCGAGGACCGCGGCATCGCAATTGACAAGGAGGCCGCGCGCACGGCCTTTTACGGCATCCCTTACGAGGACTGGAAAGCCCAGTTCCAGAGTGCAGCGGACGCCGGCAAACAGGCCGCGTTCAAGGTCGCGTTTCAAGAGAACGTGGGCGGTGACAAGGGCGACGGCGCGTGACCCGGCGGCCCGCCTGACCCGTCGCAGGCCGGGACCACGATATGAAAAGCTGCGAGCTCCGCCTCTCCGGCACCCGCCTGCTGGCTTTCGGGTCTGGCGCCTTGTTCTGGCCTGGGCAATCGCTGCTCTGCGTCTCGGATCTCCATCTCGGCAAGTCCGAGCGCATCGCCCGGCGCGGCGGCGCGCAGCTGCCACCCTATGAGATCCGCGATACCCTGACCCGGCTTGAGGCCGCAATCGACGCGACCCGACCGGCGCAGGTGCTGTGCCTGGGCGACAGTTTCGACGATGCCGCCGCCGTCGCGGCGCTGGAGCCGGAGGCGGTGAGCTGGCTGACCCGTCTGCAGGCCGGGCGGCGCTGGTGGTGGATCGAGGGCAATCACGATCCCGGCCCGATCGGCCTCGGCGGCAGCCATCTGGCGGAGCTGACGCTTGGCCCGCTGACCTTTCGCCACATCGCCCGATCTGGCGCGCGGGCCGAGGTGTCAGGACATTATCACCCCAAGGCGACGCTGGCCGGGCGCGGTCAACGTCAGACCCGGCCTTGTTTCCTGATCGATTCCGACCGGCTGATCCTGCCCGCCTTTGGCACCTACACCGGCGGCTTGCGCAGCCGGGACCCGGCCCTCAGCACATTGATGGGCGCCGATGCGCTGGCGGTGCTGACCGGGCCGATGCCCCGGATCATCCCGATGCCGCGCGGCGGTTGACCAGGGTTCGCCCGGGCGAGGTCGAAATCCGCGCGCCAACCCTGCCCGGATCGCGCCAGCAACAGGGCGGTGGCCATGGACGGTTGAACTGGTGGCGTGAGCCCGGTTTCAGACCGTCAGCCCCTCCGGCTCGGCCAGGCCATTGGCGCGGCAGCAGGCGGTCACGGTATTGGCCAGCAGGCAAGCAATGGTCAATGGCCCGACCCCGCCCGGCACCGGGGTGATCGCCCCGGCCACCTGCACCGCGCTGTCGAAATCGAAATCGCCAACCAGCCGGGTCTTGCCTTCGCCCTTTTCCGGCGCCGGGATCCGGTTGATGCCGACATCGATCAGGGTTGCGCCCGGTTTGATCCAATCGCCGGGCACCATCCGCGGGCGCCCCACCGCTGCGACGACGATATCGGCGCGGCGCACCACCTCGGCCAGGTTGCGGGTGCGGCTGTGAGCAATGGTCACGGTGCAGCTTTCGCCCAGCAACAATTGCGCCATCGGCTTGCCCACCAGATTGGACCGCCCGATCACCACCGCGTCGAGGCCGCTGAGATCGCCGAGCGTGTCGCGCAGCAGCATCAGACAGCCCAGCGGCGTGCAGGACACCATCGCCCGCTGGCCGCTGGCCAGCAGACCGGCATTGATCACCGACAGCCCATCGACATCCTTGGCCGGGTCGATCCGGGCGACAATCTCGACCTCGGAGAGATGCGGCGGCACCGGGAATTGCACCAGAATGCCATGCACCGCCGGATCGGCGTTCAGCTTGTCGATCAGCGCATAGAGCGCCTCGGCGCTGACATCGGCGGGCAGCTTGTGCTCATAGCTGTTCATCCCGACCTCTTTGGTCGCGATGCCCTTGTTGCGCACATAAACCTGGCTGGCCGGATCCTCGCCGACCAGCACCACCGCCAGCCCCGGCTGCAAGCCCTGCGCGACCAGCGCCGCCACATGGGTCGCCACCTTGGCGCGTATGCCGGCCGCAAAGGCCTTGCCATCAAGAAGTGTCGCGCTCATCCGTCTACCCCGTCCTTGCCCAAGATTCGCTGTTCCCGGGCAATAAACCCGGCGATCATCGCCCGCCAGATCGCTTCGGCGATATCCGGCTCCAGCGCTGCGGCCTCGGCCCGCACCGGTCCGAAGCGGGCGCAATCTCCGCTTTGGACGGCCCCGGTTCACCGATCAGAACAGGCCTTCTACATATCCGGCGTCGTTTAGCATGATCGCCTCGGCCGACGGAACCCGTGGCAGGCCCGGCATGGTCATGATTTCCCCGCAGATCACCACGATGAACCCGGCCCCGGCCGCAAGGCGCACCTCGCGGATCGGCACATTATGCCCGGTCGGGGCGCCGCGCAGATTGGGATCGGTGGAAAACGAGTATTGAGTCTTGGCCATGCAGATCGGCAGATGGCCATAGCCCGCCTCTTCCCAGGTCTTCAGCTGCTCGCGGACCTTCTTGTCGGCCATCACGTCATTGGCGTGGTAGATCCGCCGGGCGATGGTTTCGATCTTTTGGAACAGCGGCATCTCGTCGGGATAGAGCGGGGCGAATTGCGACAGACCGGCATCGGCAATGGCGGCGACGCGTTTCGCCAGGTCCTCGATCCCCTCAGAGCCTTTTGCCCAGTGTTTGCACAGGATCGCCTCAGACCCCTGGCCAGCGACATAGTCCTGAACCGCCTTCACCTCGGCCTCGGTGTCGCTGACGAAATGGTTGATCGCCACCACCACCGGCACCCCGAATTGCTTGAGGTTGGCGATGTGGCGGCCAAGGTTCGGACAGCCCGCTTTCACCGCCGCGACGTTCTCGGCGCCCAGGTCGGCCTTGGCCACGCCGCCGTTCATCTTCATCGCCCGCACCGTCGCCACGACCACCACACAATCCGGTGCCAGCCCGGCCTTGCGACATTTGATATTCATGAATTTCTCGGCGCCGAGATCGGCACCGAACCCGGCCTCGGTCACCACGTAATCGGCGCATTTCAGCGCCGTGGTGGTGGCGGTCACCGAATTGCAGCCATGGGCGATATTGGCAAACGGGCCGCCATGCACAAAGGCCGGATTGTTTTCCAACGTCTGCACCAGGTTGGGCTGCATCGCATCCTTCAGCAGCACCGTCATCGCGCCATCGGCCTTGATGTCGCGGCAGTAGATCGCACTGCGGTCGCGGCGATAGGCGACGATGATGTCGCCCAGCCGCTTTTGCAGATCCGTCAGCGAGGTCGCCAGGCACAGGATCGCCATCACCTCGGAGGCGACGGTGATGTCGAACCCGGTCTGCCGCGGGAAGCCGTTCGAAACCCCGCCGAGACTGGTGACGATGTCGCGCAAGGCGCGGTCGTTCATGTCCATCACCCGGCGCCAGACCACCCGGCGTTCGTCGATCTCCAGATCGTTGCCCCAGTAGATGTGGTTGTCGATCATCGCCGACAGCAGGTTGTGGGCGCTGGTGATGGCGTGGAAATCGCCGGTGAAATGCAGGTTCATCTCTTCCATCGGGATGACCTGGGCATAGCCGCCGCCGGCGGCGCCGCCCTTCATCCCGAAACAGGGGCCGAGGCTGGCCTCGCGGATGCAGATCGCCGCCTTCTTGCCGATCGCGTTCAGCCCGTCACCCAGACCCACGGTGGTGGTGGTCTTGCCCTCGCCCGCGGGCGTCGGGTTGATCGCGGTGACCAGGATCAGCTTGCCATTGGCGCGATCCTTCAAGCTTTCAATGAAGTCCTGTCCGACCTTGGCCTTGTCATGCCCGTAAGGCACCAGATGTTCGGACGGAATACCCAGCTTGGCCCCGATTTCCTGAATCGGTTTCTTGCTGGCGGCTCGGGCGATTTCGATGTCGGATTTAAAGGTCATGGATCAGGGCCTTTGCGGCATGAGATATCGTAGATTCCTCATAACGTTGGATGCAGGGGCGATGCGCGGCGTTTCCGACATATTCGCCATCGATTTCGCCTTTAGCGGTTTCACATCGGAAACCCGAGGCTCCCAAAGGGGGAAACCCGTTGCCTGACCGGGATCAGCCATTGTGAGAGCGCCGATCGGCAAGCCCCGCCCAGGGCCGTTGATCCGGGATGAACAGGCTGAGGTGGTCGCCCAGGGTCAGTCGGCCCTCACGTTCGACCCAGGCGGTGACCCCGCGCAGCCCCTCGGCCGCCGGTTTGAAGGCCTTGCCAAATCCCGGGCGCGCCGCCTCGATCACCTTGGCGGGCAAGGTGCAGGGGCGGTTTTCCATATCCACGGTCAGGGTGCAGCCCGCTGGCGCCTGCAATCGCGACGATGGCGGCAGATGGGTGAAATCCGGCAATCCGCGCAGCACCATGGTGGCGCCGAGCCAGGCCGGATCGAGGGTTTCCAGCCCCATCTTCGCGGCGATCTGCCCCAGTTCTTCCTCCGCCAGGATCGAGATCTGCCGGGTATTGCGAATTTCGGTGTTGCGCGGATAGAGGTCGAGCACCCGGCTGCACGAGGGCCGGGTCAGCCCGCCATGCGCCTCGCCCTCGGGCCCGGCATAGGTGACCTCCAGAGCCCGTGACGGATCGGAGTCAAGCTTGGCAGCACGATCGCTGACGTGACCAAGCCAGACGATTTCGCCGCTGAGGTCGGTCTTCATCAATGCGGGCATCTGCGCCTCCGGTCCGATCACGGTGCCAGTCAGCAGCAGGCGTCAGGTGATGTCCAGCGTGAAAAACAGCCGCCGGAACGGAAACAGAACCTGCCCCGAGGCATCCCGTGGATAGGCCTGGTCCATCACCGCATCATAGAGCGTTTCGATCTGCGCGGTTTCCTCCGGATCGAGCCGGTCGAGGATCGGGCGGGCAAAGGTCGACGAGGTGAAGTGGCGCACCGGATGGCCCGCTTCGGCGGCGGGCAGGATCTGGTAATATTCAGTTTCCCAGATGTCGCTGCGGCCCAGCGGCGCCAGTAGGTGGTGGTATTCAGTCGGGTCCAACACCCCGGGGATGCTGTCGGGATCGATCCGACCGGGAAAGTGTTCGGCGACCAGATCGAGCCAGATACGATGCGACGGCGCCCGGTTCTGATGCGGCACCTGCACCGCCAGCATGCCACCGGCGGCGACGCGGCTGGCCAGCTGCGCCAGCAGGCGCGGATGATCCGGCAGCCAATGCAGCGCGGCGTTGGAATAGATCAGCGCGGCGGGCGGCTCTGGCCTCCATTCGGTGATATCGGCCTGGGTCAGGGCGCTGTAGGCGCCGGTATCCCGCGCCTTGTCCAGCATCGCCGGTGAGGCATCGACGCCAAGAATCCGCCGGTCCGGAAACCGGGTGGCCAGCAGCGGCCCGACCACGCCGGTGCCACAGCCGAGATCACAGATGTCGCCCGCAGGCAGCCACCCGACTCGGGCCAGCAGATCAAGCGCCGGGCGCAGGCGCAGCCCGGCAAAGCGGCTGTAACTCTCCGGGTTCCAATCCGATACGCTCATCGCGCGGCCCTCATCATTTGTGGCGGCTTTTGTATGCAAACGTATGCAGAACCCGAGCCACCTGGCAATGACAAAGGGTAAGGGCCGCAAAAGGAAAGGGCCGGAAAATCCGGCCCCTTCGCATCACGTCCACCTCAGGCGGTGGGTTCCGGCTCCATCCCGCCGTCAGACTTCGGCCGGGGCTTGGTCTTGGGGATCGCGGTCACCGAGGGTGCCGAACCGGTGTCATTGCTGTCGTCGGGCTTGACGTCGGAATGCGGCGGCTCACCGTTGAAGACCCGTTTGATCTCTTCCCCGGTCAGGGTTTCGTATTCCAGCAGGCCTTCGGCCAGACGTTCCCATTCCACCTTTTTGTCGGTCAGGATCTTGAAGGCCCAATCATAGGCCTCGTCGATCATCCGCTTGACCTCTTCCTCGATCAGCTCCTTGGTGTGGGCCGAAACCGAAAAGCCACCAGCGCCATTGCCCATATAGCCTTCATGGGCCTGTTCGTAATCGACATTGCCGACCTTGTCGGACATGCCCCAGCGCAACACCATCGCACGGGCCAGACCGGTGGCTTGCTGGATATCGCCCGCCGGACCGTTCGAAACCTCGTCCGCGCCATATTTCAGCACCTCGGCGGCCTTGCCCGCCATCGTCATCGCAAGTTTTTGCTCGCATTCGGACTTGTGCCAGTTCAGCCGGTCGATTTCCGGCAGCGACACCACCATGCCCAGCGCGCCACCGCGCGGGATGATCGTCGCCTTGTAGACGGGATCGCATTTCGGCAGTTCCATACCGACCACCGCGTGCCCGGCCTCGTGATAGGCCGTCTTTTCCTTTTGATCGGCGGTCAGAACCATCGAGCGCCGTTCGGCCCCCATCATCACCTTGTCCTTGGCGTTTTCGAAATCGACCATCGTCAGGAACCGGCGGCCGACCCGGGCCGCCATCAGCGCCGCCTCGTTCACCAGGTTGGCCAGATCGGCGCCCGAGAAACCAGGCGTGCCACGGGCGATGATCCGCAGATCGACATCCGGGCCCAGCGGAGTCTTGCGGGCATGGACATTCAGGATCTTCTCACGGCCCTTGATGTCGGGATTGGGCACGTTGACGGTCCGGTCAAACCGGCCCGGGCGCAACAGCGCCGGGTCGAGCACGTCGCGACGGTTGGTGGCGGCCAGGATGATCACCCCCTCATTCGCCTCGAACCCGTCCATTTCGACCAGCAATTGGTTCAGCGTCTGTTCGCGTTCGTCATTGCCGCCGCCATAACCGGCGCCACGATGGCGACCGACCGCGTCGATCTCGTCGATAAAGACGATACAGGGCGCGTTTTTCTTGGCCTGTTCGAACATGTCGCGGACACGGGATGCCCCGACACCGACAAACATTTCGACAAAGTCCGAACCGGAAATCGTGAAGAACGGCACCCCGGCCTCGCCAGCAATGGCGCGGGCCAGCAGCGTCTTACCGGTGCCCGGAGGGCCAACCAGCAGCGCGCCGGTGGGAATCTTGCCGCCCAGGCGGCTGAATTTCTGCGGATTGCGCAGGAATTCAACGATTTCCTCAAGCTCTTCCTTGGCCTCGTCGATGCCAGCGACATCGTCAAAGGTGACCCGGCCCTGCTTTTCGGTCAGCAGCTTGGCCCGGGATTTGCCGAAGCCCATCGCCCCGCCTTTGCCGCCACCTTGCATCCGGTTCATGAAATAGACCCAGACCCCGATCAGCAGCAGGATCGGCAACAGCGACACCAGGAACGACTGAAAGCCGGATTCCTGCTGGCTCTTGGCGGTGACCGGCACGCCCTTTTCAAGCAGAACGTTGGTGAGTTCTGCGTCGTCCGGCTTGATCGTTACGTAGTCTTTGCCGTCAGTGCCGCGAAACCGAACCTGTTCGCCGTCAATGGTGACCGAGGCCACATTGCCGTCATTCACCGACTCGATGAATTGCGAATAAGCGATCTCTCGGCTCTGCAGCGTGTTGCCGGATCCGCTGAACAAATTGAACAACGCCACGATCAACAGCAGCAGCACGACCCAAAAGGCGATGTTTCTTGCAGTGCCCAAGGAAGCCTCTCCCTAAATGCGCGATGCCCTGCGCCTAACACAGGGCCGGTAGACATTAAATATGTTTTGCGGCGCCGGGTTCAATGCGTCAGGAAAGATGCATGGAACGCTTCGCCGGTTCGGGTCAGCTCGGCGGTCCAGCCATTGGCCCGTCCGGCCAGCGGCGCAGCGATCAATTCGGACCCGCGCCAGACGGCTGGCGAGGCGATCAAAGTCACCCGTGGCATACCAGTGTCGCGCCAGTCGGGGCATTGGGCAAGCCCGATCTCGCCCAAAGCGCGGATCTCTGCCCCCGTCACCTCTGCTTCTGGCACCTCTGGGCCCCGCAGCCGCCAGCGCCCGTCCCAGATCTGATTGGGGCGGCAGGTCAGACCGGCCACCGCATTGGCTTCGCGGGTCAACCGGGCGGTGCCGTCAGTGACGCGGGCCAGACAACCATTCAAAGCCATGCCGGTACCGCCCTGCAACGATTCAATCAGCAGGCGCAGCGCCCGGCGGCGTGGCGGATGCACCGATCCGGTCAGCCAGCGAATCGCCGCCACCAGCAGTCGGCGCAGGATCTCCGGCCGCAGGCGCAGCAGATCGGCACGGGCGATGACCACGTCGCCCCCCTCGATCCGCACCGCGGCACGGGCTTCGACAAAGCCATACCAGTTCAGGGTTTCAACCACCGCCGCCTGATTATCGGCCACGGTGCAGAGCGTCGGCACGCTGAGTCCCAGCGGCTCCAGCAGCGCCAGCGCCCGGCGCACCCGGACCCGCTCGAAACTCTGGTCGTCATTGCTGGGATCGTCGATCCAGCCCACCCCGCGCCGCTGCAATCCGGCGCGCAGATCGGCGCGGCGCAGACCCAGCATCGGGCGCAGGAACTGCACCCCGTCGTAGGTCCGGCGCGCCGACATCCCCGCCAGCCCGTCGGCGCCCGAGGCCCGGGCCAGCCGCATCAGCAGGGTTTCCGCCTGATCGTCGGCGGTGTGACCCAAAGCCACCCCGCCCAGACCCTTGCCACGCGCCCAGCTGGCCAGCAGATCATAGCGCGCCGTTCGGGCTGCCGCTTGCAGGTTGCCCTGCCGGTCCCAGCCGTGCCAGCGCAGAATGTCATGGCTGTGGCCCATCGCGCCCGCCTGCCGCGCCACCGTCTCGGCCTCGGCCGCCGCCTCGGGGCGCAGGCCATGATCGACGGTCGCCACATGCAGCGCCATCCCGGCGTCTTTGGCAAAATCGCTGAGCAGGCAGAGCAGCGCCATCGAATCGCTGCCCCCGGACACGGCAACCCCGAGGGCCGCGGGCGGCGTCGGCAGGAACAGCCCTGCCACCACTTCTTTCATCAATCGATCAGCCGTCAAACCAATGTCCGCGTTCACGGGCAGGACCGGGCCCGCATTTCAGTTTCGGCCTTGGCGACAAATGGCGAGGCCGGAAAGCGCACGCCGATTTCGCGCAGGGTCACACAGGCCTCGTCGACCTGTTCAAGTGCCGCCAGCATCCGGCCCAGACCATAGAGCGCCTCGGGCGCCTCCGGCCCGTCCGGTGACCCGGAGAACGCATTCAGATAAGAACGCGCCGACTGACTGATCTCGCCCAGCCCTTCCAGCGCCTTGCCGCGCCCGATTTCAGCCTTCGCCTCAAGCGGTGAGCCGGGGTAACTGGTCAGGAAGGTGGCAAAGAGGTCGCGTGCCGTGGCGTAATCCTTGCCCTCAAGCGCCGCCTCGGCGCGATTGAAATCCGCCTCTTCGCTGACCGCGAGTTCGGTTTCGGGACTGGTCGAGGGGGTCGCCGGTTTCGCCACCACCGGCATGTCGCCACCACCCAGGGTCGGGGTGTCGCCAAGTTTGGAGAGGTCGCCGCCCTCAAGCTCGACCAGCCGGAATTCCAGGTCGCCAATCCGGTTGGTGCCATCGCTGACCACCCGGTCGATGCGAAAGCTCAGCTCTTCGGTCTGTTTGGTCAGCCGTTGGGTTTCCGCCTCGATCGCATCCAGCCGCTGCAACGCCGATCCGCCCAGGCCCAAGCCCCCCGCGCCGCCGGTGGTGGACAATTCGCGCTTCAGCTTCTTGATTTCGACATAGAGCACCGTCAGTTCCTGACGGATATCGGCCAGGGTTTCCTCACGCGACTGCGCCGCCGCCCCGCCAGTGAAGGCGGGGCCGAGGGTCAGGCATAGGATCAGAGCAATCACTCGCATCGGCATAGGTCCTGTCTGGCGGGGCGCCAATCTGCGTCGCAATCTGGCGCCCAGGCGGTCAACTGGTCAACTGGTCAGGCCATCTGCGGCAATGACGGTGACCGCGCGCCGGTTCTTGGCATAGCAGCCCTCTTGCGAGCAGATTTCAATCGGCCGCTCCTTGCCATAACTCACCGTTTTCAGCCGCGCGCCAGCGACGCCTTTCGACACCAGGTATTCGCGCACCGCATTGGCGCGGCGGGCGCCCAGCGCCAGGTTGTATTCGCGAGTGCCCTGTTCGTCGGCATGGCCTTCGATAATGGCGTTGTAATCGCTGTTGGTCATCAGCCAGCTGGATTGCCCGTCCAGCACGCTGCGCCCTTCAGGGGTCAGGGTCGATTGATCGACCTCGAACAGCACCCGGTCACCGATACTCTGCTGGAAAAAGGCAGGCGAAGCCGGATCGTTCGGGCTGCCCGGCACCACCGCGCCGTTGCGCCCGTTCAGGTCGGTCACATTGTCATTGTCAAAGCGACCGGCGTTGCTGCAGGCCGAAAGGCTGATCGCCGCGATCAGCAGGATCGCGCGGGGTAGCATGCTCATTTTGTTCCTCGTGCCTCGTTTTATTTGTTTCTTTTAATTTACCACAGGGCCGCTGTGAAAGGAAACGCGGCGTCAGGGCTAGTTCTGCAGCGGCGACCACGCCGGATCCGACGCCCCGCCATTGGTGCGCACCGGTTTCAGGTTACGCCCGGTGATGTCGACGGAATAGAGCGAGGCCGCGCCATTGGCGCCCTGGGTTTCCCGGGTGAACATGATCACCCGGCCATTCGGGCTCCAGGTCGGGCCCTCGTCCAGGAACGAGGCGGTCAACAGCCGCTCCTCGGACCCATCGGTGCGCATCACCCCGATGTGGAAGCGGCCCTTGCTCTGCTTGGTAAAGGCGATGAGATCACCGCGCGGCGACCAGACCGGGGTGCCATAGCGGCCCTGGCCAAACGAGATCCGGCGCGCCTCGCCGCCACTGGTCGGCATGATATACAATTGCGGGGTGCCGGAGCGGTCGCTTTCAAACACGATCTGACGGCCATCCGGCGAAAAGCTGGGGGCGGTTTCGATGGCCGGGGTCGAGGTCAGCCGCCGCGACTGACCGTTGGCGCTGTTCATCAGATAGAGGTCAGAATTGCCGCCCTGCTCCATCGAATAGACCACGGTCTGGCCATCCGGGCCGAAGCGCGGCGAAAACGCCATATTGCCGCCCGGCGTCGGCAGCGCGCGCTTGCCGACACTGGCCACGTCGAGCACATAGATCCGCGGGCTGCCGGTTTCATAGCTGGTATACAGCACCCGGTCGCCGGTCGGTGAGAACCGCGGCGCCAGCACGATCGAGGAACTGTCGGTCAGATATTGCACATTGGCGCCATCGTAATCCATGATCGCCAACCGCTTGCGGCGGTCGTCCTTGGGTCCGGTCTCTCCGACAAAAACCACCCGGCTGTCGAAATAACCGCCCTCGCCAGTGATCCGCGCATAGACCGCATCGGCCACCTTATGCGCCATCCGCCGCCAGCCGGCCTCGGTCCCGGTGAATTGCAGCCCGGTGCCAAGCTCCTGCCCGGCGAACACGTCATAGAGGCGGAATTTCACCGTCAGCCGACCCTTGGCGTCCAGCGACACCGCGCCGGTGACCAGCGCCTGGGCGTTGATCGCCTTCCAGTCGGGATATTGCACCGGCGCCGAAAAGCTGGTGACCTGCGAGATATAGGCCGAGGCTGGCAGTTCACGAAACAGACCGGTGCCGGTCAGATCCTCGGACACCACCCGCGACAATTGCTCGGCCAGCTTGGCCGCCGCCGGGTTTTCCGGCACGAAATCGGGCACCGCAAACGGCAGGGGTTCGATCACCCCTTCGGTGATTTCGATCCGCAGCGGCTGCGACAGGGCCGCAACCGGGGTGAGGAAAGCGAAGGCCGCGAGGGCGAGTCTGATCAGATGTCTCATTTGATCCGCATCTTCTCCGGGTTGAATGTCATTTCAATATCACGCCACTGCTCATATTTCTCGCGCGGCAACTCATATCCGCGGGTACCACAGCGAATGATCGCCCGCCGCGCCGCCTCGAACGCCTGCCGTGCCGCCGCGTCGCTGCCGCCGGATGACGACAGCATCCGGATCGAGCCGGATTGCGGACGCCCATCTTCGGCCATTGCGACCGAAACCACCACCGTCACCCTGAGCGCATCCGAAGACAGTGACCCGGTGTTCCAGCAGGTCGACACCGCCACCCGTAGCGCGTCCTTTTCGCCACCGGTCAGCGGCGGACCAGTCGGCGCGGCGCGGTCGCCGCTCTCATTTCCACTGTCGCCGCCGGTCAGCGCCTTTTCCAGCGCCGCGTTGATTGCCGTGTCGGCCCCCGGCTTGGCGGCAGGCGTATCCGCCGGTTTCGGCGTCTCCGCCTGTTGCGCGGCCGCCTCACGCACTGGCGGACGCGCCTTGGGGCGCACCGAGGTTGTCGGCGCCAGGGATTTGTCCTTTTCCGCCTCGGTCACGATCTCGGTGGTCGCGGCCTCGGGGGCGGTCGCCTCCTGCTCTTCGCGCTTATCCTCGGCGGCAGCGTCTTTCTGCGCCGGTTCGCGCACCTGATCATCGACCTTCACATCCGGTTCCGGGCGCAGCACCGGGCGCGGCGCGACTCGCGGCACGTCACGCGGCGCCGGTTCCGGGCGCGGCTCTGGCCGCAGGGCGGCGATATCCTCGCTCGGCGGTTCGATCACCGGCGCGGTGTCGGTTACCTCCTGCGGCTGCGGCGGGATCGGCTCTGGCTTGACCGGCACCGGATCGGGCCTGGCCGCCTCGCTTACCTCGGGGGGGGCGCTGTCGGGCTGGGCATCACGCGGGGTGCTGACCTCGGGCGGCGCCGTATCATCCGAAGCGGGCGGGGTCGGTTCTGCGACATCCGTGGCGGCACCCGGCGGATCCTGCGCCGCCATCAGCGCCGCGAATTCCTGCTCGGACACCATCGCCACCTCGGTCACCGCCACCTGCGGCGCAGGCGGCACGGCGATCGAACCGACCAATAGCCAGCCGATCAGCCCGGCGTGGGCGGTCCCGGATATGACATGCCCGAAATGCAATTTCGCGCCTTAATTCCCGGACCGGGTGGCGTCGCTGCCATCCATCGCCGGGCCTCCGTTGTCAGTCACCAGACCGATATTGGTAAAACCGCCGCGATTGAGCGCCCCCATCACCGTGGCCACCTGGGCATAGGGCACCGCGCCATCAGCGCGCAGGAACACCCGGTCAGAAGTCCGCTCCGCTGCAATCGCCCGCAGTTTGCCGATCAGCTCGTCACCGCGCACGGCGGTGGTTTGCAGCATGATCTGGCCATCAGCGGTGATCGTCACGCTTAACGGCTCTTCTTGTTCAGAGGGCAGCGCCCGGGCGGCGGTTTTCGGCAATTCCACCGGCACCCCGACCACCATCAGCGGCGCCGCGACCATGAAGACGATCAGCAGCACCAGCATCACGTCGACAAAGGGAGTGACATTGATTTCCGCCATCGGTCGGGCCCGACCACCGCGCCTGCGGCCCCTGCGGGGGTGCCCGCCGCCGCTTTTGCCCAGAGTTGCCGCGCCCATCTCAAGCCGCCTCAAGCTGACGGCTGAGGATGGTCGAAAACTCGTCGGCGAAGGCCTCATAATTGCCGACGATGCGGTCGGCATCGGTGGACAGCTTGTTATAGAAGATCACCGCCGGAATTGCGGCCAGCAGGCCCAGACCGGTGGCCAGCAGCGCCTCGGCGATGCCCGGCGCCACCACCGCGAGGCTGGTATTCTGCTGCTCGGCAATCCCGATAAAGGCATGCATGATGCCCCAGACGGTGCCGAATAGCCCGACAAACGGCGCGGTGGACCCGACCGTGGCCAACACCGGCAGACCGCGTTGCAGATCTTCGGCCTCCTTGGCGATGGCGACATCCATGCTGCGGTCGATCCGCGCCTGCGCCCCGGCGATCAGCGCCCCGTCATCGCGATGCGAGCGCCGCCATTCGGTCATGCCGCTGGCAAAGATCCGCTGTGAGCGGCCCGCCGGATCGGTGCCGATCTTGTCGTAGAGTTCATCCAGTGGCTCACCCGACCAGAAGTCGCGATCAAAGCTCTGTGCCTCGCGCCGGGCGGCGCGATAACTGAAGATTTTTTGAAAGATGATCGACCATGACCAGAAACTGGCAAAGATCAGCAGCACCATGACGATCTTGACGACAATCGTGGCCCGCGCAAAGAGCGCCCACAAGGAGAAGTCGATCTCCTGCGCAAGGGCGAGAGTTTCTGTTTCCATTCTGCCTGCTCGCTGTTTTCGGCCCGCCTTAAACGGCATTTACTGGCCTGATTGCGAATGAAACTACAGGAAAGCAAGGTGAAAGGCCAACACATTGGCGCGAGGTCGCCGCGACCGCGCCGCGTGGTGGAGTTTCAGTGCATCAATTGGCGAATTTCCGCCGGGAGCCGGGCCGGATGACCGGTCTCGGTCAGCATCACCAGGGTCACCTGCGCTGAAAACAACCGCTCACCGCCGCGCAAGACCTCTTGCGTCAGCACCATCCGGGCGCCGGATATCGCCGCGACCTCGGTCTCGACCTGCAGTTGATCGTCGAACCGGGCGGGCGCGAGGTAATCCGCCTCGACCCGGCGCACCGCGAACACCAGCCCGTGATCGGCCTTCATCCCCGCCTGGTCGATCCCCAGCGTCCGCACCCATTCGCTGCGCGCCCGTTCGATGAATTTCAGGTAATTGGCGTAGTAGACGATCCCGGCCAGATCGGTGTCTTCGTAATAGACCCTGAGATCGAAGCGATGCCGCATCTGCCCTGCCCTCTGCATTGCCCCCTGACGTCAGGCGCAGCGAACACCGGATCGGCACCCGCCGCAACCCCGAAGGGTCAGGCCACCCTGATGTGCGGCACGCCGCCCCCGTCGCCGGAGCTGTCAAACAGCGGTTTGCCATTCTTGCCCATCCGCCGCAGCAATGATCGCAGCCGATTGCCCTGCACCAGCTGTCGGGCCGGGTCGAAATCGCCGGACTCGGCCTTGCGGATCACCTTGGGCCAGGCCTCGGCGATCTGGCGGATCTGGCGCTCGCCCAGCGCCTTGCGGGTCTGTGGCCCCAGGAACAGGCTTTCGGTCAGCATGCCTTCGGCGTCCAGAATTTGGTGCGCGTCGAGCAGGATATGGACATAGCTGATGCCCTCGGCCGGGGTGATCCGGGTGATCCCCGGCTGATCGGCCAGCGCATGCGCCGGCACCAGGATTTCACGGTGTCCGAACATCCGCTCGGCAATGATTGAACGCAGCAGGATCCGATGCTGCGGCGACACCACGATGTCGCGGCGCGGGATACCCGGGGCGATGGCGCCCGCCGCGATCCGCACCGGTCTGAGGCGCATATCCTCGGCCAGAGCGCTGCCGCTGATATGGCGCCGCCCGACCCAGCGGATCGGACAGAAGCCTGAATCGGCGGTCCAGACCCGGTCGCCCGGGGCCAGCGCCCCCGCCTGGCGCGGCCCGGCATCGGTCAACAGGTTGGTGGCAGCAGCAAAGCAGATATAAATATTATTGTATGGGACGTTACGGTCGACAACATCAATCGCGACGATCTCATACTGCTGACCCGGCGCCACATAGGCGTTGGCGACAAAGCCATCGGCACCCGGCCCGACCCCCATTTCATAGACATAGATGACAACGTCCTGCGACCCGTTGGACGGCCCGTCGACCGGCCGGATCGTATAGGTATATTCGGGATCGATATCCGTCCCGGCCGGGGGGTTGCGCCCGTCAGGATCGCTGCTGCCCTCAAATTTCTGAACCAAATCGAATTCGTCGAATTCGCTGCCAAAGTCGGACACGGTGATGACCTCACCGGGACCAACGGTAAAGATCGTGCCCATCGACGAAGTGTTCGGGTCGTTGTAATCGCTGAATGGGTTGGCGCCGGAAATAATCGTGAACTCGGACGCATCCCAGCTTAACAAAAGATGGTCGGCCATGCCTGCCTACTATTAAAAATGGCCCGGAATGCGGGCCTCTAATCAAATCAATTTGATTAAAATCACTTCACGGGAAAAACGTAAAGAAAATTCTCGCTTAAGTTGTGCAAGCAACCGTGCCGCCATATATTTTATTGGAGTAAGAACCGCCTGTTGGGGCGCGCCCCGGTCAGGCGACCCGCGCGGACAGGCGCAGCGCGGGTGACGGATCAATTATTCGGGTCGTTGTAATCGCTGAACGGATTGGCGCCTGAGTTGATCGCAAACTCAGGCGCATCCCAATTTTACAAAAGAGGGTCGACCATTACTGTTTGGCATTAAAAACCGCCCGTAACGCAGATCTCTAATCAACCACTTTTCATAAAATCACAACGAGAGAAAGCCGTAAAGGCTTTTCACGCTTAAGTTGCGCGCAAGGCCCTGGCGCCATTTGATTTCACGAAGGTAAAAGCGGCCTGTTGCGGCGCGATCTGGTCAGGCGACCCGCGCAGACAGGCGCAGCGCGTGTGACGGATCGGCGCTGGCCGACGGCAGGATTGGATCATAGGCCGCCGCCAGCAGCGAAGCGATTTCCGGGCGCAGCACCGCGTCGCCCCCGGCCTCGGGCCGCACCAGGGGCGATTGCGCGGCAAAGGCCTCTGGCCCCCAGGTCAGCAGCGCCTTGACTGCCTGTTCCAGCCCCAATTCGGCGGCAGGTTGCAACGCCATCGCCCCGGCCATCCGCAGGAACACGAAAGCGGCCTTGATGCCGCCATCCTGATCAAAGCGAAACAACCGGTATTGCAGCGCATTGGCATCCTCAAGCCGCCCGACCAGGCGGTCGCGGTCCGGGATCATCCGATCGAGATTGTCGATCCCGGCCAGGTCTCGCCAGTCGCGCATGAAAAACAGCATCAGATTGGCGCCAAGCTCGGGATCGGTTTCAGCCATTTTGTGGCCGGCGGCAAACACGCTCGCCTCGATCGCCGCCTTCAGCACCTCCAGGCTGTCGTTTTCGACCCCGAACACCACCGGCACGATCGGCCGCGACCAGCGGGCAAAGCGATAGCCCGCAGGACCGGTGAACAGGGCGGTGACGGCATCAGGAGTCATCGTCGGCCCCCAGATAGCGACCTCTCTTGGGGTCGAACGCGGCGTCCAGATCCCGCGCCGCGCGATAGATCGCATGGCCCCCCTGCAGCGCGGGCCTGCGGCAGCGTCCGCGCGCTCATTCAAACAGATCCGACGACGCGCGCGGCGGCGTCAGGCCCAGATGGCGCCAGCCCTTTTGCGCCAGCATCCGGCCACGCGGGGTGCGCTGGATCAGCGCCTGTTGCAACAGGAACGGCTCGATCACCTCTTCCAGCGCGTCGCGGCTTTCGCTCAGCGCCGCCGACAGGGTTTCGATCCCCACCGGGCCGCCGCCATATTCCTCGCCGATCAGCCGCAGGTAGCGCCGGTCGCCGGAATCGAGCCCCAGGTGATCGACCCCGAGCCGAGTCAGCGCGCTGTCGGCCAGGTCGCGGCTGATCTTGCCATCGTTTTCGACCATGGCAAAATCCGCGACCCGGCGCAGCAGCCGCCCGGCAATGCGCGGGGTGCCACGCGCCCGGCGGGCGATTTCCAGCGCCCCCTGATCATCGGTCGGCGCGCCCATCAGCCGGGCGTTGCGGACGACGATATTGTGCAATTCCTCGATCGTGTAGAATTGCAGCCGCACCGGAATGCCGAAGCGGTCGCGCAGCGGCGTTGTCAGCAGCCCCATCCGGGTGGTGGCACCGACCAGGGTGAAGGGCTGCAATTCGATGCGCACGGTGCGCGCGGCGGGGCCTTCGCCGATCACCAAATCCAGCTCGAAATCCTCAAGTGCCGGATAGAGCACCTCTTCGACCACCGGGTTAAGCCGATGGATTTCGTCGATGAACAGCACATCGCGCGCCTCAAGATTGGTCAGGATCGCGGCGAGGTCACCGGCCTTGGCCAACACCGGTCCGCTGGTCATGCGGAAATTCACCCCCAGCTCGCGCGCCATGATCTGCGCCAGCGTGGTCTTGCCGAGGCCGGGAGGACCGTGAAACAGGGTGTGATCCATCGCCTCGCCACGTTTGCGGGCGGCATCCAGGAACACCCGCAGATTCGCCCGCGCCTCGGCCTGGCCAACAAAATCGGCCAGCACCTGCGGGCGCAGGGCGCGGGTATCGGCGGCCTCATCCTCGGGCAGGCTTTCCGGGCGCAGGGTGGGGTCCGATGCGGTCAACGGCAGCGCCCCGGCGAGTCAGGCGCGACCGGGCGGAACATCAGGCTGCGGCGGGGCGGGATCATCGGTTCAGTCCTTGGGGGCCAGCAGGCGCAAAGCGGCGCGGATCAGATCGGCGGTGTCGGCATCGGCGGTCTGCCCGCCAGCCTCGGCCACCGCGCTGGCGGCGTCGCCCGGGGCATAGCCCAGGTTGGTCAGCGCCGACAAGGCTTCGGATTGGGCCGCAGCGGATTGCGGTGGCGGCGACTTGGCGGCGGGGCTGGGGCGCGGGGCGCTTTCGACCACCTCGAAATCGCCGTCCGCGGCGACCTGAGCCGGGCCGACCCGACCGCCCATCGCCATCACGCCGGGCGCCTTGTCCTTCAGCTCGATCACCACCCGCTGCGCGGTTTTCGGGCCAATCCCGCGCGCCGCCTTGACCGCGTTCCAGTCACCCAGCGCAATCGCTCGGCCGACGCCCTCGGGCCCCAGCGTGCCGAGAATGGCGAGCGACGCCTTGGCCCCGACCCCCTGCACCGACATCAGCAGCCGGTGCCATTCCTTTTCCACCAATGTCGGAAAGCCGAACAGTTGCAGCAGATCGTCGCGCACCAGAAGATCGGTATAGAGCGCCACCGCCTCGCCCGGGCCCGGCAGCCCGGCCAGCACCCGGTCCGAGCAATAGACAAGATAGCCCACCCCGCGCACGTCGATCAGCACATGATCGTCGCCGCGATAATCAATCCGTCCCGAGAGTTTTCCGATCACCTGCGCGCTCCAGCCACTTTCACCGCCCGTGCCAGCGCGCTGGCGCTGCCCAGATGCTGAGCATGACAGATTGCGATGGCCAATGCATCCGCCGCATCCGGCCCGGCCAGTTCGACACCGGGCAATTGCAGCCGCACCATATGCATCACCTGCTGTTTCTGCGCATGGCCGACCCCGACCACGGTTTTCTTGATGGTGTTGGGGGCATATTCGCCCACCGTCAGCCCCGCCGCGGCGGGCACCAGCAGGGCAATGCCGCGCGCCTGGCCCAATTTCAGGGTGCCGGCGCCATCGCGGTTCACGAACACCTGCTCGACCGCGGCCGCCTCGGGGCGGAATTCCTCGACCACAGCGCTCAATTGCCGAAACAGCGACAGCAGCCGTTCGGCGAGCGTGTCGCCAAGGCCCTGACAGACCCCGTTGCCGAGGTGTGACAACCGGCTGCCGTCAACGCGAATCACGCCCCAGCCCAGGTTGCGCAACCCGGGATCGATCCCCAAAACCCGCATTCAGCGTCCCCTTCTGCCCGGCCTTCGCGGCTTTGTGAACATTTTAGCACGAAACAAGAACACCCGCCAAGACCAAAGGCAGCGGCTCTGGCGAGGGCAGAATGCGACAGATGCTGTTTCCGACACGACATCGGTGGCGAAAACCGTCATTTCACAGGCTGAAGGCGACACTGAGTGTGGCGATTTTTGGACGTGTTTTCACCGCGTTACGCCGCATTTGACCTATGCGTTTTGTGCATGTGATCCATGCATTTTTCGCTGCTTGTCAGTTACCGACAAGGCGCTTAGCTGGCGGACATCTGAGACACGCGAACAAAAGGATTTGCGACATGGCTGCACTTTTCATTCCGGGCTCGCAAGCTGAGTCCGCCGTCCTCTTCGGCCGCATCGGCCGCGCCATCACCAACCTGCTGGCCATTCTGGCCGATTGGAACGACGCACGGGTGACGCGCAACTCGCTGTCCCGGCTCACCGACCGCGAGCTGGACGATATCGGCCTCTGCCGGGGCGATATCGACGACGTCACCACCCGCTAAGCGTTGCCCGCCCAGACGGATGCCGGGGCCGAGGTCAAAGCCGAGATAGACATGCAAAAACCGCGCCCGGTTGAGGCGCGGTTTTTCATTTGCGACGGTGGAATTTTTCCGACGGAGCCAACCGCCCCAGTCGGCCAGGCTCAGCCAAAGAACGGCGCGATGAAATCGGAAAGCAGTCGGGTCAGCGGGTCGATCTTCATGATCGTGGCGCCGATCTGGTTGATCGTCTCGCCATCGCCCAGGGCGGCGATCCGGGCATTGTAACCGGCCTCGCCGATCTTGATCAGCAGAAAGGTCTTGTAGCCGATGACGCTGGCCACCAACGCCAGGAGGAATTTCAACGGCAGCCGCTTGCGCAGCGCCGGGCGGTCCGGCTGCATCTCGATCAACCCATCCTTGCGGACACGCGGGTGATAGCCGCCTTCCATCGCCTTGGCCTTGCGGGTGATGTTGCGCACCCGATCCTGGAATTTCATTGCTGACGTGCTCATGGCCCTGCCTCAAAACATCAAATTGACCTGTTCGCAGGCAAGGTAACGCCAAAATCGGGCAATTTCGTGGCCTCGGGTCGGAAACCCGGCGCGCTGTTCAGCCCGGCTTGCGCAGGGTCAGGGTCGACCAGTCGCCAATTTCCTCGTGATGCACCGGCTCCAGCCCCGTGGCCTGATAGGCCGCCGAAACCTCATCCGCCTGATCGTTCAGCAGGCCGGACAGGATCACATGGCCGCCCGGGGCCAGATGCGCCGCCATATCCCCGGCCAGGGCCAGCAGCGGCGCCTTGAGGATATTGGCGAGGATAATGTCATAGGGTGCCCCGGCGCGGATATCGCCATGGTCGAACCCGGTCGCCTCAACACAATGCACCCGCCCGGCCATGTCATTGGCGGCCAGATTGGCCAGCGCCACCTCGACCGCGACCGGGTCGATGTCGCTGGCCAGCGGCGTCACCGGCCAGACCCGCGCCGCCGCCATCGCCAGCACCGCAGTGCCACAACCGATATCGGCCACCGCCGCCGGGGTGACCCCCGTCCCGGCCAACCGATCCAGCGCCCGCAGACAGCCCTGGGTGGTGCCGTGGTGGCCGGTGCCAAAGGCCATCGCCGCCTCGATCAGCAGCGGCACCGCATCGGCGGGCATCTTGTCGGCGTCGTGGCTGCCGTAAAGGAAAAACCGCCCGGCAATCACCGGTGCCAATTCCCGTTTCACATGCGCCACCCAATCGGTTTCCGGCAATTCGGAAATGGCGAAATCCCGGGCGTCGTGGATGCGGGCCAGCAGCGCCAGCCCGGCGGTGTCGGGCTTTTCGGTGAAATAGGCGCCGACCTCCCAGAGGCCGGAGCCATCCTCGATCTCGAACACCCCGATGCCGGTCGGCTCGGGCGTCAGCGTTTCAAGCGCCTCGCCCAGGGCCTCGGCCGGGGCTTTGCCTGTCAGGGTGGTCAGGGCGGTAAAGGTGGTCATCGCGGCGCTCCTTGCAGTCGGACCGCGCTTAGGCCTGCGGTTCGGGCGCGTCAAGCGTGGCCGCAGCGCGATCGCGCAGCGACCGGACATAGCACCAGCCCAGCCAGGCCCCGACGGACCCGACGATTATCGCCGCCGCCGCCTGCCCCAGCACCACGCCGGTGGCGCCAAAAAACCCGCCCAGCCAGATTGCCAGCGGCCAGGTCGCCAGCCCGTCGCGCAGCCAATTGGTCAGCGTCGCCATCAGCGGCCGCCCCAGGTTGTTGAACGCAGCATTGGCGACGAACAATGCCCCGGTAAAGATCAGCGCCGGCGGCACGAAATGGGTAAAGGCCCACATCACCTCGGCCCCGGCATCGCTGAGGCCAAAGCCCCGGGTCAGCGCATCGGTCAGCAGCAACAGCAATACCCAGGCGGTAAGGGTATAACCGACGCAATATTTCAGCGCGTCCTTATAGGCCTGCGCCACCCGGTCCAGCCGCCCGCCACCGAAATTCTGCCCCAGAATGCCGCCAATCGCCCCGGAGAGCGCAAAGATGCCACCAAAGATCAACACCGTCAGCCGCAGCACCACGCTGAGTCCGGCGGTGGCGCTGTCACCGAAATCCGCCATCGCCCGCATCAGCACCCAATTGCCGAACGGGGTGGAACATTGGGTCAGCACCGCCGGAATCGCGATCCCCACCCAGGCCCCCAGGTAGAGCCGGAAATCGCGCAGCCTGGGCGCGGCGGCCATCTTGTGGATCCGCACCAGGAACCACAACCCCAGCACCGCCATCACCCCACGGGTGACAATCACCGAAATCGCCGCGCCTTTGACGCCGAGCCCGAGGTAAAGGATGTTGAACGGATCGACGAACAGCGCCACCAGCGCTGCGATGCCGGTGACCAGGGTGGCACGCAAGGCGTCGCCGGTGGCGCGCACCACCGCCGACATGGTCATGCCGGCCGCCATCAGCGGCATCCCGAACATCGAAATCGCCAGGAAGTCCGCCGCCAGATCCTGTGCCCCGCCAGAGGCGCCGGTGAAGGCCAGCACATCATAGCGAAACGCCCACAAGAAGGTCGAGAACACGATCTGTGCCACCACGCCACTGAGAATCCCAAGGGTGGCGATGCGACGCGCACGATCAATCTCGCCACTGCCCAGCGCCCGGGCATAGAGCGCCACGGTGGCGGTCATCATCCCGATGTTCATCGAGGCCGGAAAGAACTGGATCGCAAAGGCGAAACCGACGGCGGCGATCATGGTTTCGTTGTTATAATGGCTGACCCAGAACAACGCGAGAAAGTCGATCAGGAACAGGAACGACAGGCCAAGCGACCCGGCAATCGACATCACCACCACATGGCGCAGGGTCGAGCCGGTCAGGAACCGGGCCGGTGGGACCGGCTTGATGTCGGGCTCACTCGGCAGGGACGGCATTGAAACGCGGAAAAATTGTTTCGTTGCCCGGCGCCGGATGGCGCGGGATCAAGAGCGACAACGCCAGCGACCCGCAGGCCATGCAGGTGGCAAAGATGAACACCGCCGCCGGGGACGCCAGCCACAGCAGGCCCAGGCCCACCGGCAGGAACACCGCCGCGATATGGTTGATGGTAAAGGCCACGGCGGCGGTGGGGGCGATATCACCCGGCAGCGCGATCTTCTGGAAATAGGTCTTGAGCGCCAGCGCCATCGCGAACAGCAGGTTGTCGATCACATAGAGTGTCGAGGCCAGCACCACGCCCCAGCCAAACAAATAGATGCCACCATAGAGCGAGAACACGATGATCAGCCCGCAATATTCATACATCAAGGTGCGCTGTTCGCCGAACCGGCCCACCGCACGGCCGATCAGCGGCGCAAAGACCATGTTGCAGACCAGGGTGACCAGGAACAGCCCGGTGACCTCATGCACGTCGTAGCCAAAGCGTTCGACCATCATGAACCCGGCAAAGACCACAAAGATCTGGCGCCGCGCCCCGGCAAAGAACTGCAACAGGTAATACAGCCAATAGCGCCGCCGCAGGACAAAGCGTTTGGTCTGCGGATTCGGCGCCTCGAATTGCGGATAGGCGAACATCGCAAACACGGCGGCGCAGGCGGTAAAGCCGCCCGCCAGCATGTAAACGATATTGTAGTTCAGGTTCAGCGGCTCCCACAGCACCACGATCAGCCCGTAGGAACACAGGGTCGCCGCCGAGGCAGTGGCGATCAGCAGGCCCAGCTTGCGCGGCGCCTCTTCCTTGGTCAGCCATTGCAGTTGCAGCGATTGATTGACGGTCTCGTAATAATGAAACCCGATCGAGCTGAGCAGCGTGATCATCAATATGCCGCCCATGGTCGGAAACCAGGCGGTGACGGCGGTGGCCAGCCCGAGCAACAGCAGCGACAGCAGGCCCAGCACTTGTTCGCGCACCACCATGATGACCAGGATCACCCCGATCGCCAGAAACCCGGGGATTTCGCGCACCGTATGCAGCAGGCCTATGTCGGACCCGTCGAAATTTGCCACCTCGATGACGAAATTGTTCAACAGCGCCGACCAGGTGGCAAAGGCCACCGGCATCGCGGCGGCCATCAGGAACAGCAACGCCTGTGGTCGCCGCCAGAAGGGCAGCGCGGCGGCATCGGCAAGGCGAGTCGTGGGTCCCATCAGAATCACTTACGCTGTGATTTCGGAATTGGCGAGTGAAAGCGTGTCATCTGCACGCATTCTGAGCCCGGTCCTTTGGCTGATTCTGCGGGTCGGTTCCGCCGTCTTTGCCCCTGCCACGCAGCGTCGCTTTCGGTGCGGGCGAATCGCTCCCTTGTGACCGGGCGCGGTCATGCATAGAATAGAGCCTTACGGAATTCCGGGGCGGGCCTGATGGCGCCGCCCCTCTGATATCAGGGAAATGCCCATGTCGTGGACGGACGAGCGCGTCGAAACTCTGAAAAAGATGTGGGGCGAAGGCCAGTCCGCGTCGCAGATCGCCAAGGAATTGGGCGGCGTGACCCGCAATGCGGTGATCGGCAAGGTGCACCGTCTGGGCCTGTCCAACCGCTCTGGCAGCGGCGGGGCCACCACGGCCAGTGCCGCCCCGAGCACCGAGGCCAAGCCGAAGCCCGCCACCAAAACCGCCAAGCGCCCCGCCGCCAAACCGGTTGAGGAAGAGGCCGCCACCCCGGCCACCCCGGCCCCCGCGCCGGTGACGCCGATGCGCAAGCCGATCATTTCCGCCGGTCAGCCGCTACCGCCGCAGCCCTCGGCCAACGAGATCAGCCCCGAAGCGCTGGCCAAGGTCAGTGAGATCGAAAAAAAGTCCAAACGCCTGTCGCTGATGGAATTGACCGAACGCACCTGCAAATGGCCGGTCGGCGATCCGGCGACCGAAGATTTCTGGTTCTGCGGCCTGCCGGTCAAAGCTGGCAAACCCTATTGCGAGGCGCATGTCGGGGTGGCGTTTCAGCCGATGTCGTCGCGCCGCGACCGCAAACGCTGAACCGACGCAACGCTTAGGCTGGGCGCATTGGCCCGCGGCGCTAAAGCGTCCCGCCAAAAACCTGAATCGCGGGGATTCCCACACGCATGATTTT
>NZ_JARGNH010000050.1 GCF_029213205.1 Pseudooceanicola sp.
TGTTCATCAACTCCAAGAACATGGAGCATTTCGCCTGGACCGTGGCGCTGACCCGGATGATCTCGGCGGTGTTCCGGCGTGGCGGCGATGTGTCCTTTGTGGTCGAGGAAATGAAGGCGGTGTTCGATCCGCGCGGCGGCGCCTGGGTGCAGGGCAAATACATCCCCTCGATCCTGGCGGCCATCGGCGGGGTGATCGAGCGGCACATGATCGCCATCGGCTTTATCGAGGGCGAGGGGCTGGGCCTGAAGGCCGATCCGCAGGCCAAGGTTGTCGGTCTCGACAATGGTCGGCGCGGCAAGGCCTGCCCGTCCTGCGGCCAGTTCGAGATGATGATGATCGAAGGCTGCATGACCTGCGCCTCTTGTGGCTATTCGAAATGCGGCTAGGGCAATCCGGTGGCCCGGTTGAAGCGACCATCAAAACCTGACCATCGGACCTATTCCGATGACCATTTGACCATCAAGTCGTGTCCATTGCTTACTTCGTCCCGAAACGTGACATCCCCGGTAGCGACCAGCACAGCGTCTCGGCGTGGTCAAGATGGCCCCAGAAGAACTCTTTCCCGAGGCTCTCAAGGTGGCTTCCGCACTGATCCTTGAACGCTGCCTCAGCGTGCTCTGCGCTTTTCATGTCCGGAAACGGTTGCGACTTGACACGCAGGACCCACCGGCCCAAAGCCGCTGGCGGGATGCCTGCGTTCAGCTCGTCACATCGACGTTTCGGATCGTTTGACACGCCGATCTTCAGGGCGACCGCCTTATCGCCGAATGACTTCTTCCGACCGACGAAGGCGTGGCCGTCGCCGTCATACTCCGCAAGGTAGAGGTATGTGTCTCCATCCTCATAAGTTGCGGTGCGCTCGCCCTTACTCCCAGGGAAAGCCCGTGACGGCTCGAAGACCTGCCCGAAGGGCATGGCTGACGCATGTTGGTCCGTGACTGGGTCTTCGCCGAACACGTTTACCTCACGGACCTTGATCTTTAGCGCCTTGGCGACTTCTGACTTGTCAAGTTCGGCCCCGTGGACAGCAAGCGCCTGCCCCGCCTCCGGGCGGTAGGAGTTGAAGGCGATCCGGCCGATCATCACCTTCTCCTCGGTTCGCCAGGCGCGCTTGATCGGGATGGCATAGGTCCAGCGGTCAGCCCAACCTTTGTCCCGTTTTATCTGCTGCCCGAAGGCAGATGCTTTATCCGTATCGCGAATGGGCTTGGCCTCGATCTCGACGAACCCCAGCACGTAGGAGCGCAGAGTTTTTTCGGTATCCGCTGTGCTGGCGCCGTAGATCATGAGAAGATCGCCATCGCTAAGCTTGCGCAGATAAGTGTCGCGGGCTTGTTCTTGCGACCACCCGACGTAGCCATCATCCTCGGGGCCGAAGCCGTAAAACGAACGGATTCGGATACGTTTACCCTCTGGCAAGCCATTGCTCATTGTCGTTACTCCTCCAAGGTATTTCTTCGGTTGCGGCTCGCAGTCAGACAGGCGGCTCCCTCAAGACCGGTAGGCGATCGTGGTCGGCTACTTCATTCGAGAGAAACGAAAGTCGGAACAGCGAAATTGGTCTCTGACCGTTCTTCTGCATGTTGCCCGATGCCGCCCATGGGATCGCGCCCGGCCCGTTGAAGATCACTTTCATCGGGCCACCCATGGGGCGGTGAAGGACGATCAGATGTTCTGGCTCGTGACGGATGGCGACGCCTCGCCCTTGGGTCAACTTGATCTCCACGTTCCGTCCATCGCGAGATCGGGCATCATGGCCTAAAGTGGAAGCCGGGTTAAGATCGAGATCGAACATGTATGCGGCGGTGACTTCGCCGATGCTGCCAACAAGATGACCGTCGAGTGTGAACTTCCGTCCCGGGAACAGCCGCTCGAGGCGATCGGCGGCCGTATAGAGATCGTCGAGCAGGATCGCGACCTGCGCCCAGTCGACATCCTCGCTCATTCGGCGGCCTCCAGAACGCCGACCGCCGGCTCCATCGCCTCGTAGAGGAGGGATTCGAGGAGGCGGGTGCGGGTGGTGTCGGCGGTGATCAGGGCGGCCTCCAAGCGGCCACAGAGAGCCATTAGGGCGTCAACCTTTGCCACGATGCGCTGTTGTTCGGCGAGGGGCGGGAGAGGAACTAAGACCGTCTCGAGAATGCCCAGGTTGATGTTTTTTTGTGCGGTCGCCGGGGCAAATTCCAAGAGGTTCGTCTTTGCGGTCCGGATGAAATACTCGAAATAACGAGCGCTATCGAACATCGAAGCAGGCACCAGACCAACAACGCTATCTGGGAAACAAGCATCGAACTCCAAGATGCCACTGTCAGCAATATTCGCGGCGATCGTTATGCACATCGTTCCACGTGGCCAGAGCATGCTCTGCGCCAAGCCGACTTCGTTGTAGAAGCCCGTGTTAGAAGTGATCCGACCGCCTGACCGCGCGACATCCCCAGTTTGAATGAACGGAGCAGAACTTGCCCGATTGGTGGATCTCGGTCGCGTGCAGCATGAGCGCGAAGCCTTACTTCCCGCGAACGCCAAGACCCGTCTCGAGCAACCAAGTGAACTCCTGTCTTTGTTGCCCGCGGCACAACACCAGCGTGCGAGAGGGAAGGAAGGCGTTGTCCGCGCGTTTCTCGAGCTCGAGAAGGAAGGGCGAGTCTGTCGAAATGATGCGGCCATCAAGGCCGTGGAAGATACGATCACCGGTCGCGCAACCAAAATACTCAAGGGCGGAAGCCAATACGAGGATGACAGCAAGCCAAAAGGTTCAGTTACCATTCCCGAGTTCAGCCCACGCACCTTACGCCGCTGGCTGGCTGCATACGAGAGGTTCGGGATTTCCGGCTTAATTGACGGAACGCCAAAGAGGGGAAATTACAGCAGGCGGCTGTGCCCTCGGACCATGGTGATCTTAGCGGAATGTGTCCGCGGTTACATGACCCCGAAGCGCAAGACGCAGGCTACGATTTACGATGACGTCAGGCGCGCCTTCGACAAGGAGAATGCGACTCGGCGTGCAGAGGCTCGGCCGGAACTTGTGCGGCCTTCAAAGGAAACCGTGCGTCAGGCGATTTTAGCGCTCGACCCGTATCAATGCGATGTCGCTCGAGAAGGGCTTGAGTATGCGCGACGCAAGCACGCTCCGGTCGGCATCGGCCTCGCCCTCACGCGCCCCCTCCAGCGTGTAGAACTGGATACCTGGAAGATTGATCTGATATCTCTACTCGCCGACTCAGGCATTCTCAACTTCCTCAGCGATGAGGAGAAGAATGCCCTCGGTCTTACGGGGAAAGCAAAGCGCTGGTGGCTGACGGTTGCCATGTGTGCAACGACGCGCTGCATCCTCGCCATGCGGCTGTCGCGCTCGCCTTGACCAAGAAACCTGCTCAACCCCACTGGGCCAAGAAGACACGTTCCGCCGCCAAAGCTGCCGATGGTGATCCTTCCGAAACTGACCTCGCCGTTGCACCCGCGCTGAACTATTGGCGACCCCATGTATCTCAACGTGGGGCACCCATTTTGTGGGGCATGGTGTCGGGGCACCCGACACTTGCGGGCGGTTGGATCACGACCTCACAGCTTGTCGCGATTGACGCCAACCAGGGTTGGGCACGCACGGCATCCCGGTGGTCTGCGCTGGGTCGTCCATTCTCCGACTATGAGAGGACCATGGCCAAGGGTCTCGGGATGGAAGAGGCACCTTCCAGGTTCGTGCAGATTGAGGTGCCCTATGCGCCGATGCAGGCGGCGGCGCTTGCGCGCGGCTATGACCTGTCCGCACTCAGGGCGCGGCAATTCGACGTGGCGGATTTCACCCGATTCGATCTGATCCTGGCGATGGACGGTGACAATCTGGCAATGATCGAGCAATTGCGCCCCGGGGGCAGACCGCGCCGGTGCGGCTGTTCACCGATTTCGCCCCGGAAACCGGTGCAACAAAGGTGCCCGATCCCTATTACACCCGCGCGTTCGACGCGACGCTCGACCTGATCGAGCACTGCGCGCGCGGGCTGATCACGACGCTGGCCGTCAAGTAGGGCTCAGGAGCAGCTGGATTCGGCAACGGCGCCGAATTTGGTGTAACGGTCCCAAAAGGCGTTATTCCCGTTGGATTTCGACATCCGGACCTCTTCCGCCTTGTCAGGTTCGCGAAAGAACTTGGCGGCCAGGCGCTGATCCTGCCGGGTCAAGGTCTTGTCGGCGGCGTTCTGGATGCAGCCGCAAACCGCGCGGCTGGCGCCAGAGCGGTCGCTGGCCAGACAGGCGCGATTGATCGGCCCGGCCTGGGCGACGGATGCGCCGAGAGACAGGCAGGCCGCAGCGGCCAAAAGCGTAAATCGTGTCATTGGTGGTCTGTGTCCCGTTACTGTCGGGTGCCGATCCTGATGTCGGTTTCCCGGTGCCTCGGGCCTTGCCATAGCACGAATTTGGGTCAATTTTCAACATTGCCCTGGGCGGGCTGGCAAAGACTCGCCCAGGGCCGGGGGCGATGCCCGAAAAACCGGCGAAAGGCGCTCAGCCCTGCATCGCCTCGCCATACCAGGGCGCGAACTTCACTTCACTGCCAGTGCCGTCTGCCGCCACCAGCGCGGCGAATTTATCGCGGTCGCTGTCGCGGTAATGATAGGGGTAGACGAATTTCGGCTTGAACGCCGCCACCGCCGCAGCCGCCTGCTCTTCGGACATCGTATAGGGCATGTTCATCGGCAGAAATGCCACGTCGATGCCGCTCAGCGCCCGCATTTCCGGGATATCCTCGGTGTCACCGGCAATATAGACGCGCAGCCCGTCGAAATTCACCACATAGCCGTTGTCACGGCCTTGCGGGTGATACTTCAGCCGGTCCTCGGTGGTGTTATAGGCGGCAATCGCCTCGATCATCAGGCCCAGAGCCTCGGCGGATTCGCCATTGGCAATCGCGGTGGCGCGGGGGTTCAGCGCCTCGGGCAGTTGCCCATGCACCGTCGGATTGACCAGCAATACAGTCGCAGGCGCAGCAAGCGCGCTCAGTGTGTCAGGCTTGAAGTGATCGCCATGATGATGGGTGACGAGGATCAGATCGGGGGCCGGGAAGGTGGCATAGGCGGCGGTCTCGCCGACCGGATCGACATAGATGACACCCGCCGGGGTCTCCATGACGAACGAGGCATGGGCGACGGGATGAATGGTGACCGCGCCATCGGCGGCCTCATAGACATGGCTGGCATGGGCCGCGGCCATGGCGGCATAGGGCAGGACCAGCGTGGCGCCGGTGGCGGCGCTGCCGGTGATCAGGAATGAACGGCGTGTGAGCATTGGGGGCCTCCTTGCTGTGGTGCAAAGGATAGTGTGGCCCGCGGTAAAGTCGCTTCACGAATGCGTTAGCGGCGGTCGAACCTCCCTATCTGGTTGTCTCGATTTCCACTGGAAATGCCTTGGATTTTGAGTGCTAGACGGAACCACAAAGAAGGCATTATCATTTCAAATATCGGCTCAGTTCTAACAGTAATTATGTTTCAGTGGTTCAAGCGCATGAAAAAGAAGATATCATATGAATCTAAGGTTCTCTTTTCTATTCATGAAAGGATGAACACCGCAAAGAATGAGTGCTTTTTTGTTGGGTTTATTGATGGGGTGTTGGCAAATGCTCGCGTCGACACCACGGAACTGGAACCGCTCTTGGCTGAATGCGTAGCCATTTGTCGTCAGGTCGGCGACGAGGATGCGGCGGAGATCGTTATGGAAGCATCCGCCGGGCACGAGAATACGCCAGCGGAGCTTCTCCAGCTTTTGACGCTGATTGCTGAGGTGCGAAGCGCCCGCATCGACGCTGACTGCCCGCGCTCAGCAGCAAACCGACTCCTTGGTTTCTGCGCGGGAGTCAATTGTGACGCTATAATCACCACGCGCGAGGCGCGCGCTTTGCTCGACCGGATGGAAATGGAGCACGACTTGCAAGGTGATCCACGCATAGAGGCACTGAGGCACGTTCTGGTCGACTCGCTGCAAAATGAGGAAATTGACCCCGGCGAGTCTCAGGAAATCAGTCACCTGATTACCGCTTTGGTTGGCGACAGTTACGCGGACACAGGTATCCCAAGTTCTGAGGCTATCCCGGTCATTCAAGATCTTGATGAGATTGACGAATCCACTCTAGAAGGAAGCAACATCGTCTTGACCGGTGGCTTCGCTTTTGGCTCCCGCGCGAAGGTTAGTCTTAGACTGGAAGACCTCGGCGCTTGTGTTCAAGCGTCACCCTCACGAAAAACTGACATCGTTATTATTGGGACGGACGGTTCACCGCATTACACGCACAAGCATCATGGCGGTAAATTGGCTAAGGTGTTCAAACTACGGGCGTCTGGGCCAGCACCGCGAATTTATGTCGAAGCGCAATTGCATTCACTCTTGTCGTGACGATCTTGAGTTTGGTTTTCTGACGTTGATGATGGTTGGATCGTAGGTCGCTGCACATCACAAACCTTGAACTCGTGTGTCGCTTCGGCAACCCTAGGCGGGTTTTTCACACCCATTGACCGCGAACGATTTCCCCCGCATATCCCAGCCATGATTGACAGATCCCTCATCCGCAACTTCTCGATCGTGGCGCATATCGACCACGGCAAATCCACGCTTGCCGACCGGCTGATCCAGCTGACCGGCACGGTGGCCGAACGCGATATGCAGGAGCAGATGCTCGACTCGATGGATATCGAGCGTGAGCGTGGCATCACCATCAAGGCCAACACCGTGCGGATCGAATATCCGGCCAAGGACGGCAAGACCTATGTCCTGAACCTGATCGACACCCCCGGCCATGTCGACTTTGCCTATGAGGTCTCCCGCTCGATGCAGGCGGTCGAGGGGTCGTTGCTGGTGGTCGATGCCACCCAGGGGGTCGAGGCGCAGACCCTGGCCAATGTCTATCAGGCGATCGACGCGGATCATGAGATCGTGCCGGTGCTGAACAAGATCGACCTGCCGGCCTCCGAGCCCGACCGGGTGAAGGAGCAGATCGAGGACGTGATCGGGATCGAGGCCCATGACGCGGTTGAGATCAGCGCCAAGACCGGCGTCGGCATTCCCGACGTGCTTGAGGCGATTGTCACAAGGCTGCCCGCCCCGAAGGACGGCGACGCGACCAAGCCGCTGAAGGCGATGCTGGTGGACAGCAAATACGACCCCTATCTCGGCGTGGTGGTGATTGTCCGGGTGATCGACGGGGTGCTGAAAAAAGGCCAGCGGATCAAGATGATGCGCACCGGCGGCGTCTATGAGATCGACCGCATTGGCGTCTACAAACCGCAGATGGTCGAGGTGCCTGACCTCGGCCCCGGCGAGATCGGCTATATCACTGCGCAGATCAAACAGGTGCGCGACACCCGCGTCGGCGACACCATCACCACCGAAAAGAAGGGCTGCGATGCCGCGCTGCCCGGCTTCAAACCGTCGATCCCGGTGGTGTTCTGCGGGCTGTTCCCGGTCGATTCCTCGGAATTCGAGGATCTGCGCAGCGCGATCGAGAAACTGGCACTGAACGACGCCAGCTTTACCTTCGAGATGGAGACCTCGGCCGCGCTCGGCTTTGGCTTTCGCTGCGGCTTCCTCGGGTTGTTGCACCTTGAGGTGATCCGCGACCGGATCGAGCGGGAATATGACATCGACCTGATCACCACCGCGCCTTCGGTGATCTACAATATCCACATGCGCGACGGCACCATGCAGGAGCTGCACAACCCCGCCGACATGCCCGACCTGGCCCATGTCGATCATATCGAGGAGCCGCGGATCAAGGCGACGATCCTGGTGCCCGACGAATATCTCGGCGATGTGCTGAAGCTCTGCCAGGACCGGCGCGGGGTGCAGATGGACCTGACCTATGCCGGGTCAAGGGCGATGGTGGTCTATGACCTGCCGCTGAACGAGGTGGTGTTCGATTTCTACGACCGGCTGAAATCGGTGACCAAGGGCTATGCCAGCTTCGATTACCAATTGATCGGCTATCGCGAGGACGCTCTGGTGAAGATGTCGATCCTGGTGAATGACGAACCGGTCGACGCGCTGTCGATGATGGTGCACCGCGATCGGGCCGAGGCGCGCGGGCGCTCAATGTGCGAAAAGCTGAAAGACCTGATTCCGCGCCACATGTTCAAGATTCCGATCCAGGCGGCGATTGGCGGGAAAGTCATCGCGCGGGAGACCCTGGCGGCGCTGCGCAAGGACGTGACGGCGAAATGCTATGGCGGTGATGCGACGCGGAAGCGGAAATTGCTGGACAAGCAGAAGGCCGGGAAGAAGAAGATGCGGCAGTTCGGGAAAGTGGACATTCCGCAGGAGGCGTTCATCTCCGCTTTGAAGATGGACAGCTAAGTGTTCCGTCCCGGATGATCACATTGATCCTCGCCGATTGGCGCTTTTTATG
>NZ_JARGNH010000051.1 GCF_029213205.1 Pseudooceanicola sp.
CGCTAGACAAACCACTGTTTTCTAACAAGAGTCGCAGTTGAAGGTAGCGCGCGCCCAGCCACATGCAAAAGTCGTGTAATCGGTATTATGTAAATATTACGCATGAACAAATCCCTTGAAACACCAAAGCTTGCCCGGTGATCTTCACCCAGACCACAGGTCTATGCTGTTGCTACGTATCGCTCGACAAATGCGTCGTCCGCGGTTTACTCTTTCCTGATCGCGCAAGCGCCACGGCTTGCCTCACCCAACTGAAATCGAGCCGAGCACAGATGCAGTCGCGCAGAGACTACCTCGAACGCCTGACCAACGCCCCGAGCATCGAAGAGCTGTGGCTCTTGCATTGCGAGAAGATGGCCGAGTTCGGCTTTGACCGGTTGCTCTACGGCTTCACCCGCTACCGCACCACCACCTCGCTGGGCGACCCCGAAGATTTCGTCATTTTGACAAATCATTCAACCACTTACACTGATGTATTCATGGGTAAAGGGCTCTATTTCCACGCCCCGATGGTCCGCTGGGCGCTGGAAAACGAAGGCGCCTGTTCCTGGCGTATCGTTGCTGACATGATGGCCAGTGGCACCCTCACTGAAAGCGAACGCAAGGTGATCGATTTCAACCGGTCGATGGATGTGCGCGCCGGCTATTCGATCAGCTTTAAATCGATCTCACCGCGCACCAAGGGCGCGATTGCGCTGACCGCGAATTCGGGCATGGAGCAGGATCAGGTCGATGCAATCTGGAAGGAACATGGCCGCGACATCGTGATTTACAACAATGTCGCCCATCTCAAGATCCTCACCCTGCCCTATGCCGGTCCCTCGCGCGAATTGACCAAGCGCCAGCGCGAGGCGCTGCAATGGGTTGGCGATGGCAAGACCACCCAGGACATCGCGCTGCTGATGGGTCTCACCGCCGCGACGGTGGAAAAGCACCTGCGCCTGGCGCGTGAGAACCTGAGCGTGGAAACCACCGCCCAGGCGGTGCTGAAAGCGGCGTTCCTCAACCAGATGTTCATTCTGGAAGCCTGAGCCGCGGCTCTGAGGTAAAAAAACCTGAAATCCGAAGGGTTTGCTTAAGCGTTTCCGCCAAAGGTATGGATTCCCTTACTTTCCTGACGCCGCGTCATGTCGCAATCTGTGGCTGTTCCGTGAGTGGTGGCTTTATCAAGCCATGGGACATCACCGGACCATACCCCTTGGTATTTTGTAGGGGCTCTGTGGTTCGGCCGGGTTACACCGGTGCCGGTCAGGGTCGTATTTCCGTCTCTGATCGGCGTTTTCGAACCCGCCCCGTCATCCCCAATTTCGGGCGGGCGAATGCGAACGGTGTTGGTCATACGGTCAGCACCGTTTTGCATTTGATGTTGAAACATACGCCCAAAAGAAAACCGCCGGGATGTTTCACCCCGACGGTCTCGATCACTCTCCGACGGGCGCCTTGGCCCGTTGCGGCAAGGTTCAGCCCTTGGCGGCCTTGGCGACCTCGGCGGCAAAGTCCTCGGTCTCTTTTTCGATGCCTTCACCGACTTCCAGACGCACAAAGCCGGTGATCTCAACACCAGCGGCCTTTGCGGCATCGCCGACGGTGATCTTGTCCGCTGACACAACAAATTGCTGGTTCAGAAGCGCGATTTCACCGACGAATTTCTTCATCCGGCCCGGGATGATGTTGTTGTGAATCACCTGTTCGGGCTTGGGTTTCTTGTCGTTGGCGTTTTCTTCCAAGGCCTTGGCAGTCTGAACCGCCAGTTCCTTTTCGATCACCGCGGGGTCAAGCCCGGCTTCGTCCAACGCCTGCGGAATCGGGTCAGCCGCCGCGATATGCATCGCAACCTGCCGCGCGAAGGCTTCGTCGTCGCCGCTATAGGCCACCAGCACGCCGATCCGGCCCATGTCGGAGGCGGTGGCGTTGTGGACATAGGACACCACATTGCCGCCAGCGACATGCGCCAACCTGCGCAGGGTCATGTTCTCGCCGATCTTGGCGATCTTGTCGGTAAGGATTGCCTCGACGCTGGTGCCGCCGATATCGGCAGATTTCAACGCTTCGACATCGTCAACCTTCAGGGCTGCGGTGGCGAAGTCGGCCACCATCTGCTGGAATTCGGCGTTCTTGCCGACGAAATCGGTTTCCGAATTCACCTCGATGGCAACGCCCTTGCCGCCCTCGACCGCCACGGCGACCAGGCCCTCGGCGGCGGTGCGCCCGGATTTCTTGGCGGCCTTGGCCAGGCCCTTGGTGCGCAGCCAGTCGATTGCGGCTTGCATGTCGCCATCGGTTTCGGTCAGCGCCTTCTTGGCATCCATCATGCCTGCGCCGGTCATTTCGCGCAGTTCTTTCACCTGTGCGGCAGTGATCGCCATATCGGGATCTCCTTCGATCTTTGGGTCTTTCCGGCCGCCATTTGCCAGCGGCCGGTTACGAGTTCGTGACAGGTGTCACTCAGGCCTTGGGCGCATCCGCTGCTGCGGCTTCCGCTTCGACCGGCGCGGCGATCTCTTCTTCCATCGGGGCCGCTTCCATCGCGCCCAGATCAACACCGGCAGCGCCCATCTGTGCGGTCATCCCGTCCAGAGCGGCGCGGCTGGCCAGATCGCAATAAAGCGCTATGGCCCGGGCCGCGTCGTCATTGCCGGGGATGATGTAATCGACACCCTCAGGCGGGCAATTGGTGTCAACAACGGCGACAACCGGGATGCCCAGCTTGCGCGCTTCGGCAATCGCCAGCGCTTCTTTCTTGACGTCGATGACAAACAGCAGATCCGGCAGGCCGCCCATTTCGCGGATGCCGCCCAGGCTGGCCTGCAGCTTGGTCTGCTCACGTTCCATGCCCAGACGCTCTTTCTTGGTCAGCCCGTCGGCGCCGCCTTCCAGCTGCTCGTCGATCGCCTTCAGCCGGTTGATCGACTGGCTCACGGTTTTCCAGTTGGTCAGGGTGCCGCCCAGCCAGCGGTGGTTCATGTAGTATTGCGCGCATTTTTCGGCGGCATCGGCCACCGGCTGCGCCGCTTGCCGTTTGGTGCCGACGAACAGCACCCGGCCGTTCTTGGCCACGGTGTCGCGGATCACGTTCAGCGCGGCGTCGAGCATCGGCACCGTCTGGGTCAGATCAAAGATGTGAATGCCATTGCGCGCGCCATAGATGAACTCGCCCATACGGGGGTTCCAGCGTTGCGTCTGGTGGCCAAAGTGAACGCCTGCTTCCAACAGCTGACGCATGGAGAATTCGGGCAATGCCATGCCAATTTCCTTTCCGGTTTGATGCCTCGGTGGGGGACGACCTGTCGGTCAACCGGCGGACAGCCAGGGATGTCTCCCCCGTCTGCCCAACCCCACCAGCGGAGTTAATCGCCGCCCAGTACACCGCCCGGTCCAGAACCGCAAGCCTCGCCGCGTCCCGTGCCGAAAATCTTGCCGCTTCCTCTGGTCAAAAATATCCTCGGGGGTGAATGGCCGCAGGCCAGAGGGGGCAGAAAGCCCCCTTCCCTGTCCAAATTCCCTGTCCAAATTCCCTGTCCAAATTCCCCGTCCGAATTCCCCGTCCGAATTCACTGCCCGAATCCCCCGGCTTCACTCCCCGGCTTCACGCGCAGCCTCACTCGACGTTCTGCACCTGCTCGCGCATCTGGTCGATCACCGCTTTCAGGTTTAGGCCGATGCGGGTCAGCTCGGGGTTCTGCGATTTCGAACAGAGGGTGTTGGCCTCGCGGTTGAATTCCTGGGTCAGGAAGTCGAGCTTGCGACCCACCGCGCCGCCCTTGGCCAGCAGCTCACGCGCGGCCCCGACATGGGCGCCGAGCCGGTCGATCTCTTCGGTCACATCGGCCTTTACCGCGATCAGGGCCAGCTCTTGCGCCACCCGGTCGGGATCGGCACCGGCGGCGGCGTCCATCACCCGCGCCAGGGCCTGAGACACGGCCGATTCGGTGGCACCACGCCGTGCTTCGGCTGCGGCTGACGCCTCGGCCGTCAGGGATTCGATCTGGTCGATCTGGTCTTTCAGCACCGCCAGCAGCGCCACGCCTTCACGTTTGCGCATGGCGATGAAATCGCTGAGCACCGGTTCGAAATCCGCTAGAATCGCATTGGTCAGCTGCGCGTCGCCGGTGGCCTCTTTGCCCGCATCCAGAACCCCGCGCAGGGCCAGCAGATCAGCGGCCCGGGACGGTGCCAGCGAAATGCCTTTTTCCAGAGCCCGATCCTCGACCGTCGCCAGCGCCGTCAGCATCGCATCCAGCTGCACCGGATCGAGGCTGAGCGCGGTGGCACCACCCTCGCGGCCCAGCCGCAGCCCGAGGGTGACACTGCCCCGGTTCAACGCCTGGCTCAGCCGTTTGCGCAGCTCCGCCTCCAGCCCCGGTGCCCAGTCCGGCACCCTGAGGCGCAGGTCCAACCCACGGGCATTGACCGCCCGCAGCTCCCAGCTCCATTCAAAAAGCTCATGCGTGCCGCGCCCTGAGGCAAAGCCTGTCATCGACCGTATCACTGTGTTCTCCCTGCCCCGGCGTTTGTCTCCAGTTACGCGCCTGTGATAGCGGGGGCAAGCGCGGGCGCGGTGTTGAGAGCCGCGCCACCATGCCCTCCCTCCATCGCCCGCCACCCGAGTTGATTAACCAATTCTGAAGAAATTTCATAAATTCAGCGCCAATTCTGCGATGTTAAGAGACGCGTAACCTCTCTTTGCATAGGGTTAACCGACGGGCGGCGGAGGCAGCCCGTCCGGGCCCGGCAGGGATCAGACCAACCTGCAATTCGGATCGCCCACTTATGGATCAACACGGCAAGATCATCGACATGTCGCCTTTCATCAAAGACAACCGGTTTCCCGCCCTGCGCGAGGTTGAGGGCTATTGGCAAGCCCTGCGCGCCGGGCGCCTGGTGCCGCGCCGGTCCGAGGTCGATCCGCGCGGTATCGCACGGGCGCTGGACGATGCCTTTATCGTCGAAAAGATCGCGCCCGGCCTTGCCCGTTTGCGGATCGCCGGGTCGCATCTGACCGAACTGATGGGGATGGAGGTGCGCGGCATGCCACTGTCGGCGTTCTTTTCGCCCAGGGCGCGGGCCAGCGCCAGCGATCTGATCGAACAGATGTTCGACAACCCGTCCAGTGTCGAACTGATGCTGAGCGCCGAGCGCGGCATCGGCAAACCAGCGATCGACGCGCGGATGATCCTGTTGCCAATGAAAAGCGACCTTGGCGATATTTCCCGGGCCCTGGGCTGTCTGTCGACACGGGGCGCCATTGGGCGCACCCCGCGCCGCTTTGACATCACCGACCAGATTCTGCGCCGCCTGGTGCCGGCCGGTGCCGGTGCAGAGACCATGCCTGACGCGCCGCCAGATTCCGGACCCGAGGTCGCAGCGGACACGCCGCCTCTGCCCGGCTTTGCCGCCCCGCGTCCGCCAGCGTTTGATCCGGGGCCTGGGCGCCCGGATGCGCCATTCCTGCGGCTGGTCAAATCCGACGACTGACAAACAGGCTGAAACCAGGCGGGTTGAAATTCGGCAGGCAGAACAGCACGCGACAGCAAAACGCCGCGTCGGAGGACCCGCGCGGCGTTTTCCATTCGCATGTTCCGGCGCGGCGATGGCCCGCCGCCCCGGCTCCGTTCAGCGGGCGGCGGCGGCCCGGTCGCTGCCGTTGTCATTGCGCAGCGCGGTCAATTCCTCGGCCACCAGGAATGCCAGTTCCAGAGATTGCGAGGCGTTCAGCCGCGGGTCGCAGGCGGTGTGATAGCGGTCCGAGAGATTTTCAAAGCTGACCGCCTGAACCCCGCCGACGCATTCGGTCACATCCAGACCGGTCATCTCGAAATGCACCCCGCCGGGGATGGTGCCCTCGGCCCGGTGTACCGCGAAAAAGTCCTGCACCTCGCCAAGCACCGCATCGAAAGGCCGGGTCTTGTAGCCGGAATCCGACTTGATGGTGTTGCCATGCATCGGGTCGCAGACCCAGACCACATTGGCGCCCTCTTCCTCGACCGCGCGGATCAGTTTCGGCAGATGCTCGCCAACCTTGCCCGCGCCGAACCGCGCGATCAGGGTCAGCCGCCCGGCCTCGTTCTCGGGGTTCAGCGTTGCCATCAGTCGTTTCAATTCATCGGGCTCAAGGGTCGGGCCGCATTTCATCCCGATCGGGTTCTGCACCCCGCGCAGGAATTCCACATGGGCGCCATCCGGCTGGCGGGTGCGGTCACCGATCCACAGCAGATGCCCGGAACCGGCCAGCCATTTGCCAGTGGTGCTGTCGACCCGGGTCAGTGCCTCTTCGTATTCCAGCAACAAGGCCTCGTGGCTGGTGTAGAAATCCACCTGCCGCAGCGCGAGTTGGCGTTCCGAGGACACCCCCGCCGCCTGCATGAAATCCAGCGTGTCGGAAATCCGGTTGGCCATGTCGCGGAACCGCTCGGCCTCTTCGGCCTCGGTAAAGCCCAGGGTCCAGCGATGCACCTCGTTCACATCGGCATAGCCGCCGGATGAAAAGGCACGCAGCAGATTCAGGGTGCCCGCCGATTGGGTATAGGCCTGCAGCATCCGCGCCGGATCGGGGATCCGCGCCTCGGCTGTAAAGGCCAGGTCATTGACGATGTCACCGCGATAGGAGGGCAGCTCGACGCCGTCCAGAACTTCGGTCCCGGCGGAACGCGGCTTGGCGAATTGTCCGGCAATCCGACCGACCTTGATCACCGGCACCTTGGCGCCAAAGGTCAGCACCATCGCCATCTGCAGCATCACCTTAAAGGTGTCGCGGATCGCATCGGCGCTGAACTGGTCAAAGCTTTCGGCACAGTCGCCGCCCTGCAGCAAAAACGCCTCGCCACGCGACGCCTTGGCCAGCGCGGCCTTGAGGCGGCGCGCCTCGCCGGCAAAGACCAGCGGTGGGTATTTCGACAGCTTCGCTTCAGCCGCATGCAAGGCGTCCAGGTCTGTATATTCGGGCATTTGAACCCGCGGCTTGCTGCGCCACCCGGCTTTTTGCCAATCGCCCATTTGTCGTCTCCGTCCATCCGGTGGGTTTGAGGACTGCCTTATAGCGGGACGCCCGAGCAAGGGCTACAGTCTAAATACGCCTCTTGACGCCGCTTTCGGAACCTGCCCAAGGTCGTGGGACCAGCATTCTGGAGCTTGCGGATATGGCCATCTCCGGCACCCGAGCCACGATTCAAACTCCTGCCGCCGCGTCGGTTGCGACGCGGCAATTCGTGTTTGTTCTGCTGAACAATTTCTCACTGTTGTCCTTTGCCTCGGCCATTGAATGCCTGCGGATCGCCAACCGGATGTCGGGCAAGCCGCTCTACAGCTGGCAGGTGGCCAGCGAGGATGGCGAAAACGTCAGCTGTTCGGCTGGCGCCACCTTTGCCGTCGATCAGGGGCTGTCGGAATTGTCACGTGAGGACACGGTGATGGTCTGCGCCGGGATCGCGGTACAGGACGCCACCAGCCGCCGCTTGCTGAACTGGCTGCGCCGCGAGGCGCGCCGGGGCCTGGCGGTCGGCGGGCTCTGCACCGCCGCCTATGTGCTGGCCAAGGCCGGTCTGCTGGACGGCAAGAGGGCGACCATCCATTGGGAGAACCAAGACAGTTTTTCCGAGGAATTCGAAGAGGTTGCTCTGACCAAATCGGTCTTTGTGGTGGATGGCAACCGGCTCACCACCGCCGGTGGCACCTCCTCCATTGATCTGATGCTGAAACTGATCGCCGATCACCATGGTGAAGACCTGGCCAATCTGGTCGCCGATCAGCTGATCTATTCCTCGATCCGCACCGATCAGGACACCCAGCGGCTGTCGGTGCCGACCCGGATCGGGGTGCGCCATCCCAAGCTGAGCCAGGTCATCCAGATGATGGAAACCAATATCGAAGAGCCGGTCAGCCCGTCGATTCTGGCACGCGATGTCGGCATGTCGACCCGCCAGCTTGAGCGGCTGTTCCGCCGCTATCTGAACCGGTCGCCGAAACGCTATTACATGGAGCTGCGCCTGCAAAAGGCCCGCAACCTGTTGATGCAGACCGATATGAGCGTGATCAATGTGGCGCTGGCCT
>NZ_JARGNH010000002.1:0-160494 GCF_029213205.1 Pseudooceanicola sp.
AAAATCATGCGTGTGGGAATCCCCGCGATTCAGGTTTTTGGCGGGACGCTTTAAGAAAATGGAGTTTCTTTTACTGGTGACGTCGTGAGTAGAAGCAAGGAGCTATTGGATGGCTGGGAGAAAAAACCACCACGTCTGGCGTATGTTGCAACGCGGGTTTGGCGAAAAAAGAGGTAAGGATCATCATATCTGGATTTACCGTAAAGGTGAAAAGCCAAGTCCAAAGGGCACAGGCAACTTCGGTGTCGATAGGTTCTTTTACGGCCCAGAGGGATCGGAGACAGATAAACGCATCACTGAGTTTGAAAACTCTGTGCAAAGTGACATTCAGGATGCGCGGAAATTGGAAAACGGAGCAGAGTTAGATGCGGCGTTTGTCGCCCCGCTAATCGCGCATCTTGAGATTAGGTCAAACTTTCTGCGGTCAGAATTGTCGAACATGACTGAACGAATGTTCATGGCGTTGGACGAGCACTTTAGCTCAACGACGAAAGTGCAGGCCATGATGAAGAACTATTTGGGGAAAAACCCGAAGAAGGTTGACGCATTTCTAGGCAAAAATTTCGTGCCCGTAGATCAACGCGACTATGTGTCAGAACTGTTCGATACGTATATTGACAATCTTCCACCCAATACAGCGAGCGACCTGTTTGATGGAAAAATAGATGAAATTTTCAATATGGCGCAGCTTGTGCCTGATGGAATCAAAGAGGCCCATAACAAAGCGATCCTCTCGATCGAGCCAAACAGCCCACGCATCAAAGCGTTGGAGGAGTTTACCTACACAGTATACCGCCCCCATAGTGGGCAGTTAGTGCTTCCCGATACATGCGTTGCCTTTATTGGGCCTAAAAATGTCGCTCCATTTACTCAACCAAAAGACGACATGCAAACAGTGATCATTCCAATTTCAGCTGAGGTTGCAATCTTTGGTAAGAAAGGAAAGCAAAGGCCAATGGAGTTGAAAACGATTAATCGACTTCTCGCTGGCTGCGCTTACGATGCCTTCATCGCAAAAATCGATGATCCTAAACTTGCGACGCTTGCGGGCAGGATCGGGAAGTATGCGAAGGTGATGAGCGATAAGGAAGTCCGCGAATTATTCTCCTTTGAGCGAATGCTGTCAGATTAGGCACCTTGCAGATGTGCTTCATTGTTGTGATGGTCGCAGACAGCGAATTCGTTGGCCACCAGATTTTGCCCGTGCGGCGAAAGTCTGATCTGGTGAAGCGGCAGCGCGGCGATTGACGGCATCGGCGAGGTCGGCTCAGGGCCGAGCATTGCCGTGAAACCGGTGCCGCACAAATGCCCGCCCCCGCCGCACCGCAGCATCTTTTTCGCCTTCTCAAGCCCGCCGCCCCGCGTTATAGAAGCCGCATGATGACTTTGGCCCATATCGCGACCCCTGCCCGCCTCTCCGGCGGTTTGTTGCTGGCTGGCCTGCTTCTCCTAATCCGCCTCTGAGCGTGCCTTTCGGCGCGACCGCTCAGAGGGGACGCCTTTTCGCGCCAAGGCATCTGGAGAATAGAGAGATTTCAAAATGACCAAGACATCCAAACAGGACCGCGTCCTGATTTTCGACACCACTCTGCGTGACGGCGAACAAAGCCCCGGCGCGACGATGAGCCATGAGGAAAAGCTGGAGATCGCAGCCCTGCTCGACGAGATGGGCGTTGATGTGATCGAGGCCGGGTTCCCGATCGCCTCTGAGGGCGATTTCCGCGCGGTCGCAGAGATCGCCAAGAATTCGGTGAATTCGGTGATCTGCGGGCTGAGCCGGGCCCAGCTGCCCGATATCGACCGCGCCTGGGAGGCGATCCAGCACGCCCGCCAGCCCCGGATCCACACCTTTATCGGCACCTCGCCGCTGCACCGGTCGATCCCGAACCTGAGCATGGACGAGATGGCCGAGCGGATTCACGGCACCGTCACCCACGCCCGCAACCTCTGTGACGATGTGCAATGGTCGCCGATGGATGCGACCCGGACCGAGCATGATTACCTCTGCCGCGTCGTCGAAATCGCGATCAAGGCCGGGGCAACCACCATCAATATCCCCGACACCGTCGGCTATACCGCGCCGCGTGAAAGCGCCGATCTGATCCGGATGCTGATCGAAAAGGTGCCGGGCGCCGACCAGGTGGTCTTTGCCACCCATTGCCACAACGATCTGGGCATGGCGACCGCCAACAGCCTGGCCGCGGTCGAGGCCGGGGCGCGGCAGATCGAATGCACGATCAATGGCCTGGGCGAACGGGCCGGCAATACCGCGCTGGAAGAGGTGGTGATGGCGCTGAAGGTGCGCAATGACATCATGCCCTATCAGACCAAGATCGACACCACCAAGATCATGAACCTCAGCCGCCGGGTGGCGGCGGTTTCGGGCTTTGCGGTGCAGTTCAACAAGGCGATCGTCGGCAAGAACGCTTTTCTGCATGAAAGCGGCATCCACCAGGACGGGGTGCTGAAGAACGTCGAAACCTTTGAAATCATGAAGCCGTCGGATATTGGCCTGAACGAGGACAATATCGTTCTGGGCAAGCATTCGGGCCGCGCCGCCCTGCGCTCCAAGCTGAAGAACCTCGGCATCGAGATGGGTGAGAACCAGCTGAAGGACGTGTTTGTCCGGTTCAAGGATTTGGCCGACCGCAAGAAAGAGGTCTATGACGAGGACCTGATCGCGCTGGTGCAGGTGGCCGAGGATGCCGGCGCCGACCGGCTGTCGCTGAAACGCCTGCGGGTGGTCTGTGGCACCGAAGGCCAGGAGGCCGAGATGACGATGATCGTGGACGGAGAGGAAAAATCCTTCTCCTCCTCCGGCGATGGCCCGGTCGATGCCGCGTTCAACTGCGTCAAGGCGATCTTTCCGCATGAGGCGCGCCTGCAGCTCTACCAGGTGCATGCGGTGACCGAGGGCACCGATGCCCAGGCGACGGTTTCGGTGCGTCTGGCCGAGGATGGCCGCATCGTCACCGGCCAGTCGGCGGATACCGACACCGTGGTGGCCAGCGTCAAGGCCTATATCCACGCGCTGAACCGGCTGCTGGTGCGGCGCGGCAAGGCCGGGTCCGACGCCAAAGAGATTTCTTACAAAGACGTCTCGTAAACATTGCCCATTTAAACCATCTGCCGCCCCCGCGCCCACAAGGGCCGGGGGCGGCTTGTTTTCATGCTCGTGCCAATTGGTTTCATGCTCGTGCTAAATCGTCTCCGTTGACTTCCCCTTGCCCGGCATTACCCGGTATATCGGCCCCGACCAAAGGGAGGAGTCACAATGCTCAAGACACGCTTTACCGAATTGATGGGGATCGAGCATCCAATCGTTCAGGGCGGGATGCAATGGGTGGCACGGGCCGAACTGGCTGCCGGTGTCTCCAACGGCGGTGGCCTGGGCATCATGACCGCGCTGACCCAGCCAACCCCGGATGACCTGATTAAAGAGGTCGCGCGCTGCCGCACGATGACCGACAAACCGTTCGGGGTGAACCTGACCATCCTGCCGTCGCTGCGCCCGATTCCGCATAAGGAATACGCCCAGGCGATCATCGACAGCGGCGTCAAGATCGTCGAGACGGCTGGCAACAACCCCGGTGAATTCATCGACATGTTCAAGGCCGCCGGAATCAAGGTGGTTCACAAATGCACCGCTGTCCGCCACGCGCTGACCGCGCAACGGCTGGGGGTCGATGCGATTTCCATCGACGGGTTCGAATGCGCGGGCCATGTCGGTGAGGATGACATCACCAACCAGATTCTGATCCCGCTGGCGGTTGACGCGCTGGATATCCCGGTGATCGGCTCCGGTGGTTTTGGCGAGGGGCGGCAACTGGCCGCAGCGCTGGCGCTGGGGGCCGAAGGGGTCAACATGGGCACCCGCTTCATGGCGACCAAAGAGGCGCCGATCCACGACAAGGTGAAACAGCGCCTGGTCGATGCCGGCGAACGCGACAGCCTGCTGATCATGCGCGCCCTGCGCAACACCAGCCGGGTGTTCCGCAACGAGGTCGCCGAAGAGGTCGCCCGGATCGAAAAGGAAAAGGGCCTCAACTTCAAGATCGAGGACGTCGCCCATCTGGTTGCCGGCGCGCGCGGGCGCCATGTCTATGACGATGGCGATTCCGAACAGGGTATGTGGTCGGCCGGCATGGTCGCCGGGGTGATCCATGATGTGCCGAGCTGCAAAGAGTTGATCGAGCGCATCGTCAGTGACGCCGAGGCGGTGATCAAGGGCCGTCTGCAATCTCTGGTGGCCTGAGCCAGCTGCCATCACTCGCAAATGGACAGGCGGTCGCGATCGCCTGTCCAGTGCCACAACCTGGCACCAGCCTGCCCCCTGCACGCCATATTGCCGCCCGGGTTATCCTCTAGATCAACCCCAAGGCAGCCCGCAACAGCAGGAGGATGGGTGTGAAAAGTCGCATTATTTCAATTGTCGGTCTGGTCCTGTTCGCGGTCTGCGCCCTGTTCTGGGCGGATTGCTATACATATATGAAATCGGCCCATGACGTGGGCGAAGAATTTGCCATTCAGGATTACGCCAAATCGCTCGGCAACCGGCTTGCGGGGCGCCAGGACGCCGCTGCAATGCGCCGCGAACGCCGGGCCATCGAGGCCGCCAAGGCAGCGCCCGCCGTCGCCTTCAGTGTTGAAAAGCTGAATGGCGTTGCCCCGACGATGCCCGAGTTCAAATCCGTCGATAGCGCCAAGCCCGAGAGCGGCCAGGCGACGACCGGTGCGATGGCGACTGGCTCTGGCGGGATCCGCTTTATCGGTGTTGCGAATGCCTCAGGCTGTGCGATGGTTGGCAGCGTGAAACGCTGTCGCGTCGGCGGCTGATTGCATGGATCTTGCAGCACCCCGGCCCTTGACCAGATCGCGCCCATGTCTTACCCAGCGGTCAGGCGCGCGGGCGTTGTGTAATGGTAAGACCTCAGCCTTCCAAGCTGATGATACGGGTTCGATTCCCGTCGCCCGCTCCATCGCCAAATGGCGATCAGAACATCCCGTTTGAATTGGCGCTTTCGCTTGGCAGCTGCTGCAGCACATCCCAGTGCTCGACAATCTTGCCCGCGCCATCCAGCCGAAAAATGTCGATCCCGGCATATTCCAACCCGCCCGGCCAGGTCTGGTGGCAATGCAGGATCACGTGATCGCCCTCGGCAAAGGCGCGCTTCACCTCGACATGCTTGCCAGGATATTCCGCCGCCATCCGGTCGAAATAAGCGATGAACCCCTGTTTGCCGTCGCTGACATGCGGATTGTGCTGGGTATAGCTGGCGCCGCCATAGCGCCGCATCGCCTCGCCCGGGCGACATTCGTTGAACATCATCTGGTAGAACCAGATCACATTGGCCTTGTTGCGTTCCAACACTTGCGCGTTTGTCGACATCTGCCCCGCCCCCCGATCTGCGCCTGCCTTGGCGTTGTCCTTGCATTACCGCTGGCTGTCGCGCATTTTTAAAGAGTCCAGCGTATCAGGATATTGGGAGGATGGGGAGGAAGACCATGACATTCGCAACCAAGGCGGACGCCTTCGCCTACGAACTGGAAATGCCATGGGAGGATCGCGACGTTCCGAGCACGATCTATGGCTTGCTCAATCGGACAGCAACCGCGTTTCCGAACCATGACGCCATCACCTATCAGCTGGAATCAGGCCCGACCGACCCGGCCGAAACCCTGAGCTGGTCGGAGCTGAAGGCCAAGGTCTGTCAGACCGCCAACCTGTTCCGCTCGCTCGGCATTGGCGAAACCGATGTGGTCGCGCTGGTGTTGCCGAATGCCACCGAAACCGTGCTGACCATCCTCGGCGGGATGATCGCGGGCATCGTCAATCCGATCAACCCGCTGCTGGAACCGGAACAGATCGGCGCCATCCTGCGCGAGACCAACGCCAAGGTCGTTGTCACGCTGAAGAATTTCCCGAAGACCGACGTCGCCCAGAAAACCGCCGAAGCGGTGCGCCATGCACCCAATGTGCACACCATCCTGACGGTTGACCTCAACCGCTATCTGAAACCGCCAAAAAGCTGGATCGTGCCGCTGATCCGACCTGCGGTGCACGGCAATCACCATGCCGATGTGCGCAGCTTCAACAAGGAAATCGCCAAGCAACCGACCGAGCTGAGCTTTCCCGACAGCGCCGGTGACCGGGTTGCGGCCTATTTCCATACCGGTGGCACCACCGGCATGCCGAAAGTGGCGCAGCACAGCTATTCCGGGATGATTTACAACGGCTGGATCGGCCACACCCTGCTCTATACCGAAGACGACAACATCATCTGTCCGCTGCCGCTGTTCCATGTCTTTGCCTGCCATGTGATCCTGATGGCCGCCGTAGCCTCGGGCGCGCATGTGGTGTTTCCGACGCCTGCCGGTTATCGCGGCGACGGCGTGTTTCAGAATTTCTGGAAGCTCTGCGAGCGTTGGAAGATCAGCTTTATCATCATCGTGCCAACCGCGATTTCCGCGCTGATGCAACGCCCGGTCGATGCCGATGTCTCAACCGTCAAGACCGCTTTCTCGGGCTCGGCGCCGCTGCCGAAAGAATTGTTCCATCGCTTTGAAAAGGCGGCAGGAATCGAGATCATCGAAGGCTATGGCCTGACCGAGGCGACCTGTCTGGTGTCCTGCAACCCGACCGACGGGGTCAAGAAAATCGGGTCGGTCGGCATCGCCTTTCCCTATACCGACATTCGGATTTTCGACCATTCACAGCCTGAACTTCGCGAATGTGAGGTCGATGAGGTCGGCGAAATCTGCGTCTCGAACCCCGGCGTCAGCCCGGGATCGACCTATACCGAAGAGATCAAGAACCGCGACCTCTATCATCCGGGGGTCGAGATCAACCAGCTGTACCTGCGCACCGGCGATCTGGGCCGGATCGACGCCGATGGCTATCTCTGGATCACCGGCCGGGCCAAGGACCTGATCATTCGCGGCGGCCATAATATCGATCCGGCGGAAATCGAGGATGCGCTGCTGTCGCATCCCGCCGTCGCCTTTGCCGGGGCCATCGGCCAGCCCGATGCCCATGCCGGTGAATTGCCCTGCGCCTATGTCGAACTGGTCGAAGGCGCCAACGTCACCGAGGCCGAGCTTCTGGACCACGCCGAGCGGCATATTCACGAACGCGCGGCCTATCCGAAGCATGTCGAGATCCTTGCCGAATTGCCAAAAACCGCCGTCGGCAAGGTGTTCAAGCCGGACCTGCGCAAACGGGCGATCAAACGGGTCTATAACGCGGCGCTGGACAAGGCCGGGGTTGCGGTACGGGTGATCGAGGTCGTCGACGACAAGAAACGTGGCCTGACCGCGCGACTGGAAAAGACCGGCAGCGTCGATGATGATGCCATCACTGCGGTCCTGGGCAGCTTTACCCGGCCCTGGGAATGGGCGGATTGATCCGCGACGCCAAACCGCGGGACGCGGGGTTTCTGGCCTGGGTCAAGGACGCGGCAACCGAGGGCTTGCCGCGTCTGACTCGTCGCCAGGGCGCCGCCAATCCCGATCAGGCCGAACAGGCCTGGTGGGACGAGGCCCGCGCCGCTTTCGCCGGCGAAGACGACAAGATGAGTCACCGCAATTGCCAACTGGCCGAGGTCGCCGGACACCCGGCTGGCTGCGTCATTGCCTATGTCCAGACCGAGGTGAGCCCGCCAGGCCCCGACACCCCGGCGGTCCTGGTTCCGCTCCGCGGATTGCTGCGTGCGACCCCCGGCTCTCTTTATATCGACAGCATCGCGGTCAGTGCCGACTATCGCCAGCAGGGTCTGGCCCGAGCGCTGCTGAATGCGGCTGAAATCCGCGCCCGCGCCCTCGGCCAGCCCCGGCTGACGCTGATCGCGCTGTCATCAAACACCGCCGCCCGGCCGCTCTATGCCGATATCGGCTATCGCGACATCGCCCAGGCGGCGCTGCTGCCCTCCTATTGGGCACCCGAGGCCGATGCGGCCTTTCTGATGGAAAAGCTTCTGTAACGCAGCCCCCCGACCCTGCCCAAGGTCGCCACGGCCATCCTGTTCCTCACCTTACTCCAGTCCAGCACGGGGACCGGCATCGCCATGGCGAGGGATGGCGCGCGCGCCCCGCGATTTTCCCGATGCGATGCCGCGCAGCTTGTCGATCTTGATCGGCGTGCAGCCACAAGGGCAGATGTTTCTGCCGACCCTCTTTGCTGTTCGGCGTGACTTCGCTTCTCTGATCCATGGTCATCTATTGTCGCACCCCTAACCACTTGCCACCACGGCGCTGAGCGGGTTCACTATGTGCATGCCCCATCGCGAGGGTGTTGCTGGAGGGGAGGCCTGCAATGAAAGATGCGATCCATATTTCCGATCTGGACGAAAGCCGAGAGGCGGCCTATGCCACGCCGCTGGACGCCTATTCCGTCGCCCAGCCGGCACGGTTTTCCGATGAAACCATCTGGCCCTGGTTCCAGCGCCTGCGCGAAGAGGCGCCGGTGCATTGGTGCGATACCGGCGAGTATGAACCGCATTGGTCGATCACCCGCTATGAGGACATCATGGCGGTCGACACCGACCACCGCCGGTTTTCCAACGCCGGGGGCATCACCCTGCAAACCCCCGAGGGGCGCGTCTATTCCGAAACCCGCGGCGCCAAGGGTGCCGGGTTCATCACCATGGACAACCCCGAGCACAACCAGCAGCGCAAACAGGTCTCACCCGCCTTCACCCCGCCCAGCCTCGACAAGCTGAGCGGGCTGTTGCGCGAACGGGCGGGCAATCTGCTCGACTCTCTGCCGATCGGTGAGACCTTTGACTGGGTCGATCTGGTCAGCAAGGAATACACCGCGATGACTCTGGCGACGCTGTTCGATTTCCCGTTCGAGGACCGCCGCAAGCTGACCCACTGGTCGGATATCATCACCAATACGCCCGGCCACGGCCCGGTGAAAGATTGGGATCAGAAGTTCAAGGAAACCAACGAATGCTTTGATGCCTTCGACAAGCTTCTGGAAGACCGCAAGAGCAAGCCGCCGTCCTTTGACCTGATCTCGATGCTCGCCCATGGTGAGGGCACCCGCGACATGCCGCCACAGATTTACCACGGCAATGTCGTGCTGCTGATCGTCGGTGGCAATGACACCACCCGCAACACCCTGTCCGGGTCGGTCTACGCGTTGAACAAATTCCCCGACCAATATGACCGGCTGCGTGCCGATCCCTCGCTGATCCCGGCGATGGTGTCGGAAACCATTCGCTGGCAGACGCCGCTGGCGCATATGGCCCGGGTGGCGCTGGAAGATGTCGAGATGCACGGCCAGACGATCCGCAAGGGCGACCGGGTGGTGATGTGGTATGCCTCGGGCAACCGTGACACCGACCGGATCGAGGATCCGGACAATTACCTGATCGGTCGCGATATCAAAAAGGCGCATCTGTCCTTTGGCTTCGGCATTCACCGCTGCCTTGGCAACCGGGTGGCCGAGTTGCAATTGACCATCCTCTGGGACGAGATCCTGAAACGCTTTCCCTCAATCGACCTGGTCGACGAACCGCAGCGCACCCATTCGGTGTTCGTCAAGGGCTATGAGACGCTGCCGGTGCGGATCCCCGCCCGGCTCTGAGCCGGTTCAACCGGTCTGAAAGCGTTGAAAACAGGCGGCGAACTGATCGAAAATGATCGGGTCGCCGTCGATCGTCACCGCCGGGTCCGGTTCATCGTCCAACAGCATCCACAACAAGGCGTTCTGGTCGCCGCTCAGGATCAAATCGGCACTGATCGGACGCCCACCCGACACCTCAAGCTGGCGATTGGCGACAACCAGGGTGAATTCGCGCCCCGACAGGACACAGGCGACCCGCAGGGTCAGCCCCTTGGCCCGTTGCGGCCGGAAATGCGACGCCAGGCTCAGGATCACCGCCGTCGCTGACATCGCCTGCTCGGCCAGGCCACGGGGCGAGCGCGCCATCCAGCGCCCGGTCACCTTGAACACCGGTGCCAGCTCACGGCCCCAATCGGTCAGTTGATAGCCCTTGGTCGGCTTGCCATCGTCCATGTCGCAATGGGCCAGAATCCCGGCCTCCGCCAGATCGTTCAGCCGCTGCGACAGGATATTGGTGGCGATGCCGGGCAGGTCGGACTTCAGATCGCTGAACCGGCGCGGCGCAAACAGCAATTCACGCGCCACCAGCAAGGCCCAGCGTTCGCCGACCAAATCCAGCGCCTGTGCCACGCCGCAGCCATCGTTGTAGAACCGCTTGCCCGCCATGATCCCGCCAGTTGCAAATCGAAATCTGACACCGGCATAGCAGAAACCGGTGCAGCTTGTCCAATGCTCTACAATGGGCCCGATAGGGTTGCAGGATGGGAAATAGGGGTATGTCCGGGCGGCAAGCCCAAGCCGCAAGCGGCCGCCACTTGGTAAATATTGTCGACTTCCCTGCAGAAAATCCGTGGTGCAGCCGGAGCGAGAAAGCTCGAACGCCGGATGTTCTCGCGGTTCTTCGAAACCGCTGTCACCCAATTCTCTGCCCCTGATGTCGGCCACTTTTCAAATGAAAAGCGAGATGGTGCTGTGAGAGAGGATTGAACTCTCGACCTCACCCTTACCAAGGGTGTGCTCTACCACTGAGCTACCACAGCATCTCGTTTTCCAGTTGGTAACCCCGGGGCTTCCCCCGTGGCAAGAGGGGACTGGAAGGCCCCGTCTGTTCACGTCTTCACCGCACATCCGCCCCAATACCAAAGGAGCGCGTGGGTGCAGGCCTTTTACCGCAAGATGACCGGAGTGCAAGGGCTTTGCTGGGGCAATTTCGGGGAAAATCCCAGACACCCTGCGGGCGGGCCTGCGGCGCGGCGGCCATAACGACGCACCGTTGTTCCAGCGCCATCTGGATCTTGGCGTGGCGCTGGCTTACACCAGCGGCATGAGCACCAACGACAGGTCCGGAGCGACACGAGAAGAGCGCCTGAAACAGGCGCTGAAGGCAAATATCGCGCGTCGCAAAGCGCAGGCCAAAGCGCGCGTCCGCGACGACGAGGCGGATCAAACCGACGACAGGCAGGAGAATGGCGATGGATAGGATCGTGGTGACGGGCAATGGCCCATTGAAAGGGCAGATTCCGATTGCCGGCGCCAAAAACGCCTGCCTGACACTGATGCCTGCGACATTGCTGAGCGAAGAGCCGCTGACCCTGACCAACGCGCCGCGCCTGTCGGATATCGCCACGATGACGCAACTGCTGCAATCGCTGGGGACCGAGGTCACCAAGATGCAGGATGGCAAGGTTCTGGCATTGTCGAGCTACCGGATCGACAACCACACCGCCGATTACGACATCGTGCGCAAGATGCGCGCCTCGATCCTGGTGCTGGGCCCGATGCTGGCGCGCGATGGCCATGCGGTGGTGTCGCTGCCCGGCGGCTGCGCAATCGGCGCAAGGCCGGTCGACCTCCACCTCAAGGCGATGGAGGCGATGGGCGCTGAGATGGAACTGCGCGATGGCTATGTCCATGCCAAGGCGCCCGGCGGGCTGAAAGGCGGGGTGGTGGATTTCCCCTTTGTTTCGGTTGGGGCAACCGAAAACGCGCTGATGGCAGCGACCCTGGCCAAGGGCACGACGGTGATCAAGAACGCGGCGCGAGAGCCCGAGATCGTCGATCTGGCGCAGTGCCTGCGGCGGATGGGCGCGCAGATCGATGGCGAAGGCACCTCAGAAATCACCATTCAGGGTGTCGATCGCCTTGGCGGGGCCACCCATCCGGTGGTGGTCGACCGGATCGAGCTCGGCACCTATATGCTGGCCCCGGCGATCAGCGGCGGCGAGGTCGAGCTGCTCGGTGGCCGGATCGAGTTGATCGGCGCCTTTTGCGAGAAACTCGACGCCGCCGGGATTTCGGTCAGTGAGACCGGCAACGGGCTGAGCGTGGCGCGCAAGAATGGCCGGGTGCGGGCGGTCGATGTAAAGACAGAGCCCTTCCCCGGCTTTCCCACCGACCTGCAGGCGCAGATGATGGCGCTGCTCTGCACCGCCGAGGGGGTTTCGGTGCTGGAAGAGCAGATCTTTGAAAACCGCTTCATGCATGCACCGGAATTGCAGCGCATGGGCGCGAAGATCGAGGTGCATGGCGGCAGCGCCACGGTCACCGGTGTCGACAGGCTGAAGGGCGCGCCGGTGATGGCCACCGATCTGCGCGCCAGCGTCTCGCTGATCCTGGCCGGGCTGGCCGCCGAGGGCGAAACCGTGGTCAACCGGGTCTATCACCTGGATCGCGGCTATGAGCGGGTCGAGGAGAAACTCTCGGCCGTCGGGGCCAAGATCGAACGGGTGTCAGACAGATGAGCGAGGACGCCCGGTTCGAGGATGGTGGCGAAAGCCCGCTGAACCTCGGCGCGATGGATGCCGAGGATCTGACGGTGCTGTCGGCGCTGGCCCAGGATGCGGTGTTTCCGGTCACCGACATGCTGTGGCGGCCGCGCGAACGGCGCTTTGCCCTGCTGTTGAACCGGTTCCGCTGGGAGGACAGCGACCGCGACCGGCATGGCGCCGAACGGGTGCGCGCGGTGCTGGTCGCCGACAATGTGCTCAGCGTCGCCAGCCAGGGCATCGACCGTTCGGACAAAGGCACGATCCTGTCGCTGCTCTCGGTCAGTTTTGAACCGGGGGACGAGGCACCGGGCGGTCAGGTGGTGCTGACCCTGGCCGGGGACGGTGCGATCCGGTTGGAGGTCGAGGCGCTCGAACTGCGGCTGCGCGATGTCACCCGCCCCTATGTCGCGCCCTCGGGCAAGGTGCCGGGGCATCGCGATTAACCTCTGAGCACCGGGGCAGCGGATCCGGCCCCACCCGGCCTGCGTCGGGTTAACGCCTTGACCCGCACCGATCTGCCCGCCAGAACCCCGGCAACACGCGAAGAGGACAGTCATGGCCCGCAGCCCCACCCAATCGCCGGACGATGCCCGCAACCGACCCAAGTCGCGTCAGGTCGGCACCTTGACCCGGCTCTGGCCCTTCCTTGCGCCCTATCGCGGCCAGATGTTTCTGGCGCTTCTGGCGCTGATCCTGACCGCTTCGGTGTCATTGATACTGCCGATGGCGGTGCGCCGGGTGGTGGACAATTTCGGCGGCGACGCGACCCAGTTGCTGGACAAGTATTTCGCCGCCGCGCTCGGCTTTGCGGCACTTCTCGCCCTCGGCACCGGGCTGCGCTACGCGCTGGTTACCCGGTTGGGCGAACGGGTGGTGGCCGATATCCGCAAGGCGGTCTTTGGCCGGATGATCTCGATGAGTCCGGGGTTTTACGACAACCTGATGACCGGCGAGGTGCTGAGCCGGATCACCACGGACACGACCCTGGTGCAATCGGTGATCGGGTCCTCGGTCTCGGTGGCGCTGCGCAATGTGCTGATTCTGATCGGTGGGCTGGCGCTGATGCTGCTCACCTCGGCGAAACTCGCCGGGCTGGTGTTGCTGATCGTGCCAGCGATCATCGTGCCGATCTTTGTCCTTGGACGACGGCTGCGCGGCCTCAGCCGCGAGAACCAGGACTGGATCGCCGCCTCCTCCGGCAAGGCGTCTGAGGCGCTGCTCTCGGTGCAGACGGTGCAGGCCTATACCCACGAGGATCTGTCGCGCGACGATTTCGACTATGTGACCGAGGAAAGCTTTCTCTCGGCCTGCCGCCGGATCACCACCCGGGCAGCGATGACGATCATCGTGATTTTCCTGATCTTCACCGGCATTGTCGGGGTGCTGTGGATCGGTGCCCATGATGTGCGCGACGGCGTGATGTCCACCGGCGCACTGGTGCAATTCGTCATCTATTCGGTGATGGTCGCCGGGGCGGTCGGTGCCCTGTCCGAGATCTGGGGCGAATTGCAGCGCGCCGCCGGGGCCACCGAGCGCCTGGTCGAATTGCTGGATGCCGAGGACCGGATCAACGATCCGGCCACGCCGCTGGCGCTGCCCAGCCCGACGCGTGGCGCGATCCGGTTTGAGGATGTCACCTTTCGCTATCCAGCCCGGCCCAAGATGGCGGCGCTGGATCACGTCAGCCTCGACATACCGGCGGGTGAGACCGTTGCCCTGGTCGGCCCCTCAGGCGCAGGCAAATCGACGATGATCCAGCTGATCCTGCGGTTTTATGATCCCGACAGCGGCGCGGTGCTGCTGGATGGCGTGGACCTGTCGCAGGTGCCGCGCGCCGATTTCCGCAGCCATATCGCGCTGGTGCCGCAAGACCCGGTGATCTTTGCCGGGTCGGCCCGCGACAACATCCGTTTCGGCTGGCCCGACGCCAGCGACGAAGAGGTCGAAGCCGCCGCTCAGGCCGCCGCCGCCCATGACTTCATCACCCAATTGCCCGATGGCTATGGCAGCCAGCTCGGCGAACGCGGGGTGATGCTGTCAGGCGGGCAGAAACAGCGCATTGCCATCGCCCGCGCCATCCTGCGCGACGCGCCGGTGCTGCTGCTGGACGAGGCGACCTCGGCGCTGGACGCCGAAAGCGAGCGCCTGGTGCAAGAGGCGGTCGACCGGGTGTCGCGCAGCCGCACCACGATCATTGTCGCCCACCGTCTGGCGACGGTGAAAAAGGCCGACCGGATCGTGGTGATGGACCAGGGCCGGATCGTCGCGACCGGCACTCATGATGAGCTGGTGGCGCAAAACGGGCTGTACGCCCGCCTCGCCCGGCTGCAATTCACCGACGGGCTGACAGGCGCGTAGCTCCTAGATAGGCCCGTTTCAGATGTGGATCGCCCGGCCATAGGCGGCCAGCACTGATTCATGCATCATCTCGCTCAGCGTCGGATGCGGGAACACGGTGTGCATCAGATCCTCTTCGGTGGTCTCAAGCTGACGGCCAATCACATAGCCCTGGATCAGCTCGGTCACTTCGGCCCCCACCATATGCGCGCCCAACAATTCACCGGTCTTTGCGTCGAACACGGTTTTCACCATCCCCTCGGGCTCGCCCAGGGCCACCGCCTTGCCGTTGCCGATGAACGGGAACCGGCCAACCTTAACCTTATGCCCGGCGGCAATCGCCTTGGCCTCGGTCAGCCCAACAGAGGCCACCTGCGGCTGACAATAGGTACAGCCCGCGATGGCGCCGGGGCGCATCGGATGCGGATGCTGGCCCGCGATCAGCTCGGCGACCATCACGCCCTCATGGCTGGCCTTATGCGCCAGCCAGGGCGCCCCGGCGATATCGCCGATGGCATACAGCCCCTCGGCCCCGGTGCGGCAGAATTCATCGACCACGACATGGGTGCGGTCGATCTTGACCCCCAGCGCCTCCAATCCCAGCCCTTCGATATTGCCGACGATGCCGACGGCGGAAATCACCGTGTCGAATTCCAGTTTCTCGACCTTGCCGGCGCTTTCGATATGCGCGGTCACCTTGCCCTTGGCGCGGTCGAGTTGTTTCACCGCCGCCTTTTCAAGGATCGTCATGCCCTGCTTGACGAATTGCTTGCGTGCGAAGGCGCTGATCTCTTCATCCTCGACCGGCAACACCCGGTCCATGACCTCGACCACCGTGGTATCGGCGCCCAGCGTGTTGAAGAAGCTGGCGAATTCGATGCCGATCGCGCCGGATCCGATCACCAGCAGCTTTTTCGGCATCCGTTTCGGCGCCAGCGCGTGGCGATAGGTCCAGACCAGATCGCCATCGGCCTCAAGCCCCGGCAATTCCCGTGCCCGGGCGCCGGTGGCCAGCACGATATGCTTGGCGGTCAGCTCTTCGGTGCCACTCGCGGTCTTGACGCTGACCTTGCCCTTGCCGGGCAGGCTGGCCTCGCCCATCACCACCGTCACCTTGTTCTTTTTCAGCAGGTGCTTGACCCCGCCTTCCATCTGCTTGGCCACCCCGCGCGAGCGTTTCACCACCGCGTCGAGGTCAAAGGCGATCTTGTCGGCGCTGAGGCCGAAATCGCCCGCCTTGCCCATCAGGTGAAACACCTCGGCCGAGCGCAGCAGCGCCTTGGTCGGGATACAGCCCCAGTTCAGGCAGATGCCGCCGAGGTTTTCGCGTTCGACGACGCAGGCCTTCAGCCCCAGCTGCGCCGCACGGATCGCCGCCACATAGCCACCGGGGCCTGCCCCGATCACGATCATATCAAATGTTTGCGCGGCCATCTGCCCCTCCGATTCCGGATAGTTTGACGTTAAACTATCCCTGCAATCGCTACACCAAACAAACAGGCCCCGCAACGTCCTGTTGCGGGGCCGATATCCATGCCGTTGTTACGGAACACTAAAATTTAGGCCGGTCAGCCAGCCTCCAACTGCCGCAGGGTTTCGCCATAGCCGCCCCGCTCTAGATAATGCGCCTCGGGCTGGGTAACCGTCCGATCCAGCGCCGCGTTGCGATAAGGGAAGCGCCCGAATTGCCGGATCACCTCGCGATGGGCCTTGGCATGCAGCAGGTTATTGGTGGCTTCCGGCATCCGCTCTTTCATCAGCCGCACACAGCGCTCCTGATCCGACAGGCATTCCGAATGCATCATCGGCAGGTAAAAGAATTGCCGCGCGGGCGGATCAATCTTGAGGTCCCATTTCCGGTCGACCGCCATCTTGGCCGCCGCCAGCGCCAGCTTGTCCGAAGCAAAGGCGCGGCCCTCGTCCCGAAACATATTGCGCGGAAACTGATCCAGCAGGATGAGATAGGCCAGAACCCCCGAGGGATGGGTCAGCCACAGCCCGTAGGTGCCTTCACAGGCAGCCTGCCAGGCGGGCAGGAACCGGGCGCGGATGTCGCCATCCAGGCTATCCCAAGGCTGGTACCAGCCCTTCGGCCCGACCTCGTCCAGCCAGAACTTCAACACTTCGTCTGAACTCACCATCGCAGTTTCCCCCGTGTTCGACGGCTCACTTATCCACAGCCTCGCACAGAATGCACATTCGATAAATGGCGGATATCCCTACCTTCGTCGCTAACATCAGGGAATATCACCCGAAAACTGTCTAGCTTTCGGGATCTTTCGCCTCTTCGCCATGCTCGACACCCCATTCCGCTGCCGCCTCAAGTGTCACAGTAGAGGCCTGCATCAACACCGGCGCATGGCTGCTCTGGTCCTCGACCGCCAGCGATGGACGCTGGGTCATCCGCCAGGCGGCGTAGCCCGCCAGGCTGAACAGCATGATCGAGATGAACAGCCAATAGCCCGGCGGCCCGAAGACGCCGATCATCCAGCCGGTGATCAGTGGGCCGGAGATCGCCCCCAGCCCATTCATGAATATCATCCCGCCAGAGGCGGCGGCCATATTGTCGCCGTCTAGAAAGTCATTGGCGTAGGATATCAGCAAGGAATATAGCGGGTTGGACATGCTGCCGACGACCAGCGCGGCGATCAGAAGTGCGGTGTAATAGGTGCCCAGACCGCTGCCCAGCGCCGCACCGATACCACCCACCGCCGCCACCACCAGGATCAACAATCGCCGGTCCATCCGATCCGACAGCCAGCCCAGGGGAAACAGGGCAATCGTCGCACCGAAATAGAACATCGCCACGAACAGCGAAATCTTGGGCAGGGTCAGCCCGATTTCAGCGCCATAGACCGCCGCCATGCCGAATTGCGCCGAAAACGCCCCGCCGAGCAGGAACACCCCGACGCAGGACAGCGGCGACACTCCGTAGAGCTCGCGCAGCGACATCGGTTTGGTGGTGTCAAACGCCGGGGTTGGTGAAATCGACAGCAGAATCGGTGCAAATGAGATCGAAACCAGCACCGAGGGGATCACGAACAGCACGAATCCGGACGGATCACCAAGCAGCAACAGCCCCTGCGCCAGAATCACCCCGATCATCTGCACGATCATGTAGAGCGACAGCGCCTTGCCCCGGTTCTCATTGCTGGCGGCGTTGTTCAGCCAGCTTTCGGCGGTGACATAGACACCCGAAAAGCAGAACCCGATCAACACCCGGCCCAGGGTCCAGGCCCAAGGGTGGGCGAAGGTCGGGTAAAGAATCAACACCGCCGAGATAAAGGACCCCAGCGCCGCGAACACCCGGACATGGCCGACCCGGCGGATCATCTCGGGCGCCATGCGCGAGCCGCCGAGAAAGCCGACGAAATAGCCCGACATCACCACCGACATCTGCAGGGTCGAAAAACCCTCGATTCCGCCACGCACCCCCAGCAGGGTGCCCTGCACCCCGTTGCCCAGCATCAGCAGCATCAGGCCGAACAACAGCGGCCAAGCCGAGCCAAGAACCTGTAGCATCACGCATCTCCTGAAGTTCTGGCCAGATTGACCACCCGTCGCCTGCCCCGTCGGGCCTGAATGCGACATCTACCGAGTGTTAGCGCCTACTCGCATCCGATCCAGCCGGGCCACAACCCCGGCAGCCGCAAATCGGCGAGAAACTTCTGGTGATCTGACGCCGGGCTGGCAGGCCTCAGGGCAGCAGCAATGAGGCGTCGCCGTAGGAAAAGAACCGATAGTCACCCGCCACCGCATGGTCATAGATGCGCCGCACCCGATCCTGACCGATCAGCGCCGAGACCAGCATCATCAGGGTGCTTTTCGGCAGGTGGAAATTGGTCATCAGCGCATCGGTGACATGAAAGGCAAAGCCGGGATAGATAAAGATATCGGTCTCGCCCCGCCAGGGCGCAATGGTGCCGTCGCGGGCCGCACTTTCGATCAGCCGCAGCGCGGTGGTGCCGACCGGGATCACCCGCCCGCCTGCCGATTTGGTGGCGGCGATCTCGGCGGCGGCGGTCGCGGTGACCTCGCCCCATTCGGCATGCATCCGGTGGCTGGTCACATCCTCGACCTTGACCGGCAGAAAGGTTCCGGCGCCGACATGCAGGGTGACATGGGTGATCCCGACCCCCATTTCGGCAATCCGTGCCAGCAGCGCCGCATCGAAATGCAGCGATGCGGTGGGGGCTGCAACCGCCCCGGCATGGCGGGCCCAGATGGTCTGATAATCCTCGCGATCCTGCGCATCTGCCGGGCGTTTCGCGGCGATATAGGGCGGCAATGGCATCTGCCCCGCCGCTGCCAGCGCCGCATCGAAATCCTCGCCCGTCAGATTAAACCGGATCAGCCCCTGGCCCTCGGTCTTGGCCACCAGCGTCGCCGAGAGCGCGTCGGAAAACACGATCACCTCGCCCTCACGGATCTTTTTCAGCGGTTTCAGCAGCGCCGCCCAGTCACCGCCCGCACGCGGCTCAAGCAGGGTCACCTCGATCCGCGCCTGGGTCAGCCCCTCGGCCCCCTGCCGGGCGCGCTGGCCGGACAGCCGCGCCGGGATCACCTTGGTGTCGTTCAGCACCAGCCGGTCGCCGGGGCGCAGCCAGCGGGTCAGATCGCTGACCGTTGCGTCGGTGATGGTATCGCCCTCGGCCACCAGCAAACGCGCGGCGCTGCGCGGCTTTGCTGGCCGGGTGGCGATCAGTCGCTCGGGCAGGTCGAAATCGAAATCGGAAAGTTTCACTGGCTGGGGGCCTGGCTGATCTTGGGGGGCGGGCTGCGGAAAATCTCGCGGAACATGCCGGGTGTCAACAGCGACAGCGGATTCACCCCGACCTTTGGCGAGGCCGCGGCGCCGCTCAGGGTGTAGGAAAAGCCGAACAGCCCCTCGCCCTTGCGGGTGAACACCGAGCCGAGTCCGTTCAGCATGTAGATCGGTGAAATCACCCCCTGCATGCGCATCCGCCCGGCCTCGAGATCATAGACCCCGTCCATTGAAATCCCCAAAGAGGCGCCGACCGCACTGGATTGGGTGACAATCAGCTGGCGCGGGGTCAGGCGGAACTGCGCCTCGACATCGCTGAAGGTGATGCCGCGCCCGGCCATTTCATCAACCAGCCCGACCACCGAGATTGAGTTCAGCAGCGCCGCCATCACCGGGGCTTCGATGACCCGCATGTTGCGCACGTTGAGCTGGCCGTCATAGGTGCCCTCGCCGCCGGTCGGTTTCAGCACCAGATCCATCGCGCCGTCGCGGCCCTGTTTCAGCAGCTTCATCGCCGAAAACACCCGCCCGGCATCCGCAGAGGTGATCCGCACCGCGCTGCGTTTGCCCTGCGGGATCAGCTGACCGGCGACCTGGGCGCTGCCATTGACCAAGCCGGTGAAGCGGCCCTGCAGCCCGCCCACGGTGGTCAGATCGCCGCGAAAATCCATCAGCGCGACGGTGTCGGACACCTGAAGGCGGTCCAGCGCCAGCTGGATCGGGCCAGCGCTGCCAGAGCCGCCGCCGTTCAACTCGGTCCGGCGCAGATCGAGCCAGCCGCCGGTGACCGCGACCAGCGGAGTCGCGCCCTTGCCACGCCCGGACAGCTGCACCGGCGCGTCCAGCCAAGTGCCGATCTTCACCCGATCAAACCGCGCGGTCTGCAACTGGCCGGCCTCGGTCAAGGTCACCTTGCCATCCGCACTCAGCCCCGGCGCCTCGATCGCGATGCTGTCGATCCTGGCCGGGGCGCCAAAGCTGCCGTCGACCTTGAGCAGGCCGCGCGCGGCCTGTGGCAATGACCAGTTCAGCGCCGTCAGCCGCAGACCGATCCCGGCCAGATCCGAGGTCATGGTGAATTCCGGCACCGCGCCGCGCGCTATGCGCACCGCCACCTCGGCCCGGCCCTTGCCGTTTAACGATCCGGGTGGCAGGCCGAGGCGGAATTCATCGGCAAAGCGTTCTGAGATTTCGACCCAGCCGTCAATCCGTGCCCCGCCCGCACCGCCCGGCGCGATATTGGCATGATAGTCGCCGCCCACCGGCACCGTGCCGATCCGGCCCGTGCCGGTGATGCTCAGGTCATCGCCAACCAGTGCAACCTGCAAATCCGGTGCCGCGAAATCGCGCCCCGGCAACAGGATATCGCTGCGCACATCGCGCAGATTGCCGCTGAGCGCGATATCGTAATCGGCCAGGGTGCGCCCCTTTTTCAGCACGAATTCGATGATCCCAGCCAGCGTCAGCCGCCCGTCCGCCAGGGTCACCGGGCGCCCAGCCTTGGCCATCATCCGAAACGGTTCAAGATCAAGCAGCGCCAGCGAGGCGGTGATGGTGGCGTCGCTGCGCAGATGGATTTCCGCCGGGGCCGGTTTGATCCGCCGATCCGGCACCACAAAGGTGGTGCCACCCAGATCGACCCGCCCGCCCTGCGGCGCGGTGATCTTGCCGGTCTCGGTCACCGCGACAAATCGATTGCGATAGAGGCTGGCATGGCCCGATACCCCTTTGGCCGGAGGCAAGCCCTTCACCACCTCGATCTCGGCCTCGGCAAATCCAAAGCCGATATAGATGTCGGGCTTGCCTCCTGGGCGCAGTCGAAACCCGGTCTGGATCGAATGGAACGACCCGGCAAAGACCGATTGTTCGATCCAGTCGCGGGTCTTGATGGCCATCGCCTTGGGCCAGAGCGCCAGCACCGCGTCGCGCCCGATCTGGTTCATCGCGCCCTCTGCGGTGATGTCCCACCCCTCGGGCGAGGCCCGGACCTTGGCCTGCAGGGTCAGCCTTTCGTCGCCACGACCCAGGCTCAACTGCCCGACATCCAGCACGAAAGGATCAAGCTTGAGCCGCAGATCGGCGCGCACATCGTTAAAGGCCACGGGTTCGGGGATCAGATCACCGGGCTGGGCGGAAAATTCGGTCATCCGCAATTGGCCGACCATTTCCGACGGGCGGCCCTGGTTGGTGCCAAGCAGATGCAGATCGCCCTCGGCCCGGGCGGTCAGATAGACACTCTCGACCCAAAGCTCGTCAAAGGTCAGCGCCTGTTTGAACGGGTCATAGGTGAAATAGCTGCCCGCTGATCGAAACGGCAGCGGCGCGGTGCCGTCATTGGGGCGCAACACCCCCTCGCCGATCTGCAAGGTGGCGTTCAGCGGCCCCAGCCTGCCGGTGCTGTCGACCCCGGCCCGCAACGCCCCGGAAATCGGCGCGTCCAGCACCCCGAGCCAGGCCAGCGCCGCGCTCTGGGTGGCCAGGTCCTCGGCCGCCATGTCTTCGAATTTCATCCCGAATTGCGCGGCCTTGCTGCCGATCTTGCTGGCATAGCTGACCGACAGGACCGTCGCCCAGGCGCGCCCCGACAGCAGCGCGAAATCGCCGCGCAGGCTCAGGTCATTGCCGTGGCGTTCCAACACCGCACGGCCGCCATCGACGGTCCAGGCGCGCCCGGATCGGGAATCCTCATAGCGCAGGGTCAGCGCCGTCGCCTCGATCCGTTCGAGTGAGCGCAGATCCGGCAGATCGAGCAGCGCCTCGATCTCGTCGGCCAGGGCGCCCAGATCGCTGCCCCGGGCGCGGCGCGGCAGGTTGCCCTCGGCCTGCGCCGCGCCAACTTCGCCCAATGCCAGGTCAAAGCCGCCATCGGCATCGCGTCGCAGCCGCATCTGCGCGCCGGTCAGATAGATCGAGCTGGGCCGCGCCTTGCCCTCCAGCAGCGCGGCGACAGACAGCACGCCCTGAATCTCCGACAGGCTGAGCCTGGCGTTGCTGCCGACCCGCTGGATGGTCAGATCGCGCAGCCGCAGGCGCGGCTTCCAGCCATCCTCGACGATCAGCGCCACCTCGCCGAAATCCACCGACAGCCGCTCCATCGACCCGTCGAGCCGGGTCGTGATCAGCTCTTTCAGCCAGGGCGGCGCGACAAAGGGCCGTTCGCTGAGGATCACCCCGGCGAACAACGCCAGGAACACAAAGCTGAACGCGGACACCAGTGTCAGCCCCGAGCGCGCCAGGATCCGCCACAGCGAACGCCGACGCCTTTTGGCGCCGCCAGTCGCCGCCGCGGGGGCGTCTATCGGGTCTTCGGTTTTCGGTGTCATCGCTTGGCCCTTCGGCCCGTCCCCTTATTGTCGCCTGCCTCGAATGGACGGGCTTTATTCTCGCCGCCATTCGGTTACATTGGAATTCACATTTCAGGCAGAGAGAGGCGCGACCATGCCCGATACCGGTGGAAAAGCACCAGTTTTCAAACTTCCACGCGACGGCGGCGGCGAAATCTCGCTCACCGATTACGCCGGACGGTCGGTGGTGCTCTATTTCTATCCGCGCGACGACACGCCGGGTTGCACCACCGAGGGCAAGGATTTCACCTGTGCTGCCGATGATTTTGCCGCCGCCGGCGCGGTGGTTATGGGGGTCAGCAAGGACAGTGTCGAAAGCCATGACAAGTTTCGCGACAAACACGATCTGTCCGTGATCCTGCTCTCGGACAAGACCGGCAGCACCTGCGAGGATTACGGCGTCTGGGGTGAAAAGAACATGTATGGCAAGACCTTCATGGGCATCACCCGCGCCACCTTTCTGATCGGGCCGGACGGCACCATCGCCCAGGCCTGGAAGAATGTGAAAGTGCCCGGCCATGTCGACGAGGTGCTGGCGGCGGTTCAGGCGCTGGAGGTCACGGCCAGCTGAGGCCCGGTCGGATGCACGCGCCGCGCAGCCTTTCCGCGATGGCGGTCGAGGTGCTGAACACCGCCGACGGGCGCGCCAAGACCGCGCTCAGCCATGCCCATGCCGCGACCTGGCGCGCGGCCCGCGCGGCGGGTGAGGTGATTCCGATCGGCGAGACCAAGCCACCACTGCACCCCGCCCGCCCCGAGCGTCCGGAATTGCTCGACCCGCGCGAGCTGCCACGCCGCCGCCCCGGATCGTCGCAAGGCCGCATCGCCTTGCTGCATGCGGTGGCCCATATCGAGCTGAACGCGGTCGATCTGCATTGGGATATCATCGCCCGGTTCGCCGCGGTGCCGATGCCGATGGGATTCTATGACGACTGGGTGAAGGCGGCGGATGAGGAATCCAAGCATTTCAACCTGATGTGCGACTGTCTTGAAGCGCTGGGATCGCATTACGGCGCCCTGCCTGCCCATGCCGGGATGTGGCGCGCCGCCGAGGACACCAATACCGATATCTTTGGTCGCCTGGCGGTCGTCCCGATGGTGCTTGAGGCCCGGGGATTGGACGTAACCCCCGGAATGATATAGGTTTTTAAAAAGGCGGACCTGCCGCAAGTGGTCGCCGCACTGAACACCATCTATGGCGAAGAGGTCAGCCATGTCGCCTATGGTTCGAAATGGTTCCACTTCCTCTGCGGGCGCCATGACAAGGACCCCAAGCCATTGTTTCACGCGCGGGTGCGTCAGTATTTTCATGGGCTGCTGAAACCGCCCTTTAACGAAGAGAAGCGGGCGAGGCCGGATTGCCACCGGATTTCTACTGGCCACTGACCGAGGATCCGGCCTGATCCGGGGCCCGCGCGCCACCTGAAGTCTCAGCGCTAACATGCCGAAACTCGGCGGAATCTCGCCAGTTCCAACATGAACCCGCCAATGGCGGCGGTTTACCGGCCATAAGTCTTGAACCGATGGGGATCGGCGGTTAACACCATTCGGAGCATCCGTTGGGGAGCGGGAATGCTATGGTGGGGAATTCGGGCAAAGGGCATGTCCTAGTGCATAATAAAGTGATACAAAAGCTGCATGCGCGGCTGGAGCGATACTTTCCAGAACGTCGGTTGTTTTTGAAATCCGACGCCGACACCCGTTTTATCCGGCTGAAACCCGAAACCCAATTCATTGCCGTTGCCGGTGCCGGCGTCGTCGTCACCTGGTCGATCATCGCCACCGCGATCCTGCTGATGGATTCCATCGGCGCCGGGAATTTCCGCGATCAGGCCCGCCGCGATCAACAGGTCTATCAGGCCCGGCTGAACGCCCTGGCCGCCGAACGCGACACCCGCGCCGATGAGGCGCTGGCGGCGCAACAGCGGTTCAACACCGCCCTGGCTCGAATATCCGAAATGCAATCGGAACTGCTGGCCACCCAAACCCGTGGCCGCGAGCTTGAGACCGGGATCGGCGTGATCCAGGCCACCCTGCGTCAGACGATGAAAGCCCGCGACGCCGCCCGTGACCAGCTGGCGGAGTTGAAGCTGGCGATGGCGGCCAGCGGCGACACCCCCGGGGTTACGGACGGCAAGATCGGCGAACGCACCCTCGAATTTCTCTCTGCCGCGCTGAGCGACACCGCCGATGAGCGCGACAAGATTTCGAGCGATGCTCAGGATGCCCTGTTGCACGCCGATGAAATGACCACTGAACTGGCGCTGCTGCACGACCGCAACGACGCAATCTTTCGGCAATTGGAAGAGGCGATGACGGTTTCGGTGGCGCCGCTGGACAAGATGTTCCGCGCCGCCGGGATGAACACCGACAGCCTGATTTCGCAGGTGCGCCGTGGTTATTCCGGCCAGGGTGGCCCGCTCACCCCGATCTCGCTGTCGACGATGGGTGAAGCGCCGTCGCCGGACGCCTCGCGCGCCAATCAGATTCTCGATCAGATGGACCGGCTGAATCTGTATCGCATCGCCGCTGAAAAAGCCCCCTTCGCGCTGCCGGTGAAAAAGGCCTATCGCTTCACCAGTGGCTTCGGCTATCGCCGCGATCCCAAGACTGGCGGGCGCCGGATGCATGCCGGCGTCGATTTCGCCGGGCCGGTCGGCACCCCGCTCTACTCCACTGGCGACGGGGTGGTGGTGCACGCCGGTTGGCTGTCGGGCTACGGGCGGTTGGTCAAGATCAAACATGAGTTCGGTATCGAAACCCGCTATGCTCACATGTCTCGCATTGCCGTGAAGGTTGGTCAAAGAGTCTCGCGCGGAGATCGGATCGGTGATATGGGAGCATCTGGACGCGTGACCGGGCCGCATGTTCATTACGAAGTGCGCGTCGGCGGTCAGGCCGTGAACCCAATGATATATATCAAGGCTGCAAAAGATGTTTTCTAAAAGCAAAATCAACGAGCCCGGCAGCAAGGGCACCGAACCGCAGGCGCCTGCCGCCACCGATACGGCGCCCAAAACCGGAAGCCCTTACCCGTCCACCTCTGGCGATTTCAAACCGTCGACGCCCAAGGCCAAGCCGCCAGCGTCGGTGCTGTCGCCCGATCTGCACATCACCGGCAACGTCAAAACGACCGGCGACATCCAGATCGAAGGCACGGTCGAGGGCGACATTCGCGCCCATCTGCTGACCGTCGGCGAAACCGCCACCGTCAAGGGCGAAGTCACCGCCGACGACGTGGTGGTGAATGGCCGTATTGTTGGCCGGGTGCGTGGCCTCAAGGTGCGGCTGACCTCGACCGCCCGGGTCGAGGGCGACATCATCCACAAGACCATCGCGATCGAATCCGGCGCCCATTTTGAGGGTTCGGTACAGCGTCAGGAAGACCCGTTGTCGGGCAACAAATCGGCGGACAAGGGCCCGCATCGCTTGACCCCGCAGCCGCAGAAAAGCGACGACGTCTAAGTCATTCCTCATGCTGTGAGAGATCAAAGGCCGCCCCGGGGCGGCCTTTTTCATGTCGAGCTACCGGGTGGGCGCTGTGCGCCCGCCGACTCAGTCGACCCGCCAGCGCCGTAGAGCGCGCGGCGCTACGCCTCCAGCTCGGCATCCCAGTAAAGAAAATCCATCCAAGAGCCGTGCAGGTAGTTCGGCGGAAACTTTCGTCCCATGTTGCGCAGCTCTTCGGCCGCTGGTGGCCGTGGCGCCCGGCGCAACGACATCCCGGCCCGGCGCAGGGATTTCGACCCCTTGTGCAGGTTGCAGGGTGAACAGGCCGCCACCACGTTTTCCCATGAGGTGATGCCGCCACTGGCGCGTGGCACCACATGATCAAAGGTCAGGTCGCCGCGGGCGCCGCAATATTGGCAACAGAATTCATCGCGCAGGAATAAATTAAAGCGCGTGAAAGCCACGCGCTTTTGGGGTTTCACATAATCTTTCAGCACCACCACCGAGGGGATCCGTATCTCGGTGCTCGGACTGCGCACCCAGGCGTCGTATTCGGCAACGATATCCACCCGGTTCAGCCAGGCCGCCTTGACCGCCTCCTGCCAAGGCCAGAGGCTGAGCGGGTAATAGGACAACGGCCGGTAATCCGCATTCAACACCAGCGCCGGATGCTTTTTCAGCGCCGCCGGGTCGCGAACAAATTCGGTCCTGAAATCTCCATCCATCGTGAAAGCTCTCCGATTCGAGCTGCCTGCTGCGGCGGGGGGGTGGGATACCCCGCCCCGGCGATAGCTTTACTATATATCGCGGCGACCAAGGGGCAAGCCCCACGATATGCGCGACAACGAGATAAACTTAGAATGTCGGTGTAACGGGCAGATGATGATCACCGCCCGGCATCGTTTCGGCGCCACATTGGCGAATTGCATGGCTATTGCGGTGACAGGCGGCATTCGCCCCGATACGCTCCAGCAACCGCCGGAATGCGGCCCCTCAGGAGAACCCCAAATGCCACTTATCGAAGTCTCACTGCTTGCCGGGCGCAGCCCGGAATTGAAACAGAAGCTGATCGAAAAACTGACCGAAGCCACCGTCGAGGCGCTCGGCTCGAAGCCTGAGTCGATCAGCGTGATCCTGCGCGATGTGCAGCCGCACGATTGGGCCAAGGGCGGCATCACACTGGGCGAGCGCAAGAAATCCCAATCGGGCGGTTGACCGCCTGACGCGCGCCCCGCTTTCGCCAGATCGGCCCCGATTCACCGCCCGCTCGCCCCCTTGCCAGCGCGGCGGCAAATCGGCAATCTGATCGATACGAAAGGGGAGTCCGCATGCGCATCGCCATCCTCGGCGCGACCGGGGTTTTCGCCCGCCACCTGCTGCCGCGCCTCGCGGCCGACGGGCATGAGCTGATCGCGATTGCCCGCGATCCGAACCGGGCGACAACCGCCCAGGCCCTCGGGATCGAGCAACGCGCCGGTGATATCTTTGACGAGACCAGCCTGACAGAGGCGCTCGCCGGTGCCGAACTCTGCCTGAACCTCGCCACCGCCCTGCCCGGCCCTTCCGGGCGCGGCTCGTTCGAGGCCAATGACCAGCTGCGCCGCGACGGCGTGCCGGTGCTGCTGCGGGGACTGCAGAACGCCGGTGTCACCCGGTTGCTGCAACAGAGCATCGCGTTGATCGCAACCTCCGGCGAAGACCTGAATGACGGCACCATCAGCCCGGTGCCACAGGGCGACGGGCTTGCCGCCAAGACCCTGCGCGCGGCCCTGGCGATGGAGACGGCGGTGCAGGCCGCGCCGCTCGACTGGACGATCCTGCGCGGCGGGCTGTTCTACGGCCCCGGCACCGGCCTTGACGACACCTGGTTCGACCAGGCCGCTGCGGGCAAGCTGTTGATGGCTGGCGCGGGCGCTGATTTCCTGTCGCTGGTCCATATCGCCGATATGGCCGAGGCGACCCGCCGCGCCGTCAGCCGCAGCAATCCGGGCCAGATCCTGGCGATCAGCGATGACGAGCCTGTGCGCTGGCGCGATATCTTCGGCCATATCGCCACGCTCAGCGGCGGCCCGGCCCCGATCCAGGGCGGCCCGCCGCGCTTTGCGTCATTTCGGGTGTCCAACGCCCGCGCCCGCGATCTGCTCGACTGGCAACCACATTACCCCAGCTATCGGCAGGGGCTCGCGCGCTAGCCTCCCGGTTCAGCCGAGATCGCGAATCCGCTCCGGCTCGATCAGCTTCAACTTGCGGTTGGTGACACCCAGAGGCGCCATCCGCTCACGATGCGCGGCCATATTCGGATGCGCGCCATGCTCTTTCAGACAATCCTTGTCTTCCCATTCCTCATAGACGCGAAAGACATGCGGCTGGTCGACACTCTGCCAGAACCGGTAATCGATGCAGCCACGTTCGGATTTGGTGGCCGCCTGCGCCAGGGCGAAATTCGCCTTCGCCTGCTCTTCGTTGCCCGCTGCAACTTCCATGGTGCCGCTGATGATGATCATTGGTTTTCCTCCCCTGTCGTGATCCGGCACCGATCTTTCCACAGACTTACCGGTCGGTAAAGCGGTGAACGCCGCGGTCACGCCGCACCGGGCTTCATCTTGCCAAAAATATTCCGGGGGGGCCACGGCACAGCCGTGGCGGGGGCAGCGCCCCCTCGCTCAGAAACTCAGCTTGTCGCGCAGGAACGCCAGCGCCACCGACAGCCCGTCCGGCGCGATGCCGTGGCCGGTGCCCTGCTGGATATGCGCAAACACCTCCTTGAACCCGGCGGCCTGCAGCGCCTCGGCGGCGGCCGGCAGCGATTGCGGCGGCACCACCTCATCGACATCACCATGCACCAGCAGGATCGGCATCCGGCTGACCACCTCGTCGATCAGCGCCTCGGGTTCCAGCAACCGGCCCGAAAACGCCACCACCCCGGCCATCGGATCCTCGCGGCGCGGCGCCACATGCAGCGACATCATCGACCCCTGGCTGAAACCGAACAGGGCCACCTGCTCGGGCATCACATCTTCATCCACCATCAGCGCGTCGAGAAAGGCGTTGATATCCTCAAGCGCCTGCTGCCGTCCGGCTTCGGCCGCTTCTTCCGAGGATCCATCCATCCAGGGGATCGGAAACCACTGATAACCGCCCGGCGCGCCCGGTACGCTTTCCGGCGCATCCGGCGCCACGAACAGCGTGTCCGGCAAATGCTCGCCCAGCACATCGGCCAGACCCAGCAGATCGGCGCCATTGGCGCCATAGCCATGCAGGAACACCACGATCGAGCGGATGTCACCCGATACCGGCGCCCGGCGCTCCGCGTTCAATACCCGTGTCATGCCATTCCTTCCCGTTTGGTTTCGGCCCGGTAATAAGCCCAAAGCAGCCGCGCCGCCACCGCCCGCCAGGGCTGCCAGGCCGCGCCCATGCGCCGAAACGCCGCCGCATCCGGTCGATCCGCCAAGCCGTAGAGGATTCGCGCCGCTTCCTGCAAGGCCAGATCACCGGCGGGCAGAACGTCGGCACGGCCCAGCGCGCTCAGCGCATAGACCTCCGCCGTCCAGGGCCCGATTCCCGGCAAGGCCACCAGCCGCGCCAGCACCGCGTCATCGTCGAGCCCCGCCAGCCCGTCGAAATCGACCCCGGCCCCTGCGATGCCGCGCGCATAACGGATCTTTGGCCGTGACAGCCCCACCGCCTTCAAATCGTCCTCTGTCGCAGCGCCGATCGCCTCAGCTTCGACCAGCCCCGCCGCCTGCATCCGCCCCCAGATCGCCGAAGCTGACGCGGTCGAGACCTGCTGTCCGACCACCGCATGCAGCAAGGTCTGAAAGCCCGGGTCGCGGCGCCGCAGCGGCGGCAGCCCGCAGCGCGCATAGGCCCGCGCCATGCCCGCATCCCGCGCCGCCAGCCATTCGGCGCCCTCGGCCACATCCTCCAAAGTTGCGATGATCCGCCCGCTCACAGCGCCAACGCCCAGTCCAGCGCCGCATCCACCGTCTCGACGATCTCCACCCCCTCGGGCGGCAATGGCCGGACGATCATCGCCACCGGAAGCGCCAGCGCCCGCGCCGCCTCCAGCTTTGCCGCAGCGCCGCTGCCGCCGGCGTTCTTGGTGACCAGCCATTCGGTGCCAAGCCGCCGGAACAGCGCGATTTCATCGGCCACCGAAAACGGCGGTCGCCCGGTCAGAAACCGCCCGCCGGGCCAGGGGAAATCGCTTGCGACCGGCTCGATGCTGCGCGCGACGATCTGGCGCCCCGCCAGCCCGGCGTATCGCGCCAGCTGCTGGCGTCCAACCGCCAGGAACAGATGCGCCTTTGCCGGGATCAGGCCCGGCACCTCCTCCGGCTGCGCAACCTCGTGCCACACGTCGCCCGGCCCAGCCTGCCAGGCTGGGCGCTGCACCCGCAGATAGGGCAGCCCGAGTTCATCACAAACCAGGGCCGTGCGCGCGGTGATCCGCGCCGCGAACGGATGGGTCGCGTCCAGCACCGCAGCGATCCCCTGGTCCACCAGAAACCGGCGAAACCCCGCCGCGCCGCCAAACCCGCCGATCCGGGTCGGCACCGCCAGCTCCGCCGGGCCCCGCACCGCCCCGGCCAGGCTGGCGATGGCGGGCACTCCCGCGCTGGCCAGCGCCCGCGCCACATGCCGCGCCTCGGCGGTTCCGGCCAACAGCAGGATCATGCCCGCGCCAGGATCGCACCGGCACGGTCGATCACCACAACATCGGCGGCGATGTCCGCGCCCAGCCGCGCCCGCATCCGCCGCAGCGCCTCAGAAGCCACCCAGTCGGGATAGGCCAGCCCCACCTGCGCCAGCACCTCGGCTGTCGTATTGGCCTTTGCAACCTCCGGCCTTGCAAACCGTTCGGCCAGCGCCGCGAAATCGACCTGCGAGCGGCCCGAATGCAGATCGACCGCGCCCTGGGCGAATTTGGTCAACTTGCCAAGTCCGCCGCCCAGAGTGACCCGCGCCACCGGATGCGCGGCCAGGTATTTCAACATGCCACCGGCGAAATCGCCCATATCCAGCATCGCGTGATCCGGCAGCCCATGCAGATGCTGCACCACCCGCTCCGATGTCGCGCCAGTGCTGCCCGCCACATGCGCCTGGCCAGTGGCGCGGGCGACATCGACCCCGCGATGGATCGAGGCGATCCAGGCGGCACAGGAAAACGGCCGCACGATGCCGGTGGTGCCAAGGATCGACAAGCCGCCGAGGATCCCCAGCCGCGGGTTCCAGGTCTGCGCCGCCAGCGCCGCGCCGCCGGGCACGGAAATGGTGATCTTCACATCCGCCGCCTGCCCCAGCCGCGCCGCCATCTCCGCAACCGTGTCGCGCATCATCTGCCGGGGCACCGGGTTGATCGCGGGTTCCCCCACCGGCACCGGCAGGCCCGGCTTGGTCACCGTCCCGACGCCCTCGCCCGCGGCGAATTGCACACCGCCACCCGAGGCCTCGACCCGCACCCGGATCAAGGCGCCATGGGTCACGTCCGGATCATCGCCGGCATCCTTGATGATGCCCGCCTCGGCCCAGCCCGGCCCGTTGCTCAGCTCGGCCACCGCGAACACCGGCCGTTCGCCGCGCGGCAGGGTGATGCGCACCCGCTCTGCCCGGCCCTCACCCCACAGCGCCATCAGCGCCGCCCGCACCGCAGCGGTGGCACAGGCGCCCGTGGTCCAGCCGCGGCGCAAAGCTCCTTCGGGTTTTCGGCTCATCCCGCCAAGCATAAACCGCCACCCTGCACACGCCAGAGGATTCACCACCGCCCAAGGCCCATATCTGAGGCAGGAGGTTGCCGGACAAGCCCGGACACGCCGCACCCGCTTCATCTTGCCAAAAATATTCCGGGGGGTGAGGGGGGCAGCGCCCCCCTGCCTGCCGCACTTCCCTCGGCCCGGTCATCCGCGCATAAAGTGCCGGATGACCGAATCGCTCCCCCCCCTCACTGCCGGCTGGCCGGTTCTGCAGCCCGGCTGGGTCTGGCTCTGTGGCGCTGGCCCCGGCGATCCCGGGCTGTTGACCCTGCATGCGCTGAACGCACTCCACCAGGCCGATGTGGTGATCTATGACGCGCTGGTGCAGGCCGCGATCCTCGACTGGGCGCCGCAGGCCGAACATATCTATGCCGGCAAGCGCGGCGGCAAACCCTCGGCCAAGCAGCGCGACATTTCCCTGCGGCTGGTCGATCTGGCGCGCGCGGGCAAGCGGGTGCTGCGGCTGAAGGGCGGCGATCCCTTTGTCTTTGGCCGGGGTGGAGAAGAAGCGCAAACCCTGATCCAGCACGGCGTCAATGTCCGGATCATCCCCGGAATCAGCGCCGGGATCGGCGGTCTGGCCTATGCCGGAATCCCGGTCACCCACCGCGATGTCAACCAGTCGGTCACCTTTGTCACCGGCCATGACCAGACCGGCGACGCGCCCTCCTCGCTGGATTGGCAGGCGATTGCCCGCGGCAGCCAGGTGATCGTGATCTACATGGGCATGAAACATGCCGCGCGCATCGCCGATGCGCTGCTGGCGGCGGGGCGTCCGGCGGATGAACCTTGCGCTGTTGTCTGTTCGGCGACCACGCCCGAGGAAAAGGTTCTGGAAACCACCCTTGGCCGCCTCGCCGACGACATTGCTCGCGGCGGGTTCGAGCCGCCGGCGATCCTCTGCGTCGGGCGCTCGGTGCTGATGCGGCAGGTGCTGGACTGGCAGGCGCTGGCGCGCGGTGAGGCGCCGCGCAACCTCGACCCGCTCGGACGGGGGCGCCCGGCGGATCAGGCATGAACGGGTCTGGCATCAGCGGCGGGCTGATCCTGGCGGCGCCAGCTTCGGGTGCGGGCAAGACCACCGTCACCCTGGCCCTGCTGCGACTGCTGACGCGCCAGGGCCTTGCGGTGCGTGGCGCCAAATCCGGCCCCGATTACATCGATCCGCGCTTTCACCAGGCCGCCTGTGGCCAGTCTTGCGTAAATCTCGACGCTTGGGCGATGTCGCCTGAGCGGATCACCGCCCTGGCGGCGGGCGACGGCCTGCTCCTGATCGAGGGCGCGATGGGCCTCTTTGACGGTGCGCCGCCGGACGGGCGTGGCTCGGTCGCCGATCTGGCGCGGATCCTGCGCCTGCCGGTGCTGCTGGTGGTCGATGCGGCGCGGATGGCGCAGTCCGTCGCGCCGCTGTGCGCGGGCTTTGCCAATCACGACCCCGAGGTCAGCCTGGCCGGGGTGATCCTGAACAATGTCGGCAGTCCGCGCCATGGCGCGATGCTGCGGCAAGCGCTGCGCCCGCTGGGGCTGCCGGTGCTGGCCGCCCTGCCCCGTGATCCAAGCCTGGCGCTGCCGTCGCGCCATCTGGGGCTGATTCAGGCCGAGGAGCACGCGGATCTGGAGGTTTTTCTCGATCAGGCCGCCGATTGGTTGGCCCCCGAAATCGACCTCACCGCGCTGCTCAACCTGGCGCAGCCGCTGCCCGCGCCCGCAGCCGACGCCGCGCCGCGCCTTGCCCCGCCTGCCCAGCGCATCGCCGTGGCCCGGGACGCCGCCTTTGCCTTTGCCTATCCGCATCTGTTGCAGGAATGGCACGATTCCGGGGCTGAAATCACCTTTTTCTCACCGCTCGCCGATGATCCGGTGCCCGAGGCGGGGTTTGTTTATTTGCCTGGCGGCTATCCCGAATTGCATGCCGGGCGGCTCGCCGCCAACACCAAGTTCCTGAACAGCCTGCGCGCCCGCGCCGCCGATACGCCGATCTACGGTGAATGCGGCGGTTACATGCTGCTGGGGCGCAGTCTAACCGATGCCGCCGGGCAGGTGCATGAAATGGCCGGACTTCTGGGGCTAGACTGTTCATTCGCTGAACGACGCCTGCACCTCGGCTATCGCTATCTGAGTGCCGAACACGGCCCGTTTCCGACTGCGCTGCGCGGCCACGAGTTTCACTATGCCACCACGCTCAGAGCCGAGGGCGCGCCGCTGTTTGACGTCCGCGATGCCGAAGGCCGGGCCCTGCCCGCGATGGGTCTGCGGCGCGGAAACGTCTGCGGCTCATTCGCGCATGTGATCGACCGAGACACCGGCTGAGCGCCCTATCCCGGCACATCGCACCGCGACATCGCGCCCCAGCGCACAGATACGGACACGAACCCAGGTTGCCACTCCCGGCGCGTGGATCTAGGGCTTGTCGCACCTCAGGAGCCTGCAGCAATGTCCGACACGATCCAAGTGAACGAATCCCGCGCCAAGCGCAATGTGATGGTGCTGGTTCTGGCCCAGGCGATCCTCGGGGCACAGATGCCGATGATCTTCACCATCGGCGGGCTGGCCGGGCAATCGCTGGCCAGCAATGCCTGTTTCGCGACCCTGCCGATTTCGCTGATCGTGCTCGGCTCGATGCTGACGGCGACGCCAATGTCAGCGATCATGCAGAAATACGGGCGCCGGGTCGGGTTTTATGTCGGGGCCACCGGCGGCACCCTGGGCGGGATCATCGGCGCCTATGGTCTCTATCTCGCGTCGTTTCCGGTGTTCCTGTTGGGCAGCCTGCTGACCGGCATCTATATGTCGGCGCATGGGTTCTATCGCTTTGCCGCCGCCGACACCGCGTCTGACGCATTCCGGCCCAAGGCGATTTCCTACGTGATGGCCGGTGGCCTGGCCTCGGCGATCATCGGGCCGCAGCTGGTCAAGGTCACCGCCGATGCGATGGTGGTGCCGTTCCTGGGCACCTATCTGACAGTGATCGCGATCAATGTTCTCGGCTCGTTCCTGTTCCTGCTGCTCGACATTCCGCGCCCGCCGGTGCCGGCGCATGATGCGCCGCGCGGCCGCACCCGGCGTCAATTGCTGGCAACGCCCCGTGTCGCGGTGGCGATGATCGTCGCCATGGTCAGCTATGCGCTGATGAATCTGGTGATGACCTCGACGCCGCTGGCGGTGGTCGGTTGCGGCTATGCCAAGTCCAACGCCGCGGATGTGGTCACCAGCCATGTGCTGGCGATGTTCGTGCCGTCGTTCTTTACCGGCCATCTGATTGCCCGCTTCGGGGTGGAAAAGATCATGGCGCTTGGCCTTGCGATCCTCGCCGCCGCCGGGCTGGTGGCGCTGAGCGGCGTCGATCTTGAGCATTTCTTTGTCGCCCTGGTGCTGCTCGGCATAGGCTGGAACTTTGGCTTTATCGGCGCCACCGCCATGCTGGCCGGGGCACACCGACCAGAAGAACGGGGGCGGGTTCAGGGCCTCAACGATCTGATCGTGTTCGGCGGCGTCACCCTGGCCTCGCTGGCCTCGGGCGGGTTGATGAATTGCTCAGGCGGATCGGCGCAACAGGGCTGGACCGCGGTGAACCTGGCGATGGTGCCGTTCCTGACCCTTGCCGGGGCGGCGCTGATCTGGCTGGTGCTGCGACCCAAGGACGAGTTTTCCAGCTAAGCGCCCTGCGCTACCAGCGCCCGGTCGCCGCGGCCCAGCCCATCGCTGCGCTGATCCTCAGCCCCTCTGTCGGCAAACGGCTGGCGCCGACATCGCCGGGCCGCCGCGCCGCCTGCGCCAGCGCCGCCCGCACCCCGGCCAGCGGCAACATGGCCGCCACCGGCACCCCGGCCCGGGCTTTGCGGGCCTGCGCCAGCCGCGCCAGCCCCAGCCGCGCCAGATCGGCCACCGCTTCCGGCCGCCCGTCCGGCAAGGGCTGCTTGCCTGCCGCCTCAAGCGCCGGGATCGCGCGCAGCCAATTCGCCAGACCCAGGGCCAGCGCCGCGTCGCGCACCGTGGCCTCGCTGGCTGCAGTGGCGCCCAGCGCCCCGGCAGCGGCCCAGAGCAGATGGCCCGAGGTGGCATCGAGATACGCAAGCAGCGCTTCGGTGTCATCGAATGGCGCCGCTTCGATATCGGCGCGTCGGGCGCTGACCAGCCCGGTCAGCAATTCGGCTGCTGCAGGATCCAGCACAGCGGCCAGCGGCGTAACCACCTCGTGACGGCGCACATTGCCACCGCTGGCAATCTCCTCCAGCGCATCGTGCCACCATTGCAACCGCATTTCAGCGATCAGTGCCTCGCCGGTGACCCAGGGCGCGCGACTGACCTCGACATTGAAGGCATAGAGCGCAAACAGCGTCGGGCGCGCCGCCAGCGGCGCCGCCATCACTGCGCGAAACCGGTGCGGATCTGCCCGCTCGACCAGCGCCGCGCAGGCGGTGAGATCACCGTCAAATTCAGTCAAGCCCATCCAGAACCTCAGCAATGGCCTGCGCCGTGGCAGGATGGTCGACAATATCCAGATGCCCGGTGCCGGGCACCAGCAAATAATGGCCCTTGTCGGTCACTTCGGACATCAACGGCTCATAACCATCAGCCACAAACGCCTCATCCTCGGCCCCTGCGATCAGCACGAAGTCCGGCAGCGCCGCGATATCGGCCTTGTAGTCGCGGCGCGGCCCGTATGAGGTGTTCATCCGGTAGGAATAGGCCAGCGTCGCCAGATGCCCCTGCGGCCCGTTGCGCGCCGCTTCGGGCATGTTGAATTCGATGATCGTCAGGTGGTTCAGCGCCCGAATCCGCACCGCATTCAACATGCTCAGCCCGATGATCCGCCGGGTCAGCACATGCGCCCAGCCGCCGGAATTTGGCCGGGTGACCGGCGCGTCATATTGCAGGAACGGCGCCATCAACACCGCCGCGTCCAGCATCCCGCCCTGCGTCCCACCGGCAAAGCGCACCACCAGCCCGCCGCCCGAGGAATGGCCGCCGAGCACGACCTTTTGCCCCTCTTGGCGATAGGCGGCGATCAGATCGGCCAGATCATCCTCAAGCTGGCCAATGTAATCGACATCGCCGCGCCGCACCGGTGCCGCGCCATGGCCGCGCAGATCCGGCACCAGCACCTCGGCCCGCTCGGCCAGCACCCGGGCCAGCCCGTCGAACTGGCCGCCGTGCCAGCCCGAGCCATGCACCAGGATCAACAGCGGCGCCCCCGGCGGCCCGGGCAGATGCCGCACCGCCAGTTCCGTGCCATCACGCTTCTTCACCTGTGTCACCGGCAGCGGCACCGCCTCGCCGGCGACCACCCCGGAAAAATCCAGACCGGCGCCGGTTCTGCCCGGATCGACCTCGCCCGGGCGCTGTGAGGCGATCAGCCCCAGCGCTATCACCGCAGGCATTGTCACCGTGGCAATCACCGATATCATCAGCGAATTCATCTCGCGTCCTCTTCCAGTTCAAACAGGTCATGCACCGACAGGTCCAGCACCCGCGCCAGGCGCAGCGCCAGCAGGGTCGAGGGCACGAACACCGCGTTTTCAATGGTGTTGATGGTCTTGCGCGACACCCCTGTCGCCTCGGCCAACGCCGCCTGGGTCAGGCCCCGCGCCGCCCGCGCCTCTTTCAGATGATTGCGCAGGCCCATGCTCAGCGCCCCCGCCGATCGAACAGCGCGAACAGGATCAGCCCGGTGCCGCCGAGCAGGGCGCCCATCGCCGGCAGCGCCAGCGCCGCTTGGGACAGACAGACCAGGCCGGTAAGCGTCAGAACCGCCAGCCGGATAGTGGCAAAATGGGGGGATGTGATCGGGTTGGTGGCCATTGGGACTCTGCGGCAAATGGTAACCTCTGGGTTACATAAATCTGCAGGCAGGTAACGTCAAGGTTACCTCATCGTCTGTCTCTTCCCGCAAATGCCTCGGGAGCTTGCTCCGGTTTTCCCGCCAGACATGCAAGAATCCGGCGTCAATTCCGTCAATGCGTGGCAGTATTTCACCCCAATCCGGAAATTTCGCCCCAAGCCGCGATTACATTCGACGCAAGACCTGCTCTGATGTCCAGACAAACCTGCGGAGGATCCCATGCACATCGGCTGCCCGAAAGAGATCAAGACCCATGAATATCGTGTCGGACTGACCCCAGAGAGCGCCTCGGAACTGGTGGCGCATGGGCATCAGGTGATGATCGAAACCGGCGCGGGCGACGGCATCGGCGCCAGTGACGACCAATATCGCGCCGCCGGGGCCACGATTGCCGACAGTGCGGCGGCACTGTTTGCCGCTGCGGATATGGTGATCAAGGTGAAAGAGCCGCTGGCGGCGGAACGGGCGATGCTCAGGCCCGGTCAGATCCTCTTTACCTATCTGCATCTGGCCGCCGACCCGGACCAGACCCGCGACCTGGTGAACTCTGGCGCCAGCTGCGTTGCCTATGAGACGGTGACCGGCGCCAACGGTGGCCTGCCGCTGCTGAAACCGATGAGTCAGGTGGCCGGGCGGATGGCGATCCAGGCCGGGGCGACGGCGCTGGAAAAGGCCCATGGCGGACGCGGCGTGCTGCTGGGCGGGGTGCCGGGGATCGCGCCGGGCCGGGTGGTGGTGATCGGCGGCGGCGTTGTCGGCTTCAACGCCGCACAGATGGCGGCGGGGCTGGGCGCCGATGTCACCGTGCTCGACCGCTCTGCCGAGGCGCTGGAGCGGATCGACCACCTCTATCACGGTCGCATTCGCACCCTCTATTCCACCCGCACCGTGCTGGCCGAGGCGGTGGCCCAGGCCGATCTGGTGATCGGCGCGGTGCTGATCCCCGGCGCAGCGGCGCCAAAGCTGGTCAACAGGGCCCTGCTTGCCACGATGAACCCCGGCGCGGTGGTGGTGGATGTGGCAATCGATCAAGGCGGCTGCTTTGAAACCTCGCGCCCGACCACCCATGACGCCCCGACCTTTGTCGAAGAGGGCGTGGTGCATTACTGCGTCGCCAACATGCCCGGCGCGGTGGCGCGGTCCTCGACCTATGCGCTGAACAACGCCACCCTGCCACATGCGCTGGCGCTGGCCGATCACGGGCTCTCGGTGGCGCTGACCCGCGATCCGCATCTGCGCGCCGGGCTCAACATCCACAACGGCCAGGTCACCTTTGAGGCGGTGGCCCGCGACCTCGGCTATGATTATCACCCCCCCGAAGAAGCGCTGAAAACCCCGGCCTAGGGCCGCGTCCCCCGCTTCCTCTGGTCAACAATATCCTCGGGGGGCCGCCGCAGGCGGCGGGGGCAGACAGCCCCCTCCCCCAGACCTCACGGGCGCGTCTCTGCGCCTTCGCGCAGCAGCTTCCAGTGAATCGCGTCGATCAGCGCCTCGAAACTGGCATCGACAATATTCGGTGACACCCCGACCGTCGACCAGCGCCGCCCGGCGGAATCCTCGCTGTCGATAATCACCCGGGTCACCGCCTCGGTGCCGCCCTGGGTGATCCGCACCTTGAAATCGACCAGCCGCATATCGGCGATCTTTTCCTGCAGCGGCCCCAGATCCTTGGCCAGCGCCGTCGCCAGCGCGTTCACCGGCCCGCGATCCGAGCCGTCCTCATCCAGCGAATCCGAAACCGACATCCGCCGCTCGCCATCGACCACGATCACCACCACCGCCTCTGACAGGCTCACCCGTTTGCCGACGGCATTGGTGCGCCGCTCGATGGTCACCCGATAGCGTTCGACCTCAAAGAACTGTGGCATCTGCCCCAGTTCCTCGCGCGCCAGCAGTTCGAAACTGGCCTGGGCACTGTCATAGGTATAGCCGCGATCCTCGCGTCCCTTGACCTCGTTCAGCATCCGCCCCAGCGCCGGATCGCCCTTGGGCACCGCAATACCGGCATCCGCCAGGCGGCGGCGCAGATTGCTCTGCCCGGCCTGGTTCGACATCGGGATCACCCGTTCATTGCCGACCAGGGCCGGGTCGATATGCTCATAGGTCTCCGGCGCTTTCAGGATGGCGCTGGCATGCAGCCCGGCCTTATGGGCAAAAGCCGAGGCCCCGACATAGGGCGCCTGTTTGGTCGGCACCCGGTTCAGGATATCGTCAAGCTGACGCGACAGCGCCGTCAACCCGGCCAGCCCCTCGGTGCTGACCCCGATCTCATAGCGGCTGGCATAGGGTTCTTTCAGCATCAGGGTCGGGATCAGGGTGATCAGATTGGCATTGCCGCAGCGTTCGCCCAGCCCGTTCAGCGTCCCCTGCACCTGGCGCGCCCCGGCATCCACCGCCGCCAGCGATCCGGCAATCGCATTGGCGGTGTCGTTATGGGTGTGGATGCCCAGCCTCTCGCCGGGGATACCTGCGGCGATCACTTCGGCGACGATCTGGCCGATTTCGACCGGCAGGGTGCCGCCATTGGTGTCGCAGAGCACCACCCAGCGGGCGCCCGCGTCATAGGCGGCGCGGATGGTCTCCAGCGCATAGGCGCGGTTGGCTTTCCAGCCGTCAAAGAAATGCTCGGCGTCAAACAGCGCCTCGCGGCCTTCGGCGACCAGGTAGGCAAGGCTGTCGCGGATATTGTCGATGTTTTCCTCAAGGGTGATGCCCAGCGCCGTGGTGACGTGGAAATCATGGGTCTTGCCAACCAGGCAGACAGAGCCGGTGGCGGCGTTCAGAACCGCCGCCAGCACATCGTCATTTTCCACCGAGCGGCCGCTGCGTTTGGTCATCCCAAAGGCGGTCATCCGCGCCCTGGTCTGCGGCGCCGCGTCGAAAAACGCGCTGTCGGTCGGGTTGGCCCCGGGCCAGCCACCTTCGATATAATCGATGCCGAGATGATCCAGCGCCTCGGCGATGCGGATCTTCTCGGGCGTCGAGAATTGCACGCCCTGGGTCTGTTGCCCGTCGCGCAGGGTGGTGTCGTAGAGATAGAGTTTCTGTTTCATCGCATCGTCTCCCCGGCGCATAGGCTGCGCTGGTTTTCATAAAAAGGCACCCGCCCGCTGGCACGCCGGGCTGCGCCGACCCGCCCCAGCAAAGCGTTACCATTCCCGAGTACCACCGGGCCGTTTGCGGCCCGGTTCGCCCCCGACCCGCCCCCCAGGGCGGGGGCGATTTCGCCCCCACCCTCGGGCCGTGGGCGAACCTGTGTTCCGTTTAAATCAGCGCTCATTTCAACCCCTCCAGCCTGGTGGGGTCGAAATCAGCTTTGAGAGTCCACATCGGGCCTTCCTTTGTGTCCACCACCTCTACTCCCGCCGCTACGAATGCGTCCCGTATGCGATCCGCCGTTTCGAAATCCTTCTTCGCACGGGCTTCGGCTCTCAACTCCAATAGGCGCCCGATGAGTGGCGCATGATCCTGCTGGATGGAAATTCGAGTACGACCCATTTGGATTTGGGCAACCAAACGCTCAATCACCTGGTCAGCATTCAAGTCCAGTCCCAACATCGCACAGGAACCGGCAAGCTTTTTAGCGGCTTCAACATCCCCGCCTCGCACACGCCGTGCGAGCCTGTGCAGCGCCGTGATCGCTCCCGCCGAGTTTAGATCATCGGCCAGGGCTGCAACGACTTCGTCGTCGGTTTGAGAGTCCGAAAGAATTTCCTTCGTCGCACTCTCACCAAGTCTTGCTACGAGCGACCGCCAGTTGAGCAGAGTCGCCTCCGCCTCCTGCCGCTTTCCGTCCGTCCAATCCATCGGCTTGCGGTAATGGGTGCCCAGAAACACGAAGCGGATCACCTCGCCCGGGACGCCCTGATCCAGCAGATCGCGGACGGTAAAGAAATTGCCCAGCGACTTTGACATCTTCTTGCCCTCGACCTGCAGCATCTCGTTGTGCAGCCAGACATTGGCGAAGCCGGCGCCGGGATGGGCACAGCAACTCTGGGCGATTTCATTCTCGTGATGCGGGAACATCAGGTCATTGCCGCCGCCGTGAATGTCGAAATGATCGCCCAAAAGCTCCTGGGCCATGGCGGAACATTCGATATGCCAGCCCGGCCGCCCGCGGCCCCAGGGGCTGTCCCAGCCGGGCAGATCCGCGCTCGAGGGTTTCCACAGCACGAAATCCATCGGGTTGCGCTTGTAGGGCGCCACCTCGACCCGCGCCCCGGCGATCATGTCATCGATGGAGCGGCCGGACAGGCGGCCATATTCGGCGTAGGACTCGACCGCAAACAACACATGGCCCTCGGCGGCATAGGCATGACCCGCCTCGATCAGCCCGGCGATCATCGCCACCATCTGCGGGATGAAATCGGTGGCGCGCGGCTCATGATCCGGGCGCAGATTGCCCAGCGCGTCCATATCATCGTGATACCAGCCGATGGTCTCATCGGTGATCTCGCGGATCGAGCGCCCATCGCGCGCCGCCCGCGCGTTGATCTTGTCATCGACATCGGTGAAGTTGCGCACATAGGTGACGTGATCGTTGCCATAGACATGGCGCAGCAGCCGGTTCAGCACGTCAAACACCACCACCGGGCGGGCATTGCCCAGATGGGCGCGGTCATAGACCGTCGGACCACAGACATAGATCCGCACATTCGACGGGTCGATCGGGCGAAAGATGGCTTTCTTTCGCGTCATCGTATTCGTCAGCTTTATCTCGACCATAACAGGCGTCCTCACGCGGCTTGGCCGCGGACCTATCAGGATCGTCTTGATTTGGAAACGAAATGACCGGCCCGCGTGACTATGTCAGCAGGGAATAATGCAGCAGATGATGATGCAAATCCGGTTCATGGGTGTCAGCACTAGACCGAAAGCGCGGATCTGCCAAGCCTTGATTTTTTGCCCGCCCCGACCAATCCTGCCGCGATGAGCCGCGCCCTGATCCGAACGATCTGCGCAACCCTGCCCGGGGCCGAGGTGTCGGACCCCTGGGGCGGCGCTGCCAGAGCGGTTCTGACCAGGGGGCCTTGCGTTCGGCCGGAGATCGCCCACCAATGCCACCGCATCGGCTTTTATGGAGAGCAAAATGCACGATCCTGCCCCTGACTTCCGCGCCCTGCACAAAAAGGGCAACCCCTTCATCCTCTGCAATGCCTGGGACATCGGATCGGCCAGGGTGCTGGCCGCCAAGGGGGCGCAGGCGCTGGCGACCTCATCCGCGGCGCATGCCTTTACCCTGGGACGGCCCGATGGCGGTATCAGCCGGGACGAGGCCCTGGCCCATGCCCAGGCCATCGTCGCGGCAACCCCGCTGCCGGTGTCAGGGGATTTCGAAAACGGCTTTGGTGACACGCCCGAGATCTGCGCCGAAACCGTGCGGCTGGCCGCCGAGGCCGGGCTGGCCGGGATTTCGATCGAGGACACGATGCTGCCCGGATCCGGCGCCTATGCGTTCGATCTGGCGGTCGAGCGGATCAAGGCCGCGGTCGCCGCCGCCCGCATCCTGCCCCGCGATTTCGTACTGGTCGCCCGCGCCGATGGCATGTTGCGGGGCAGCTATAACCTGAATGAGGCAATACGGCGGTTGCAGGCGTTTGAAGCTGCCGGTGCCGATTGCCTCTATGCGTCTGCCCCGCCGGACCTCGACGGGCTGGCGCGGATCTGCGGCGCGGTCACGGCACCGGTGAACGTCCTTGTCGCCGGAACAATGGCCAATCACAGCCGCGCGGACTTCGCCCGGATCGGGGTGGCCCGGATCTCGCTCGGCTCATCGCTGGCACGGATCACCCATCGGGTGCTGATCGACGCCGCCGAAGAGATGTTGACCAGCGGCAGTTTCGCCGGGCTGCAACATTCGGTGTCGGGCCGGGTGGTGGATAAACTGCTGAGTTAGGCGCCGCTGGCATCTGCGGAGGGGGCGCCGCCCCCGGCCTGCGGCCCCCCCGGGATATTTTTGACCAGAGGAAGCGGCGGGCTTTAGCTGGCCGGGAACACGAAACAGCGGTCACGGCGGATGGTCAGCCACAGCGGCTTGCCGGGTTTGGGCAGGAACACATTGGGCACGGTGGCGCGGAGGGTCGAGCCATCGTGATCCATCTGGAATTCCACCAGGCTTTCATTGCCCATGAACCGGGCGCGCTGCACCACGCCGCGCGCCGGGGTGCCGTCCTGCGGCGTCGGCATCGGGCCGCGTCCGTCGCGGTCAAAGTCGATCTTCAGGTGCTGCGGGCGGATCACGATATCGACCTCGGCCCCGTCTGGCACCCCGGGGGCCAGGAACTGGCCGAAGGGGGTGGTGGTCAGCGCCCCCTGCACCCGGCCCCGAATCACATTCACATCGCTGAAGAACGCCACCGAGTCGCGGTCCACCGGCGCGTTGTAGATGTTGTAGGGCGCGCCACGCTGCACGATCCGCCCGTCGCGCATCAGCGCGATGTTATCGGCCATCCGCATCGCCTCGTCCGGCTCATGGGTGACCAGCAGCACCGCGGTGCCCTCGTCCTTGAGCACATCGAGGGTGGCGTCGCGGATACCGTCGCGCAGCCGGTTGTCGAGGCCGGAGAAGGGTTCGTCCATCAACATGATGCGCGGGCGCGGTGCCAGCGCCCGGGCCAGCGCCACCCGCTGCTGTTCGCCGCCCGACAGCTCATGCGGCCAGGCGTCGATGAAGCGGCCAAGATCGACCCGCTGCAACATCTCGGCCACCCGGGCGCGATTGCTGGCGCGATCGCCGGTCAGGCCAAAGGCGACGTTGTCGGCGACGCTGAGATGCGGGAACAGTGCAAAATCCTGAAACATCAGCCCGATATGGCGCCGCTCCGGCGGCACCCGGAACACCGTGTCGCAGATCAGCGCGCCATCCACCCAGATGCTGCCGCTGTCCTGCATCTCGACCCCGGCAATCATCCGCAGGGTCGTCGATTTGCCGCAGCCCGAAGGCCCGAGCAGGCAGGTCACCTGCCCTGGCATCACCGAAAGTGAAACATCGTCCACCACCGCGCGCCCGCCGTAACGGCGGGTCAGGTTGCGGATCTCAAGGCGCGGGGTCTGCGCGGTCAAGGCCGTTCGTCCCTCTTCTGACGAAAACGCTCGGGTTCGGGCAGGCTTAGCCTCGGCTCGCCCGCCATGCAACCGCCCGTGTCAACGCAGGTCAAATTCGCCACTGGCGCGCCGGCCCCGGTTGACCTGCACCGGCGTGGCGCGGCGCGCACCGCCCCGCGCCTCGAACAGGGCGGCGTCGAAATCCGGCCAGGCCCGGGCCAGTTCCCGGCCAAGGCTTGCGACCCTGGCCGGATTGAACAGCGGACCCTTGAGCGAAAACCCCGCGGCCATCAGACAGTCGAGTTAAAGGCTCCACCGTCCAGCAGGATATTCTGCCCGACCATGAAATTCGCGAATTGCGAACACATGAAGGCACAGGTGGCGCCGAAATCCTCGGCCGTTCCGATATGGCCGGTGGGATTGGTGGCGTTGCGGCGGGCAATCGCGTCTTCCATGCTGATGCCCTCGCGCTGGCGGGTGGATTCGGTCAGCGCCTTGATCCGGTCGGTGTCATGGCTGCCGGGCAGCAGGTTGTTCATGATCACCCCGCTCTTGGCGACCTGCCGGGAGGTGCCCGCGACATAGCCGGTCAGCCCGGCGCGGGCGGAATTGGACAGGCCAAGCTGGGCGATCGGGCTGCGCACCGAGGCCGAGGTGATATTGACCACCCGGCCCCAGCCGCGTTCCATCATCGCCGGCACCAGCGCCTTGATCAGCGCGATTGGGGTCAGCATGTTGGCATCCAGCGCCGCGATGAAATCCGCGCGCTCCCAATCCGGCCAGAATCCCGGCGGCGGGCCACCGGCGTTGTTGACCAGGATGTCGATCTGACCACAGGCGGCCAGCACCTTGGCGCGGCCCTCGTCGCTGGTGATATCGGCAGCCACCGCGACCACCTCGACGCCATGGGCAGCGCGAATCTCGGCCGCCGTCGCCTCAAGCGCCTCAGCACCACGGGCGTTGATCACCAGATTGACCCCCTCGGCGGCCAGCGCCATCGCACAGCCGCGCCCCAGCCCCTTGGATGACGCGCAAACCAGCGCCGTCTTGCCTTTGATACCCAGATCCATTTACCGTTCCTCCCGGATTTCCTGCATTTTCTGACCACATCGGGCGCATGATTGCCGGGAAAGTTCCGAAAACTTGCCCGTATGCCGCCGCATTTGATCGCTAGACCGGAGCTTAACGCCCCCTGGAGGGGTGAGACAGATAGAAAATTGAGCAGACCGAATGACCAGTGCGATTGCCCAACCCGCCGCCTCTGTCCCGGTTTTCCGGGCCGCAGACTTTTTCGTCGAACATGGTGCGAACATGGGGGACGAGCTGTCCTTTGCGGCTGAGGTGATTCCGGACGATATCTATTGGTGCAAAGCCACCGAACCGGTGCGTCTGGCACTGGAAACCGAAGCCGACGGCACCATTCGCGTCGGGGAGGATACTGAGGCCGGCACCCCGGGATCGGTGATCCACCTTGATTCCTGCCTGACCTTCATGGGTGACAACAGCGAGACCGCCGAAATGCTGGTGCTGGTCGAGGTCGACAGCCTGGGCCATGTCAGCGAGATCTTTGCCCTGCCCTTTGCACCGATGCTGCCGCGCACCGATTACCGGCTGGTCCGCATCGACACCGAGACCCAGGCCCGGCGCTTTGCCGAGGTCGCCTGCGTCTCCTTCACCCGGGGCACGCGGATCACCATGGCCTCGGGCATGCAGATGGCGATCGAGGATCTCAGCATCGGCGACCGGGTGCTGACCCGCGACGACGGGGTGCAGGCGGTGCGCTGGATCGGTCATTCCACCGTCCGTGCGGTTGGTGAATTCGCCCCGATCCTGATTTCCGCCGGCATTCTGAACAACGACCACGACCTGATCGTCAGCCCGGATCACCGGCTGTTCATCTATCAACGCCAGGACACCCTGGGCGCCGGGCGCCACGAGGTTCTGGTGCGCGCCCGGCATCTGGTGAATGGTGAGTCGATCCTGCAGCAACAGGGGGGGTTCGTCGAATATTACCAGCTGCTGTTTGACAGCCATCAGATCATCTATGCCGAAGGCATCGCCGCCGAGACCCTGCTGATCGACACCCGCACCCGCGCGGCCCTGCCGCCCGAACTGGACGCCAAACTGTCGGCTGCGCTTCCGGGCCATTCCGGGCGTCCGCATCTGGATTTCGAAGTGCAGAAATCATTGCTCGACCGGCCCGATGCGGCGCGGTTGCTGCGGGCGGCGTCGGAACGCTAGGGGTTCGGCGCCCCGCCATCGCCAGATCCTCAAACGCGCTGCAGTGACGTGCCATCTTGCCGTTTTCCGGCGGGCTGATACATAGCGCCCATGCTGGACACCGCAACCAACCGCCCCGCCTTGCCGCCCGAAATCGCGCGTCGCCGCACTTTTGCGATCATCTCGCACCCGGATGCGGGCAAGACGACACTGACCGAAAAATTCCTGCTGTTCGGCGGCGCCATCCAGATGGCCGGACAGGTGCGCGCCAAGGGCGAGGCACGACGCACCCGATCCGATTTCATGCAGATGGAAAAGGACCGCGGCATCTCGGTCTCAGCTTCGGCAATGTCGTTTGATTACAAAAACTTCCGGTTCAACCTTGTCGATACGCCCGGGCACTCGGATTTCTCCGAAGACACCTATCGCACCCTGACGGCGGTCGATGCCGCGGTGATGGTGATTGACGGCGCCAAGGGCGTGGAGAGCCAGACAAGGAAGTTGTTCGAAGTCTGCCGCATGCGCGACCTGCCGATCCTGACCTTCTGTAACAAGATGGATAGGGAAAGTCGGGACACGTTTGATATCATTGATGAAATTCAGGAAAACCTGGCCATCGACGTGACCCCGGCCTCTTGGCCGATCGGCGTCGGGCAGGATTTCATGGGCTGCTATGATATCCTGAACGACCGGCTGGAGCTGATGGACCGCAAGGACCGCAACAAGGTCGGAGAAAGCGTCAAGATCAGCGGTCTGGATGACCCGAAACTGGCCGAACATGTGCCGGCGCATCTGTTGAGCAAGTTACGCGAAGATGTTGAAATGGCACGGGAATTGCTGCCGACACTGAACCCGCAATCGGTGCTTGAGGGGCATATGACCCCGATCTGGTTCGGCTCGGCGATCAATTCCTTTGGCGTCAAGGAATTGATGGACGGGATCAGCATCTATGGCCCGGAGCCGCAGATTCAAAACGCCAAGCCGCGCAAGATTTCACCCGAAGAAACAAATGTTTCCGGGTTTGTCTTCAAAGTTCAGGCGAATATGGATCCCAAGCATCGCGACCGCGTCGCCTTTGTCCGCCTCGCCTCAGGTCACTTCATGCGAGGGATGAAGTTGACCCATGTAAGATCAAAGAAATCAATGACAATTTCCAGCCCGGTTCTATTCCTCGCCTCGGATCGTGAGCTGGCCGAAGAAGGCTGGGCCGGCGACATCATCGGCATTCCCAACCATGGCCAATTGCGCATCGGCGACACCCTGACCGAGGGCGAGGCGCTGCGCGTCACCGGGATCCCGTCCTTTGCGCCGGAATTGCTGCAAAACGTTCGGGCCGGTGATCCGCTGAAGGCCAAGCACCTGGAAAAGGCGCTGATGCAATTCGCCGAAGAAGGCGCCGCCAAGGTGTTCAAGCCGATGATCGGCGCGGGCTTTATCGTCGGCGTCGTCGGGGCGCTGCAATTCGAGGTTCTGGGCAGCCGAATCGAGCTGGAATATGGCTTGCCGGTGCGCTTTGAACCGAGTCAGTTCATCAGCGCCAGATGGATCAACGGCACCGCACAAGACATTGAAAAATTTTCGAATACCAACAAACAGCACATCGCCTATGACCATGACGGCGACCCGGTTTTCCTGACCCGACTGCAATGGGATATCGATCGGGTGGAACGCGACCATCCTGAGCTGAAACTGACCGCGACCAAGGAAATGATGGTGTGACACTGCAAAACCGGGTGCTGCCGAGTGGAGAGATCGTCGCCATCCCGGCGCGCGGCACCTTCACCGGTAACCGCGGTGTCCTGCATGACGATCAACGCCGCCTGGGCCGTGCCCGCTGGCGGCACAAGGCCTGGATCATCTGTGCGTTGCAGTTCAAGGATGTCCACCGGATCCCGATGACCCCAGGCCGCTGGACCGAATTGTTCTTTCTGGACGAGGCGGTGGCGCTGGCCGCCGGGCACCGTCCCTGCGCCTATTGCCGCCGCGCCGATTACAACGCCTATCGCGCCGCTTGGAGTGCCGCGACCGGCGTGCAGCCCTCGGCGCCCGAAATGGACCAGGCCCTGCACGCCAATCGGGTGCGGCGCGACCGCAGTCAGATCCGCGTTCAGGCCCCGGCGCAAGACCTGCCATCCGGCAGTTTCATCCTCTGGAATGACGCCCCGCATCTGATCCATGATGGCCAGCTTTATCACTATACTCCAGATGGATATGACGCGATCCTGACCTTACCAAAGCGTGAAGTCACGGTGCTGACCCCGCGCCCCAGCCTCGCCGTTCTGGCCTCCGGTTTTTCACCAAAGTTGCACCAAAGCGCCACCGGCTGAGGCATTTGAGCGCCGCCGCTCCGACAACTTGTGCGGCGTCCCCGCCACACGCATTCTGCGCCCATGCAGGACGGAAACGACACCGAAGGCAGGCTGACCTACGCGGGCGGATTTCAGGCGGTTCTGGCCCAGATGGAGGGCCGCCGCGAGCCGATGACCTATGACGAGGGCGAAGGCCTGCCGCCGCTCGATTGCGACCTGATCCAGCTGCGCGACCAATTGATCGGCACCATCCCGGCAGAGCTGAGAACCTCGAAATCCGGTTTCGGCTCAAAATGCCGACAATTGCACCGGGAATTCGCCGGGCAACCGGCGCTGTGCTATCTGAATGGATTGCTGATCGCCAATCTGCGCCGCCGCGATCAACCGCCACAAGCCGCGCCGCTGTTCCTGCGCCTGTGGCGCGAACATGCAGACTTCCTGATCGCCAACCTCGATGCCCGCTGGCTGGTCTCATCGATCACCACCTTTGGCGACCACGGCGCCACCGACGCGCAGCGCCGGGTCGGCCATGTGCTCAGCGTGTTGTTCAACACGATGAAGCTGTACGAGACCGAGCGGCTGTTTTCCGGCGTGACCCCGGAAGTGATATTCCAGAAGGGCAAGAAATCCAGCAGCAAGCTGCCCTTGCAGATGGATCCTTATGCGATCGTTGGCGGCGGGTTGGATGTGAACATGCTGGGGCGGATCTGGATGGATGCGGCCGAGGATCCGGTTGTTGCACCGCTGGCGCATCACCTGCTTGAGGCGCTGAACCGCGATGACCGCAACCTGTTTCGCCGCCTGCGGCTGATGCGCGAAGCCCGCGAAGGCACAAGGCCCGATCCCGGCCCGACGCCGAAACACCCGAAGAAACAACGGCAAGAGACCTTGTTCAACTCGCGTGCCAAACTGTGGCAACACCCGGCCCCGGTCAACCCGGAGAGGGTGGAACCCGACCCGGGCCTGCTGCGCTGGGGCGTGGTTTCGACGCAGATGGCGCCGCTGGCCGACATCGCCCGCTTTGCCGCCTGGCATCTGCAACTGGGCGCGGCGCGGGTGTCGATCTATCTCGACGACGCCGACGAGGCCAAGGCGGCGTGGCTGACCTCGCATCCCGGGGTCGAGGTGGTCCTTTGCAATACGCTCTATTGGCAGGTCATCGGCCGCCGCCCCAAGGCGCATCAACTGCGCCAGACCGCCAATGCCACCCATTGCTATCAAGGCAGTGACCTGCACTGGCTTGCCCATATCGACGTCGATGAATTTCTGATGCCTGACAGACCATTGGCCGAGGTTCTGACCCAAGCACCTGAGGATATCGCGGTGATCCTTGTGCCGCCGGTGGAGCGCCTGGCGGACACCGATCCGGGTGCCCCGGCGCGATTCAAGACCACCGCGCGGATGGGGGGGCAGACCAAATCAGTGCTGCCCGAGATCTATCCGACCTATGGCGCCCATCTGCGTGGCGGCTATGTCAGCCATCTTGAGGGCAAGTGCATCGTGCGCACCGGCATTCCCGAGGTCCGGCTTGGCATCCATTCCCTGAACCTGGACGGCACGGGCGTCAGCAATCGGGTGACGGTGAACGGCACCTATCTTGGCCATGCCCATGCTGCGACTTGGGAGGCCTTTCGCAGCAAGCTCGACTATCGGCTCGACCACGGCTCCTATCGCAAGAAGGACAGCACCGATTTCCGATTGTCCGACATCATCGATTTCCTGCGCGAGACCGAGGGCGAAAACGGCCTCAGCCATTTTTACGAAGAGGTCTGCACTGCCACGCCACGGCTGGTGCAGGCACTCGCCGATCACGATATGCTGGTGAGCGTGGAAATGGATCTCGACGCCGCGGTCGAGGATGTGTTCGGCACGCTGCCACCGGACATCGCCTGAGATGGTCAGCTGGGGCATCGTCACCACCGTAAAGGCGCCGCTGCGGGCGGTGGCGAATTTCGCCGCCTGGCATCTCGAACTGGGGGCGGCGCGGATTTACCTGCATCTCGACGCCCCGGATCCGGTGGTGATGCACCTGTTGAAGGCACATCCACGGATCAGGGTCACCCAGACCGGTGATCGCTACTGGCAAAACAACGGCGGCCGGCGACCGGTGAAGCACCAGGTCCGCCAGACCAGGAACGCCAGCCGGGTTCTGGCCCGGACCCCGGCCGAAGTCGATTGGCTGGCGCATATCGACGTCGATGAATTCCTGCTGCCGGATCAGGAGGTCGCCAGCACTCTGGCGGCTCTGCCCGACACCATTCAATGTGCCCGGATGCGCCCGCTTGAAGCGCTGGCACCTGCCCCAGGCGCTGCGCCCGGCCCGCTCTGGGCGCTGAAGGCGATGCATCTGGATCGCCCGACCCGGCGGGCGCAGACCGAGCGGCTGTTCCCGGATTATGCCCGCGGCCTTGATGGCGGTTTCCTCAGCCATGTGGCGGGCAAGCTCTTTGTGCGCACCACCCTGGCCGGGGCGGAGTTTCGCATTCACAACCTGTTTCAGGATGGCACCCAGAACCCCGGCCATGCCGAACTGGCTGCGATCGGCCTCTGCCACATGCATGCGCCCGATGCCGAAACCTGGCTGGCGCATTACCGATTCCGGCATGAACGCGGCTCCTATCGCCCCGATCTGAAACCGCCGCGCCCGGCCAAGGATGGCGGGCTGACCCTGCACCAGATGCTGGCCAGCATCGAGGCGGCTGAGGGCGAGGCCGGGCTGCGTCGCTTCTTTGAGCATGTCTGCACCGCCACCCCGGCGCTCAGCCAGGCGCTGAGGGCCGAGGGGCTGCTGCGCATGGCGACGCTCGACCTCGACGCCGCCCGCGCCCGGCATTTCCCCGACGCCTAGATCAGCAACCCGGCCGCGCCCTCATGGCGCAGCAGGGCGACCTTGGTTTCCACCCCGCCGCGCGCCGAAAACCCGCCCAGCCCCGCAGCGCCCAGCACCCGATGGCAGGGGATCACCACCGGAATCCGGTTGCCGCCGCAGGCCTGGCCAATGGCCTGGGCCGGTGCCCCCAGCCGCTTGGCGATATCACCATAAGTCACGGTTTCGCCAAACGGAATCGCCAGCATCTCGGCGCAGACAGCACGTTGCAGCTCACCGCCCTGCAGCGCCAGCGGCAGATCAAACACCCGCCGCACCCCGGCGAAATATTCCGTCAATTGCGCCACAGCCGCATCCAGCACCGCCGAAGCGCCGCGCGCGCCGCCGCTCTCGGTCCAGCCGATATCGGTGATCATCCCATCGGTTTCGGTGATCGACATCGGCCCGATAGGACTGTCCAGGGTCGCCACATTCATCGCCTCAGCCTGACCCGCAACATCGCCGATGGCAAGCCCACCCCCGGGCTTCATCTTGCCAAAAATATTCCGGGGGGCCGCGCGCAGCGCGGTGGGGGCAGCGCCCCCTCCTCGGCCCTCACCCCCGCGCGCCCCAGGAGGGTTGGCTCAGCCCAGCGCCGCGTCGCACCGCCCGCAGACCCCGGCATGGGCATGCTGGCCGACATCGGGCAGGATCTTCCAGCAGCGTTGGCATTTCTCGCCCTCCGCCATCTCGAACACCACGCCGAGCCCGGCGACCTCGGGCAGGCGGAACGCCTCGGACGGGGCCGGATCGCCGCTCAGCGACAGTGCCGAGGTGATGCAGATATCATCGAAATCCACCGATTTCAGCGCCGCCAGCAGGGCCTTGTCCTCGACATGCACCACCGGTGCCGCTTCCAGAGAGGCGCCGATCACCTTGTCGACCCGCTGCACTTCCAGCGCGGCGGTCACCACCCGGCGGGCCTGCCGGATCCCGGCCCATTTCGCCGCCAGGTCGTTGTTGCGCCATGCAGCGGGCGTGTCGAGGAAATCCATCAGATGGATCGAGCTGTCCTCGCCCGGGAAGCGTTCAAGCCAGACCTCTTCCATGGTGAACACCAGGATCGGCGCCAGCCAGCTGGTCAGCCGGTGGAACAGGATATCAAGCACGGAGCGCGCCGCCCGTGCCCGCGCCGTATCGCCGTCGCAATAGAGCGCATCCTTGCGAATATCGAAATAGAATGCCGACAATTCGATGGTGGCGAAATTGAACACCGCCTGAAACGTACCCTGGAAATCGTAAGCTTTGTAGCCCGACCGCACCCGTTCATCGAGCTCGGCCACCCGGTGCAGCACCCAGCGCTCCAGCTCTGGCATGTCGTCGGGCGCAACCCTGTCCGCGGCGTCGAAATCATTGAGTGCGCCGAGCAGGAAGCGCATGGTATTGCGCAACCGGCGATAGCTGTCGGCGGTGCCTTTCAGGATCTCCGGTCCGATCCGCTGGTCGGCGGTGAAATCGCATTGCGCCACCCAGAGCCGCAGAATGTCGGCGCCGTATTGTTTGATCACCGTCTCGGGAACAATCGTATTGCCGAGCGATTTGGACATCTTGTTGCCCTTCTCGTCCAGCGTGAAGCCATGGGTGACCACGTTGCGATAGGGCGCGCGGCCCAGGGTTCCGCAGGCCTGCAGCATCGAGGAATGGAACCAGCCACGGTGCTGGTCGGTGCCTTCCATATAGACATCGGCGATGCCGTCACGGGTGCCATCGGGCCGGTCGCGCAGCACGAAGGCATGGGTGCAGCCGGAATCAAACCAGACGTCGAGCACGTCAAACACCTGCTCATAGGCCTCCGGGTCGGCGGCATCGGCGATGAACCGCGCCTTGGCGCCATCGAGATACCAGCAATCCGCGCCCTCGGCCTCGAACGCCGCGGCGATCCGGGCATTCACGCCCGCGTCGCGCAGCAGGAAATCAGGATCGGTGGGCAACGCGCCCTTCTTCACGAAACAGGTCAGCGGCACACCCCAGGCGCGTTGCCGCGACAGCACCCAGTCGGGCCGCGTCTCGATCATCGAATAGAGCCGGTTGCGGCCGGTCTGCGGGGTCCAGTCGACCAGCTTGTCGATGCTGGTCAGCGCCCGCTCGCGGATGGTGGTGCCATAGGTGTCGAGCCCATCACCAAGCGGGCGGTCGATGGCGGCGAACCATTGCGGGGTGTTGCGAAAGATCACTGGCGCCTTGGAGCGCCAGGAATGCGGGTAGGAATGGCTGACCCGGCCCCGGGCGATCAGCCCGCCGACCTCGACCAGCTTGTCGATGACCGCCGTATTGGCCTTGCCCTCTTTGCCCTTGCGATCGAACACCTTGAGGGCAACGCCGTCGCCGCCGATCGGGTGGATCTTCGGGCCAAAGAACGGCACATGCGGCAGGAATTCGCTTTCCTCGCCGACATTATGGGTCATCCGGTCGAGCCAGTTGCGCTTGACGAAACAATCGTAATCGTCGGCGCCGTGCGAGGGCGCGGTATGGACAAAGCCGGTGCCCGCATCATCGGTGACATGATCGCCGTCGATCATCGGGACATCGTAATCCCAGAAGCCATCGGCGCCGGGCAGACCGGCGAAGGGATGGGACAGCATCAGAGCGGCGAGTTCATCATTGCTCACGTCGCGCAGACGCGTCCACATGCCTGGTTCCAGCCGCGCCTTGCCCAGAACTTCGCTCGCCAGCGTGTCAGCCAGGAGGTAGCGATCGCCAACCACGCACCAGCATTCGTCCGGCGTGCCGGTAACCTCATAGAGACCATAGGCGATCTTGGGATTATAGGCGACGGCCTTGTTCGAGGGGATCGTCCAGGGAGTCGTGGTCCAGATCACCGCCTTGGCGCCATCCAGATCCCCCGTGCCATTGCTGGCGCGGAACGGCACCCAGATCGTGTGGCTCTTGTGATCGTGATACTCGATCTCGGCCTCGGCCAGCGCGGTCTTTTCGACCGGGCTCCACATCACCGGTTTCGAGCCCTGGTAGAGTGTGCCGTTCATCAGGAATTTCATGAATTCCTCGGCGATGACGCGTTCGGCGTGGAAATTCATGGTGAGATAGGGATCGGCCCAATTGCCGGTGATGCCGAGGCGTTTGAACTCCTCGCGCTGGATATCGACCCAGCCTTCGGCGAATTTGCGGCATTCCTGGCGGAAATCCACGACCGGGACGGCGTCCTTGTCCCGCCCCTTGGCGCGGTATTGTTCCTCGATCTTCCATTCGATCGGCAAGCCGTGACAATCCCAGCCGGGGACATAGCGCGCGTCATGGCCCATCATCTGATGGCTGCGCACGATCATGTCCTTGATCGTCTTGTTCAGCGCGTGGCCAATGTGCAGATGGCCGTTGGCGTAGGGCGGGCCATCATGCAGGGTAAAGGGCGTGCGCCCGGTTTTTTCGCGCAGCCGGTCGTAGATGCCGATCCTGGCCCAGCGATCCAGCCATTCGGGTTCGCGTTTGGGCAGACCTGCGCGCATCGGAAAACCGGTTTTCGGCAGGTTCAGCGTGTCTTTGTAATCGAGAGTCTCGGGGGTGTCTGCGGACATATCCGGTCCTTCATTGCTCGGGGGATTGGCGGAGGATGCAGCGCGGGAGACCCCATGCGCCTTGTCCCGGCGTCCCGACGCGTGTCAGGCCGCCGGGCGGCTAATTCGTATGCGATATGCCATGTCCCGGACCATGCGCGGCTTATAGGCTGCTGCGGCGCAGGGGTCCAGAGCCTGCGCCCCGGGGCCTGGCGTCGCAGGGGGCGCTGCCCCCTCGGCCTGCGGCCTCACCCCCGGGATATTTTCGACCAGAGGAAGCGCGGGGAGATTTCACCGGGGCGAGGGGCGTCAATCGGCGAAGGGATCGCCGGGATAGACGACATGCGAGAGATAGAGCCCCTGCGGCGGGCAGACCGGGCCGCAGGCGGCGCGATCGCATGCGGCCAGAGCGGCCTTCACCTGCTCCGGGCGCCAGCCACCGGCGCCGACCCGTTCCAGGGTGCCGACAATCGAGCGCACCTGATTGTGCAGAAACGATCTGGCGGCGAGGTGAAAGTGCAATTCCGGCCCGGAAATACCCGTCGCCTCGACAATCTCGATCCGGTCCATCGTCTTGATCGGGCTTTTGGCCTGGCAGATGGTGCTGCGGAAGGTGGTGAAATCATGGGTGCCGATCAGATAGGCGGCGCCCGCGCGCATCGCCTCGGGATCAAGCGGACGCTTCACCTGCCAGACCAGACCGGGGTCCAGCGTCGCCGGGGGGCGGCGCATCAGCAGGCGGAAATGATATTGGCGTTGCTGCGCCGAAAACCGGGCATGCCAATCCTCGGCCACCCGCGCCACCGCCAGAATCGCCACCGGATGCGGTTTCAGGTGGTGGTTCAGCGCCTCGGACAGCCGGAACGGGTCCCAGTCCCGGTCCATGTCGCAATGTGCCACCTGCCCGGTCGCATGCACCCCGGTGTCGGTGCGTCCGGCGGCGGCGATATTATGCACCCGCGGCTCCAGCCGGGCCAGCGCCGCCTCGATCACTGCCTGCACCGAGGGGTGATCGACCTGGCGCTGCCAGCCACAGAAGGGCCGGCCATTATATTCAATTTTCAGGGCATAGCGAGGCATGCGCCCGGATAGCCCGTCCAGCCCCGCACTGGCAAGTGCCGCGCCGCATGTCTATCTTGCGGGGAACGAGGCAAACAGCGGCAGGATCGGCAAGGTGGTGATCGGGACATTGACCCAAGGCGTGAGCCGCCGGGTCGAAGCGGTGGGCGATCAGGTTTCGGGCCTGTTCTTTGACCCGGTGATCCGGCTCGGGGTGACCGGCCTGGCGCGGGCGGGCAAGACGGTGTTCATCACCTCGCTGGTTGCCAATCTGATGGACCGGGCGCGGATGCCACAACTGGCAGCGAATGCCGAGGGGCGGATTCTCGGGGCCTATCTGCAGCCGCAGCCCGACGACCTGGTGCCGCGTTTCGATTATGAGGACCACCTGGCCGCAATCACCGCCGCCGATCCGCACTGGCCCGAAAGCACCCGCACAGTGAGCGAGCTGCGCCTGTCGCTGCGGCTGCGCCCCTCCGGGCTGCTTGGCGGGCTGCAGGGGCCGCGCACCCTGCATCTGGACATCGTTGATTACCCCGGCGAATGGCTGCTGGATCTGGCGCTGCTCGACAAGAGCTATGCCGATTGGTCCGCCGAGGTGCTGGGCTGGGCCGCGAAACGCCCCTTCGGCGCCGCGTTCAGCGCCGCCGCCGAAGCCGCCCGCGACACCGGCAAATGGGACGAGCCCACCGCCACCGCCCTGGCCAGCGCCTATCGCGCCTATCTGATCGCGGCCCGCGATGCTGGCCATGCCGATATCACCCCGGGCCGGTTCCTGCTGCCCGGCGAGATGGCCGGATCGCCTGCCCTCACCTTTGCGCCGCTGCATTCCGAGGCCAGCCCGTCCCGGCGCGGGCTCTGGCGCGAGATGGAGCGCCGGTTCGAGTCCTACAAGGACCGGGTGGTGAAGCCGTTCTTTCGCACCCATTTCGCCCGTATCGACCGCCAGATCGTGTTGGTCGATGCGCTCACCGCGATCCACAACGGGCCGCAGGCGGTAGAGGAGCTGCGCCGCGCCATGGCCGGTATCCTCGGCGCCTTTCGGCCCGGGCGCAACGGCCTCCTCAGCCGGGTTCTGAGCGGTCAGCGGGTCGAGAAGATCCTGTTTGCCGCCACCAAGGCCGATCACCTGCATCACCTGCAGCATGACCGGCTCAGCGCCATCATGCAGGCGCTGCTGCGCGACGCCGTCGACCGCGCCGCCTTTGCCGGGGCCACCACCGCCGCAATGGCGATTGCCGCGTTGCGCGCCACGGTCGAGGACAGCATTCGCCATGACGGCGCCCAGCTCGATTGCGTGCGCGGGCGGCTCTTGTCCAGCGGCAAGCAGGCGGCGCTCTATCCCGGTGAGTTGCCCGAGGATCCCAACCGCCTGCTGAACCCGGCCCGGGCCGGGGCCGAGCGCTGGCTGGATGCCGATTACAACGTCATGGCCTTTGCCCCGGCGGCGCTGCATCTGAAACCGGGCGAAGGCCCGCCGCACATCCGGCTCGACCGGGCGGCGCAATTCCTGATCGGCGACCGGTTGTGAGTGGCGGTGCGCTGCAGCTGCGACCGGCCTATCCGCTCGATGCGGGCCGCATCGGGGCGATCATGTCGGATTTCATCGATCAGACCGACTGGATGCCGCGGGTCCACACCCGGGCCGAAGAGATCGCTTTTGCCGATCGCCTGATCGCCCTTGGCTGGACACAGGTTGCGCTGCTGGAGGGTCGGGTCGCCGGGTTCCTGTCGCGCGATGGCGCAGAGGTGGTGGCGCTTTACCTCGCCACGACCGCCCGGCGGCGCGGCATCGGACGGCGGCTGATCGAGGCGGCGCAGGCCGAAACCGACCGGCTGAGCCTGTGGTGCTTTCAGGCCAATGCCGCCGCCCGGTCCTTCTATCTGGCGCTGGGATTCCACGAGGCGGCGCGCAGCGATGGCGCCGGCAATGACGAAGGCCTGCCCGATATCCAATTCCTCTGGCAAGGAGGTCCGACCAATGCCTGATACCCCGCCGAAATCGCCGCCGTCGAAAGCCCCGGTGCTGATCGACCTCGACGACAGCGCCGAACCGGCCAGCCCGGCCGAGGCGCCGCCGGTGCCGGATCTCGCCCCTGACATCGGCCCCGAAACCGGGCGCGCGATGCAGATTGTCGCCACCCTGGGCGCCCGGCACCCGTCACGGCTGGCACGCTGGTTCTGGGGGTTGGCATTGGCGCTGTTCGGCGCCTTCCTGTCGCTGGCCGCCTGGAATGCGGTGACCGGGCTGATCGCGGCGACTCCGCTGCTCGGCTATGCCGTCACTGCGCTGATCGCCGCCTTTGCGCTGGTCTGCCTGGCCATTGTGGTCAAGGAAATCGTCGCCTTCTCGCGCCTGTCGCGGATGGACCGGCTGCAATCGGATGCCAAGCAGGTTTTGCTCGATCGAGACCTTGTCGGCGCTCGCGCCCTGACGACACAGCTCACCGCGCTCTATGGGCGGCGCGGCGAGTTGGCCTGGGGCCTGCAACGGTTTCACGACCGCGCCGAGGAACAATTCGACGCCGAGGCGCTGATCGCGCTGGCCGAGACCGAGATCCTGACACCGCTCGACGCCGCCGCCCTGCGCGAGGCCGAGGCGGCGGCGCGGCAGGTGGCCACGGTCACCGCGCTGGTGCCGCTGGCCTTTGCCGATGTGATCGTGGCGCTGACCACCAATCTGCGCATGATCCGCCGGATCGCCGAGATCTATGGTGGCCGCTCCGGCACCCTCGGCTCCTGGCGGCTGACCCGGGCGGTGATGACCCATCTGGTGGCCACCGGGGTGGTCGCGGTCGGCGATGACACCATCGGCTCGATCCTTGGCGGCACCATGCTGGCCCGGCTGTCGCGCCGCTTTGGCGAGGGGCTGGTGAACGGCGCCCTGACCGCCCGGGTTGGAATCGCCGCGATGGAGGTCTGCCGCCCCCTGCCCTTTGGCGCCGGTCGCCGCCCCTCGGTCACCGGCACAATCCGCCGTGCCCTGACCGGGCTGTTCGGCAGCAAGGAAAAACCACCCGCCACCTGAACCACCGCTCCCGGCTTCCTCTGGTCGAAAATATCCCGGGGGTGAGGCCAAAGGCCGAGGGGGCAGCGCCCCCAGCCACATTCGAACTTTCGGCGCATGGGTTCATGCAGAGGCAACCCGGTGAAGCCTTTCGGGACGTCTCAGCCCCAGTTGATCGGCGCGTCGCTCATCACCTGGCCAAAGACATTCTCGCGGTGCCACCTCAGGTTCACCGGGCTCGGCCAATCCTTCCGGGCCGCCGGTTTCCAAAGCTTTCCATCCGGTCGCAAGAGCCGGTTCACGACCTCGCCCGGCACCTTGTTGCGCGACACGAGAATTGTCTCGCAATCCTCGGCGACCGAAATCAGGCCACGATCGAACATCCAGTGCAGGGTGCCGGATAACGCCAGCCCATTGCGGGTGGAATCGCTCCCCTGCCGCTCCACCGGACGTATATGCGCGGCCTGGACTTCGGGTCGTCCGCCGCCATTGCGGAGCTGCAGGCCGGACATCGCACAGCGATAATCATAGGCCGCCCGAACCTTCCGGCGAAAGGCAACGTCGCGATAGCGGCGCCGCGTCAGACGCTCAAGAACCGGGCGCTGGAAGGGCGCCGCATCCTCCGCCATGTGATCCATCACCGGGTCATAGCGGGTCTCTTCGCGGCGCTCGAGGTCCTGCGGCAACCCAAGGTCAACGATCCTGGCAAAATCGGCTTCGGGCAACCGTCGCACCGCGCGTTGCACTGCCCCGCCCTTCTTCGGTGTTCCGTCCGTTTCGGTCAAAGACGCCTCGAGCGGGCGGCCATCCACAAGGCGCGGCACCTCGGTATCGAAGGGAAGGTAACTGCCCGGCTCGATCAGCGCGAGGTAGCGCCCCTCGACGCCGGGTTTCGGAATGACCTGCTGAATCTTGGCGACCGCGAAGTAGCCGCGCGGACCCGCCTTGACCGGCTCGTAATAGATGACCCAGTCGCCCACCGCTTCCTGCGCGGCCTTCAGGTAGGAGCGCGGAAAATCGTAAACCACGTCCGGCTCGTCCTCATAGATCGAGTCAGCCTTGTGCAAGAGAATGAGCTTGGTCATTTCGCCAGGAAACCGCGCGATGATCGAGATGCAAGCATTTTTCAGCCCGTCGGTCCCGCCAGCAAAGGCAAGTCCGACCGAAATTCGACGCGGCCTGAGCTGCGCCGTCACCCTGAGTTCAAATAGCGGCGGGCAGCGCCCCGGCCCGGCTCAGATCTGAGGCCGCGGATCGATGCAGGCGACGCGGTGAGCCGCCCCCGGGGTCAGCGTCGGGACCGCCGCGGCGCAGGCCGCGCTGGCGCAGCCCTATGCTGGCTGGTGCGATGTGGTGCCGGCCTTGAACGATCCGCATCGCGCAGTGGTTGCTGCCGACCCTGGCGCCGAGGCGGATCCGGCGGCGGCTGAGTCCCCTGTGGTCAAGGGCTGAAACCCCGGCCCCGGGGATCATTCGCAAGCCCGGCGTGACGGCGCGCCCTGTCACCAACCCGCCCCCTGACCGTCATTGTCTTGCCGCTTTGCTTGGCGATATTCACGCACAAGAGCCAACGGGTCAAACTCGCCAAGGCCACGAGCAGTGAGAGACACAGGATGCCAACGCGCTATGAATACCGGGTGGTTCCCGCCCCGACTCGCGGAGTGAAAGCCAAGGGCGCCAAGGGGCCCGAAGGCCGTTTTGCCCATGCGATCGAAGAGCTGATGAACCAGATGGCGGCCGAGGGTTGGGAATACCAACGCGCCGAGACCCTGCCATCAGAGGAACGTCAAGGGCTGACCCAGACCAGCACCAGCTTTCGCAACCTGCTAATCTTTCGCCGTCCGGCAGTCAGCGACCCGGCGCCGTTCCAGCCGCGCCTGCTGGAAAGCGATGCACAGCGCCCGCTGGCCCTGCCTGACCGCAGCCGCCAGCCCGGCAGCACCGCTGACACCGGCGAGGACGAGTCAGAGCGCGTCGACGCCTCGCTCGCCGAAGCCCTGCGCCGCCGTGCCGCGCAATTGCTGAATGGCAGCGCCAGCGCCGAACCTGACGAGACCCCGCGCAAGAATTGACCCGCGCCCGCCGCTGATCGCGATGTGACGGGCTGGCGCGGTTGATTTACGCGTCGAGGTCGAGCGACAGCGCGTGAATCGCCCCGATCAGATCGGCGCCCAGCGCCGCATGCACCGCCCGGTGCCGCGCCAGGCGGCCCAGCCCGGCCATCGCCTCGGCACGCATCAACACCCGGAAATGGCTTTCGCCACCGTCCTGATAGCCGGCATGGCCGCGGTGTTTTTCGCTTTCATCCTCGACTTCCAGCCGACTTGGATCGAAGGCGGTCTCAAGTCGGCTGCGGATTTCGGAAATTCTCGACATATTTTGCTGTCAACCCCTTCAAACCTGGTGCGCAAAGCTTAAACTGTTGGGCCTGACTCGGAAAGGACGCACTATGGCCAAGTCTGACCCATTCGGATTCGATATGTCCGTTTCATCTGCCAAGAAGAAGAACACGCGCGGTCGGCGTGGGATGTCTGGGGCGTCCGAAACCTCGACCCGGATCTGCGAGCATCCGGGCTGTGAGGAGGCCGGAAAATACCGCGCGCCGCGGGCGCCGGATGTGCTCGACGATTATCTGTGGTTCTGCCGGGACCATGTCCGCGAATATAACCTCAAATGGAATTTCTTTGACGGCACCACCGAGGCAGAGCTGAACGCGAAGCTGTCGCAGGACAAGGTCTGGGAACGCCAGACCAAGCCGATGGGCGATCCCGAAGCGCGGGCCTGGGCGCGGCTGGGGATCGAGGACCCGCACCAGGTGCTGGGGGTCAATGCCACCCGCAATCCCGGCAAGTCGAATGGCAGCCCCCGGCGGCTGCCGCCGAAGGAGCGCCAGGCGATGGATATTCTGGAAGCCAAGGATCATTGGTCCAAGGCCGAGGTGCGCCAGGCCTACAAGCTGCTGATCAAGGTGCTGCACCCGGATATGAACGGCGGCGACCGCAGCCAGGAAGAGCAGCTGCAACAGGTGGTCTGGGCTTGGGACCAGATCAAGGACAGCCGGAACTTCAAATAACGGATTGCGCGGGATCAAGTGTGTGGCCGGTCGCCCGCGACCGGCCCAGGCAGGGGGCTGTCTGCCCCCTCTGGACCTTCGGTCCATTCACCCCCGAGGATATTTTGGACCAGAGGAAGCCGGAGGCGGTTTTTCGGGGTCAGGCGGCTGCGAATTTCAGTGAGACGCCGTTCAGGCAATGGCGTTTGCCAGTCGGTTTCGGGCCGTCGTCAAAGATATGGCCAAGGTGCGATCCGCAGCGGCGGCAATGGCATTCGATGCGCAGCTGGAACAGGTTGCGGTCGGATTTGGTGGCAATGGCGCCGGGCAGCGCCTGCCAGAAGCTGGGCCAGCCAGTGCCGCTGTCGTATTTCGTGGCGCTGGAATAGAGCGGCAGGTCGCAGCCCCGACAAAGATAGCGCCCCTCTGCGGTGAGCTTGTTCAGCGGCGAGGATCCGGCCGGTTCGGTGCCTTCCTGGCGCATCACCTTATATTGCTGCGGTGTCAGCATCCTGCGCCACTCCGCATCGCTGCGGGTGATTTCGAAATTGTTGGCGGCGCGCAGCGGCGCGGCGCCGACAAGGCTGGCGGCGGCGGCGCTGAACATGGCGGTGCGGCGGTTCATGGCGGGTCTCCTGAAGATGGCTACAGAATGCCTGCGCTGCGCCTGGCGCGTCCAGCGTGCCAGGCACAACAGTCTGTGAACGGGTCTGCCTGCAGCGGGGGGGGGGCAAGCGCCCCGCCGCAGGCCGGTCTCAGAGGTTTACATCTTCGGCAGCATCACCGTGTCGATCACATGGATCACGCCATTGGATTGGGCCACATCGGCGATCGTCACATGCGCGACATTGCCGGCCTCGTCAGTGAGCATGATCTTGTCGCCCTCATAGCTGGCCTGCAGGGTGCAGCCGCCCAGGGTCGACACCGGGTGCGTGCCCGCGTCATCGTCGATCATCCCCTTGAGCGCCGCCGACATCGCATTGGTGCCGACCACGTGGCAGGTCAGGATCTTGACCAGCGTGTCCTTGTTTTCCGGCTTGAGCAGGGTTTCGACGGTGCCGGCGGGCAATTTGGCAAAGGCGTCATCGGTCGGGGCGAAAACGGTGAACGGCCCCGCGCCCATCAGCGTGTCGACCAGACCCGCCGCTTTGACCGCCGCAACCAGGGTTTCGTGATCGGCGGAATTCACCGCGTTTTCGATGATGTTATTGGTCGGGAACATTTCCGCGCCCCCCACCATCGGGTTGCTGGCGTGGTTGGCGGCGAAGGCACCGGTTGCAATGGCAAGGGCGGCTGCGCCGGCGGTCAGGGTGGTTTTGAAGGTCATCATACTCTCCGTCTCATGTAAACGCCGGGGGATTTCCGCCCGGTCACATGAACAGCTACGCAGCCAACAGGGCTATGGTTTCGAAAGGCGCGATCACGGTGGATCACAGCGGTGTGAGCCCGAAACGGATGGGGCGGGCGTCAGATGGCGCGCACGTCACCGGTGGCCAGAACCGCGCCGGTCGGGGCGCCGGTGGGCGAGCCGCCCTCGGGTTCGTCAGAGATCGCCAGCAGCGCGCCCGGCAGGGCGGCGGCCATTGCGGCGGGCAGGATGATCGCCTCCTGATGGGCGCCGGTGGGCCAGACAATGACCGAGACCGGTGCCGCGTCCGCGGCAATCAGCCAGAGTTCCAGCGAGCGGCCGGGCGCGACCTCACCGGCCAGATGGGTCAGTTGCAAACGCCCGGACTCGGCATCGTAATCGGCGCGGAACCGCAGGTCGGTGTCAGAGGCCGTCACCTCGGCGCGGAATTCCGGGGCGAATTCGGGGACCAGCAGACCGGATTGCACCACCGCAAAGGCAATCGCGGCAGCTGCAGCGGCGCCGATCAGCGTCGGCATCACCCCGATCCGCGACCAGAAGCCGCCGCGGGTCTTGCCGAACACGTCATCCGACACCGCGTCCCAGACCCGCGATGGCGGCATCTGCGGCGCGATGGCCTCGGTCATCCCGGCAAAGCTGTCAGCCCAGGCGGCGACCTCGGCGCGCAGCGCTGGCTCGACGTTCAGCCGCGCCTCAAAGGCCCGGGCTTCGGGCGGTTCCAACACCCCCAGCAGGTATTCCCCCGCCAGGGCCCGATCCTCTTGGCTTATGTCGCCCTGCGCGCTCATCGCAGCAGGCACTCCCTCAATTTCAGCAGGCTGCGCCGCAACCAGGTTCGCATCGTGTTCAGCGGCACATCAAAACGCGTCGCCAGATCGGCATAGGTTTCGCCCTGCAGATAGGCCAGGCGCACGGCGTCGCACCGATCCTCCGGCAATTCCGCCAGACAGGCATAAAGCCGCGCCGCCTCGTCCGAGGCAACCGCCAGGGCCTCTGGTCCCGGTGCCGCATCCGGCAGGTCTTTGGCTTCGTCCAGCCCGTCGGCGGATTTGCGCCGCGCCCGGATCCGATCGATCGCATGGTTGCGGGCAATGGTGATCAGCCAGGTCATCGGGCTATAGCCACCCGCCTGATAGCGATCCGCATTGCGCCAGACCTTTACATAAACCTCCTGCACAGCGTCTTCGGCTTCGGCGGTGGAATTCAAGACACGCAGGCAGATCCCGAACAGTTTCGCCGATGTCGCCTGATAAAGCGCGGCAAAGGCAGCGCGGTCCCCAAGGGCGGTGCGCGCGATCAGGGCGTCGATTTCGTCGCGCGTGGTCATTCGCTTCCCTGATCTCCACTTCAGGCGCCACATGCCGGGCCATTTCCGCCCTTACCCTTGTGCCCGTCAAAGATATCGGGCACGACGGGCCTGCAATTCTGAGCGGGACAAAAGGACGGGCCGACCATGGCTGAGGGAATGATCGATATCAACGCCAAACCGACCGAGGAAGTCTCGATCCGCGATGTCTTTGGCATCGACAGTGATATGATCGTCAAGGGATTTGAGGATCGCAGCGACCGGGTTCCCGAAATCGACCCGACCTACAAGTTCGACCCCGACACCACACTGGCGATCCTGGCCGGCTTCGGCCACAACCGCCGGGTGATGATCCAAGGCTATCACGGCACCGGCAAATCGACCCATATCGAACAGGTGGCGGCACATCTGAACTGGCCCTGCGTGCGGGTCAACCTCGACAGCCACATCTCCCGGATCGACCTGATCGGCAAGGATGCGATCAAGCTGCGCGACGGCAAACAGGTGACCGAATTCCACGAAGGCATCCTGCCCTGGGCGCTGCGCAACCCGGTCGCCATCGTGTTTGACGAATATGACGCCGGCCGCGCCGATGTGATGTTCGTGATCCAGCGGGTGCTGGAACATGACGGCAAGCTGACGCTGCTCGATCAGAACGAGATCATCACCCCGAACAAGTATTTCCGCCTGTTCGCCACCGCGAACACGGTTGGCCTCGGTGACACCACCGGCCTCTACCACGGCACCCAGCAGATCAACCAGGCGCAGATGGACCGCTGGTCCCTGGTCGCGACCCTGAACTATCTGTCGATCGAAGCCGAGACCGCGATCGTTCTGGCCAAGGCGCCGCATTACAACAACGACAAGGGCCGCCGGACGGTCAAGCAGATGGTCACGGTCGCCGACCTGACCCGAACCGCCTTTATGAACGGCGATCTGTCGACGGTGATGAGCCCCCGGACGGTGATCACCTGGGCGCAAAACGCCGAGATCTTCCGCTCCATCGGCTATGCCTTCCGGCTGACCTTCCTCAACAAATGTGACGAGCTTGAGCGCCAGACGGTGGCCGAGTTCTATCAGCGCTGTTTTGACGAGGAACTGCCGGAGAGCGCCGCCTCACTGGCGAGCTGAGCGCCTGCATATAGACCTGATTGGCGGCATCGCTGTTGCCGTCAGTCCGGTCTAGCCTTATCACCTTGCCGCCCCGGGGTCGCCGATCTGCGCAGGCCTATGCAGATGACCCCGGTTTTCCGATGATCTTGCTCTGGGTCCGCTTGTCGATCTGCCGGTCGGAATGCCATCGGAGAGGCGCCGCTGTCTGCGGGTATCGGACCCGAGGTCGAACACCGGAAATGGGCTGAACCGACGCGAAGGCCACTCAGGCATCTGTGGCAAAGCCGCCATCGCCGTGATGTCATCAGCGAAAGTTTTCAAAACGCACAATTGATCGGCGCATAAATCTGCGTATCGTCCTATTTATGGGCGATCCAAAAACTTTTCTTGTCGCCATCGGCCTGAGCCTGCCGCTGATCTCTGGCGCGGCCCGGGCCATGCCGACCACGGCTGCGGATCCGGTGATGACCTTTGCCGTCTGCACCGGGCGCCTGTCTGCGCAGATGGAACATCAATGGATCGTCGATCCGCCCGCCTCGGACGCGACCCGGTCCCAGCGGGCGCGGATGCTGGCGCTGCTGGATGCGGTGCTGTTGCCCGAACAGGGGCCGCAGGCGCTGAACTGGCGGATCGAGGCGAAACAGGCGCAGACCCAATTGCTGGCCCGCGCCCTGAATTCATCGGAACGTCGCGAGGCGGATTATGCCGCGCGGCTGGCGCGGCGCGAGCTTGCCGCCTGCAACGCCCTGCTGCTCTGATCAGGCGGCTTTCGGCGCCGCCTCTTCCCGCGCCGCATTCAGCGCCAGAGACCACCAGTAGAGATCGTCGATCATTGCCTGCGCATTCAGCTTGTCCTCGATGGTTTCGATCTCGGCGCTGCCACCGGCCATCGGATGCACCTGACGCAGCTCACCGCCACCGATATGCACCGCGCTCGGCACATTCGCCATATGCAGCTCGACCGCGATGGCGCGCAGATGCTCAACAGCCCGCGCCGCGCCGACTCCGCCATAGCCGACCACGGCCGCCGGTTTGTGGTTCCATTCGTTGAACGCCTGATCCAGCGCGTTTTTCAGGGCGCCGGAAATCGAGTGATTGTATTCCGCCACGACAAAGACAAAGCCGTCATAATTGGCCAGATCCTGCTGCCATTTCAGCGCCTTGGGATCCTTGGATGGCATCCATCTGTTCGACGCCGGTTCATCGAAGAACGGCAGGTCATAGCTGGCCAGGTCCAGGATATCGGCCTGCATCCGACCGTCTGCATCAAGCTTGGACTTGATCCATTCGGCGGGCTTCGCGCCCCAGCGGCTGGCGCGGGTGCTGCCAAGGATGATGGCGATACGGGGTTGGGTGGTCATTTCGGTCTCCATTGGATAGATGGTTTCTTTTGGTAACCTGAGATACAATGGTTCCCGACTTGAGTCGCAAGGAGGCACCTTTTTGAAACCGCCCGAAACTCCCCCCTCTGGCTGCACAGAGCTTGCGCATCTGGGCACAGACACCCGCCCCTGCGCGCAAAGTATGGAGCGTTTCCACGGCCCCGAAGGCAGCTGTTCCGCCGTTTCGGACATGCTGTCGCGGATCGGTGACAAATGGACGATGCTGGTCATTGCCTATCTCGGCGAACAACCGATGCGCTTTAACGCGCTGCGCCGCGGGATTGGCAACATCAGCCAAAAGATGCTGACCGCGACTCTGCGCAATCTGGAACGCGACGGGTTTGTCAGCCGCACGGTGACGCCAACCCGCCCGCCACAGGTCGAATATGCGCTGACCGACCTGGGCCGCTGCCTGCAGGTGCCGGTCAGCCAATTGGCCTGTTGGACCGTCGACAATCTGGGCCGCATCGACGCCGCCCGCGCCGTCTATGACGCCCGCGAGGCGGAATGAGCGGCCTGGGACAGCCCTGGAGCCGTCAAACCCCTCTTGCCGGGGGCGGTACGGAGTGCTTTACCTCAGGCATGAACAAGCCGAATGACAATCCCGCCGATCCGTTCAAAAAGGCGCTGACCGAAGCCACCAAGGTGATGGCCAACGATCCCGAATTGACGGTGACCTACACTGTTGATCCTGCGGGAAAGACCGCCGATACCGTGCGCCTGCCCCAGGTCAGCCGCCGGATGACCCGTGACGAGGTGCTGCTGGCGCGTGGCACCGCCGATGCGCTGGCCCTGCACCACCGCTATCACGACGCCAAGACCCATTCGAAATTTGCCCCCCCCGGCGAGATGGCGCGCGAGCTGTACGAGGCGATGGAAACCGCCCGCTGCGAAGCGATGGGCGCGCGCGACATGCCCGGCACCGCTGGCAATATCGACGCCAAGATCCTGTCCGAGGCCCGGCGCCTGGGCTATGACAGCATCACCCAGACCGCCGATGCGCCACTGCCGGTGGCCGCCGGCTATCTGGTGCGCCATCTGGCCACCGGCCGCCCGATGCCGGCCGGGGCACAGAACGTGATGGATCTGTGGCGCGGCTTTATCGAGGATCACGCCGGGCAGACGCTGGATGATCTCGGCGACAAGCTGTCCAGCCAGGCCGATTTCGCCCGCTTCGCCCGCAAGGTCATCGAGGATCTGGGCTTTGGTGATCAGCTTGGTGAAGACCCGGATGGCACCGATGATGATGCCCCCGACGACGCCACCGAGGGCGCCGAAGAAGAGGAACAGCCCGACAGCAGCGGCAGCGACGATCAGGATGACGAGGCCGAGGCCAATCCCGAGGAAAGTCAGGACGACCAGCAGGATCCGAGCGAGGCCAGCGTCAGCAGCGACGAAATGGCCGATCAGGAGATGGGCGAGGAAACCGAAATGCCCGAAGGCGAGGCGCCGTTGGAGCCGCCGCCGCCCGCCGCCTCGGATGCCGATCCGAATTATCTGGTTTATTCCAATCACAACGACGAAGAAATCAACGCCGAAGATCTGGCCGACCCGGTCGAGCTGGAGCGGCTGCGCGCCTATCTGGACCAGCAGCTGGAACCGCTGAAAGGGGCCGTGTCGCGACTGGCCAACAAGCTGCAGCGCCGGTTGCAGGCGCAGCAGAACCGCAGCTGGGAATTTGACCTCGAAGAGGGCACGCTGGATGCCGGGCGGCTGGCCCGGGTGGTCGCCAACCCGACCACGCCGCTGAGTTTCAAGGTCGAGAAAGACACTGAATTCCGCGACACCATCGTCACCCTGCTGCTCGACAATTCCGGCTCGATGCGGGGCCGCCCGATCTCGATCGCGGCGATCTGCGCCGATGTTCTGGCCCGGACGCTGGAGCGCTGTTCGGTCAAGGTCGAAATCCTCGGCTTTACCACCAAGGCCTGGAAAGGCGGACAGGCGCGCGAGAAATGGCTGGCCGATGGCCGTCCACAACAACCGGGCCGCCTGAACGACCTGCGCCACATCGTCTATAAATCCGCCGACGCGCCCTGGCGCCGGGTGCGCCCCAATCTGGGGCTGATGATGAAAGAGGGATTGCTCAAGGAAAACATCGACGGCGAGGCGCTGGAATGGGCGCATCGCCGGATGGTCAACCGCCGCGAGGCCCGCAAGATCCTGATGGTGATTTCCGATGGCGCCCCGGTCGACGATTCCACCCTGTCGGTAAATCCGGCGAATTACCTGGAAAAACACCTGCGCGATGTCATCGCCATGGTTGAGAAACGCAAGGCTGTCGAATTGCTGGCGATCGGCATCGGTCATGACGTGACCCGCTATTACGAACGCGCGGTGACGATCACCGATGCCGAACAGCTGGCCGGGGCGATCACCGAACAGCTGGCGTCGCTGTTCGATCACGACCCGCGCGCCCGTGCCCGGTTCCTGGGGATCAAGAAGGCGTCTTGATGTTTCAAAGCTTTGACAGCCCCACTTCGCCCGAAGCGGGGCCGCCGCGTCTGGCCGCACTACGCGGTGAATTGGCCCACGAGGGTCTGCAGGGTTTCCTGATCCCGCGCGCCGATGCGCATCAGGGCGAATATGTTGCGCCGCGCGACGACCGGCTGGCCTGGCTCACCGGTTTTACCGGGTCGGCAGGCTTTTGCATCGCGCTGGAGAAGGTCGCCGGGGTCTTTGTCGATGGCCGTTACCGGGTGCAGGTCAAGGCGCAGGTCGATCTGGGGCATTTCACCCCGGTCGACTGGCCCGAGACCAAGCCGGGCGACTGGCTCAAGACCCAGCTGCCCGGTGGCGTGGTCGGGTTTGATCCTTGGCTGCATGCGGTGAGCGAGATCGAGACGCTGCAAAGATCGCTGGACGGATCCGGGATCGGGCTGCGCGCGAGTGCAAATCTGCTGGATCGCTGCTGGGCCGACCAACCTGCCCCGCCGCTGGGCGCCATCACCCCCTACCCGCTGGACTTCGCCGGTGAGACCGCGGCAGACAAATGCGCCCGGCTGGCCAGGACCCTGACCGAGGCCGGACATCGCGCGGCGGTGATCACCCTGCCCGACAGCATCGCCTGGCTGCTGAACATCCGTGGCACTGACATTCCGCGCAATCCGGTGCCGCATTGCTTTGCGATTTTGCACGAGTCCGGTGCCGTCGATCTGTTCGCCGCCCCGGAAAAACTGGATTCGGCCCTGCGCGAACATCTGGGCGCCGGGGTTCGCCTCTGCGCGCCCGGCGATTTCGGCCCCCGCCTGCAGGCCCTGACCGGCCCGGTGCGGATTGACCCGGCCAGCTGTCCGGTCTGGGTGCAGATGCAGCTCGGCGCTGCCGATATCCGCATCGCCCGCGCCGCCGATCCCTGCATCCTGCCCAAAGCCTGCAAGAACACCGCCGAGATCGAGGGCAGCCGCAGCGCCCATCTGCGCGACGCGGTGGCGATGTGCCGGTTGCTGGCCTGGTTCGATTCCGCTGACAAAGCCGCCCTGCACGAGGTCGATATCGTCACCGCGCTGGAAGGGTTCCGCGCCGAGACCAATGCGCTGCGCGATATCTCATTCGACACGATCTGTGGCTCTGGCCCGAATGGCGCCCTGCCGCATTACCGGGTCAGCCAGGCCAGCAACCGGCAGCTGCGGGATGGCGATTTGATCGTGCTGGACAGTGGCGGCCAATACCTCGACGGGACCACAGACATCACCCGAACCCTGATGGTGGGACAGCCCGGGCCTGAGGAAAAAGCCTGTTTTACCCGGGTGTTGCAAGGCATGATCGGGATTTCCCGGCTGCGGTTCCCCCGGGGATTGGCGGGGCAGCATCTGGATGCCATCGCCCGCCGCCCGCTGTGGGAGGCCGGGCTTGATTACGACCATGGCACCGGCCATGGCGTTGGCACCTATCTCTGCGTGCACGAGGGGCCGCAACGGTTGTCGCGGCTGTCGGATGTGGCGCTGCAACCGGGGATGATCCTGTCCAACGAACCGGGCTATTACCGCGAGGGCGCCTTTGGCATCCGCATTGAAAACCTGATCGTGGTGCAAGCCGCACCGGACCTGCCCGGCGGCGATAAGCGCGCGATGCTCGACTTTGAAACCCTGACTTGGGTACCAATCGACACCAGGCTGATCGATCAGGCCCTGCTGACCCGCGCCGAAGTCGATTGGATCAACGCCTACCATGCCGCCTGCCGCGAAAAAATTGCGCCACGGCTGGACGACAGCGTTGCAATATGGTTGCATCGCGCAACCGAGCCGATCTGACACGACCGGCCAGAACGCCCGTGTTTCCGGGCATTTCCACCACGACATGCGCCTGTTACATTTACACGGCACCAAGTTTTGACGGCTCAGCGGAGGGCAGCAAATGAGTGATATCACGATCCAAAAGGCCGCAGGCACCTGGACCGTCCGCGCCGGGGGCGCGGTTCTCGCCGAAAGCCGCAACGCGCTGCAACTGAATGAGGGCGACCACCCCTATGTGGTCTATTTCCCGCGCGGTGACGTGGCGATGGCATTTCTGGACAAGACCGATCACAGCAGCCATTGCCCGAAAAAGGGCGATGCCAGCTATTATTCGATCATCACCAAGAGCACGGAGCTGGCGAATGCCGCCTGGAGCTATGAGGATCCGTTTCCCGGCGTCGCCGAGATCAAGGATCACCTCGCCTTTTACGCCAGTGAATTCGTGACCGTCGAACGGGTCTGACTGCATATCGAAGGGTGACATGACATGACACATCGGGTGGTGGTCATCGGGGCCGGATTGATCGGGACGATGGTCGCCCGCGCGCTGGCGCAGGGTGGCCGCCACGATGTGACCCTGATCGAGGCGACCCAGGGGCTGGGGCGCGGGGTTTCGGCGATGTCATTTGGCTGGGTCACCCAGCTGGCCGGATGGCAGCCGCCATCCCAGGTGAAATTCGATCTGCTGCTGGCCGGACGGCGCGCCTATGACGGGCTGAACGCCGCAATGCGCGAAAAGCTGTTCGTGCCCGGCGACGGCGCGCTGGTCTGGCGTGACAGCCCCGAGGCGACGGAGGCATTGATCGCCGAACGCCGTGCCCTGGGCGCCAATGTGCAGGGCCTGGACCGAGCCGCAATTCAACGGGTGGCGCCGCATCTGGCGGTGGTTCCCGATCTGGCGGCGCATGCGCCCGATGACATCTTTCTGCGCCCCGGCATGGCCGCCGGGCGACTGGCCGATAGCGCTGTCGATTCCGGGGCGGTGGTGGTCACCAACCAGACCGCGCTTGGCATTGCCACCGAGAGCGGCCGGGTCACTGGCGTCTATCTGGCCGAAACCACCGTCCCCGCCGACAGTGTGGTGCTGGCCACCGGCGCGATGACCCACCGGATGCTGCCCGAGGGCGCCAGCGCCCCGGAGATCACCACCTCGCCCTCGGCGCTGATCACCCTGACCGCCGAAGGCCCGGCGCCGACGCTGGCGCTCTCTGGGCCGGGGCTGGAAATCCGCAAGGACCGGCGCCCGGATCACTTTCTGGTCGCGGCGCCGCTGCGCGGCGAAGACGGCCCCACGCTGGAGGCGCTGGCCGAAGAGAAATGCCAGACCGCCAGGGACTGGTTCCCCGGTCTGCGCAATTGGCATGTGGCCAGTTCCGGCATTGGCCAGCGCCCGATGCCGCAGACCGACACCGGTCTGATCGCTGAGGAAACCGCTGGTGTTTCAGGTCTGTACGTCGCGGCGGCACATCCCGGCGTGTCGCTTGCGCCGGTGGTCACCGAGCGCATTCTGGCGCTGCTCAGCTAGCTGAATCGCCCACTGACTCGGCCCGCAGCGCCCGGCGCTGGCGGCGTTTTCGGGTGTCGACGGCAGTCATCTTTTCCGCACGCTTGCCCATCAGCGCCACCACCTCGTCGTCGCTCATATCCGCCCAACCGGCTTTGCCGCTGACGAACCCACCCGCCGTGAGATCCCGTTCGACCTGTGGGAAATCCAGCTCGCCCAGCCCCATCCGCTTGGCCTTGGTGCCGTCGGGCATCCAGATCCGGCGCAGCGCCTGCACCGCCAGCGGCTCGCGCCCGCCAAAGCTGGCGAGATGCTGTTCGATGAAATTCGAGGCCGAGGATTTGCGCCGCAGGACCACCGCCACATGCTGATGCGGACGCGCCACCATCGCGAACATATGCAGCGCAGAGCCTTCGGCGCCGATCACATGGGTGGCCGCCTTGTAGCGCGCCACCTGCACGTCAAGCGAATGCTTTTGCGGGTGAAAAATCTCATAACCCTCGGCGGCGAGATAGGTCTCCAGCCGGGTCTCGCCGATCAGCCCGCCGCGACCAACCCCGAGTTCGGAGCGCGAGATATAGAGTTTCTCGCCACCCTCGGCCGCGATATTGGTGGCGAAACGGGCATGCACCGCATCCCGATAGGCATCGGTGCCACGAATGATCTCGCCCAGGCCGAACCCCTGCCCCGGCACCAACAGATGTTCGACCCGAACCGGCTGGGTCACCACCTGGATCGGCAGGTCACAGCCCATTTGATCGACAAACCCCTGCTGAAACCCGGCCAGATGTTCGCCGACGGCGGGTCGCTTTGGAATGAACAGGATGCCATCAGCGTCATCGATCTGATCCAGCGCCCAGAGCCGGGTGGTGCTTTCGGCCAGGAAATGCCCGAAATGCTGCCACAGCACCCCGCCCCAGATCCACTTGCCCTTGAGCTTGATCAGCGCGCCGCCGGGCTTTTCCGGCTTTGTGGTCAGCGGTCGCCATTTGCGCCAGAGCGCACCCTCGGGGCAATAGCGCCCATCCGCATGCAACACCCCGGCGGGCTGCACAAAGGCGCTTTCGAGCGGCGGCACCACATAGGCATTGTCGAGCTGGATCAGGGCCTCTGACCAGCCACCACTCGACAGGGGCTTGCCCGCCGGATCGCTGGGATCAAGGACCGGGCCCCCGGCCGCGGGATCAGCGGCAGGATCGAGCGCAGGCTGGACGGCGGCCTTGCTCATCCTTCGTAGACTTTTTCGCAGGCCCAAACCGTGCGGCTGGAACAGGGGGCGATGCGCTGGAACCCGGCGTCGCGAACGATCGCCTTGGCCTCGCGCATGCCTTCGACACCATAGGCTTCGGGATGGAATTCCAGAACCATCGCGCGCAGCCGGGACAGATCGGCACTGCGCAGGATGTCGAGCTCGGCGCCTTCGATATCCATGATCAGCACATCGGCCTTGGCGACGACGCGGTTGAAATCGGCAGTCTGCACCGCGACCGGGCGTGTCGCCCGATTTTGCCGCTCGATCACCGAGGCGCCAAGGAACGAATTGGTCACATGCAGGGTCACCTCTTCGGGGCGATCCGCACCGGCCCAGAGTATCCGGTTTTCCACCGAAATCCGATCGGTCAGCTTGTTGCGCGTATAAAGGGCCTCAATATGCGGGATCAGGTCCGGGTTGGCCTCATAGCTCATCACCCGCGCCGGTCGCATGTTGCGCGCGACCACCGCCCCGACAATGCCGAGGCCGGCGCCCAGTTCCAGCACCGTATCGCCGGCGCGCACAACCCGCAGCGCGCCAATGATTTCCTGCTCTTCGTAGCGGCCGGCATTGATCCGGGCCACCCGGTTGGCGTTGAGAAATGGTGAATCGGGCACATCGACACCCATGCAGCAGGCTGCGGGCGGCTGGTGCTCCTCCTTCTTGGCTCTCGCCATCAGTCCGAACATGCTCTTACCCCGTTGCTCGGTAAATTTATTTTTTTGTTATGGGATCAGTGTAATGGCGCGGCAGGCCGGCACAAACAGCGACGCGTGCGCGGCCCGCGTTCCGTTATGGAATGTGCCTTGGGCGCATCGCTTTTGGGTCTAGCTGTGTTCTTCGGCGGCGGTCGCCGCCAGCGCACCGTTGTAAACCTTGAGCGCGTCGACATGAAACAGCGCGCCGAGCAGCTCGGGCGGCTTGTCCGCCCCGCCCAGTGTCACCACCGGCAGATAGACCGCGCCGGTGCGTTCGAACATCGGCATCGCGGTTTCCAGCGTCGCCGAGGCATCCAGATAACTGCCGGATTCGATCATTTCCCAACAGGCGTCGTCGGGCGCGGCCCGCTCTGACCCGACCGCGCGCATGGTCCCCGAGACATGAAAAACCGCCAGCAGATAGCTCTGCGGCCCGGCAGCGAGATGGATATTGCGCCGTTCCAGCTGGCTGAGAAAGAACGACCGGTCGACCAGCCTGGTGCCGACCGCGACCGAGGTTGAAATCGTCACCATCACCGCCAGGCCGGTGGCCCAGTCGCCGGTCAGTTCGAACACGATCAGGGTGGTCGAAATCGGCGCGCCCAGCACCGCCGCCGCCACCCCGCCCATCCCGGCCAGCGCATAGAGGGTGGCCGAGCCCGAGACCTCGGGAAACAGCCCGGTGGCGATATACCCAAAGGCCAGCCCGGTCAGCGCCCCGATCATCAGCGCGGGCGAAAACACCCCGCCGCCCATCCGCCCGCCAAAGGTGACCGCCACCGCCACGGTCTTGAGCACCGCGAACAGGATCGCCTGCGACAACAGCAATTCGCCGGTCAGCGCCAGCGAAGTGGTCTCATAGCCAACGCCGATGATATGCGGGAACGGAATCGCCATCATCCCCAACAGCCCGCCCGCCAGCGCCGGGCGCAGCCAGCGCGGGATCCCGGCGCGTTTTTGCAGGGCGCCGGCAAAATCCTCGGCCGCAAAGATGGTCAGCATCACCAGCCCGGCGACGATCCCGCAGATCAGCCCGAGCAGCAGAAAGGCCGGCAATTCCTGATAAAAGCCGAACATCGAAGTGGTCGGCAGCTCGAATTCGGTCACGCCGCCGAATTTCAGCCGGTTGATCACAGTGCCCGCGACACTGGCGATGACAATCGGGGCAAAGGCGTGGATGGCGAAATGGCGCAACACCACCTCGAGCGCGAACAGCGCCCCGGCGATGGGCGCGTTGAAACTGGCCGAGACCGCCGCCGCCACCGCGCAGCCCAGCAGATCGCGCCCGGTCACCCCGTCGGCGCGAATCCGGCGCAGCACCCAGGTCGACATCACCGCGGCCATATGCACCACCGGCCCTTCACGGCCCGAGGATCCACCGGTGCTGAGGGTGATCAGCGAGGCCACAGCCGAGGCGATGCCGGCCCGCCCCTCGACCCGGCCCTTGTGCAGGGCGGCGCCCTCGATCACGTCCGAAACCGCGCGGACCCGGCCATCCGGGGTGAACCAATGCAGGATCACCCCGACCAGCAGGCCACCGATGATCGGGATCAGCAGGATCATGAACCACGGCAGGGTTTCGGCAAAGGAGTGCAGCAAATGCACATCCTCGACTCCGTAGAGGCTGCTCTGGATATAGCCAATCGCCATGCGGAACCCGAGGGCCGCGAACCCGGCGGCAATCCCGATGATCAGCGCGATCAGCCAGAACTGGAACTGGCTGGGACCGCGCGAGCGCAGCACCTTCCAGGCCTGTCGCAGATGCGCCAGGGCAAAGCTCAGCGCCGCGGCGATTGGTCCCGGAGCCGGCCCCGAACTCTGTGCACCACGCGACCCTGGGGGCTGGTCGCCCTCAGCCGTGTCATTCACCGCTCTTTCGTCCGCGCCGCGCATGCCCTAATTTGATCCGATCCGCCCAATTGTTCAGGAAACGCCACTATGGCACATAACGCCGCCCTCTCCGCACTTGCTGATGTCTTAGGCGATGCACTCAGCCGGTCCAAGTCCGATCTGGACCTGCATGGCCGCAGCGAAAGCCATTTCCCCCTGACCCTGCCGGATGCGGTGGCCTATCCCGCCTCCACCGATCAGGTGGCCGCGATCCTGCGGATCTGCGCCGAACACCGCTGCCCGGTCACCGCCTGGGGCACCGGCACCTCGCTTGAGGGGCAGTCGCAGGCGGTCGAGGGGGGCGTGGTGGTGGATTTTTCCGCGATGAACCAGGTTCTGGAGATCAATCAGGCGGATATGGATGTGCGCGTCCAGCCCGGACTGACCCGCGAGGCGCTGAACCAGGAATTGCGCGCCACCGGGTTGTTCTTTCCGGTCGATCCCGGCGCCAATGCGGCGCTTGGCGGCATGGCCTCGACCCGGGCCAGCGGCACCACCGCGCTGCGCTATGGCACCATGCGCGATCATGTGCTGGGGCTTGAGGTGGTGCTGGCCGACGGCCGGGTGATCCGGACCGGCACCAGGGCGCGCAAATCCGCAGCGGGCTATGATCTGACCGCGCTGTTCGTTGGCGCCGAGGGCACCCTGGGCCTGATCACCGAATTGACCCTGCGCCTGCATGGCCAGCCCGAGGCGATCAGCGCCGCGGTCTGCGCCTTCGCGCGGATCGATGATGCGGTGCAGACGGTGATCGAGACCATCCAGATGGGCATTCCGATGGCGCGGATGGAGTTCATCGATGCCGCCAGCGTCCGGGCGGTGAATGCCTATGCGCAGATGGCGCTGCCGGAATTGCCGCATCTGCTGGTCGAATTCCATGGCTCGGACAGCGCCGTCGCCGAACAGGCAGAAAGCTTTGGCGCCCTGGTTGCCGACCATGGCGGCATGGGCTTTGAATGGGCCGCCCGCGCCGAAGACCGCGCCGCGCTCTGGCATATGCGGCACAATGCCTATTACGCAATCCTCGCCGCCCGGCCCGGCTGCCGGTCGATTGTCACCGATGTCTGCGTGCCGATCTCGCGACTGGCCGAGGCGGTCGAGGCGACCATCGCCGACCTCGCGGCGCACGGGGTCAACGGCCCGATCCTGGGTCATGTCGGCGACGGCAATTTCCATGCCATCCTGATGTTCGACCCCAGTGACGCAGATGAACGCGACCAGGCCCTGGCGGCGGCGGCGCGAATGGTCGACCGGGCGCTGGAGATGGGCGGCACCGCGACCGGTGAACATGGCATCGGCATCGGCAAGCGCGGCTATATGCAACGCGAACATGGCGAGGCCTGGCAGGTGATGGGCGCGTTGAAAGCCACGCTTGATCCTTTGGGGATTCTCAATCCGGGCAAATTGGTGCCTCCAGCAGGCTGAAATTCATCGCCAGCCGCGGCCAACCCGCCGCCGCGCAAGCCGCCGTTCGCGGGGGGTGTCACCTCGGAATTGCGTTGGCCCGAGGGCTAACCGAGGCGCTGAAACGCAGGTTCGGGCTGACCGCCTTGGAAAACGATATGCCGAGGGCCCAAGCCACAGCCTGACCCCGGGCTTGGTCGCAAGCCGCCGGTCCCGTGGCGCGCATAGTTTTCTTAAAAACCGCGTGTTGATTGGTTATCAGTCACGCCGTGGTTCTGGGGTCTGGCAGGTTTCGAGACTGGGCGGATTTCAAAGCAGGGCCGCCTCGATTCCCGGCTCACCCCATCAGGCTGCGGGCGGCGGCGCGGGCCTCTTCGGTGATGCTGTCACCTGAAAGCATCCAGGCGATTTCATCAACCCGCGCGTCGAGGTCAAGCGCCAGGACATTGGAAAAGGTCTGGTCGCCGCTGACCCGTTTTTCCACCCGCCAGTGATGTGTTGCCTGCGCCGCCACCTGCGGCGAATGGGTGACAACCAGCACCTGACCTTCATCGGCCAGAGCACGCAGGCGGCGCCCGACCGCATCGGCGGTGGCGCCGCCGACGCCACGGTCAATCTCGTCGAAAATCAGGGTCATATCGCGGCCACCGCCGGTCAGGCAGACCTTGAGCGCCAGCAGAAACCGCGACAATTCCCCACCCGATGCAATCCGCGCCAGCGGCCCCGCCGGGGCGCCGGGATTGGTGGCGACGGTGAAATTCACCTCGTCCCTGCCCTCCGGCCCCGGTTCTGCCGCGCTCAGCCGGGTTTCAAAGCGGGCGCGCTCCATCTTCAGCGGTGCCAGCTCTGCCGCCACCGCCTGATCCAACCGTTGCGCCGCCGATTGGCGCAGAGCGCTGAGTCGCCCGGCGACCGCATCAAATCCGGCGCGCGCCGCCGCCGCGGCCTGTTCCAGCCCGGCGATGTCGCGGGCACCATTGTCGAGAGTCGCCAGCCGCGTCGCGAGGCGCGCGGTCAGATCGGCCAGCTCATCGACGGCAACACCATGTTTGCGGCCAAGGCCACGCATCGTGAACAACCGCTCTTCGACCCGTTCCAGTTCCAGCGGATCAAAATCCAGCGCATCCAGGCAGCGTTCGACCCCATCCGCCGCCTCACCCAATTCGCCCAGAGCCCGGCCCAGAGCGGCAATCGCGTCGTCAAGCCGCCCATCGACCGCATCAGAGGCGCCTTCGAGCCAACGCAACGCGTCGTTCAACGGGCCCTCGGCGCCGTCGCGACCGAGGGCCGAGGCGGCGCGGGCGATGTCGCTGCGTTGCCGTTCAGCGGCCTGCATCTGGCGGCGGCGGGCATCCAGGCTTGCTTCCTCGCCGGGCATTGGCGCCAGAGCCTCCAGCTCAGCCACCGCATGGCGCAGAAAATCCTCTTCGCTGGCCAGTTCAGCCATCACCGCCCGCGCTTCGGCCAGCGCCGTATCGGCCTGCCGCGCCACCCGCCAGGCGGCCCGCACCTCGCCACGCAGCCCGTCATGATCGGCAAAAGCATCCAGCAAGGCCCGGTGGCCGCGCGGGTTCAACAAGCCACGGTCATCATGCTGGCCATGCAGTTCGACCAACGTATCCGAGAGCGCGCGCAGCACCTCGCCACTGGCGCGGCGGTCGTTGATCCAGGCGGTCTTGCGCCCGTCAGCGGTGTTGATCCGGCGCAGGATCAGCTCATCCGCGACCGGCAGGCCGGCGGCTTCCAGCACCGCGCGGGCCGGGTGATCGGCGCCGATGTCGAACCAGGCGCTGACCTCACCCTGCGCCTGGCCCTGGCGGACCAGATCGGCACGGCCGCGCCAACCCAGAACAAACCCAAGCGAATCCAACAAGATAGACTTGCCCGCGCCGGTTTCACCGGTCAACACGTTGAGCCCCGGCTGAAACCCGAGGTCCAGCCGGTCGATGATCAACATATTGCGGATTTCAAGACCGCGCAGCATCGCCGCCGGTTCCCCTGTCAGCTGGCGGCGGCCGCGCCCGGCACCGGGCGCAGAACCGCCATTACAACCACTCGCCCTTGATCATCTGGCGATAGACTTGGCGCAGCCAATTGTCGCCCACCGCCTCAGCCCCGAGCCCGCGCCCTTTCAACAGCTTGAAGCTGTCCTCATACCATTGGGTCGACCGGAAGTTGTGGCCCAGGATCGCGCCAGCGGTCTGCGCCTCATCGGTCAGGCCAAGGCTGAGATAGGCCTCGACCAGGCGGTGCAGCGCCTCGGCGGTGTGGGTCGTGGTCTGGAATTCCTCGACCACCACCCGGAATCGGTTGATCGCGGCGCTGAAATGGTCGCGGCGCAGGTAGTAGCGCCCGATTTCCATTTCTTTGGCGGCGAGGTGGTCAAAGGCCAGGTCGAATTTCAGAATCGCCGAGCGGGCATATTCGCTGTCGGGATAATTCTCGATCACCGCCCGCAGGCCTTGCAGCGCCTGAAAGGTCAGGCCCTGATCGCGCCCGATCTCGTCGATCTGGTCGTAATAGCTGAGCGCCAGCAGATATTGCGCATAGGCCGCATCCTCATCCGCCGGATAGACATCGAGGAAGCGTTGCGCCGCGGCGCGGCTTTCCTCGTAATTCTGGCCCTTGTGCTGCGAATAGGCGTTCATGATCAACGCGCGTTTGGCCCAGTTTGAATAGGGATAGAGCCGCTCGACCTCACCAAAGAAGCCCGAGGCGTCCTCATAGCGGCGGCGGTTGAGTTCATACTCACCCCGGCCAAATATCTGTTCGGCGGTATAATCTTCGAGCGGCAGCTCGGTCGCCTTCTTTTGCCCGCCGCCACAGGCTGACAAGAAAGCAATTAGCAAAATAGGAGCCGCCAGCCGCGCCCGGAAACCGCCTGCCATGCTCGCCCTCACCTTTTTGCCGTTTCTTCCATGGCTGTGCGCAACGCGCGACACCCGATTGACCGCTGGTCTAGCACAGAAAATCGCGGTGCAAAACGCCTTTACGCCGGATTTGATGGTAGGTGAATCACCCAAGTCACGCCACGGCCGGAATCTCGGCCCGGCGCAGGCCGATGCCGGGCAGCCGCGCCGCCTGCTCGCGGGTGCAGACCACCATCCGATAGGCGGCGGGATCGGAAAACACCGCGCGCAGCAACGCATGAGTCACCGCATGGCCCGCCCGGTTGCCGATATAACGGCCCAGAACAGGTGCCCCGGCCAGCGCCAGATCGCCAAAGGCATCCAGCATCTTGTGGCGCACCGGCTCGTTCAGATGCCGCAATCCGCTGGGATTGCGCACTTGGCCGTGGTCAAACACCAAAGCATTGTCGAGCGAGCCGCCCAGCGACAGCCCCTGGTCATGCAGCCCGGCCACATCCGCCAGACAACAAAAGGTGCGGCTGTCCGACAGGTGCCGGACGAAACCGCCGTTGCCGAGCGCCACGAAATGCGCTTGATTCCCGATGCCGGGATCGTCGAATTCGATGCGATAGTCGATTTCGGTCATCGCGGCGGGTTCGAGACGGGCGCTGGCATCGCCGATCTGCACCTCGACCGGGCGCAGGATTTCGATGGCCCGGACAGGCGCGGCCTGTGGTCGCAGGCCACGGGCCAGCAGCCCACGCACGAATGGTGCGGCCGAGCCGTCAAGGATCGGCACCTCGGGCCCGTCGACATCGATCAGCGCGTTGTGGATGCCGCAACCGGCCAGCGCCGCCAGCAGATGTTCCACCGTTCCGACCGACGCACCGGCGGCGTTCTGCAGGCGAGTCGAAAGCCGGGTCTCGGTGACCGCATCCCAGCGCGCCGGAATCATCGCATCGCCAAGGTCGATATCCGAGCGGCGGAACCAGAAGCCATGCTCGGCCGCGGCCGCATGCACGGTGACCTGCACCGCCCGGCCGCTATGCAGACCGATCCCGGCAAAGCTGACGCTGGATTTCACTGTGTTTTGCAAACCGACACCCAATTCACCCCGCCCGGTTTCAACCGGGGGCTGATAACTTGGTAGGGTCAGTGCTCGGTCGTCTCAATTCACGCTTTGCAACTGATTGAAACACGCTCAGCCGGTGATTGACCGGATCTGATCCGCGAATGAACGGGATACGCCAAGCCGCTGTTTGAAAATCAGAAAGGCCGCCCTCAAGAGCGGCCTTTCATAAATCTTGCGGATCAGCAGGACCGGCGGATTACCGCCTCAGTTGGCCTGACGACGCAGGAAGGCGGGGATTTCAATGCGCTCCTGATCGGGATCGACCTGCCGGGCTGCGGGTTGCTGACGTGGTTCCGACGCGGTTGCAGCGGCCGAACTCGGCGCGCCAGAGCGTGCCGCGGCGGGCGGTTGCACGCTCGGCTGAACCCGGGGAGCCGGACGCGCCGCCTGCGGTGCCGCGCGCTCTTCGCCATGGCCCGTCATCCGGTTGATCAGCGAATTGATCCCAAAGCGCGGGCGTTCGCCATCGTTGGTTTCGGCTTCGACCGGTGCGGATTGCGGAGCGCTACGATTGACCGCCGCCTGCAGCCGCGCCAGGGCTTCCGGCGACGGGGTCCCGGCCTTGCGAGGCTGCGGTGCGACAAAGCTTTCAGCGACCACTTCGGGCGCCTGGGCGCGCTGCGGTTGATGCTGATAGGCGGGTGCGGGCAGATCGTCGGTCCCGTCATCGGCCATGATGTCTTCCATCTCATCCGCCGTGGCGGCGGCCTGGGCGTCCAGATCGTTGAAGAACGACGGTTCCTCAGCCCGGTCCAGCACCATCTCTTCATCCTCGTACTCGGATTCGAGAACCAGCGGTTGAACCAGTTCGGGCGCTGGCGGCGGTGCCATCGCTTCGGGCTGTTTCAGCGGCTGTGACATCTTGCGGCGCGGCACCGGCATGTCGAGCCCGGTATCGACCGCGTCGATGCCGGTGGCGACCACGGAGACCCGCATCTTGCCTTCCATATCGGTATCCAGCGTCGAACCGACGATGATATTGGCATCCGGATCGACCTCTTCGCGGATGCGATTCGCGGCTTCGTCCAGTTCGAACAGGGTCAGGTCATGACCGCCGGTGATGTTGATCAGCACGCCTTTGGCACCGCGCAGGCTGATTTCGTCCAGCAGCGGATTGGCGATGGCCTTTTCGGCGGCCTGGATCGCACGGGTTTCGCCATCGGCCTCGCCGGTGCCCATCATGGCCTTGCCCATCTCGTCCATCACGGCGCGGACATCCGCAAAGTCGAGATTGATCAAACCGGGGCGAACCATCAGATCAGTGACACCTTTGACGCCCTGGTAAAGCACGTCGTCCGCCATCGAAAACGCCTCGGTAAAGGTGGTTTTCTCATTGGCCAGGCGGAACAGATTCTGGTTGGGAATGATGATCAGCGTATCGACCATCTTTTGCAGGGTTTCGACGCCGTCCTCGGCCTGGCGCATCCGCTTGCCACCCTCGAACTGAAAGGGTTTGGTGACCACGCCGACCGTCAGAACGCCCAGTTCACGCGCCGCCTGCGCGATGATCGGTGCGGCGCCGGTGCCGGTGCCGCCGCCCATTCCGGCGGTGATGAAGCACATATGCGCGCCCGCCAGGTGATCGACGATCTGTTCAATCGATTCTTCGGCGGCCGCGGCCCCGATCGAAGCCTTGGCGCCCGCGCCCAGCCCTTCGGTGACCTTGACACCCAACTGGATTTTGCTTTGCGCCAGACTTTGGGCCAGGGCTTGGGCATCGGTGTTCGCCACGACGAAGTCGACGCCATCCAGCGCCTTTTCGATCATGTTGTTCACCGCGTTGCCGCCCGCGCCGCCTACGCCGAATACCGTAATCCGGGGTTTGAGGTCGTCGCCTCCCGGCAGTCCCAAGTTCAATGTCATTTTTCTGTCCGCCTGATGTTCGCCCCGGTCGTCGGGCGCGTTTTTCTGCCAGTTCGCGCGTTGTTTTTACCGTTCCTCAACAAAAACGTCACGGAAAAACTGCCATGACACCACAAAATGTGGTTGTTCCCGCTGCGCGACACGCGGGATTTTGCCGATTCCACCGTATGTTGCGGCTACCAGTTGTCACGAAACCACCTGACCGCTCGTTTCAAGGATCTTGCCGGATACCGGTCCATGGGCAGGTCAAAGTCCCACCATTCGTCCTGTGGATTGGCCGCGAACAGGCACATGCCCACCGCGCTGGCGAATCCCGGGCCGGTGGCCGCCTGTGGCAACCCATGCACCCGCAGCGGGCGGCCCAGCCGCACCTGCTGGCCCAGAATCCGGCTCGCCAGACCGTCGAGTCCGGGGATCTGGCTGGCGCCGCCGGTCAGCACGATCTGCTGACTGGGCAGGTAATCAAACCCGGCCGCATCAAGGCGATGGCGCACTTCTTCCAGGATTTCTTCGACCCGGGGGCGCATGATGCCAATCAGTTCCGACCGGGTCACGGTGCGCCGGTCACGTTCCCAATCGCCGGTGTCGCCACCAATCTCGATCTTTTCGCGGTCGTCCATGCCGGTGGCAATGACGCCGCCGTGAAAGGTCTTGATCCGTTCGGCCACCGGGGTCGGAATCTGCAACGCCATCGAGATATCGCCGGTCACATGATCGCCGCCGATCCGCACCGCATCGGCATAGATCATATGCTTGCGCCAAAAGATCGAAATGCCGGTGGCGCCACCGCCCATGTCGATACAGGCAGCGCCCAGTTCCTGTTCATCCTCGACCAGGCTGGAGGCGCCCGAAACATAGGCCGAAGACGCGATCCCGGCCAATTCCATGTCGCAGCGTTTGACACAATGCGCCAGATTCTGGATCGCCGACGAATCAACGGTCAGCATATGCATGTCGGTGGCCAGCGACTGGCCAATCTGGCCGCGCGGGTCGGTCAGGCCCGAGCGATGGTCGAGCGCGAAGTTCACCGGCTGCGCATGCAGCACCTCACGGCCCTCGCCGTAATCGGGCACCTCGCAGGAGGCCAGAACCCGGCTGACATCGTTTTCGCTGACAGTCTGGCCTTCGACCTCGACCTGGCCCGCCAACCCGTAAGAGCGCGGCCCGGCCCCGGCGAAACAGGCGATGACGTGATCGACCCGGATATTGGCCATTTTCTGCGCCGCCTGAACCGCCGTGCGGATCGCCCGTTCGGTTTCCTGCATCCCGTCGATCTCGCCGAATTTAACGCCGCGCGACCGGGTGGTGGCGGCGCCGATCACGCGAAACCCGGCCTGCCCGGCCAGCGAGCCGACACTGTCGCCGCCCTGCCGCCGCTCGGTGGTGTCAAAGCGCAGGACCAGGCAGGCGATTTTCGAACTGCCGATGTCCAGCACCGCCACGACACCGCGCTGCATCGCCGCCTTGCGCATGTTGCGCATCGCCCGTTGGGTTTCGTAAAGATCCCTCATTCGCCCTTAGTCTCCACTACGATGTCTTTGATTTTCCACCAGTTATCGACGGCAGCCTCGGTCATTCTGATGGTCGGACGTCGGCTTAACCGCATGTCGACGGCGACCAGATCCCGATCCAGCATTTCTTGGGCCTGATGCAGCGCGATGACCCGTTCCAGCGCCTGCACCGGGTCGGTTTCCGGCAGCATGATCCGTTGATTGCGGTCCAGCACCACGTCCCAGCGCCGTTGCCCTATGCGCTGGATGCCGCGCACCCGGCCACTGATCGGACCAGCGGCATTGGCAATCTCCAGGGCCTCGGACACCGCCACATCGGCACCGGCGCCGACAATCAGCGGCAGGTCCGGGCGATCGCTGCGCGCGACCACACCGCCCACGGCAACCCCGGTGGAATCGATCAATGCCAGCCCGTCCGACGAGCGCCAGATCGCCGCCGGTTGCCGTTCGCTGACTCGAATTTCCAGCATGCCACCGGTCCGCACCCGCAGGCTGGAGGTGGCGACCGCCGAAATCTCGGCAAGGCTTGCGCGCAGCCCCTCAAGGTCGAGATCAAAGGAGGACACCGGGAAATCGACCTGCGCGACCTCGCGGATATCCTCTTCAACCTCGGCGCTGGCGCCTTCGACGACCATCATCTTGACCATGAATTGCGGCTGGGTTTCAAAACCACGGCGCAGATCGACCAGCATCATCGTCAGATTGTCGCGCCGCGCCTCATTGGACATATAGCCAAGCACCAGACCGGCCGAGATCACAAAGGGCACACCGGCCCGCACCGCCAGCCGATAGGTCGGCGTCAGCATGATCCGTTGCAGTCGGAAGGCCCAGCGCGACGGGGCCGGGTCGGCGCGGTTGGTTACCTTGCGCATGACGCATCCTCCACCAGCCAGCGGCACAGGGCGCCAAAGGACAGTCCTGCCGCCGCCGCCTGTTCGGGCACCAGCGAGGTCGGGGTCATGCCGGGCTGGGTGTTGGTTTCCAGCAGGATCAGCCCGTCCAGCCCACGGCTTTCGTCCCAACGGAAATCGGTGCGGCTGATGCCACGACAGCCCAGCGCCGCATGGGCGCGCAAGGCGTAATCCTCACAGGCGGCGGTGATCTCGGCGGGGATATCGGCAGGGATCACATGGCGCGAGCCGCCGGGCTTGTATTTCGCGTCGTAATCATACCAGCCGTCGACGATGATGTCGGTCACGCCCAATGCCCGGTCGCCGAGCACGCTGGTGGTCAGCTCGCGCCCCTGAACGTATTCCTCGACCATCACGATGGCGGGCATGTCGGCGGCCAGGACCGGCGGGCGGTTGGTGCTTTCATGGACGATATAGATTCCGACCGAGGATCCTTCGTTATTGGGTTTGACCACATAGGGCGGGGTCAGGACGTGACGCGCCGAAACCTCTTGGCGCGGCACCAGCAGGCTGCTGGCAATCGGCAGACCGGCAGCGGCATAGACGGTTTTGCAGCGCGCCTTGTCCATCGCCAGGGCCGAGGTCAGCACCCCGCTGTGGGTATAGGCCAGGCCGAGCCATTCCAGCAGGCCCTGCACACAGCCATCTTCGCCCCAACGGCCATGCAGCGCGTTGAACACAACATCAGGAGAGATTTCGGACAGACGGGTGCAGAGGTCGCGGCCCGCATCGACCTCGACCACTTGAAACCCTTCATCCCGCAGCGCGGTGGCGCATTCACGCCCCGATGACAGCGACACCTCGCGTTCTGCCGAGGGTCCGCCCAATAGCACCGCCACTAACGGGGTTGTCCTGCTCGACAAACCCACTTCCGTGCCTCAAATCCCGGGCCTGTTCTGGCCCTTTTTATGGTTTCCAGCCTTGCCTTGGCTGGTCAGTGTGCCGTCCGGTTTTCAGCCCGGTTCGCCGACACGCATGATTTCCCACTCTAGCGTTATTCCGGTACTTTGGAAAACCCTTTTTCGGACCGCCTCGCCCAATCCTTCCAACTCTGCGGCGGTTGCGCCACCGCTGTTGGTCAGAAAATTGGCGTGTTTCTCATTCATCACCGCGCCGCCCATCGGCACCCCCTGCATGCCGGCGTCCTGGATCAGTTTCCAGGCCTTCAGATCATGGGTGTCATCGGCCCGTCCGGTGCTGGAGAACCCGGCTGGATTGCGAAAAGTCGACCCGGCGGTGCGATCGCGCACCGGCTGGGTTTCGTCGCGCTTGGCCAGCTGCGCCGCCATCCGCGCCGCCAGCTCGGCAGGCGCGCCTGCGGGGCCTTCGAATTCGGCCCCGGTCAGGATCAGGTCGGGCGGCAGATTCGTCTGACGATAGGCAAAGCTCATATCGGCGGATTTCAGCCTGACGATCTCGCCGGCGCGGGTCACGCCGCCTGCCGCAATGAAATGATCGGCGGTGTAGCTGCCATAGCAGCCCGCGTTCATCCGCACCGCGCCGCCGATTGATCCCGGAATGGTGCGCAGAAAGGTCAGGTCGATCCCGGCCTCGGCCGCCTGGCGCGCAACATGAGCGTCCAGGGCCGCCGCACCGGCGCTGACCCGCAATCCGTCACAGCTGATGGTGTTGAAGCCCCGCCCCAAGCGGATCACCACGCCGCGAATGCCGCCGTCGCGCACGATCAGGTTCGATCCGACCCCCATCGGGAACACCGGGATCGCCGGGTCGAGCGCACGCAGAAAGTCGGCAAGGTCGTCGATATCTGCCGGTTGGAACATCCAATCCGCCGCGCCGCCAACCCTGAGCCAGGTCAGCTCGGACAGATCCCGGTTCGGGGTCAGGCGGCCTCGGGTCGCGATCTGGTCGGGGCTGGTCATCGGGTCTCCGCGCTTTGTGGCCTTGGGTTAGTCATTCTGACGGCGCGCGGCAAGACCGGCGCCATCTCCGGATCAGCCGCCCGCCCCGACCTTTCGGTGCAGCCAGCGCCCGAGATAGATCAGCGGCCAGCGCAGCACCGACAGCCCGCCCGCCAGCACCAGCGCGCCGATGACCCAACCCTCGGTCCAGAGCACCGCGATCAGGATCGGCAGGCCCAGCGCGATCAGCATATAGGCCCGGCTCCAATAATTGTCGCGTGACGGCAGCAACGCCGCCACCGTCGCGATCAACCCCCAGAGACAGGCAAGGATCAACGGCCAGCTCATCCCTTGTCATCCGGGCGCCACTTCGGCCCCCCATTCAAGCGCGCCCAGAGATAGCGCAGCGGATTGCGGAACATCGACAGAAAACCAAACAGCGCAAAGCCGCCCCAGAACCAGCCATGATCCCACCAGATCACCCCGATCAGCAGCGGCGCGGCGGCCAACAGCGCCACCCCGGGGATATATTGCATCCGCATCGGCAGCAGCGCCACCATGGCCGCCGCCAGCACCCAGAAACATCCCAGGAGCAGCGCCAGGCTCATGCCAGCGCGCTCCAGATGCTGGCGGTCAGCGCCGCCAGCGCCAGCACCAGCCCCACAACCGGCACCCAGAATGGCGTCCGGAAGGGCGCGTCGGGCAGCCGTCGCTTCAGCCGGATCAGCGCGATATTGACCAGAATGAACACCGCGAACAGGACATAGGCCGTCGCTTCGGCCAGGGTGGCGACCGGCAGCGCCAGCGCCGCCAGGATCACCACCACACCGGTCAACAGGGTTGCGCGCACCGGGGTGCCGAACCGGGGGTGGGTCTCGGTGAACATCGCCAGCCAAGACACCCGTCGTCCGAGGCCGAACAGAACCCGCGCCGCCATGACGACCTGCGCCAGCACCCCGTTCACCGCCGCCGCGACGGCAATTGCCGACAGGAACCCCGCGCCGGTGCCACGGGCGTTTTCCCAGACCAGCGCCAGCGGTTGTTCACTGGCCGCGAGATCGGCCAGCGGCACCGCGCGCACCGCCGCCAGCGACACCAGCGCATAGAGCACTGCCGTGATCGCCAATGCCAGCAGGATGCCGCGTGGCATGATCCGGGTCGGGTCACGGACCTCTTCGGCCAAATTTTCAAGATCTTCAAAACCGATAAAGGCAAAAAAGCACAGCGCCACGGCGGCGGCGATACCGGACCAGTTCGGCGCCGCAGGCAGCAGCCAATCGGCGGAAGGCTCCGCACTGAACCCGGCCCAGGCAACCAGCAACAGCCCTGCCACCTCCGCCAGGGTAAAGATTGCGGCAAACGTCAGGCTTTCGAGCACCCCGATGATCGCCACCAGGGTCAGGAAGACCCCGGCCGCGACGATGGCGATGCGCGGATCGAGCGGCACCAGGGTCACGAAATACCCGACCCCGCCGCGCAGCACCGCAGCGGCGGATATGACCCCCGCCACAACCACCGCAAGCCCGACAATCTCGCCCAAGGTGCGATTGCCAAACCCGGCCTCGACAAAGGCGACCTCGCCCGCCGCTTCGGGCATCCGCGAGGCCAGCTCGGCATAGGACAGCGCCGAGGGCAGCGCCACCAAACCGGCAATCAGAAACGCCAGCGGCGCCCAGATCCCGGCGGCCCCGGCAACCACCCCGACCAGCACATAGATCCCCGCGCCGACCATCACCCCGACGCCATAGGCGGTCAGCAGCGGCAACCCGATGCGGCGTTTCAGTTGATCGGTCATGGCGTCCCCTTGGCAAATTCACGCGAACCTAACCGCTGGCGCCGGATCATGGCTTGATCTGGGTCAGTTGGCCTTAGCCTGCCAGCCGTTTCGGCAGATTGTTGGCCCAGGCGGAAATCGTGCCGGCGCCGAGGCAGACCACCATATCGCCCGGCCGCGCCTCTTTGCGGATCAACCGTTCCAGATCGTCCTCGCTGGTCAGGGCACTGGCATGGCGATGGCCATGCGCCACCAGACCGGCGACCAGGTCATCGCGGCTGGCGCCGGGAATCGGCGTTTCACCGGCGGCGTAGACCTCGGAAATCGCCACCACATCGGCCTCGTTGAAACAGCCGCAGAAATCGTCAAACAGCGAATGCAGCCGGGAATAGCGATGCGGCTGATGCACCGCGATCACCCGACCCTCGGTGGCCTGGCGCGCCGCCTTGAGCACCGCCGCGATTTCCACCGGGTGATGGCCGTAATCGTCGATGATGGTGACGCCATTGACCTCGCCGACCTTGGTAAAGCGCCGGTTGACGCCACCAAAGGCGGCCAGCGCCGCGCGGATCTCATCGGTCTTCATCCCCAGATGCCGGGCCACGCTCACCGCCGCCAGCGCGTTTGAGACATTGTGATCGCCGGGCATCGGCAGGGTGCAGCCCTCGATCAGCTTGTCTTCGGCCTGAAGCGCGATGTCAAAATGCGCCACGCCCTTGATATAGCGCAGGTTTTGCGCGCGCACATCAGCCTGGGCGTTAAAACCATAGGTCGTCACCCGGCGATCCGCGATGCGCCCGACCAGCGCCTGCACCTCGGGGTGATCGGTACAGCAGACCGCCAGACCGTAGAACGGGATGTTGGAGACGAAATCGAAAAAGCCTTGGCGCAGGTTTTCGATAGTGCCCCAATGTTCCATATGTTCGGGGTCGATATTGGTGACGATGGCAATCGTCGCAGGCAGCCGGTTGAAAGTGCCGTCGCTTTCATCTGCCTCGACCACCATCCATTCGCCCTGCCCCATCCGGGCGTTTGAGCCATAGGCATGAATGATGCCGCCGTTGACCACGGTGGGGTCAAAGCCGCCGGCCACCATCACCTCGGCCATCATCGTGGTGGTGGTGGTCTTGCCGTGGGTGCCGGCAATCGCGATGTTGGATTTCAGCCGCATCAGCTCGGCCAGCATCTCGGCCCGGCGCACCACCGGCAAGCCGCGCCGCCGCGCCTCGTCCAGCTCGGCATTGCCGGGCTTGATCGCGGAGGAGATCACCACCACCTCGGCCGCCTGAAGGTTTTCGGCGCGCTGGCCCTCGAAAACATGGGCCCCCAGCGCTTCCAGCCGATCGGTGATCTTTGAGCGTTTCTGGTCGGACCCCTGCACCACATAGCCGTGGTTCAACAGCACCTCGGCGATGCCGGACATGCCAATGCCGCCGATACCGACAAAATGGATCGGCCCGACGTCTCCGGGCAGTTTCGTCGCCGCGTTCATGCTTCCCCCGATTTCCCTGAGCTCGAATTCACTGTGCTCAATCCTTCGACCATATCCGCCAGAACCTGCGCCGCATCGGGCTTGCCCAATGCCAGCGCCGCCCGGGCCATCTGTTCGGCCCCGGCCGGGTCACCCAATATCAGCGCCACCTGCTCGGAAAGTGCCGCGATGTCAAAGCGGCTTTCCGGCATCAGCAGCGCCGCGCCCGCCTCGACCATGCCACGGGCATTGGCGGTCTGTTCATCACGAATCGCGGCGGCCAGCGGCACCAGGATGGCGGGGCGCCCGATCACTGTCAGATCGGCAATCGTCGAGGCGCCAGCGCGGCTGATCACCAACTGCGCCTCGCTGATCCGGCGCGGCACGTCCTGAAAGAACGGTTGCACCTCGGCATCGATGCCTGAATTGGCATAGACCTCTGCCACCCGGGTCAAATCCTCTTCACGCGCCTGATGGCTGATCCGCAGATTGCGGCGCAGCCCGTCGGGCAAGGCGGCAATCGCGCCCGGCACCACATCCGACAGGATCCGCGCGCCCTGCGAGCCGCCGATCACCAGCACCGACATCGGATAATCGCCCGGTGGAATATAGGGCGCACCGGCCTTGTCCGCGACCGCCATCCGCACCGGATTGCCGGTGTGGGTGCCACTGACCCCATCTGGCAGTTCGGTCGGCCAGGTGCCGCAGGCGATGCCCTGCACCCGGCGCGCGAACATCTGGTTCACCCGGCCCAGCACGCCGTTCTGTTCATGGATCATCCGGGGCAGCCGCAGCAGGGTCGCCGCTGCCATCGCCGGAATTGCCGGATAACCGCCAAAGCCGACCACCGCCGCCGGGCGATCCCGGCGCATCCGCCAGCCCGCCGACACCACGCCGCTGGCGATGCGCAAGGGAACCAAAAGTTTGTTCAACAGACCAGCGCGGGCAAAGGTGGCGCTGCTCACCGTCTCGATCTCGACCGAATGCGGGAAGCCGCCGGTGTAACGGGCGCCGCGCGCGTCGGTCGACAGCTTGACCCGCCAGCCCCGGCGCAGCATCACCTCGGCCAGCGCCTGCGCCGGGAACATATGCCCGCCGGTGCCGCCTGCCGCAATGATCAGAAGTGGAGCGCCGTCGTTCATCGGCCCCGTCCGATGATATCGCCGATGCCGCCCTGAGCCCGGGTCCGGGTCAGCGCCAGCAACATGCCGATTGCGATGCCGCTGGCGATCACCGAAGAACCGCCATAGCTGACAAAGGGCAATGTCATGCCCTTGGCAGGCAACAGCCGCACCGCAACGCCCATGTTGATCATCGCCTGCACCCCGAACACCGCCGCCAGCCCGGTGCCGGCGAGCCGGGTGAACGGGTCACGTTCGCGCATCAGCCGCAGGAACGACCGGATCACCACGGTGCCGTAAAGCGCCAGGATGCAGAGCACCAGAAGCAGCCCGTATTCCTCGGCGGCGACAGCGATGATGAAATCGGTATGGGCGTCCGGCAGGCTCATCTTGACCTGGCCTTCGCCGACCCCGACACCAAAGAACCCGCCTTCTTGAATGGCATTGGTGGCATAGCCGATCTGGGTGGTCGGATCGACATCGCTGGACAGGAACCCGTCGATGCGGCGGGCGAAATGTTCAGAGCTGGAATAGGCGACCATACCGCCAAGCACCACCAGCCCGCCCATCGCCACCATCAGCAGCATCGGCGCCCCGGCGACGAAATACATCACCCCCCAGCCGAACAGGATCAGGCAGGCCTGGCCGAAATCCGGCTGCATGGCGAGGAACAGCACAATGACAATGGTGACGACAAAGCTCCAGAACCGGCCCGGCGGCCCGTTCAGGTCATGGCTGGCCGCCATCATCCAGGCGGCGGTGACCACGAACACCGGCTTCAGGAATTCCGAGGGCTGCACGCTGGCGAAACCCAGCGAATACCAGCGCACCGCGCCCTTGCCGAAATCGGTGCCAAAGACCGGCAGCAGGGCCAGCGCGGTAAAGGCGCCAAAGAACCCCAGGACCGCCAGCCGCCGCACCAGAAGCGGTGGCATCATCGAGACGCCGAGCATCGCAATCATCGCGATCGAGCCAAAGAACGCCTGCCGCTGCACATAGTGGAAAGGGTCCAAGTGGTTGCGCGCCGCCAGTGGCGGCGAGGCCGCCAATGCCAGCAGGATTCCGACACCGAACAGCACCAGGACACAGGACATTGTCCACTTGTCCAGCGTCCGCCACCATTTTGGCAATACCGGTTCACCCGCTGCCACGGGAACCGCGCCATGCACCATATCTGTCATGGGACTCCGCCGCTCGCTGCCTCTGCCTCGCCCCTTTGCGGGGTCTCAACCCCAAGCATAGCCGGTTTTGGCCTTTGGTGCCAGTCCGAAACCGCCCGTTTGCCGGACATGAGCCCGTCGATCAGGAGGCGACCAGGGCGCGGACCCGGGCGATGAAATCATCGCCGCGCTGTTCGAAATTGTCATATTGATCGAACGAAGCCGCTGCCGGGGCCAGCAGAACCGTTTCACCCGGCTGCGCATCTTCGATGGCGCGGCGCACGGCGGTCGCCATATCGCCGCAGACCTCGGCCTCGACCCCGCGCAGGTTCAGGGCGAATCCCGCCGCCTCGCGGCCGATGACATAGGCCTTCACCACCGATTCCGACACCGCCAGCACCGGGTCCAGACCGCCTTCTTTTTCCAGCCCGCCACAGATCCAGCGGATCCGCTCGAATGCCGCCAGCGCCTTGGCGGCGCTGTCGACATTGGTGGCCTTGCTGTCGTTGACGAACCGCACCCCGTCATGGTCGGCGATCACCTGGCTGCGATGCGGCAGACCGGCAAAGCTGCGCAGCCCGGATTCGATCACCCGTGGCGCCAGCCCCAGGCTGCGCAGCGCCGCATAGGCGGCACAGGCGTTCTGATGATTATGGGCACCGGGCAGCCCGGCGATGCCGCGCAGATCAATCGAGCCGATCTGCCGCCCCTTGCGCCATTCGGCCAGAAATCCCTTGCGCGCCACCACATGCCAGCCCGGCCCCAGCGCCTTGCGGGTCACCGAGACCCGGATCACCCGGTCATCGCCCGGCCCCTCGCCCAGCTGATCGGCCAGATAGCGCCCCTCATCCTCGTCCACGCCGATCACCGCGCGGTCCGGCCCGCCCTCGGCAAACAGCCGACGCTTGGCGGCGAAATAGCCACCGATGCCGCCGTGCCGGTCCAGGTGATCGGGCGAGAAATTGGTGAACACCGCCACATCCGGGGTCAGCGCCCGGGCCAGGTCGGTCTGGTAGCTGCTGAGTTCCAGCACCACGACACCGCCATCGCCCGGCGGGTCGATATCCAGCACCCCGCGGCCGATATTGCCGGCCAGCTGCGCCTCGAACCCGGCGGCCTCAAGAACGTGATGGATCAGCGCCGAGGTGGTGGATTTGCCGTTCGATCCGGTGATCGCGATCACCTTGGGCGCGGTGTCGAAGCGAGACCAGCCGCCGACCGCAAGCGAGCGAAAGAACAGGCCGATGTCATTGTCGACCGGCACCCCGGCGTCATAGGCTGCGGCGATCACCGGGTTCGGCGCGGGATAGAGATGCGGGATGCCGGGGCTGACGATCAGCCTTGCGATGTCATCGAGCGCATTGGCGCGGCTGAGATCGGCGGTGGCAAAGCCCTCGGCCTCGGCCCGGCCCCGTGCCTCGGGATTGTCATCCCAGCAGACCGGGATCGCCCCGCCCGCCGCCAGCGCCCGCGCGGCGGCAAGGCCAGAGCGCCCCAGCCCCAACACGCCAACCCGCGCGCCGTCAAGTCCTGTCACTGGTATCATCGCCCTGCCCCCGAACCGATCCCGCGCAACCTGCCTGCTTGGACCGGATGGCGCAAGATCGGGTTGGGGTCAGGACGGGGGAAGGCTGGCGAGGTATGGCCGCAAAAGTGGCCGCGGTTTTCTTGGCCCACGGAGACCCGGATGGCGTTGAGAAGGGTGGCGCCCGAGCCTGGGTGGGCGCTGGCGCCGCATCCGGGGTCAGATCGTTGTCAGGAAATAGAAATGCCGATCGAACGTGAAACGACAGCACCAATGCGCCCTCCCGGGGGGAGGGTCGGGCGCCGCCCGGGGGTGCCCCCGGGCGAAACAGGAATGCCTCCAGAACCTCAACCGGGTGCCGCGCGCGATTGGCTGGCGCCAGTCGCGTTCGCGGTTCAGCGCAGTTTCAGCGTCGCCAGCCCGATCATCGCCAGGATCAACGAGATGATCCAGAACCGGATCACGATGGTCGACTCGGCCCAGCCCTTTTTCTCGTAATGGTGATGGATCGGCGCCATCAGGAACACCCGTTTGCCGGTGCGCTTGAAATAGAGCACCTGGATGATCACCGACAGCGCCTCGACCACGAACAGCCCGCCGATGATCGCCAGCACGATCTCGTGCTTGGTCGCCACCGCAATCGCGCCCAGCGCCCCGCCGAGGGCCAGCGATCCGGTGTCGCCCATGAACACTGCTGCGGGCGGGGCGTTATACCACAGGAAGCCGAGGCCGCCGCCGACCAGCCCAGCGACAAAGATGGTGATCTCACCGGTGCCGGGCACATAATGCACGTCGAGATAATCGGAAAAGTCGACCCGCCCGACCATATAGGCAATGATCCCCAACGCCGCGGCGGCAATCATCACCGGCATGATCGCCAGCCCGTCGAGCCCGTCAGTCAGGTTCACCGCATTGGCCGATCCGACAATCACGATCATCGCGAAGGGCACGAACAGAAAGCCGAGATTGAGCAGCGTGTCCTTGAAAATCGGAAAGGCCAATTGCATCTGCAAGGCGGGCGGATGGAAATGCGTGGCCCAAACGGCAGCAATTGCGGCAATCACAAAACCGAGGAGCAGGCGCAGCTTGCCCGAGACCCCGGCGGTGGTCTGTTTTGACACTTTGGCATAATCGTCAGCAAAGCCGATCAGCGCAAAGGACAGGGTGACGAACAGCACCAGCCAGACATAGGGATTGCTGAGCCGCGCCCAGAGCAATGTCGAGGTGACCAGCGCGCCAACGATCAGCAGCCCGCCCATGGTCGGCGTGCCGGCCTTGGCCAGATGCCCCGCCGGGCCATCATCGCGGATCGGCTGGCCCTTGCCCTGGCGGCGGCGCAATACATTGATCAACGGCCGGCCAAAGAGAAAGCCAAAAATCAGCGCGGTCATGAAGGCGCCGCCCGCACGAAAGGTGATGTATCTGAAAAGGTTAAAGAAATCACCGCCATCTGACAATGCGGTCAACCAATAGAGCATGCTGTGTCCCCGTTCACTCTGCGGCGGGATGGCCCAATTTTCTAAGCGCGTCAACAACCAGGCTGACCCGGCTGCCTTTCGATCCCTTGACCAGCAGCACATCGCCCGCATCAACCAGCCGCGTCGCCTTCTCGGCCAGGCTGGCGGCTTCTCGGGCAAAACGGCCGCGCTGCGCCTCGGGTAGGGCGTCATGGAGGGGGCGCATCCGGTCCCCGACGCAATGCACCACATCCAGCGCCCGCAGGCTGGGCAGATCGGCCAGCGCCCGGTGCATGGCGGCCTCGTCGGGACCAAGCTCAAGCATCTCGCCCAGGACCGCCACCCGGCGGCCCTGCGCCACCCGACCGACATTGTCGCGCGGCTGCGCCGCCGCCAGCACCTCGAGCGCGGCGCGCATCGACGTCGGGTTGGCGTTAAAGGCATCGTCGATCAATTCGAAACTCTGCGCCGCGTCCAGCGGGTCGAGGGTCAGGCGTTCACGCATGCCGCGCCCGGCGGGGGGGTGCCAGCCAGCCAGATCAGCCAGCGCCATCGCCCGGTCCAGCCCCAGCGCCTGCGCCACCGCCAGCACCGCCAGCGCATTCAGTGCGAAATGCCGCCCCGGCGCCGACACCTTGTAAAGCAGCCGTTGCCGCCAGCCGCGCGCCTCGCAGATGGTGGCATCGCCAACAAAGCGAACCGACAGCAGCCGGTGATGGTTGCCGCGCGCCTCGCCGAAGCCGATCACCCTGGCGCCGGCGGCGGTGGCGGCGGCGCGCAGGATCGGGCTGGTGTCGAGGTCACCATTGATCACCGCCACGCCCCCCGGCGCCATGCCCTGAAAGATATCGGCCTTTTCCCGGGCGATCCCGGCCAGATCGGCAAAGGCCTCGAGATGCGCGGGGGCAATCGTGGTGATCAGCGCCACATCAGGGCGCGCCATCCGCGCCAGCGGCGCGATTTCGCCGGGATGGTTCATCCCGATCTCGATCACCGCCAGTTCGCTGTCGCGCGGCATCCGCGCCAGGGTCAACGGGACGCCCCAATGGTTGTTATAGCTGGCCTCGGCAACATGGGTGCGGCGTTGATGGCCCAGCACCACCCGCAGCATTTCCTTGGTCGAGGTCTTGCCGACCGAGCCGGTCACCGCCACCACCCTGCCCGCCATCCGCGCCCGCGCCGCGACGCCCAGCGCCTCAAGCGCGCGCAGCACGTCATTCACCACCAACAATGGCGCATCCGCCGCGACGCCTTCGGGGCGATGGGTGACCAGCGCCGCCCCGGCACCGGCCTCCAGCGCCTGGGCGACGAAATCATGGCCATCGCGCACAGCCTTCAGCGCCACGAACAGATCACCCTGTTGCAGGGTCCGGGTGTCGATCGACACGCCGTTGACCGACCAATCGCCCTGTGCCCGCCCACCGGTCGCGGCCACCGCCTCGGCTGCGGTCCAGAGCGTCATGCCAGCCGCCCGTCGAGCGCCGCCACCGCGACGCTGGCCTGTTCGGCATCGTCAAACGGATAGACACTGGCGCCAACGACCTGGCCGGTCTCATGACCCTTGCCCGCAATCAGCAGCGTGTCGCCGGGGCCCAGGGCATCGACTGCGCGCAGGATCGCCTCGGCCCGATCACCAACCTCGATCGCCTCGGGGGCGCCGATCAGCACCGCCTGACGGATCACCGCCGGATCCTCTGAGCGCGGATTGTCATCGGTGACAAAGACCAGATCGGCATTCTCGGCCGCCGCCCGCCCCATCAACGGGCGCTTGGTCGCGTCGCGGTCGCCACCGGCACCGACAATGGCGATGAGCCGACCCATTACATGCGGGCGCATCGCTTTCAGCGCGGTGGCGATGGCATCGGGGGTATGGGCGAAATCGACATAGACCGCCGCGCCATTGTCGCGCCGCGCCACCAGCTGCATCCGCCCGCGCACGGTTTCCAGCTCGGCCAGAGTGTCAAACACCGCACCAGGATGTTCGCCAGTGCCAATCGCCAGCCCCGCCGCGACCAGTACGTTTTCCGATTGAAAGCCGCCGATCAGCGGCAAATGCACCTGGTATTCGCGCGCATCCCAGCCAAAGCGCAGCAACTGGCCATCGGCCTCATAACGATGCCCCAGCATCCTAAGCTGGGCATGGGTCGAGCGACCGACGCCAAGCACCTGAATGCCCCGGTCGGCGGCGATCAGCGCCATATCGCCACCGCGATGCCCGTCGAAATTGATCACCGCCACGCCCTCAGGCGGCAGCAGGCGGCGGAACAACCCGGCCTTGGCGTCGAAATACGCCTCAAACGTCGCGTGGTAATCGAGGTGGTCCTGGCTGAAATTGGTAAAGGCTGCCGCCTGCAATTGCACCCCGTCCAGACGCCGCTGCGCCAACCCGTGGCTTGAGGCCTCGAGACAGCCATGGGTCACGCCGGCGCGGGCGGCCTCGGCCAGAACCCGGTGCAGGGTGATCGGCTCCGGCGTGGTATGGGCCAGCGGCGCCTGATAGGCGCCTTCGACCCCGGTGGTGCCGAAATTACAGGCCGAATGACCCAGCAAGGTCCAGATTTGCCGGGCGAAAGTGGCGACCGAGGTCTTGCCATTGGTGCCGGTCACCGCCGTCATGGTTTCCGGCTGCGCGCCCCACCAGAGGGCGGCGGCATAGGCCAGCACCTGGCGCGGGTCCTCGGCGATGACCAGCGCGGCACCCGAGGCGCGCAGCAGCGCCACATGCATCCGCGCGCCTTCGGCATCGGTCAGGATGGCCGCCGCGCCAGATTTCAGCGCCTGTGGAATGAACCGCGCCCCATGCACCTGAGTGCCCGGCAAAGCCGCAAAGAGATTGCCCGGTTCAACCGCGCGGCTATCGACGCAGAGCGCGTTGATCTCTCTCATCGCGCCGCCAATGGCGGTCAGTCCCAGTTGATCCAGGGTTGCCGTCTTGCCCGGCGTCTCTGCCGTCATACCTTGTCCGCCCCTGGCTGCGCGCCCTGCGCGTTACTGCGATGTCAGCGTTATACCAGTCAGCTTGGCGGGTTCAATCTGTGGCCGCAGCCCCAGCAGCGGCGCCACCCGGCGGATCACCTCGGCGGCGACCGGCACCGAGGTCCATCCGGCGGTGCGGCGCGGTTGGCGGCCACTGGTTTCCACGGGCTCATCCAGGGTCAACACCAGCACATATTTCGGGTCGTTGGCCGGGAATATCGCGGCAAACGTGTTGATCACCTTATCCTCGTAGTAACCGCCCGACGGTTTTGGCTTGTCCGCGGTGCCGGTCTTGCCTGCCACTTGATAGCCCTCGACCTCGCCAAAACTGGCGGTGCCTTCGGTGACCACCTTGCGCAGCATCTGGGTGGCGATCCGTGCGGTGCTTTTCGACATCACCTGCGCGCCCTTGAGCGGGGTGTCACGCTTGATCAACGTCGGCCTCACCCGGATGCCGCCATTGGCGATGGTCGCATAGCCCGCGGCCAGGTGCAGCGGCGTCGAGCTCAGCCCGTGACCATAAGAGATGGTGACGCTGGACAGTTCGGTCCAGCGCGCCGGAATCAGCGGATTGCTGCCCGAGGCTTCGGACAATTCCACCGGGGACGGCTCAAGAAAGCCCAGCGATTTCAGGAACTCACGCTGGCGCAGATGGCCGATGGCCAGGGCCAGCTTGCCGCTGCCCCGGTTCGAGCTCTTGACGATGATCTGCTCCACCGACAGCTTGCCGTAATTCTTGTTGTGGAATTCACCGATCGTATAGCCGCCGACCTTGAGCGGCGGTGCGGTGTTGATTTCGGTCCGGGCATTGACCAGCCCCAGGTCGATGGCCTGCGCGGCGGCGAAAATCTTGAAGGTCGAGCCAAGCTCATAAAGCCCCTGGGCGGCGCGGTTGAACAGCGGGCTGTCGGCGGGATGGCCTTTCAGCGCCGGGGTGGGCCGATCATTGGGATCGAAATCCGGCAGCGACACCAGCGAGATCACCTCACCCGTCTTGACATCCATCAGCACCGCCGCCGCACCCTTGGCGTTCATCAGTTTCATGCCGCCATGCAGCACCCGTTCCACCGCCGCCTGCACCCCGAGGTCGAGTGACAGCACCAGCGGCTTGTCCGATTGCGCCGGATCGCGCAGCCTTGAATCGAACTTGCGCTCGACCCCGGCGACACCGATCACTTCGGCCGAGGCGACGCCCTCTTCGCCAAAGCCATAGCCACCCATCACATGGGCGGCGATCCGACCGTTCGGGTAGAGCCGCATCTCGCGCGCGCCCAGCAACAGGCCGGGATCACCGATATCCATCACCGCTTGCTGCTGTTCCGGGCTCAGGCGTTTCTTGATCCACAGAAACTTGCGGCTCCCGGTGAAATCCCGTTCCAGCCGGGCGGCATCCAGATCGGGGAAAATCTGAGCCAATTCGCGGGCCGCGCGCTGCGGGTCGATCATTTGGTGCGGATGCGCATAAAGCGCATGAGTTTCGATATTGGTTGCCAGAATACGGCCGTTGCGGTCAACGATATCGGCGCGCCCGGCCAGGATCGTCGCCCCGGCAGCCGAGGCGCGCGGCTCAGCCGGTTCCGAACTTGCCAGCGCGCCCATCCGGAAACCGATCAGGGTAAAGGCGCAAAAGAACATCGCCCCCAGCACCAGCAACCGCCCTTCGGCGCGGCTGCGGTCGCGGTCATGCATTTCTTCATGGCGCAGGCGCAGGTTTTCACGCTCGATCGCGTCGGGGTTTTCCCCCCGGGCGCGGGCTTGAATGATCCGGGCGAGCGGGCGCAGCGGGGTGCGGATCATTGGCTTGCCCCATCGCTGGAAACTTCGACCGGGGCGTTAAAGATGATCTTGGAGTCTTCCTCGGGGAAAGCGACCTGATCGATACGTCCGAATTGATCGGGGCGCAGCGGCAGCAGCGCCAGCGAGCCAAAGTTGATCTCGGCCAGATCACGCAGCCGGTCGGGGCGGTTCAGATAGGCCCATTCGGCCTTGAGCATCGCCAGACGCGCCCTTGCATCGCCAATCTGCCTTTGGGCCTTTTCGGCGCGGGTCAGCACCCGCTGAGTCTCGTAATTCTCACGATAGGCCCAGAATGCCAGGCCGATAACTGCCAGGGCGGCCATCACATAAAGCAGGCTTTTCATGCTGATCCCCTCAATTGCGGCATTCCCAATGCCGATCTGTCCACCGGCCCTGCCGGGGCCTCCGTGCGTTGCGCCACCCGCAGCCGGGCCGAGCGCGCGCGTGGGTTCTGCGCCAATTCATCCTCATCCGCGCCGACCGCCTTGCGGGTCAGCACCTTAAAGCGCGGCGCGTCCTCTTCGGTTGCCGGGGCGTAGCGATTGGCCCGCCCGGCCCCGCCCGAACGCTGTTGCAGGAACCGTTTCACCATCCGGTCCTCGACCGAGTGAAAGGTCACCACCGCCAGCTTGCCGCCTGGCTTCAATGCCCGTTCCGCCGCCTCAAGCCCGGCGGCCAGTTCGCCGTATTCGTCATTCACCGCGATGCGGATCGCCTGGAACGACCGGGTGGCGGGATGCGATTGGCCGGGCTTCGGGCGCGGCAGACAAGCGCTGACGATCTGCGCCAGATCCAGCGTGGTTTCCAACGGCTTGTCCGCGCGGGCCGCGACGATCGCCCGGGCGATCCGTCGGCTGGCGCGCTCTTCACCATACAAATAGAGGATATCGGCCAATTCGACCTCGGAGGCGGTGTTGACCAGATCGGCGGCACTTGGCCCGCTGGCGCCCATCCGCATGTCCAGCGGCCCTTGCTTCATAAAGGAAAAGCCGCGCTCTGCGATATCGAGCTGCATGGAAGAGACCCCGAGATCGAGCACCACACCATCCAGCAACCCGTCGCTGTAGGTGTCGAGCGCGGAAAACACGCCTTCGACCAGCTTCAGTCGGTCGCCGTAGTCATCCGCCCAATCCGCGGCCATCTTGAACACCATCGGATCGCGATCCACACCGATCACCGTGTCAGCCCCTGCCGCCAGCAATCCGCGGGAATAGCCCCCGGCCCCGAAGGTGCCGTCCAGCCAGGTCCCGGTCACCGGCGCAACCGCCCGAATGAGCGGACGCAGGAGGACAGGAATATGGGGCTGGTCGACCTTTGGCTCACCTTGCCCCATGGCTCATTCCCGCGCATCCCGGCGCATACGCGCCTCCAGGATCTTGCGACCCTCTTCCAGCAACATCTCGGAATTGAAATCCTCGCCTTGTTCTTCGATGAAATCGTCCAATGCAGCGCCATGGACGGCTTCGTAGGTGTCCGGGTTCCACATCTGGAAGGTCTCACCCAGACCCAGCGCCAGGATCGTCATCCCCTCGGCGAGGCCTAGCCGGTCACGCAGAAACTGCGGCATCACGATCCGGCCGGTGTCGTCGAGCGACAGGTCCTTGGTTTTGGTGATAAAGTCGCGCTGCGCCATCTTGCGGCTGAGCGAGCCCTTGGGCAGGGCGGCGACCAGCGCCTCATTCTCGGCCTGGCCATCGTATGTGTTGATCTCAAACCCGCCAGCGAGCTCGTCTCGGTAATTGATGACCATGCGGGACGGTTGATCCGAGGACCAGTCGGCATCGCCAGACTCAAGCACCCGACGGAAATCGGCAGGGATCGAGATGCGCCCCTTTCCGTCCATCTTCAGATGGTGTTCACCTCTGAAACTTGCCTGGGCCACTGCGTTCGACCGTTCCTCTTGCCCCCCTTGAAGTGATTTCCCTTTTGGGGGACCCTAAAACGGAAAACGGCGGATAGGTGCTGCTGCCACTGCCCTATCCGCCGCCCTCGTCCCGTCTCCGGGGTTGGTCCGTTTGCGCGTAGCCACCTGGGGGGATGTCTGCTGCGCCGCACGCCACGGAACTCTTCTTTTTACGAGGAAGGGGGTATGCCTGTATGAACACTGCCTCTAGGGAAGTTTTTCGGGGTCATTTGTCTGCCGCCCCGTCTCCCGTCCTCTGTCACTATGTATTCCATGGGATTTACTGGGTGACAACGGTTTTCTTTGGGAGATCAGGGGAAACAGGGGAAATCCGGGGATAGCGATCCATGGCAAACAGCGGCCAATTCCGGCTTATATGGATGGCGTTTGAAGGCAGAACGCTACATGTAGTTGCAAATCGGCATTCCCAGGCCATTCCCAAGAAAGGCCAAGCATTCCCAAAATATTGTGGTTTGAGTGGTCGCAGCGGCTGAAAATCGACCTGTCGCCCCCGGTTTTCAGACCGAATCCGGCCGAATCCGGCGAATCACGCGGCCGTGATTCGTCCGCGAACGGCGGGATCAGGCCGGGCACCGGGGGTGTGACTGGAAAATCCCCTGCAATCCCAGCCAACCGGAGAGTCAGCGGTTGCGCCGGATTTCCGGGGCCAAAGCGGCGGTCTTTGCCATCTTGGCCCCGGAAAGGACGATAATCAGCCGGATGAGCGCCGGGCGTGCAGGACGCGCCGGGTCAGGCTATGCCGCCCTGCACCAGCCGTTCGGCCAGTCGCGCATAGGCCTCGGCCATCGGCCCGTCGCCTGCCGCAATCGGGGTGCCAGCATCCCCGGCCAGTCTTGTGTCCAGGTCGAGCGGCAGTTCGCCCAGGAACGGCACCCCGATCCGCGCCGCCTCGGCCGCCACGCCGCCCTGACCAAAGGGATGGGATTCATGGCCGCAGTTCGGGCAGGTAAAGCTGGCCATGTTCTCGATCAGCCCCAGAACCGGGGTGTTCAGCGTATTGAACATGTCGATCGCCTTGCGGGCGTCGATCAATGCCACGTCCTGCGGCGTCGACACCACCAGCGCCCCGGTCATCTGGGTGCGTTGGCACAGGGTCAGCTGCACATCACCGGTGCCCGGCGGCAGATCGACGATCAGCACGTCCAGCTTGCCCCAGGCCACCTGCCCCAGCATCTGCTGCAACGCCCCCATCAGCATCGGACCACGCCAGACCACCGCCTTGCCCTCCTCCATCATCAGTCCGATCGACATCAGGGTGACGCCATGGGCATGCAGCGGCTCGATGATCTTGCCATCGGGCGAGGCCGGACGTTTGTTCACCCCCATCATCTTGGGCTGCGACGGCCCATAGATATCGGCATCAAGCAACCCGACCCGGCGCCCGGCCCGCGCCAGCGCCACGGCGAGGTTGGCGCTGACCGTCGATTTGCCGACGCCGCCCTTGCCCGAGGCGACGGCCAGAATACGATCCACCCCCGAAGGCCGTGTCGGTCCTGCCTGCGGAGTCGGGTGGCCGCCGATCTTGAGGCTGGGCGGCGGGGCTTTCGCCGCTGCGGGCCCATGCGCGGTCAGGGCGACCACCACGGCGCTGACCCCGTCCAGCGACAGCACCGCCCGCTCCGCCGCCGCACGCAGCGGTTCCATCTGCGCCGCGAGTCCGGGCGACGGCGCCTCGATCACGAACCGCACTTTGTCGCCCTCTATACTCAACGCCCGGACCATGCCGCTGGCGGTCAGGTCGCCGCCGGTCGGCAGCTCGATTTTCGATAACGTGGCGTAAATCTCGTCTTTGGTGATCGTCATGATCCCTCACTCAGCAGTTCACAGGCCGGATGCTCAAGATCGCGGCAATTTCCAAACAGAACTGAAAAAACTCAACGTTTTCAATTGCCGTTAGGTCAACACTTCATATGCAATTGCTGCATAGCAGCATTGCCGAACCGGGCATTGTGCAGGTGCAGCATTAGCGTATCTTTAGATCAACAGACGCCGCAGAGCCAAGGGGTTCACCAGCGGCAGACGATGAAAGGCAAAGACAATGACCATGTTGACCGACACCCACGCAGGCGCAACCCATAGTTCGGGTTTGTTCAGCCGCGTGATCGCAACCATTTCGACCCGGCTGCACAACTACGCCGCCTACCGGCGCAACCTGGCCGAGCTTGCGGTCCTGTCTGACCGCGACCTGAAAGACATTGGTGCCAATCGTTCGATGATCCGGTCGATGGCCCACGAGGCGGCTTACCGCCCGGTGTAATTTCCGAGATCAGATGGCCCTCTCCTCCTCCCTGGGTCTTCTGTGAACTAGCGGCAGCGCGATCCTCCCTCAGCGCTGCCGCCTCTTCTCCCCGGGGCTGGGTTACGCCCCGCGAATTCGCCAACCTCTCCTCCTCCCTGGTTGGCGTCTGCAAGGCCGACAGTGTCTCTCCTCCTCCCTGACACTGTCGGTTCTGCCAGACATAGGGCCCGCAAGGACCCAAACTGATCGGCCGCTCTCTCCTCCTCCCTGAGCGTCCGTAAAATGAACGGCGGCGCCTCTCCTCCTCCCTGGCGTCGCCGTTTTCTTTTGCCCCCTTCAGACAATGCAAAACGCCGCGCACCGGTCAGCCGGGCACGGGTCTGCGGCGCTTGGCGCCGATAAATCAGGAATGACCGCGCCGCCCGGTCACGGGCCACGCGGTTCTAATGGTTGGAACTCAGATGGCGTCGGCGGTTTGCACCAGGGTCTTGCCCAGATTGCCGCCCGCCATCATGTCGATATAGGACTCCGGCGCGATTTCGATGCCGCGACGAATATCCTCGCGGTAGGTGATCTGCCCGGCCCGATACCAGGCTGACATTTCGCGCAGGAACTGGTCGAAATGGCTGTCGACAAAATTGCCCACCGACAATTCATGCACGGTGACATTGCGTTCGGCCCGCAGAGCAGCCGAACGTTCCATAATCGCCACCTTACCCAGCGCCGATTTGCCCTCAGGCCGTTCGCCGATCAGTCCGCAAATCGTCATGCGAGCGTTCTGGTTGAACAATGCCGATGTCGCATCGAACAGGGCGCCGCCGACATTCTCATAATAGACGTCGACCCCGTCCGGGCAGGCAGCGGCCAGATCCTCGGCCAGAGTTGGCGACAGATGCGACACGCAGGCGTCATAGCGCAGCTCGTCAACCGCAACCCGCAGCTTTTCCGGCCGACCGGCGATGCCGACGGCGCGGCAGCCCTGGACCTTGGCAATCTGGCCGACGATCTGCCCGACGCCGCCGGTGGCTGCCGAAACCACCACGGTTTCACCCGGTTTCGGCTGACATTGCACCATCAGCCCGGCATAGGCGGTCAGCCCGTTCATCCCCAGCACCCCCAGCGCTGTCGACACCGGGCCGAGATCCGGGTCAATCTTGCGAGTCTTCATGTAGGGATGCTCGGGAATGCCCTCGCCGATCAGCCCGTATTCGGCCCAACCGTTCAGGCAATGCACATAATCGCCCACGGCCCAGGCCGGGCTATTGCTTTCGATCACCTGCGCAACGGTGCGGGCATGGCAAAGCTCGCCCGGCTTTTCCAGCCCGCGCACCCGATAGCCCCATTGGTAGGGATCGAGCGAGATATAGAGCGTGCGGGTCAGCGCCTGGCCCGGTCCCGGCTGCGGAATCGGCGCCTCGTTGAAGTTGAAATTCGCAGGCACCGGCGTCTCGCGCACCGGCACCTCTGACAGGGTCCAAAAGCGATTCGTTTCCATTGCACGTTCCTCCCGAGGATGCTGGTGCCACTTCGCGGTCGGATCTCTCTAGCACGATCTGACGCCCCGCCCCACGCTGGCGGCGAAGTCAGCGGATACTTGAAATCCCTTCGATTTGGACCGGACGGAAACCAGAGCACAGCGGCAGATGCGCGAGTCGCACCGAATTCGCAAACCTGTTCGATTCGCTTTGGCAGTTTTCGCGACGATGCAGAGTTTTTCTGCCCAGCCAGGGCAATCCGCGCCGTTTCGAGATCAATGCGCCCGAAACTTTCGTGAATGAATGCGTATACTTACCAAAACCGAACTCAAACGAAAACAAACTTCTTTTCGTTTTACCCAAAATTCACTACAAATCGCACAACATCGCGCTTCGAGGAGAGGGCTGCGTGTCGGAGTCCGCCACATCCAATGTCTACGATCTCTTCGTCATCGGCGGCGGGGTGAACGGCTGTGGGATTGCGCGCGACGCGTCCGGGCGCGGTCTGCGGGTGGCGCTGGCCGAGATGAACGACCTCGCCTCGGCCACCTCCAGCGCCTCGACCAAGCTGTTTCATGGCGGGCTGCGCTATCTGGAATATTTCGAATTCCGCCTGGTCCGCGAGGCGCTGATGGAGCGGGAAACCCTGCTGAAGGCGATGCCGCATATCAGTTGGCCCATGCGGTTCGTACTGCCCTACCACCGGGATATGCGCTTCGAAAGCGAAACCCCGACCTCGAAACTGTTGAAAGCGGTGATGCCCTGGATGAAGGGGCGGCGCCCGGCCTGGCTGATCCGGCTGGGATTGTTCATCTATGACACCATAGGCGGGCGTCACATCCTGCCCGCGACCACCACGCTGGACCTGACCCGGGGACCAGAGGGCGCGCCGCTGAAAAAGCATTTCATCAAGGCCTATGAATATTCCGATTGCTGGGTCGAAGACAGCCGCCTGGTGATTCTCAACGCCCGCGACGCCGCGGCGCGGGGCGCCAAGATCATGGTGCGCAGCAAGGTGGTGCTGGCGGATCGCGACGGCGACCTGTGGCGGATCGAGACCGAGGATCAGGACACCGGTCAGCGCCGGTTTCATCACGCAAGGATTCTGGTCAATGCCGCCGGCCCCTGGGTTGGTGACATCCTGCGCAGCACCATTCGCAGCAACACCCAGGGTGACGTGCGCCTGGTGCGTGGCAGCCATATCGTCACCAGGCGCCTTTATGATCACGACAAATGCTATTTCCTGCAAGGCCGCGACGGGCGCATCATCTTTGTCATTCCCTATGAGCAGGATTTCAGCCTGATCGGCACCACCGATCAAGACCATGACGCCCCCTCAACGGCGCCGGTCTGCAGTGCCGCCGAGCAGAACTACCTGATCGATTTCGTGAATCAGTATTTCCAGCGCCAGCTCAGCCGCGATGACGTGGTCTGGAGCTATTCCGGGGTGCGACCGCTGTTTGACGATGGCGCCAGTTCGGCCACCGCCGCCACCCGCGATTATACCCTGGTCGCCGATGCCAATGGCGGTGCGCCGGTGCTGAACGTTTTCGGTGGCAAGATCACCACCTATCGCAAACTCGCCGAAAGCGCGCTGGACAAGGTGGCGGAATACCTGCCCGACCTGTCTGGTCCCTGGACCGCAGGCATCGCCCTGCCCGGCGGTGATTTCGCGGTGGCCGAGCGCCCCGATCTGCTGGCCCGGCTGCGCCACGATTATCCATTCCTGACCGGGTTCTGGGCCGAACGGCTGATCCGCGCCTATGGCACCGAGGCCTGGCAGGTTCTGGGCAAGGCCAACAGCTTCACCGATCTCGGCCAGGATTTCGGCGCAACATTGACCGAAGCCGAAGTGCGCTGGCAAATCAGCCGCGAATTTGCACGCGGCGTGAATGATGTGATTTGGCGGCGCAGCAAACTGGGATTGAGAATGAGCGCCGAACAAATTGAAGAATTGAAAAAATGGATGGCCAAGGGCAATGGAAATGGCACAACAATGGCTGCAGAATAACGACGTGGAGAATACCCGCCAAAAGCGCGGATAAAAAAACTTACCCGTCGGGGAGGACTGGGAATGAGTTTGATATTGGAGAATGTGTCAAAGGTCGTGGAGGGCCAGACACATATCCATCCGACCAATCTGGAACTGGCGAGCGGCACCATGAATGTGCTGCTCGGACCGACCCTATCGGGCAAAACCTCGCTGATGCGGTTGATGGCAGGGCTGGATGTGCCGCAGACCGGGCGGCTGATCTGGAATGGCACCGATGTCACCGGGATGCGGGTGCAGGACCGCAAGGTGGCGATGGTCTATCAGCAGTTCATCAATTACCCGTCAATGACGGTGTACGACAATATCGCCTCGCCACTGCGGCTGATGGGTAAATCAACGGCCGAGATTGACGCTGCGGTGCACAAGGCCGCCGATCTGATGCAGCTGACACCGATGCTGAAACGCAAGCCACTGGAATTGTCGGGCGGTCAGCAACAGCGGTGTGCGCTGGCGCGGGCCCTGGTCAAGGACGCCGGTCTGGTGCTGCTCGACGAGCCGCTGGCCAATCTCGATTACAAGCTGCGCGAGGAATTGCGCGTCGAGATCCCCAAGATTTTCGAAGAGGCCGGGTCGATCTTTGTCTATGCCACCACCGAGCCCGAAGAAACGCTGCTGCTGGGCGGCAACACCGCCACCCTCTGGGAGGGCCGGGTCACCCAGTTCGGACTGACACCAATCGTCTATCGCCAGCCGGTCGATGCGATCACCGCCCGGGTGTTCAGCGACCCGCCGATGAATTTCCTGCAGATCAGCAAGACCGGCGCCAGGCTGATGTTCGGCAAGGGCCAATCGACCCCGGCCACCGGCAATCTGTCCAAGCTGCCCGATGGCCGCTATGCCGCCGGGTTCCGCCCCAACCATCTGGAAATCACCCGACACAGCGCCGAGGCGATGGAATTCACCGCCCAGGTGGCGGTGACCGAGCTGACCGGCTCGGAAACCTTTGTCCACCTCAACCACCATGGTGAACGCTGGGTCGGGCTGTTGCACGGGGTGCATGACCTGACGATCGGCTCAGATCTGCCGGTCTATCTCGATCCTAAGCATGTCTACATTTTCGGCGAAGACGGTGGGCTGATCGCGCCCGCCGCCTATGCGCTGGCGGCCTGAGGAGGAGCGCGCGATGGCAAAAATCACCCTCGACAATCTGGCCCATTCCTATCTGCCCAATCCGCAGGGCGAGGATGATTTCGCACTGAAAGAGCTGAACCATGACTGGAGGGATGGCGAGGCCTATGCCCTGTTGGGCGCCTCGGGCTGCGGCAAGACCACCCTGCTGAACATCATCTCCGGCCTTTTGCGCCCTTCGCAGGGGCGGATCCTGTTCAACGATCAGGATGTGACCGATGCGCCGACGGCCGAGCGCAACATCGCCCAGGTGTTCCAGTTTCCGGTGGTCTACGACACCATGACCGTGCGCCAGAACCTGGCGTTTCCACTGAAAAACCGCGGCGCCGATGCCGCCTATATCGCTGCCCGGGTCAATCAGGTGGCACAGATGATCGGGCTCGATGCCGATCTCGACCGGCGCGCCCGTGGGCTGACGGCGGATGCCAAGCAAAAGATCAGCCTGGGTCGCGGCATGGTGCGCGAAGACGTGAACGCGCTGCTGTTCGACGAGCCGCTGACGGTAATCGACCCACATATGAAATGGGAATTGCGCACCCAGCTGCGCGCCCTGCACCACCAGTTCGGTCATACGATGATCTATGTCACCCATGACCAGACCGAGGCGCTGACCTTTGCTGACAAGGTGGTGGTGATGCATGAGGGCCGGGTGGTGCAGATCGGCACCCCGCAGCAGCTGTTCGAGGCCCCTGAACACACCTTTGTCGGCTATTTCATCGGCTCGCCGGGGATGAACCTGATCCCGGCGCGGATCGACGGTGACAAAGCCTATATCAACGGCACCCATATGCAGCTGGCGCGCGGCTACAAGCCGTTGGAGGGCAAGGTCGAAATCGGCGTGCGCCCGGAATTCGCCAAGCTGTCGCAGACCGAGGGCATGCCGATCAAGGTGCGCCGGATCGAGGATGTCGGCCGCCACAAGATCGTGCGCGCCGAATTCTTTGGCTCCGAAATCAACATCATCGCGGATGAGGATGAGACGGTCAGCGCCGATATGAACCGCGTCAGCTTTGATGCCGCCCATATCAATGTCTACGCCAATGACTGGCGGGTTCCCGGAGAGGTTGCCTGATGAACAAGACCGTCAATCAAAAGGCCTGGTTCCTGATCTTGCCGGTGCTGATCCTGGTCGCCTTTTCTGCAGTGATCCCGCTGATGACCGTGGTCAATTATTCGTTTCAGGACACCTTTGGCAGCAATAAGTTCTTTTGGGCCGGGCTGGAATGGTTCGAGGAAATGCTGGCCTCGCAACGGATGTGGGATGCGCTGGGGCGGCAATTGGTGTTTTCGGCGCTGATCCTCGCCATCGAAGTGCCGCTCGGGGTGTTCGTGGCGTTGAACATGCCCAAGCGCGGCTTCTGGGCCAGCTTTTGTCTGGTGATGATGTCGTTGCCGCTATTGATCCCCTGGAACGTGGTCGGCACCATCTGGCAGATCTTCGGTCGGGTCGATATCGGCCTGCTTGGCTATACGCTCGACAAGCTCGGGATCTCTTACAATTACACCCAGGATACCCTGGCGGCCTGGGTGACCATCGTGGTGATGGATGTCTGGCACTGGACCTCGCTGGTCGCCTTGCTGGCCTATGCCGGACTGAAATCGATCCCGGATGCGTTCTACCAGGCCGCCAAGATCGACCAGGCGACGCGCTGGAACGTGTTCCGCTATATCGAGCTGCCCAAGATGTCCGGGGTGCTGGTGATCGCCATCCTGCTGCGTTTCATGGACAGTTTCATGATCTACACCGAACCCTTTGTCGTCACCGGCGGCGGGCCGGGCAACGCTACCACCCTCCTGTCGATCGACCTGGTGAAAATGGCCTTGGGTCAGTTCGATCTGGGCCCGGCAGCGGCGTTTTCGATCATGTACTTCCTGGTCATCCTGCTGATCTGCTGGGTGTTTTTCACCGTGATGACCCATCTCGACAAGCGGGAGACCTGAGCGATGAGCGACATGACCCAATCCCCCAGCACCAGCCGCCGCCTGTCCCTGCCCCGGGTGAACTCCCGTGCCGTGGTGATGACCCTGTACCTGCTGTTCCTCTTGCTGCCGATCTATTGGCTGCTGAACATGAGCCTGAAGACCAATACCGAGATCCTGAATTCCTTTACCCTTTGGCCGCGTGACCTGACCTTTGCCAATTACGCCACCATCCTGACCGATCCGGCCTGGTATATGGGCTATGTCAATTCGCTGATCTATGTGCTGATGAACACCGCGATCAGCCTCGCCGTCGCTCTGCCCGCCGCCTATGCGTTTTCGCGCTATCAGTTCATGGGCGACAAACATCTGTTTTTCTGGCTGCTGACCAACCGAATGGCGCCGCCGGCGGTGTTCGCGCTGCCGTTCTTTCAGTTGTATTCCTCGGTCGGGCTGTTCGACACCCATATCGCGGTGGCGCTGGCGCATTGCCTGTTCAACGTGCCGCTGGCGGTCTGGATCCTTGAAGGGTTCATGCGTGGCGTGCCCAAGGAAATCGACGAAACCGCCTATCTCGACGGCTATGGCTTTTTCCGCTTCTTTACCCGGATCTTCATGCCGCTGATCGCCTCGGGCATCGGCGTCGCGGCGTTCTTTTGTTTCATGTTCTCCTGGGTCGAGCTGCTGCTCAGCCGCACCCTGACCACGGTCGATGCCAAACCCATCGCTGCGATCATGACCCGGACCCAGGGCGCCAGTGGCATCGATTGGGGGGTGTTGGCCGCCGCCGGGGTGCTGACCATCCTGCCGGGCGTGCTCGTCATCTATTTCGTGCGCAATTACATCGCCAAGGGCTTTGCCCTGGGGAGGGTGTGATGATCCTCAGACTGATAAGTGCAGCCTCGCTTTTCTGCGCCGGCACCGCTGCGATGGCTTTCGATCAAAAAGCTATAAACGATAAATGCGATGCCAAGTGGGGGACCGATTTCCGGATGGTCAAATACTGTCGGGAGCACCAGCAGGAAGCAGGTCGGAAAGTCGATGATCTGCGCGCAAGAGTTGTCGGAAACGGCACCGCCGAGATCGTTCTGCGCGACTGTGAGAAAAAATGGGGCACCGACTACCGGATGGTTGCTTATTGCTATGAGAAACAGGCAGACGCTCTCTCTGAGCTTTCGAATTCTCGATCCGATATCCCCAAGAATGTACATGACCTGATTTCAAATAATTGCTCTGAAAAATGGGGAAATAACTTTCGGATGGTTGCGTACTGCATTGAAAAGCAGACTCAAGCTTGGAAGGAGATCCAATAATGGACTGGATGGCATGGACCTGGCCGACGGCGATCTTCTTCATGGTCATCGCGGCGCTGCTGCTCACCTTTACCTTTCTCGCGATCCGGTTTCCGGAAACGCCGCGCACCGGCGTTCTCAGGATCGAAACCACCCGCGGGGATCGACTGTTCATCACGCTTCTCGGCTCGGCCTTTATCAACCTGGCCTGGCTCGGATTGGTCGGGGCAAACCAACCTTATGCCCTGATCGTATGCCTGATCTATGCCGCGGCGGTATTTCGCTGGGTGTAGCTGAGGGAAATCGACGGGTCCGTGACGACAAGGTCACGGGACCGTCAAAGAAAACAAGTGTCTACAATTGGGAGGACATTATGGCCTTGTCACTAAAATCATCCACGGCGGTGATCTTCGCTCTGGCGATGACAACTGCCCCGGCCCTGGCCGACATGAACGATGCAAAGGCGTTCCTGGACAAAGAGATCGGTGACCTGTCGTCGCTTGATCGCGCGGGTCAGGAAGCGGAAATGCAGTTTTTCATCGATGCAGCGAAACCGTTTGCGGGCATGGAAATCAAGGTGGTTTCGGAAACCATCACCACCCATGAATACGAAAGCCAGGTTCTGGCCCCCGCATTCACCGCGATCACCGGCATCAAGGTCACCCATGACCTGATCGGTGAAGGCGACGTCGTCGAAAAGCTTCAGACCCAGATGCAATCGGGCGAGAACATCTATGACGCCTATATCAACGATTCCGACCTGATCGGCACTCACTGGCGCTATCAACAGGCACGGATCCTGTCCGACTGGATGGAAGGCGAAGGCAAGGACGTGACCAACCCCGGTCTCGACATCGACGATTTCGTCGGCAAATCCTTTACCACGGCGCCGGATGGCAAGCTGTATCAACTGCCCGATCAGCAGTTCGCCAACCTCTACTGGTTCCGCTACGATTGGTTTAACGACGAGCAGAACAAGGCCGATTTCAAAGCCAAATACGGCTATGACCTCGGTGTGCCGGTGAACTGGTCAGCCTATGAGGATATCGCCGAATTCTTCACCGGTCGCGACCTGTCGCGTCTGGGTGTCAAAGGCGACGTCTATGGCAACATGGACTACGGCAAGAAAGACCCGAGCCTGGGCTGGCGCTACACCGACGCTTGGATGTCGATGGCCGGTATGGGCGACAAGGGCGAACCGAACGGTCTGCCGGTTGACGAATGGGGCCTCCGGGTGAACGAGAAATCGCAACCCGTCGGTTCCTGCGTTGCGCGTGGCGGGGCCACCAACAGCCCTGCCGCCGTCTATGCGGTGACCAAGGCGATCGAATGGCTGAACAAATATTCGCCGCCTGCCGCTGCCGGCATGACCTTTGGCGAAGCCGGGCCGATCCCGGCGCAGGGCAATGTCGCCCAGCAGATGTTCTGGTACACCGCCTTTACTGCGGATACCGTCAAGCCGGGCCTGCCGGTGATGAACGAGGACGGCACGCCGAAATGGCGCATGGCCCCCTCGCCGCATGGCGCCTATTGGGAACAGGGCACCAAGATCGGCTATCAGGATGCCGGTTCCTGGACCCTGATGAAATCGACCCCGGTCGATCGTGCCAAGGCCGCCTGGCTCTATGCACAATTCGTCACCTCGAAAACCGTGGACGTGAAGAAAAGCCATGTCGGCCTGACCTTCATCCGCGAATCCACGATCCAGCACCAGAGCTTTACCGATCGTGCGGACAAACTGGGTGGTCTGGTCGAATTCTACCGTTCGCCAGCCCGGGTTCAGTGGTCGCCGACCGGCACCAACGTGCCTGACTATCCCAAGCTGGCACAGCTGTGGTGGCAGAATATCGGCGATGCCATGTCGGGCGCCAAGACCCCGCAGCAAGCGCTGGATTCACTCTGCGCCGATCAGGAGAAAGTGCTGGAGCGGCTCGAGCGTGCCGGCGTTCAGGGCGATATCGGCCCGAAAATGAACGAGGCAAAAGAGCCGAACTACTGGCTGAGCCAGCCGGGGTCGCCCAAGGCGAAACTCGCCAACGAAGACGAAGAGCCCAAGACCATCAGCTATGACGAGCTGATCAAGTCCTGGCAGTAAGCGATCTGGTCAGGGCCTCCGGGCCCTGGCCGCCCTGGTCGAGTGCAATCGCGGTTACAGACCGGGAATGTGACATTGCCACGCGCCAAATTCATCCCGACACAGCAAGACAAACCCCATCCAAACGCCGCCTACAGGCAGCGCTCAGCCGATTTCCAGCATATCCACCAATGCGCCCTTGGCTTCGGCGCCAAGATGCACCTCGCCAATATGGCAGGTGATGCTGGCGGCCCTGGTCTCACGCGGGGCGTAGAGAACCGCGTTTGGGTTGCTGGCGCGGATGGGGGCCGAGGTCGCGGTGCAGAGCTGCGGCTGCAGCGCCGCGGGATAGATCAGATGATCGGCAAATTTTCGGCAGAACGCCGCTTTGTTGATCGTGACCGCCTCTTTGAAATAGCCGTGATTGGCCAGGATCGGTTCCAGCGACAGGATCGCGTGATAGGGGCCGGTGGTCTTGCGATCGGCATAGGTCGACAGCGCCGCGATCATATCCTCGACCTGGTTCGGCACCTCGCAGGAATAGGCGATGAACCCGGCGCCGGTCAGGCCAAACAGCCCTTTGCAAGAACTGAAGGCGGTGACATCGGCGACGTCATGCCCCGGTTCCAGCCCGATTGAGGCGGTGGCATCAAGCGCCAGTTTGGCGCCGCAGCGCTTGCTCAGGGCCTCCAGCCCGGCAATCGGCACCAGAACGGCCTCGCTGGTTTCAGCATAGACCGAGAGAACCCAGTCGTAGGGCGCGGCAACCTCATCAATCTGCTGCCAGTCGACCACCTCAACCGATTGAATGAAACCGTCACGGCGGGCCCGGGATTCGGCAATGCTTTTCAAGCGCTTGGCATAGTACCCTGAGTCGACGACCAGGACCTTGCCATAGAGGAAATTGGCAATCATCACCTCGATGGCGCTGCTGCCGGACCCCTGCATGGCGACGGTGCGCGATTGCCCGGCGATGCCGGAAATCGCCGTTAAAACCGCGTCATAGGAGGTCAGAAAAGCGCTGTCGCCACGTCCGAAACAGGGGCGCAGGGCGGCGACGTTTTCATAGATCAGACTGGCGGGGCCAGCGGTGAACAGCGGCTTTTCCGCATTGAACCGGGCAATCGCTTCACGCGACAGGGTGGTGTCAGTCATTCAAGGCTCCTGTTGCGCGCATAAACGCGACCTTGCTCTGGCCCGGGGTTTCCCGAGGGCGGCCAAGATCGGATCTGGCGCCCGGCGCGACCATGATTTCGAGGAAACAGGCATGATCGGTGGCAAGTGCGGCATTGATCGCCGGGGCAATCGCGTCGATTTCGGTGATCCTGTCTGTGAATTGGTATCCCATGGCGCCGGCCAGATCGCAGAGCCGCAGATCCGGCGCGGCGGTTGGCTGCCCGCCGACGGAATCATGCACCTGATTGTTGAACACAAGATGCAGCAGATTGGCCTGCTTGGCGGCGGTGGCCAGATTTCCGGCCTGCATCAGGGTCGCGCCGTCGCCATCGAAACAGACGACCGGCCGCTCCGGTGCTTGCATGGCAATACCGGCGGCGATGGCGCTGGCATGGCCCATGCCGCCGACGCTGAGGAAGGCGGCGATCTCGATGCCCAGAGACTGGCGCAGCTCATAGATCTCGCGCGAGATCTTGCCGGTGGTGCCGACGATCGACGGTCCGTCCGGCAAGGCGCCGAGGGCCGCGGCAATGGCCGCCTCGCGCGTCATCTTGTTGTCCGTGGCTTTGGCGGGTCCGGCGACCTTGCTGAAACTGTCCTTGCGCACGACCAGCGCCGCCGGCTTGTTCTCCGCGCGGGCCAGCTCGATCATCCTGGCGGCAGCGGCCTGTGCCGACGCGCGCCCCATCTCGGGGTGGATGATCGCGTAAGGCGTGTCGAGCAAATCGAGCTGTCCAAGGGTGATTTCGCCCTGCAGCACATGTTGCGGCTCGTCCTTCAGCTGCACCCCGTCGCGCATCTCCCCGCGCCAGCCGATGATCAGCAACATCGGCGTGCCATAGACCTTGGGGCTGGCCAGCGACGCCAGCGGATTCACCGCATTGCCAAGGCCGGAATTCTGCATGAACACCGCCGAAACCGCGCCGCTCGCCAGATGCGCCCCGATCGCCAGCCCGACCGCGCCGCCCTCATTCGCGGTGATCTCCAGCCGCGCCAGCCCCTGTTCGGCGCGCAGCTCGATCCCCGAGATGAAAGGCGACAACAGGGAATCCGGCACCCCAAAGAAATCGCGCAGGCCCAGCGCCGCAAGGTCTTCCAGAAAGTTAGATGTGTTCAGCATCGCCGCCTAGACCGTCCCGGGGATCAGTTTCAGGATCTGGCTGATGGAGATCATGTCATCCTCGACCTCGGCGGTGCGCCCATGTTCAAGGATGCTGCGCGCGGTCTGCTCCATCGCCTTGTAGGAGGCGCGCAGCATATGGTTGGCATAGATCACCATCTTGATGCCATTGGCCTGCAATTCGTGATCGTAAACCTGGTTATAGGACGATGGCACCGCGACGATCGGCACTGTCGGATGGGCCTGCATGAACTGGCGGGTAAAGGCGAAAATCTCGTCTGGTTCCTTTTCGCGGCTGTGGATCATCACCGCCCCGGCCCCGGCCTTGACATAGGCGTCAGCACGGGTCAGCGCGTCGTCGATACCACGGCCCAGGATCAGGCTTTCCAGCCGGGCAATCACCATCATGCCGTGGTATTTCTGGCCCTCGATCCCGGCCGAGATCTTTTCGCAGAATTCCGGGATGCTGGCCTGGGTCTGCGGCACGTCATTGCCGAGCAGCGAGTTCTTCTTGAGGCCGGTCTTGTCCTCGATAATGGCGGCGGCAATCCCCATCCGCTCCATCGTGCGGACCTTCAGCTCGAAATGTTCGGCCTTGCCGCCGGTATCGGCGTCCATGATCAGCGGCTTGGTGGTGACCTCAAAGATCTCGTCGATGTTCTGCAGCCGCCGCGACACATCCAGCGCCTCGATATCGGGCAGGCCCATTTCGGTGCTGTCGGTCAGCGAGCTCGACCAGAACCCATCGAATTGCAGGACATCACCATTGCCGCGCTCGACCTTCATGTGTTCGCCGATCAGCGCTGCCAGCGGGCTGTGCGCCTCAAGAATACGGATGATCCCCTTGGATTGCAGCATCCGCCGGAACGCCCGTTGCTTGGCATAGGGGGTGGCAACCGAGGCCGCCATCTGCGGCGCAATCCGGGAGGAGTCAAATTCGTGACTATAGGGAAACTCGACAAGCTGGCCGCCATATTGCGCCAGCCGGTCCAGCGCCCGTTCGCGCATGCCCTCAAGCGGGCCGTCCCATTTGTCGCCATGCACGAATTTCGCGGGCTTGTGGGTGTCAATTACCACACCGTAATCCCAGACCGTCTGCGGGATCACCGCGTCGACATATTCCAGCGCGTTCAGGATCTCTTCGCGCTGTTCATAGGACAGGAGCGGGGTCGGCTTCTTGTTCTCCAGGGCGCCGTCGGTCAACAGCCCGACAGTGACATGCCCCAGTTTCTTGGCTTCTTTGAGGATTTTCAGGTGACCGGAGTGAAGAATCTCCATGGTCATGCTCACGAATACATCCATATCTTGCCACCGTTCTGAATTTGTAGCGACGTTCCTAGTGGGTTTCGGGCAAGGGTGCAAAGGGTCAGTTTGCAGCAGCGCGCGGGTGGTGCGGGGAAAACAAAAGCCATCCGCTGCCGCAGGCCTGAGGCTGCGCAATCAGCCCGCCCCGCCGCCGGTTCTGAAAACCGTCAATTCGGAAAGATCATCACCTTTGACGCGGCTTTTTCATGCGCCAAGCCAAAGCCGCGCACCGCCTCGTTGAGTGGCAAACGATGCGAGATCATCTTTCTGAACAGTTCTGGATCGCGCGCCATCGCGTCGATGACCCGGGTCCATTCCCGGCGCCGCGACGAATGGCTGGCCCGGATTTGCAGGCGCCGGCGCACGAAATCGGTGGCCGAAAACTGCGCATCGCGGCAATGGATGCCCAGCATCACCAGGATCCCTTCCATCCGCAACAGCGCCAACCCGTCGGTGACGCTGATGCTCTGGCCGGTGGCCTCGAACACCAGATCGGCGCCGCCCATTTCGGCCATCAGCCGCTCGCGGGTGCCGTCTTCGGCAAGGTCGTACAGCCGCTCGAAGCCAAGGCTCCGGCAGGCGTCCAGCCGCAGCGCGTCGTCAAAGCCACAGATCGCCACTTCGGCGGCGCCAGAGAGGCGGGCAAAGATCGCCACCGCCTGGCCGATGATGCCGGGGCCGAGGACAACCACCCGGTCGCCCTGCCCGACGCCACCAACACGCACCGCAGTGGCGGCAACCGCAAGCGGTTCGGTCAGCGCCGCCAGTTCAAAGTCCAGCGCATCGGGGATCGGCAGACAGCCCGAGGCGCGGGCCAGAACCTTGCCGGCAAAGGCGCCGTCCCGGTAGAGGCCCAGGGTCTGCTTGTTCTGGCATTTCTCGCTGTCGCCCGCACGGCAGGCCGGGCAGGCATGACAGGGCGCGGCGGGCATCACCGCGACCCGGTCACCAACCGCGAGTTGGGTCACGTCGGGGCCAACCGCCGTCACCCGACCGGCGAATTCATGGCCAAGGGTGACCGGCAGGAGGTCGGTCATGAATTCATAGCCCGGGGTCCAGTCGTCGACATGCAGATCGGATCCGCAAATCCCCACCGCCGCGACCTCGACCACCACATCGGTGCCCTCTGGCCGCTTCGGATCCGGCACCTCCTCGAGCGTGACGCCGCCCTGGGCCGCAACCTTTCTCAGCGCCTGCATGGTCAGACCTTCCCTTCGAACGCCGCGATTGGCGGATGCGCATCGGGGGAGGTCATCACGTCCAGCAACACCGGTTCATCCGCCGCCAGCGCCTCTTTCAGCGCGGTAACGTAATCCTCAACGGTCTCGCAGCGAATGCCTTTGACCCCGGCGGCGCGGGCCACGCCGGCATGATCCACCTCAGTGAAAAAGATCGCCCCGGTATGAGCGCCGAATTTCGACAGCTCGCCATGTTTTTGGAAGCCGAGGATGCCGTTGTTCAGCACGATCACCGTCACCGGCAGGCCCATGCGACGGGCGGTTTCAAGTTCCTGCCAGGTGTGGCCAAAGCCGCCGTCTCCGACCAGGCAGACCACCTTTTTCTGCGGTTCCGCCGCCTGCGCGCCCAGTGCCAGTGGCAGACCCCAGCCCAGCCCGGCCAGGCCGCGTGGGGTCAGGAACCGCTGCCCGACACGGCGCGCGGTCAGATAATTCACCACCCAGAGCGAGGAATAGCTGGCATCGGCGCAGACGATGGTGTCGGCGTCGATCAGCTTGTCCAGCTCGGCCATCATCCGTTCCGGGCGCAGCGGCGAGGCTTCGGACTGGACCACTGGCGCCGCCTCGGCCAGGCCTTTTTGCCGACCCTCGGCGATCCGCGCCTCCAGCCCTTCGCGGGCCGCCGCGCGGGTGCTCAGACCGACCGCCTTGATCGCGGCTGTCAGCGCCTCGATCCCCAGCCTGGCGTCGCCCTGCAGGCGCAACGCCTCGTAATTGCGGCCGATCTCCATGCCATCAATGTCGAGATGGATGAACCGCGCAGTCTTCGGATAGAGCTTCCAACTGTCGGTGCCGTTCTGGTTTGTGCGGGTGCCGATCAGCAACACCACATCGGCCTCTTCCAGCAACGGTTTCTGGTGGCGAAAGGGCGACTGGGCGCCCAGCGCATTGGCCAGCACCCCGACCGAAAGCGGATGGGTTTCATCGGCCGCGCCCTTGCCCATATTGGTGGTGGCCACCGGCAGATGCGCCTCCTCCTGCAGGGCCGACAGCGCCGCGCAGGCCTGCGACAGATGCACCCCGCCACCGGCGATGACCAGCGGCGCTTTCGCCTGCGCCAGCAGTTCCGCCGCTTCGCGGATCCGGGATGGGTCTGGCACCGACCGGTCGAGCGGGAAATGACCCAGCACCTCGTTGCGGGTGTCGATCGAGGAATGCAGCTCGACCAGCAGATCGGCGGGGCAGAGCAACACCGCCGGGCCGGGTCGCCCGGTGGTCGCGGCGGTGATTGCCATATCGACATAATCCTCGACCCGGGATTCATGGTCGATCCGCTTGACCCATTTGGCGCAGGACGCGAACAGGCCAAAATGGTCGAACTCCTGAAAGGCGTTGCGGTCAGCCTGATCGCGGTTGACCTCTTGCACGATGGCCAGGACCGGCACCGAGGCCTTGGTCGCCTCGGCCAGCGGCGCCACCAACAGGGTGGCCGCCGGGCCATTCTGCGCGGTGACAACGCCGATCTTGCCAGAAATCCGGGCATAGCCATCGGCCATCACGCCACCGGAGTTCTCGGTCCGGTAATTCACCTGCAACATGCCGAAATCCGGCGCCACCAGGTGCAGTGCCGAGGGCAGGCTCTGCCCGAACAGCACCTCGATCCCATTGCGTTTGAGCGCCGCGGCCAGAGTCACGGCGACGGGCGATTGACCGGTATTTTGCATGATGACTTCCCTCTATCCTACGGTAACAAATCATATACCGTGATCCGGCCAAAGGGGCCGCAAACCCGACAGCAACCACATCCTTAGATTTGCTGACCAACGACTTGTCATGGGATTCCTCTAATGTGACGATCCTATATTATATATAAATTTCTAGCCGCAAGGATTTGTCGCTGAAATCCCGCAGCCACGAATTGAGAGGATGACATGGACACTTACACCACCTGGTTTCGTGACGGTATTCCCGCCGCAGTGCCACCATGGAAAGGCTATGCCGCCTTTAACTTTGTCGGTGGCAATATCGACCCCGAGATGGTCGCGATCGATGATCTGGCCGAAAAGGCCGCCGCCGCGATGCGCAAACACGGGCGCGCGATGGCGTTTTACAACATGGGCGACGGACCGCTCGGCTTTGGTTTGCTGCGCGACCGGGTGGCCGAGCGGATGAATCGCACCCGCGGCACCAATGTGACCCGCGACAATGTGCTGATCACCTCCGGCTCCGGTCAGGGGCTTGATCTGTTGAACCAAAGCATGGTCGGTGAAGGTGATACCGTCATCATGGAACAACACACCTATTCCGCCGCCGCCACCCGGCTGAAGAAGCTCGGCGCGACGATCCTGCCGGCACCGCTGGATAGCGAAGGGATCGACATTGACCGGCTGCGCCAGACCCTACAGGCGCTGGCCACCAAGGGGGTCCGCCCGCGCTTTATCTTCACCATCCCGACGGTGCAGAACCCGACCGGATCGATCCTGCCGTTGGAGCGGCGGCATCAGCTGATCGACCTGGCGCGCAACTTTGGCGTGCCGATCATCGAGGATGAATGCTATTCCGAACTGACTTTCGGCGTGGAACGCCCGCCATCAATCTATTCGCTGGCGCCGGATGTGACGATCTATGTCGGCTCCTTCTCCAAGACGATTTCACCGGCAATCCGGCTGGGTTATATTATTGCCGCGCCGGAAATCGTGCGCCAGGTTGCGGCGCTGAAATCCGACAGCGGCACCAGTGCGATGACCCAGGCGCTGGTGGCTGAATTCCTGGACGATGGCTATGACAGCCATATCCGCCGGGTTTCGGACGCGCTGATCCACAAGCTCGAGGTCATCACCGCCGCAGTGAACCGGGAATTCGGCACCAGCGTCGAAGTTGAACGCCCGACCGGTGGCCTGTTCATCTGGCTGACCTTCCCCGAAGGCTTTGACACCCGCCGCCTGACCGCAGCGGCGGACAAGCAAGGGATCATCTTTAACGCCGGGGCCGATTGGTCGGTCGGCGCCGATGCCGGGCTGCGCAACCTGCGCCTGTGCTTCGCGCATCTGCCCGAAAAGGTGCTGGAAGACGGCGTTGCCGCCCTCGCCCAGGTCTGTTTCGAAGAGGCGGGCTTTCCCGAACGCGGTGCCAATTCGGTGCGTCAATGAAAGACACCGGGGCGCAAGTGATGCCGCCGCCGCGTCCGCATTTTCTGGCGCGGCGGCGGTTGAAACAAGCGCTGGCGCTGGATGATTTCGAACGCCTGCCCAAGGGCTTTCTGCCGCGCCCGGTGTTTGCCTATGTCGCTGGCGCTTCGGAAACCGGAGCCACGATTGCCGACAACCGTGCGGTTTACCGCGAGCTTGCGTTTCTGCCCAAAACCCTGGTCAGCGTCACCGGTCGCAGCACCCGAACCCGGCTGTTCGATCAGGAGTATGCCGCGCCCTTCGGCTTTTCCCCGGTTGGGTTCTCGGCCCTCACCGCCTATCGCGGCGATCTGGTGCTGGCCCAGGCTGCCGCCCGCGCCAATATCCCGATGATCATGAGCGGCGCCTCCCTGATCCGGCTGGAAGAGGTCGCCGCCGCGGCGCCGGACTCCTGGTTCCAGATCTATCTGCCGGGCGAGGAAGAGGTGATCCTGTCGATGCTTGACAGGGTCGCCGGGGCCGGGTTCCGCACCTTGGTCCTGACCGTCGACATGCCGGTGGTGTCAAACCGCGAAACCAACTACCGCGCCGGGTTTTCGGCACCTTTGCGCCCGTCGCTGCGGCTGGCCTGGGACGGGATGGTGCGGCCCGAATGGAGCCTTGGCACCTTCCTGCGCACCATCGTGCAACATGGCATGCCGCATTTCGAAAATGCGCGGGTGGCGCGGGGTCCGGCGATCGTATCGCGCAACGTGACCCGTGCCGTCGGCGCCCGCGATCATCTGAACTGGGACCATGTCGATCTGATCCGCCGGCACTGGAAAGGCCGGTTGATCATCAAGGGGATCATGACCCCGGGCGACGCCAAGCTGGCGGTGGCGCATGGCGCGGACGGGGTGATCGTATCGAACCATGGCGGGCGCCAGATGGACAGCCTGCCAGCGCCGCTGCGGGTCTTGCCCGCGGTCGCCGAGGCGGTGGCAGGCCGGGTGCCGGTGATGATGGACAGCGGCATCCGCCGCGGCGCCGATGTGCTGAAAGCACTGGCACTGGGTGCCGATTTCGTCTTTGCCGGACGGCCCTTCATCTTTGCCGCGGCGCTGGCGGGCGCGGCCGGGGTCGATCATGCGATCCGGCTGCTGGCCGAAGAGGTCGACCGCGACATGGCGCTGATCGGGATCAACCGGCTGGCAGAGATGCAGCCGGAAATGCTGATGCGGATTTCCGGGCCCGCATTCGGGCGGTTCGGCCTTTGAGGGCTGAGCTGTAAAGGATTGGCCGCGCGTTGCGCGGCCAAGGCCTCCGGCGGGAATATTTTTGGCAAGATGAAGCGGGACCGGGGCGCCCCGCCCCCGGGGTCAGGCGCCCCAGGCGGCGACGGAGTATACCGTCATGAATTCTCCCGCCCCCAGACTGCGCCCGCGCGGGCATTGCCCGAGGCGCGGATGCCGCCAATAGGCGCAGCTGGCCGTTCATTTCGACCATGCCTGAGCGCAATTGCCATGCCACAAGATTGCGCCCGGCCCCATCAGGATGCGGTCATCCGGCGCATGCGGGCCATGCGGGCGAATGAGGTCACTTCCCTCGTCGTGTTGAGGAAATTCGCCATATGGCGCCGCATCCGCCTGCCGCTGTCGCGATAGAACCTGCGGTTGCTCCCCTTGTCATTTCTCCCAGGGTCTTGGCCCGTTGTCAGTCGTCTTCGGCCAGCAGAATGTCAGGCACCGGCCCGGCGTCGAAGAAATGCAGATGATCGGCCGTGGCGGTCAGGTGGATCGTCTGCCCCGGTTCGACCGAGGTGCGGCCACGGATCAGCACCCGGATCGGTTTCCCGGCGACCCGCGCGGTGATCTGGGTTTCCGAGCCGGTCGGCTCGACCACCGCCACGGTCGCGGGCCAGCCGGTTTCCGCCAGCAGCAGATGTTCGGGACGCACCCCGAGGGTCAACCGGGCGCGCCCTTGTGGATCCGGGATCGGCAGGGTCAGAACCGTGCCGTCATCGAGGCGCAGCGCGGTGCCATCGGCATCGCCCTCAAAGAAATTCATCGGCGGGGATCCGATAAAGGCGGCGACACACAGGCTGGCCGGATTGTCATAGAGGTCAAGCGGCGCGCCAACCTGTTCGACCACCCCGCCATTCATCACCACCACCCGGTCGGCCAGGGTCATCGCCTCGATCTGGTCATGAGTGACATAGACCGTGGTGGTGCCCAGCCGTTGGTGCAACTCCTTGATTTCCGAGCGCATCTGCCCCCGCAGCTTGGCGTCGAGATTGGAGAGCGGTTCGTCAAAAAGGAACACGTTCGGATTGCGCGCGATGGCGCGGCCCATCGCCACCCGCTGACGCTGACCACCGGAAAGCGCCCGCGGCTAGCGGTCCAGCAATGGCTCCAGCCCAAGAATCCGGGCCGCCTCCATCACCCTTGTCTCGATCTCAGGTTTCGGGAACTTTCGCTGGCGCAGCGCAAACCCCATATTCGGCCGCACATCCATATGCGGATAATGCGCGTAGTTCTGGAACACCATGGCGATGTCACGATCCTTGGGGGCGATGTCATTCACCACCCGAGATGTCCTCAAACCCGGCGATCATCCGCAAAAGCGTGGTTTTGCCGCAGCCTGACGGCCCGACCCGCGCGACGAATTCGCCGTCGGGGATATGCACCGAGATCCCGTGGATCACTTCCAGCGTTCCATAGGATTTGTGAATGTTGCGTATATCGACCTGGCTCATCTGTTCCTGTTCCTCCCTCGCCGGACGCATCTGACGCGCCTAACCGGCCCTTTGGTTTTCGAAAATTCCGGCGTCGTGCATTGCGCCGACAAGGTAGATCCCGGCGTTCAATTCATGGGTCCGGGCTACGGCTGCGGCCTCGGCATAGTTGCCGCGTCGAATGTGCTCGACGATCTCTTGATGCTCACCAACGGCCTGTTTCAAACGGGCAAGATCGGGTGGAAAGCCATGCCGCTGCGATGACATCAGCCCCAACATGTTTTCAACGATCCGCAGGCACCACGGGGCAAAGGGCGTGTCGCACAGCATATGGTGGAATTTGCTGTTGAGCTCGGCAAAGGCGTGGACCTCGCCATTGGCCACCGCTTTGTGCGCGGCCTCCAGGTTGGCATCGAGCTGGGCCAGGATCGCGGCGTCGTAATAATCACCGCTAAGTTCGATCGCCAGGCCGCAGATGGCGCCGCGCAGAGCGCTGATCTCATGGATTTGCTCGGGCCGTATCGAGGCCACAACAGCGCCGACATGGTTCTGCACGGTCAACCAGCCCTCAGAGCTGAGCGAACGGATCGCCTCGCGGATCGGCGTTTCGCTCACCCCGAGGGCGTCCGAAACCTCGCGAGTGGTCACCCGGTCCCCGGCGCGCACCTGACCGGACAAAATCGTTTTCTGGATATACCGCCGCGCCAATTCGGTCTTGGTGATATAGCCGTTGTCCTGTGTCATCACATGCCACTCTTTCCTAAGTGTCGGGGTGATCCGTTCTTATCCTTTGGTTGCGCCATCGGCCAATCCTTGGATCAACCATTTCTGGACCAGCAGTGCGAAAATGACGACGGGAACCACGGTGATCGTGCCGACCGCCGTCAAGGCCCCCCAATTTGCGCCGTTGATCGTATCCCCGGCGATCCCGGCAATTGCCACCGGGATGGTCGAGGCCACCCGATTGGTCAGCACCAGGGCGAACAGCAATTCCTCCCAGGCGAGGATCATCGAGAATATCAGCGTCGACAGAATTCCGGGCAGGGAAATCGGCACCAGCAATGGCAGCGCCATCTGCCGGAGCATCGACCACCAATTGGCGCCGTCGATCCTTGCCGTCTCGAATACATCCTTGGGCAGGGCCAGCATCGCGGCGGTGCCGATCAGCACGATGAACGGGGTCCAGCGCCAGGTGTCGATGCTCTTACCAAATTTGGTTGCCACCTCGCGCGGATTCTGCGTCACGGATTTCTCATCCAAATTGACGTGCTTAATCCGCAAGGAGATCAAAGCGCCCACACGGATGCCCGTCAGACACAACAGCGCAAAGACCGCCTTGTCGCGCATCTCGCGTGGCGTGGTCGCGGGCATCATCGCCAGCGCCCGCTTCGCCTGCTTCACGCTGGGGGCCGGTCGGGTTGGGGCGGCGCGTGCCTCCGCCTCGTCGCGGCGGGACAAGTTGAAATAGTCCGCGTCTGCTGCCCTGATCCGACTGCGAAAACCGTCTTGCTGAGAAAGCCACAATGTGAACTCGCGCAGGGTTGCCAGAATGGCGCGGGTGGTAGACTTGCCCAAAGGCTTGCCGCTCGCGCTCTTGGCCTGTTCCAGGTGAGTTCGGAACCCCATGGCCCATTCGATGTGGAACTTGCCGAAATCCTTGCGCCCGTTCCAAACATCGAAGCGCTCAAGTGCTGCAAGTTCCCTGTCGAGGGACTTGTCAGAGAGTTGCCGCGCGTATTTGCGATACTCCAGAAATCGCCGCTTGAGGCGCGCATTGCAGGGCTAAATCGGTGCCGACCGGTCCTGGCCGGAAGCGGAAAAACAAGGGGGCCACTGTCCACCACCTTATGATCTTGGGACAAGTCTTGTTGAACTCGGGCACGAGCTGCTGCCGACAGAGGTTGGCATGGGAGTCATTGGCCGCGATCCGCAATTCAATCGGCTTGTTCGCGGTTCCCAACCCGTCCTGAGCCTGCGCCGCAATCGGAACCGCCGCCATGGCCAAGCCAGTCAGCGCGCGCCCCATGACCCCGGCCACGCCAGCTCATCCGCGCCGACGCGCCCCGGTCCCCCTCCAGCAGCCGCTGCGACACAGAGCCGAGTTTACCGGTTTCAGAGCTTGACCTAAAGATATGGAACCATATGGCACATATGGCACATATGGCACATATGGTGGAGCTCGAATGGCATTCGTCAAATCCGCAGAGCGCGTTTTTTTCATTCTCGAAATGTTCGAAAAAACCCGGGCGCCAATGACATTGCACGATGTGGCCAAGACCCAGGGCTGGCCGACTTCTTCGACGGCGGCACTGCTGAAAACCCTGGTCAAGCTCGGCTATCTGGATCACGATCGCTATACCCGGACCTATTTCCCGACAATGCGGATTGCCGAACTCGGTCGCTGGGTGGATCGCGAGATTTTCGAGGATCCGACGATCTTTAATCAAATCAACGTAATGTCAGAAGCCACCCAGGAGGCAATCACCCTGGGAACCCAATCCGACCTTTACACCCAATACGTCCATGCTGTGCCCAGCTCGCTGACGTTTGCCTATAACCCGTCGATCGGGTTCAGCCGGTTATTGGCCTTTTCCGGGCCAGGCTGGCTGTTGCTGGGGCGGCATAAGGACGAGCAGATCGAAAAGCTGGTGCGGCGCATGAATGCCTTGCCGAATTCCGGCTATCCGCGGGTTGACCTGGATGTGCTGATGCGCCACGTGGAAACCGGGCGAATGCGCGGCTGGACCTATTCGCGCAACCTGGTCTACGAGGGCGTCGGGGTGATCGCCTTCAACATGCCGCAGGGCCGTCACAAACGCTATTTCACCCTGGCCATTCACGGGCCGCTTAATCGCCTTGACGAAAAGCAGCCCGAGATATTCCGCCTGATGGCGGATTTTATGGGGCGCTTTGAATAGCCGCCTTGTCACGACTGTCCCGGTTGTCCAGCCAGACCAGCCCGACCAGAACCACGCAGGCGATGCCACCGACCACCGTGCCCCAGATGCCGGGATAGCTGAAGGCAAAGCCCGCCATCGCCAGCGGCAGCCGCAAGATGGTCCGCACCCGGCCAAACCCCAACAGATAGCCCTCAAGGCCACCTGCCAGAATGGTGATCCCGATGATCACCGAGGGCAGCACATAGATCAGCGGCGTCAGATCGCCCTGCAGCACCAGCGATGGCTCGAACAGAAAGAACAGAGGCACGAAGTAGATCACCACCCCCAGCCGCATCGCGGTGAACGAGCTCTGCATCGGCTTGGCCCCGGCGATGGTCGCGGCAAGAAAGGCCGCCGCGCCGACCGGTGGCGTGATCACTGACAGCATCGCGTAGTAGATGATGAAGAAGTGCACCGCGATTTCGTTCAGCCCGCCGATCTCGATGATTGCTGGCGCCAGGGTGACGGCGAGAAAGATATAGGCCACGATGGCCAGCCCGGCCATGCCCATTACAAAACAGGCCAGCACCCCCAGCGCGATGATGAGATAGACGTTGTCGCCGCCCGCCTGCACCAGCGACGAGGTCATCGACCCGGTCACCCCGGTGATTGTCAGACCTGACACCACAAAGGCGATGGGCAGGATGATCGCAGCCGATTGCGCGATCAGCACCCCGATGGCACGTATCGTTTCGAAAATACGCAATGGGGTCATCATCGTATCTTTGCGCAGAAAGCTCAGCACGAACATCAGCACACAGGCATACCAGGGCGCGTAATATTCCCAACGCATGTAGAGCAGGCCCCAGGTGAGAAAGATCATCACCAGCAGATAGGGCCAGCCGCGTTTCATCACGTCCCGGCCCTTGGGCAACTGATCCGCCGACATGCCCTGCATCCCGGTCTTGGCCGCATAGGCGTCAACCTGCAGCATCAGTCCGAAGTAATAGAGAAACGACGGCAGGATCGCTGCGATCATCACCGTCGCGTAATCTACCCCGATGGTGATCGCCATGACAAAGGCAATCGCCCCCATCACCGGCGGCATCACCACCCCTCCGGTCGAGGCGCAGGCCTCGATTGCGGCGGCGTAATGCGGCGGGTAGCCAACCTTTTTCATCGTCGGAATGGTGATCGACCCGGTGCCCGCGATGTTGGAAAAGATCGACCCGGAAAGCGATCCGAAAAAGCCCGAGGCGACAATCGACACCTTGGCCGGGCCACCGCGATATTTGCCGAAGCCCGCATTGGCCAGATCGATAAAGAAATCCCCGGCCCCGGTGGCCAGAAGCACCCCGGCAAACACCAGAAAACCCAGGATAATCTCGGCCACAACCTTGGTGGTGACCCCCATCAGACCCTCGGTGTTGAAGACATGGTATTCGATCATCCGGTCAAAACTATAGGGAATGCCCATCATTATCCCGGGCAGCCGGTCGGCGATCAGCGGATAGAGCCCAAGCACGATCACCACGACCAGAAACGGGATACCGCCTGACCGCCGTGCCAGTTCCAGCATCAGCAGATAGATCAGGATGCCGAACGGCACACTCACCCAGCCGGACTGGACCATGTCCCAGGCATGGGTGGAAAACCAGAAACTGATGACCATGATCGCCCCCCCGGCAACCAGATCATACCAGGGCACGTTCTTTTGCCCCTTGAACGCGGGCAGCGCGACAAAGGAGGCGGCGCCAAAAAGACCAATGAAGATCCAGTAATACTGGGCCTCCAGCATGAGGCCGCCAGTTGCCTGCAAACCAAATATATAGTTGATGCCAAGCGCCAGCCCGGCAACGCAGAGCACGACGAACAGGATGCTCTGCCAGGAAAACAGCGCGCCGAGGCGGGTGATCTCACCCTGAGGCATCGCCTCTTCCTCGATTACTGGTTGTGTCATGGGGGACGTGGTTTGTGTCATTTCGATATGCCTGAGGCTGCCGCAGCGTTGCCGCGCGGTATTTTGGAAAACCGTTCTGGGGCGGTCGCGAACGACCACCCCAATCGCCGACAAAGCTTAGAGGCGCGACCGGAACTCGGTCAGACCTTTGGTGTGCTTTTCCAGAATCGCCAGATATTCGGGATTCTCGAAATTGATCTCGACCTTCTGGTTCCGGGCGTCTTTCAACGCCGCGTCACGGGCCGCAATCCAGGCATCCATGGTGGCAATCGCTTCGCCGTTCCACTTGTCGTCAGCATCGGTCCAGACACCGATTTCCCTCAGATAACGCACAGTGCCCGCATGCACAGGCATCGGAGTCCGATCAAGGTAGCCACGCCACAATTCGCGGCTCATACGCGCCGCCAGCATGTGGGTTTTTGAGTAAGTGGCAAAACTCGTGTCGAACCATTTCGCCATGTGATAAACGAAATCCTCGTCCGCATCGGTCGGCACCGTATAGACAAAGTTCGAGGTTGCCCCGGGCACGCCCTTGGCGCTGGAAACGCCGACGGTGAAGGTCGCAGGCACCAACATCGGGTTGAAGCTCAGATAGGCGGCCCAACCGGGATTGTCCGCCGGCATCGGCAGCCAGCGGATCGAACCGGGCGCCGCTTCCATTTCCGACAACACCGACGAGATCGGCGAGCAATAGGCAATATCGGCCTTGCCCTCGACCACGGATTTGCAGTTCTCGCCATAGGACGAGGTCGGAACATAGGTGATCTTGCTGTCCACCTCTTCCTGGGTCATCCCCAAGTAAGCGGGCATACCAACCTTGACCGCATCGGTCATCGCTGGCGATGACGCGGCCTGGGCAAATTTCAGCCCGCCCTTTTTAAGATCTTCAAGCGCCGTCACACCGGATTTGCCGCTGGTGACAAAGCCCCAGGGCGTGTCGTTGTGGTGCCAGATCATCCGCATCGATTTCGCGGGCACCGCCGCATAACCGCCGATCCCCTGGATTTGAAACCGCATTTCCGAGGCCGAGACCGAGGAAATCTGAATGTCCCTGCGATCGACCAGCCGTTTGTAACGCTCAGGCTCGGCCCCGTTCGGAACCACCCGCACCGTCATTCCGGTTTCCTGTTGCATCACCGGCGCCCAGCCATTGGTCGAGGCGAAGGACCCGGTCGAGGTGCCAGGCGTGCCAATGACCAACAGCCGTGGCCATTTGAAATCGTCCTGCGCCGCGAGCGGCGTCGCCAACAGCATGGCAACCAACGCCAATCCGGTAATTGCCCGGTTTTGAACTTTGAATTTCATGTATTCCTCCCATTCATTTAAGGTTTTCTTGCGAAACCTCAAATGCGTTTACAGGCGGTTTTACTGATCCTTTGAGACACCTGAAAAAGGCATGCACATCTCGAAAACAGCTCCGCCTTGAAATAAAGTTACTCGGCGGAATTGCATCCAGCAACATGGGCAATGGCTATATACATATGTATATTCAGCCGACATTAAAATACATATGTGGAAATGAAGGCTGACGGAATTTTCCATGCAAACAGCCCGAGGCCACTGCTACGGGTCAAAGCCATATGATTCGAATGCTTCGAAAATCCATGGAGTTCCAAACACTTGACTGGCTGTCGACCGGGTCAATTTTCCAAAGGCACCCCAGCCCGATGTGGTCAGTCCCGATGCGCCATGCCAACACCGGCTCGCGACCTCGCAACCGCTGACCCTGAACCAGGTAGGCTTCGAGCTTCGGATGCGCGCAATCCCGCCGATACATATTTCTATGTTTTCCGCGCGGGCGCCGATTTGGCCTGTTTGAAGGTGACCACAGACCTAACACCCTGCCATCAATCTAAGTGAGATCGCCAATACGCATTTACGCACGGATCATGTCGCCTTCGATTGATGCGGCTGACAGTTTTGACCGGGGAAACGGACCGGTCTGGCGGGCCGCCCCTAGGCCTCCTGACCTGCCGCCCGCCGCGAAAACAGGCAGCCGCCCAGGAAGGTGCCCTCCAGCACGCTATACCCGTGATAGCCGCCGCGACCGGCCCGGCCAGACCGGTGCCGATCACCTCGACATCTGAATGGGCAGCCATACCCCCCCCTGACCGCGGCCCTATACCGGGGCCCGTGCTGACCACATTGGCCGCGCCTGTCAGTCTTTGATCTGCCCGGTGGCGGCGCTAGAGGTTGGACAAGACCACCAGCCGCAGCCCGATCACCGCGAACAACAGCAGCGTCAGCCACCACATGCGCCGACGCTCGCGGGCATAATCGGGGCGGCGCAGAAATCCGGCAAAGCTTTTCAACGTCGCGCCCAGACCGGGAAACATCCGCCCGCTCTCTGTCACCGCATCCCGGCGCAGGCGAAACAGCACGGCGTAGGCCAGATAGGTCCAGAGCGCGAAGATCGCCCCGGCAACCACCAGCCAGAAAATTGCGAGAATGCTCATTCGTCCTGCCTTCCGACCAGCCTTCACATTGCGTGGCATCAGGGTAGCCATTCCCGCCCGCCGCGCCAGACCCTTCCGCTTTCAGTCGCATCCGGCTATGCCAGCCGCATGGCCCGCACCATCCTGTTCAACAAACCGTTCGACGTGCTGTCGCAATTCACCGACCGGGGCACCTCCGGCAGCAAGCGGCGGACCCTGTCGGATTTCATCGACATCCCCGGGATCTATGCCGCCGGGCGGCTGGACCGCGACAGCGAGGGGCTGCTGGTGTTGACCGATGACGGCAAGTTGCAGGCGCGGATCGCCAACCCGCGCCACAAGACGCCGAAAACCTACTGGGCCCAGGTCGAGGGGCTGCCGGATGAGGCGGCGCTGACGGCCCTGCGCGCGGGCGTCACCCTGAACGACGGCGCCACCCGTCCGGCCCAGGTGCGCCGGATCGACCAGCCACCGGCACTTTGGCCGCGCGACCCGCCGATCCGTCAGCGTCAATCGGTGCCCGATTGCTGGCTTGAGATCAGCATCAGCGAGGGGCGCAACCGGCAGGTGCGACGAATGACGGCGCATGTCGGGCACCCGACCCTGCGGCTGATCCGCGCGCAGGTCGGCCATTGGCACCTGGGCGGGCTGCGCCCCGGCGACTGGCGCGATGCCTGAGGCTTGGATTGCCTGGATCATGGGATTCTGGCATAAGAAAACACAACAACGCCCCAAAAAGTCGGTTCGAGGCGCAGCGAGCAGAGCATGAGTTTCCATCCCCGTGTGGCCCCCCCGCTGGTCGGGCTGCGCGCCTCCAGCATCCGGCTGATCCTGGCGATGATCGCGGTGCTGATCGCGGTCACCGCAGCGCAGATCGGGCTGCCTGGCCTGCTCGGCCAATCGGCGGCCTTTGTCGATTTCCATGTCTTTCACCTGGCCGGGAAACTGGCGCTGTCGGGCAATCTGGCGCAGGCCTATCACAGTGCCGATTTCGCCCCGTTGCAGCAAACCCAGCCCGGCTTTTCCGCGTTCATGCCCTATACTTACCCGCCGCAATTCAACCTGATCGCGGCGGTGCTGGCGCTGCTGCCACAAGCGCTGGCCTATCTGATGATTGTCGGTGGTGGCTTTGCCGCCTGGCTCTTGATCCTCAACCGTCTCGGGATAGCCCAGGCCGGGGGCGCGGCGCTGATGGTGCTGCCCGCCGCGGTGGTCTGCGTGCGCTATGGCCAGAACGGGTTTCTCAGCGCCGCGCTGATCGGCGGGTTCTGCCTGTGGTCGCTGCGCGGCCGCGCCCTGGCCGGGCCGCCGCTCAGATCGGCAGCGCGGTGGTCGATTTGATCTCTTCCATCGACAGAAGAGCGGTGACGTTATGCACCTTCACCTCTGAAATCAGCGCCTGATAAAAGGCGTCATAGGCCCGCGCATTGCGCACCCGGACCTTGAGGATATAGTCGATTTCCCCTGCCAGCCGATGCGCCTCTTGCACCTCGGGGCGCTTGTTCAGGGTGTCGAGAAATCGCGCCTGCCAGTTCGCGTCATGTTCCGAGGTTCGGATCAGCACAAAGAAACAGGCTTCGAAACCCAGCAACTCGGCGTCCAGAATGACCGTCTGCGCGCCGATCACCCCCGCCTCGCGCAATTTGCGGATCCGATTCCACACCGGGGTCTTGGATGACCCGACTTTTCGGGCGATTTCGTCCAGCGACTGGCCCGCGTCCTGCTGCAATTGCGAAAGGATTTTCCGGTCGGTCTCATCTAGGCGGACGGACATTTCCAACTTCTCCGGTTTTTCGGAACATCCGACCTTGGAGTGCCCCAGATTAGAACAGAGTTCTTATTAAATCGCCCTACTGGCCATGTAATGGGAATATTTCCTAGATTGGCGGGCAAGTCAAACTGATCTGAAAGAGGTGTGCCATGCGGCACTTTCCGATCTTCGTGAATATGGAACAGGCCCACATCGTGATGTCGGGCGGCGGCGCGGCGGCGCTGGCGAAATTGCGGCTGCTGCTGAAAACCCCGGCACGGATCAGCGTCTTTGCCGAGGCACCCGCGCCCGAGCTTGTCGACCTGGCCAATGCCGGCCGGATCGCGCTGCATCGGCGCGCATTGCACCCCGAAGATTTGGTCGGCGCGCGGTTGGCCTATGCCGCCGATGAGGACGCGGCGCACGATGCCCGCACCGCCGCGTTGGCCGCCGAGGCCGGGGTTCTGGCCAATATCGTCGACGATCTGAACGGCAGCGCCTTTATCACCCCGGCGATGGTCGACCGTGATCCGGTCTGCATCGCGATTGGCACCGAAGGTGCCGCCCCGATGCTGGCCCGGCAGATCAAGGCCGACCTTGAGGCCCGCTTGCCGACCAGCCTGGGGCCACTGACCCGCGCCGCGCAGACCTTTCGCAAGGCGGTGGAGCGGCTGCCCGCCGGGCGCCGTCGCCGCGCCTTCTGGGCGGAGTTCTTTGATCGCGACGGGCCCGAGGCCTTTGACGCAGGCGGCGCCCTGGCGCTCGACCCGGCGCTGAGCCTGCTGCTTGACCGGCACCTGACGGCGACAGCGCCAGCGGGGCAGATCACCCTGACCTGGACCGGCTCTGACGATCCCGACCTGCTGACCCTGAAGGCGCGCAAGGCGCTGGATCGGGCGGATGTGGTGATCCACGATGCCGCCATCGCACCGGCGGTGCTGGAGCTGGCCCGACGCGAGGCGCGGTTCATCGCGCTGAAGCACCCGGTCGACGTGCCGCCGATGCCGCGCCTGCTGACCGCGCAGGCCGCCGGGGGCACCGCTGTCCTCTATATCTCGGCCACACCGCTGCCCGATGCCCTGATCGAGGGCTGCCGCGCCTCGGGCCTGCCCGTCACTGACATTCCCGGCCTGCCGGGCCACGCCCGCCCCCCTGCCCTGAAGGAAACCGCCTGATGTCCCGCGCCTTTATCCCGAAAGTCGTGACCGCCAACGCCCTGATCGAGGGCGATGTGGTCTATCTCACCGCCGATGACCGCTGGTCACGTGACCTGGCCGAGGCCGAGCTGATCAACGATCCGGCGCATGCGGATCTGCGGCTGCTTGAGGCAGAGCGGCGCGGCGGCGAAATCGTCGGCGCCTATCTCGCCGATATGGCCCCCGGCGCCAACGGCCCCGAACCGCGCCATTTCCGCGAGGATTTCCGCCGCACTGGCCCGTCCAATTATTTCCATGGCAAGCAGGAGGAGTGCGCGTAACCCGCGCCAATCCGCAATGTATCAATACAACGATTTCGACCGCGCCTTTCTGGCCTCGCGCAACGATCAGTTCCGCGACCAGGTGCAACGCCGCATCGACGGCTCATTGACCGAGGACGAGTTTCGGCCGCTGCGGCTGATGAACGGGCTCTATCTGCAATTGCACGCCTATATGCTGCGGGTGGCGATCCCCTATGGCACGCTCAATTCTGCCAAGATGCGGCAGCTGGGGATGATCGCCGAACGCTGGGATCGCGGCTATGGCCATTTCACCACCCGGCAGAACATCCAGTATAACTGGCCGAAACTCAGCGAGGTTCCCGATATCCTCGACGCGCTGGCCGAGGTCGGGATGCATGCGATCCAGACCTCGGGCAACACCATCCGCAATGTCACCGCCGATCATTTCGCCGGGGCTGCGGCGGATGAAATCGCTGATCCGCGCCCGGTGGCCGAGTTGATCCGGCAATGGTCCACCGACCATCCGGAATTCCAGTTCCTGCCGCGCAAATTCAAGATCGGCGTCACCGGCAGCCCCAATGATCGGGCGGTGGTGAAATCCCATGACATCGGCCTCAGGATGATCCGCAACGATGCGGGCGAGCCGGGGTTCGAGGTGTTGGTCGGTGGCGGTCTGGGCCGCACCCCGATGATCGCCAAGGTGGTACGCGCGTTCCTGCCGCGCGCCGATCTGCTGCCCTATCTCGAGGCGATCGTCGGCGTCTACAACCTGCTGGGACGCCGCGACAATAAATACAAGGCCCGGGTCAAGATCACCGTGCATGAAAACGGCATCGACAAGATCCGCGCGATGGTCGAGGAAGAATTCCTTAAACGCAAGCCGCTGTTCTCGGGCGTCGATCAAGAGGTTTTGGGCGATATCGAGGCGCAATTTGCCCCGCCCGCATTCAAATCCGCACCCATCGACGCTTTTGACGCCGCCTATGCCGCCGATCCGGTGTTCCGCGACTGGTGCGATACCAACCTGGCCGAGCATAAGGCGCCAGGCTATGCCATCGCCTCGATCAGCCTCAAGAAACACGGTGCCACCCCGGGCGACGCCAGCGCCGAACAGATGCGGGTGATGGCCGATCTGGCCGAACAATTCGGCCATGATGAGCTGCGGATCAGCCATGAGCAGAACGTGGTGCTGCCGCATATCCACAAATCCGACCTGCCCGCTGTGCACGCGGCTCTGAAATCCGCCGATCTGGCGACCGCCAATATCGGTCTGATCAGCGATATCATCGCCTGCCCGGGCATGGATTATTGTTCCCTGGCGACGGCTCGGGCGATCCCGGTGGCACAGGAGATCGCCGAACGGTTCAAGGCGCTGAAGCTGGAGCATGACATCGGCCCGCTCAAACTCAAGATCTCGGGCTGCATCAACGCCTGCGGGCACCACCATGTCGGCCATATCGGCATTCTGGGCCTCGACCGGGCCGGGGTGGAGAATTATCAGATCACCCTGGGCGGCAATCACACCGAGGATGCGGTGATCGGCGAACGGATGGGGCCGGGTTTTGCCTATGACGAGGTGACCGATGCGATCGAGCGTATCATCCGCACCTATCTGGCCGAACGCAGCAGCCCGGCGGAAACCTTCCTCGACACCTATCGGCGGATCGGGACCGCGCCGTTCAAGGCGGCACTCTATGATAAGGAAACCGTCGATGCCTGAGGCCGCGCTGGATTTCAGCGGCGAGGCCCCCGCGGCCCAAGCCGCCCGGATCGCCGATCTGAACGCGCGCTATGAGCATCACGGCGCGACCGCGGTGCTGGAGCGCGCGCTGAAGGATCCGCAGGCCGGGCGGCTGACCCTGGTCTCATCCTTTGGTGCGGAATCGGTGGTGCTGCTGCATCTGCTGTCGATGATCGACCGCAGCACCCCGGTACTGTTCATCGACACGATGCTGCTGTTCCCGGAAACCCTGGCCTATCAGCAGGAGCTGGCCGAGCGGCTGAATCTGCGCGACGTGCGGGTAATCCGCGCCGATGATATCGCGCTGGCCCGGCAGGACCCGGACGGAACCCTGCATCAATTCGACACCGATGCCTGCTGTGATCTGCGCAAGACCGTGCCGCTGCAACGGGCGCTGGCCGGTTTCGACGGCTGGATCACCGGGCGCAAACGGTTTCAGGGCAGCACCCGTGCGACACTGGAATTCTTTGAGACCGATGGCCCGACCCGGATCAAGGTCAACCCGCTGGCGCATTGGGCGCCCGAAGACGTGCGCGCCTATATGGACGAAAACCGCCTGCCACGGCATCCTCTGGTGGCGCGCGGCTATCCCTCGATTGGCTGTGCGCCCTGCACCTCACCGGTGGCGGCAGGCGAGGACCCCCGCGCCGGACGCTGGCGCGGCCAGGACAAGAACGAATGCGGCATCCATATTGTCGATGGCAAGGTGGTGCGAAGGAGTGACCCGATGACTGACCCTGTGAGCGAACCGACACCCCTGGCAGCAAATGCGCCGGAACCGGTGCCGGAACCGGTGATCGTCACCGATACTGGCTTTGCCAGTGATGATTGGGCCGCGAAGGCGGTGCTCGACCTTGGCTCTGACACCGATCCGGCCGCTGTCGACCTCGGCAGCGCGCCCGGGCTGATCCGCATCGAGTTCCCCAGCTTTTCGGATGGGCGCGGCTTTTCCATCGCCCGGCAGCTGCGGCTGCGCGGCTATCAGGGCCGGTTGCGGGCCAAGGGCCATGTGATCGCCGATCAATATACGATGGCGCGGCGCTCGGGCTTTGACGAGGTTGAAATCTCCGCCGATCTGGCCACCCGCCAGCCCGAGGCGCAATGGCGGTTCCGCGCCAATTGGCAGGTCCATGACTATCAATCGCGGCTGCGGCAGGGCTGAAACACTTTCCATTTACGGAATAAGAAACTAGAGGGGGGCCAACAGGCCCTTGAACGAGCATGACCATGACCGACACCCGGACCGACAGCCCCAAACAGCCGAGCCTGCCTGACGCGCAGGTGGTGACCAAGGTCACCCATTGGACCGACCGGCTGTTTTCTTTCCGGGTGACACGGCCCGCGACCCTGCGCTTTCGCTCTGGCGAATTCGTGATGATCGGGCTGATGGGCGACCCCGATCCCAAGACCGGCAAGAGCAAACCCCTGCTGCGGGCCTATTCCATCGCCTCGCCCGCCTGGGATGAGGAGCTGGAGTTCTATTCGATCAAGGTGCAGGACGGCCCACTGACCTCGCGGCTGCAACATATCGAGCCGGGGGACGAGATCATCCTGCGCCCGAAACCGGTCGGCACCCTGGTGCATGACGCGCTGCTGCCCGGAAAACGCTGCTGGTTCTTTGCCACCGGCACCGGCATCGCGCCCTTCGCCTCGCTGATCCGCGATCCGCAGACCTATGAGGATTACGACAAGGTCATCCTGACCCACACCTGCCGCAGTGTTGCCGATCTGGAATATGGCCGGCAATTGGTCGAAACCGTGCGCAGTGACGAAATGCTGCGCGAGCTGATTGGCGACGGGCTGGACAAGCTGGTCTATTACCCGACCACCACCCGCGAGCCGAGCGCCAAGATGGGCCGGGTCACTGACCTGCTTGAGGATGGCACCCTGTTCCGCGACCTCGGCATCACCGATTTCGGGCCGGAACACGACCGGGCGATGGTCTGCGGCTCGATGGGGCTGAACCTCGACATCAAGCGCATTCTGGAAAGCCACGGGCTGCGCGAAGGCGCCAATTCCGAGCCCAAGGAATATGTGGTCGAAAAGGCTTTTGTCGGCTGAAGCCGCGCATGAAATCGCTGCGGCCGCGCCAACGGATCACTGTTAAACCAGCAGGTTTGGCCCCGGGTGGCACAGAAATTGCCGAGTTATTGAAGATGGTGAGACCCATCCGCAAACTCCGGAAAGGGATTTGCCAGGATTTGACGCCATTCCCGTGACGATCCCGAATCTATAAGACAGCACCCCCGTTCCGCGCCCTAGCGCACGACCACCGCCACCAGCGGGCCAGATGGCCTCTCGTGGCTGTGCCAGCCATCCTCTGCCGCGCCGCCGGTGTGGAACCGCGACCCGGCCTCGACCAGTTCGGCCGAGCGCGAGCGCAGCGCGACGGTCGAGGCGCTGGTTTCCTCGAACATCGCGACATTCTGCTGAGTCACATTGTCGAGCTGGTTCATCGCTGCGTTCACCTCTTCCAGCGACACCGATTGTTCCGAGGTCGCATTGGCCACCGTGTCGATCGCCTCGCGCAGCTGGGTGACATAGGCGGCGATTTCGCGGATCGATTCACCGGCCTTGCTGATCTTGTCGGCCCCGGCGCTGATCTCGCCCTCGCTGGCGGCGATCAGGGCGTTGATTTCCTTGGCCGCGTCCGAGGAGCGATGCGCCAGGGCACGCACTTCGGTGGCGACGACGGCAAAGCCACGGCCGCTTTCCCCGGCGCGAGCGGCCTCGACTCCGGCGTTCAGGGCCAACAGATTGGTCTGGAATGCGATGTCATCGATCAGGGCGGTCACCTTTGAGATCTTGGCCGAGGCAGCGACGATCCGGTCCATCGCCGCGACCGCGCTGTCGACCACGGCACCGCTTTCGTCGGCGACCGCCCCGGCACGGTTGGCCATGCCCCGCGCCTCGCCTGAATTTTCGGCCACCGATTTCACCGAGGCGGCCAGTTCGGTCACCGCCGCTGCGGTTTCTTCCAGCGTGGCCGCCTGCATCTCGGTGCGCCGCGACAGATCGGCCGAGGCGGTGGCGATGGCGCTGGCCTCGGAATCGATGCTGCCGGCGTTCGACAGAACCTCGCGGACTAGACGACCAATTTCGCCGACCGCCTCGTTGAACGAGGTTTGCAGCCGGGCAAAGGCGCCGCCAAATTCGCCCTCCATCCGGGCGCCGAGATTGCCGCGCGCCATGTCCTGGATCGCCGCTGCCACCGCATCGATCCCATGCGCGAAGCCGGACATCAGATCGTTGAACTGGCGCGCCAACTCATCCAGATCCTTCTGGCCGAAATCCTGCTCGATCCGGCCCGAAAATTCGCCGGAACTTGCCGCCGAGACCACCAGGGTGATCCGCTCCTGCAAGCATTCCTGTTTGGATTGGCGGATGCGGGCGCTTTCCGCCGCCTGCTGCATCTGGACCTGCAGGGCCTTTTGTTCCTCCAGCAGGCGGGTTTGTTCGCGTGCCATCGCCTCTTGTTCCCGCGCATGGGTTTCGGATTCGGCGCGCAGCCTTTTGTTGTTCTTCAAGGTCTCGGAGAATTGCGCCGCGACACCGGCGATCACCCCGATTTCGGTGCGCGGGTTCTGGTCCGGAAAATCCACGTCGGCATCGCCCGCAGCCAGACGTTTCATCGCCGTAACGATGCGCGCCGCCGGGCGCACCGCGCCGTTTATCAGGGCAAAGGCAACGATGGAGAAGATCGCGATTCCGAGGAAAATCTCCACCCCGCCAACGATCCGGGCGATCCACTTGGTGCGGGTCAGCAATTGACCCAGCCGCCGCGTGGTGGCCTCGACATCCAGAAGCAGCGCCCGGTCGAGCACGGCCAAAGCAGCAATGGCCGGGGCATCATCAACTTCGATCGCCGCATCGATCGCCGCAGCACCGGCGCCCGTTGCAGCGACGTCGCGTGCCTTGCCGAGCCCGACGAGGTAATCCTCAAGAGTGATCTGCAGCACCATCAGCGCATCAGATTCCGCAGAAGACAGGCCGGTTTCCGCACCAATGGCGCGCAGATCGACGATTTCGCCCAATCCGGCGCGGAACCCGACCTCGGCCGCCCTGGCATCGTCGGGGTCCAGGCCCAACACATAGGATTTCAGGTCGTGGATCGCGCCGCCATAGCCGATGCTGCGTTTCAGATCGCGCAGTTTCTGCCCCTTGCCAATCGGCACCGCATCCGCGACGGCGAGGCGGGCGATGATCCGATCCAGCGAAGCCACCGCCGCCGCGTCATCGACGGCCAGAAGATCGGGCATCACCGCAGCGACACGCGACATTTCCATCTTGGCCAGCCCGCTTTCATAGGTCTGAACCACGGCGCGGAGGATCGCCACATCCTCGGCGCTGTCGCGGTCGAGCGCCGCCACGTCGTCCAGCGCCGCAAATGCCGCACCAATCCGCCGCCGCGCCCTGTCGGAATACTCGATCCCGCCCCGGATCATCGCGTTTTGCAGATTGTGGATCATCCCGCCATAGCCGAGGGCGGCGACCAGATTGTTCACCGCCGATTCCAGCGGATTGGCCCGAGAGCTGAGAAGATGCGCCTGATCCTCGGATTTCTCGACCTCGATCAGGATCACCGCAAAGGCGCCGGTGAACAGCAGGGCCAAAACCATGGTGATTGAGATAATGCCAGTGGCGAGCAGGCGCAGCGACAGGCGAGACAGCAGTGATCGAAACAAGGGAAGCCTCCAGAGCTATTCCGGGGCAGCTAATCGCCTTGGTGTGAAGGTTCGGTTGACTGGACTCGGGTCGCCCGGTCCGAAACTAGGATCTATTTGAAAGACCCAGCGGGCCGGCCAGCCTATTTCCCGGCTTCCAGCGCCGCGATCCGCGCCGCCAATGCCGCGTTTTCTTCGCGCGCTTTTTGCGCCATCGCCCGCACCGCGTCGAATTCCTCGCGGGTGACAAAGTCGCGATCCGCCAGCCAGCGGTCGATCATCGACTTGAACGCGGTGTCGGCCTCGTCCTTGGCGCCCTGGGCAACGCCCATCGCATTGGTCATCAGTTTCGACATATCGTCGAAGAATTTCGAACGGGTCTGCATCCGGCCCTCCGGTCATGGCTTTGTCTTTATATGCGCTGCACAGCACCGCGCCGCAAGGTTGACTTCGTCTGCCGCCACGGCGACAGATGCGCCCATGCAGGCGGTCATTTCATTTCCCGATATCGCACCCGAGCTGGTTTCGATCACCCTGTTCGGGATCGAACTGGCGCTGCGCTGGTATGCGCTGGCCTATATCGGCGGCGTGGTCCTGGGCTATCTGCTGATCCGGCGGGCCCTGGCACGCCCGACGCTCTGGCCCGGCAACACCGCGCCAATGGACCGCGAGGCGCTGGAGGATCTGCTGTTCTGGCTGGTCATCGGCATCATCGTCGGCGGGCGGCTGGCTTTTGTTTTGCTCTATCAGCCGGGGTATTACCTGTCGCATCCCGGCGACATCATCAAGCTGTGGCAGGGCGGCATGGCGTTTCACGGCGGCTTTGCCGGGGTCTGCGTCGCGACGCTGATCTGGTGCCGGGCCAAGGGCGTATCCCTGGCCAGCACCGCCGATGCCCTGGCATTGGTAGCGCCGATCGGCATCGGGCTGGGCCGAATCGCGAACTTCATCAATAACGAGCTTTGGGGGCGGCCAACCGATGTGCCCTGGGCTGTCGCCTTTCCCGGGCCAGCGGCGCAGAATTGCCCCGGTGTCATCGGAATTTGCGGGCGGCACCCTTCACAGCTTTATGAGGCCGGGCTTGAGGGGCTGCTGCTGGGGCTGATCCTGGCGCTGGCGGTCTGGCGCTTTGGCGCGTTCAGACGGCCCTGGCTGACCACCGGGCTGTTCCTGACCCTCTATGGCCTCGCCCGGTTCTTCGTCGAATTCTTTCGCCTGGCGGATGGGCAATTCATCAGCCCCGACAACCCCTATGGCCATGTGCTGCGGCTGACCGACAGCCTTGGCATCACCATGGGTCAGCTGCTGTCGCTGCCGATGATTCTGATCGGGCTGGCACTGGTCGTCCTGGCGCTGCGTCGCGCGCCAGTGACATGAGCGCCAGTGACATGAGCCGCGGTGACATGGACCTGCGCGCCATCCTGCTGCGCCGGATCGCCGCCGAGGGGCCAATGCCGCTGTCCGATTACATGGCGGCCTGCCTGCTGCATCCGGTGCATGGCTATTACACCAGCCGCGATCCGCTGGGCCGCGACGGCGATTTCATCACCGCCCCCGAGATCAGCCAGATGTTCGGAGAGCTGATCGGCCTCTGCCTGGCGCAGAGTTGGCTGGACCAAGGCGCGCCGTCGCCGGTGACCCTGGCCGAGCTGGGGCCGGGCCGGGGCACGCTGATCGCCGATGTGCTGCGCGCCACCGCGCATGTGCCGGGGTTTCACGCCGCGGTCGAGCTGCATCTGGTCGAGGCCTCGCCGGTGCTGCGCGCCCGTCAGCAGGCGGCCTTGGCCGGTCATCCGGCACATTGGCATGACCAGGTCAGCGAACTGCCGGAACAGCCGCTGCTGTTGATCGCCAATGAATTCTTTGACGCCCTGCCGATCCGCCAGTTTCGCCGCAGCGGCGACCTCTGGCGCGAAACCGTGGTCGGGGCGACGGCAGGCGCGCTGAGCCTGGGGCTGTCGCCGCCTGCCCCGATTGGCGCCTTGCAGCACCGCCTGAGCGACACCGCCGAGGGCGATATTGTCGAGATCTGCCCCGGTGCCGCCGCCATCGCCCAGGCGATCAGCACCCGGATCGAAACCCATGGCGGTGCGGCGCTGATCGTCGATTACGGCGATTGGCACGCCCTTGGCGATACCTTTCAGGCACTGCGCGGCCACGCCCCGACCGATCCGCTGGCCGATCCCGGCACCGCCGACCTGACCGCACATGTCGATTTCGAAACGCTGGCCGACGCCGCCTCGGCCCACAGCCTGCTGACACCGCAGGGGGTGTTTCTGGAACGGCTGGGGATCACCGAGCGCGCGCAGCGGCTGGCCGATCGGTTGAGCGGTGACGCGCTTTCCGGTCACATTGCCGCACATCGCCGCTTGACCCATCCGCAGGAAATGGGGACGCTCTTTAAGGTGATTGCATTTTATCCAAGCCAGGCCAGCCCGCCGCCGGGGCTTGAAGCCATGAGGCTGCAGACCCGGGGACCGCAGGCATGACGCTGGAAATCCTGACCTCCGACGCGCTGGCGCCGATCCGGCACGGGTTCTTTACCCGGCGCGGCGGCGCCTCCTCCGGCGTCTTCGCCGGGCTGAACTGCGGCCATGGATCCTCTGATCTGGCGGAAATCGTCGCCATCAACCGCAACCGGGTGGCCGAGGCGATGCAGACGACATCCGCGGAGCTGCAGGGGCTGCATCAGGTCCATTCGGCCCGTGCCGTGGTGGCCGATCCGACCCGCGACACCCCCGAACAGGCCGACGGGATCGTCACCGATCAGCCCGGCATGGTGCTGGCGGTGCTGACCGCCGATTGCCAGCCGGTGCTGTTTGCCGATGCCGAGGCCGGGGTGATCGGCGCCGCCCATGCCGGGTGGCGCGGGGCGCTGGACGGGGTGCTTGAGGCGACGATCGAGGCGATGGAAACCCTCGGTGCCGCGCGCGACAGGATCACGGCGGTAATCGGGCCGAGCATCAGCCAGGCCGCCTATGAGGTCGGGCCGGAGTTTCTGGACGACTTCCTCGCCGAGGATCAGGCCAATACCCGGTTCTTTGCCAATGGCCACGGCGACCGGATGCTGTTCGACCTGCCCGCCTATGGGCTCTACCGGCTCAGGCGCGCCGGTGTGGGTCAGGCGGAATGGACCCGGCATTGCACCTATTCCGACCCCGACCGGTTTTATTCCTATCGCCGCACCACCCATCTGGGCGAAGCCGACTACGGACGGCTGATCTCGACCATCCGGCTGTAATCACGTCACACTTGCGGCAAATCGCGCCCGGATTCTGCCTGAATTCGCGACATCACGCGCCGGGTTTTCCACCAATACCCTTGTTTTCATGGCTTTGACCCGCTGCCTTGATTCATAGGGGCAACCATCAAAGAAAAATCAAAGATTCGAAAAATAGTCTGTTTTTGCCCTTCGTCGGCCCCAAACCAGCGGCATCCTGGACCTATCGCACCAGACCCCCGGTGCCAGATAGTGGAAGGAACTTTCCGATGCGGACGAAACAAAAACGCTGGATGAAATCGGTGATCGAAGCCTCCAAGGCCGACTATGCGCCGCTGCCGTTCCACCGCGGCACCCGCAAATCCCTGAACGTCCGTCGCGATGCCGCCACCCCAAAGGCCGCCTGAACCGCATCGCCTGTGGCCAGGGCCTGACCGGGCTCCTGGTAGACGCGGACCGATCCGCAGTTAACTCCATCGAAATCTTGACGCCTTCGTCACGACAGTGATTCGGCGCAAATGTGGCCGCATTGCGGCCCAATGTGGCCAGATTGTGGCCCTACCCCGGCGTTCGGAAACGAAGCGGATCCGCACCTGCGGATTACCCCTCGCATCGTGCACAATGCCTGCAATTCTTTGACTTTTGGCCAGTTTCTAGGCACATTTGACCCATTGCTGCACGACTGTCCGTCTGTCGTTGCTGGTGGGGGCCAGCGCGGATGTGACACCCAATTGAACGGGTTCACACATGACGATATCTCCTCGCGCCTTCGGGCACGGTTCCCTCCCGGCTGAGCTGTCCTTAGCCAAACGTCGCGGCCCCTTGCTGCGCCGCTACACCAACGCCACGATCGGGGTGAAGGGGTATGAGCGGGTCAGCGAACATATGGCCCCGGCCACGGCGGAATTTGAAAACGCCTTCAACGCCTTTGCCCGTGGCACCCTGATCTCCACCCCGGACGGGCCGCGCGCGATCGAGGATCTGCGCCCCGGCCAATTGGTGGAAACCCTGGAAAACGGCCCCCAGGCAATCACCTGGATCGGTTCGATGACCCTGGTGCCCAGCGCCCCGGTGGTGGATCCGGCACAATCGCGCCTGACCCGGATCACCGGCGACCGGTTCGGCCAGGGCAAACCGGCCTCTGATCTGATGGTCGGCCCCGGTGCCCGGATGTTGCATTCGCCCGACATGCTGCGCGATGACGAGTTGCGCGGCCAGTCCTACACCAGTTTTACCGATTTCGTTGACGGCGACAGCGTGTTCGAGGTGGTGCCGCCGGCGGCGCTGGAAACCTTCCACCTGTGCCTCGCCCAGCATGCCACGATCTTTGCCAATGAGGTCGCCGTCGAATCCTATCACCCCGGCTATCACCTTGCGGAAACCATGGGCCCGAACAAGTTGGCGCTGTTCGTGTCGCTGTTCCCGCATCTGGATGAATTGGCGGATTTCGGGCTGCTGGCGCATCCGCGCATGTCACTGCGCACCCTGATGATGAAGCAATCCGCCGCCTGACCTGGCCACGCGTGCACTCTGCGGCCCTTCCCGCCGGGCGGGGCCATTTGCGTTAACCTGGGTCGGTTTCAGAGGGGATCAGGTGGCCCGGATCAGACGGGTTGGCTCAAGCTGTCCGGCTCAACCGGTCCTCGAGCACATCAAACGGCACCCCCGGCTCATCCTTGGCGCAGCGGATCACCAGCGAGGTCTTGACGCTGGCGACATTGTCGGCGGCGGTCAGTTCCTCGGTCAGGAAGGTCTGAAAGGTCGATAGGTCGGGCGCGACGCATTTCAGGATGAAATCCACCTCGCCGTTCAGCATGTGACATTCGCGGACCAGCGGCCAGGCACGGCAGCGCTCTTCAAAAGTCGAAAGATCCGCTTCGGCCTGGCTCAACAGCCCGACCATGGCAAAGACCTGCACCTCGAAACCCAGCACCCGTGTGTCGACATCGGCGTGAAAGCCGCGAATGAATTGCTGGTCCTCCAACGCCCGCACCCGACGCAGGCAGGGTGGTGCCGAAATCCCAACCCGCCGGGCCAGTTCGACATTGGTCATCCGACCGTCTGCCTGAAGCTCGGCCAGGATCTTGCGGTCAATCGGATCGAGCCGGGCACCGGCCATATGCTACCCTCCCAGGATTGCGTTTGTTATATCCATACCGCCCGTCCGCGCAACAATATTTCGCGCTGGCGCAACATTCCATTCGCAGCATGCCCGCCAGCGGCATAGCCGCTGTGCCCCGGTTGCGCCGCCGCCGCCCCGCGCCTAGATAGACCCGGCTGACAGAGGAGAGTCCGACATGGCCGAGACACGCAAAACCAGGGTTCTGATCATCGGATCCGGACCGGCAGGCTATACCGCCGGAATCTATGCCAGCCGGGCGATGCTGTCGCCGATCCTGGTCCAGGGGATCGAGCCGGGCGGCCAGCTGACCACCACCACCGAGGTCGAAAACTGGCCCGGCGACACCGAGGTGCAAGGCCCCGACCTGATGATCCGGATGGAAGCCCATGCCAAGGCGATGGGCTGTGAGGTCATCTCGGATATCATCACCTCGCTCGATCTCTCAAAACGTCCGTTCGAGGCCAAGGCCGACAGCGGCGCGGACTTCATCGCCGACGCGGTGATCCTGGCCACCGGCGCCCGCGCCAAATGGCTGGGCCTGCCCTCCGAGGATGCGTTCAAAGGCTTTGGCGTGTCCGCCTGCGCCACCTGCGACGGGTTCTTTTATCGCGGTCAGGAGATCGTGGTGATCGGCGGCGGCAACACCGCCGTGGAAGAGGCGCTGTTCCTGACCAATTTCGCCTCCAAGGTGACGCTGATCCACCGCCGCGGCGAATTGCGGGCGGAAAAGATCCTGATCGACCGGCTGATGAAGAACCCAAAGATCGTACCGCTCTGGCATCACGAGCTGGAAGAGGTCGTCGGCGACGACAACCCCAAGGGCGTCACCGACGTGAAGGTCAAACATGTCGAGACCGGCGCGATCACCGAGATTCCGGCCAAGGGGGTGTTCGTCGCCATCGGCCATGCCCCGGCCAGCGAATTGGTCAAGGATCAGCTGGAGTTGCATCACGGCGGCTATGTCAAAGTGATGCCGGGATCGACCGCGACCAGCATCCCCGGGGTCTTTGCCGCCGGGGATCTGACCGACCATGTCTATCGCCAGGCGGTGACCAGCGCCGGTATGGGCTGCATGGCGGCGCTGGATGCCGAACGGTTCCTTGCCGAAGCCGAAGATTGACCGAAAAACCCCCGGTCTGAATGCCCGAATTCGCCGTGATATTCGGGAAAATCCCCGGGCTACGCGGCGTTTTTGCGTCTTTTTCTTCCCATTCTGCCAACCCGCGCCTGCAACGCTTGCGCTCGCCCTGACTGTGGGTCTAGAAGGCCGCGCAACGGGTTCCCACCCGACCGGTTTCCCCAATCACGAAGGTTCCCCATGCACATCGCCAATCTCGCGCCAATCCCCGAACTGTTCGTATCCTATGACAGCGCCCAGAAGTTGAAGCTGGAGGCGGCTGAGCTGACCAGTTGGGATTTGACCCCGCGCCAGATTTGCGACCTCGAATTGCTGATGAACGGCGGCTTCAACCCGCTGAAAGGGTTCCTGTCGGAGGCCGATTACAACGGTGTGGTCGAAGAGATGCGGCTGACCGACGGGTCGCTCTGGCCGATGCCGATCACCCTCGACGTCTCCGAAGACTTTGCCGACACGATCGAACTGGGTCAGGACATCGCGCTGCGCGACCAGGAGGGCGTGATCCTCGGCACCATGACGGTCACCGACCGCTGGACCCCGGACAAATCCAACGAGGCGGTCAAGGTCTTTGGCGCCGATGACATCGCCCATCCGGCGGTGAATTATCTGCATCACACGGCAGGCAAGATCTACCTCGGCGGGCCGGTCACCGGCATTCAGCAACCGGTGCATTACGATTTCCGTGGCCGCCGCGACACCCCGAACGAGCTGCGCGCCCTGTTTCGCAAACTGGGCTGGCGCCGTGTCGTCGCCTTCCAGACCCGCAACCCGCTGCACCGTGCGCATCAGGAGCTGACCTTTCGCGCCGCGAAAGAGGCGCAAGCCAACCTGCTGATTCACCCGGTGGTCGGGATGACCAAGCCTGGCGATGTCGATCACTTCACCCGGGTGCGCTGCTATGAGGCGGTGCTGGACAAATACCCCTCCTCGACCACCACGATGAGCCTGCTGAACCTCGCCATGCGGATGGCCGGCCCGCGTGAGGCGGTCTGGCATGGGCTGATCCGCGCCAACCACGGCTGCACCCATTTCATCGTCGGGCGCGACCATGCCGGACCCGGCAAGAATTCGCAGGGCGAAGATTTCTACGGCCCCTATGACGCGCAGGATCTGTTCCGCGAACATCAGGCCGACATCGGCGTCGAAATGGTCGATTTCAAGCACATGGTCTATGTGCAGGAGCGCGCCCAATACGAACCCAATGACGAAATCGCCGACCGCGACAACGTCACCATCCTCAACATCTCGGGCACCGAACTGCGCCGCCGCCTGGCCGAAGGGCTGGAGATCCCGGAATGGTTCTCGTTCCCGGAAGTGGTGTCAGAGCTGCGCAAGACCCGGCCACCGCGCTCCAAACAAGGGTTCACCGTGTTTTTCACCGGCCTTTCCGGCTCGGGAAAATCCACCATCGCCAACGCCCTGATGGTCAAGCTGATGGAGATGGGCGGTCGCCCGGTCACCCTTCTGGATGGCGATATCGTGCGGAAGAACCTGTCCTCCGAACTCGGCTTTTCCAAGGAACACCGCGATCTGAACATCCGCCGCATCGGCTATGTTGCCAGTGAGATCACCAAGAACGGCGGCATCGCCATCTGCGCCCCGATCGCGCCCTATGCCACCACCCGCCGTGCGGTGCGTGAAGACGTTGAACAATTCGGCGCCTTCATCGAGGTGCATGTGGCGACCAGCATCGAAGAATGCGAACGCCGCGACCGCAAGGGCCTGTACAAGCTGGCCCGCGAAGGCAAGATCAAGGAATTCACCGGGATTTCCGACCCCTACGATGTGCCCGCGACGCCGGAACTGGCGCTCGACACGGAAAATGTCGAGGTCGACAATTGCGCCCATCAGGTGATCCTGAAGCTGGAAAGCATGGGGCTGATCGCGGCGCATTAAGCACCCTTCCCCTGATCGCATAAAACGCCCGGAGCACTCTCCGGGCGTTTGGCTTTTCCAACCCCACCACCCATGTTAAGCGCGGAACCGAAACCACGGCTGGATGTGACCGATATGTTTGTGATCTCTCTTTCCACGGTGCCACCGCGCTTTGACAAGATTGGCCCGACTCTGGACTGCCTGCTGCGACAGACGGCGAAGCCGGACAAGATCATCGTCTATATTCCGAAATCCTATCCGCGCTTTCCCGATTACGACGGCAGCCTCCCGCAGGTGCCGGAGGGGGTTGAGGTGCATGTCTGCGAGCGCGACTTTGGCCCCGCCACCAAGGTTCTGCCTGCGGTTCAGGAATTCAAGGGTCAGGATGTCGACATCCTGTTCTGCGACGATGATGCGCTTTACCCGCCCAACTGGGCGGCGCGGTTCCTAAAGGAGCGCGCCAAGCGTCCGAACGCGGCCATTGCCTCAGATGGCACCGAGGCGCGCGACGATGCGCCCGCCACAATGGAACGCGCGCATCAGCCACGGGCCCTGCGGCTGTGGCGCAAGACCGATCCGGTCTATCAAACCCGCCGTCTGCTGCGCTGGATCAAGGGCCGCCTGACCGGCAAGCCACAGCCGGTCGCAACCCGGCGTTCACACCTGCGGTCTGGTTATGTCGACGTCGTGCTGGGCTATGGCGGGGTGCTGGTGCGCCCGGAGTTCTTTGACGACGACGCCTTTGAAATCCCGCACGAGCTGCGCTCGGTCGATGATGTCTGGCTGTCCGGAATGATCGGCAAGAACGGGGTGCCGATCTGGCTCGACGCCGGGCATCCGTTCATTCCGGCAGGCGATGCTGACACCGCTCAGCCGCTGCACGCCGCCGTTCATGCCGGGTTGAACCGCGGCCAGGCGAACAAGGCCTGTATCGAATATATGCGCGCCACCTATGGCATTTGGCCCTGAGGCGGCAAGGTTTCAGCCAGCAGCCTTAGCCGTCTCAGCCGTCAAAGACCCGCGCCCGGCGCCGGAAAACGCCGGGCGCAGATCGTTTCAGATCAGTGCACCGTCACCGGTACATAATCGTGCTGGCGCGCCAGGATAAAGGCCAGCTTGCGGTCTTTCACCAGCGCCAGCCGTTCGCCATCGGCGTCACAGACCGCATAGACAGTATCAGCGCCCTCGGCCTGCTCACGCACCTCTTCGGGCAGTTCTTTCACCGCCACCGGACGGATGTAAACGATCTGCTGTTCACCTTCGCCCACTGCATTCACATTATATTGTTCATTCATAGCTCTACCCCTTCCTGATCCGCACGGTTTGCACCACGCGCTCTGGTTCGGCCCGGTTCAGGTCAACGTGCAACAGCCCGTTTTCCATCTGTGCCTCACCCACATCCACCCCTTCGGCCAACACGAAAGAGCGCTGGAATTGCCGCCCCGCGATGCCGCGGTGCAGAAACACCCGGTCATCGCCCTCTTCGGTCTGGCGGCCACGGATGACCAATTGCCGATCCTCGACGGTGATCGACAGATCCGCCTCGGCAAACCCGGCGACCGCCAGGGTGATCCGATACGAGGTGTCAGATGTCTGTTCGATATTGAACGGTGGGTAACCCTCGTTGCCGGATTTCGCATTGCGTTCCAGCAGCCGTTCCAATTGTTCGAACCCCAGCAGATAGGGATGCGAGCCCAAACTCAGTTTCGTCATCGACGTGTCCTTACAAAGCGACCATCAGCGGGATCCCGTTGCGGCAATCCTCTTGCGGTAAATATGGGGGCAGACCGGGCCCGGTGCAAGATCTGGGGGCGCATTGGCCTGCGTCAGGATTTCATCCCTGCCGGGGCTATCGCAGACCCGCGCGCCGCGATACTCTGTAGCGCAGCTTGCAGACAGAGGCTCTCCGATGAACGCACAGAATGACATCTCGATGAAGAATGATGAGGTGCTGCGCGTCGAGCTCGAGGTGTTCCGCCGCCAGCACCAGGATCTGGACGCCGCCATCCGCGCCCTGCATGACAGCGGCACCGCCGATGCGCTGACCCTGCAACGGTTGAAGAAACAAAAGCTGCACCTCAAGGACAAGATCGCCGCGATCGAAGACCGGCTGACCCCGGATATCATCGCCTGACCCGGACTGACCGGCGCTCAGCCAGAGCTGCCAAATGCATCCCGCCTTGACGATTGCATGTGCGCCGCCGTCGGCTATAACCCGAACCGCGTGGATCGAGGGAGACCCAAATGGCAGATCTGACCGTCGGCATCATCATGGGCAGTCAATCCGACTGGCCAACGATGAAACAGGCCGCGCTGATCCTGGACGAGCTGGGCGTCGCCTATGAAACCCGCATCGTCAGCGCCCATCGCACCCCCGACCGGCTGTGGAGCTATGGCAAAGAGGCCGCCGGGCGCGGCCTCAAGGTGATCATCGCCGGGGCCGGCGGCGCGGCGCATCTGCCCGGGATGATGGCGTCGAAAACCCGGCTGCCGGTGATCGGCGTGCCGGTGCAGACCAAAGCACTGTCCGGCGTCGACAGCCTCTATTCCATCGTCCAGATGCCACGTGGCTATCCGGTCGCCACCATGGCGATCGGCGCGTCCGGCGCGGCCAATGCCGGGCTGATGGCGGCGGCGATCCTCGCCACTTCGGACGCGGCGCTCGCCGCGCGGCTCGACGCCTGGCGCGCCGCCCTCACCGCCTCGATCCCCGAAAGCCCGGCTGATGAGTGACATCCGCACCATCGGCATCCTCGGCGGCGGCCAATTGGGCCGGATGCTGGCGCTGGCCGCCGCAAGGCTGGGCCTGCGCTGCCATATCTTCGAACCCGGCGCCACCCCGCCCGCCGGCGATGTCGCCCATGCGCTGACCACTGCCGATTATGACGACGAGACCGCGCTGCGGGCCTTTGCCCAATCGGTCGATGTGATCACCTATGAGTTTGAAAACATTCCGACTTCGACCCTCGACCAGCTCGAACAGCTGCGCCCGATCCACCCCAACCGCGAGGCGCTGCGGATCTCTCAGGACCGGCTCACCGAAAAGGCGTTTCTGCAAGATCTCGGGCTGAGCACCGCCCCCTATGCCGCCGTCGACGAGGCCGCCAGCCTGGCCGCGGCCATCGCCGATATCGGCACCCCGGCGATCCTGAAAACCCGCCGCTTCGGCTATGACGGCAAGGGGCAGATGCGCCTCGCCTCAGCCGATGACGCGGCCGCGGCACTGGCCGCTCTGGCAGGCGCCCCGGCGATCCTTGAGGGTCTTGTCGATTTCAACGCCGAAATCTCGGTGATCGCGGCGCGCAGCCCGACGGGCGAGGTCGCCTGCTATGACCCCGGCGTCAATCACCACAGCGACGGCATCCTGCGCACCACCAGTGTTCCCGCGCCGATCCCGGCGATGCTGCGGACCGATGCGGTGCTGCTGGCCTCGCGGATTCTCAACGCGCTCGATTATGTCGGGGTGCTGGGGGTGGAATTGTTCGTCACCGACGCTGGGCTGGTGGTCAATGAAATTGCCCCACGGGTGCATAATTCCGGCCATTGGACCCAGAACGGCTGTGCTGTCGATCAGTTCGAACAGCATATCCGCGCCATCGCGGGCTGGCCGCTGGGCGATGGCAGCCGCCATAGTGACGTCACCATGCAGAACCTGATCGGCGATGACATGGACCAGGTCCCGGCCCTTGCCCGGCAAGCCGACAGCGCCCTGCATCTCTATGGCAAGGCCGAAACCCGGCCGGGCCGCAAGATGGGCCATGTCAATATCGTCAAGCCACGGGCCACTTAACGCCCTCCGCTTCCTCTGGTCAAAAATATCCCCGCCGGAGGCCTGGCGATTTCCACAGGAAATCGCAACTCTTCGCGCCCAGGTTCCCGGCCCGACCCGCCCTCAGCCGATCAGCGCCGCCGCCACCGTCCCGGCGGCATAGCGGATCTCGCCCGCCGCAAGGGTCGCGCCGACGACACCGCTCTCGGGATCAAGGATCACCAGGTCGCCGCGCAAACCCGGCAGCAAGCGGCCCCGATCCGTCAGCCCCAACAGCCCGGCAGGCCGTTCCGACACCAGCGCCCAGGCCGCGGGCCAGCCGATCTCGGCCACCAGCGCCAGCGCCGCCAGCCGTGGCGCGGGATAGTGATAATCCGAGGCCAGCGCGTCGCAGAATCCGGCCCGCACCACCTCTGCCGCCGCCACATGCCCGGCGTGAGAGCCGCCGCGCAGCAGATTCGGCGCCCCCATAACCACCGCATCGCCCGCCATCGTCGCCGCCTCGGCCGCCGCCAGGCTTTCGGGAAATTCGGAAATCCGCACCCCGCGCCCCCGCCAGAGCGCCCGCGCCGCCGCATTGGCATCGTCATGAGAGCCCAGGCGCAGCCCCCGCGCCGCCAGATCTGCGGCCAACGCCGTCACCGCCTCCGGCACCTCGCCGCCGCGCCCGTGCAGCGCCTCGATCAGCTGCCGATGCGCCTCGGGTGAGCGACCGGATTTCAGCGCCTGCCCAACCAGCCGTGGCACGCTGCGCCCGGCTGCCAGCGCCGCATGCGGCAGGTGATCGTTGAACACCACATAACCGACACCGAAGCGCGCGATGGCCTCGGCAATCCGGGGATAGTCGTCGATCAGATGGGTCTCGACCCGCAATTGCGCCCGCAGATCGGTGGTGAAGGCGCCCGGCATCTCCGCCAGCGCCGCCAGCATCGCCAGAGCAAAATCGGGGCCGCGCATGCCGCCCTCCCAACTCCAGAACTGGGCCAGCACCGCGGTGGTGATGCCGTTCGCCGCCAGCTCGGCCTCGGTGGCGCACAGACCCTGGCGCAGATCGCGCATCGCGCCCCGGCGCGGTGCCAGATGGCGCTCGAACCCGTCGCCATGCAGATCGACGATCCCCGGCAGCACCAGCCAGCCCGGCAACGACACCGCCCGTCCCGGCGTCGCCTCACTGAGCAGACCACCGGCCAGGCCGAGCGGTGCCGTGCTCAGCCCGTCAGGGCGCAGGATGCGGGCATCGGTAATATGAAAGGGGGTCAACATGGCGCCCGGCATAACGCCAAGCGCCGTCGTCGAACAGCCCGGGCGTCAGATTGCCGAAAAGGCCGGGGCATGGATCAACCCGCCCGAAGCGAGCGCAGCGTGATCCGCGGCAGTGGCGCTGGTGGGTTTGACCTGCATTGACACAATTTCAGCGCTGGCCCGGCACAGGCAGACCGCCCCCTGCCCTCGCCCCGCGCACATAAGAAAAGGGGCCCCAGACGGGACCCCTTTGTGATGCTTTGAGCGGTGGGCGCTCGCAGATTGGCCGGGGCCGACCCACTGTCGCCTGTCGGTCAAATTCGCGTTTCGAATTCCGCAGGACAAAGGGGCCCGCGTTGCCGGGGCCCCTTTGCTCAGATCGGGCCGGGGGCTCTCGAAGAATGGCCTTGCCACTCTCCTGCCGCCTCCGAGATCAAATTCGCGGAGCGAATCTGATCTTACATCATGCCGCCCATGCCGCCCATGCCGCCCATGTCGGGCATGCCAGCGCCACCGGCGCCTTTCGGCTCGGGCTTGTCGGCCACCATCGCTTCGGTGGTGATCAGCAGGCCGGCGATCGAAGCCGCGTCTTCCAAAGCGGTGCGCACAACTTTGGCCGGGTCGATAACGCCGAATTTGAACATGTCGCCATATTCTTCAGTCTGCGCGTTGAAGCCGAATTTGACGTCTTCGCTCTCGCGGATCTTGCCCGCGACAACGGCACCGTCCACACCGGCATTCTCGGCAATCTGGCGCAGCGGCGATTCCAGGGCTTTGCGAACGATGGTGATGCCGGCATTCTGGTCGGCATTGGCGCCGCTCAGACCTTCGAGCACCTTGGCCGCCTGAACCAGGGCCACGCCACCACCGACAACGATGCCCTCTTGGACCGCAGCTCGGGTTGCGTTCAGCGCATCGTCAACACGGTCTTTGCGCTCTTTCACTTCCACTTCGGTCATCCCGCCAACCCGGATAACGGCCACGCCGCCGGCGAGTTTGGCAACACGTTCCTGCAGCTTCTCGCGGTCGTAATCGCTGGTCGTGTCAGCGATCTGGGTGTTGATCTGGGCGACGCGCGCTTCGATCTCTGCCTTGTCACCGGCACCGTCCACAATGGTGGTCTCGTCCTTGGTGATCTCGACCTTCTTGGCGGTGCCAAGCATGTCCATGGTGACGCTTTCCAGCTTCATGCCCAGCTCTTCGCTGATCACCTGGCCGCCGGTCAGGATCGCGATGTCCTGCAGCATCGCCTTGCGACGATCGCCGAAACCCGGGGCCTTGACGGCTGCGATTTTCAGACCGCCACGCAGCTTGTTCACCACCAGGGTTGCCAGGGCTTCGCCCTCGACGTCTTCGGCGATGATCAGCAGCGGTTTTTGCGACTGGATCACTTGCTCCAGCAGCGGCACCATCGGCTGCAGGCTGGACAGTTTCTTTTCGTGCAGCAGGATCATGCAGTCTTCGAGCTCTGCAATCATCTTGTCGGCATTGGTCACGAAATAGGGGCTGAGGTAACCACGGTCGAACTGCATGCCCTCGACCACATCGGTCTCGGTCTCCAGGCCTTTGTTTTCCTCGACGGTGATGACACCCTCGTTGCCGACCTTCTGCATCGCATCCGCGATCTGACGGCCGATTTCGACTTCGCCGTTGGCCGAGATGGTGCCGACCTGGGCGACTTCGTCGCTGTCCGAAACCGGACGCGCGGCGGCTTTGATCGCTGCCACGACTTTGGCGGTGGCCAGATCGATGCCGCGTTTCAGGTCCATCGGGTTCATGCCCGCTGCGACCGATTTCATGCCTTCCTTGACGATGGCCTGAGCCAGAACCGTCGCGGTGGTGGTGCCGTCGCCGGCCTCGTCATTGGTGCGGGAAGCAACTTCCTTCACCATTTGGGCGCCCATGTTCTCGAACTTGTCTTCCAGTTCGATTTCCTTGGCAACCGAAACACCGTCCTTGGTGATCCGCGGTGCGCCGAAGGATTTGTCGAGCACCACGTTGCGGCCTTTCGGGCCCAGCGTAACCTTGACAGCGTCGGCCAGAATATTGACGCCTTTCAGCATCTTGTTCCGGGCTTCGGTGCCGAATTTGACTTCTTTAGCCATCAGTATGACTCCTCAAATCTTTGTGAATTCAACGGGATCGGCGAAATCAGGCAAGAATGCCCATGATGTCGCTTTCCTTCATGATCAACAGCTCTTCGCCGTCGAGCGTGATCTCGGTGCCCGACCATTTGCCGAACAGGATCTTGTCGCCCGCCTTGACGTCCATTGCTATCCGGTCACCGTCGTCATCCTTGGCACCGGCGCCCACGGCGACGACTTCGCCTTCGGCCGGCTTTTCTTTGGCGCTGTCGGGGATGATCAGCCCGCCTTTGGTTTTTTCTTCGCTTTCGGTGCGGCGAACCAGCACCCGGTCATGCAGCGGTGTAAATGCCATCTCTGAGGCTCCTTGGCTCAAAGTTTCCCACAAGAGACTTCGCGGGCGTTCCCGGCGAAGCCGTTATCACTCGCTTTGATCGAGTGCTAACAGCGCGTAGGTAAGGAGGCCACGGGGGGCTGTCAAGCAAAGGATTTCGAAAAAACAACTGCAATTGACGCGTTGCGCGCACCCGCGCCTGTGTCCTCAAAATCCGCGCCTGTGTCCTCAAAATCAAAGAAATGCTACTTGAAAAGTTGCCGAAAAAAGGCCATCTGTATGACGCTTAGTTTCTACCGTCGATCTACTGTTTGCTGCACGGCTACAGGCTTCGGATGCTTGGACGAGCCGAGTTGCCGCATTCTGCGGGCAGCATGAGTAAGGAGACACACAATGGCTACTGGCGTTGTGAAATGGTTTAACACCACCAAAGGTTACGGCTTCATCGCACCCGATGGCGGCAGCAAAGACGTTTTCGTGCACATCAGCGCACTGGAACGTTCGGGCATGACCGGGCTGGAAGAAGGCGCGAAAGTGACCTTCGACATCGAACCGGGCCGCGACGGTCGCGAAAGCGCGTCGAACCTGACCCTGTCCTAAGGACAAGGGCCTGCCCCTCGCGGGCAGGATGTGAACGAACTGGAAAAGCGGGGGGGGGCCGCC
>NZ_JARGNH010000002.1:160504-238228 GCF_029213205.1 Pseudooceanicola sp.
GCAAACGCGCGGGGCTCCGGCCGCGCGCTTTTTCATTTGCGCCCTATTCTTTGTCCGGCAACGCGTCGCCCCAGTCCTTCAGGCCCTGACGCCCGGCGATTGTCAGCCGGTAAACCCCACGCTCCACGCGTTCGAACCAGCCATAGTGATCATCCGCCATAATCCGCGTCGCGGTCGGCACCCCGGCGGATTTTGCAACGATGCTGCCCCGCTCGGCCCCGGCAACCGCCAGATACTGGGCGCAGCGCAGCGCATCCTGGCGATAGCTGGTGACGATTCCATGCCGGGTGGCGCCACCGTCATTGGGATCCCCGGCCCGGCGCGCCCATTCGCGCAACAGACGCTGCTTGCGCGGCTTGGATTTGCGCGGGCTGTAGGGGCCGGGATCGCAGAGCACCTCAACCTGACCATCGCCGGGGCGGACATGGATCAGCCCCAGCCCCAGGCGTCGGCAGAGCGCCACCTCGGCGGCCAGCGCCTTGCGCCCCTTCTTTGGCTTTGGTACCGCCAGATAGACCAGATCGCTGATTGATTGCCGCGCCACGCCCTGATGCAGCAGCGACAGGGTGAACCCGGTCTTCAACTCGATCAGCAACGGTTCATCCGGCGTATCGGGGGCCAGCGCCATCACGTCTGCGGCGCCGACCTCGCCCTTGACGACATAGCCGCGCGCCTCAAGCCAGGCTTTCACCGGCGCGTAGAGATCGGTTTCTTTCTGCGTGATCCTGTGCTTGGCCATCACCCACCCTGCCCTTGCCCCGGCCTAACCGAGGCGGCGTTCAGAATCCACCATGCAACCGCAGCATTCGGGCGGGTGACAAGACGCAATACCGCCGCTATACCGCGCGCAATCGCGCAATTGAATGGATCCCGCAACATGACGATCAAGGTTTTCGGCCACAAATCCCCCGACACTGATTCCATCGGCTCGCCGCTGATCTGGGCCTGGTATCTGAGCGAGATACGCGGCACCAAGGCCGAGGCCAAGCTGCTGGGCGAACCCAACACCGAAGCCGCCTTCGTGCTGAAGAAATGGGGCTATCCGCAGCCCGAAATCATCGCCGATGTCGGCGCGGGCGACACCTGCGTGATCGTCGACACCAACAACCCCGCCGAATTGCCCGCCGGGATCAATACCGCCGATGTGATCCAGGTCATCGACCATCACAAGCTGGCAGGCGGGCTGGAAACCAAGGGCCCGATCGACATCACCATCAAGCCGCTGGCCTGTACCGCCACCGTGATGCACGAACTGATGGGGGCCAATGCCGCCAAGATGCCCGACAGCATTAAGGGGCTGATGCTGTCCTGCATCCTGTCGGACACGCTGGAATTCCGCTCGCCCACCACCACCGATCAGGACCGGGCGCTGGCCACAAGGCTGGCCGATGACCTGGGCATCGACATCGCCGCCTACGCGACCGAGATGTTTGAAGCGAAATCCGACATTTCAGCGTTTTCGGATGCCGAATTGCTGCGCATGGACAGCAAGGAATACGTGGTCGATGGCACCAAGTTCCGGGTGTCGGTGCTGGAAACCACCGCGCCCAAGATCGTGCTCGACCGCAAGGCGTCGCTGATCGAGAGCATGGCCAAGGTTGCCGCCGAGGACGGCGTCGATCAGGTGCTGCTGTTCGTGATCGATATCCTGCAAGAACAGGCGACGCTGCTGGTGCCCAACGCTCTGGTGAAATCCCTGGCCGAGAACAGCTTTGGCGTGCCGGTCACCGGTGACAGCGTGATCCTGCCCGGGGTGATGAGCCGCAAGAAACAGATCATCCCGTCGCTGAAGCTCTGATTGCCTTACCGGCTTGCGATGAAGAAAAGGCGCCCAATCGGGCGCCTTTTCTTCATCCGCGACCTGGCGACTTCGCAAGGCCCGCCCCGCCGGTGATTTCAACTCAATACGAAATCATCCCCGGTCGCCCGCCGGTCGCGGTGATCACCTCGCCGTTGATCGCCGAGGACAGCGGCGAGGCGAGGAAAGCGACGATATTCGCCATATCCTCGGCCGAGGGCACCGTGCCGTTGAGGGTGTTCGCCGCCATATCCGCCAGCACCGCGTCAAAGCTGCGGCCCTGCTCCTGCGCGCGCGCCGCCAGCATCGCGTCGACATTTTCCGTGCGCGTCATCCCCGGATGCAGCACCGAGGTTGTCACCCCGGTCCCGGCCAGATCGGCGGCGAGGTTTTTCGACATCGCCACCACCCCGGCGTTGCGGATCGCGCCGACCATGTCGCCGGGGCGATACATGCCGGTGCCGGAGATCGAGATGATCCGCCCCCAGCCCTGCGCCACCATCCCCGGCATGACCGCCTGGGCGGCGCGCAGATAGCCCATCACCTTGACGTTCATATGCGCCTCGAGATGGGCCTGGGTGACCTCGCCCGAGCGGGGCGGGCGTTTCTGCCCGGCGGGGGCTGCGGCGGAATTGACCAGAATGTCGATGCCGCCCAGATCGGCGATCACCGCCGCCGCCATCACTGGCACTGCGGTATCCGAGCCGGTGTCGCAGGGCGCGGCGATGGCCTGCGTGCCAAATTCCGCCGTGACCGCTGCAGCCGCCGCCTTGGCCGCCGCGACATCGCGCCCGACCAGTGCGACCGCCACGCCCTCAGCCGCCAGCGTTCGCGCAACGGCAAGCCCGATGCCACGGCTGCCGCCGGTGATCAGCGCGCGTTTGCCCTTCAACTGCAGTTCCATAGCCTGTCTCCCTCACGTTACCCGGCAAGGATGACGTGCGCCGGGCAAAGCGCAACCCCGCGCGGCACAGCCGGCGCCTGCTGCGCCCCTTGACCTTGGTCCGGCGCGCAAGGTCTATGACGCCATGACGACCACATCCCCCATTGCAGAGCGCAGCAATTTTGTCCTGGTGCTGGCGCTCTACGGCGCCGGGCTGGGCGCGGCGGCGCAATATGGCAAGGCCAGCGTGCTGTTCCCGCTGCTGCGCGACGCCTATCCGCAGGCCGGTGCCGGGCTGGGGCTGGTGGTGTCGGGCATCGGCATGCTGGGCATCGTCTTTGGCCTGACCGCCGGGCTGGTGGTGGCGCGGCTGGGGTTTCGACGGTTGCTGCTGGGGGCCCTTGTGTTCGGTGCGGCGATGTCGGCGCTGCAATCCGGCCTGCCGCCGCTGCCACTGATGATCGCCGCCCGGATTGCCGAAGGCCTGTCGCATCTGGTCATCGTGGTCGCCGCACCAACCCTGATCGCGCAGGTCTCGGCGCCGCGCCACCGGGCGATGACCCTGACCCTGTGGAGCACGTTTTTCGGGGTGTCTTTCGCGGTACTGGCCTGGGTCGGACAACCTTTTGCCCTGCGCCATGGCCCCGGCGCGCTGTTCTTGGCCCATGCCGGTTACCTGCTGGCGATGGCGGTGATCCTGGCGATCGGCCTGCCGCGCCAGCGCCACCTGCCCGCCGGTCCGCGCCTGACCCCCGCCGCCCTGATGCGCCAGCATCTGCGCATCTATCGCTCGCCCCGGATTGCGGCACCGGCGCTGGGCTGGCTGTTCTACACGCTGGGCTATGTGGCATTGGTCACGGTGCTGCCGGATTTCGTCGCGCCAGATCAGCGCAGCCTGGTCACCGGCGCGATGCCGCTGGCCGGAATGGTGGTGTCGATGACCCTCGGCGTGGTGCTGGTCAATCGCTTTGGCCCGGTGCCGGTGGTTCTGAGCGGGTTTTTTCTGGCGGTACCGGTGGCCCTGGCGCTGGGGTTCAGCGGGGTCAACCCGATGTTGGCCATCGCCCTGATCGCCTGCCTCGGGCTGGTGCAGGGCGCCAGCTTTGCCGCAGTGCCGCAGTTGAACCGGGGCGCCGAGGCGCAGGCCGAAGCGAATGGCGCCATGGCGCAGATGGGCAATCTGGGCAACTCGCTGGGCACCCCAATCCTGCTGGCCGCAACCAGCGCCTTTGGTCTGGCCGGGCTGACCGGATTTGCCATGCTCTGTTTCGCCGCCGGCGGCGCGGTGCATCTGGTGTTGGCCGCCGCGCGCCGCGTTGCCCCCGATACGGCAGAGGGTTAGGATCGCGGCGCCCCCAAGGAGAGCCAATCCGATGATCACGCATATCGACCATATCATTCTGGTCACCCCGGATATCGAGGGCATCGTCGCCTTTTACGCCCGGGTGTTGAAGATGGCGCCGCAAACCCTGGCCAGCGGCCAGCGCGCCCTCGACTTTGGCCAACAACGAATCGCCCTGCGCACCCCCGACGAGGTGCTGCACGATCACGCCGCCGTCGGTGCCTGCAACCTCTGCCTGATCAGCGACTGGCCGATGGATGAGGTGGTCGCGCATCTGCGCGCCGAAGATGTACACATCGATATCGGCCCGGTCGCGCGTGACGGCGCAATGGGCCCGCTGTTGTCGGTCTATTTCTCCGATCCCGATGGCAATCTGATTGAAGTTTCGCAGCCACTGCCCCGCCGATAACCCGCCCTTACCCGCCCTTGAAGGATCAGCATGACCCGTATCATCTCTGCCCTCGATGAAGTTTCCGACCGCTACGAGGCCCTGTTTGTCGATCTCTGGGGCTGTGTGCATGACGGGATAAAGGCCCTGCCCGAAGCGGTCGCCGCGTTGCAGGCCTATCGCCGCACTGGCGGGGCAGTGGTGCTGGTCACCAATTCACCGCGCCCGCGCGCCTCGGTCGAACAACAACTGGACCAGTTCGGCGTCGCCCGCGACGCCTGGGACGTGATGGCCACCAGCGGCGACAGCGCCCGTGCCGCAATGTTTCGCGGGGTGGTCGGCACCCAGGTCTATTACATGGGCGATAAGGACGATGCCGGGTTCTTTGAGCCGCTGAAGATCCTCACCGACCCGGCGCCGATCGCCAAGGTGCCGCTGGAGCAGGCCACGGGCATCGTTTGCCTTGGTCCGTTCGATCCGATGGCCGATCCGGCCGCCGCGCGTCCCGATCTGCTCTATGCCAAGCAGAAGGGGCTGAAACTGCTCTGCGCCAATCCCGATATTGTGGTGGACCGGGGCAGCCGCCGCGAGTGGTGTGCAGGGGCGATTGCCCAGCTTTATACCGAGATGGGCGGCGAGAGCCTGTATTTCGGCAAGCCGCATCCGCCGATCTATGATCTGGCGCGGCTGCGACTGGCCGGATTGGGCCGCGACGTGCCGCCCGACTCGGTGCTTTGCATCGGCGATGGCATCGGCACCGACATCCGTGGCGCCCTGGGTGAGGATTACGATTCGCTGTTCATCACCGGCGGCCTCGCCGCCGAAGAGACCGGCACCGAGGCTCATCCCACCTCGGATTCCCTGCAAGCCTTTATGAAAAAAGAAGAAGTGAGCCCAACCTATGCAATTGGCAAACTCCGCTGAGATCAGATTAGGGGTTGATTTTCTGCGTCTGCAAAGTAATTAAGTTGCTCTAACGGTCGCGCAGGCGTCCGATAATTACCCGGACGCGCAACCCTGGAGGGCCCGAATGTTGGACAACTTGCCCCGCGGCACGATCTGCATCGAAGATATCGAGATGGGGATGACCCGCCATCTGCGCAAAGCCGTGACCGACCGCGATATCGAAATGTTTGCCGAAGTCTCGACCGACCATAACCCGGTGCATCTGGACGACGCTTACGCCCAGGATACGATTTTCGAGGGTCGCATTGCCCATGGCATGCTGACCGCCGGGCTGATTTCGGCGGTGATCGGCGAACAACTTCCTGGTCATGGCACTGTCTATATGGGCCAGACCCTGAAATTCCTCGGCCCGGTGCGCCCCGGCGATACAGTTCTGGCCGAGGTCGAGGTGGTGGGCATCGATCACGCCAAACGCCGGGTGCAGCTGAACACCCGCTGCCTGGTGAATGGCAAGAAGGTCCTGATCGGCGAAGCCACGGTGCTGGCGCCGTCGCGCAAATTCGACTGAGTCGGCGCAGATGACTGCGACGGTTTCGGTTTATAACCCCTGATTCGCCCCCGATACCGGCTTGCGCCGCCCTGCGGCTGCGGCTACCCCTTCGCCCCATGCGGATCGTGCGCGACTATACCTTTGTCTCATCAGCTGATCGCGGCGCCAGCGCCGCCATTGGCAATTTCGATGGTGTTCACCTCGGCCATCAGGCGGTGATCGACCTGGCCCGCAAGGCCGGGGACGAGATCGGCGCGCCGCTGGCGGTGATGACGTTTGAGCCGCATCCCCGGCAGGTCTTTGCCCCGGATGCGCCGCCCTTCCGGCTGACCGGTGCCGCCGCACGGGCGCATCGGCTGGAAAAGCTGGGCGTCGATCTGCTCTATGAGTTGAATTTCAACCGCACCCTGGCGGGTTTCTCGCCGCAGGATTTTGCCCGCAAGGTGATCGTCGACGGGCTTGGCCTGCGGCATGTGGTGGTCGGCGCCGATTTCCATTTCGGCAAGGCACGGGCTGGCGATGCCGATGCGCTGCAAGCCTTCGGTGCCGAAATGGGTTTTGGGGTCACTGTGGCCAAGTTGCTGGAAGGGAACGGGATCCGGGTGTCCTCGACCGCGATCCGCACCGCTCTCAGCGACGGGCGGCCACGCGACGCCGCCGCGATGCTGGGTCATTGGCACCGGGTCGAAGGCCCGGTGGTGCGCGGCGACCAACGCGGTCGCGACCTCGGTTTTCCGACCGCGAACATGTCGATCGACGGGCTGCACCAGCCAAAATTCGGCGTCTATGCGGTGTTCGTCGACGTGCTCGACGGGCCCCATCGGGGCAGCTATCGCGGCGCCGCCTCTCTGGGGCTGCGGCCGCAATTCGATGGCGCGGCGCCCAATCTGGAAACCTATATCTTTGACTTCAAGGGCGACCTCTATGGCACGCCGATCTCGGTGGCGCTGGTCGAGTTTCTGCGCCCGGAACTGAAATTCGACTCTCTGGACGGGCTGATTGCCCAGATGGACAGCGATTGCGCCCGGGCCCGGGCGATCCTGGCCGCCGAATGAGCCGGGATGATCCGATCGACCGCAGCGGACTCAGGGATCGTTATTGGGAAACCACACCGCTCGACCGGATGACCCAGCGGGAATGGGAAGCGCTCTGTGACGGCTGCGGCAAATGCTGCCTGAACAAACTGGAGGACGAAGAAACCGGCGAGGTGGCGCTGACCCGGGTCGCCTGCCGCCTGTTTGATGACACCACCTGCAAATGCGCCCAATACCCGATCCGCCAGCAATTCGTGCCCGAATGCATCACCCTGCGCCCGCAGGAAATTGATCGCCATCTCTACTGGCTGCCGCAGACCTGCGCCTATCGGCTGCGCCACGAGGGCCGCCCGCTCTATGACTGGCATCCGCTGATATCGGGCAATGCCGACAGCGTGCATGACGCCGGGGTGTCGATGCTCAGCCGCACCGTCCCGGAATATGAAATCGACGAAGACGATTGGGAAGATCACATCATCGAGGAGCCGCTCTGATGCAGTTCAGATCCGACAATTACGGCCCCGCCCATCCCGAGGTGATGCAGGCGGTGATGGACGCCAATCAGGGCTATGACGTGTCTTACGGCGATGACGCCCCGATGCAGCAGGTGCGCGCCCAGATCCGCGAGATTTTCGAGGCGCCGGAAGCGGCGGTCTATCTGGTTGCCACCGGCACCGCCGCGAATGCACTGGCACTGGCGACGCTGGCCCGCCCCTGGCAGAGCCTGTTCTGCACCCCCGAGGCGCATATCGCCACCGACGAATGCAACGCGCCGGAATTCTACAGCGGTGGTGCCAAGCTGACCCTGGTCGGCGCCGGTGACAAGATGGACGCCGAGACCCTTCGGGCGGTGATCGCCCCCTTTGAGGCCCGCGGCGTGCATGGCGCCCAGCGTGGCCCGGTCAGCCTCACCCAGACCACCGAGCTGGGGCGCTGCTACACCCAGGCCGAGGTTGCCGCGATTGCCGATGTGGCGCATGACTTCGGCCAGCCGCTCTATATGGATGGCGCGCGGCTGGCCAATGCGATTGCGGCGCTGGGCTGTAGCCCCGCCGACCTGACCCATCGCGCCGGGGTTGACGCGCTGAGCCTTGGCGGCACCAAGAACGGCTGCCTCGGGGTCGAAGCGGTGGTGTTTTTTAACCCCGCCCGGGCCTGGGAATTCGAACTGCGCCGCAAACGCGGTGGGCATCTGTTTTCCAAGAACCGGTTCCTGGCGGCACAGATGCAGGCCTATCTCAGTGACGGGCTCTGGCTGCGCAGCGCCGCCGCCGCCAATGCCAATTGCGCCCGGCTGGCCGAGGGGCTGCGCCCGGTGCCAGGGGTGACGTTCCTGCATGAGCCCGATGCGAATGCGCTGTTCGTGCGGATGCCCCGGGCGATGCACCGGCGGCTGCGGGCGGCGGGTGGCCACTATTACCTCTGGGATGCGGAAGAGGCGGATCTGGCCCGCGAAGGTGGTCCGGTCCTGGCCCGGATGGTGTGCGATTGGTCGCTGCCGGTGGCAGAGATCGACCGGTTTGTGGCGCTGGCGGCAGCGTAAACGGACGGCGCAATCGGGCAGCGCAATCGGGTCGTCTGCGCCGAGCCGGAACCGGCGGCTCGGCTGGGCGATGTGATTGGGGGGCGGTCTGCCCCCGCCGCGGCTGCGCCGCGACTCCCCCGAGGATATTTCAGACCAGAGGAAGCGAGGCGGGGACGCTGGCGTTTGTGATGAGGAAGTCACGGATTGCCTTGGCGACCGGGGCCGGATGGGTGATCGGTGCCATATGGGCGGCGCCGGGGATGCTGACCCGGGTCACCTGCGGCAGACGCCGGGCCAGCCCGGCATGGATCATGTCGATATTCGGCGGGCTTTTCGCGCCTTCGATCAGCAGGGTCGGCACCTTGAGCCGCTCAAGCCTGGCTTCGGCCAGCATGTTGAGCGGATCGCCGTTGTTGGTTTCATTGACCGCCGCGATCAGCGGCATCCGGCGGATCAGCCCGTCGCGCTGGCGATCGCTCATCGCGTTCCAATCGCGCCCGTCGCCCCAGGTGCCGTGAAAGCTGCGCGCCGCTTCGGTGTAATCGCCGCGCGCCATCAACTGGACGAAAGGCCCGTTCAAGCGTTCGGTGACGCTGGGATGGTCGGGATGATCCCGGCGCACCACCCCGAAGAACACGCATTCGATCAAGGTCAGCGAAGCGATGCGCTCAGGCTGCTCGACCGCCAGCCGCAGAGCGACGGTGGCGCCAAAGCTGTGGCCGATCAGATGCACTGGCGCCTCGGGCAGCAGCGCCCGGCCCTGGGCACAGGCGCTTTCCTGATAGGGGCGGGACTGATCCCAATCCGCCGAGCCGCCATGCCCAGGCAGATCGTAGGCGGTGAGAGTCAGAAGATCCGACAATTCCGCCCCGAGCCCCTCGAAAGCGCCGGAATGGGCCAGCGAGCAATGCACCGCCAGCCCCGGCAGAGGCCCCTGCCCGATCACCCGCCAAAACGTGTCGATGCCGTCCAGTTTCGCTTGCGGCATCAAAGCCTCCCGGCCAGATGCGCCGCGAGATCGTCGAGCCGGTCCTGACCCCAGAACCGCTGACCGCTGTCTGTAATGTAGAAGGGCGAACCAAAGACGCCAGCCTCGATCGCCGCCTCAGTGTTGGATTCATAGGCCATGGCGCCAGTGAGCAGGCCGGAATCGGCCAGATCGGGGTCAAACCCCGCCGCTTTCAGGCAATCGCGGATCACCGCCTCATCGGCGATGTTCTTCTCTTCGGCCCAGCAGGCGCTCAGCACATTCTGCACCAGCGCGCCGATATCGCCGCCGCCCGCCGCCTGGGCGGCAATGATTGCATAGGCCGAAGGCGCCGGGTTGGTGGGGAAGAACGCCGGTTTGAGGGTCAGCGGCAGCCCGGTCTTGATCTGGGCGCGCTCCAGCTCTTGCCAGCGATAGGCCTGCCGCGCTGCCGGACGTTCGTTCAGCGGCTTGCCGCCTCCGGCGGCAAAGACCCGCGTCGACTCCACCGGCTTGTAGGCGATGCTGTAACCATGCGTCGCTGCCATCTCCTCAAGCCGGTTGCCCGCGAGATAGGCCCAGGGTGATAAAGTGAAGAAGTAATAGTCAATGTGCGCCATCTGGTCCCTTCCCGGCCCGGCAATGTTTGCAACACGGTATCTGGGTGATAAGCGGTGTCAACGTCACGATTCCGTCACCCCCGGGAAACCACACATATGGCCAATATTGTCGAACCGAAACTGATCGCTGGGAATTCCAACCTGCCCCTGGCCACCTCGATTGCGCGGCGGATGTCGATCCACCGAGGAATGACGGTCGGGTTGGTCAACACCCGGGTCGAGCGTTTCAACGACGGCGAAATCTTTGTCGAAGTGTTCGAGAATGTCCGTGGCGAGGACATGTATGTCATTCAAAGCACCTCGAACCCGGCCAATGACAACCTGATGGAACTGCTGATCATCGCCGACGCGCTGCGCCGCTCTTCGGCGCAGCGGGTGACGGCGGTGATCCCCTATTTCGGCTATGCAAGGCAGGATCGGCGCACCAAGGCGCGCACCCCGATCACCGCCAAGCTGGTGGCGAATATGCTGGTCGAAGCCGGCATCGCCCGGGTGTTGACGATGGATCTGCACGCCGCACAGATTCAGGGCTTTTTCGATATTCCGGTCGACAACCTCTATGCCAGCCCGATCTTTGCCCTGGATATCATGCATCAGTTCCGCGACCGGATGGACGATCTGATGATCGTGTCGCCCGATGTCGGCGGCGTGGCCCGGGCGCGGGAATTGGCCAAACGCATCGACGCGCCGCTGGCAATCGTCGACAAGCGTCGCGAAAAGGCCGGTGAGATCGCCGAGATGACGGTGATCGGCGATGTCACCGGCAAGACCTGCATTATCGTCGACGATATGGTCGACACCGCAGGCACCCTGTGCAAAGCGGCGGAATTGCTCTCCAACAGCGGCGCCACCGAGGTGCATGCCTATATCACCCACGGGGTGCTCTCTGGCCCGGCGGTCGAGCGGGTGGCGAATTCGGTGATGAAATCGCTGGTGATCACCGATAGCATCGCAGCCCCCGCCGCAGTGGACAAGGCGCCGAATATCCGGGTGCTGCCGACCGCGCCGATGTTTGGCCAGGCAATCCTGAACATCTGGAATGGTACATCGGTCAGTTCATTGTTTGAGCATGACACGCTGGAACCGATCTATGAAGGCTTTTTCAAAAGCTGAATAGGTAATGTAGCATTAGCAGAATTTCCGCAGATCGGCATGTCGTGCGCGTCGAACTGACGCGATTGCGAAGCTGGCGCGTGACCGGCATTTGTCATCGGCTCTTGGGGCGGGATCTCATCGCACGCTTGAATCCAGAAGCCGATGGCGGCCTGATCCTCGACGTCTCAAACCACCCGCATTTGATCGAATTGCGTCTGATTGATCGGCTCTGCGGCGCGATGACCCATGGCGGTGATCAATAGAGATCCCATTCGTCCTGGTGGCGCAATTCACCGATCGCCATCCAGCGGACCCGGGCGCGGGCAATGCGGGTGTCGCTCCAGGTGCGAAACACCAGGGTAAAATCTTCGGCGGTAATCGACTCGGCCGAGATTTCGCCGCGGATATTGGTGGAACTGTCCAGATCCCACATCGACAGGGAGCAATGCACCGCCGGAGACTTGCGGAAACTTTCCGAGAATTTCACTTTATTGCGGATTTCGCGGGCCCCGTTTCCGGTCCACATGGCGCCGCCGTCCTCATAGTCCGAGAACAGGATGTTCTCGCCCTGGTCGATGCCAATCCAGTGATTTCTTAGCCGCTTCATAGATCTGTGTCCTGTTTCAGAACCCCGACCTAAACCGCAAATCCGGCCAGATTGTGGACCAATCAAGGAAAATCCGGTGCCACGATTGCCGCGCAAGGTCCAATCCCTGGTCTGTCCTTGTGAAATTCCCAAAGGATTCGCTTGCTTGCTGGTCTGCCAAAGCCCTAGTCTCGTCCGACGGGGTGGCAGTAAAAGGCGCCCTGTCAGGCGTCACGCAGGACGGGAGACCTCTGCGTCGCCTATGAAATGGGAGAGAGAAAATGAAAAGCACCACTTTCGCGTGCGCGGCGGCTGCTGCGTTCGCGCTTGGCCTGACTGCAATGCCTGCATCGGCCCTCGACATGACCTTCGGCACCTATGTGTCGCCGACCTCAACCACCTTCCGCGCGGGCTCTGAGCCGATGCTTCGGCGCCTCGAAGAGCAATCCAACGGCGAAATGAAATGGGAAACCTTCACCGGTGGCGCCATGGGCGGCCCGAAAGAGCTGCTCGGCAACGCAGGGGCCGGCATTCTTGACGCCTCCGGCGTTGTCGATATTTACGTCAAAGCATCGCTGCCGCATTCCACGCTGGTTTCGGGGATGTTGATCGTTGGCGAAGACCCGGCGGCGATGGCCGGCGCGATGAATGAATTCCAGCTGCTGCATTGCCCGGATTGCCTGAAAGACCACGAGAAGAACAACGTCAAGGCCATGGGCTTTTCAGCGACCGGGACCTATCACCTGATCTGCAAGGACGAAGTCCACACCGCGGAACAGCTGCGTGGCAAGAAAGTCCGCGCCGTGGGCGGCATGGGCCGGGCGATCCAATCGCTGGGCGGCACGCCGGTGTCGATCACCACCGCCGAGATGTATGAAGCCATGCAGCGCGGCCAGATGGATTGTGCCACCGCGTCCGCCGCTTGGCTTGACACCTACAACCTGCGGGATTTCTCGAAATCCATCGTCATCGACAGCCTTGGCTCCTATTTCGGGATCATGAGCTTTGTGATCAACAAGGACGTCTGGGACGATCTTTCGGAAGCCAACCAAAAGATCATCAAGGCCAACATGGCACGCGTGTCCGCAGACGTCGTGTTTGCCTATGCGCCCGAAGGTGCCGAAGCGATCAAGAACTTCGAAGCTAAAGGCGGCAAGGCCTATACGTTTGACGACGAGATGCAGGCCAGATTGGCCAAGGCGCGCGCCGACGAATATGCGTACACGATCGCATTCGGCAAAAAGAACGGCATCGAAAACGCCGAGGAACTGGTGACCACATTTGAGAAGCTGGTCGACAAATGGAACGGCATCATGAAAGAAGTCGGCACCGACAAAGAGGCCTATATTCAGCGCCTTCAGGAAGAAGTCTACGACAAGATCTGATCACTTCACGACCCCAAACGACCACGGCCGACCACGGCCGACGATGTCACAGCATCGTTGGCCGTTCTCGTTTCCAGAGTACTTACCTGAATTATCGGTTACATAGTATGTGAGATAGTCACGAGATGTGACTCTTGAATCCATATTTATTTCGGATTTCAGGCAGTAAAAATGGAATACTGGTTTTGGAAAGGTATTACTTGCTTTTCAGAATCAACATAACCTGTCCGGTAGGGGTAGCCGTTTCATAGATCTGTGTCCTGTTTCAGAACCCCGACCTAAACCGCGAATCCGGCCAGATTCTGGACCAGTCAAGGAAAATCCGGCGTCGCAATTGTCGCATCAGGTTCAATCCCTGACCTGTCCTTGTGAAATTCTCACAGGAGTCATTTGCTTGCCGGTCAGCCAGTGTCATAGGTTTGCCCGACAGGGTGCCAATAGAAGGCACGCTGTCGGGTGTCACACAGATCGGGAGAGATCTGTGGCGCCTGTGAAATGGGAGAAAGAAATGAAGAGCACTACTTTCGCGTGCGCGGCGGCTGCTGCGTTCGCATTTGGCCTGACCGCAATGCCTGCATCGGCCCGCGACATGACCTACGGCAGCTATACGTCGCCGACCTCGACCACGATGCGCACAGGAATTGCGCCATTGCTGAAGCGGCTCGAAGATCAATCCAACGGCGAAATGAAATGGGAAACCTTCACCGGTGGCGCCATGGGCGGCGCGAAAGAGCTGCTCGGCAACGCAGGGTCCGGTATCCTTGACGCCTCCTTGGTTGTGGACATCTATGTCAAAGCGTCGCTGCCGCATGCCTCGTTGATTTCGGGGATGATGGTCGTTGGCGAAAACCCGCTGGCGATGGCCGGCGCGATGAATGAATTCCAGTTGCTGCATTGCCCGGGTTGCCTGAAAGACCACGAAAAGAACAACGTCAAGGCCATGGGCTTTACCGCGACCGGGACCTATCACCTGATCTGCAAGGACGAAATCCACACCGCGGAACAGCTGCGCGGCAAGAAAGTCCGCGCCGTGGCCAGCGTGGGCCGGGCGATCCAGGCACTGGGCGGCACGCCGGTGTCGATCACCCTCCCCGAGATGTATGAAGCCATGCAGCGCGGTCAGATAGATTGTGCCACCGGATCCGCCGCTTGGCTTGACACCTACAACCTGCAGGATTTCTCGAAATCCATCGTCACCGACAGCCTTGGTTCCTATTTCGGAAGCATGAACTTTGTGATCAACAAGGACGTCTGGGACGATCTTTCGGAAGCCAACCAAAAGATCATCAAGGCCAACATGGCACGCGTGTCCGCAGACGTCGTGTTTGCCTATGCGCCCGAAGGTGCCGAAGCGATCAAGAACTTCGAAGCTAAAGGCGGCAAGGCCTATACGTTTGACGACGAGATGCAGGCCAGATTGGCCAAGGCGCGCGCCGACGAATATGCGTACACGATCGCATTCGGCAAAAAGAACGGCATCGAAAACGCCGAGGAACTGGTGACCACATTTGAGAAGCTGGTCGACAAATGGACCGGCATCGTGAAAGAAATCGGCAACGACAAAGAGGCCTATATTCAGCGCCTTCAGACCGAGGTCTACGACAAGATCTGATCACTTCACGACCCCAAACAGCGACGGCCGGCGATGTCACAGCATCGTCGACCGTTCTCGGTTCCAGCGCACTTACCTGAATTATTGGTATACATGTGACCTGCCACGGTTTTTTTCTTCCACCGTCGATTAGAGTCCGGCCCAACCTTGAACACGGAAAATGAAGCGCGCGGAACCCGCCGCCAGCCAGGCCAACCAAACCTGTGCTCACCATCGTCAGGCTGAAAACATGGGAAGAAACCATGACACTGTCCAAGCTTTCGCAGGTCATCGCATCATCGAACAGACAAACGGCGAAATCACTTGAGAAGCCTTTACCGGCGGCGCCAAGGATCTGCCCGTCCAACGCGGGCAATGGCATTCTGGACGCCTCGAGCGTTGGGGATATCTACGTCAAGGCGTGAAGGACATGGGCGGTCAAATGCTCGATGTCGATGCGGCCTTCAAGCAGGCATTCGAAGGGACTTGGACTCACGAAGTCGAGCTGGCGATCGCCACCGATAAAAAAACTATATCGAACATGCCGAGGAGATGGTCAAAGCCTTCACCGATTCGATCGAAAAATGGATCAAGATCGTTGCCGAAGCCGACGGCGACAAGGAGGCCAGGAAAGACGCGATTGATCGAGAATTTTTAATTAAAATCTGAATATTAGCCGATATCCGGGTGACAGATTCGCCGTCCGGATTCGCCGGTCAAGTAACCAGTGACCGAACACCAAAGTTTATATGCATGAAGGTTGTTACAGCCTCGACAGAATAACTTGCTTACTTGCCGGTCAATTAATAGACTCTTTGCCGAAGCGTCACCTAAAACGACGCCTACCGGGAGGATGGAGCCGACCCCGGACTACGATACGGGTTCCTTGGGAGAAAAAAATGAACATTAAAAATACAACTCTAGCTGCTGCAGCACTGGCCATGGTGGCCGGTACCGGCTGGGCGAAAGAACTGACCTACGGCACCTACACCTCGCCGACCCATACGGCGATCGTCTATGGCGTCGGCCCCGCGCAGGAACGGATCACCGCCGCCACCAATGGCGAAATCACCTTTGAGAACTTCACCGGTGGCTCGATGGGCGGTCCGAAAGACCTGCTCGGCAATGCTGGCAGTGGCATTCTGGACGCGGCTTCGGTGGTCGACATCTACGTGAAATCCTCGCTGCCGACTGCCGTGATGGTGTCCTCGATGATGGCCATCGGCCACAACCCCAAGGTGATGGCTGCCGCGATGAACGAGTTCCAGCTTCTGCATTGCCCGCAGTGTGTTGAAGAGCGCGCCCGCAACAACGTGATCGGCCTGTCCTGGTCGTCAACTGCAGCCTATCATGTGTTGTGCAAGGAGCCGATCAAGACCCTTGCCGATCTGCAAGGTAAAAAGATCAGGGCGACGTCGGGAATCGGTATCGCTATGAAGGCAATCGGCGCATCACCGGTTTCGATCACCACCTCCGAAATGTACGAGGCCATGCAGCGTGGTCAGATCGATTGCGCTGTCGGTTCCGCCGCCTGGCTGAACACTTACAACCTCAAGGATGTCACCAAAGGTGCCTGGTCGAATCCGGTTGGCTCTTACTTCGGCAGCATGAACTGGGCGATCAACCTCGACACCTGGAATGACCTGACCGCTGACCAGCAGCAAGCATTCAAAGACGGGTTGGCACAAAGCACGGCCGACATCATGTGGGCCTATGTCAGTGACAACGAAAAGGCGCTGGAATGGCTGGCCGCGAATGGCGGGACTGTCGAAGAATCCGACCAGGCCTTCAAGGATGCTTGGAAGGTCCAAGAAGACAACGCCTATGCCACCGCCTTGGCCAATGCCGAGAAAGACGGCATCGAGAACGCGGCGGAACTGCTTGAGACCTACCGAGAGCTGGTCGCCAAATGGACCGCGAAAATGGAAGTCATCGGCGACGACAAAGACGCCTATCGTGATGCCCTCCAAGCCGAGGTCTTCTCCAAGATCTGATTTGCCACTTCACCGGGATCGGGTCGTGCTCTGCCGAGCATTGGCCTGATCCCCTGAACAACGGACACACACATGCTACGCGCGATCGAACAAGTCGCCTCCCGCATTTCCGGCCTTGTGGCCATGATCGGCGGCATCATCCTTGCCCTGATGATGGTCCAGGTTTCCCTGGATGTGGCAGCGAAATACATCTTTCACACACCGATCCCATCAACCCTTGAAATCGTCTCGGCCTACTACATGGTCGCCTTGGTGTTTCTGCCGCTTGGTGTGGTCACCCGAGACCATGAGCACCTCGAAGTTGAGCTGTTCACCCAGCATCTGTCGCTTCGTAAGGTTGCGTTCTTCAAGATGCTGGGCTGCGTGATCGGCGCGATCTATTGCGGCTTTCTGTTCATCGAAGGCCTGGAACACGCGATTCACCAGACTAAAATCGGCGAGGTTTGGGAAACCGCGACCTTCGACATTCCAGTCTATGGGGCCCGTTGGTTCTTTCCGGCCGGTATCTTTCTCACCTTGGTTTATCTGATCCTCTACGCGATCAACAACTTTGCCTTCATGACACGTGGTGAACATGTGCTTCCGGACCGGAGCATCAAGTCAGCGGTCGAAGCGGCGGTTGAAGAGGCCAATAAACTTGCAGGCGACGATGGCAACCTTGGCGTTGGCCACGACGGTGCCGCAGCGGACTAACGGACATACCCGCAACGCGGCGCAAGGTTACGCGCCCGTTTTCCGGGAACAGGGAACAGAATAATGGAATCACTTACTATCGGTTTTATTGGCGTTGGCGCGATCCTCGTGCTTCTTGCCGCACGCGTGCCGATCGCGTTCGCGCTCGGCTCGGTGTCGATGGTCGGGATCATGATCGTGCGCAACACCAAAGCAGCCTTCGCGATGATCGGGAGCCTGCCGCATGAATTCGCCTCGAGTTGGGAATTGTCGGCCATTCCGATGTTCCTGCTGATGGGTGCGGTGGCCTACAAGACTGGCCTGACCTCCAGCCTCTATGGGGCGGCACGGGTCTGGCTGAACAGCCTGCCGGGCGGCCTGGCGGTGGCGACAAACTTCACCGCTGCCGGCTTTGCCGCCGCTTCGGGATCCTCGGTGGCCACCTCGGCCGCGGTTGGCCGCTTGGCCATCCCCGAGATGCTGAAATACGGCTATGACAAGTCACTGGCGACCGGGACCGTTGCTGCTTCGGGTACCCTCGGCGCGTTGATCCCGCCGTCGATTGCCTTTGTGGTCTACGGCTTCTTCACCGAGCAATCGGTGGGTCGCCTGTTGATGGCTGGTCTGGTCCCCGGTCTGATGACCGCTGGCGCCTATACGATCATGATCGTTGGTCGCTGCACCATCTGGCCGAAACTGGCGCCCAGAGCGGCCATTAATGTGACTTGGGGCGAACGTTGGCGCAGCCTGCGCGACGTCTGGCCGCTGCCGCTGCTGGTGCTTGGTGTGATCGGGTCGATCTACGCCGGTGTCGCGACCCCGACCGAAGCCGGTGCTCTTGGTGCCACCTTCGCGATCCTGATCGGGCTGGTGCAGGGACGTGCCAGTTTCGAAGTGCTGAAGGATGCGGTGATGGATGCCCTGCGCACCACCTCGTCGCTGTTCTTCCTCGCCATCGGCGCGGTGCTGCTGACCCGGTTCCTGGCTCTGGCCGGGGTGCCGACCTTCATCGCCAATCTGGTGTCGGATATGCAACTGAGCGAAATCGAATTGGTGATCGCGCTGGCCATCATCTATCTGATCCTCGGGATGTTCCTCGATCCGCTGGGCGTGATGCTGCTGACCCTGCCGGTGTTCCTGCCGGCCTTTGATGCGCTGAACGTCAACCTGATCTGGATCGGTGTGATTGTGGTCAAGATGATCGAGATCGGTCTGTTAACACCACCAGTTGGGCTCAACGTCTATATCGTGAAGAATGTCGTCGGCGATGCCGTGCCGTTGGCCACGATCTTTAAGGGTGTTGGCTGGTTCCTGCTCTGTGAATTCTTCATCATGTGGGCGCTGATCTGGAATCCCCAGCTGTCGCTCTGGCTGCCGAACCTGATGATGGATTGATCCACCACCAAGCAAAGTAACGAAAGCCCCGGAGCCGTGCTCCGGGGCTTTTTTCGTTTGGGGAAGTATGGCCAAAGCGGTGGCTGTATCGCCCTACCCTGCCTTTACTCAACCAGACCGGAACCTTGGTCTTCTGGTCTGATCCGCAGAGATCACACGATGAACGTCGTCATCGCGACAGCGTAGTAACGCCACACATGGGAATGGAGCTGATGACGGCGCTGCGGGATTTCGGTGGCGGGTGACCTGCGCGACAGTCAATTGGTGACGCTTGCCCCGAAATGGCGTCCGGCGCCCGTCAATTTTCATGCGCTGTGGCCCGACAATGTGCCGAACGACGGGGCCCGCCCTTCATTTCCACACGGTTCCTGGCAACCCGCATGCTGCCTGTCTGTTCCCGAAATGCAAAAGACCCCGGACAATGCCGGGGCCTTTCTTCTGAATGCAGGTGTCGATCAAAGGTTGGCTTGGTTCGGGTCCAAACCGATATGGCCACCCATGGCCACCATATCCGCCAGCAGCTTTGCCGCGCCATCCACCGCGTCGCCCGCCGCATTGGCATGTGCCGCCTTCGCTTCGGCGACCCAGTCATTATACAAATCCTGGGTCATTTCCTTTTGGTGCAGCGCGCGTTCGGCCAACACCGTCACCCCATCGGCGTTGATTTCGGCAAAGCCGCCCGAGACGACATAGGAATCGTCACCAGCGGGCCCGGAAATCGACAGCAGGCCGGGGCGCAGCGTGGTGATCAGCGCCGCATGCCCCTGCATCGCCGTCAGATCGCCATCGGCGCCGGGAATCTGCACCGAGGAAACCTCGCCAGAGACCAGGCTACGCTCAGGCGAAACCAGATCGAACTTCATGTTATCGGCCATATCTCAGCCCCTTACGCAGCTTCGGCTGCCAGTTTCTCGGCTTTGGCTTTCACTTCCTCGATGCCGCCAACCATGTAGAAGGCCGCCTCGGGCAGGTGATCGTATTCGCCGGCCACAACCGCCTTGAACGAGGAAATCGTGTCTTCCAGTGGCACCTGAACCCCGTCGGAGCCGGTGAACACTTTGGCCACGTCGAAAGGTTGGCTCAGGAAACGCTCGATCTTACGAGCCCGGGCCACGGCCAGTTTGTCCTCTTCCGAAAGCTCATCCATGCCAAGAATGGCGATGATATCTTGCAGCGACTTGTAGCGCTGGAGGATTTGCTGAACGTCGGTTGCAACCTTGTAATGCTCTTCGCCGATGATCAGCGGATCGAGCAGGCGCGAGGTCGAACCAAGCGGGTCAACCGCCGGATAGATGCCCTTTTCCGAGATCGCACGATCCAGAACCGTGGTCGCGTCAAGGTGCGCAAACGAGGTTGCGGGCGCCGGGTCGGTCAAGTCATCCGCAGGCACATAGACGGCCTGAACCGAGGTGATCGAACCGGATTTGGTCGAGGAAATCCGTTCCTGCATCGCACCCATGTCAGTGGCCAGCGTCGGCTGATAGCCCACAGCCGAGGGGATCCGACCCAGCAGTGCCGACACTTCCGAACCCGCCTGGGTAAAGCGGAAGATGTTGTCGACAAAGAACAGCACGTCCGAACCGGTGTCGTCGCGGAACTGTTCCGCCAGCGTCAGACCGGACAGGGCAACGCGCATACGTGCCCCCGGCGGCTCATTCATTTGGCCATAGACCAGAGAGATCTTTGAATCGCTCAGATTGTCGGGGGTGATAACCCCGGATTCGATCATCTCGTGGTAAAGGTCGTTGCCCTCACGAGTCCGTTCGCCCACGCCGGCAAACACCGACACGCCCGAGTGCACCTTGGCGATGTTGTTGATCAGTTCCATGATCAGAACCGTCTTGCCCACGCCGGCACCGCCGAACAGGCCGATCTTGCCGCCCTTGGTATAGGGGGCCAGCAGGTCGATGACCTTGATGCCGGTGGTCAGGATTTCGGTTTCGGTCGATTGCTGGTCAAAGGCCGGGGCCTCGCCGTGGATGGCGCGGCGTTCGGTCGACTCGACCGGGCCTTTTTCGTCAACCGGCTCGCCGACCACGTTCAGGATGCGGCCCAGCGTGGCATTGCCAACCGGGACCGTGATCGGGCCATCGGTGTCGGTCACTTCCTGGCCGCGGACCAGACCTTCGGTCGCGTCCATAGCGATGCAGCGCACGGTGCTTTCGCCCAGGTGCTGCGACACTTCCAGAACCAGCGTCTTGCCGTGGTTGTCGGTGGTCAGCGCGTTCAGAATCTGCGGCAGGTGTTCGCCGAATTGCACGTCGACCACGGCGCCAATCACCTGAGTGATCTTACCTTTTGCGTTTGCCATCTTTGTCTCTCCGGTTCGATCAGAGCGCTTCCGCGCCCGAAATAATTTCGATCAGCTCGTTGGTGATCACAGCCTGCCGCGAACGGTTGTACTGGATCGTCAGCTTGTCGATCATGTCGCCCGCGTTGCGGGTGGCGTTGTCCATCGCGCTCATCTGCGAGCCGTTGAACGAGGCGTTGTTTTCCAGCAGGGCGGTGAAGATCTGGGTTGCGACACCGCGCGGCAGCAGGTCGGCCAGGATCTCTTCTTCGCTGGGTTCGTAATCATAGACCGCACCGCTGTCGGCATCCGCTTCCGTCTCATAGGCGGCCGGGATGATCTGCTGTGCGGTCGGGATCTGGGTGACCACGTTGACGAACTTCGAATAAAAGATCGTGGCAACATCGAATTCGTCAGCGTCAAACCGTGTCAGCACATCCTTGGCGATGTCCTGCGCATTGGCATAGCCCAGTGATTTGACCGCGCTCAGATCGACATGGCTGACAAACAGATCGCCAAAATCACGGCGCAGGTTGTCACGGCCTTTCTTGCCGACGGTGATGATCTTGACCGTCTTGCCCGCCGCCTTCAGGCTTTGCGCATGGGTCTTGGCCAGCTTGGCGATATTGGCGTTGAAACCGCCGCAAAGCCCACGCTCTGCGGTCATCACCACCAGCAGATGCACCTTGTCCTCGCCGGTTCCGGCCAGCAGCCGCGGCGCGGATCCGCTGCCCGCGACCGAGGCGGCCAATTGCCCAAGCACGGCATTGAACCGCTCGGCATAGGGCCGGGCGTTTTCAGCCGCTTCCTGTGCCCGCCGCAGTTTCGCGGCGGCCACCATCTGCATGGCCTTGGTGATCTTGCGGGTCGATTTGACCGACGCGATCCGGTTCTTCAGGTCCTTGAGGTTGGCCATGTCCCGCCCCTCTTATGCGAAGTCGGCGGCGAATTCGTCGATCACTGCCTTCAGCTTGTCAGCCGCGTCGCCCTTGATCTTCGGATCATCGTTGGTGATCCAGTCAAGCACGTCGGACTTCTGGTTGCGCAAGAAGTTCAGCAGGTCGCGTTCGAACCGAGAGACATCGGCCAGCGGCAACTTGTCGAGATAGCCATTGGTGCCTGCAAAGATCACGCAGACGATTTCAGCATTCGACAGCGGCGAATATTGCGCCTGTTTCATCAGCTCGGTCAGCCGCGCGCCACGGTTCAGCAGGCGCTGGGTCGAGGCGTCGAGGTCGGAACCGAACTGGGCAAAGGCCGCCATCTCACGGTATTGCGCCAACGACAGTTTCACCGGACCGGCGACCGAGGACATCGCGGAGGTCTGGGCCGAAGAGCCAACCCGGCTCACCGACAGACCGGTGTTCACCGCCGGGCGGATACCCTGGTAGAACAGTTCCGTCTCAAGGAAGATCTGGCCATCGGTGATCGAGATCACGTTGGTCGGGATAAACGCCGACACGTCGCCACCTTGGGTTTCGATGATCGGCAGCGCGGTCAGCGAGCCCGAGCCGAAATCTTCGTTCAGCTTGGCCGAGCGTTCCAGCAGGCGGGAGTGCAGATAGAACACGTCGCCGGGATAGGCTTCACGCCCCGGCGGGCGACGCAGCAGCAGCGACATCTGGCGATAGGCGACGGCCTGTTTGGACAAATCATCATAAATGATCAGCGCGTGGCGGCCATTGTCGCGGAAATGCTCCGCCATTGCGGTCGCGGTATAGGGCGCCAGGTATTGCATCGGTGCCGGTTCCGACGCGGTTGCAGCAACCACGATCGAATAGGCCATGGCCCCGGTTTCTTCGAGCTTTTTCACCAGCTGCGCCACGGTCGAGCGTTTCTGGCCGATCGCGACATAGACGCAATAGAGCTTTTTGCTCTCATCGTCGCCCGCCGCTTTGTTATAGCTTTGCTGGTTCAGGATCGAGTCCAGCGCCACGGCGGTCTTGCCGGTTTGCCGGTCGCCGATGATCAATTCGCGCTGACCACGGCCAATCGGGATCATTGCGTCGATGGATTTGAGGCCGGTCGCCATCGGTTCGTGCACCGATTTACGCGGGATGATGCCCGGCGCCTTGACGTCGGCCAGACCACGTTTGGAGGTCTTGATCGGGCCCTTGCCGTCCAGCGGGTTGCCGAGGCCATCAACGACCCGGCCCAGCATTTCGTCGCCAACCGGCACGTCGACGATGGCGTTGGTCCGCTTGACCACATCGCCTTCCTTGATGTCGCGGTCGGTGCCGAAGATCACGACGCCGACGTTGTCGCTTTCGAGGTTCAGCGCCATCCCCTGGATGCCGCCCGGAAACTCGACCATCTCGCCGGCCTGCACATTGTCCAACCCGTGGACCCGCGCGATACCGTCACCGACGCTGAGCACCCGGCCAACTTCGGCCACCTCGGCCTCCTGGCCAAAGCTTTCTATCTGCGCCTTGAGGATCGCAGAAATTTCAGCTGCTTGGATACCCATTATCCGACCTCTTTCATTACATTCTGGAGGGCTGCGAGCTTCGCCCGGATCGACGTATCGATCATCCGGGAGCCCACTTTGACAACAAGACCGCCGATGAGGCTCTCATCGACGGTCGCTTTGATCTTCACATCCTTGCCAACCGTGGCCGCAAGGGTTTTCGACAGTTTTTCCGCCTGGGCCTTGGTCAGCGACTTGGCGCTGACAACCTCGGCCATGACCTCGCCCTTATGCTCGGCAATGGCGGCGCGCAGGGCAGCGACCAGCTGCGGCAGCACGAACAGGCGCCGTTTGGTCGCCATCAGGCCCAGGGTGTTCTTGACAGTGGCCGACAGGCCCATCGCATCGGCCAGCGCGGCAACCGCCTGCGCCTGCTCGTCACGCGTATAGATCGGCGAAGACAGCAGATCGCGGAAGTCCGCGCTCTCGCCCATCGCCGCATCCAGCGTGTCAATGTCAGTTTCCAGGGCGGCAAGCCCTTTGTCATCTTTGGCTATGTCAAACACGGCTGTCGCATAGCGCGCCGCGATGCCGGATGAGATCGAAGCTGGTTCGGACACGTCCACCCTTCCGCGTTCTGGCTCCGGCCTCCGCGCAAGCGAACGCGGCCCCGGAGCAGTGGGAGCCTTGATAGGTCTCAAAGCATCAAAATCGGCGTGGGTGTAGCAGAGCGCTTTGGCGCGGGCAACCTGTGAAACCCGCTTTTGTCGGGAGGTTGGGCCCTTGTTTTGCGGGGTTAGCGGCAGATCGCAGAAATCTGTTGCGCTTTGCCCCAGACCGTTAGCGCTCGCGCTTTCGGGCGCCTGGCGCCGGGGGACGAATCTGGCGGCCGCGCCCGGCTCGACTCCCGCGCCAAAACCGCTTGGAAACACTGAGTTTCACAGGTTTTCACCCACCTTGTCGCGAAATCGCCTAACAACAGGCAACGCCACCCGGGCCGCAATGCCCGGCGCCTGGCGTTAATTGGGGGCAAATAGATGTTGGAACTGATCCTGGTGCTGGCCGCGGCCTTTTCTGCGGGCTTTTTTATCGACATGGGCGATGATGAGGCCGAAGCCATGGCCGCCAAGGACGCCGATGCTAAAGCGCGCGACGATCTCCTCGCCGCCCTATCGGGTCGCGCCCGGCTCTGACCGGGCCGCAAAACCTGCGGCAACCGCCGCATTCAGCGCGCCTGTGTCAGTCGCCCAGCCGCGCGGTTTCCGGTTTCGCCGCGCCCAGCCCTTCCAGCACTTTCAACCGGCTTGGTGCCTTGGCATGGACACCGGGACCGGCGGGCATCTGCACCCGTTTCGTCGCCTCGACCATCAGCACCCCGCCCGCCATCACCATCGAGAACCGCCGCCCCAGCTTTTCCCAGCTGGTTCCGGTCTTCAGCCAGAAGCGTCGGGTCGAGGGCGGTTGGAACAGGGTGTTCACATGGGCTTCGGGCAGGAAGGCATGGCGTTTCAGCTGCGCCTCCAACTGACCTTGGCTATAGGGTCGGCCATGGCCAAAGGGGGTGCGGTCGCTGCGCGCCCAGAGGCCGGATCGGTTCGGCACCACAAAGATCACCCGCCCGCCCGGCCCCAGCACCCGAAAGCATTCCTCAAGCAGCTCCGAGGGCTGTTCGCTGACCTCAAGCCCGTGCATCACCACCAGCTTGTCGACATGACCGGTCTCGATCGGCCATTCGGTTTCCTCGCTCAGCACGCTGACATTGGGCTGCCCGGCGGGCCAGGGCATCACCCCCTGTGGCGCGGGCATCAGCGCGATCACCCGCCGCGCCTGCGCCAGGTAAGGGCGCAGCAAAGGCGCGGCAAAGCCGAACCCGACCACGGTCTGGCCCTTGGCCTCGGGCCACATGCGGATCAGATTGTTGCGAATGTGCTGCTGGGCCGCTCGACCGAGGGTCGAACGATAGTAGAAATTCCGCAGATCGGTCACGTCTTGATGCATTGCACCTCCGCCGCACATGCGGTTCGATAGGGAACATAGCAACGACGAGGTGAAAAGCCATGCCCCTGGACATCGTGACGGTCCCCTGCCGGTCTGACAATTACGCCTATCTTGTCAAAGGCCCGGACGGGGTTTGCATCATCGACGCCCCGGACGCCGCGCCAATCATCGCCGCGGCCGAGGCGCGCGGCTGGACCCCCGGCGCGTTGTTGATCACCCATCATCATGGCGACCACACAGTTGGTACCGAAGAATTGCGGGCGAAATACGGGCTCAAGGTGATGGGCCCCAAGGCCGAAGCGGACAAGCTGCCGCCGCTCGACGTGGCGTTGAGCGAGGGAATGAACAGCGGCACCGGCGAAAGCTATACCGTTCCGCTGGATGTGCCCGGCCATACCTTGGGCCATATGGCGTATTATTTCCCCAATGCCGGGGTGGTGTTCACCGCCGACAGCCTGATGAGCTGGGGCTGTGGCCGGGTGTTCGAGGGCACCATGGAGATGCAGCACGCCACGCTCAGCAAACTGGCGGCGCTGCCGCCCGAGACGCTGATTTATTCCGGCCATGAATATACTCTTTCCAACGGAAAATTTGCGCTGAGCATTGAACCGGACCATCCTGACTATATCTCTCGTATGAAAGCGGTCGAAGCGGCACGCGCCGAAGGGCGCCCGACAGTGCCGGTGCCGCTTTCGCTTGAACTGGCCACCAACCCGTTCCTCAGGGTCGATACGCCCGAGGTGCGCAAGGCGGTCAATATGCCAAATGTCACCGCCGCCGAGGTTTTCGCCGAGGTGCGCCGGCGCAAAGACAGCTTTTGATGCCGCAAAGTAACGCGCCTGTGCATCGGTTTGGGGAAATGTGAACACCTGCACGCAAATAAACCTTGAAGCCCCGCCGCAATCGACCAAACTTTAAGATTATGAGGCCAAGGTCGCACCGGGGCACTCGACCCCGCTCCGGCCCAGATACCAAGGAGCAGCCAATTGCCATCTTTTTCCACAACGCTGGAACAGGCAATTCATGCCGCGCTGGCACTTGCCAATGCACGTCGGCATGAATTTGCAACGCTTGAACATCTGCTTCTGGCGCTGATCGACGAACCCGATGCCGCCAAGGTGATGAAAGCCTGTTCGGTGGACACTGAGGATCTGCGCAAGACCCTGGTCGAATTCATCGAGGATGACCTGTCCAACCTGGTCACCGATGTCGACGGGTCCGAAGCGGTGCCCACCGCCGCGTTTCAGCGCGTCATCCAGCGTGCCGCGATCCATGTCCAAAGCTCGGGCCGCACCGAGGTGACTGGCGCCAATGTGCTGGTCGCGATCTTTGCCGAACGTGAATCAAATGCCGCCTATTTCCTGCAAGAGCAGGAAATGACTCGCTATGACGCGGTGAATTTCATCGCCCATGGCGTTGCCAAGAACCCCGCCTTTGGCGAGGCGCGGCCGCTGTCCGGCGCCTCTGAAATCGAAGATGAATCCGCCAGCTCGACCCCCGTCGACGCGCCCGACGCCAAGGAAAGCGCGCTCGACAAATATTGCGTCGATCTGAATGAAAAGGCCCGCCATGGGGATGTCGATCCGCTGATCGGACGCGAGTCCGAGGTCGAGCGCTGCATTCAGGTTCTGTGCCGACGCCGCAAGAACAACCCGCTGCTGGTCGGTGACCCCGGTGTCGGCAAGACCGCCATTGCCGAAGGTCTAGCCCGCAAGATCGTCAATGGCCAAACGCCTGAGGTGCTCTCGGAAACCACCATCTATTCGCTCGACATGGGGGCGCTGCTGGCCGGCACCCGCTATCGCGGCGATTTCGAGGAACGGCTGAAAGCGGTGATGACCGAGCTTGAGGATCATCCCGACGCGGTGTTGTTCATCGACGAAATCCACACGGTGATCGGTGCCGGGGCCACCTCCGGCGGCGCGATGGACGCCTCCAACCTGCTGAAACCGGCCCTGCAGGGCGGCAAGCTGCGTTGCATGGGATCGACCACCTACAAGGAATTCCGCCAGCATTTCGAAAAGGACCGCGCCCTGTCGCGCCGGTTCCAGAAAATCGACGTCAATGAACCGACGGTCGAGGACACGGTGAAAATCCTCAAGGGGCTGAAACCCTATTTCGAGGAACATCACAGCGTCCGCTACACCGCTGACGCGATCCGCACTGCGGTCGAGCTTTCGGCGCGCTACATCAATGACCGGAAATTGCCGGACAAGGCGATCGACGTGATCGACGAGGCCGGAGCGGCACAGCATCTGGTTGCCGAAAGCAAACGTCGCAAGACCATCGGCGCCAAGGAGATCGAGGATGTCGTGGCGAAAATCGCCCGGATCCCGCCGAAATCCGTATCCAAGGACGATGCCGAGGTTCTGAAAGACCTCGAAGCCTCGCTGAAACGGGTGGTCTTTGGTCAGGACGCCGCCATCGACGCCCTGTCGAGCGCGATCAAACTGTCCCGCGCCGGGCTGCGCGAGCCGGAAAAACCGATTGGCAATTACCTGTTCGCGGGCCCCACCGGGGTCGGCAAGACCGAGGTGGCCAAACAGCTGGCCGATACGCTCGGGGTCGAATTGCTGCGCTTTGACATGTCGGAATACATGGAGAAACACGCGGTTTCGCGGCTGATCGGCGCACCGCCGGGCTATGTCGGCTTTGATCAGGGTGGCTTGCTCACCGATGGTGTCGACCAGCATCCGCATTGCGTGCTGTTGCTCGATGAAATCGAAAAGGCGCATCCGGATGTCTACAACATCCTGTTGCAGGTGATGGACCATGGCCAGCTGACCGACCACAATGGCCGGACGGTGAATTTCCGCAATGTGATCCTGATCATGACCTCGAACGCCGGGGCAACCGAACAGGCCAAATCCGCCATCGGCTTTGGCCGCGACCGCCGCGAGGGTGAGGACACCGCCGCCATCGAGCGCACCTTCACCCCGGAATTCCGCAACCGTCTGGATGCGGTGATCTCCTTCGCGCAATTGCCGAAAGAGACGATCCTGCAGGTGGTTGAAAAGTTCGTGCTGCAACTCGAAGCGCAGCTGATGGACCGTGGCGTGACCATCGAATTGTCCCGCCCCGCCGCCGAATGGCTGGCCAACAAGGGCTATGACGACAAGATGGGCGCCCGGCCACTGGCACGGGTGATCCAGGAATACATCAAGAAGCCGCTGGCCGAGGAATTGCTGTTCGGCAAGCTGACCAAGGGCGGTGTGGTCAAGGTGACGGTCAAGGACGGCAAGATCAACTTGCAGCCGTCCGGACCGGACAGCCCTCGGCTGTCCAAGAACAAGCCGCCGCTGCTGACCGCGGAATGACCCTCAGGGGGATACTCCCCCTGCTCCTTGCCGCCGCCGCCGCGCCCGCTGCGGCGGCGGAGCCGTCTTTGGCGCTGCCCATCGACTGCCGCCTCGGCGAAACCTGCTATATCCAGAACTACGCCGATGCCGATCCAGGCGCGGGCGTCACGGATTTCACCTGTGGCGGTCTCAGCTATGACGGCCACAAGGGCACCGATTTCGCTCTGCCTTCGCTCGCGGCGATGCGCGCCGGGGTCCGGGTTCTGGCCGCCGCGCCCGGACAGGTGCGTGCCACCCGCGACGGCGAGCCTGACCGGCTGTTCACCGCTGAGGACGCGGCGCGGATCGACGGCAAGGAATGCGGCAATGGCGTGGTGATCGCGCATGGCGATGGCTGGGAAACCCAGTATTGCCATATGGCCCAGGGCTCGATCCGTGTCAGCCAGGGGGCGCTGGTCGACACCGGCACCCCCCTGGGACGGGTCGGGTTGTCCGGTCGCACCCAGTTTCCACATCTGCATCTGTCGCTGCGCCACAATGGCCAGGTCATCGACCCGTTTGCGCCGAATGCAGAGCCCGGGCAATGCGGCCTGCGCGATGGCGCAAGCCTTTGGCGCGACGCCCCCGCCTATCAGCCCGGCGGATTGCTGAGCGTCGGGTTTGCCGACGCCCTGCCCGACTACGACACCATCAAGGCCGGCACCGCCGGGCATCTGACCCTGCCCGCCGATGCCCCGGCGCTGGTGCTCTGGGCCTATGCCTATGGCGCGCAGGCGGGCGATGTGCTGCGGCTGAGCATCACCGCTCCGAACGGGCGCGGCTATCACCAGGCCGAGGTGCCGATCGAGGCGAAACAGGCGCAGTATTTCCGCGCCTCCGGCCGCCGCATCCGCAAGGCGCTGCGCCCCGGGCTCTATCAGGGTCAGGTGGTGCTGCGCCGCAACGGCAAGGATATCGACACAATGAGCGTCACGGTTCAGCTGCGCTGACCCCGGGCAAGCCCCGCCTCAGCGCTCGGTCAGCTTCAGCTCGATCCGCCGGTTCTGCGCCCGCGCCTCGGGTGAGGTGCCCGCCGCAATCGGTTGAAATTGCCCGAATCCATTGGCCGACAGCCGGTTCGGCGGCAGCCCCAGATTCTCGGTCATGAACCGCACGACCGACAGGGCACGGGCCTGGCTCAGATCCCAGTTGTCGGTGAAGTCGGCGTTGCCAACCACCGGCACGTCATCGGTGTGCCCGTCGACCCGCAGGATCCAGTCGATGCCCTCGGGGATCTCGGCGGCGATGTCGCGGATCAGCTCGGCAACCTTGGCAATCTCGCCTTGCCCCTCGGCGGACAGATCCGCCTTGCCCGGGGCGAACAGCACCTCGGAGGAGAACACAAAGCGGTCGCCGACGATCTGCACGCCCTCGCGATTGCTCAGCACCTCACGAATGCGGCCAAAGAATTCCGACCGGTATTTCTCAAGATCCTGCTTTTCCGCCTCCAGCCGCTTGCGCTCGGCCGCTTCCAGCTCCGCACGTTTCTTTTGCTCCGCTGCGGCGCGGGCCAGAGCGGCGTTCAGATCCTTGCCCAGCGCCGCCAGTTCGACCTTGGCGGCCTTGTCGCGGCTCTTGCTGTCATCCAGCAGCGCCTGAAGCGAGCCGAGTTGCGAGCGCAATGCTGCGACCTGCTGATTGAGCAGCGCCGCCCGGCGCTGGCTTTCCGCCGAGCGCGCCTCTTGATCGGCCAGCGAGTCCTGGGCCTGGCGCAGCAGCACCTCGCGCTGCTCGGCCTCGCTGAGGCGATCCTCGGCGGATTGTTCGGCCTTCAGTTTCGCCGCCAATGCCGCCGCCAATTGCTGTTGCACCGCGTTGCGATCCAACGCCGCCGCCTCGGCCGTTGCCTTGGCCGCCAGCGCCGCCGCCAATTGCCGTTCCAGACTGTTCAACGCCGCTGCGCGCCCGGATTCGGCCGCCTCAGCCGCATCACGGGCGCGAGTCAGCGCCGCCTCCAACGCGATCAGTTTTTGCTCCATCTCAGCGATCTTGCGGCCATTCTGCGCCGCCGTCGCCTCGGCTGTGGCCAGTTCGGATTCCAGCGCCGCCTTGTCCTGTTGCAACGCCTCGGCGGTCGAACCCGCCGCCATCGCGGCCTCCAGCCGGTCCTCAAGCCCGGTTCGAGCCTCGGCGGCACGGGCCAGGGCGGCCTCCATCGCGGCGATCCTTGCGGCCACGGCATCAAGTTCCGAGAGCCGGGTCTCGGTCTCGGCCCGCGCGTTTTGCACCTCGGCCTGCAGCGCGGTGATCCGCGCCTCGGCCCTGGTGGTGGCGGCCTGGGCCTGGGCCAGACGCTCGGCTGCGGCGTCGCGTTCATTGGCCAGCCGCGACTCCGCCGCCGCCGCCGCTGCGCGGGCATCGGACAGGTCGCGCTCCAGCGCGCCACGTTCCGCGGCAGCACCGTCACGGGCCTGGCTGGCCTCGGCCTGCAGGCTGGTCAGGCGCGATTGCAGCGCCGCGACATCGGCCTCGGCCTGGTTGCGGGCATCCTCGGCGGCGGCCAGCGCCCGGGCGGTTTTCTGACGGGCGGAATCGCGGGCATCGCGCAGCGCCACCACCTCGGCGTTCAGCCGCGCCTCTTCCGCCTCACGGGCGCGGGCGGCATTGGCCATCGCCTGTTCGATCACCCCCAGCCGCGCCTCAAGCTCGGCCAGTTTGGCATCGCGATCGTCAATATCGGCCAGCGCCCGGGCCAGCAAAGCCTCGGTCGAGCTGAGCTGGCTCAGGGTCGCGCCGCGACCGCTTTCGGCACGGGTCAGCTGCACCCTGGTGCGCTCCAATTCGCCTTCAAGCGCCGCAATCCGCTCGCCCGAGGCGCTGAGGGCCGCGTCGCGCCCGGCCAGATCGTCACGGGCTGCGGCCAGCGCCGCGCGGGTCTCGCCCAGCGCCGCCTCACGGGCTTCAAGCGCCGCGCGGCTGGTCTCGAGCGCGCTGATCGTGGTGGTCAGATCGGCGCCCAGCCCGGTCAGTTCCATCCGGCTCTGATCCCGCGCCAGCAGCGCCGCCGCCAGCTGCGCGGTCAGATCGTCGCCTGCGTTTTCAGCCGCGGCCAGCAAGGTCAGCGTGTCCTCGGCCTTTTTGCGCTGCGCCTCCAGCGCCAGGGTCATCGCGGTCAATTCGCTGTCCGCCTGTTTCAGCTTTTCGCGCAGCGCCTCGGCGGCGGCGGCCTCGACGATGCGGGCCTTTTCCTCTTCGCTCAGCGTGGCTTGCAGGTCGCTGACCCGCGCCGTCAGATCGATATTGGCAGAGCGCGCCTCGGCGTTCTTGGCATTCAGATCAGCGATCATCGCCTCCAGCGCGTCCCGCTTCGCCGCCGCCAGCCGCGCCGCCTCGGCGCCCGCGTCGATTTCGCCGCGCGCCTGCGCCAGCGCCAGTTGCAGCGCCTCGCGGTCCGAGATCAGCCTGTCGCGGGCGGTTTGCAGATCGGCGACCTGGTTGCGGGCGTCATTGCGTTCAGAGAGGAGCGAGGCGACTTGCGCCTCGAAATCGGTGATCCGCGCCTCGGCGCTGCGCAGATCGGCACGGGTGCTATCGCGTTCCAACGTCAGCGACGCCAGCAAGGCCGCCTGCGCGGTGTTTTCCGCCTCGGATTTATCCAGCGTCGCGTTCAGCGTGCCCAGTTCGCCCTCAAGCGCCCGGCTCTTGTCGCGTTCCAACCCCAATGCCTGTGCCAATGCCGCCACTTCAGAGCTGAGCTGATCCAGTTCGCTTTCCTGACCGGTGATGGTTTCGCGCAGCACGAATTGCACCACCATCAGGATGGTCAGCACAAAGACCAGGACCATCAACAGGCCGGTCATCGCATCCACAAAGCCCGGCCATATCGACGCCTGGAACCGGTTGCCAGATCGGCGCGACAGCGACATCGCCTAGCCCTCCTGGCCCCCGCCCGCCTGCTTGACCGGCGCGGGGCGCATAGCGGCGGTGGCCAGCCCGGGACGCCGGGACGAGGCCTGAACCGCCTTGGCCAAAGCCGCGAGGTCGGTGCGCAGCTCGGTCATGGTTTCCTGTCGACCCGCGGAAATCTCTTCCAGAATGCGCAGCATCTGCACGTCGATCGAGCGCAGCCGCATCCGGCTTTCCGCGTCCAGACCTTCGCCGGTGCCTTGCCGGGTCAGATGATCCAATAGCCTTTCCTGGCCCTCTGCCACCCTCTGAAGTGACTCCATCACAGGGTTTTGTTCCAGCTGTGCGCCAATCTCACCGGCCAAGGCCGTCACCGCATCGGTCAGCCCACCGATCCGCTCATCCAGCATCGAGCGGTTGATATCGGATTGGGTGAACATGGTTTGCAGGCTTTCCATCTGCTCGGCCATCTGTTCGGCCATCTGGTCGAACGCCCCGGCCATGCCGCTGGAGTCTCCGCTTTCCGCGTCGCCGGAGGCAAAGCTGACCCGGGTGATGGTCGAAAGCCATTCCTCAAGCTCGCGGTAAAACCGGTTCTGGCCATGGCTGGCAAAGAGTTCGAGCAAACCGGTGACCAGCGATCCCGACAGACCCAGCAGCGACGAGGCAAAGGCGACGCCCATGCCGCCCAACTGACTGTCCAGACCCTCCATCAGCCGACCAAACACCTCGACCCCGCCTTCGCCGTCTTTCGGGGCCAGGTTGCGGATGGTGTCGACCAGCGCCGGCACGGTGGTGGCCAGCCCGTAAAAAGTGCCAAGAAGTCCTAGGAAAATCAGCAGGTTGACGATGTAACGCGTGATTTCCCGGGCTTCATCTATCCGGGTGGCGACGGAATCGAGGATCGATGTCGCCGAGGTCGAAGAAATCTGCATCCGCCGCGACCGCGACCGCAGCAGGGTGGCCAACGGCGCCAACAGGCGCGGCGCGCGCACCCCTTCGGATTCAATCCGGTCGGCGGCAAAGGCCTCGATCCAGCGCACCGAAGAGATCAGCTGCACCACCTGCCAGAAACAGGCGATAACCCCGATCCCGAACACAAAAGCGATAAAGCCGTTCAGATAGGGGTTGGCTTCGAACACCGGCAGCACGCTGGGCGCGGCAAAGACGGCGCCGACTCCGGTCAGAGTCAATGCCATGAGCATCAACATGATCTGACGAACGGGTTGCGAAAACTGCGTTTGAGCCTCGCGGTCCGGCTGGTCCATAAGGACGTTTCCTGACACTGTTATCTTGCCGGGAGTTTACGGGTTTGGCCCCGCTAAGCCAAGGATTTATCGACCAGACGCCGCACCATATCGCTGAGATCGCCCAACTCGCCATCAGCGATACCCAGCTGTGCCAGATGCGTCTGGGTGGCAAAGAGGTAATCGCGGTTCGGCCCGCGTCGGCCAGTGGCCCGGGCAATGATCCGCGCCTGTTCGGCCAGCGGCAGGTCACCGCAATATTGGCCGTGATCGGGATCGACGACATAGGCCAGCGCCGTCACCTCGCGGCCATCCTTCAGCCAGATCGGGAGATGCATCTCGACATAGGCCGAGGACACCAGTTCGCGCTCGCGCAGCGTCGTCAGGATCGTGTCGCGCCCTGCGGACGGCAGCCGCATCGCCAGCCCCAGGCACTGTGCCCCCGGCGCGTGGTCCAGCGCCAGCACCAGCCCCGGCGCCGCCTCACTGCCGCGATGGTGGATCGAACGCATGCAGAAGCTGCGGGCGTAATTCGGCAGGGTGGCGATTGCTGTTTCCGCCGGATCGAATTCCGGGTTCCAGATCAGCGACCCATAGCCAAAGACCCAAATGCTCATCATTGCCCTTCCCGGCGCCGTCAGTCATTTCGCTGGCTCCCATCGGCGTGCCCTTGTATCTGGCCCTTGGCGAACCGCCTCCGCCTGGTTACCACCAAGTCGCCCCGTCAAGAAAGGTCTGCCGTTGAAACGCCTGCTGTTTGTTATCCTCGCCGCGGCGCTGTTCTGGTCCGGCTATTGGCTGATCGGGTCGCGCGGCGCCGAGGCCGGCTTTGCCACCTGGTTCGAGGCCCGTCGCACCGAGGGCTGGCAGGCCGATTACAGCAATCTGAGGGTCGCGGGGTTTCCCAACCGGTTCGATACCACCTTCACCGATCTGGCGCTGGCCGATCCCACCACCGGCTGGGCCTGGCGGGCCCCGTTCTTTCAACTGTTGGCGCTGTCCTACAAGCCAACCCAGGTGATCGCGGTGTTCCCGCCGCAAAGCCAATTGTCGACGCCGCTCGACCGATTCACCCTGGCCAGCGCCGATATGCGCGCCAGCCTGGCGCTGGATCCAGCGCCGAGGTTGCCGCTGAACCGGGCGACATTGATCGGAACCCAGATCCGGATCACCGGCACCGAGGTCACCGAGCTGGACAGCCTGACTCTGGCCACCGAACGCCTGCCCGGCACCGACCACGGCTATCGTTACGGCGCGCTGGCGCATGGGGTGCGCCTGCCGACACCGCTGGTCGCCCGGCTGGCGCGTGGCATCGCCCTGCCCGACCAGATCGCCACGCTGCAGCTCGACTTTGACGGCGATTTCGATCGACCCTGGGATCTGGACGCGTTGGAACACGCCCGCCCGCAGGTCGAGCGGTTGAAGCTGCGGCTGCTCAAGGCCGAATGGGGCAGTCTGAAACTGGCAGCGACAGGTGAACTCACGGTGGACGGTGCTGGCACCCCGACCGGTGAAATCGCCATCAAGGCCGAGAATTGGCGCGACATGCTGCGGGTGGCGGTGGCGGCCGGGGCGCTGCCCGAAAGCCTGGCCAGCAGCGTCGAGACCGCGCTGGAACTGGCGGCGAACCTGTCGGGGCGCCCGGACACGTTGAATGTCACCCTCGGGTTCAGCGGCGGGCGCATCCACCTGGGGCCGGTGCCTCTGGGCCCGGCGCCGGTCCTGCGGCTGCGCTGACCGCCAGGCATCTCATTCGCAATAGGGCCCGCCGCGATAGCTGGCGGTATCGAAATGGAAATGATCGCGATGGAACCGGTTGGCATCGGGGCCGAGGACGGTGCCGAAGGGCCCACAGGCCGCGGCATGCGCCTTGTGCAGAACCTTGCGGGTCTTGCGTTCGTTCCAGCCGGTCAGAACAGTGATCTCGCTGCCGTCCCTGAGTTTGATCCCGGCGATGTCGATGGCCTTGCCCTTGGCATGTTCGGAAAGCTTCGCGCCCTTCTGACTGTTGCGGGTGCGGCAGGAATAATGCGCCACCACGCGCAGCCCGGCGATACCGCCGCCACGCTGCCCCACGGCTGGGCGCAATCCGCGATCCACCCAATTCTTCAGGGCCTTGGCGGTCTGGCAATCCATCACCGCATGGGTCGAAAGATCAACACCCGCAACCGATTGCACCCGCACCGCATCGATTACCAAACAGCCCTTGAGGGTGCCTGAGACTCGGCCAACCTCCACCCCCTGGATATCGGGATCGCCGCAGATCATGTTCTGGCGCCGCGCTGCGCCACTGCGGCGGGCCCGATCCTCGACCGCCGGGCTGCGCTGCTTGGGGCGGAACAGCGACAGCAGCCCGCGCCGTTCCTTTTTCGGCGCCGCAGCCGGTGCGCGGACGCTGGCCGGCGGATCTGCCGGGCCGACCATGGCCTGTGTCCTTGGCTGCGGGCGTGGCTGAGATTGCACCCGCGCCCGCGCCGCCGCCTCGCCCTGTTCGGCGATCGCATCGACGAAGACCTCTGAGGGGATCACCTGCCCGGCCACCACCTGCCCCCGCGCCACCGGACGCAGGGATCGCGATGGGGCATCCGCCAGCGCCAGATTGCCCAGGGCGAGCAGGCCAACACTCAGGCTGACACACCGGCAGACCCGGTTGCAGACCTGAGCGACCGGCCTCATTTTTTGGGGCCGATCCGGCCGAAATCCGGCGCATCGGTGTCCTGCCCGGCCTCGATGATGCTGCGCCGGATCGCCCGGGTGCGGGTGAAATAATCGAACAATTTCTCTCCATCCCCGATGCGGATCGCCCGTTGCAGGGCAAAAAGCTCTTCGGTGAAGCGGCCAAGAATTTCCAATGTCGCGTCCTTGTTGGTCAGGAACACATCGCGCCACATGGTCGGATCCGACGCGGCAATCCGGGTGAAGTCTCGAAACCCGGCGGCCGAATATTTGATCACTTCGCTGTCGGTCACCCGACGCAGGTCATCGGCCACACCAACCATTGTATACGCGATCAGGTGCGGTGTGTGAGAGGTGACCGCCAACACAAGGTCGTGATGGGCGGGATCCATCTCATCGACATTGGCGCCCAAGCCTTCCCAGAAGGTGCGCAGCCGGGCCAACGGTTCCGCTGCGGTGTCGGGCACCGGCACCAGCAGGCACCAGCGGTTGTCGAACAACTCGGCAAAGCCGCTTTCGGGCCCGGAATGTTCGGTCCCCGCCAGCGGGTGGGCGGGAATGAAATGCACGCCTGCGGGCAGATGCGGCGCGACCGCCTCGATGACCGCCTGCTTCACCGAACCGACATCCGACAATGTGGCCCCCGGTTTCAGTTGCGGCGCGATTTCGGCGGCAACCGCGCCCATCGCCCCGACCGGCACGCAGAGCACCACCAGATCGGCATCCTTCACCGCCTCGGCGGCACTGTCGCAGACCCGGTCACACAGCCCGATGCGCCGCGCGCTGTCGCGGGTGGCCTGGCTGCGGGCATAGCCGGTGACCTCGCCCGCCAGCCCGGCGCGTTTGACCGCCCAGAACATCGACGAGGCGATCAGCCCCAGCCCGATCAGAGCGACCCGATCATAGACCTGTGCCATCAGCGCACCCCCTTGAACTGACCGAGGGCATGGATGACGCGCCGACAAGCGGCCTCATCCCCGACGGTGATCCGCAACCCCTCGGGAAAGCCATAGCCGGTCACCCGGCGCACCAGAATGCCGCTGTCCTTCAGCGCCTTGTCCGCCGCCTCGGCCTCATCGGCATCGGCGAAGCGGGCGAGGATGAAATTGGCGTGGCTGGGGTCGCAGGCAATCCCCATCTGCACCAGCGCATTGCGCAACCAGTCGCGCCAGCGGATATTGTCTTCGCGGCAGCGGCGGGCGAATTCGGTGTCGCGCATCGCCGCCTCGGCCGCAGCCATCTGCGCCTCGGAGAGGTTAAAGGGCTGGCGGATCCGGTTCAGCACATCGATCACCGGGCGCGCCGCATAGCCCCAGCCAATGCGCAGCCCGCCGAGGCCGTGGATCTTCGAAAACGTCCGGGTCATCACCACATTGGCATGGTCATCGACCTGGCTGGCGCCGCCGTCAAAGCCCTCAACAAATTCCGCATAGGCGCCGTCATGGACCAGCAGCGCCCGTCCGGCCAGGCCCTTGGCCAGCCGGGCGATCTCATCTGCGGCGACCATGGTGCCGGTGGGATTGGCCGGATTGGCCAGAAACACGATCCGGGTCTTGTCAGTCACCGCCGCGAGGATGGCATCGACATCGATACAGCGATCGACCTCGGCCACGGTGATCGGGGTGGCGCCGACCGCATGCGCCAGGATCGGATAGAGCGAAAAGCCGTGTTCGGTGGTGATCACCTCATCCCCCGGCCCGGCATAGGCCTGGGTGATGAATTGCAGCACCTCGTCAGAGCCGACACCACAGATGATCCGGTCAGGATCCAGCCCATGCACCTCGCCGATGGCGCGGCGCAGCGGACCATGATCGGTGTTCGGATAGCGGTTCAGCGCCTGGGCGGCACGCAGGAATGCCTCGCGTGCCTTGTCCGAGCAGCCATAATGGTTCTCGTTCGACGACAGTTTGAGCACCTCGGCCCGGCCTTCAATCGTGCTCTCGCCACTGACGTAGAGCGCGATATCCATGATGCCCGGTTGCGGCTGAATCTGGTCCGACATGATGAACACCTCGTTAAATCTAGCCCCTCATAGCGAAGCGCCGGGGCCAAAGCCATAGGCCCCGGCCCTCTGCCGCCTGTCCGGTAAGGGCCGGTTTTCGTCAGAGCGGCGCAGGCGTCCGCCGGACGGCCTGTGTCATCCTGCGCCGATCGGCAAGGGACCCCAACATGCCTATCGCAATCATCGATTTCCCGATCCTCGAACAGAACCGACCGCTGACCGAGGTGGCGCTGGCGCCAGGCGGTCAGAGACGCTCCAGCACGTTGCGAAAGGCCCAGGGATTGTCCTCGTCCAGATCCTCGGGGAATTGCGTCTGCCGGTCGGTCAGCGGTGTCCAGTCGGTGTAATGCGCCTCGACCGGGCCGAGATAGGGGCGTTGCACCGCCAGGCAGCGGGCATGGTCCATCTCATCCGCTTCGACGATCCCGGACTGTGGATTTTCCAGCGCCCAGACCATCCCGGCCAGCACCGCGCTGGTCACCTGCAACCCGGTGGCGTTCTGATCCGGCGCCAACGTCTTGGCCTCGGCATTGGACAGGCGCGAGCCATACCAGAGCGCGTTTTTCGCGTGCCCGAACAGCAGCACCCCGAGCTCGTCAATGCCATCGACGATCTCGTCGGCCTCAAGGATGTGATGCACCTCCTGGATCTGGTTGGAGCCAAACATCTCATGCAGCGACAGCACCGCGTCATCGCAGGGATGATAGGCATAATGGCAGGTGGGCCGGAAGTCCGGTGCTTCGGGGCGCCCCACCGTATAGTAATCGGCGATCGAGACCGCCTCGTTATGAGTCACCAGGAATCCGAATTGCGGGCCCGGCGTCGGGCACCAGGTCTTGACGCGGGTACTGGCGCCGGGTTGTTCCAGCCAGATCGCCGCCCGACAGCCGCTGTCGAAAGACTGCGCATTCTCCGGCATCCAGGTCTCGGCGGTGCCCCAGCCCAGTTCCGCCGGTTGAAACCCCTCGGCGATAAAGCCCTCGACCGACCAGGTGTTGACGAAATGTCCCGGCGCGCGCGGGGCCAGCCGCACCTGGGTGTCGCGTTCGGCGATATGCACGCCCTTGACGCCAAGGCTTTGCATCAAGCTGGCCCATCCCGCGCGGTCGGCGGGCGCGGGAACGTCATCGCCAAGATCGGCAGCCAGAGTCAGCAAGCCCTCTTTCACCAGCCAGGACACCATGCCCGGATTGGCGCCGCAACAGCTGACCGCCGTGCTGCCGCCGGGATTGGCCGCCTTTTCGTCGCGCATGGTCTGGCGCAGCGCGTAATTGGTCCGTTCGGCATTGTCCTCGGTGCCAAAATAATAGCCCGCCCAGGGTTCGACCACCGTGTCGATGTAAAGCACCCCGTTTTCACGGCAGAACCGCATCAGGTCGAGCGAGGAGGTGTCGACGCTGAGATTGACGACAAAGCCTTTGCCCGGCTCGATCAGGCGACCGAGGATGTCGCGGTAATTCGCCTCGGTCAGCGCCTCGGTCACCAGATTGGGCACCTTTGCGCGCAGCTCATCATGCAGCGCCGGGTTCGGTTCGATCACCACCAGCCTGTCGCGATCAAATTCGAAATGCCGTTCGATCAGCGGCAGGGTGCCGCGCCCGATCGAGCCAAAGCCGATCAGGATCACCGGGCCGTCGATGCGCGCGTAAACCGGATGTTGCATGGGGTTTCTCCTCTGGCCGCCGGGCAAATCCTGCGCCCTGGCATCGGGGCAAACGAAAGGGCCGCGCCCTGCGGCGCGGCCCTTGGACAATCAAGCTGCGGAACGGTTAGTTCTGCGCGTAATATTCGATCACGAGGTTCGGTTCCATCATCACCGGGTAAGGCACATCGCCCAGCGCCGGGGTGCGCACGAAGGTCGCGGTCATCTTGGAATGATCGGCGTCAATGTAATCGGGCACATCGCGTTCGGCCAAGGCAACGGCCTCAAGCACGGTGGCGTTCTGCTTGGTCTTTTCGCGGACCTCGATCACGTCGCCTTCTTTCACCCGGTAGGAGGGGATGTTGACGCGCTGACCGTTGACCGTGACATGGCCGTGGTTCACGAACTGACGCGCGGCAAACACCGTGGCGACGAATTTGGCGCGGTAGACAACCGCGTCCAGGCGGCGTTCCAGCAGACCGATCAGGTTTTCACCGGTATCGCCCTTGACCCGCTCGGCCTCGCCAAAGATGCGGCGGAATTGTTTTTCGGTCAGGTCGCCGTAATAGCCTTTAAGCTTTTGCTTGGCGCGCAGCTGCAGGCCGAAGTCGGAAATCTTCTGCTTGCGGCGCTGACCGTGCTGGCCGGGGCCATATTCGCGACGATTGACCGGGGATTTCGGACGGCCCCAGATGTTTTCGCCCATCCGGCGGTCGAGTTTGTATTTGGCAGAGGTGCGTTTGGTCACCGTCTGATCTCCTTCAAATGTGGTGCGGCCGGGGCCGCGGATGAAGGGCGTTGTCCTTTGGGCCGAAACCCCGACAGGCTTCCCCTTGCGGGGGCCACCAACACCAATAGAAGGCGCGCTTATACGGGCGCGGGCGTGGAAGTCAACACCTCCACGCCCGCGTCATCAGTTGCTTTGCCTGGTCGATTTCCAGCCGCGCGCCTCAGGCCGCCTCATGCAACAGGATCGCCGCCTCGGGTGAGGTCAGATTGCGCCGGGCAAAGCCGCCATAGGCAAAGGCATCGGCACGGATTTCCGGCATCCCCTCAAGCAGCCGCTGGCGGTCGCCCTCGGTCAGGGCGTCAAGCGAGGCATTGGCGGGATGGAAGCTTTCGGTTTCCACACCATTGGCCCAGACGATCTGATGCTCAGGCAGCAGCATATGCACATAGGTGATATCGCGCACCTTGGTATCCTGCACGATCGAACTGCCATGCACCAGATCCCGCGCCGCAACCAGAACCTCGCTGGTGTTGAACAGCGCTCGCGCCACCGGGCCACGGATCAGCATCCGATGCTCTGGCGAGACCAGGAATTCCGCATCCGGCTGGGCAATGCCGAAGACACCGGCGCGAATTCGGATCGGACGCAGCCAGGGCATGGTATAGAGCCTTGCGCCGGTCATCCGCCGGGCACCGGTCCAGAGCACCGGCTGCGCGCCATTGTCCTTGGTCTGCACCAGGTCGCCCTCGCGCAGATCCTCAACAAAGGCCAGACCGTTCGGGGTGCGGATCCGGGTGCCGGGGGTAAAGCAGATAAAGCCGCTTTTCTCGTCCACCACACCCGCCGCAGTTTCGCGCCGATCGCCGGGCATCACATGCACGACCCAGAGATCGGCCCCCCGCGGCGGCATCTCACCGACGAACATCAACAGCGGCGGCGTCGACGGGCCGGTCTCGATCATCGTCACGGTGTAGCTGCGTGCGCCATTGGTGACGACAAAGCCGGTGTCGGACAAAGGTTCGTCCACCTCGACGTCTTCCAGTCGGTTGGTGTCGGTCACCGCCGCGCCAACCAGACGGCGCACGCTTCGCGCCGCGCGTCGCCGAATATCAATCTGTTCGCCTGCCATCTGAAGCTGTAATACTTCAGTCGGTCCGTCTACCCTTACCGCATCACCGTGCCAGGCCCATGAAGCCCCCACAGCGAGCGCGCGCACCGGAGCGGCCGGTAAGCCGTCAACCTCTGATTGCGCCCAGGATATGACGAACGTGCCAAAATAGCCCGTTCCCATGCCTGCTGCCCCTTGACTGCTCAAAACACAAATTCTTTTTCGGCCTATTTTCTGGCCTTGTTATTGCTCATATATTTAGCAGAACGTCGGAATCTTGGGAAGATTTTGTTTCTGTGCATTCAGAATTCGTAATCGCGTCGCAACGCTCCGATACATTGGCCTTCGGGCTGCCCGGCGAATTCTTTACCGGGCCAGGTGATGCCGTAATACGCCCGGCCACGTTTCCCCTGCCAATCCAGCCCGGCGGCGCAAACGGGCCCGGTTCAACGGGTCAAACGCCGGTTGCGGCAGAGAGAGACTGCCGCGCACCAGGGCGTAATCGGCACCGATCACCTGGGGCCCAGCGCCTGATACCGGTGGGAAATTCATCGCGCCCGCCTCACCCGCAGACATAGCTGACGGCGACCGTTCCGATCCGCCAACGATCCTGGCGTTCGCCCAAGGCGCCGTTGGTGATGATCCGGCCCCGCAGAAACGACAAGCCTGGGGTCTGATCCGCCGCCTCGGCGGCGGCGGCGAGTATACGACGCCTGAACAGTTCCGGTTTTGAGGCCCCCCAGCCAGAGGCTTGTTTAGCCAAGGGTACAGTCCCGGCCGGACCCGGGGCACTTCTGCCCCCCGGGCCTGTTGCCAAAATACCGCGATTTCGGATCGGAATTTGGCCGCCAAGGGTCACTTGCCTCACCTAAAGGCCGGCGCGCGCAGGTTCAGGTGCCCGACGATCGCGGCGCGGCGGCGGCGCGGTATCGTTCGGATCCGGCGTGATCGTTGTCGGCGCGCGCGTTTCCACAGCGCAACCCTAGGCTGATCACGACATTCGCGAACCTGTGTGATCCTGACCCCGCCCCACGCCCGAAATCAGCCCGCATCGGCGCGGCGTGGGGCATCGGCGGCGGCTTCAAGCGCCGGGTAGCGCGCCAACAGCGTCAGCCCGCGCAGCAGGAACGAGACGTGAAAGGCGATCCACAGCCCGTGGTTGCCCCAGATCGGGATCAACAGAAATGCGGCGGCGAAATAGGCCGACGCCGAGATCAGCATCATGTTGCGCATGTCGCGCGACCGCGTGGCGCCGACGAATATCCCGTCCAGCATCCAGGCCATGCAGCCGGTGAGCGGCGCGATCACCATCCAGGGCAGAAACTCGCGCGCGGCAATGCGGACTTCGGGCGCGGTGGTCATCAGGTCGATCATCGGCCCGCCGGCCATCGCAAAGGTCAGCGCCATCGCCAGGCAGGACAGCCCCCCCCAGCCCGAGGTCAGCAGCGCCGCCCGGCGCAGCGCCGGACGCGCCCGCGCGCCCAGCGCCTGCCCGACCAGCGTCTCGGCGGCATAGGCGAACCCGTCCAGCGCATAGGCGGTGATATGCAGGAATTGCAGCAGCACCTGGTTCGCCGCCAGCTGCACATCGCCGAATTGGGCGCCAAAGAACATGAACGAGGTAAAGATCGACAGCAGCAGCATCGAACGGATCATGATGTCGGTGTTGACCACCGCCATATGTTTCAGCCGCACCCGGTCGAACACCCGCGGCCAATCGCGCCAGGCCGGATCGCGAAACGCCGCCCGGCACAACCAGAGCCCCAGCGCCGCGCCCGAGGCCTCAGATATCAAGGTGGCCACCGCAACCCCGCTGACCCCCCAGCCGAGCCCCAGCACGAACCACAGATCGAGCAGGATATTCACCCCGTTCATCACCACCTGAATCGCCAGCATCCCGGCGGTGCGCTCTTGGGCAATCAGCCAGCCGGTCAGAACATAGACCGAAATCGCGAAAGGCGCTGAATAGATCCGAATCCGCAGATACCCCGCCGCCAGCGATTCAACCTCGGCCGAGGCCGGGGACAGCGAAAACGCGGCGGCGAAAATCGGCAACTGCAACAGTATCAGCAGCAGCCCGCCAGCCCAGGCCAGCATCAGCCCCCGGGTCAGCAGCGCCGCCACCTCGGACCTGTCACCCTCTCCATGCGCCTGGCTGACCAGCCCGGTGGTGCCCATCCTGAGGAACCCGAAGGCCCAGTAGATCGAGGTGATGGTCACCGCGCCGATGCCGACCGCACCGATTGGTCCGGCCTCGCCCAACTGGCCGACAACCCCGGTGTCGACCGCGCCCAGGATCGGCACCGTGGCATTCGACAGCACAATCGGAAAGGCGATCCGCAACACCCGTCGATTGGACAGGATCGGGCGCGCGGCGGCACTGGAATCGGTGCTCATCCCGCCTCGCCCCGCTGCGGCATCACGAAATGGCCCAGGCCATGGGCAAAGGGCCGGGCGCGGTTGTCCTGCCAGGCCTCGACCAGCACGCTGGCATAGCGGCGGCCAGAGCGGGTGACCTCGGCCCGTGCATAAGCGTCGCGTGGCAGGCCCGAGCGCAGGTAATCGACTGTGAAATCAATGGTGCGGGGCAGCCGGGGCAAGGTCGCGCCCGCCGCTTTGCCGGTGGCAAGGGCCGCCGCATCAACTGCGCCGCTTTCAATTTCATCCCAAAGCGAGGCCCAGCCGAGGCCGACAATCGCCGTCACCTCCAGAAATGCCGCCGTCACCCCGCCATGCAGCGCCGGCAGCACCGGATTGCCGATCAGCATATCGCGAAACGGCAGCAGCGCCGTCAGCTCGTCCCCTCGCCGCTCAAAGCTGATGCCGAGAAACTGGATATAGGGCACCCCGACCGCCAGCGCCTCCAGGGCGGCGTCACGGCGCTGCTTGATCTGCTGCAAGCTGTCTTTCGGCGGGCGGTTCATACGCCGCCCCCGCCCACGGAAAAGGCACCGCTGGCGGTGGCCACCGGGCGGTCGTCGTCGCCATCACTGGCAATTGCGCGCACAAAGGCGACTGAGCGGGTGATGTGATGACAGGTGGCACACGCGGTGATCGCCCGCCCGGCCAGCGCCGGGCGCATGTATTCGATGCGCAGGTCAATGGTGGCGGTTACCCCGGGCGCATCCGGATGCGTCATCACCGCCGCACCGCAACAGGTGTCCATCAGGGTCGAGACCGCACCGCCATGCAACACTCCGGTGCTCGGATCGCCAACCAGGCGGGCGTCATAGGGCAAGGTCATCGTCACTTCGCCCGCGCCAGTCGACTCCAGCTGGATCGACAGGGCTCGGGCGTGCGGCAACCCTTCCATGAATTGCTGCGCGATTCGGCGTTTTCTATCGTCGTCCATGTCCGGCCTGTGGTTCTGCGGTTGCCGACATACCACCCGCTATTCCCGCCAAGGGCAAGGTGCGCCATCGGCATGGCGCAAAGGTTGCTCCGCAGGCGTGAAATGCCTAATCTGCATCAGACTCTGATCCCGGAACCGTTCGATGCCTGACGAGCGCTTGAATTTCAAAGATATGTGTGCGCGGTTCGATGTGACTCCGCGAACCCTGCGCTATTATGAATATATAGAATTGCTGCAACCCGACCGAGAAGGTCGGGCGCGGTTCTATGGCAAGCGTGAAATCGCCCGGATGAAGCTGATTCTGCGCGGCCGAAAATTCGGCTTTCCGCTGGAGGACATTCGCCAGTGGCTCGATATCTACGACAACCAAGGCGGTGACGTGCAGCTGCACGAATGGATCGACCATGCCGACCGGCAACTGGCCGAGCTTCACGAGCAGAAGCGCCAGGTCGACGAGGCCATCGAAGAGCTGCGCGGCATTCGCAACGACACCGCGCAATCCCTCGGACTGCCGCTCGTCTGACGTCGACACCCGCCGAATATCAATAAAACAAGCGCCAGAGGCGCCGTGCCGTCGTTGCCGCAGGGTAAGGAAATTGCCGGTGACGCGAGGTCAGATTTATTGATCTTGCACGCGCGTCAAAGTGACGTAGCGTAGTGGTTAGGTAAACTTGAATAAGCGTTGAAACGGAATCCGGACTGCCGCATTTCCCGGCTGCAGATCAATATTTGACCAAACAGTCAGAAACTGGAGGCCGTATGATACCCGAAGCGACCATGACGATCCGCGAGATGTGTGACACCTTTGAAGTGACCCCGCGCACCCTGCGGTTCTACGAAGCCAAAGAGCTTTTGTTTCCGATCCGGATCGGACAAAAGCGTTTGTTCACCCGGCGCGACCGCGCCCGTCTGAAACTGATCCTGCGCGGCAAACGCTTTGGGTTCAGCCTGGAGGAGATTCGCCAATTGCTCGATCTCTACTACATTGGCGATCAGCAAAAGACGCAGATCGAATCCACCTATGCGATCGCAAGCGAACGATTGGCCGACATGAAAGCCCAACGCGCGACGCTGGACGGTTCCATCGCCGAGCTGGAAGAACAGATGAGCTGGGGCGCCCGGATGCTGGCCTCGTTCAACGAAAAGCAACGGGCCACCGGGTAGGCTTCTGCTCCCCGGCCCATTTCAAGACACGTCAAGACCCGTCAGGAGAAATCAATGCCAAGCTACACCGCCCCGGTTAAGGATATGCAGTTCATCCTGCATGATGTTCTGAATGTCTCGCAAAGCGACGTTCGCGGATATGACGAGCTCGACCGCGATTTCACCGCCGCAATCCTGGACGAGGCCGGCAAGATCGCCTCAGAGGTCCTGGCGCCGCTGAACCTGGTCGGCGACCGCGAGGGCTGTCGGCTGGAAAACGGCATGGTCCATACCCCCACCGGGTTCAAGGCGGCCTTCGATCAGATGCGCGCGGGCGGCTGGACCGGTCTCGATTGCAATCCTGACTACGGCGGCCAGGGCATGCCGCATATCATGGCGCTTGCAGCCAACGAAATGTTCACCGGCGCCAATATGGCCTTTACCATGTACCAGGGCCTGACCCATGGCGCCTATTCGGCGATCCATGCGCATGGCTCCGAGGCCCAAAAGGCGAAATGGCTGCCGAAGATGGTCAGCTGCGACTGGACCGGCACGATGAACCTGACCGAGCCGCAATGTGGCACCGATCTGGGGCTGATGCGCACAAAGGCCGAGCCGCAGAGCGACGGCAGCTATCTGGTGAGCGGGCAGAAAATCTTTATCTCGGCGGGCGATCACGACCTGTCAGAGAATGTCATCCATCTGGTGCTGGCCAAGATTCCCGGCGGCCCCGAGGGGATCAAGGGCGTGTCGCTGTTCATCGTGCCGAAATTCCTGGTCGATGACGACGGCCAGATCGGCGCCCGCAACAGCCTGTCGGTCGGCAATCTCGAAGAGAAGATGGGCATTCACGGCAATGCCACCTGCGTGATGAATTACGACGGCGCCACCGGCTATCTGCTGGGCGAGGAACACAAGGGCATGCGCGCCATGTTCACGATGATGAACGAGGCGCGTCTCGGCGTCGGCATGCAGGGGCTGGCGGTGGCTGAAGCCGCCTATCAGAATGCGCTGATCTACGCCAAGGACCGTCTGCAAGGCCGGGCCGTCACCGGGGCGGAAAACCCCGATGGCCCCGCCGATCCGCTGATTGTGCATCCCGACATTCGCCGCGGGCTGATGGATCAAAAAAGCTTTGTCGAAGCGGGCCGCGCCTTTGCCCTCTGGGGCGCCCAGATGATCGACAGCTCCATGCGCAAGGATGACGCCGCGGCGGAATCTCTGGTGTCGTTGCTGACCCCGGTGCTCAAGGGCTTCCTGACCGATCAGGGCTTTGAAATGGCGGTTCTGGCCCAGCAGATCTATGGCGGTCACGGCTATATCGAAGAACAGGGCATGTCGCAATTCGCCCGCGACGCGCGGATCGCGATGATCTATGAGGGCGCCAACGGGGTGCAGGCGCTGGACCTGGTCGGGCGCAAGCTGGCCTCGGACGGTGGCAAACCCGCGATGGCCTTCTTTGATCTGGTCAAGGGCTTCTGCAAGGACAATGCCGATGACGACGAGATCGCCCGCGACTTTGTCGAGCCGCTGAAAACCGCCTCCAAACACCTGCAGGAAGCGGCGATGTACTTCATGCAGAACGGCATGAAGAACCCCAACCATGCGTTGGCCGGATCCTATGATTTCATGCATCTCTTCGGCCATGTCTGCCTCGGCCTGATGTGGGCCAAGATGGCGATCGCGGCCAAGGCCAAGCTGGCCGAAGGCGCCGACGATGCGGCGTTTTACGAAACCAAGATCGCGACGGGTCGCTATTACATGGCCCGACGTCTGCCTGCGACAGCGATGCACCTGGTCCGGATCAGCTCCGGCGCAGATACGGTGATGGCGCTGGATGTGGCCAATTTCTGAGCCGGGGATCAACCCCGCGCCCTGAATGACAGGGGGGCCTTCGGCCCCACTCACGGGAAGCGGTCGCCCGGCTCCGGGACTGGAGTCCGGGCGGTCGCAGCGCCGAGGAGGACTAAGGTTTGCCAAAACGGTTCCGCCTGACCCGCCGGTTGCCGGTGGCCATGACTGAAGACGCCTACCGGCGGCTGAAGCGCTTTGCCCAGGAAGCCGAGCTTGACGAAGGCGAGGCGCTTTCGTTTCTCTTCGAAAACTTCGACAGTGTGACCCATGACAACAACCTGCCGCACCGGCTGCGGTTGTTCAAAGCGGAACTGGGAGAGCGCAAACGCTGATGGCACTGTCAACGCCCACAAGCCCCAATGCCGCGCCGCTGGCGCCGTTCCAACGCCTCCGGCGGGAATATTTTTGGCAAGATGAAGCGGAAACGGGGTCCACCCCGCCCGGCCTTGCCGGATTGGCGACCGGATTGATCCGGGCGGGGCTTCACCTTGCACGTCCATCGGCTTTCCAGCCTGTAACGCAGCGGCATCGAACCACGGGCGCGGTTAACCAAGTGTTACGTCGCCCCTTCATCTTGCCAAAAATATTCCACGGGGGTCCGGGGGTGTGAAACCCCCGGTCCGCCATCACCCACCGGGAGGACCAAAATGACGATCAAGCTCCACTGCTTTGGCGAAAGCGGCAATTCCTATAAGGCGGCGCTGCCGCTGGAACTCTCCGGCCTCGACTGGGAACCGGTCGCGATCGATTTCTTCAATGGCGGCACCAAGACTCCCGATTACCTCGGCAAGAACCTGATGGGCGAGGCGCCGGTGCTGGAAGACGGCGATGTGGTGCTGTCGCAATCCGGGGTCATCCAGCTCTATATCAGCGAAAAATCCGGCAAGTTCGGCGGCGCCACCCCCGAAGAGCACCGCGAGGTGTTGCGCTGGATGTTCTTTGACAATCACAAGATGTCATCGCAATGCGGCACCCAGCGGTTCCTGATGAACTTCCTGCCCGAAGACAAGCGCCCGCTTGAGGTGATCGGCTTTTTCGGTGGCCGCCTGAAAGCCGCGTTCAAGGTGCTCGATGCCGGACTGCAGGGCCGCGACTGGCTGGTCGGAAACGGCCCGACCCAGGCGGATTTCGCCAATTGCGGCTATCTTTTTTATCCCGAGCCGTTCGGCTTTGAGCGCAAGGATTGGCCCAATATCGACCGCTGGCTGGGCAATATCGAATCCCTGCCCGGCTGGAAACACCCCTATGACCTGATGCCCGGCCGACCTTCCGACCGCGGCCTCTGAAGCAAGGAGCAGACATGACTGACGCTTATATTTACGACGCCGTGCGCAGCCCGCGTGGCAAGGGCCGCGCCGATGGCAGCCTGCATGAGGTGACTGCCGTCGCCCTGGGCAAGCAGATGCTGAACGCGATTGCCGAACGCAACGGCCTCTCCGGCCACGCGGTCGAGGATGTGATCTGGGGCAATGCCACCCAAGTGATGGACCAGGGCGGCTGTCTGGCGCGGACCACGGTGCTGGCCTCTAACCTTGATCAGTCGATCCCGGGCCTTTCCATCAACCGCTTCTGTGCCAGCGGCATGGAAGCGGTGAACCTTGCCGCCAACCAGATCCGAGGCGGCGCGGGCGATGCCTATATCGCTGGCGGGGTTGAGATGATGTCCCGGGTGCCGATGGGCAGTGACGGCGCGGCGGTTGCCGTCGACCCGACCGTGGCGCTCGACGATTATTTCGTGCCGCAGGGGATCAGCGCCGACATCATCGCCACCGAATATGGCATCAGCCGCGATGATGCTGACGCCCTGGCGGTACGCAGCCAGAAACTGGCGGCGCAATCCTGGCAAGAGGGCCGGTTTGCCAAATCCATCGTGCCGGTGCGCGATGTCAACGGGCTGACCATCCTCGATCACGACGAATATATCCGCCAAGGCACCGATATGCAGACACTTGGCGCCCTGAAGGCGGCGTTCAAGGATATGGGCGAGGTGATGCCGGGCTTCGACAATGTGGCACGGCTGAAATACCCGCATCTCGAACGGATCAACCACATCCACCACGCGGGCAATTCCAGCGGCATCGTCGATGGCTCGGCCGCGATCCTGGTCGGGTCCAAGGCCTTTGGCGAGGCGCAGGGGCTGAAACCCCGTGCCCGCATCCGCGCCACCGCCAAGATCGGCACCGATCCGACGATCATGCTGACCGGCCCGGTGCCGGTGACCGAAAAGATCCTGCGCGATCACGGCATGAGCATCGGCGACATCGACCTGTTCGAGGTGAACGAGGCGTTTTCCGCCGTGGTGCTGCGCTTCATGCAGGCCTTCGATGTCGATATCGACAAGGTCAATGTGAACGGCGGCGCCATCGCCATGGGCCACCCGCTCGGCGCCTCGGGCGCGATCATCATCGGCACCCTGCTGGACGAGTTGGAGCGCTCGGACAAGGAGGTCGGCCTTGCCACCCTCTGCGTCGCCTCCGGCATGGGCGCGGCGACGATCATCGAACGCCTGTGACCCCGCTGGCCGCCCGCGCCCTCCCTCTCCCCCGCGGGGGAGAGGGGCGGGGTGAGGGGGCGGCGCGGATTATCACCCTGAGGAAAGGGAAGAGAAATGACTGATTTCACGATGGAAATAGGCGCCGACGGCGTCGCGCTGATCACCTGGGACCTGCCGGGGAAAAGCATGAATGTGTTGACCATGGCCGGCGCCGCCGAGCTGGAAGCGGCGGTTGACGCGGCACTGGCCGACGGTGCGGTCAAGGGCATCGTCATCACCTCCGGCAAAGAGACGATGGCCGGGGGCATGGATCTGAACGTGCTGGCCGATATGAAAACCGAAGGCGCCCAGGGCGTCTTTGACGGGATCATGTCGCTGCATGGCCTGCTGCGCAAGATCGAGCGCGCCGGGATGGATCCGAAAACCAACAAGGGCGGCAAGCCGATTGCCGCCGCCGTGCCCGGCACCGCGATGGGCATCGGGCTGGAATTGCCGCTGGCCTGCCACCGGTTCTTTGTCGCCGACAATCCCAAGGCGAAACTCGGCTTGCCGGAAATCCAGGTCGGGATTTTCCCCGGCGCCGGTGGCACCACCCGCCTCGTGCGCAAGCTTGGCGTGATGATGGCGGCCCCGTTCCTGCTGCAGGCCAAGATGAGCGATCCGCAGGGCGCGGTGAAAGCCGGGATCGCGGATGAGGTGGTGGCCGATCCGGTCGCCGCCGCCCGGGCCTGGGTGCTCTCCAACCCGGAGATCGTCAAACCCTGGGATGCCAAGGGCTACAAGATGCCCGGTGGCGCGCCCTATCATCCGGCGGGCTTCCAGACCTTTGTCGGCGCCAACGCGATGATCAACGGCCAGACCTGGGGCGCCTACCCGGCCCCCAAGGCGCTGCTCTCGGCGGTCTATGAGGGCGCGATGGTGCCCTTTGACACCGCCCTCAGGATCGAGGCGCGCTGGTTCACCAGCGTCATCATGAACCCATCATCCTCTGCGATGATCCGCTCGCTGTTCCTGAACAAGGAAGCGCTGGAAAAAGGTGCCAACCGGCCCGAGGCCCCCGATCAACGGGTCAAGAAAATGGGTGTCATGGGTGCCGGCATGATGGGCGCCGGGATCGCGCTGGTCTCGGCCCAGGCCGGGATCGAGGTGGTGCTGATCGACCAGAAACAGGAAGCGGCGGACAAGGGCAAAGCCTATGCCGAGGCCTATTTCGACAAGGGCATCAAGCGCGGCAAATCCACCGAAGCGAAAAAGGCCGAGGTGCTGGGGCGGATCAATGCCACCACCGATTACAATGCCCTGGCGGACGCCGATCTGATCATCGAAGCGGTGTTTGAGGATGTCGGCGTCAAGGCCGAGGTGACCAAGAACGTCGAGGCGGTGATCCCCGCGACCTGCATCTATGCCTCCAACACCTCGACCCTGCCGATCACCGGGCTGGCCAAGGCCTCAACCCGCCCGGATCAGTTCATCGGCATCCACTTCTTTTCGCCGGTCGAAAAGATGGCGCTGGTCGAGATCATCAAGGGCAAGAAGACCGGGGATCGCGCGGTGGCCAAGGCGCTGGATTATGTCCGCCAGATCCGCAAGACCCCGATCGTGGTCAATGACGCGCGGTTCTTTTTCGCCAACCGCTGCATCATCCCCTATCTCAACGAAGGTGCGCGGATGGTCAGCGAAGGCGTGACGCCGGTGCTGGTCGACAATGCCGCACGGATGCTGGGGATGCCGGTCGGGCCGCTGCAATTGATCGACGAAACCTCGATCGATCTGGCGGTGAAGATCGCCAAGGCGACGAAAGAGGCGATGGGCGCGGACTATCCCGCGGATGCCGAGGGTGTCGATGGGCTGATGTTCTGGCTGTATGACCAGGGGCGGTTGGGACGCAAATCCAACGCCGGGTTCTACAGCTATGATGACAAGGGCAAGCGCCTGGGCATCTGGGACGGGCTGACCGAGAAATACACCTCGAACAGCGACCGCCCCGAGGTTGACGAGGTGCAGGACCGGCTGATGTTCGCGCAGGTGCTGGAGGCGGTGCGCGCGCTTGAGGAAGGCGTGCTCGAGGATATCCGCGAGGGCGATGTCGGCGCGATCCTCGGCTGGGGCTTTGCGCCCTGGTCCGGCGGGCCGTTCTCCTGGCTCGATATCATCGGCGCAGCCGAGGCGGTGAAACGCTGTGACCGGCTGACCAAGGCGCATGGCGTGCGGTTCACCGCGCCCAAGCTGCTGCGTGAAATGGCCGACAAGGGAGAGACCTTCTATGGCCGCTTCGGCGCCGGTGCCAAGGCTGCCTGATAGCGCCACCAGTTGATCGAGAGGACCGCGCGCTATTCCGGCACGCGGTCCTTTTCTTTTGGCGGCAACGGCCGGACCCGCGCCTTCGCTGAGTCCCGCCCGAACATTACATGACAATTAATTTCATTCGGTGCCGCGCCCGGACGGTGGTATATCCATTGCGCGACGTTTCACCCGACTGACGGTGGCGCATTGTCAATTGCCGCCAGGTCGCAGCCAAATCCCTATTTGGCGCCGCCCCTCGCACGGCCCCGGTGCCACCAAATTTTTTTGGAGGATATCATGAAACGACTTTCCATGACTTTTGCCGCCACAATGTTGATCAGCGGCCCCGCCGCCGCCGATTGCGCCTATATGGGCGGCTATTACCCGGTCGGCAGCGTCATCTGCGCCGCCGGTGGCTGGCTCGAACAATGCACCGTGGCGGATTACTGGTCGGCGATCGGCCAATGCAATGCGTCGGACGATCCAACCGGCGGCATCAAGAAAGACGGGACCGAGACGTTTTCGACCGATACCGAGGTCAAGCGCGAGGACAGCGGAACCGCGACGAGCACGGCAACGGATTGAGCCAGGGGATTGATCCAAGCGATTGATCTGGCAGTAGCCGCGACCCGCCGTCAGACACGCGGCGCAAAGAAAAACCGCGTCCCCGTCTGGCAGGAACGCGGTTTGATTTACTCAGATCTGGCCGCCGGGAAACGGCGCAAATCAACAGGACAGGTCGGCGATCAGGCGACGCGGGGCATGTCGTAGACGATTTCCGCATCTTCGCAGCGGTCCTCGCCGTCAAGCCAGGCTTCGATGATCTCGCAACGGATGTCGGCGATCACACCGGCGTCGAAATCCGAGGACAGCAGCCGGTAATCCTGGCCGCCATTGGTTTCGAACAGCTGGCTGATCAGGTCACCCGCCGCAGCGCAGACGCAGAGCGCGCCATGGGCGGTGAACACGATCTCGTTTTCGTCGAACTGGATCACAAAGACCTCGACCGAGGCCAGGTGCGACACCCGTTCGATACCGCAGACACCTTCCAGCTCTTCGGCGCGGACCATGGCAAAGGGATCGCCCAGGGCGGCCTCGGCGGCGTCGCTTTCCACAACCAGACCCTGGTGCGGCAGAACGATCATCGCTTCGCGGTTGCCGAGCACCCCGGCCGGGACATGCAACGGACGGAATTGGCCCGGGCATTTGCCGATGCCGTTCCACAGCGGCTGACGGCGGATGGCGCGCACCGGGCGCAGGCCATTGTCAAAGGTCAGCACGGCATCGCCGACTTTGATGTCTTCGACGCGCTGCCAGCCGTGAATGGTGGCGACCTTGGTGCCGGCAACGATCCCGGACATGACGCCGGAATTGGCGCCGCCAAGGGCGGATTGGAGGGCCTCGTCTTCGTGGTGGCTCTGAAAGTCGTTGGTGATGAAGTCCAGCATAGTTTTGTTCCCGTGTCCTTCGGCTTTGTGCCGTTTGTTTTGATGACACCAATAAGCACCGACTTCGGGTCCGCCGTTTGCCGCCAAAAGGACAAAATTGGGGCATCGTTCTGCCATCGCGAACAATTGGGCGAAAAGAGGCAAATTGAAGCTAATTTTGGGCAGTTTTTCGGAGAGGTTTAGTAGCTGTAGCCGAATCTCGCGATATCGACGGCGCAATCAGCCGCGATCAGGGCCTGAGAGCGCGAATCATAGTAATCCCGGTAGTTCCTGCCCCGATCCGAGGCATTGGCCAGCGGCAGGGCCAGGCGGAACCCCAGGTGATCCCACAGCGGCTCGGCATCGGTTTCGACATGTTCCAGCCTTATATAGAGGTCACACATCTCGGCCCCGTCCGGCGCGCTGACATAGCTTTGCGCCGGATTGGCGCGAAATGCGGCACGGGTCTGTGGATGGGCGAGGAAGGCGGCGAAGCTCAGCTCGCGGGCCAGATGCACCGCCGGGTGTTCAAATCCCTGGCCGCGCAGCCAGTGATAATAGCTGACCGCCCGGTCCCAGGGATTGCGCACCAGGGTAAAGACAAACAGCGCCTGCATCTCGTCCCGGCTGAGCAGCCCGTCCAGATCGCCCAGGGTCGAATGTTTCCACAGCCGCCCTCTGCTCTGCACCCCGGCCAACCGCTTGCGCCGGTTCTGCGCCTTGGGGGTGTCGCCCAACATCAGGTCGTCTTTCATCGCCCGGGCTTCCAGCGCCAGCGCCATCGCGGTGCCGCCGGTTTTCGGGATATGGATGAATATATAGCGGCGACCGCGTGACAGGATCATCCGCACATGATTACCTGCCCGCCCGGCCCCGGCAATGCATCAGCTTGCGCCAAACTGCGGGGGACGGCAAAAAGGACACCTGTATTATGTAGGGGAGGACCAGTATGGGCTGGCTGAGTGACGAGACCGGGCTGGAAAAGACGCCCGCCAACCATGTGCCGCTGACGCCGCTGTCCAACCTGACCCGCGCCGCGCGGATCTGGCCAGAGCGGCTGGCGGTGGTCTATGGCCCGCATCGCAAGACCTACGGCGAGTATAAGGAGCGGGTAACGCGGCTGGCCTCGGCCCTCTCCGGACTCGGGGTTGAGCCGGGCGAAGTCGTCGCCACGATGATCCCGAACCTGCCCGCCCAGGTCGAGGCGCATTTCGGCGTGCCCGCCTGCGGCGCGGTGCTGAACGCGATCAACGTGCGGCTGGATGCGGATACCGTCGCCTATATCCTGGATCACGGCGGCGCCAAGGTGGTGCTGGTCGATCCGCAATTCCTGCCGACCCTGGCCGAAGCGATCGATCGGATGCAGGGCCCGGCACCGGTGGTTATCGAAGTGCCCGACGATCATGGCGGTGTCCATGCCAGCGGCCATTACATGACGTATGAGGACCTTTTGGCGCGCGGCAATCCGGCGTTTGACTGGATCATGCCGCAGGATGAATGGGAAAGCATCGCGCTGAACTACACCTCGGGCACCACCGGGCGTCCCAAGGGGGTGGTCTATCACCACCGCGGCGCACATCTGAACGCGATGGGCCAGATCCTGAGCTGGCGAATGGTGCTCTATCCCCGTTACCTGACCATCGTGCCGCTGTTTCACTGCAATGCCTGGTGTCATCCCTGGATGATCCCGCTGCTCGGCGGCACCATGGTCTGCCTGCGCGACATCGCCGCCGGACCGATGTTCGATGCTTTCGCCGATGAGGGCGTCACCCATTTCGGCGGCGCGCCAATTGTGCTGAACATGCTGGTCAACGCGCCCGAGGCCGAGAAGCGCCGGTTCGATCAGATCGTCGAGGTATTCACCGCCGGCGCGCCGCCTGCCCCGGCCACCCTCGCGGCGATCGAACCGATGGGCTTCAATGTCACCCAGGTCTATGGGCTGACGGAAACCTATGGCCCGGCCACCGAATGCACCTGGGACGACGACCTCTGGGGCGACTTGCAGGGCGATGACCGTGCCGCGATCAAGGCGCGCCAGGGTGTCGCGATGCCCGCCTATGAACATGTCACCGTGCTCGACAGCGACAACATGGATCAGGTGCCGATGGACGGCGCCACCCAGGGCGAGATCATGTTTCGCGGCAATGGGGTGATGAAGGGCTATTACAAGAACCCCGAGGCCACGGCAGAGGCGTTTCGCGGCGGCTATTTTCATTCCGGCGATCTCGCCATGCAGCATCCCGACGGCTATATGCAGATCCAGGACCGGGCCAAGGACATCATCATCTCGGGCGGCGAAAACATCTCGTCGGTCGAAGTCGAGGGGGTGCTGATGGGTCATCCCGATGTGCTGCTCTGCGCGGTGGTCGCCAAGCCGGACGAGAAATGGGGCGAGGTGCCCTGCGCCTTTGTCGAGCTCAAGGATGGGCGCAATGGCGATGCCGAGGCGCTGATCAGCTTTGCCCGCAACAAGCTGGCCGGATTCAAGACGCCGAAATCGGTGGTGTTTGGCGAATTGCCGAAAACCTCGACCGGCAAGATCCAGAAATTCGAACTGCGCGCGCGGGCGCGACAGCCCTGACCCGCCGGTCACACCCTGCGCCAGAGGCGAATTGCCCGAGACTGCATCGCGGTGTAGTCTTGCCCGAAGTGGCAGAGCAGAACGGCACGAACCGGCAATGACGGCCCTCAGCGAATATCAGCGTCTTGAGGCGCGCGGCCTGTGGCGCGAACGGGCAGAAGACCAGCGCCGTGAGGTGGTGGCCTCACTGGGCGACGCCACTCTGGTACTGACCGACACCAATGACCGGGCTCTGGCGCATTGGTCGCTGGCCGCGGTGATCCGCCTCAATCCCGGCGAACTCCCCGCGATCTACAGCCCCGACGGGCTGGATCAGGAAACCCTGGAACTGCCCGCCGATGAAACCGTGATGGTCGCCGCCATCGAAAAAGTGCGCCGGGCGATCGAGAACCGCCGCCCGCATCCTGGCCGCCTGCGGATCGGGGTCCTTGGCGCCACCGCCGTCGGCCTGGCGCTGCTAGCGGTGTTCTGGCTGCCCGGCGCCCTGGAAAACCACGCCCTGTCGGTGGTGCCCGAGGTCAAGCGGGTGGCGATCGGCGAGGCGCTGCTTGAGCGCATCCGCCATGTCGCGGGCGCCCCCTGCGATGACATCGACGGGCGCGCGGCACTGGCCCGGCTGGCCGCCCGGCTGCCCGGCCCGAACGGTTCGTTCCGCATCCATGTGATGCGCGACGGGGTGCGCGGCGCGATCCTGCTACCCGGCGACCTGGTGCTGTTGAACCGGACGGTGGTCGAGGACACCAGCGATCCCGATGTGGTCGCCGGCTATGTCATCGTCGCGGATCGCCGCGCCCGTGAGCGTGATCCGCTGGGCCGCTTGCTGGCGGCGGCGGGGCCACTGGCGACGTTGCGGCTGCTGACCACCGGGGTGCTGAGCGACGAGGTCATCGAGTCCTATGCCCGCAGCCTGCTGACCACCCCGCAAGAGCCGCTGTCGAATGAGGATATCCTGAGCGGGTTTCGCGATCACGGGGTCCGCGCCACCCCCTATGCCTATGCGCTGGATATCACCGGTGAAAGCACCATCGGCCTGATCGAGGCCGACCCCTACCCCACCGGCGCGCCGGTCCCGGTGCTGGTGGATGCCGATTGGCTGCGCCTGCAGGCGATCTGCGAATAACCCCGGGTCGATCAATCCGCGCGGCCAAAGCAAAAGGGGCGCAGAAACCGCGCCCCTCTCTCTATACATAGTCCGAATTCAGGCTTCAGCGCCGGGTAAAGGCATCCCGGAAACCGGACCGCTGGGCGATCTGCAGGGCCCGCGCCAGCGAGGTGCCATCGGCAAACGGGCCGGTCATCACCAGGCTGAATTCCTTTGAACCGCGCCGATACTTGCCCATCCGCACCGGCAGGCCCGCCGATTTGAGACGCTGCGCGGCCCGGTTGGCATTGCCGATTTCGCCAAAGGCCCCGACCTGCACAAAGCGATGCCCCGAAGGTGTCGCGCGCGGGGCCGAGCGGGTCGAGACCACAGCGGTGGCTTTCGGGGCCGGTGCTGCGGCGGGCGCCGATGCGGTTTCAAAGCCAAAGACCTGCGCCAAGGTCTTGGGCTTGGCCCGGGTCTTTACCTGGGTCCGAGGCTCGGCCACGGCCACTTTGGCACGCGGCGCTGGCTTGGCCCGGCCGCTGGTCGACACCACTGGCGCCCGGTAATTCGGGAACAGCCTGGTGACATCACGGCCCGTGCGGCGGTCGATCAAGCGACGCGGCACCGTGCTGGTCCAGATCAGATCGGTCTGGCGAATGCCTTCACCGGTCATTTCGGCGCGCCGTGTGTTCAGCCGGTCATCCTCGAACGCCGGCCGGTATCCCGGTGGCGTGACCATCAGCGACGCGGCCTTGCGGTGATCTTCATAGACGGCGCGGGGCACCACGCGCACCCCCGGCGGAATCTCGGATTTCTTCAGCACGGTGCCCGGAGCCAGCCTGCGACCGGCATAGGCCGCGCGGCCATGGGAGGACGCGCCACCATAGCCATTGGGCGACGCCGCCTGCGGACCGCAGCGCACCTCGACCCGACCGCCATTGGTGCTGACATAGCGCCGACCGACGGGAGACAGATTGGGGCAGGCAATTTCACCCGGCGACAGATCGCGGGCCGGTGCCACCGGGCGCGCCTGGGAATAGACCCGCGGCTTTTGCACCGGTTTCGGCGCAGGCGCTGTTGCGACCGTGGGCATCACACGCACCACCCGTCGGGTGGTCCGCAACGGCGCCGGAGTCGGCGCCGCGACGGGCCGGGGTGCGGGCACGGCGACCGGACGCGCAGCGGCAACGACGCGCGGCACCGGTTTCGGCTGCGGCGCGGCGGCGACACGCGGGGCCGGTTTCGGCGCGGTTTGTTGTTCGGGCTTGGCAGCCTGGATCACCGCCACCTTGTCGGTCGATTGGGTGGGCTGGGCCGTGGCCTGGCTGCGATCGGCAAGGCTCGGCTTGTAGCCACAGACAACCTGCCGGTTGCGCGCCACGCGCGGCACCCAGGTCACCTGACCGCCGACACCCGCCCGAATATAGACGCAGCCCTTGCTGTCGACATATTGATTGGCCTTGTAGGAGGATGGCGGATATTCTGCCGGTCCGGCATCAGACTTCAAGCTCTGGGCTTGTGCCGCTGACACGGAAACCCCCAAGATAATGGTTGCTACCCAAATTGCTCTGCTCAACATCATTATGCCCCCATAATGTAGATGGCATTCTGCCTGAGCACAGGCAGTGAGTAAACCGGTAAATCGCTTATTTAGTGCCGAACATGCGGTCGCCCGCATCCCCTACCCCTGGCACAATATACCCATGTTCGTTCAGGCGTTGGTCCACAGCCGCCGTCACGATGGGCACGTCGGGATGCGCCTCCTTCATCCGCTGAATGCCCTCGGGCGCGGCCAAAAGGCACATGAAACGGATGTTGGTGGCCCCCGCCTCTTTCAGCAGATCAATCGCCGCTACCGAGGAATTGCCGGTGGCCAGCATCGGGTCGAGGGCGATCACCAGACGATCCTCCAGCGCTTCGGGCACCTTGAAATAGTACTGGATCGGCTGCAGCGTCCGCTCGTCGCGATACAGCCCGACAAACCCGACCCGTGCCGCCGGGATCAGCTCCAGCACCCCGTCGAGCAGCCCATTCCCGGCCCGCAGGATCGAAATCAGCGCCAGTTTCTTGCCGTCCAGCGTCGGCGCGTCCATCGGCTCTATCGGGGTTTCGATGCGATCAATCGTCATCGGCAATTCGCGGGTGACCTCATAGGCCAGCAGCAGGCTGATCTCGCGCAGCAGCTGGCGGAACGACTTGGTCGAAGTCGACTTGTCGCGCATGATCGACAGCTTGTGCTGCACCAGCGGGTGATCAACGATGGTCAGGTGTTTGCTCATCCAGGTGTCTCCAGTCGTTTTTCGATGCGTGCCTTGGTGTCCTCGTCGCAGAAGGCGGCATCAAGGGCGGTGCGGGTGATCTCGGCGAAATCTTCGGCCTGCCAGCCAAAGGCGCGCGCCAATTCGTCGAATTCGCGGGTCATATCGGTGTGAAAGAACGGCGGGTCGTCGGTCGATACCGTGACCTTCACCCCGCGCGCACGCAGCTTTTCAATCGGGTGATCCTGCCAGGACGGATAAAGCCCCAGCGCCACGTTCGATCCCGGACAGCATTCCAGCACCACGCCGCGCTCGGCCAGCTCATCGACCAGCGCCAGATCCTCGATCGCGCGGACGCCGTGGCCGATCCGCTCGACCCTGAGATCGCTCAGCGCCTCGCGCACCGATTGCGGCCCGCCCCATTCCCCGGCATGGGCGGTCAGCCGCAGCCCGGCCTCGCGGGCGCAATCGAATGACCAGAGGAAATCGCGCGGGCGGCCCTTGCCCTCGTCCCCGGCAATGCCGAAACCGGTGATGAAATCCCCCACCGTATCCGCCGCGCAGAGCGCCGCTGTCCGGGCCTGCTCGGGTCCGAAATGGCGGATGCAGGTGATGATGCCGCGCAGGGTGATGCCGTCCTTGGCCTCAGCCTGGGTCGCAACCTCTTGCATCGCGCTCAGATACTCGCGCCAGGCCGCAACATCGCCACCGCCGCAGAAATCTGGCGACAGGAAGGTTTCGCAATAGATCACCCCGTTTTCGGCGCTCTGTTCCAGCACCGCGCGGGTCAGCCGGGCGTAATCCTCAGGGCTTTGCAGCACCGAGGTCGCGACCTCATAAACCTGAAGGAAATGCACGAAATCGCGGAAGGCGTAATTGCCGTCCTGATCAAAGACCTTGTGAATATCGACATGCTTTTCCGCGGCCAGCCCGCGAATGAACGCCGACGGCGCCGCACCCTCAAGATGCAGGTGCAATTCGACCTTGGGAAAGGCTTGCCATCTCATAGGAAACTCCGCCCCGGCCCGGCGGCGGGCACGCCAAGGTGATCGGCGATGCTGGCGGCGACATCGCTGAAGGCGATCAGCCCGGGTGATCCGGCGCCCTTGCCCGCCACCAGCACCGGCACCCGTTCGCGGGTGTGATCGGTGCCGGTCCAGGTCGGATCGTTACCGTGATCGGCGCTGACCACCAGCATGTCACCAGTGCGCAATCGCGGCAGCAGTCTACCCAGCTCGGCGTCAAACCACTCCAGCGCCCGTGCATAACCTGCGACGTCGCGGCGGTGACCGTAAAGGCTGTCGAATTCGACGAAATTGGCGAATGTCAGGCTGCCGTCCTCGGCGGTGCCGATCAGTTCGGACAGGGCCAGCATCAGATCGGCATCGCTGCCCTTGACCACATCATCAATGCCGCGCATCGAAAAGATATCGCCGATCTTGCCGACGCCGTGCACCTTGCGCCCGGCCGATTGCACCCAGTCACACAGGGTCGGCGCGGGCGGGGCGATGGCGAAATCCTTGCGGTTGATGGTGCGGGTAAAGCCCTGCTCCGCGTCACCGGTGAACGGGCGGGCGATGACCCGGCCAACCCGCATGCCATGCAGCACCGGCGCCACCGCCTTGCAAAGGTCATAGAGCCGTTGCAGGCCGAACGCCTCTTCATGCGCCGCGATCTGGAACACGCTGTCGGCAGAGGTGTAGCAGATCGGCCAGCCGCTGCGGATGTGCTCGGCCCCCATTTTGGTAACGATATCGGTCCCCGAGGCATGACAATTGCCGAGGATGCCATCGGTCCCGGCCGCCGCGCAGACCGCCGCGATCACCTCGGGGGGGAAGGACTCCTCCAGCTTGGTGAAATAGGCCCAGTCCCAGGGCACCGGCACCCCTGCCAGATCCCAATGGCCTGATGGCGTGTCCTTGCCCTGGCTCGCCTCGGTGGCCGCGGCGTAGAGCCCCACCGGTTCCGCCGAGAGCCCCGGCGTCGCCTCGCCCGAAGCCAGCCGCACCGCCGCACCCAGCCCCAGCGCATCCATCACCGGCAGGTGCAGCGGCCCGCTGCGGCCCTGATCGGCGCGCCCGGCGGCACAGGCCTGGGCGATATGGGCCAGGGTGTTGGCGCCGGTGTCCGGCACATCGCCGTTGAAATAGCGCCCGGCATCCGGGGCACCGCCACAACCAACACTGTCGATGACAATCAGAAAGGCACGCGACATCAGCTGATCCTTTCGTGGATCAAGGGCGGCACCACCGGCACCACCTCGCCCAGGGTCACCGCCGCCAGCACCGCCGCCACGGCCTGATCCGCCGCTTCGGTGCGCGCCGCATGGACCCGGGCCAGCGGCTGGCCCCTGGCAACCAAGGTGCCCAGCGGCAGCACATCCGACAGCCCGACCGAGGGGTCGATCACATCGCCCTCGACCTGACGACCGCCGCCCAGATCGACCACCGCCAGGCCCAGCGCTTCACCGTCATAGGCGCTGATATAGCCATCGCGCGGCGCGACCACCTCGCGGATCACCGTTGCCTCGGGCAGAAACCGCGCCCAATTGTCGACAAAGGCCACCGGCCCGCCCATCAGCGCCACCATCTGGCCAAAACGTTCCGCCGCCTGACCCGAGGCGATCGCAGTCGCAATCGCCTCCGCCCCCGCCGTCACATCGTGCGCCAAACCGGCCGAGGCCAACACCACCCCTCCCAGTGCGGCGGTGATCTCGGCCAGCGGGCCGGAGGCGGCACCGGTCAGCACCCGCATCGAGTCCGCCACTTCCAGTGCGTTGCCAAGGGTCGGGGCCAGCGGTTGGTTCATATCGGTCAGCACCGCCGAGGTCGGGCAACCGGCCGCATTGGCGGTGCTGACCAGCGCCTTGGCCAGTGCCCGTGCATCGGCCTCGGATTTCATGAAGGCGCCAGAGCCGAGCTTGACGTCGAGCACCAGCGCATCCAGCCCCGCCGCCAGCTTCTTCGACAGGATCGAGGCGGTGATCAGATCGAGGCTCTCGACCGTCGCGGTCACATCGCGGATCGCATAGAGCCGCTTGTCCGCCGGGGCGATTTCGGCGCTGGCCGCAACGATCGCGCAGCCCGCCTTGGCCACCACCTGACGGAACTGCGCCTCGTCCATCTGGGTGGTCAGCCCGGGGATCGCTTCCATCTTGTCCAACGTGCCGCCGGTATGGCCCAACCCGCGCCCGGAAATCATCGGCACATAGGCGCCGCAGGCGGCCAGCGCCGGGGCCAGGACCAGCGACACGCAATCGCCGATCCCCCCGGTCGAATGCTTGTCGATTGCCGGGCCAGGCAGATCCCATGCCAGGGTCTTGCCGCTGTCGCGCATCCCCAGGGTCAGCGCCACCCGGCCCTCCTCGCCCAGCCCGTTCAGCAGCGCGGCCATGGCAAAGGCCCCGGCCTGGGCATCGCTGACACTGCGGTCAGCCAGCCCGGCGGCGAACCAGCGCAGCTCGTCCCTGGTCGGGGTTTCGCCGTCGCGCAGCCGGGCGATGATGCGGCGGGCATCCATCGCTCAGGCCTTTGCCATATGGCTGGCGTCAAACCGGCCCGGCAGCAGTTCGGCAAGAGTCATCACCCGGGTTGCGCCATCGAGGGTGCACATCGTCACCGGCGTATCGCCCGCGCCGAATTCCACCAGCTTTTGCCGACAGCCGCCGCAGGGCGGCACGGGCGCCGGGCTGTCGGCGATGACCAGAACCTCGTTCAACTGCCTGTCGCCGGCGGCGATCATCGCGGCAATTGCCCCGGCCTCGGCACAGGTGCCTTCGGGATAGGCGACATTTTCGACATTGCAGCCGACATAGATCCGCCCGCTGGCTGCGCGGATCGCGGCGCCGACCTTGAAACGCGAATAGGGCGCATGGGCGTTTTCGCGCACTTGCGTCGCGGCTGAGAGCATATCCATATCGGCCCCTGTTTTGATCCAGCCAGTGTCGACAAGGCGTCGCCAGTTTGCAAGGGTGCACACAAGCCTAACCCTACGGCAATTTAGGGGCCGCGCGCGGATCCGCTTTCCGCGCCGAAGAAATCGGTTTAACGCTAAACTATTCGAGTCTGAAAGGGCAGAACACCATGGCGGATGTTGGCAAGGAAACCCTGCGGCAGGCGGCGCTGGCCTATCATGAGCTGCCCAAACCCGGCAAGCTTGAGGTCCGCGCGACCAAGCCGCTGGCCAATGGCCGCGACCTGAGCCTGGCCTATTCCCCCGGCGTCGCCGAGGCCTGTCTTGAAATCAAGGCCGATCCGACCATCGCCTCGCGCTATACCGCGCGCGGTAATCTGGTGGCGGTGGTGACCAATGGCACCGCAGTGCTGGGGCTGGGCAATATCGGGCCGCTGGCCAGCAAACCGGTGATGGAGGGCAAGGCCGTCCTGTTCAAGAAATTTGCCGGGATCGATTGCTTTGACATCGAGCTGAACGAATCCGACCCGGTGAAACTGGCCGATATCGTCTGTGCCTTGGAGCCGACCTTTGGCGCGATCAACCTTGAGGACATCAAGGCGCCCGATTGCTTTGTCGTTGAAAAGCTGTGCCGTGAACGGATGAATATCCCGGTGTTCCATGACGACCAGCATGGCACCGCCATCGTCGTCGGCGCGGCGGCGACCAATGCGCTGCGGGTCGCCGGCAAGGCGTTTGAGGATATCAAGATCGTCAGCACCGGCGGCGGCGCGGCGGGGATTGCCTGCCTCAACATGCTGCTGAAACTCGGCGTCAAACGCGAAAACGTCTGGCTTTGCGACATTCACGGGCTGGTTTACCAGGGCCGGGCCGAGGATATGAACCCGCAAAAGGCGGTTTACGCGCAGCCCAGCGACAAGCGCAGCCTGGCCGAGGTCATCGAGGGCGCCGATCTGTTCCTCGGCCTGTCCGGACCTGGCGTGCTGACCCCGGATCTGGTGGTGAAAATGGCCAAACGGCCGATCATCTTTGCCCTGGCCAACCCGACCCCCGAAATCATGCCGGACGAGGCCCGTGCGGTGGCGCCGGATGCAATCATCGCCACCGGGCGCAGCGATTTTCCCAATCAGGTCAACAACGTGCTGTGCTTTCCCTTCATCTTTCGCGGGGCGCTGGATGTCGGCGCGACCGAGATCAACGATGATATGAAAATCGCCTGCATCGAAGGCATCGCCGCCCTCGCCCGCGCCACCACCAGCGCCGAGGCGGCAATGGCCTATCGCGGCGAACAGCTGACCTTTGGTGCCGATTATCTGATCCCGAAACCATTTGATCCGCGCCTCTCTGGCGTGGTGTCGACCGCCGTCGCCAAGGCGGCGATGGAAACCGGCGTGGCCACCCGCCCGCTTGCGGATCTCGAGGCCTATCGGCAAAATCTCAATTCCTCGGTGTTCAAATCGGCGCTGCTGATGCGGCCGGTGTTTCATGCCGCGCGCTCGGCCGCGCGTCGCATCGTCTTTGCCGAAGGCGAGGATGAGCGGGTGCTGCGCGCCGCCCAGGCGATCCTTGACGAAACCACCGAACAACCGATCCTGATCGGCCGCCCCGAGGTGATCGAGCGGCGCTGCAAACGCGCCGGGCTGAAAATCCGCCCCGGTATCGATTTCCACATCGTGAACCCGGAAAACGACCCGCGCTATCGCGATTACTGGGGCACCTACCATTCGCTGATGTCACGGCGCGGCGTCACCCCGGACCTGGCCCGCGCCGTGATGCGCACCAACACCACCGCCATCGGCGCGGTGATGGTGCATCGCGAAGAGGCCGACAGCCTGATCTGCGGCACCTTCGGCCAGTTCCTGTGGCACATGAACTATGTCCAGCAAGTGCTGGGCACCGGCGATCTGCATCCGGTCGGTGCGCTGTCGCTGATCATCCTTGAGGACGGACCGCTGTTCATCGCCGACACCCATGTGCACCACGAGCCGACGCCGGAACAGATCGCCGAAACGGTGATCGGCGCCGCCCGCCACGTGCGCCGCTTCGGGCTGGAGCCGAACATCGCGCTGTGTTCGCATTCGCAGTTCGGCAACCTCGACAATGACAGCGGGGTGCGGATGCGCGCCGCCCTCGACAGCCTCGATTCCGCGCCGCGCAACTTTCATTACGAGGGCGAGATGCATATCGACGCCGCGCTCGATGCGACCCTGCGCGCGCGCATCTTCCCCGAGACGCGGATGCAGGGCGCGGCCAACGTGCTGGTCTTTGCCAATACCGATGCGGCGTCGGGCGTGCGCAATATCCTCAAGATGCGCGCCGGCGGGCTCGAGGTCGGGCCGATCCTGATGGGCATGGGCAATCGCGCCCATGTGGTCACCCCCTCGATCACCACCCGCGGGTTGCTGAACATGAGCGCCATCGCCGGCACCCCGGTGGCGCATTACGGGTGATATCGTGCCAACACGGATGAAAAAGAAATTTACCAACTATTCCAAAGGCTGTGAAGTCCTTTTACAAGCCAGGCAAAACCCGCAATGTTACCGCAAACCTGCGACCGCGTCGCACAGGTTGCGCACTTGATTGGTGTCATGTCGCGGGTCTATCAGACATGGCAATCAGCACGCACGCGGGATGGAGGAGAACGCGGATGAGCTATGCAGACGTGTATCAGGCTTGGAAATCAGACCCCAACGGGTTCTGGATGGAACAGGCCGAGGCAATCGACTGGATCGAAAAGCCGTCAAAGGCGCTGTTTGATGAAAACACGCCGCTTTACGAATGGTTCGTCGATGGCCAGGTGAATACCTGTTGGAACGCCGTCGACCGCCATGTCGAGAATGGCCGTGGCAGCCAGATTGCCATCATCCACGACAGCCCGATCACCGGCACCATTCACAAGATCACCTTTGCCGATCTGCGCAACCGCGTCGCCCGGCTGGCCGGGGCGCTGCGCGCCCAGGGCATCGAAAAGGGCGACCGGGTGATCATTTACATGCCGATGGTGCCCGAAGCGCTTGAGGCGATGCTGGCCTGCGCCCGTCTGGGCGCGATCCATTCGGTGGTGTTCGGCGGCTTTGCCGCGCATGAACTGGCGGTGCGGATCGACGATTGCACGCCCAAGGCGATCATCGCCGCCTCTTGCGGGCTGGAGCCGGGCCGGGTGGTGCAATACAAGCCGCTGCTCGACGGCGCGATCGAACAATCGACCCACAAGCCCGATTTCTGCGTCATCTTTCAACGCGAACAAGAGGTTGCCAAGCTGATCGAGGGGCGGGATCACGATTGGCACGGCTTTCAATATGGCGTCGAGCCTGCCGATTGCGTGCCAGTCGCAGGCGATCACCCGGCCTATATTCTCTATACCTCCGGCACCACCGGTCAGCCCAAGGGGGTGATCCGCCCCACTGGCGGCCATCTGGTGGCGCTGAACTGGTCGATGAAGAACATCTATGATGTCGGCCCTGGCGATGTGTTCTGGGCCGCCTCGGATGTCGGCTGGGTCGTCGGCCACAGCTATATCTGCTACGGGCCGCTGATCAATGGCAACACCACCATCGTGTTCGAGGGCAAGCCGGTGGGCACGCCCGACGCCGGCACCTTCTGGCGGGTGATCTCCGAACATAAGGTCAAAAGCTTCTTTACCGCGCCCACCGCATTCCGCGCGGTGAAGCGGGTCGATCCCAAGGGCGATTTCGTCCGCAAATACGACCTGAGCGCGCTGAAAACCATCTATCTGGCCGGGGAACGCGCCGACCCGGACACCATCAACTGGGCCCAAGAGATGTTCGGCAAGCCGATCATCGACCATTGGTGGCAGACCGAAACCGGCTGGTCGATTGCCGCCAACCCGGTCGGGATCGAATTGCTGCCGATCAAGGTCGGTTCACCCTCGGTGGCGATGCCCGGCTATGACGTGCAGATCCTCGATGAGGCCGGTCACCCGATGAAGCCCGGTGAACTGGGTGCCATCGCGGTGAAACTGCCGCTGCCGCCGGGCACCCTGCCCAGCCTCTGGAACGCCGAAGACCGGTTCCGCAAAAGCTATCTCAACACCTTTCCCGGCTATTACGAGACCGGCGATGCCGGCATGATCGATGCGGATGGCTATCTCTACATCATGGCGCGCACCGATGACGTGATCAATGTCGCCGGACACCGCCTGTCGACCGGGGCGATGGAAGAGGTTCTGGCCAATCACCCCGATGTTGCCGAAACTGCGGTGATCGGGGTTTCGGACCCGCTGAAAGGCCAGACCCCGGTCGGGTTCCTGTGCCTGACCAACGGGGTGAACCGCCCGCACGATGAAATCGTGAAAGAGGTGGTCGCCATGGTGCGCGATCAGATCGGCCCGGTGGCGGCATTCAAATCCGCCGTGGTGGTAGATCGCTTGCCGAAAACCCGCTCGGGCAAGATCCTGCGCGCCACGATGGTGAAGATCGCGGACAGCGAGGCCTTCAAGATGCCCGCGACCATCGACGATCCGGAAATTCTCGACGAAATCCGGGTGGCGCTGCAAAGCATCGGCCTGGCCAAGGAGACAGCCTGACCGACACAGGTCAGGGTGGTCGGAGGCCTTAGCAGGTTGCTGAACGAGCCCTGCCTCGACAGGGCTGTGAGAACATGATTCACCCTTTGGGCCGCACCGACGGGGGTGAGGAAGCGTTCGGATGGGCCAAAACCGTCGGCGGCATGGCTCGGACCATGGATCGCGGCGTCGAACGCGTCCGGTCGCGGTTCATTCTGGCAATGGCCGCCAACCACCTCGCCAGACCACCCCGGTTGCGTGCCGCATGACGCGGAGAGACGATCCACGGGGCACATGTCGAGCCGCCTAAGGGCATCGCGATCAGGCGAAACAGCCCTGAAGCGGGGACAGCCTTCCGGTTAAGGGACTGTTTCGGCACCCTGTTAAAGGTCGCGGCCCCAGGTCTGGCCGATCAGGTCATGGCCAAAGCTGTGATGCGCAGTTTCCTCGATCAGGCGGAACCCGGCGTGGATGTAAATCCGCCGAGCCGAACGCAGCACGTCATTGGTCCAGAGTTCGATCCGCCGATAGCCTGCGGCGCGGGCAAAGCTGAGGCATTCCTCGACCAGGGCCCGCCCGATGCCACGGCCACGCGCCGCGCCTTCGACATGCAGCAGCCGCAGCTGGGCGGTGGTCTTGTCCTTTTTCACCAGGAACACCGCGCCCACCGGCTCGCCATCAATCTCGGCGATCCAGCCGGTTTCACGCTTCGGGTCATGCGCCTTGGTGAAATCCGCCAGGATTTGCAGAACCAACGCCTCATACTCAGCGTTCCAGCCGTATTCCCCAGCATAAAGCACCGATTGCCGCCAGATCACCCAGCCCATGTCGCCGGGTTCCAGCGGCCGCAGATCCACCGGCACCGCGGGGTGCGGACGGGCCCCCAGCAGCCGGGTGATCAGCCGCATCGCCCGCACCACCCGGGTCCGGTCGCTGCCGGTCAGCTTTTCCAGCGCCGCCGCGGTCTGCTCTGATGACCGCCGGTCCAATTGAGTGAATTCCACCTTGCCGGTTTCGGTCAGGGTGATGTTCAACCGCTTGGCATTGGCCTTCTGGGCGGCGCGTTCGATCAGCCCGGCTGTCTCCAGCCCCGACAGGATCCGTGACAATTGCCCGGCATCCATCCTGAGCGCCCGCGCCATATCAGCGGCCTGGGTGTTTTTCGGGCCGGTGGCAATCTCATGCAACACCCGTGCCTGCGGCAGCGAGAACTCGCTTTTCAGCATCCGGTCCGACAGCGCATCGACGAAACCGGTGTAGAATCGTGAAAAGCGGCGCAGTTCGGACACCGCGCGGGGGGTTGATGTTGACTCGATCATTATTGACTTAGTCAACAATGTGCCGTGAAAGTCAAGCCTTCACCTGACGCCAACCAGCGTCAAACAAATTGTTCGCTGATCAACCGTTCTTCCAGCCCGTGGCCCGGATCGAACAGGATCCGATGGGCAATCGTCGGTTCGGACTTGATCTCGACCGCGATCACGTCGCGCACCGAGCGACTGTCGGCATCTGCCATCACCGGGCGTTTTTCGGCCTCAAGCACGTCAAAGCGGACCATTGCGGTCTTTGGCAGCAGGGCGCCGCGCCAGCGCCGGGGCCGGTACGCCGCCATCGCCGTCAGCGCCAGCACATCGGCGCCGATGGGCAGGATCGGACCATGGGCGGAATAATTATAGGCGGTCGACCCGGCCGGGGTGGCCACCAGCGCGCCGTCACAGACCAGCTCGGGCAACCGGACCTTGCCATCGACGCTGATCCGCAGCTTGGCCGCCTGTGGCCCGGCGCGCAGCAACGAGACCTCGTTCAGCGCCAGCGCCCGATGCTCGGAGCCGTCAGAGCGGGTGGCCAGCATCGACAGCGGGTTGATCACCTCTTCCTCGGCCAGCTTCAGCCGCTCGGACAGATCGTCCTCGGAATATTCGTTCATCAGAAACCCGACGGTGCCGCGGTTCATCCCGTAGACCGGTGCTGGCAGGTCCTGGGTGCGGTGCAGCGTGTGCAACATGAACCCGTCGCCGCCCAGCGCGACGATCACATCCGCCTCGGCTTCGGGCACATTGCCATAGCGCGCCATCAGCGTTGCGCAGGCAGCTTGCGCCGAGACTTCGCGACCGGCCGCAAAGGCGATCTTCGTGTTCATGCCGGTCTGGTCCCGTTTCCGATAGCGATCATACGGTTCCGAAACAATCACATCCGCCCCACCGGCGCCAGCCCAGCCCACTGATGCAGCGGTTTCAAGATCATTATGTCGCGATCCGGCCTTTTTCCCGGCCGACATTGCCGCTAGGAAACGGCAACGCAATTCCCCAGGAAGGACCATTCCCATGACGGATGCCGGCTTCTTTTCCGCCACCCTCGCCGACCGCGACCCCGAAATCTTCGACACGATCAGCAAAGAGCTCGGTCGCCAACGAGACGAGATCGAGCTGATCGCCTCGGAAAACATCGTCTCGGCTGCAGTGCTAGAGGCGCAGGGATCGGTCCTGACCAACAAATACGCCGAAGGCTATCCCGGCAAACGCTACTACGGTGGCTGCCAATTCGTCGACATCGCCGAAACCCTGGCCATCGAGCGGGCGAAACAGCTGTTCGATTGCGGTTTTGCCAACGTGCAGCCGAATTCCGGCAGTCAGATGAACCAGGCGGTGTTCCTGGCGCTGCTGAAACCCGGCGACACCTTCATGGGGCTCGACCTGAATTCCGGTGGCCACCTGACCCATGGCTCCCCCGTCAACATGTCGGGCAAATGGTTCAACGTGGTCAGCTATGGCGTGCGCCAGCAGGATCAACTGCTGGATATGGAAGATATCCGCGCCAAGGCGCTGGAACACAAACCCAAGCTGATCCTCGCCGGTGGCACCGCCTATTCCCGGGTTTGGGACTGGGCCGCCTTCCGCGCCATCGCCGACGAGGTCGGCGCCTATCTGATGGTCGACATGGCCCATATCGCCGGTCTGGTCGCCGGTGGCGCGCATCCCTCGCCGCTGCCGCATGCCGATGTGGTCACCACCACCACCCATAAATCCCTGCGCGGCCCGCGCGGCGGGATGATCCTGACCAATGATCCCGACATCGCCAAAAAGGTGAACTCGGCGGTGTTTCCCGGCCTCCAGGGCGGCCCGCTGATGCATGTGATCGCGGCCAAGGCCGTGGCCTTTCACGAGGCGCTCGGCCCGAGCTTCAAATCCTATGCCGCCCAGGTGGTGGCCAATGCCCGGGCGATGGCGGACCAGCTGATGAAGGGCGGCATCGACATCGTGTCGGGCGGCACCGACAACCATCTGATGCTGGCCGACCTGCGCCCCAAAAAGGTGACCGGCAAGGCCGCCGAGGCCGCCCTCGGCCGCGCCCATATCACCTGCAACAAGAACGGCATCCCGTTTGACCCGGAAAAACCCTTTGTCACCTCGGGCATCCGGCTCGGCACCCCGGCCGGCACCACACGCGGCTTTGGCGAGGCCGAGTTCCGCCAGATCGCCGACTGGATCGTCGCGGTGATGGACGGGCTTTCGGCCAATGGCGCCGAAGGCAATGCGGCGGTTGAGGCCAGGGTCAAGGCCGAGGTTGCCGGTCTCTGCGCGCGCTTTCCGCTCTACCCGAATTTCTGATCGACGCGGACGGGACCAGAAGACTCTCGCCTCCGGCGGGGATATTTAGAACCAGAGGAAGCAGGTGGATTGTCGCCTGGCTTCCTCTGGTCACAAATATCCCGGGGGGCGGCCACAGGCCGGGGGGCAGAGCCCCCATCGCGCGCCGCCCGGCCTTGCGCGGCGCCGGGCAGGGCAGGGCCGCAGAAGGGCGTCAGGAGGCCCCGCATGAACACCAGCCGAAGAGATCAACGGCCCATGCTTGTCACCTGGGGCCATACGGCGCTGATCTTTGTCGCCGGCCAGCTCTGGGCGGCGCTGTTTGCCCTGATCATCCTCAGCGCGATCATCGTGACCAAGGCAATTTGGCAACCCGATTGGGCGCTGGCGCGTTACGATGCGCTGGTGCTCATCGCTCTGGTCGCGCAGATCCTGATGCTGGTGTTCCGATTGGAAACCCTGGATGAGGCCAAGGTGATCCTGCTGTTTCATATCACCGGCACGGTGATGGAGCTGTTCAAGGTCAATATCGGCAGTTGGCACTATCCCGAACCGGGCTTGATCAAGCTTTTGGGCGTGCCACTGTTCACCGGCTTCATGTATGCCTCGGTCGGCTCTTATATCGCCCGCTCAATCCGGCTGTTCGGCATCGTACTGGCGCCATTCCCGCCCTACCCTCTGGTCACCGCGCTGGCGCTGGCGATCTATGTGAATTTCTTTGCTCACCATTACCTGCCCGACATCCGCATCGCGCTGTACGTCGCAACCTTGCTGGTGTTCTTTCGCACCCGGCTCTGGCTGCAGACCAGGGCAGGCCAGCGCTCGCTGCCGCTGCCGATGGCGGCGCTGATCGTCGCTGGGCTGCTCTGGGTGGCCGAGAATATCGGCACCTTCACCGGCACCTGGGCCTATGCCGGGCAATTGCGCTGGGAGGCGGTCAGCTTTCGCCTGATCGGATCCTGGTATCTGCTGTTCTATGTCGCCTTTGCCACGGTGCTGATCGTGTTCCGCGACGCCTGCCGGCCTGGGCCCTGGCTCAGATCCAGCCGCGCCAGCGAGCCAGCGCCAGAAGCGCGGCCGCCAGCAACAGCAGATTGAAGGCGATCGACGCCAGGGTCGAAAGCACCGCGCCCTTGCGCCGGTCCGCCGGGTCGATCGTTTCCAGGAAACTGGCCAGCGCGGCGCTGTCACGGCGCAGCCGGTCCATGTCAATCTGCCGTGACAGCCGCGGATGCGTGGCCAGGCGCTGCGCCGCCACCACCTCGCGCCCGGCCTTGCGCATGGCATGTGGCAGCCGTCGCCCGGCCTTGCACAAGGCCGCGTCCAGATGGGTGTTGCGAAAGCCGAACTTGGCCTCCAGCAGCTTTTCCAGCCGCCCGACGATCACCGAAATCTCTTTGTCGTCACCCATTCCGCGCGTTCATCCGGCCTGTTTTTCCGCTGGCGCATCTTGTGCCACCCGCGGCGCAGCATTACCCAAGGATCATGTTGAACACCATCCTTCACGGCCTCCCCGGGGACCAGCCGCCGCTGCTGATCGTGCACGGGCTCTATGGCTCTGCCCGCAATTGGGGGGTGATCGCCAAACGCCTGTCCGAAGCCCGGCAGGTGATCGCCGTCGACCTGCGCAATCATGGTACCAGCTTCTGGGCCGACAGCCACAGCTATGACGATCTGGCCGCAGATCTGGCCGAGGTTCTGGAAGAACACGGCCCGGCGGATGTCCTCGGCCATTCGATGGGCGGCAAGGCGGCGATGGTGCTGGCGCTGCGCCGCCCCGACCTGGTCAGACGCTTGATCGTCGCCGATATCGCGCCGGTCAGCTATGGTCACAGCCAACTCGACAATATCAATGCGATGCGAGCGGTCGATCTGACCCGGGTCGAACGGCGCAGCGACGCCGATGCCCTGCTGGCCCGCCAGATTGCCGATCCGACGCTGAGGGCGTTCTTTACCCAATCACTGGATGTGGCCAACCGGCGCTGGCGGCTGAACCTGGAGGTGCTGGCCCAGGAAATGCCGAAAATCATCGGCTTTCCCGAAATTTCGGGATCGTTCGAAGGCCCGGTGCTGTTCCTGACCGGGGCCAACTCGACCTATGTCCGCCCCGAACATCGCGATCTGATCAAGGCGCGGTTCCCGATGGCGGTATTTGCCAAGATCCCCGGCGCCGGTCATTGGCTGCATGCCGAAAAACCGCGCGAATTCGAAGCAGCGGTGGCCGAATGGCTGGGCCGCCCGATCCCCTAGCCCTCGGCGAGGATGCCACGCGCCACCAGCCAGGCCACCGGAATCGCGATGACAAAGCCCGACCCCGCCGCAGCGAGGATCGGGATCAGCGTGTCATAGCCCATGGTCGGCACCAGAACCCTCAGGCGGCCCCCAGGGAGATGGCAACCAGGCTGAACAGGGCAAGGGCAAGGCGTCGCATGGCGACCTCCGCGATGCATGCGCTCTGGCCCGCACATGTATCACATGCCGAATGTCACGCCTTGATCCTGGTCAGAGCCCACTGCCGGTCTCCGTCCCGGCGGTCGGATCGGCCACTGCCGGATTGGCGATCTCGGCCGACTCGCCAATTGGCGTCGTCACCGGCCCCGGATCGGGGGCCTCCGCCTGCGGCTCGGCCGGGTGCGAGGGGCCATCACCGCCCGCCTGTTCCGCCGCCAGGGCCGCCAGCGCCTGTTGTTCCTGACGCTGGATATAGCTCTCGATCTGGCCGACGCCGGGATTGTTGGTTTCGATCCAGACCTTGACGCGGCGCATCATCGCCTGCAACTCAGCGGTCGACACCCGGCCCAGGGCCTGACCGCGCAGCCCGCGGGTGACCGCTGCGACCCGGGTGCCCTGGGTCGAGACGATCGCCTCGGCCGAACGGTCCTGACGCATGTCAAAGGTCTTGTCCCCCGGCAGCCAGCGCGGCCCGCCGAGATAGACCGCCGCGAACATCAGCTTGGACCGGATCTCATCGGTGCCGCCAACCCGCAGCCCGTCATAGAACATCCGATGTGTCGCCTCCCAGGTGGCGTCGTGAAAGCCGGGCAATTCGGTGTTGCCGATACCGCAGATCGCATCATGCATCGCTGCCGCATTGACGAATTCGCGGCTGGTCGGATTGCCGATGATCTGCGCAAAGACCACCGGGATCGAGGCGCCATCGGTCAGCGTGCCAACCGGCGCGCGCCAGTGTCGCCCCATGCCGTCGACGAACTCCAACGCCTCGCGGGTCGGATGAAACGCGTAGGGCCGCCCTGGCAGCGACACCTTTTTCGGAGAAAGTTTGACCGGCGCATTCAGGAACCGGCAAGTGGGCGAGGCCGGATCGGCACAGAAATCGCGCCCCTTCGCGGCGTCAGGGACCTGGGTCAGATCGCCAGTGCAGCCGGAAATTGCGGCCAGAGCCGCGACGAGAGTCAGAATTCGCATATAAAACCAGCATAATTTGAATAGGGCTTAATGCGCGGAATTCTGCCGAGTCTCACCCCTCGCCGCAAGGGCTTAACTGCCGGTCGGGGCCCCTGCCCGCCCTAGCGCGAGCGCCGCATCCGGTCCATCAGCCCGTCCTTCAGCACGAATTGGTGAAACAGCGCCGCGACGGTATGCAGCCCGATCAGGATCAGGATCAGCGAGGTCAGCAGATCATGCACCTCGGCCGCGATCTTGATCTCGCCGCCCCAGGCCGCCATGCCGGAGAGCGGCGTCAGGACGATCAGCACGTAAAGCGCCAGATGGGTCCAGTTCGCCACCTTGTTCATCAGCGGATTGCCACCCGCCGGCAGAGGCGGCACGCCACGGATCAGCCGCAGGGCGATCCGCCAGATCGCAAAGAGCAGCACCGCGATGCCGGGAATGATATGCAGCAAGGCCCCGAAGGTCTGGGTCTTGACCCCGGTGTCCTGAAACACATGCCAGGCGGCGCCGATCCAGTCATTGGCCAGGAATTGCAGCAGGATGAGGCCGGCGACCAGCCAATGCAGGATGATCTGAAGGCGGGAGTAATGGGTTGGCATGGCAAGTCCTCGGTGGGTTGCAGGTCACAGGCTGATACCGGCCAGACGGCGATTTCCGTCACCAGGATACCGGCAGGGTGGCGCGGGACGCCAGTGCCAATTGGCCGCCCCTGCCGGGGGTGGGACCCAGCGTCGCGCCAGTGGCGCAGCCTATACCCGGCGAACGGTAGGCGCATCAGCGAGACCAGGCCTGTGGCGGCGGTTATGCCGAGTGCAGAGGGCGGCGCCTGCCGGGGTGAGACGGGACCGTCGCGCCAGTGGCGCGGCGAAAGCCCGGCGAACGGCAGGCGCATCAGCGAGACCAGGCCTGTGGCAACGGTTATGCCGAGTGCGGAGGGCGGCGCCTGCCTGGGTAGGCGCGAATGCGCCTGCCGGGGGGCAGGTAGGCGCAGCCCGGCGGTGCCGGGCGGGGTTACGCCCCCCAATCGACAAGATCCCGGACTAAATGATAGCATCCTACAACATGGAATTTTTCAGCGAGGCCGCAAATGAACTTCCAAGTCAACCTTCATCTCCCCAATGATCTATTGGTTGATATAGGTCAGTATTTGCAGCTATCCGTTCATGTTGAATTAGAAATTTGCCAAATTGTCGCCATCGTGGAAAGCAGATCTTCCAAGATTGATGAATGGGGACCAGAATTCTTAAAACTCCGAAAAATGCCGCAGAACGAATTGATTAAGAAAGCAAAAAATGTCCTACCCAACCTGAGTCAGGAGGTGCCCAGCGGCGCAGTAAACTATATAAATAGATGTATGATCTATATAGAGCAGAACGCCAAGTACAGGCACATGGTCGTTCACGGCGCCTTTTCATTTGACGATACAAATGGAGATTGCTGTATCAATTACCTACACTGGCGAAGAAATCACGGCCAACGTATCGCTGAGCAAGATACAACAAGAATTACGCAAGAAATGCGCAAGGATGCACTAAGAAACTTGGAGCAATTATTGGGCGGCCTAATCTGGGCAAAAGATAAGATCTTAGCCGAGCATTAAATTACCTGAAAGCACGGCACACACGTTCGGCCAAATTGAATGACGAAGGTCCGTAACACCCCACCCCCACCGCGTGCGCCCGCAGGTTGCTGCGCAACCCGCTTTCGCGCACCCTCCGCATTGACGATAGACAGCCTTAGCTGTCACGTCCCGTAAGCTGGTAAGGAATTTTCTTGAACAGCTCTGGTTTGAGTT
>NZ_JARGNH010000052.1 GCF_029213205.1 Pseudooceanicola sp.
TAGCTCAGTTGGTAGAGCATCGGTCTCCAAAACCGAGGGTCGTGGGTTCGAGTCCCTCTGCCCCTGCCAGTTTTCAGACATTCGACAATACCAATGCCGTGCCGGGCTGCGCGCCCGGTCCGCCTGCTTCCTCTGGTCACAAATATCCTGGGGGAGCGCGAGGGGGCAAAGCCCCCTCGTCCTGATGACACGCCCAGCAATCTCTGCGCCGCCACCGCACCGCCACCGCGCAGTTATCCCAGCCGGGCCAGCAGTTCCGGCGATGGCGTGCCGGTTTCGGCCATGCCATTGGCGCGCTGATAGGCGCGGATCGCGGCCTCGGATTTCTTGCCCAACACCCCATCCGGAGTGCCAAGGTCATAGCCCAGCCCGTTCAGTCGGGTCTGCAGGCGTTTGCGATCCTGCAGGCTCAACCCATGTCGATCCGGCGGAAACGTCGCCCGCAACGGGCCGCCACCGGCGATTCGGTCTGACAGGTGGCCGACCCCGATCGCGTATTTCTCGGCATTGTTGTAGCGCAGGATCACCCGGAAATTGGCCAGGGTCAGAAACGCCGGGCTATTGGCGCCGGCGGGCTGGATCAGCCGCGCCGAGGCGGCACCGGACAACCGCCCGCCATTGGCGCGGGTCAGCCCGGCGCTGGCCCAGTCGGACAGGGCGCGCGTGCTGCCGATGGGCGCACCGCCGCCAGGCAGGCGCACCTCGTAGCCCCAGGGCGTGCCGCGCCGCCAGCCGGATTTCGCCAGATAGGCGGCGGCCGAGGCCAGGGCGTCGGTGGGATCGTCCGACCAGATGTCACGGCGACCGTCGCCCCGGAAATCGACCGCATAGGCGTCGAATGTGGTCGGGATGAACTGGGTGTGTCCCATCGCCCCGGCCCAGCTGCCGGTCATCTGTGCGGGCGTGGTGTCGCCGCGCTGCAGGATGCGCAGCGCCGCCATCAGCTGTTTTTCAAAGAAAGCGCCACGGCGCCCGTCAAAGGCCAGGGTCGAGGTTGCGGAGATCACCGAAATGTCGCCGCGCCGGCTGCCGTAATTGCTCTCCATCCCCCAGATCGCCGCCACCACCTCGGCGGGCACGCCATAGCGGGTCTCGATCTCACCCAGCAGGGCGCGGCGGCTGGCGCGGGCGGCGCGGCCGCTCTGCACCTTGTCGTCATTGGCGACGATGGCGAGGTAATCCTCCAGCGTGCGGTTCGATTCGGTTTGGTTGCGGTCACGTTCGATCACGCCGGGCAGATACCCGGCACCGCGAAAGGCCGTGTTCAGGGTGGCGGCGCTGATGCCGCGCGCAGCGGCGCGGCTGCGAAAATCGCGCACCCAGGCATCCCAGCCGGGATTGGGTATTGGCCGGAACGCCGGCTCAGGGGGGGCAAGCCGGGGTCGTCCGGTGCCGTTGCCGACCCGCATCGGGGTGCCGCCGCATCCGGTCAGCGCCAGGGCGGCGACGCCGCCGCTCAGAACATGTCGCCGGGTGATTGGCATCGTTTCGGCCCTCCTGCTCAAACCTCGCGCCCAGTCTGCGGGGTGCGGCGCGGCCTGGCAACCCGGCGGGCGCGCGCGGGCGCGGCTTCTGCGGGCGGCCGGTGGATCACAGCCGGGCAGGCAAACCACCGCGACACTGCCGTCAGCCTTGAATTCGCACCGCGCGGCGCGTATGTCGCCCGACAACAGCGTTCTTTCCGACCCCGGCACCCCGCGTGCCGCGTGACAGCCCAAAGGCAGACCCAATGGCCAATCCGCTTCAGTTCATCAATCAGACCCGCGCCGAGATCTCCAAGGTCGTCTGGCCGACCCGCCGCGAGGTTCTGCTGACCACGGTGATGGTGTTCATCATGGCGGCGCTGACCTCGGTGTTCTTTGCGCTGGTGGATGTGATCATCCGCTCCGGGCTTCAGGGCGTTTTGGGGATGTTCGGCTGAGGGCTTGAATTCCTTCCGGCGTGGCGGTAAACGCGCCTCAACTTCCTCAATTTTGGCGTGCAGCGACTCAAGTGGCACGCCGATTTTTATTGAGGCGGCATATGTTCGGGGCAAGGGCGGTGCAACCGCTCGCGTCTCACAGGAATTCCGGCCTCTGGCCCGGTGCGCAAGGAACGGCTGAGATATGGCGAAACGGTGGTATTCGGTAAGCGTCCTCTCGAATTTCGAGAAGAAGGTCGCCGAGCAGATCCGGCTCTCGGCCGAGGAAAAGGACTTGGCCGATCAGATCGACGAGGTTCTGGTCCCCACCGAAGAGGTGATCGAGGTGCGTCGCGGCAAGAAGGTCACGACGGAACGCCGCTTCATGCCCGGCTATGTCCTGGTGCATATGGAGATGTCCGACGAGGGCTATCACCTGATCAGCACGATCAACCGGGTCACCGGCTTTCTCGGGCCGCAGGGCCGTCCGATGCCGATGCGTGACGCCGAGGTGAACCAGATCCTGAATCGGGTGCAAGAGGGCGAGGACAGCCCGCGCACCCTGATCCATTTCGAGATCGGCGAAAAGGTCCGGGTCAACGATGGCCCGTTCGAGGATTTCGACGGCATGGTCGAGGATGTGGACGAGGAGCACCAGCGCCTCAAGGTCATGGTGTCGATCTTTGGTCGGGAAACCCCGGTCGAACTGGAATTCACGCAGGTCTCCAAACAGATCTGACGTGGCGGTGCGTGGCAACACGCATCTGGCCGGGGCAGCCCGGTTTCGTTCGTGGGAGGGAAGGGCACGCGTGTCGGACCCGCACCACGCTAACCAGCGCGCCGGAACGCGATCCGGCCCGTAGGGTGCGTGAATTCACGCACCGATGACAAGGAGAAGGCCAGATGGCCAAGAAGCTCATCGGCAGCCTCAAGCTGCAAGTCAAGGCCGGTCAGGCCAACCCGTCGCCGCCCGTCGGTCCGGCGCTCGGCCAGCGTGGCATCAACATCATGGAATTCTGCAAGGCGTTCAACGCCAAGACGCAGGACATGGAACCCGGTGCCCCCTGTCCCACGGTGATCTCGTATTACCAGGACAAATCCTTCACCATGGAAATCAAGACGCCGCCCGCGTCCTATTACCTGAAGAAGGCCGCCAAGCTGAAATCCGGCTCGCAGACCCCCGGTCGCGCAACCGCCGGTTCGGTGAGCGTCGCCCAGGTGAAAGAGATTGCCGAAGCGAAGATGAAGGACCTGAACGCCAATTCCGTCGAGGCTGCCATGCAGATCATCCTCGGCTCGGCGCGGTCCATGGGCATCGAGGTGAAGTAAGATGGCAAAACTCGGAAAACGCACCGCCGCCGCCCGCGCCGCTTTCGCCGGTAAGGACAACCTGTCGGTCGAGGACGCGGTTGCGCTGGTCAAGGCCAACGCCACCAGCAAGTTCGACGAGACCGTCGAAATCGCACTGAACCTCGGGGTTGACCCGCGCCATGCGGATCAGATGGTCCGCGGTGTTGTCGGCCTGCCGCACGGCACCGGCAAAACCGTGCGCGTCGCGGTCTTTGCCCGGGGCGCCAAGGCGGATGAAGCCACCGCAGCCGGGGCCGATATTGTCGGCGCCGAGGATCTGATGGAAACCATCCAGGGTGGCACCATCGATTTCGACCGCTGCATTGCAACGCCGGACATGATGGCCGTCGTCGGTCGCCTGGGCAAAATCCTGGGCCCGCGCAACCTGATGCCGAACCCGCGGGTCGGCACGGTGACGATGGATGTCAAACAGGCTGTGGAAGACGCCAAGGGCGGTCAGGTGCAGTTCAAGGCCGAAAAAGCCGGTGTGGTGCATGCCGGTGTCGGCAAGGCCAGCTTTGAGCCGGCGCAACTGGCCGCGAATGTCCGTGCCTTTGTTGACGCGGTGGCCAAGGCCCGCCCGGCAGGTGCCAAGGGCAGCTATATGCTGAAAGTCTCGCTGAGCTCGACCATGGGCCCGGGCGTGTCGGTCAATGTCGAAAGCGCAACCGGCAACAACTGATTCTTTCCGATCAGTGAGTGTTTCGAAAAGGCGGGCTTGGCCCGCCTTTTCTTTTGCCGTCACGGAGGATTCCCCGTGATTGTTGCCAGATAGGTTACAACAAACTCAATTTCGTCATATTGTCTCCGATCCGGAACCGGACCTGCGGGCGCTCTATCGCGAGCCCCATGTTTTTCATGTCGAAAGGGTGCAGGCCTTGACCCAGGTGGGGTTGGCGTTCAAGTTGGATTAACGGCGCAGTGTGCCGTTGTCGCGGGCCGAGCCGATGGCGCTGTCGCGCGCCGCCTGGGGTCGCGCGTAGATTTGCGCAAGAATTCTGGCATGGCCTCTTCACATTCCCTGCGAAACCTCCTATCAGAGCGCCTCTGACTGGATGGATGCGCATGCGCAGCCGTTCGGTTGATTCGTCCGAGACGGTGGGTGATTGGCGCTACGGCCTTTCATAATTCCTGCCCGAGACGGGAAATGACATGAGTTTCTTCGGTAAGCGGCCGTGCCGCCGTCCGGGGGATGTGCAGGACCCGTAAGGACTTGATTGTCGCAGCGCAAGTTGCGGCGAAACGAGCCGGAGGGTCACACCTCCCCAATTGGAGTGAAACTGTGGATAGAGCCCAGAAAGAGAAAGTGGTCGAGGAACTCGGCCAAATCTTCGAAAGCTCTGGCGTCGTTGTGGTTGCACACTACACCGGCCTCACGGTTGCCGAGATGCAGAAACTGCGAGCCCAAGCCCGTGAGGCTGGTTCTGCTGTGCGCGTCGCCAAGAACAGGCTTGCCAAGATCGCCCTTCAGGGACGGCCCTGCGAAAGCATCGCCGAGCTTCTGACGGGCATGACCGTTCTGACCTATTCCGAAGACCCTGTGGCAGCCGCCAAAGTGGTCGAGGGTTTCGCCAAAGAAAACAAAAAGCTTGTGATCCTTGGCGGGGCAATGGGTGAGACGGCCCTGGACCGGGCCGGTGTCGAGGCTGTGTCGAAAATGCCTTCGCGCGAAGAGCTTATCTCTTCGATCGCTGGTTGTATCGGCGCACCCGCTTCGAACATCGCCGGTGCGATTGGTGCCCCTGCTTCGAACATCGCTTCCATCCTTTCCACGATCGAGGAAAAGGCCGAAGCGGCTTAAGGCAAACGTGAGACGGTCATGGGTGCACACCCTGACGTTGGAACACATCTATTAACGGAAAGAGCTGAACATGGCTGATCTGAAGAAACTGGCAGAAGAGATCGTCAACCTGACGCTTCTCGAAGCACAAGAACTGAAAACCATCCTGAAAGACGAATACGGCATCGAGCCCGCCGCTGGTGGCGCTGTGATGATGGCCGGTCCGGCAGGTGGTGGCGAAGCGGCAGCAGCCGAAGAGCAAACCGAATTCGACGTGATCCTGAAATCCGCAGGCGCTTCGAAAATCAACGTGATCAAAGAAGTCCGCGCGATCACCGGTCTGGGGCTGAAAGAAGCCAAGGATCTGGTCGAAGCCGGCGGCAAAGCAGTCAAAGAGCAGGTTTCGAAAGCCGAAGCCGACGAGATCAAGGGCAAGCTGGAAGCAGCTGGCGCCGAAGTCGAACTCAAGTGATCTGTGCCGGGGTGACCCGGATCTGAAAGAACAGGGCTGGATCCGAAATATCGGGTCCAGTCGAACCTGTCTCAGTGAGGCCCTGTCGGTCAGGGCTTTTCTAAGGCGAGGTTTTGGGATCGGGAGGCCACCTTTGGGACGGTGGCCGGGAATTGATCCCAGAAGCACGCCCTCTCGCAAGGGAGCGCGACCGAAGCCCAGCGGTCGCGCAGCCCGATGAGAAACGAAAGGTGACACCCGTCATGGCTCAGACCTTCCTCGGTCAGAAACGTCTTCGCAAATACTACGGTAAAATCCGCGAAGTTCTTGAAATGCCGAACCTCATTGAGGTTCAAAAAAGCTCCTACGAACTCTTTCTGAAATCCGGCGACCAGCCCGATCCGACCGATGGGGAGGGCATCAAGGGTGTCTTTCAATCGGTATTCCCGATCAAGGATTTCAACGAAACCGCGCATCTGGAGTTCGTGAAATACGAGCTCGAGCATCCCAAATACGACGTCGAGGAATGCATGCAGCGCGACATGACCTACAGCGCCCCGCTGAAGGTCACCCTGCGCCTGATCGTGTTCGATATCGACGAGGACACCGGCGCCAAGTCGGTGAAGGATATCAAGGAACAGGACGTGTTCATGGGCGACATGCCCCTGATGACGCCGAATGGCACCTTCATCGTCAACGGCACCGAACGGGTGATCGTTTCGCAGATGCACCGGTCGCCTGGCGTGTTCTTTGACCATGACAAGGGCAAGACCCACAGCTCGGGCAAGCTGCTGTTCACCTGCCGGATCATTCCCTATCGCGGCTCCTGGCTGGATTTCGAATTCGACGCCAAGGACATCGTGTTCTGCCGGATCGACCGCCGCCGCAAATTGCCGGTGACGACCCTGCTCTATTCCCTCGGGATGGATCAGGAGGCGATCATGGACGCCTATTACGAAACCGTCGAGTACACCCTGCGCAAGGGCCAGGGCTGGGTCACCAAATTCTTCCCGGAACGCGTGCGCGGCACCCGGCCGACCTATGATCTGGTCGATGCCGACACCGGTGAAGTGATCGCCGAAGCGGGCAAGAAAGTCACCCCGCGGGCGGTGAAAAAGCTGATCGACGAGGGCAAGGTCAAGAGCCTGCTACTGCCGTTCGAACGGATCGTGGGCAAATTCGCAGCCAAGGACATGATCAACGAGGAAAACGGCGCCATCTATGTCGAGGCTGGCGATGAGCTGACTCTCGAGTACGACAAAGAAGGTGAAATCATCGGTGGTTCGGTCAAGGAATTGCTGGACGCCGGTGTGACCGAGATCCCGGTGCTCGACATCGACAATGTCACCGTCGGGCCCTACATGCGCAACACCATGGCCGTGGACAAGAACATGAACCGCGAAACCGCGCTCATGGACATCTACCGTGTCATGCGCCCGGGTGAACCGCCGACCGTCGAGGCGGCCAGTTCGCTGTTCAACACGCTGTTCTTTGACAGCGAACGCTATGATCTGTCCGCCGTGGGCCGGGTCAAGATGAACATGCGTCTCAATCTCGACGCCGAAGACACGATGCGCACCCTGAGCAAGGAAGACATCGTTTCCTGCATCAAGGCGCTGGTCGATCTGCGCGACGGGCGTGGCGATGTCGACGATATCGACCACCTCGGCAACCGCCGGGTGCGCTCGGTCGGTGAGTTGATGGAAAACCAGTATCGCGTCGGCCTGCTGCGGATGGAGCGGGCGATCAAGGAACGGATGTCCTCGGTCGAGATCGACACGGTGATGCCGCAGGATCTGATCAACGCCAAACCGGCGGCTGCCGCGGTGCGCGAATTCTTTGGCTCCAGCCAGCTGTCGCAGTTCATGGACCAAACCAACCCGCTGTCGGAAGTGACGCACAAACGCCGCCTGTCGGCGCTTGGGCCGGGCGGTCTGACCCGCGAACGTGCCGGCTTTGAGGTGCGCGACGTGCACCCGACCCACTATGGCCGGATGTGTCCGATTGAAACGCCGGAAGGCCCGAACATCGGTCTGATCAACTCGTTGGCGACCTATGCGCGGGTGAACAAATACGGGTTCATCGAAACCCCTTACCGCAGGGTTGAGGGCGGCACGGTCACGGACGAAGTGAAATATATGTCCGCGACCGAGGAAATGCGTCACACCGTGGCCCAGGCCAACGCGCATCTCGATGCCACCGGCAAATTCGAAAACGATCTGGTCAACACGCGGAAGTCCGGCGAATACACCCTCAGCCCGCGCGACAGCGTCGATCTGATCGACGTCTCGCCGAAACAGTTGGTTTCGGTTGCGGCCTCGCTGATTCCGTTCCTGGAAAATGACGATGCGAACCGGGCTCTGATGGGGTCGAACATGCAGCGTCAGGCGGTTCCGCTGCTGCGGGCCGAGGCGCCGCTGGTCG
>NZ_JARGNH010000053.1 GCF_029213205.1 Pseudooceanicola sp.
AAAATCATGCGTGTGGGAATCCCCGCGATTCAGGTTTTTGGCGGGACGCTTTAGAATTCGACGCCGATCTGCGCCTTGATCCCGGCGCGGAAGGGATGCTTGATCAGCTCCATCTCGGTCACCAGGTCGGCGGCTTCGATTAGTTCCTCCCGGGCATTGCGCCCGGTGAGGACCACATGGGTCATCGGTGGTTTCTCAGCACGCAGGAAGGCCACCACCTCGGCGACGTCGATGTAATCATAGCGCAGGGCGATATTGATTTCGTCGAGCAGCACCATCCGGTTGCCGGGATCGCGGATCAGCTCCTTGGCCTTGGCCCAGGCGGCCTGGGCCATTTCGGTGTCGCGGTCACGGTCTTGGGTTTCCCAGGTGAAGCCTTCGCCCATGGTGTAGAACTGGCATTTGTCAGCAAAGGTCGACAGGATCAGATCGCGTTCGCCGGTGGACATGCCGCCCTTGATGAACTGCACCACGGCGCAGGGCAGATCATGGGCGATGCAGCGAAAGATCATTCCGAAGGCGGCGGTGGATTTGCCCTTGCCCTTGCCGGTGTGGACGATGATCAGGCCCTTTTGGTCGGTCTTGGTCGCCATGATCTTGTCACGGGCGACTTTCTTTTTGGCCATTTTGCTGGCGTGGCGGGCGCTGTCTTCGGTCATTGATCCATCTCCTGTCGCGGAGGCGGAGTGTCGGGGATCAGGCGGCGCGGCGCAAGGGGGGGACGGTGCCGGAGGATGCGACGCCAAGGGCCGCCCCCCTGCGGGAGCGGCCCAGGATCATGGCATTTGGATTATTCTGCCGGAATCGCGGCCCTGGTCTTGGCGGCAGAGAAATGCTGGCGATTGAGGCGCAGCAGCAGCCAGACCATCAGCATTTGCGACGCCAGGGCGATGGCGGTGATGGCCCAATAAGCGGTGTCGAACTTGTCGATCACCTGATTGGCGACCAGGCCCTTGTTGATGAAGAACTGCAGCAACACCGACAGCGCCACACCGGGGCAAATCAGGGCGTAGGACACGGGCGAGGTTTTGGGCCCGGTGACGAATTCGCGGAAGTAGCCCTGTTGACGCAGCACCGCCAGACCGAAGAGCAGGAACAGGACCTGCACCGCCAGCGCCTTGGCCAGGAACATCAACGTGGCGGCGTCGCTGGTGTGATCGCCGAAGGCGGCGCCCAGCCCATGATCCTGCCGCAGCACCAGAATGCCGAGCACGGTCATCAGCGGCACGATGATCAAAAGAGTCGGGGCGGCTTCTTTGGCGACGCCATGTTCCAGCATCGAGGTGATGGCGGTGATCAGGGCTATGGTTGCGTAAAGGACCGCGCCAACCGCGAAGAAGGTGGAGAGCACCAGCGCGGTGGCAACCGTCGTCGGGTTTGAGGACATCGCCGCCGGGGCGGAGAGGCCAACGCCGACCATGGCCAGCGCAAAGGCCGGGAGGATCTGACCAAAACTGTTGTGCTGGCTGAGGTCAAAGGCCCCGGGTGTCGACAGGATTCGGGCCAGGTAACGACCGATATCGCGCAGCGCCAGCAGGCCGGTCAGGACAAAGGCGACCATCGCGGCGGGAAACAGGTATTCGACCAGGCTCCAGAGATTGGGCACGAAGACCATCCCGACGATGAACAGCGCATTGATCGACATGGCGATCGCCAAAGGCCGGGCCAGCAGTCCCGCCTCACCGTTCGAGCTGCGGAGCTTTGCGTATTTGTCGGTCTTCTGGAACCGGGCCAGTGCGGTGAGGTTCCAGAACAGCGATTTGAGGTTGAGAAAGACAAAGACCGCGATCCCCAGCACGGCGAGGGCGATGGCAAATTGCAGGGCGGGATTGCCCTGGCCAAAGGCGGCGGCGATGTCTTCGAATACGGGTACGGTGCGGCCCGGATGCGGCACCCAGAACATCAGATACATGAAGAAGGAGACGGCGAGACCGCCGGCGCCGACGGAGGCGAGGAAATAGAGCGGTGAATAATTGTCTGCAGGGCGGGTTGATGGCTGTGACATGGGAACCTCGGGTTTCATATTCAGGTTGGCGAATGTTATACATTCATAAATGGGAATATGAAACGGACAGGGTGTCGCAGGTGAACGCGGCCTTGTTAACCAAATGGAAAGGCGGGCGGCGGAGCATTGCCGGATGCGTCTATCTATTGCCTCGGTTCTCGGGCTTTGCTTGACCCTGCTGGCGGGCTGCAATGGCCCGTCACCGCATTTCGCGGGCATCGCGGCGACCGAGGTAACGTTGGGCGCGACCCGCTTTGAGGTGCGGCGGCGCGGGACCCTGGCCGAGGCGATCCGCCTCACGCCGCAATATGCGCCCCGTCTGGGTCCGCTTGCCGGGATGGCGCAATTGGCGATTGAACAGGCCAGCGGCTGTGCCGTGGTCCGGCTGGCGGGCGATGCGGCGGTGACGGTCGCGCGGCTCGACTGTGGCGGGGCGGTGCCGCGGGGTGTTGGCGTGGGCGCGCCGGATTGCCATCTGGTCACCGGGATGCCGGGGGCGCGGCATGGCCCGGATGACGCGGAATTCGACTGTGTTGTGCAATAAGCGCCCCTGCACCTTGGCGGCGGTTGTGACCATGCGATAGGTTGCGGACAAACGACGCAGGGATGGGAACGGGATGCAGGTTGAGGCGGTGATCTTTGACATCGGGAATGTGCTGATCGAATGGCACCCCGAACGGTTTTATGATGCGGAGATTGGCCGCGCCGCCCGCGAACGGCTGTTCGCCGAGGTCGATCTGCACGCGATGAACGACCGCGTCGACATCGGCGGCGATTTTCGCCAGACCATCTATGCCGCCGCCGAGGCGAATCCGGCGCACCGGCCCGAGATCCGGATGTGGCATGACCGCTGGCTGGAACTGGCGCGCCCGGAGATTCCGCATTCGGTGCGTCTGCTCAGGGCGCTGCGGGCCAAGGGCGTGCCGGTGTTCGCGCTGACCAATTTCGGCATAGGCAGTTTCGAACTGGCGCGCAGCGCCTATTCGTTCCTCGATGAATTCGACCGGCGCTATATCTCGGGGCATATGCGGGTGATCAAGCCCAACCCGGAGATCTATGCGATGGTCGAGGCGGATTGCGGTATCGCGCCGGGGGCGCTGCTGTTTGCCGATGATCGCGCCGACAATATTGCCGAGGCGCAGGCGCGGGGCTGGCAGGGGCATCTGTTTGATGGCCCGCAAGGCTGGGCCGACCGGCTGATCGCCGCCGGACTGCTGAACGCGGGAGAGGCCGCATGAGCGCGCCGGTCATCGGATTTGCCGAAGGCGAGGCGGCGCTGGACTGGTTGCGCCTGACCGAGGCGCTGGCCGCCGGGCATCAACGGCCCCGGGCCGAGATTGCCGATACCTTTCTTTATCGCGGCAAGGACACGCTGTTGACCCGCTCGGCCTGGATTGACGGGCTGGGGCTGGCGGTGAAAAGCGCGACGATCTTTCCTGGCAATCCGGCGCGGGGACAGGCGATGGTGAACGGCCGGGTCAGCCTGTATTCCGATGAGACTGGCTTTCTGTCGGCGATTGTCGATTTTCATCTGGTGACCAAGTGGAAGACCGCCGGGGACAGCCTGCTGGCGGCGCGGCGGCTGGCCCGCCCGGACAGCCGACGAATCCTGATCGTCGGCGCCGGCACCGTGGCGCGATCCCTGCGCGAGGCCTATGGCGCGGCGTTTCCGGGGGCCGAGTTCCAATGCTGGAATCGCAGCCCCGAGGCGGCGGCGGCGCTGGCGGCGGCCTATCCTGCCACCACCGCCGTCCGCGATCTGGCCGCTGCGGTGGCGGACGCCGATATCGTCACCTCAGCCACTATGGCGCATGAGCCGGTGATCCGGGGAGAGTGGCTGTCGCCGGGCACCCATGTCGATCTGATCGGCGCCTATCGCCCGGATATGCGCGAGGCCGATGACTGCGTTCTGCAGCGCGGCCGACTCTTTGTAGACAGTTTCGACACCACCCTGGATCATATCGGTGAGCTGAAGATGCCGTTGGCGAATGGGGCGATCACCCGCAGCGATGTGCTGGCGGATTATTATGATCTCGCCGGATTTCAGCGCCGGAACGCCGCCGAGATTACGGTGTTCAAGAACGGCGGCGGGGCCCATCTGGACCTGATGACCGCCATGCATATTCTGGAGGCTTGGTCACAGACATGACCTGGGCAGCACTTATCTTTGGCCTGCTGGTGGCGGGGTTCCTGGCCCCCTTCCTGATTGAGCTGCGCCGCCCAAAGGTGGACAAGGCGGCGCGCGCCGCATCGAATGGCAAGCTGGCGCGGCTGTCGCAGGGGATCACTCATTTCCGCTGGCATAGCGGCAAGGCGCGCGGGCCGGTGGCGATCTGTGTGCATGGGCTGACCACGCCGTCGTTCGTCTGGGACGGGGTGGCGGATGAGCTGGAGATCCTGGGCTATCGGGTGCTGTCCTATGATCTGTTCGGGCGCGGTCTGTCGGACCGGCCCGCCGCACCACAGAATCGCGATTTCTTTGTTCGTCAGCTCGAGGAGCTGATCAAGCATGAGGGGATCAAAGAGGATATCACCCTGATCGGCTATTCGATGGGCGGTTCTATAGCCACCTGTTACGCGGCGAAGAACCCGCACATGCTGCGTCGTCTGGTGCTGATCGCGCCCGCCGGGATGGGGCTGAGTCGCTCGGCGCTGGACCGGTTCATGATCGGCGCGCCGCTGATCGGCGACTGGCTGTTCCGGGTGGTGTTTCCTGGCCGCCACCGCCGCGCCGCGCGCCGGTTGCAGCGGGACCACGGGGTATCGGAGGCGATCACCAATGCCCAGGCGGCGCAGGTGGAATATCGTGGTTACCTGCCGGCGGTACTGTCCTCCTACCGGCGGATATTGTCAGAAACGCTGGAGGCCGAGCATCGCGAGATCGCCCATGCCGGAATTCCGGTGACCGGGATCTGGGCGACCGCTGATCAGACGATTCCCCTGGCCAATATGGGGCGGCTGACCGCCTGGAATCGCGAGGCGGTGCAGACCCAGATTCTTGGCGCGACGCATTGGTTGCCGATCACCCATCCGCGCGAGGTGGTGCGCGCCTTTCGCGATGCGGTGCACCGCTAGCCGGGCGGTTTCGGGCGGCGATCATCCCTATGCGGGCAGCGGCGCCCGGTGTTCGCGGACCGGCAGATGCACGATCGCCGAAAACGCGCCGACCCCGACGCCGATCCACCAGACCATGGTGTAATCGCCATAGATGTCATACATCCGCCCGCCCAGCCAAACCCCGAGGAAGCCGCCGATCTGGTGGCTCAGGAACACGATCCCGTACAGCGTTCCCATATAGCGGATGCCGTAGATATGCGCGATCAGCCCGCTGGTTAGCGGCACCGTGGCCAACCACAACGCGCCCATAAGCACCGAAAAGATCAGCACCGTGGCCGGGGTGATCGGCGTCAGAATGAACACCGACGCGACGATGGTGCGCAGGGTGTAGATGCCCGCCAGCAGGTATTTCTTGGTGTAGTGTTTGCCCAGCCAGCCCGCGAACAAGGTGCCGCAGATATTGGCCAGACCGATCAGAGAAATCGAAACCGCGCCCAGCGCCGAGGTGCTGGTGATGCCGACGCTGTGCAGGATGCCACCCGGCAGGATCGGGCCGCACATCTCGGTCACGAAGGCAGGGAAATGCGCGGTGATGAAGGCAAGTTGATAGCCGCAGGAGAAAAACCCGAGAAAAATCAACGCAAACGACGGATCGCGCCCGGCCCGTTTGAGGACGCCACCCAGGCTTTCGGCAAGCTCGGCCTTGCTGGCCGGGGCGGCGGGCGAACGCATGAACGGCAGAAACACCAACACCCCGAGGATCATCGCGGCAAAGACCAGGAACACCTGTTGCCAGGGCATGGTGGTCAATAGCCATTCGGCCAGCGGCGCGCCGAACACCTGCCCGGCGGATCCGGCGGCGGTGGCGATGGCCAGCGACATCGAGCGGTTTTCCGGCGACGAGGCACGCCCGACCACGGCCAGGATCACCCCGAAGCCGGTCCCGGCAATGCCGAACCCGACCAGGATTTCCAGCATCTGATGCGCCTCGGGCGTCACCGCAACCGAGCTGAGCACCAGGCCGATCGCATAGATCACCGCGCCGAGGATGATCGCCGCCCGGTCGCCGAGCTTTTCAGCGAAAGCCCCGAACAGCGGCTGGCCGATTCCCCAGGCCAGGTTCTGCAGTGCAATGGCGAGGCTGAATTCCGCCCGCAGCCAGCCGAATTCCGAAGCGATGGGGATTTGAAACACCCCGAACGAGGCGCGGATCGAGAAGTTCACCAGGATGATCAGACAGCCGACGATCAGGACCGATGTGAACAGAGGGGTGCGGGTTTGCATCGGCATCTCCTTGGCGATCCGGCGACCTTAAGATGTTTGCCGGGGACGTCAATTCAGCCTATGATCCGGTCCGGATCACCGCTGCTTGCGGAATGCCACTTTTCATTGCCATTGGCGCAGGTTATCCCGCGCCCATGACGACATTGAGAGCCCTGTTTCAGGCCCGCCTTGGCGATGGGACCCTGCATGCCGACCCGGCACAGCAGGCGGTCCTGCCTGAGTTCGACCGAATCCATGCCGGGCTGACTGCGCCGGTCAAACGCGGGTTGTTCGCCCGCCGCCCGCCGGACCCGCCGCGCGGCCTTTACCTCTGGGGCGGGGTCGGGCGTGGCAAATCGATGCTGATGGATCTGTTTGTCGAAAGCCTGGGCGATGTGCCGGTGCGCCGGGTGCATTTCCATGCCTTCATGCAAGAGGTCCACGATGGCATGCATCGGGCGCGTCAGGCCAAGGCCGATGATGCGCTGGCCCCGGTGGTGGCCGAGATCGCCGGTCAGCTGCGGCTGCTGGCCTTTGACGAGATGCAGATCAGCGACATTGCCGATGCGATGATCGTCGGACGTTTGTTCGAAGGGCTGATGGCGGCGGGGGTGGTGATTGTCACCACCTCGAACCGACATCCGGACGATCTCTATAAGCACGGTCTGCAACGCGAACGCTTTCTGCCGTTCATCGAATTGATCAAATCGCGCCTGTCGGTGCATGAGTTGGCCAGCCCGCGCGACTACCGGCAGGACCGGCTGTCCGGTGGGCAGGTCTATTTCACCCCCGCCGACAGCAAGGCACGGGCGGCCATCGAAACGATCTGGGCGGATCTGACCGGTGGCAGCGCCGAGCCGCTGCTGTTGAAGGTGAAGGGGCGCGAGGTGGAAATCCCCGCCTTTCGCAACGGCATCGCGCGGGCCGGGTTTCATGACCTCTGCGGGCAGATGCTGGGCGCGGCGGATTTTCTGGCGCTGGCCAATGCGACCCGGGTGCTGGTGCTGGAGGGTATTCCGCTATTGGGGCGCTCGAATTTCAACGAGGCCAAGCGCTTTGTCACCCTGATCGACGCGCTTTACGAGGCCCGGGTGCGGTTGATCTGTTCCGCCGCCGATTGGCCCGAATCGCTCTATGTCGAGGGCGAGGGGGTGTTTGAGTTCGAACGCACCGCCAGCCGTCTGCGCGAGATGATGGCCGAGGATTGGGCCGCGGACTAACCGCTGGAAAAAGACAAAAAAAGGGGGCCGTTTACCGGCCCCCAGATGTTATATGCCCGCAAGTTACTTGCCCGCCACCTGTAAACATTTTGACCGGGGGAAAACGTCCGGCTGTTGACTGAGAAAGGCCTGTCCGTGGTGGCTGGATTGCCTGTGCTGCTAGAAGCACACTAGGCAGCGGACTCATAAAACTCGATCCACAGCCGAATGGATGCAAGTTTGATCATCGACAAGAAGTTGCGTGATGTCTTCTCATATCG
>NZ_JARGNH010000054.1 GCF_029213205.1 Pseudooceanicola sp.
AATCATGCGTGTGGGAATCCCCGCGATTCAGGTTTTTGGCGGGACGCTTTAGGCACGGGCGCGCCGGCGATCAGTTCCCCGGCGACACGGTGATCTTGCCGAAATGATTGTTGTCATGCATCTCGGCCAAGGTCTGGCGGATTTGCATCAGCGGCATGTCGCGATCCATCGGCATCTTGAAGCGGCCATCCTCGACATAGCGCCAGACATCTTGGCGAACCCGCTCATTGATCGCGGCGACATCGTCGATGGTGCGGGTGCGGAAGGTGACGCCGATATATTGGATGCGGCGCAGGGCATGCAGGTCAAAGTTGAACTCGCCGAGCTGCCCGGCCAGCCGTCCGACATTGACGATCCGCCCGCCCAGGGCGGTGCAGGTCATGGCCGCGTTGACATAGGGGCCTGAGAGCATGTCGACGATCAGATCGACACCGCTGCCGCCGCTCAGCTCCAGCACATGCTGCGCCCAGTCTTCGGCCGAGGGATCAATCGCGTGATCGGCGCCGTAGCTGGTCAATTGCCCGCGCCGCTGTGGATTGGTCGAGGTGCCGATCACCAGTGCCGCGCCGCAGGCCTTGGCGATCTGCATCCCCAGAATGCCGACCCCGGAGGAGGCGCCGAGGATCATCACCTTTTGCCCGCGCTGCATGGCGCCATTGATCAGCACCGCATCGACCATGGTGCGCAGGGCCACCGGGAAACAGGCGGCCTCGCGCCAGCCCATCCGGTCGGGCACCGTAAAGCAGCGCCGGTGATCGGCAACCGCATATTCGGCAAAGCCGCCGAGGCCCGAACACATCACCCGGTCGCCGGGCTGATAACCTCCGGCCTCGGCCCCGGCGCGGATCACCTCACCGGCCCATTCCAGCCCGAGCGGCGCGCCAACGCCGCCCGAGGACCCGTGTTTATGCCCCGCCGCCATGCCGAGATCGGCACGGTTCAACGCGGCGGCGTGGATCTTGACCAGCACCTCGTTTGGGCCCGGCGCCGGGATCGGCAGATCCCGCAGCTCCGGCCCGGCCTTGCCGACCACGGCGGCTTTCATCGACATCTCGCGCTCTCCTTGTCCGCATTTTGTCCGCAGTGGGTCGCCCTGGGTCAGCCTTCGCGATGGCGCCCGGCGGTGGCCCCGGCATCGACCGGCAGGATAACGCCAGTCACCCAGCGCGCGGCGTCCGAGGCGAGATAGGCCACCGCATGGCCGACGTCCCAGCCCGATCCTTCGACCTGCAGCAGCGACCGGTTCTTGCGGCTTTCGCGCAGGTTGTCGTCCATGCCACGGGTATAGACCATCGGCGTATAGACCATGCCCGGGCAGATGCAGTTCACCCGCACCCCGTCGCGGCCGTGATGGGTGGCCATTGCCCGGGTCATCTGCACCACCGCGCCCTTGGATGTCGGATAGAGCAGCTTGGGATGCCCGCCGAGAATCCCGGCGACCGAGGCGATATTGACGATCGAGCCCGAGCCGCGTTCGGTCATCCCCGGCAGGCAGGCCCGCGACATCAGCACCATCGAGGTGACGTTGACTGCCATCGCCTGATTCCAGGCGGCGATATCGACATCCAGCGCGGTGCCGTTCGGGCCACCGATGCCGACATTGTTGACCAGAATATCCGGCGCGCCCAGATCCTTGGTGATCTGCGCCACCGTGGTCTGACAGGCGGCTTCGTCGGTGACGTCGCATTTGTAGACCTTGGCGCTGCCGCCTTCGGCCTCGATCATCTTGAGCGTCTCATTGGCCCAATCGGTGTTTTCGTCGATCAGCGCCACCTTGGCGCCATGCCGTGCCAGCAGGATCGAGGCCGCGCGGCCATTGCCGATCCCGTCGGCGCGGGATCCGGCGCCGGTCACCACGGCGACCTTGCCGTCCATGGCAAAGGCCGATGGCACTGCCTGTGCGCCGCTCATCGCTGCGCCATCCCGGCGCGTGCGCCCTTGTATTGATAAGACATGATGCTCCTCCCTTGCGGCCCGCGCAATCGGCCGGGCCCGGGGGTATAATTTGCTGAACGCAGGGTAAAGTCCAATACTCAAAGGTAACATTCGATGCAAAAACCTGCGAACGGGCCGCCACCCGCCCGAATTTCGCCATTCTGATCGATGAAACAGGGAGAGCTCCCGCCGGGGCAATTGATGCGATGCCGCGAACGCACCGGCGTCGATTGCGAAACAATCGGCCTTAATGAGGCCAAAATCATCCGGTAAAACTTGATTGAAATCGACAAAGTCCGAGGACCGCCCAAGGACTGGCTGCGTCCAAAAACATGACCCGCGGCTGGGTCCAAGTCACGGCCCAAGAAAGGTAGACCAATGTTCACTCGTATTCTCAAGATCGCCTGCACCGCGGCGTTCGTCCTGATGGCCGGCGTCGGCGGTGCCCAGGCCCAATGGGGCTGGGGCTGGGGCTGGGGCAATAGCAATGGCAATGGCAATGGCAACAACGGCAATGGCAATGGCAATGGCAATGGTGGCAGCAACTCCAGCGGTCCGGAGTATTCGGTTCTGGAAGAGGTCGTTCCCTATACCGGCAAGACCCATGTGGTCATTTTTGTCGGTGACGCCGTGTTCCCGGCCCGCACCTATGCCGATTACGGCGACAGGATTCTGTTCGTGAACAAAACCTACAGCACCACCGGCGTCGAGGCGACGAATGAAACATGGTATTCTGATGACCTGTCCAGGAACGAAGGCTATCTGCTGTTGGTGCAAGAGGGGGTGAAAACCGAGTTTCGCGAAAAAGACGGGTCCAGCTACAGCAGCATTCAGGGTGATTTCCAGATCAACCAGATGCCGACCGAGGTCGATTATCCCGATTCTGAGGTTGGCATCGCGACGCTGCTCGGGCTTTGGGGCCTGCCGACGAGCCTGCTGAGCGACGCCTTGCAGGATGTGGCGGATGCACAGATTGCGGCGGGTGTCACCAATACGGTGTTGACCACGCTCGGCGGTTAGGGCGCCGAGAGCGGCGCGATCAGGCCCGGGCCAACGGCCCGGTTTGAGTTCACCTCGGGCCCGACCCGATGCATGTCAATCACCTCATCCGGCGCGGCTGTCATCAGCCGCGCCGCACCTTTTCCGGCTTCGCCCAGCCACAGCGGCCAGTCGTCCTGTGCCAGGATCACCGGCATCCGGTGGTGGATCACCGCCATCCTGCCGCGCGCCTCGGTGGTGACAATCGCGCAGGTGGCACAGGCGTCATCGCTCTGGCGCCAGTCCTGCCAGATCCCGGCCATCACCAGCGGCGCGCCATCGGCGCGGCGGATGAACCAGGGCAGTTTGGCGCCGTCCCGCCGCGCCCATTCATAGAATCCGTCGCAGGGGATCAGACACCGCCGGTCCCGGCAGGCGGCGCGAAATGCGGGCTTTTCAGCGATGGTTTCGCTGCGCGCATTGATCAGCAGCGGCCCGGCGTTGGGGGTCTGATACCAGTGCGGCAGAAAGCCCCAGCGCATCGCACTCAGCCGCCGCCCGCTGGCGCTGCGCGACACCACCGGGATCCGGGTGGTCGGACAGATGTTGTAATTCGGCGGCGCGGGCAGGTCATTGGCGGGGGCGGCTGCGAACAGCCGGGCCATCGCGTCAGTCGGCAGGGTCAGGGCAAGGCGTCCACACATGCGCGCAGACTAGCGCTTTGGTGGCGGGGCGCAAAGCGGCGGCGGTTTGCTGATGGCGAGGGCGGTCCGGGGTGGCGATTTCCTGGCGGAAATCGCGCAGCCTCCGGCGGGAATATTTTTGGCAAGATGAAGCGGCGGGGGGTGCCCGGGGTTGAGCGGCGCGGCGCGGATCGCTATGGGAGGCGCTAGCCAAGCAGGGGGCGAGTAGAATGCAGTTTCTGGCGACTGAGGACAGCGATTTCGAGGCCCGGTTCAGCGCGTTGCTGGCGGCCAAGCGCGAGGACAGCCCGGATGTCGACGATGTCGTGGCCGGGATCATCGCCGATGTGCGCCGCCGTGGCGATGCCGCAGTGATCGAGCTGACCGCGCGCTTTGACCGGCTGGCGCTGACCCCGGATATCCTGCGATTTTCGGCGGCCGAGATCGAGATGCATTGCGCCACCGTGCCAGAGGCCGAGCGCGCGGCGCTGGAGCAGGCGGCGGCACGGATCCGCGCCTATCACCAACGCCAGGTGCCACAGGATCAGACCTGGACCGATGCGGCGGGCGCCAGCCTTGGCTGGCGCTGGAGCGCGGTCTCGGCGGCGGGGCTATATGTGCCCGGTGGCCAGGCCTCTTATCCGTCCTCGGTGCTGATGAATGCGATTCCGGCCAAGGTGGCGGGGGTGGCGCGGCTGGCGATCTGCGTGCCGACCCCGGACGGGGTGGTGAACCCGGCGGTGCTGCTGGCGGCGCGGATTGCCGGGGTTGACGAGATCTATCGGATCGGCGGCGCCCAGGCGATTGCGGCACTGGCCTATGGCACCGAAACCATCGCGCCGGTGGACAAGATCACCGGCCCCGGCAATGCCTATGTGGCGGCGGCCAAGCGGCGGGTGTTCGGCAAGGTCGGCATCGACATGATCGCCGGGCCCTCGGAGATCCTGGTGATCGCGGATGCTGACAATGACCCGGATTGGATCGCTCTGGATCTGTTGAGCCAGGCCGAGCATGACGAAAGTGCGCAGGCGTTGCTGATCACCGATGACGCCGGCTTTGGCCAGGCGGTGGCGGCGGCGGTCGAACTGCGGTTGCAGAGCCTGCAGCGGCGGGTGATCGCCGCTGCGTCATGGCGCGATTTCGGCGCGGTGATCATTGTGCGCGATCTGGCTGAGGCCGCGGCGCTGTCCAACCGTATCGCGCCGGAGCATCTGGAGCTCTGCGTTGCCGATCCGGAGGCGCTGGCCGCCGAGTGCCACCACGCCGGGGCGATCTTCCTCGGCGCCTGGACGCCGGAGGCGATCGGCGATTACGTCGGCGGGCCGAACCATGTGTTGCCAACGGCGCGCTCGGCCCGGTTCTCTTCCGGCTTGTCGGTGCTGGATTTCATGAAGCGCAGCACCCTGGCCCGGATGACACCCGCCGCGCTGGCCGCAATTGGCCCGGCCGCAGAGGTGCTGGCGCGGTCCGAGAGCCTTGAGGCACATGGGCTGTCGGTGCGGGCCCGGCTGGATCGGTTGAACCAGGGATAATCTGCGAAAATGAGCGGCGCAGGCGGCCTTGAACCGGCGCTGTCGCTGGGCAATAGTCGCGCGACTAAATAGCCGGTTTGCGCTCGTCCGCTGGTATTTTGCTGCAACGCAGCATAGATTGTGCCAAGGGGAAGACCCAAGCGAACCAGAAGGGCCCACGCCATGTCCAGAATTGCCCATATCGAGTTGGACGACCGCAACCTGCCGCCGCCGACACCGGAGATCGAACAGGAGCGCAAGGTCGCGATGTTCGACCTGATGGAGGAGAATTCGTTCTCGCTTCCCAACCGAGATGACCGGGTCGTGCCGGACGGGCCCTACAGGGTCGGTCTGTCGATTCGCGAAAAGCGGCTGGTGTTTGATATCCGCACCGAGAATGACAGCCCCGCCGCCGAATTTCACCTGTCACTGGGGCCGTTCCGGCAGGTGGTGAAGGATTACTTTGCCATCTGTAAAAGCTACTTCGACGCGGTAAAGACCCTGCCGCCACATCAGATCGAAACCATCGACATGGCCCGCCGTGGCATTCACAATGAAGGGGCCAACATCCTGATGGAGCGGCTGGAGGGCAAGGCCGAGATCGACAGTGACACCGCGCGGCGGTTGTTCACCCTCATCTGCGTGCTGCATTTCGGAGGCTGACGCGTGGTTCAACCCCTTCCCCAGGCGGTGCTGTTTTGTTGCGATCACAACGCGGTGCGCTCGCCCATGGCCGAAGGAATCATGAAGCATTTCTATGGCACCGCCACCTATGTGCAATCGGCGGGGGTGCATAACGACCTTGAGATTGACGGCTTTGCCATCGCCGTCTGCAAGGAAATCGGGGTTGAAGTGTCGCGGCACCGGTCGCGCAGCTTTGATGAGATGCAGCGACTCGGCGACGACCTTGGCAGTTTCGACATGATCGTGGCGCTGTCGCCGGCCTCGCAGCGCCGTGCGCTGGATCTGACCAGGTTTTATCACCTGACCGTGGATTACTGGCCCATCATGGATCCGACCGCGATTGGCGAGACTCGTGAGCAAAAGCTGAATGCCTATCGCCAGTGCCGGGATCAGATCATCGCCCATGTGACCGATCGCTGGGGTCCGCCCCAACGCTGAGAAATCAGGCCGCACCGCCGGGGAAATCAGTATGAAAATCGCCACCGCCGCCTATCCGCTTGACTGGTTTTCCGGCTGGTCCGGCTATGAGGCCAAGCTCGGCACCTGGGTGGCCGAGGCGGCCGGGCAGGGCGCCGATCTGCTGGTCTTTCCCGAATATGGCGCGATGGAGCTGGTGTCGCTGTCTGGTGTGGAGGTGGCCGCCGACACCCGCGCGGCGATGCAGGCAGTCGCGGATCGGATGAGCGACGCCAATGCCCTGCACCGCGATCTGGCGCGCCGTCACCAGGTGTATATTCTGGGCGGTTCGGCGCCGGTCCGCGCCGCGGCGGGCTTTGTCAATCGGGCGCATTTCCACAGCCCGGCGGGCGAGACGGTGTTTCAGGACAAGCTGATCCTGACCCCGTGGGAGCGGGATCCGATGCAAGCGCTGGGGCAGGGGCCGCTGAAACTGTTTCAGACCGGGCTCGGAAACATCGCGATAAACATCTGTTATGACAGTGAATTTCCACTTCTTTCCCGGGCGCAGAGCGGCGCGGATCTGCTGTTGATCCCGTCGACCACCGAAGCTGCGTCGGGCTATTGGCGGGTGCGGATCGCGGCCCGGGCGCGGGCGCTGGAGGGGCAGTGTGTGAGCGTCATGGCCTCGACCATTGGCGCCTATCCCCGGCTGGAGCTGCTGGAGAGCAGCTTTGGCGGTGGCGGGATTTTTGTTCCCCCCGATGGCGGCTTTCCGGCGGATGGCATTCTGGCCTCGGGCGTGGTCAATCAGCCGGGCTGGACCCTGGCCGAGGTCGACCTGATTGCGATCCGGGCGCTGCGCGATCAGGGTGCGGTGCGCAACCGGACCGACTGGGCAGAAAGCCAGGACTTGGCCCCGGTCGAAACCGTCGATCTGCGCTGAACCCGGGCCAGAGGTGTCAGGCGGTTTCGTCGAAAACGCCTGGCAAAAGTCTTCGACGAAGGCTTTTCGGCGTTCAGGGCCGCAGTGCCGCCAGGCCACGGAGGTCGCTGAAAGCCAGGCGGGCCTGCATTATTGGCTTGAAAATCGCCCCTGATGGGACCATATCACGCGCACCCGCACACAGGTCGCGGGTGTCAATTGAAGGAGATCACATGGCCAAGGAAGACATTCTCGAATTCCCCGGTGTCGTGAAGGAACTCCTGCCCAATGCGACATTTCGGGTCGAACTTGAGAACGGCCATGAGATCATCGCGCATACGGCAGGCAAGATGCGCAAGAACCGCATCCGGGTTCTGGCCGGCGACAAGGTGCAGGTCGAAATGACCCCCTATGATCTGACCAAGGGTCGGATCAACTACCGGTTCAA
>NZ_JARGNH010000021.1 GCF_029213205.1 Pseudooceanicola sp.
GAATTACTTCACTGCTGCCGGATATGTCGCAGGTTAAAGGCGGGACGCTTTAGGCGGCGTCTTCATTTGGGGGGCCAATCGGCCTGAGTTCTGATTCAAGATTGAAAACGGAGGCGATCCTGAGCAGACGGATATGCAATGGGCACGGATTGATCCGCTCGTTCCTGGCAAAAAGGGCGACCGTGGAGGCACGGCGACGGACAACCGGCTTTCCCGTGGCTGGCGCGAACGGCGTCGCCGTGGCGAGATTTACCATCACCCCCGGTCAATGGGGCGATTGTCCGCAGGCCCCCGACTTGATCGAAGGGTTGGAAGGCGTCGGGCATGTGATGGCGGACGCGGCTTACCACGCTGATCACCTGAGACGTCTCAGCCTTCCGTCACCTCTGCAACCGGCGGCGATGGCATGGGCATTGGCGCCCTCGGCCACCAGCGCGACCTTGTCGGCAAGCACGTCACCGCTGCATCACATAGCTGCCGGGCGCATCGCAAAGCGCCTTATAGGCGCCGGAATGCGCGCCCATCCTCGGCGGCGCGATCGGCTGGCCTGAGCGTTTGGCGAGCCAATCCGCAAAGGCGATCCACCATGATCCGTTTGTGGCTGCATGGCGGGTCTGCCAATCGTCAGGATCGAGGTAGGGGGCCTCGACGGCGGTATTGGCGATGCGGAAATGACGATGTGCGTGGCCCGGTTCCGACACGATCCCGGCATTATGTCCACCGCTGGTGAGCACGAAGGTGATGGGCACATCGGCCATCAGGTGCAACTTGTAGACAGATTTCCACGGCGCAACGTGATCATCCTCGGTGCCAACGGCAAAGATCGGCGCACGGATGTCCGAGACGGCGATGGCCCGGTCCCCGACGCGGTAATGCCCTTCGGCCAGATCGTTGTTCAGGAACAGTTTGCGCAGGTATTCCGAATGCATCCGGGCCGGCATCCGCGTCGCGTCCGCGTTCCAGGCCATCAGGTCAAAGGCATCGCCGCGCTGGCCCAGCAGGTAGTCGCGGATTGCCGGCGCCCAGATCAGGTCGCGCGCGCGCAACAACGCAAAGGTTCCGACCATCTGGTCGGATGAGAGGAAGCCCTTTTCGGCCATCATGTCCTCGATAAGGGTGACCTCGCTGTCGTTGATGAACAGGCGCAGCGGTCCAGCCTCTGTGAAATCCACCTGCGCGGCCAGCAGGGTCAGGGTCGCAAGCCTGTCGTCGCCGTCCCGCCCCATGGCGGCGGCGGCGATGGACAGCAATGTGCCGCCCAGGCAATAGCCGATCGCATGGATCTTTGGCGCCGAGGTGATCGCCTGCACCGCATCAATGGCGGCCATGACGCCCATCTGGGTATAGTCCTCCATACTCAGGTCGCGGTCGCCGGCATCGGGGTTCTTCCAGGACACCATGAAGACGGTGAAGCCCTGCGCGACGAGGAAACCGACAAAGGAATTCTGCGGCGAGAGGTCGAGAATGTAGTATTTCATGATCCAGGCGGGCACGATCAGGATCGGCTCGGGCCGGACCTCTTCGGTGGTTGGCGCATATTGGATCAGTTCGATCAGATCGTTGCGAAACACCACCTTGCCGGGGCTGGTGGCCAGGTTGTGCCCAACCTCGAAAGGGTGGGGGCCATCCTCGGCGATGCCGACCCGCTGCATCATGTCTTCGGTCAGGTTCTTTGCGCCGCGGACAAGGTTCTGGCCGCGTTCCGAGATCGTGGCGGCGATCACCTCGGGGTTGGTTGCGGGAAAGTTCGACGGCGCCAGGCTGTCGATGATCGTGCCCACCGTAAAGGCCATCAGGTCCTCATGCGCCGGGGTCTCGCCGTGGACTCCGGTCATCGCGTCCTGCCACCATTGCCAAGACAGTTGATGGGCCTTGGACCAGACGTTGAAGGGATATTTCTGCCAGCCTTCGCCAGAGAAACGCCGGTCGGGTTTACCTGCGCCGTCCGACTCATCCTGCGTTGGACCGAGTTGAAGGCCCGCCTGCATCAGAGACTGCGCATTGCGAAACGCCTGCTCCGCCAGATGCAACTGCTTGCCGGGTGACACAGCCAGGTGACTGGCCCAATCCATCCAGGCCTCGGCGAGGACAGAGGGCGACAGGCCCGAGGTCGCCTTGGCGACCGTGGCATGCGCGATGCGGTCGAGGCTGTCGAACGCAGGGTGGGCCGTGGCGTCAGCCTGGGGGGCAGCCGGGTCGTCTTTGCTGGCGGTTTTATTGAGTTGGTCAGGCATGGTTTGTCCTTTGCCGGGGGCGCAGAGGGCGAGTCTCTTGATCCGCCTCTACATCTGACGCCGCAGCGCGGCATTGATCTACGTCAGTTCTGTGCGAGGGTGGTGACGCAGCCGCATTAAATTAGCGTTACCTTGCTGACCGGGCCGAGGCCGCGCCGGTGCCAAGTTCGATGATCTCGGCCGTGATCGCCTCCTGCCGGACCCGGTGCAAGGTGGCCTTGAAGGTATCAAGTTCGCGCGCGATCTGGTTGCCGGCCGCGGTCATCGCTTCCATCCGCGCCTCGTTCTCGGCGGCGAAAGCATGCAATGCGGCCTTGCAGACCTGCGCGTTGAAATAGTCCTGCCCGAGGGCGGCGATCAGGGCGTCACCGGGCTGTTGCGTCAGCGGCGGCTGCGTCGTGACGGCGGGCAGATCCGCGAGGTCGAGGGGGAACAGCCGGTGCCGGACAAGCGTGGGACGGCCCGAGGCCCAGCCGGTGTAAAGGACATCCAACCGGTCAATCCGGTCCGCTTGCACGGCGTCGTAGATCGCCGTGGTGATGTGATCGGCCAGTCGCGGGATACCGAGCGTGTGCGAGGGAAGCGGGGCGGTCCAGTGCGGCGTGATTTCCCGCGCGGCGGCAAGCGCGAGGCCACGGGTGCCAATCAGGAAAAGCGTCGCCAGATCGAGCTCTGCACCAATGTTGTCGAGGACCCTCTCGCTGAACGCGCCAGCGAACCCCTGTTCGGCGCAAAAGACCAGCAGGCCGGGCTTGCAAGCTGTCGTGGGCTTTGGCGCCTCCGCCAGATTGCCGAGGACGCTTGCCATACCCGAGGCGATGGTGGCGGCATAGCTGTCGACCGCCTGCACCTGCGTCCGTGCCACATGCGCCCGCGCGGCGGCGATGCCCTTCATCGCGTTCACCACCGCGCCAAGTTGGCGAATGCCTTCGATCCGGGCGCTGATATCGGCCAGCCGGTCGGTCATCGGGTCACCGGGTCAGGGGCCACCGGGGCTGGGGCAGCCGGGCCGTCTTCCAGCGCCTGCGCCAGCGCGGTCAACGCCACCATCAGCCGTGCGCGGGTCGCGTCGTCCAACTTGCCGCTCTCGGCGAGGGCGCCAAGGCTGGCCCGGTCCAGAGCCGCGGGCAGCGCGGCGCGAAAGGCCGCGACACTGGGCAGGGGCAGCCTGTCCAGCAGCCCGGTCTGAACCGCCAGCATCAAGGCGATTTCGTCCGACAACCGGAACGGCCGATGCTGGCTCTGGCGCAGCGCCTCGCGGATCCGCGCACCGCGTGTCAATTGCTTGCGCACCCGGCCATCGGGCATGCCACCGAACCGGGTAAAGACCTCGAGTTCCAGGAACTGCGCATAATCCAGCCGCAAGGTTCCCGCCGCCGCGCGCAGCACCGGCGCCTGGGTCTTGCCGCCGACACGGCTGACCGACAGGCCCACATCCACGGCCGGTTTCTGGCCCTGGTGGAACAGGCCGGCGTCCAGCACGATCTGCCCGTCGGTGATCGAGATCAGGTTGGTCGGGATATAGGCCGACAGGTTGCCTGAATCCGTTTCTGCGATTGGCAGAGCCGTCAAAGACCCACCGCCGTGGTCCGCGGACAATTTGGCGGCGCGTTCCAGCAGGCGGGCATGGATGTAAAACACATCGCCCGGATAGGCCTCGCGCCCCGGCGACTGGCGGGTCAGCAGCGCAATCTCGCGGTGCGTGGCGGCGTGTTTGGACAGGTCGTCGATCACGATCAGCACGTGCTGGCCGGTGTCGCGGAAATGTTCGGCCATGGTCATGCCGGCATAGGGCGCGATCCATTGCAGGCCCGGTGCCTCGGACGATCCGGCGACGACGACGATACAGCGCGCGAAGTTGCCATGTGTCTGCAGGGAATCGATGGCGCGGCGGACCGAAGAGGTCTTTTGTCCCACCGCCACATAGACGCAGATCATGTCGCTCTGCGCTTGCGCGATGATCGCGTCCACAGCCAGCGTGGTCTTGCCGGTGGAATGATCGCCGACGATCAGCTCTCGCTGGCCGCGACCAAGAGCAAACAGCGTGTCGATCACCACCACCCCGGTCTGCACCGGCTCGGTCACCAGATCACGCTCGATGATGACAGGGGCGGGGCGTTCGATCGGCAGATGTGCCTCGGCCTCGATCGGCCCGTTGCCGTCAAGCGGGCGGCCCAGGGGATCGACGACACGGCCCAGCAATGCGTCGCCCACCGGCACGTTGACAACCTCGCCGGTGCCGAAAACCATATCCCCGGCCTCGACGTCCGAGGCAGCATCCAGAAGCACACAGCCGATCAGATCAGGATCAAGCACCCGGGCAAACCCGACCTGGCCGCCCTGAAAGCGCAGCACCTCGTCCAGCCGCACGTCGCGCAGACCCGAGATCATCGCGACTCCATCGCCGACCTCTTCGACCCGGCCCCGATGCTCGGTGCGCGGACCGAAACTGGCATCTTCGAGCGCCGCGATGGCGGCCGCGGGCCAATCCGGGGTGTCAGGCGGCATCCTTGATCGCCTTTCTCACCTGGGTCAGATCGGCTTGCCAGCTGTTGCGCAGCACAAAATGCGCGCTCCGCAGTTCCAACCCGGCGATCAGGTCGGGATCGGTGACGAAGCGCAGCGTTGCTGGGCCCTCGAGGGCGGTGCGGATTGCCTGCTCGATGGCGGTGCGGTCGCTGCCGGGATCGGTCGCCGTGACCACCTCGATACCGTCGGGCGCAGCCAACAAGGCGGCGCGGTCGGCTGGGGGCAGCTTGGTGATCGCCTCGGTCAGCTGGGCCAGAAAGGCGGATTGCACCGTGGGGCCATCGAGGCGGGCCAGCAGGGTCGCGGCAATTGTCAGGGACAGATCCGAAGCCTTTGCCGCGTTGCGCTTTTCCGCCTCTGCCATGCTGTGTGCAATAGAGGTTTTCGCAGCGGCAAGCAGGGCATCGGCCTTGGCGTGTGCCGCATCAAGAGTGAGCTTTGCCGCCGCCTCAGCCTCGGTTCGCGCGGCCTCCAGCGCTGCGGTTTGTTCCGCCGCGATCCCGGCACGGGCCTGGGTCACCTCGACCAGGGCCGCGTCAGCCTTGGCCTGCATCGCCGCCGCCGCCTCCGTCACCTCGCGGGCCGTCGCCTGACGCTGTGCAATGGCCGCCGCGACAGGCCGCCAGAGGACGCGGGACAACAACCAGATCAGGATCAGGACGTTGACCGCCTGCAGCCCCAATCCCCAGAAATCTATGGTCATGCGTTCACGCCAGCAACGGGTTGGCAAAGAGCAGAAGCAACGCGATGACGAGGCAATAGATCGCCGTCGTCTCGATCATTGCCAGCCCGACGAAGAGCGTGCGCGAAATGGTATTGGCAGCCTCGGGCTGGCGGGCGATTGCATCCATTGCAGCCGCGACGGCGCGGCCTTCGGCCAAGGCCGGGCCGATGGCCCCGAAGGCGACGGCAAAGGCGGCGCAGACGATGCTGACTATGGGGGCGTAGTCCATCAGGAGTCCTTTCTGACTGTGGGAGGGGGAGGGGGCGCAGGCTGGCCGTCCTCGACCGTGGCCGAGATAAAGACCATCGCCAGCACCGCAAAGATATAGGCTTGCACAAGGCCGGTCAGCAGGTCGAGCGCCATCAGCGGGATCGGCACCAGCAAGCCGGCGAGCGAGGCGACGATACCGATCACAAAGACGCCGCTCATCACATTGCCGAACAGGCGCACGAACATGGAAAAGACCCGCGTGATGCTTTCCAGCATGTTCAGCGGGATCATCAGGACGTTCGGCGCCGCAAAGGATTTCAGATAGCCACGAATGCCGGTGCGGCGCACGGCGAACCAGATGACCGAAAGGAACACCAGCAGCGCCAGCGCCGCGTCGGTTTCAAGTGTCGCGGTCGGAGGCTCGACCCCGGGCAACAGCGACGACCAGTTCGCGACGAGGATGAACAGGAACAGGGTGCCGATGAAACTGCGGTAGGGGGCCGGGGCCACGCCGGTGGTTTCGTGGATCTGGGTGTCGATCCCGCTGACCAGCAATTCCAGCGCGGCCTGGCGTTTTCCGGGGATGAGAGAGAGTCGACGGGTCAGCAGGAACGACCCAGCGATCAGGACCACCATGATGACCCAGGTGGTGAGTATGGCCTGCGTGACCGGCACCGGGCCGAGGTGGAACACGGCAACTGACTCGAGCGGAGAGTTCATGCTGACTCTCCCTGTCGCGCGCGGCGCAGGATCACCGCCTTGGCGCCCAGCACCCCGGCCAGCGCCGTCAGCAGCGCCAGCGCTCCGGCCTGCACAGCCAGCCAGAATCCGCCGCCGAGCAACGCCAGCCGCCCGAATGTCAGCGCCAGCCCGAGCAAGGGTTGGCCGCCCTTGACGATCAGCCCGGCGGTGTGACGCAGGGCGGCGAAATAGGCATAGCCGAGGATCAGCCCGGCCACGAAGCACGCGGGCAGCAGGGGGATCAGCGGCAGGTCCAGCGGGTTCATCATTGCGCGTTCATCCATTTCCAGGCGGTCCAGCCGCCGAGGCAAAGGCCAAGCACGATGCCTGGCGCGGTCCAGAAAATCCCGCTGCCCAGCTGCGCATCCAGCCAGCGGCCCACGAACAACCCCGCCAGCGTCGGTGCGACGAAGATCCATCCCAGCACGCCGATCTGCGCCAGACGGCGGCCGACCGACATATCACCCTCGCGGAGCCAACGGTCGCGGCGGTCGCGGCTCAGGCGGGCCTTGCGGATCAGCGGATCCTCAGGGTCGGGGTCCTGGGTCATCGGAACTCTCCACTCAGGGCACCTTCGCCCAGGCGGCTGACCATGCGCCGGATCGCGTTCAGCTGCAGCTGCACGCTCTCGACCCGGTTTACCCGTTCCGCATCGGCGTCGGATTGGAACCGGGTCAGCACATCCTGGTCCAGCGTGGCCAGATCATCGCCCGGCACGGCCTCGCGTGTGGCGATCGAGATGGTGTCGTTCAGCACCGTCAGGACACCGCCACGGACGGCGCAAAAGCCTTCGGTGCGATCCTGGCGCCAATTGACGATCGAGATCTCCAACGCTGTCAGAAACGGCGCATGCCCCTGCATGATGCCGAAACTGCCGCTGAAATCCTCGGCACGAAGAGACTCGACCTGCCGATCGAGCACGATGGACAGGGGCGTGACGATGTGCAGCCTCACGCGGCCACCTCCGCGGCGCTCGATGTCGCGGCGTCCTTGGCCCGGGCGTCTTCCAACGTGCCGACCATATAGAGCGAGGATTCGGCCCAATCGTCGGCCTCGCCTGCCAGGATGGCACGGCACCCAGCCAGCGTGTCGGCCAACGAGACGCTGGCGCCGGGCGTGCCGGTAAAGGCCTCAGTCACCATGAATGGCTGGGTCAGGAACCGCTGTAACCGTCGGGCGCGTTTGACGATCAGGCGGTCATCGACGCCCAGTTCCTCAACCCCAAGCAGCGAGATGATATCGGACAGCTCACGAAAACGGGCCAGCGTTCGGCGGACAGCCTCGGCCGTCTGGTAATGCCGCTCCCCAACCACCTGCGGGTCCAACAGAATCGAGGACGAGGCCAACGGGTCGATCGCCGGGTAGAACCCTTCGGCTGCCTGCGCGCGGCTGAGCACGATGACGCAATCCATGTGGCTTGAGATTGTGGTGACGGCCGGATCGGTGAAATCGTCCGCCGGGACATAGACCGCCTGGATCGCCGTGACCGAGGTGCCCGCGACCGAGGCGATGCGCTCCTGCAACCCGGCAACCTCGGTCGCCAAAGTGGGTTGATATCCGACGCGTGAGGGCAATCGGCCCAGAAGGCTCGACACCTCGGCCCCGGCCTGAACAAAGCGAAAGACGTTGTCCATCAGCAGCAGCACATTCTTGTGCCTCTGGTCCCGGAAATATTCCGAGATCGTGAGCGCCGTCATCGGCGCCCGCCAGCGCGCACCGGGGGGTTCGCTCATCTGGCCATAGACCAGAACAGTGCGTTCCAGGACCCCCGATCCCTGCATTTCAGTCAGCAGTTCGTGGCCCTCGTGGGACCGCTCGCCGACCCCGGCAAACACCGAGATGCCTTCGTAATTATCGACCATGGCGCGGATCAACTCCATCACCAACACGGTCTTGCCGACCCCGGCGCCGCCGAACATCGCCGCCTTGCCGCCCTGCGCCATCGGGGTCAGCAGGTCGATCACCTTGATCCCGGTTTCGAACACCTCGGTGGTGCGGGTCTGCTCCTTTAGCGTCGGCGGAGCGGTGTGGATCGCCCGGCGCGGGGTGTCGGCGGGCAGGGCGGGGCCATTGTCCTGCGTCTGGCCGACCACGTCCAGCAACCGCCCAAGCACCGCATCGCCCACCGGCACGGTCACCGGCCCATCCAGCGCCCGCACCGGCACCCCGCGCGCCAGCCCTGCGGTGGATTGAAACGCGACGGCGCGCACTGTTGTCAGGTCAAGATGGCTGTGAACCTCAAGGATCAGCGGCCCAGGCCTGTCCCAGTCCACCACAAGGCCCGAATTGATGGCGGGCAGGTCGTCATCGGCAAAGACCACATCCACCACCGCGCCCCTGACAGCATCGACAAGGCCCTCACAGGATGGCACGGTCGCCGGATCGGTGTCAGATTGTTGCATGTGGTCAAGGTCCTTCGAACCGACCGAGTCGCCAGAGTCTTCCACCCTTTCTACACCCTGTCTTGCGCCTTTGCATTGATCTGCGTCAGCTTTGCGGCCAGGTGCTCAAAACAACGCCACAGACGGCCAACGAAGCCCCATCGACGTGCATTTGCAACGGCTGCCGATGTCGGTCGAACCGGACAAGGCGCGCGGCGGCCCCGTGCGCATTGGCCTGACCACACCGCCACAGACCGCTGTAACCCGGTGGCTCCATTTCGTGAGAACGAATTTTTCTTTCTTTCAGTGGGATGCACGAGAACTAGCCAAAATTCGCGGATGTGCTCACTGAAATTTCTCCAGCGCGGCCTTTATGGTCGGGGCGCAAGCATGAGCAGAGGTTCAACCTTTTCACCCGCAAGTTCTTCTAGATACGCGGGGCCGGGAATCTGATTTTCGATCAGGTTCTGTGCCAGTTCCGATTGCGAACTGATTGATGCAACGCTGTCCCGCAACCCATGCACCAATACCTCTGCCTGGGGGAGCGCCAGTCGCCGTGCCTCGGCAAAGGATATGGAATCCGACGCGCTTTGGGCACAGAGTCGCGCGAGGGAATCAGGGGTAAGGCCTTGGCTGAGATTAAGAAAACGCTGCGCGCGTCGTTCCGCCAGCTGTTTTGCCGCTTCCAGTTCGTCGATGCTGTAAAGCGCGCGGAACCCGGCTTCATGGCAAAGCCTGATCGCAGCGGCCAACGACCACAGCATGTCCATGTCTTCAGATGTCATCGGACCGATTTGCATGGCTTCGGATTTTTGTTGGAAATGTGCCTCAAGTCGCCCGGAGGACGTCGCAAGCGCATGTTCAGCAGCTTCTGCACTGCTCACCCGGTTCGAGCGGGCTGACAATGTATCCACAATGTCCAACTGCGTCCCGACATCCGCAAAAATCATGCGAATGTCATCGGAGCGACGATCGGTTGTAACACGATCAATTTTGGCTTCGATGGCGCCGAGTTGTGCCTCGATGCCTTTCAGGCGTTTCAGCATCATCGCAAAGCCCGCGATAGAAACCCCAAGCCCAAGCCCGGAAACCGCCAAAGTGCCAATCTGAAGATTCTGCAACAGAGCCAGAGAAGATTGCACCTCGACCAAGCGAGATTTGATCTGCTGGTTCTGGATAAGGGCAATTGCGCCCAGGGGGCTGAATCCGTTCTGAAGTGTTGAGCTAACCCCGCTCAAAGCGCTGTTGAGCAGGGATTGGACCACGCTGGTTTCCTGAAGGAAAGCCACACCGCGACCTGACGCGACATCACGGACGACAGAGCCCGTAACCTTGTAGAGACCCGACACGACACCATCGACAACTTCTGGCGGCACGACACGTAAGAATAGCATCAACTCACCCCTTGAATTCGGTTCTGGCCCGCCTTGACAACGGCGGCCTGTATGTCGCTCAAAATGCACCGCGCCCCGGGTTTGCCGCCGATCCCGAACCCTTGGCGATCCGCTTCTCGATGTACCCGATTGCAAAGCGATTTTCGGGCCCTAGCTTCCACCGACTTCAATGATTTTGAACCCAAGAAAGTTGCAACGCCGATGCCAGTCGCTCCGAGCGCAAAGAGCGGCCAACTGATTGTCGCCGCGCCCCAAAACGCGAGAAAGCTTGTGCTTACGGTTGCAAAAGAAATAACGGTCGGGATTGCCGCCACCGACCCCGCAATCAAGCCGACACCCGCTATCGCGGGTAGAACGTTGCTGCCCTGTTCCCAAATATCGCTATCAAGTTTCAAACCGCCCGGGAGTTGCAGAATCGCATCCTCCAATTCGGCCTCGGCACGGCTGCTTGCAGAGTTAAGCTGCTTGACGCCCCAACGCTGAATGATTGCTTCCGTCGATGATTTCAGAGTAAGCCTTGAACGCACCAGATCGACGCGTCCAGCGCGTTCAACTTGCGCGGAGAGGTCGTCAAGCAAATCCGGAAATGCGTCTTCCAGCTGTAAGGATATTGCTGCAAGTTGCGCGTCTCTCCACGCCAGGAATTCAAGCTCTGCAGCAATTGCCTGAAATTTCAATAGGTGCCTCTGAATGCAGTTTCTGTTTTGTGGATATCGAAGTCATTCGCAGCCGTCCATCATCAAGTGCTGTATCAGAATGTTGGGGGCTACAATTGCCGTCGAGTTCTGCTTGGAGCGTCGTAACCCCGTGCCGCGTGGTCGCGCGCGCAGTTCCTCTGTGCGAAGTCCTGTCGCTTTCGAACCACGGGTCGCATAGACCAGCCTAGGAGCGGCACAAAACCGCGCTACGCTCCGGCATCGCAGCGGAAAGGGAGTCCCGAGATGACAGCACATAATATCAGAGACTGGCTGCAGGCGCGTCCTGAGGTTGAATCGGTCTTTGCCTGTATCTGCGACCTGAACGGCGCGATGCGCGGCAAACGCCTGCCGATCGAAAAGGCCAAAGTGATCATGGACGGCGGGCTGCGGCTGCCGCTGTCGGTGCTGAGCGTCGACATCTGGGGCGAGGACATCGAAAACAACGAGTTGGTGTTCGAAACCGGCGATTCCGACGGCATCTGCGATTACACCGGGCGCCCCATTGTTCTGGTCAACTGGACCAGCCGTCCCTCGGCCTTGGTGATGTTCTGGATGAGCACCGAAGACGGCGTGCCGTTTCCGGGCGACCCGCGCCATGCGTTGTCGAATATCGTCGAGCGCTACAAGGCGCTTGGCCTGACACCGGTGGTGGCGACCGAGCTGGAATTCTATCTCTGTGACCCGAGCGAGGCACAGCCACAGCCGCCGTGCTCCCCGGTCACCGGCAAACGGCTGGATTCCGACGGCGCCTTGTCGCTGGATGAATTGCAGCATTTCGATGAATTCCTGAATGACGTCTATGACGCCTGTCACGAACAGGGGATTCCGGCGGATGCGGCGATTTCGGAAAACGGTGCCGGCCAGTTCGAGATCAACATGGTGCATGTCGCTGACCCGCTGCAGGCCGCCGATGACGCGGTGCTGTTCAAACGTCTGGTGCGCGGCATTGCCCGCAAGCACGGCATGGCGGCTACCTTTATGGCCAAGCCCTATGGCGATCGGTCTGGCAGCGGCTTTCACGTGCATTTCAGCCTGGTCGATGAAAACGGCGTCAACCTGTTTGACAATGGCGGCGACGAAGGCACGCCGATGATGCTGAATGCCGTCGCCGGGCTGCTGGAAACCATGCAGGAAAACACCCTGACCTTTGCGCCGCATCAAAACTCCTACCGGCGTTTGCTGCCGGGGGCGCATGCGCCTACCAGCGTCGTCTGGGGTTATGAAAACCGCACCGCCGCAATCCGCATTCCCGGCGGCAGCCCCAAGGCCCGCCGGATCGAACACCGGGTCGCGGGCGCGGATGCCAACCCCTACCTGGTGCTCAGCAGCATCCTGGGCGGTGCCCTGGTCGGGATCGAGAACAAGATGGAGCCGATGGCCCCGATCGAAGGTGATGCCTATAGCCAGAAGCTGGACCATCTGCCGCTCGACTGGGCGACGGCCATTCAGTCGTTTCGCCGGGGCAAACACGTTCAGAACGTGTTTTCCAAACGGCTGCAAACCATGCTGGTCGAATGCAAGATGCAAGAGCTGAAACGGTTTGCGCGCTATGTGACCGATTTTGAATACGACAGCTATCTGGAAAGCGTGTGATGGCCATCGAAACATTCGCCCGCACCGGCACCACGAAACACACCAGCAGCTACTATGCCGCAAGCGCCAACCCCGCACCGGAGCGCCCGGCGCTGAAGGGCGATCAGCAGGTCGATATCTGTATTGTCGGGGCAGGGTATAGCGGGCTGTCCACCGGGCTCCATCTGGTTGAAAAGGGCTACAAGGTCGCCATCATCGAAGGCGCGCGGGTCGGTTGGGGCGCCTCCGGGCGCAATGGCGGGCAGGTCGTCAACGGGCTGAACGCCAGCCTGCAGACAATCAGGAAACGCTATGGTCAGGACACCGCGAATTTCGCCGCCAGCCTGGTGCAGGAAGGCGGCGAGATCATTCGTGAACGGGTCGAGACCTATGACATTCACTGTGACCTGAAACCGGGCAATATCTTTACCGGCCTGACAGCCACCCATATGAAAGAACTTGAGGCCCGCCGCGCACTCTGGGCCAGCTACGGCATTCACAATCAGGACATGCTGGACAAGACGCAGCTGCGTGCGCACATCGGCTCTGACCTCTATGCCGGTGGCATGATCGACCATAGCGGTGGCCATATGCACCCACTCAATCTGTGCCTGGGCGAGGCGGCGGCATTCGAACAACTGGGCGGGGTGATCCATGAACAATCCCCGGTCATTCATTGCGACACCGAGGCCCCACGACCTGTGGTGAAAACCGCGAATGGCACGATGACCTGCGGCACGCTGGTGCTCTGCGGCAATGCCTATCTCGGCCATGTCGTTCCGGCCCTGACCGCCCGGGTGATGCCGGTCTCAACCCAGATGATGGCGACCGAACCGCTGGGCGATGACCGCGCCAACGCCCTGCTGCCCACCGACAAATGCGTCGAGGACGTGCGCTATATCCTCGATTATTTTCGCCTGACTGCGGACAAACGACTGATCTTTGGCGGCGGGACCGTCTATGGCGGCTCCAACCCTGCCGATGTCGTGGCCAAGCTGCGACCGGCGATGGAAAAGGTCTATCCAGCGTTGAAGGGGGTAAAGGTCGACTTCGCCTGGAACGGCAATTTCGCCCTGTCCTTCAGCCGGGTGCCGCAACTGGGGCGTTTGGGCGCGAACACCTATTTCGCGCATGGCTATTCCGGCCACGGTGTCACCGGATCGCATACATTCGGCAAGATTCTGGCGCAGGCCATTGATGGTGACAAAACCCGCTTTGACGTGTTTGAAAGCGTGCCCTGGTATCCGTTCCCCGGCGGGCGGATGCTGCGCGTGCCCTATTCGATGGTCGGGTCCTGGTATTACGCCCTGCGGGATCGTCTCGGACTCTGAGCCAGGCACTGAATATCGCAGGAAAAAGACAAGGCCCGGGGGTTTCCCGGGCCGTCCTCGTTGCGCCGCGACCTGATCAGCCTGCCACGCAATCGGCAAGGACTTCTCAGGCCACGACTCTGGCGATCACGACTCCTGCCCAGGCCGAAAACCCGGTCAGGAGTCCGCCCCAAATCGTGTCAACGGCAACCTGCTGCACCGACCAGTCGCGCAGCGTGGCGTAGTTGGTGAATTCGTAGGTGCCATAGGCCATCAGCCCCAACAGCACCCCACCCACCAGCGCCGCAACCGGGTCGCCGCTGCGCAGCGCCGGAACCGAAACGAACCACAGAACCCCGGCGACATAGCCGAGATAGAACAGGGTCGCTGGCACGACACGAAACGGATCGGCAAAAAGGTGGGCGACGTGGCGCTCGAACACCGGTTTGATCAACAGGCGCAGACCGATGGCATCGGCGGCAAAAAAGATCGCCACGGTGGAAATGTAGAGAACCAGAATTTTCATGAGGTCGCCCCTGTCCAAAGAGAGTGTCCGGCGCGCAGTGTCAGCGCCGTGATGCCAAGTGCCGCCAGCCCGATCACCGGAAGGTTCGGGGCAGGCAGGTTGCTGACGATGACCCCGATCAGCGCCCAGATGATCGCCACGGGATAGGCCCATTGGCGCGGTCGGGTCGATTGCACCGCCAATGCGACCAGCAGAACGCCGCCAAGGCAGATCAGCGCCGCCGCTTGCGCCGACAGGATCGCATGGCCCGCCAGAGTGACGCCGATCGCCACGCCGGTCGCCGCCGTCAGCCAGCCGGCGTAGAGCGCGATGGGCCGGCCCAGCAGCCATGGCCGAGCTTCACCCGTGCGCAGCAACGCGACAATCGCGGCTGCCGCCATCACCACGATCATCACGGTGGCCAGAAGCGGAGCTTCAGTCGCCGCCTTGATCCAGAACGCGCCGACGATCAGGCTGATCGCCAGGGGCAATCGCATCGCCTGCCAATCCGGATCATCCGCCGCGCGCCATAGCCCGTAACCGGCGCTGATGATCAGCCAGAGATAGATCACCCCCCAAATCGCAAACGCATAGCCGGCGGGCTGCACCGGCGGGTTCTCTTGTGGCACCGGAAACTGATCGGCTGCGAACCCGTTAAAGCCGTCGGTAAGCAGCGGTGACAGCACAAATGCCAATGTGGCGACCAACACCACGCTCGCAAGTGCTCTGGGGCGCATGGCGCCGCCTTTCACAGAGTTGTTCATCGGGTCAACCGGCGCGTCAGGGGCAGGGCGGCCCAATAGGGCAGGGCGCTCAACAGTTTCAGCGCATAGGTCAGGCGGCGTGGGAAATGCACCTCGAAACGCCGCTTGTCGAGGCCCTTGATGATGGCACGCGCGGCGATCTCGGGCGTGACCATCGCGGGCATGGTGAAGGCGTTGCGCTGGGTCAGCCTGGTGTCGACAAATCCCGGAGAGATCAGTCGCACATCATAGCGCCCCGCCAGTTCTGCGTGCAACGATTGCGCCAGATTGATCACCCCGGCCTTGGTCGCCGAATAAATCTGCCCCTGCGGCAGGCCGATATAGCCCGCAACCGAGCCGCACAGCGCCAATTGACCACCAGTCCGCAGCAGGGGCGGCGCGATCTGGGCGATGTGAAAGCTGCCAGTCAGGTTGACCGTGACGATCTGCGCGGCGGTTTCCGGGTTCAGCGCCGCAATCTTGCCCGGATCATACATCGCCGCCAGATGCAGCACCCGATCCAGCGGCCCGATCCGGGCGATCTGTGCGGCGGCAGCGACAAGGCTCTCGCGGTTGCTGACATCCAGCGGCAGGGCCAGATGCGCGGGGCCGAGGCTGGCGGCCAGGTCCTCCAGCCGTTCGGCGGAGCGTGCCGACAGGATCAGCCGCGCCCCGCGCTGCGCCCAGTCGCGCGCCAGGGCCGCACCGATGCCGTCGCTGGCCCCGATGATCCAGATGGTTTCCGCCTCAGGCATGGGTCAGTTCGACCTGAACCACATCGGTTTGACCGGCGGCAAAGGAGGCCGCGCAGATGCCAAGGTAATAGCGCCAGTTGCGCAGGAAACCTTCGTCATATCCGAGGCGGCGAATACGATCCGCTTGCTGGTCAAGCCGGTCGCCCCAAATGGCGCAGGTGCGGGAATAATCGGCGCCAAAGGCATGGCTGTCCCTGACTGTCAGACCGGCGCGCCGCGCCTGTTCGGCAATCACCGCATTGGACAGCAACATGCCGCCGGGAAAGGTATAGTGACGGATATAGTCCGAGCTGCGCCTGTAGGTGTCGAAATAGCCATCCGGAACGGTTATCGCCTGGATCATTGCGCGCCCGTGCTCGGCCAGACGCGATTTCAGCGTCGCGAAATAGGTCGGCCAATAGTCCTCTCCGACCGCCTCGATCATCTCGATCGAGACGATGCTGTCGAATTTCCCGCTGCTCTTGCGATAATCCTGGAGCCGGATATCGGCCCGCCCGTCGAGTCGCGCGTCGGCATAGCCTTTCTGGCTGGGCGAGATGGTCAAGCCGGTGACATCGTGCCCTGAATCCGCCGCCCGTTCGGCGAAGCCACCCCAGCCACAGCCGATTTCAAGCACCCTTTCACCAGCGCCCAACCGCTGCAATATCCGGTCGTATTTGCGGTTCTGCGCCCGGTGCAGGTCATGATCGCCGGGGGCAAACATGGCCGAGGAATAGGTCATGCTCTCGTCCAGCCACAGCTGATAGAATTCATTGCCGACGTCGTAATGGGCGCGGATATTGCGCGCCGCGCCGCGGGTGGAATTGGCCCGCATCAACCGGTTCACCACGCGAAATTTCACAGAATTCCAGAACCCCGCATAGGCATAACCGCGAAACTCATCGAGGTTTTTCAGCGCGACCTCAGTCAGATCGGCAATCGAGGGGGTCTCCCACAGGCCCGCGACATAGGTTTCGCCCAGCCCGATATCACCGCGCCCGGCAATCGCGCTGATCACCGACCAGTCGTAAATCTGCATCTCGGCGCTGGGGCTGCCCTGGCCAAAATCATAGACCTCGCCTTCGGGCGTGCGCAGGCGCAGGCTGCCGATGCGGATTTGGCCACAGGTTTCAAGAAAATCATGCTTCACACGTTTTGTCAGGAACAGCATCAGGTCACCTCGCTGCTGGGTGGGGATGGACGGGTGCGGTATTTCGCCCCCTTCAGTTTCAGGCGCAGGGCCTGCCAGTAGATAAGGATGATGGTGCGCAGCGCCCCCAGCGGGCGACGCAGGCTGGCACGCAAAAGCCCGGCATTGGTCAGGGCCATGCGCTTGCCCGATAGGGTCGCGACAACACCTTCATCACCGTTACGGTGTAAAATCCGAATGATAATCCGATCGCTGCGAATATCAAAGCTGAACTCGTAGCTGCCTTTGACCTGCTGAAACGGCGACACATGCAGGGATTTGGCGGTGGTGATCCGGGTATCCTTGGTGATGGGGGCGAAATCGGGCTGGTGGCAGAGATAGGAATGGCGGTCGCCAAAGGGGGTCGAGACCTCGGCAATCACCGCGATCAGCGCGTCGCCTTGCAGCGCCAGCCAGAAGCTCACCGGATTGAACACATAGCCGAGAAAGCGGGGCTGGGTGAGCAGCCTCAGGTCCAGCGCCCGATCCGCCAGCCCGTTTGCCGCCAGCACCGCGCGCGCCCAATCCGGCCCGCGCCCGGCTTTCATCGGGCCGCCATGGTCGCGATCATGCACCGATGCCAGGTTGAACCGGTTGCGCGAAAAGAGGAGGGGCCGGGTCAGCATCGCTTCAGGGTCGATCAGCACATAATCCACCCCATAGCGAAACCGGTGGCGGATCGCGCCGCGCCGGAGGTGGGTCGTGATGCCTGCGATATGCTCCGGGCTGTGGGTCATGCAAACTGGCGCTCCATCAGCCGCGCGATGCGGGCGGCGCTGGCAAAGCCGTCTTCGTGGAAACCGTGGCGGGTATAGGCCCCGGCAAACCATGTGTTGTTCCGACCCTGGATCGCGGTCAGCTGGCGCTGCGCCGCCAGCGCTGGGGCATCAAAGATCGGATGGCGAAATGTCTTTTGGTCATAGATCAGGTGATCCGGCACCGCGCGCGACGGGTTGAGCGAGACAAACAGAGGGTCCTGCTCGGGAATGTTCTGCAACCGGTTCATCCAGTAGGTGACGCCGATGGCGGGTTCGGGGCGGGTGGTGTCGGCCTTGTAGACCCAGCTGGACCAGACCGCGCGGCGCTGTGGCATCTGGCTGGTGTCGCGATGCAGGATCATCTGGTTGTCCTGAAACCGGAGCGCCGAAAGCGCGGCGCTTTCCTGTGCTGTGGGCCGGGCCAGCAGGCGCAACGCCTGATCGGAATGACAGGCAAAGATCACCTGATCAAACGGTTCAAGCGGCCCCGCAGTGCTGTGCACCCGACTTTTCTGCCCGTCCCGGGTGACGCTTTTCACCGGGGTCGCGGTGCGGATCGCCACGCCACGCCCGCGCAGGTAATGCGCCAGCCGCCGCACATATTCGACGCTGCCGCCATCCACCGTCCACCACTGGTGCTGTCCCGACGGGCTGAGCAAGGCGTGGTTGCGAAAGAACTGCACCAGGGCGTGCGCCGGAAAGCCACGAATTTCGGCGGGCGGGGTCGACCAGATCGCCCCGCACAGGGGCATCAGGTAAAAATGCTGGAACCAATCGCCCAGCTTCAGATCGCGCATCAACTCGCCGATTGTGGCGCTTTCATCCCTGGCCAGCGCCTCGGCCCGGTCATTGAAGCGCAGGATGTCGCGCACCATCCGGGCAAAGCCGGGGCGCAACAGGTTGCGCCGCTGCGCGGTCAAGGCGCGCAGATCGCGCAGCCCGTATTCGATTTGTCCGTCATTGATCGAGGCGCCAAAGCTCATGTCGCTTTTCGCCACCGGCACGTCGAGGTCCTGAAACATCCGGGTCAGATGTGGGTAATTGGCATAGTTGAAAACGATGAACCCGGTATCGACCGGTTGATTGCCATTGCGCCCGGCCATCACGGTGCGGGCGTGCCCGCCCAGATCGGGTGCGGCCTCGAACAATGTCACCGCATGGTGCGGGGCCAGCAGATAGGCGGCGGCAAGCCCGGATATGCCGCCACCGATGACGGCAATGCGTTGCGGGCGGATTGGGGGGGCATCAAATGACATTCTGGCTCCGGTCGACTGTTTGAAAGGATTACGTCGCGAGAAAGAAATTGGATCAAAATGATCCAGGTTCCCCCGGTGCCCGTATCGGGGCTATGTTGACAGCGAACCTTGATATTGATCCAGCCGACCGGCAGCCTGTCACAGGGTTGCGAAAGGACAAAGCTCCGTTGACACAGCCCCCCCCTCAGGTCTCGGCGCAGACGACATGGATGCTGGCGGTGCGGGACCAACGTGACCGGGACGCCTTTGCCGCGCTGTTTGATCATTTCGCCCCGCGCCTCAAGGGATTCATCATGCGGTCAGGCACCGGGTCGGGGCAGGCCGAGGAAATCGTTCAAGAGGTCATGCTGACAGTCTGGCGCAAGGCCGGTCAGTTCGACCCGGCCCGGGCGCAGGTCTCGGCCTGGGTCTATCAAATCGCGCGCAATCGCCAGATCGATGTGATCCGCAAGGAAAACCGGCCGCTGCCCGAGGAACTGGGCGAAGCGCCCGAGGCCGAGCCGGATGCCAGTCAGGTGCTGGCCCTCGAACAAGAGGCTGCACAATTGCAACAGGCGTTGGCGCGGTTGAAACCCGACCAGCGCGAAATCATCGAAAGAGCCTACCTGGGCGAGCTTACCCATCAAGAGATCAGCACCCAGACCGGCCTGCCGCTCGGCACGATCAAATCACGGATCCGTCTGGGTCTGGAGCGATTGCGCCATGAGTTGAAGGAACTGCGTTAAGATGACCGCGATCACCCATCACGTCCCTGATGCCCTGCTGGCCGCCTATGCCACCGGCAATCTGCCAGAGGCCTACGCCCTGGTCGTGGCAGCCCATATCTCGCTGTGCCTTGAATGCCGCGCCGCCTATGAGGCGCATCAGGTTGGCGGCGGGGCGGTTCTGGAAACGGTCGGGGCCGAGGCCGTTTCCGAGGACCTGAAATCCAATGTTCTGGATTTGCTCGATGCCCCTTACAGGCCGCAACCGACTTACCCGCGCGCGGGTGTCTATCCCGGCCCGGTGATGGAAGCGCTGAAGGGCAAGCCGCCAAGCTGGAAATCGGTCGGGCTGGGCGTGCGGCAAAGCATCCTGTCGTCAGGGCGCGACGGCTCGGTTCGGTTGCTCTATATTCCGCCGGGGCAGGCGATGCCGGATCACAGCCACAATGGGCTTGAGCTGACATTGGTTCTGCAGGGCAGTTTCAGCGACAGCACCGGCCAGTTTGGCGTCGGCGACCTTGAGGTCGCCGATCATGACTTGGAGCATACGCCAACCGCCGATCCCGGCGCGCCCTGTATCTGCCTTGCCGCCACCGATGCACCGCTGCGATTCAGGTCTCTGGTCCCGCGCCTGCTGCAGCCTTTGTTTCGCATTTGATGCCCTGCGCCACGCCCGGTTTGTCGGGCCTGGGAGTCAGTGCCAGCGGCATGATCGGAAAACCGGCTCAGGTTTGACCGGTTTTCTGCGGTGAGTATTTTCGGTTCAGCTTGCGCATGCCGCCGATCCACCGATCATAATCGCTGGTCTTCCGGCGCATGTAGTCCAACACTTCCGGATGCGGCAGGACCAGAAAGGTCTCGGCCTCGATCGCCTTCAGGCAGGCCTCGGCGACCGGTTCGGGTTCCATCATGCCATCGACCGATGCGACGCCGCCTTCCTTGCCCTTGGTCATGTTGGTGCGCACCGCCTGCGGGCAGAGCACCGAGACCTTGATGCCGTCGTCGCCATAGGTCAGGGCCAGCCATTCGGCGAAACCGACGGCGGCGTGTTTGGTCACCGCATATGGGGCTGAGCCCACCTGGCTGAGCAGACCCGCCGCCGAGGCGGTGTTCAGGAAATAGCCGCCGCCCCGGGCGATCATCCGCGGGACCATGTGACGGGCGGCCCAGATATGCGCCATCACATTCACCTCCCACATCTGCTGCCATTTCTCGTCCGCCACTTCCGGCCCGCCACGGGTCGAGATCCCGGCGTTGCAGCAGAACAGGTCAATCGGGCCGATCCCGGTCTCGACCTCTTCGATCAAGGTACTGATATCGGATTCCGAGGCGACATCGACACGGCGACCGGTGCCGCCGACAACCTGTGCCGTGGCCTTGGCGCCGTCCTCGTCCAGATCGACACAGACGATATGCCCGGCGCCGGCCTCGTGAAACCGCAGGGCCAGGGCACGACCGATGCCTCCGGCGGCGCCGGTGACGACCACGATCTTGTCTTTCAAATCCATCGGGAGTCCTTTCTTTCAGGCCAGTCCGGCCCACAGCCTGCGTCCAAGGCGATGGCCGAAGCCATCGCCTTTCGCATGTCCTTTGAGATGTCGCGCCAGACCGCAATCCAGCCGACCTGATTGGACATTGGTGTCCGGCTCACGGCCCTTCAAAAATTGCGCCGCCGCCGGTCTCTTCGCGGGCTTTGGCCTGGCGCTCGTTCGAGCTTTCAAAGGCCTGCCGTTCAGCGCGGGCGATGACATGGTGGTGCACCTCGTCCGGACCATCGGCAAAGCGCAGGGTGCGCTGTTTCATATACATCGCCGATAGCGGCGACCATTGGCTGAGGCCGGTGGCGCCATGGACCTGAATCGCGTCGTCGATGATCTTGCCGCATTTCTCGGGCACCATCGCCTTGGCCTTGGACACCCAGATCCGCGCTTCCTTGTTGCCGAGAACATCCATCGCCTTGGCGGCCTTGAGCACCATCAGGCGCATCGCGTCGATCTCGATCCGGCTGCGCGAAATCGTCTCCATGTTCTTGCCAAGGTCGATGATCTTTTTGCCAAACGCCTCGCGGGTGAGACCGCGATGGATCATCAGATCCAGCGCCTTTTCGGCGGCCCCGAGGGAGCGCATGCAATGGTGGATCCGGCCCGGTCCGAGCCGCACCTGGCTGATCTCAAAGCCACGACCTTCGCCCCAGAGGATGTTTTCCTCGGGCACCCGCACGTCCTTGAACCGGATTTGCATATGGCCATGCGGCGCGTCGTCATGGCCGAACACGCTCATCGGGCCGACAATTTCGACACCGGGGGTGTCGATCGGCACCAGGATCTGGCTCTGCTGGCGAAAGGTTTCGGCGTCTGGCGAGGTCTTGACCATCACGATCATGATCTTGCAACGCGGATCACCGGCGCCGGAAATATAGTATTTCTCGCCGTTGATCACCCATTCGCCGTTTTCAAGCACCGCACGGGTGCTGACGTTCTTGGCGTCCGAGGAGGCCACATCCGGTTCGGTCATCGCAAAGGCCGAGCGGATCTTGCCCTCAAGCAGCGGTTTCAGCCACTTTTCCTTTTGTTCCGGGGTGCCGACGCGTTCCAGCACTTCCATATTGCCGGTGTCGGGTGCGGCGCAGTTCATCGATTGCGGGGCCAGGGAATTCTTGCCCAGCTCGGCGGCGATATAGGCGTAATCGAGGTTGGACAGGCCTTCGCCGGTCTCGGCATCGGGCAGAAAGAAATTCCACAGCCCGGCCGCCTTGGCCTTGTCCTTGAGGTCCTCGATGATGTCGAGCTGCCCAGGCGCATATTCAAAGCGCGACGGCTTCTTGGCGTTCAGCGCCTCGTATTGCTTCAGCGCCGGGTCGCAGTTCTCGCGGATATGCTTGACCACCTTGTCCAGCAATGGCCGCGCTTTTTCGGACATCGCCAGGTTGTTCAATTCACTTTGCGGATCTTCGCTCATTCTTCTCTCCTTGGTTGTTCATCGGGCGCGCAGCCCTCAATCGATCAGGTTGAAACGGGTGCCACAGACCATCACCTGATTGCCGGTGACAGGCAGGCCGCGCGCCCGGGCGGCGGCGACAATCCCAGCGGCGTCGCTGGCACGTATATCCAGAGCGCCAAGACCCGGGCCGCGCCCGTCCTTGGCCGCGACAAAGCGTAGGTCGGCGTTTGCCAGTGCGATATGAGGAACACCGTTGCGATCCTCGACCGGAAGGCCAGCCACCGCGGACCAATGCGCGGCGAGCGCCGCCGGGTCGTCAGATTGCAGTTCCGCCGCGCGGATCGCCGACACCCGGTCGGTGTTCACATTATCCTGCCAGCCGCTGCCGCCGACCGGGTTCCAATGGCCCTCGACCTCACCGGTATCGTCCCATTCGACCTCGAAAAACGCGGCGCGCATGTCGCCGGGATGCAATTGCATGATGTGCCAATGGCCGCGGTCGCTGTCATAGGCGACACGGACATCGTTGTCGGCGGCATTCGCGCGCACCGCGTCCTGTTCACCTTTGTCGCGGACCTGGGTGATCACCATATAGCCGCCATCGCCACCGCGCCGATCCAGATAGCGCCCGGCGGCGGTGCCGTCGCGGGTCGGCGAAACCGCCTCAAGGAACTGGGTGCCAAAGGCCATCAGCATATTCTCAAGCCCGAATTTCCCCACGCCGGGGTCAACATGGGCAACCGGCGTGGCAAACACGCCTTCCAGATCCGCCGTCACTGCCTTCAGGTCTTTGGCGACCAGACAGATTTGCCGCAGATAAATTGCCATCTTTCTTACTCCTCAATCTCTGTCACGGTCGCCATCGCGGGGTGTGCGGGCAGGCCAGGCAGACAGAGCCGTCTTCGGCCTTGGGGCTGGCAGCGAAACTCGCGGTACCGGGTCTGTTCAGCCTGCTGCGCCGGGCCACCGTTGTGACCCCAGCCACGGCAGACCACCAATATGCGGGGGGGCGGTCAGAACTCACGGCAGCCACAGTCATGGTTTCTGCATGCTCCGGTGATCGCACTTCAGTGGCAGAGTCGACATCACCCGCCGGCCTCCCCACCGGTTGCGCTGCGATCACGGCCACGAGGTCATGACCTGACAAGTGTCAGTCGTTTCTAGCTGCGAAGCTTGAGCAAGGTCAAGTATGCGCGCGCTTGGCGCCCGACGAAGTCTGCCACGGCACATCTTTCGGTGATTGACCGCGTTGCATTTGCCGAACTAATGTCGGGACTGACGAGTGTCAGGACTGCCGGGGGAAAGGTGCCGTTGACCAGGGGGACGGCCATTCGCACCTTTCGAACCGGCGTGAACACGCGTCAGGCGCAGGAGGAAAACCGTTGACCTACGAGAACAGATCCGCGTGACGACCGATCAGGGCGTCTCCACCATGACATTGAACCGGCCGGACAAGCTCAACGCCTGGACGCCGCAAATGGCCGACGACCTGCGTCGGGCCATCGGTCAGGCGGGAAGCGATCCTGACTGCCGGGTGATCGTGATCACCGGCGCGGGCCGGAGCTTTTGCGCCGGTGCCGATATGGGCGGATTGCAGAACACGGTGGAAACCCGCGTCGCCAGCGTGACGAGCGCGCATGATGCGGACGAGCTCGGCTTTGCCGCCGCATCGGGGGCCGATCCCGAGGCCCATTGTCCCGGCCGCTTTGGCTATATGTTCAGCTGTCCCAAGCCGATTGTCGCGGCGATCAACGGGCCCTGTGCCGGGATCGGCCTGTTGAACAAGGCGCTGCCGGCGGGTGATCTGATGGCCCATGTCACCGAGGTCGCGAAGGCTATGGTAACCAATGCCTCGCCGCGCTCGATGGCGGTGATGGAACGGCAGCTGCGCCTGGCCTCTCATCAATCCTTTGCCGAGTCGCTTGCCATGGCCGATGCCGAAATGCAGGGCAGCTTTGCCGCGCCGGACTTCAAGGAAGGTGTGCAGAGTTTCGTCGAGCGGCGGGCGCCGCAGTTTCCGGGGCTCTGACCATGTGCTCGACCCAAACCGATGACGCGCCGGTCGTGATCGCCCCCTTGCCGCAGCACAGGTTGGACGCAGACGCCCTGGCCAGATGGTTGTCCGCCTATATGCCCGAGGCCGCCACCGGCATGGTTGTGCAGCAGTTTCAGGGCGGCATGTCGAACCCGACCTATCTGCTGAAAATGGAGACCGGTCGGCGCTTTGTGCTGCGCAAGAAGCCGCCCGGCGTGCTGCTGCCCAAGGCGCATGCCGTCGACCGGGAGTTTCGGGTGATGCAGGCGCTTGGCAGCAGTGCCGTGCCGGTCCCGCGGATGGTCGCGTTCTGCAGCGATCCCGAGGTGCTGGGCGCAGAATTCTTTGTCATGGAATATGTCGACGGGCGTATCATCGTCTCGCCCGCAATGCTTCCGGTGCCGCGTCAGGACCGCCAGGCGCTGGCCTATTCACTTATTGATACACTGGCCCGTCTGCATGTGGTCGACTGGCGGGCCGCTGGCCTGGATGGCTATGGCCGGGCCGAGAATTATCTGGCCCGGCAAACCGCGCGCTGGTCCAACCAATATGAGACGGCCAAGGCTGATCTGCCTGCGGATTTCGACTATTCCGATATGGATTGGCTGCGTGACTGGCTGATCGAACAGGATGGCATTGCGGACGAAAGCGCGATTTCGCATGGCGATTACCGGATCGGCAATGTGGTGGTGCATCCGACGGACCCACGGGTGATCGCGGTGCTGGACTGGGAATTATCCACCATCGGCCATCCTCTGGCCGATCTCGCCTATACCTGCCTGCCGTACCATCTGCCGCGCGACCTGCCGGGCACGCATGATCTGGTCGCCGCCGGTCTGCCAACCGAAGAGGCGCTGCTGGCGCGGTATTGCGCCAGCGCCGGGCGTGATGGGATTCCGGACTGGCCGGTGTTCCTGGCCTTTGCCTGTTTCCGCTATGCGGCGATTGTTCAGGGAGTAGCGGCCCGCGCCGCGCGCGGCATTGCCAGCAGCGCCAGCGCCAATGCGGAAGTAGATGGCGCCCGGGCCCGTCGTGTTGCGGCAATCGGGGCAGAGATCGCGCGCCGGGCTGATCGGTAGATCGGGACCATTTGAGGTCTGCCCAAGGCTCGAAAGGGTCCGAACCTGAACCGGGTGATCGCCCGCACGGGACTCAACCAGTGCCCTGATCATTCGGGCGGCGATCTGGTGCGCCTGTGTCTGAGAGCAGTTCACGCACCATCGCCGCCGCGCCGACCGCGACAGTCCGGAGCATGGTTTCCTCGGGAATGTCTTTCAGCAACCAGTCCCGCATTGGCGCGAAGGCAGACAGGAAGATCAGCACATTGGCCAGCACTTCGGTTTCGGCCTGACCGGCGGGGTGACCGGTGCGCTTTTCCAACTCGACCGCCAGGCTCTTGATCAGCGCGAGATCGCGGGCGCGCATGGCACGACGGTCCTCGATCGGCATATGTGGCACGGCGCGATAGACCAGCAGGGTGCTCTTGCGCTTTTTGCGCCAGGTTTCCCGGAAATACTGGGCAAAGGCCTCTTCCAGGGTCAGGGCGGTGTCCTTGAGCACATCCGGCAGGGTCGGCACGTCTTCGCGAAACCAGAGCTGGTTCAACAGCCGCCGCAGGATGTCATTCTTGTTGGCGATATAATCGTAGATGCTGGCCTGATTGACGCCCGAACGGGCGCAGATGTCGCGGATCGTCGTCGCGGAAAATCCCTTTTCCAGAAACAGTTCGAGCGCGGCCTCGCAGATCTGTTCACGCCGCGCCTGAACCAGTTGCTGGTTCTGCACGCTCTTGATCTCGGCTTCTTCAAGAAACTCCGAGCGCTCGCTCGCTGCGGGGCTGTTCGGTTTCGGGTTCGACAAACGCCAGCTCCATGAATTTGGTGTGCAAGGCAAAGCGCGCCACGAATGTCAAACCAGCGCGGAGGTCCCGAGGGTCCGCGCCAGGCCTGAACCTGACGAGCAGCTTGACCATGCCTGGATATCTCAATACCCCTCCTGACATATGTCAGTCAATGCAGCGAAGGGAGGCGCGGCAGCGAATGATCCAGGTCTCATCGACTTCGGTTTCCGATGCCGTCAGCCGCCCTTGATGCCGTAGCACAAGGACGTCCAGATGACCCGGAACCCCACATCGGCGGATAACGACCCCCGACATATCGGCAAATTGTTGATCGCCAACCGGGGTGAGATCGCCCTGCGCATCGCGCGGACGGCCTCCGATATGGGGATCGCGACGGTCGCGGTCTATGCGCCGGATGACCAGCACAGCAAGCACCGCCAATACGTCGATGAGGCGGTGGAGCTGCCCGGGGCCGGGGCCCGCGCCTATCTGAACATCGAGGCGGTGGTCGCCGCCGCGGTTTCCAGCGGCGCTGACGCGGTGCATCCCGGCTATGGCTTCCTTTCTGAGAACCCGGACTTCGCCCGGCGCATCGAAGCCGCCGGACTGATCTTTGTCGGCCCCACATCCGATGCGCTGACGCTGTTCGGGGACAAGCTTTCGGCCAAGGATCTGGCGCGAAAGCTGGAGGTGCCGGTGCTGCCGGGCACCGGTGTGGCGACCGGGCTGGACGCGGCCCAGGCGTTTCGCGACAGCCTGCCGAACGGTGCGCAGATGCTGATCAAGGCGGTTTCCGGCGGCGGTGGCCGTGGCATGCGTGTGGTCAATGCCGGTGATGATCTGGCTGAAGCCTGGGACCGCTGCCGGTCCGAGGCCGAGGCCGCCTTTGGCGATCCGAATGTCTATGTCGAACGCTTTCTGCCGGCCGCGCGGCATATCGAGGTGCAGATCCTCGGCGACGGGCAGGGCCAGTGCATCGCCCTGGGCGAACGCGAATGCACGCTGCAGCGGCGCCACCAAAAGCTGGTCGAAATCGCACCGAGCCCGAACCTGACTGAGGCCCAGCGCAAGACTCTGACCGAGCGGGCGCTGCGCCTGGCCCGACATTCCGATTATCGCTCACTGGGAACCTTTGAGTTCCTGATGTCCGAGGAGGGGCTGGAAGGCGAGGATATCTTCTTTATCGAGGCCAATCCCCGCATCCAGGTGGAACATACGGTCACCGAAGAGGTGTTTGGCCTCGATCTGGTCGAACTCCAGCTCAACATCGCCATGGGCCGCGATCTGCCTGGGCTTGGCCTGTCCAGCGACAGCACACCGGCGCCCAAGGGCTATGCCGTTCAGCTGCGCATCAACATGGAAACGATGGATGCCACGGCGCAGGCGATCCCGACGGGCGGCAAGATCGGCATCTATGAACCGCCAGCGGGTGGTGGCATCCGCGTCGATGGCTTTGCCTATTCCGGCTATACGACATCGGCGCGGTTCGACAGCCTGCTGGCCAAGCTGATCGTGCATTCGCGCTCCGGCGATTACGCCAGCGCCCTGACCAAGGCTGCGCATGGATTGGCCGATTTTCACATCTCCGGGCTGGCCACCAACATCCCCTGGCTGCGCGCGCTGATTGCGCATCCGGATGTGCGCGCCAACCGGATCAGCACCCGGTTCATCGAACAACACGCCGCCGAGCTGGCCGAAGCCGCCGAAACCTTTACCAGCCCTGGACGTGAGCAGGACACCACAGCCGAGGCGACCGGGACCGCGCCCGAAATCGGCCTCCCGACTGGCAGTGAAGCGATCCGCGCGCCAATGCAGGCCACGGTGGTCAGCGTCGCGGTGTCAGAGGGCGATCAGGTCGCACCGGGCCAGCAACTGGCCGTCATCGAGGCGATGAAAATGGAAAACGTCATCGCCGCCGCCAGCGCCGGACGGATCACCGCCGTCGCCGCCGAACCGGGGCAGACCATGGCGGCCGAGGCGTTGCTGTTTGCCATCGAACCGGCCGAGGGCGCCAGCATGGCGACCGCCGAAGAAAAGATCGACCTCGACCTGATCCGCCCCGACCTGCAAGAGGCGCTGGACCGGCGCGCCTTTGACCTTGACGAAAACCGCCCGGACGCGGTGAAGAAACGCCGCGACCGGGGCCAACAGACCGCGCGCGAGAACCTGGCGCAGATCTGCGATCCCGGCTCCTTTGTCGAATACGGCGAATTTGCCGTCGCCGCGCAGATCCAGCGCCGGTCGATCGAGGATCTGGTCGAGAACACCTCGGGCGATGGCATTCTGACCGGGCTCGGCACCGTCAACGGCAACCGCTTTGGCGAGGACGAGTCGCGCTGCGCCTTTGCCATCGGCGATTACATGGTTCTGGCCGGCACCCAGGGTCAACGCCACCACCGCAAGCTGGATCGCATCCTGCATGTGGCGGGCGATTGGAACATCCCGCTGGTGTTCTTTGCCGAAGGCGGCGGTGGCCGACCCGGCGACACCGAACGCTTTACCTATGCCGGTGTCGCCAACCGGACCTTTAGCCAGTTCGCCAGCCTCAGCGGCAAGGTGCCGATGGTCGGCGTCGTCTCGGGCCGCTGTTTTGCCGGCAACGCCGCGCTCCTGGGTTGTTGCGATGTGATCATCGCCGATGAAAGCGCCAACATCGGCATGGCCGGACCGGCGATGATCGAAGGCGGCGGCCTCGGCATCTACCGCCCCGAAGAGATCGGGCCAATCGACGAACAATCAGCCAATGGCGTGGTCGATATCCGGGTCAGGGACGAGGCCGAGGCCTGCGAGATGGTCAAGAAATACCTGTCCTATTTCCAGGGGCCTTTGCGCGACTGGACGGCGCCGGATCCGCGCCGCCTGCGCCATGTCGTGCCGGAAAACCGCCTGCGGGTCTACGAGGTGCGCGACGCGATCGAGGGCATGTCGGATGTCGGCTCGGTCCTGGAACTGCGCCGGGAATTCGGAATCGGGATCGTCACCTCGCTGATCCGGATCGAGGGCAAACCGTTCGGCATCATCGCCAACAACCCCAAGCATCTGGGCGGCGCCATCGACGGGCCTGCCGCTGACAAGGCCAGCCGCTTCATGCAGCTGTGCGATGCCTTTGACATTCCGCTGATATCGCTCTGCGACACGCCCGGCTTCATGGTCGGCCCGGAATATGAACGCACCGGCCTTGTCCGCCATGTCTGCCGGATGTTTGTCACCGGTCGCTCGCTGTCGATGCCGCTGTTCAGCGTGGTTTTGCGCAAATGCTATGGCCTCGGGGCGCAGGGCATGATCGGCGGTGGCACCTATGACAACTTCTTTACCGTGTCCTGGCCGACCGGCGAATTCGGGCCCATGGGCCTCGAAGGGGCGGTGACCCTGGGCTATCGCCGTGAGCTTGAGGCGGTGACCGACCCGGATGAGAAAAAGGCGCTCTATGACAAGCTGGTGGACGGGATGTATCAGCAGGGCAAGGCGATCAAGGTGGCCCAGACCCTGGAAATCGACGCGGTGATCGACCCGGTTGAAACCCGGTCGTGGATTCTGGCCGGGCTGCGATCCGCCGGGCTGCGCCCGACATCACCCGGGGCCAAGCGCCCGATGATCGACACCTGGTAACCCGCGTTCAAAGCGGCAGGCGACCGTCCGACGGGTGCGATAGGCCCGAAGGACGGCCCGGCCTGGGGTGCCGAGGCGAACATGGTGTCCTCAGCGGTGGCCCCGGGGTGAACGCCGCAGCGCCCCGCCTCGGCGAAGACACCCAGGAGATCCTATCCGGCCTTTGATCGCGCCGCTCAGGCGTTGAAATTCAGCTCCAGCCCCGGCGTCGGCCAGCGGCAATGGAACAACGAGCCCTTGCCGGATCCGGTCACCCAGGCGTCGCGCAGATCGGCGCCGCCAAAACAGATGTTGGTGATATAGGGATCGTCCGGGAACTGGATGAATTCCACATCGCCAGTCTTGGGCGACACGATGCTGATCCCGCCGCGCACCAGCGTCGCCACGCACACCCCGCCATCGCCCTGGATCGCCAGACTGTCGAGCATCTGGTAACCGGGCAGGGTGACCAGAAGCCGCCCGGGGACAAAGCCGGTGGGCCGCTCGATCTGACCGGGGCCGGTGATGTCAAACGCCCAGACCCGGGCGGTGCGGGTTTCGGCCACATGCAATTGGCGGCCATCCGGCGACAGGCCGACACCATTCGGGGTCAGCATCGGGCCAAACACCCGGGTGATATACGAGCCATCGGTCTTGGCATAGAAGACCGACCCATGGTGCAGGTAATCGCGCATCGTCTTGCCCAGGTCGGTGAAATAGAACCCGCCCTCGGTATCGAACACGATGTCATTGGGCCCACGCAGCGGGATATCGTTGCAGGACGTATAGAGCGTCTCGACCGCGCCGGTGCTCAGGTTCACCCGCTGGATCGAGCCAGAGGTATATTCATCGGGCGTGCCGATTGGTATGGTGCTGCCCTCACGCTCGCCCCAGACAAAGCCGCCGTTGTTGCAGACATAGACATGCCCGTCCGGCCCGATGGCGGCGCCATTCGGGCCGCCGCCAAGCTCGGCGATCACCTCGACCCGGCCATCGGGATGCACCCGGCTCAGGGTCTGGCGCTGGATTTCGACCAGGATGATGGTTCCATCCCGCATGGCAATCGGGCCTTCGGGAAATTGCAGGCCGGTGGCGACTGTGCTGATGTCCATGTTCTGTCCTCTGGATGGCCTTGGGGCGGTTCAGCCCTGACCGGGATTCGGTTGCTGGAAGGGCGGGGTGAAATTGCTGGGAAAGTTCTCGTGTTCACAGGTCAGCGGCGCGTCCGGTGGAGAGATCTCGTGAACCGGTTTGCGGGCGCGCGTTTCCTCGGCCCAGACGGTTTTGGGATTGGTGTAGAAGGTCCAGAACCAGTGCAGCCCCGCCGCGCGCGCCGCGATTCGGGAAGCCAGTGCCTCTGTGCCCATCCGCTGTCCTCCGCTGTCCAGACGCGGGCGAACCTAACGGCAATCCCGGCGCTGTCCAAGCGCCGGGTGCAGTGTCCATAAATCTGCCAAAGGGCGTTGGCCGGTGCTAGGCCTTGCCAATGTCCTGAAACGCCACGTCCTTGTCGACCCGCACATCGCCGGGCAGGCCAAGCACCCGTTCGGCGATGATATTGCGCAGGATTTCCGAGGTGCCGCCGGCGATCCTCTGGCCTGGCGACGACAGCAGCGATTGCTGAAACGCGCCCTGCGCCGGGGCCATGGCCGGGTCGGAAACGATCCCGCCTGCGCCCATCAGTTCCAGCGCAAACCGTGCCATTTCCTGCTGTTTTATCGCATTCACCAGACGTCCGATCGAGGCACCAGGCCCCGGGGTCTCGCCCCGGCTGAGTGCGGTGATGGCGCGGAATCGGGCGTTCTTGACCCCTTGCGAGCGGGCATACCAATCCGCGACCTTGTCGCGCACCACCGGATCCTCAATCGCCGGTTTGCCGTTCAACGGGAAGTCGCTGACAAAGGCGATCAGGTCCTCGATATCCGGGCGCGGCTCGTCCCCGACGGCCAGCCGTTCGTTCATCAGCGTGGTTAATGCGACGCGCCAGCCATCGCCGACAGCACCGAGCCGCTGGGAATCAGGCACCCGCAGGTCGGTGAAGAACACTTCGTTGAAATTCGACGCCCCTGACATCTGATGGATCGGGCGCACTTCGACGGCGGGATCGTGCATGTCGATAAAGAACATCGTCAGACCCTTGTGCTTGGGCACGGACGGGTCAGTACGGGTCACCAGAATGGCGAAATCGCAGAAATGCGCGCCGGATGTCCAGATTTTCTGTCCGTTGATCACCCAATCGTCGCCATCCCGCACCGCCCTTGTGCGCAACCCGGCCAGATCGGAGCCCGCAGCCGGTTCGGAAAACAGCTGGCACCAGATCTCTTCACCGCGCAGTGCCGGGCCGGTGTAGCGTTCCAGCTGTTCGTCGGTGGCATAGGCGATCATCGTCGGCAGGCACATGCCAAGGCCGATTTCGTACACCCCGCGCGGGGGGGTGTTAAAGCGCGATTCCTCTTGCGCATAGATGACTTCCTGGATGGCACCGCCACCCTGGCCGCCCCATTTTTCCGGCCAGCGAATACCGGCGAACCCGGCCTCGGCCTTTTTCGCCTGCCAGGCCTTGGCGGCCTGCATCGCCGGGGTGCCGGGTTGATAGGGCTCGGCTGGGGTAATCTTGCCACTGCGCGGTTCGCAGTTGGCCTCAAGAAAGGCGCGGGCGCGGGCGCGGTACTCGGCTTCTACCTTGGTGTCTTCAAGATCCATGATGCTCTCCTCAATCTTGCGGGCGGCGCTGCAGCGCCGTGATCAGACGGTCTTTCCAAAAGGCCAGCGGCCCAAGCCCCAGCGCCAGCGCATTGGCGCGGCGGAAATAGAGCTGCGGATCGGCGTCCCAGGTGAAGCCGATGCCGCCATGGGTCTGGATGTTTTCGCTCGAGGCCATCACGAAGGCCTGGATCGACGACACCCGCGCCGTCGCCGCCACCAGAGTCAGGTCACGGTCGCCCGAAACCAGCCGGAGCGCCCCGAGATAAGCGTTGGAGCGCGCCAGTTCGAGCGCCACGAACACATCCGCCAGCTTGTGCTTGATCGCCTGGTTCGAACCGATCGAACGGCCAAAGGCATTGCGTTCCTTGGCATAGGCGGTGGCCATGTCGAGACAGGCCTGGGTGCCGCCGACCTCTTCGAACGCGGTCAGGATCGCCGCCCGGTCGAGCAGCGACAACACATTGTCCCAGGGATCTTCGTTGGATTGCAACAGGCTGGCCGGGGTGGCGTCAAAGTCGATCCGCGCCTGCGGGCGGCTGGCGTCGATGGTGTCAAGCGCTGTGCGACTGACCCCGGGGCCGGACAGATCGACCAGCACCTGAACGATGCGGTCATCGCCATCCCGTGCGATCACCACCGCGATATCGGCGCCGTCGCCATCGGCCACCGGCCATTTGGTGCCGCTCAGCTTGCCGTCGACAAAGCGGGCGCTGATCGCATCTGGCGACAGGGCGCCAACACCTTCGGCCAGGGCAAAGGTGCCCTTCGCCTCGCCGCTGGCGAGTTTCGGCAGCCAGGCCTGTTTCTGCTCTTCCGAGCCGGTCGCCAACAGGGCCTCGGCAGCCAGGTAAGCGGTCGATGAAAACGGCACCGGCGCCAGCGAATAGCCAAGCTCTTCGGCAATGACGCAGAGCGCCTCATAGCCGATGCCATGGCCGCCGTATTCTTCGGGGATTGCGGCGCCGGTCCAACCGAGATCGGAAATGCCTTGCCAAAGCGCGTCGCTCTCTGCGTCGTTGCCTTCCAGCGCCGCGCGCACCTTGGGCAGGCAATTTTGCGCCGCCAGATACTTGCGACCCTGATCGCGAATCTCAAGGGCGATTTCGGAAAATTCAAAATTCATCGGCGGGCCTCAGTTCTTGTGGACGTCCGCCGGTACGGCGGTCGAATGGGTTGCGGTTTTTTTGTCTGGCCAATAGGGCGCACGCAGCACCTTCTTATACAGTTTGCCGTTGTCGCCGCGCGGCATCTCGTCGATGAAATCGACAGAGCGCGGGCATTTTACATGGCTGAGATGGGCGCGGGAAAAGGCGATGATATCGGCGGCAAGCGCCGAATCAGCGGTGACCCCCGGCTTGACCTCGATCACCGCCTTCACCTCTTCGCCGAATTCGTCATTGGGCACCCCGAACACGGCGGCATCGTCGATCTGTGGATGGGTCAACAGCAGCGCCTCGACCTCCTGCGGATAGATATTCACCCCGCCGGACACGATCATGAAACTCTTGCGGTCGGTCAGGAACAAAAACCCGTCTTCGTCCAGATATCCGACATCGCCGATGGTCGACCAGCCGTTGGGATGGCGGGATTCGGCGGTTTTGACCGGGTCATTGTGGTATTCGAACTGAGCACCGCCCTCAAAGAAAATGGTGCCGACCTCTCCGGCGGGCAGATCGCGCCCCTCGGGATCGCAGATATGCACCTTGCCAACCGCCGCGCGGCCCACCGAGCCCGGCTTCTTCAGCCAGTCGGCGCTGGTGATGTTGCATTGGCCGTTGCCTTCCGACCCGGCATAATATTCCTCGATCACCGGGCCCCACCAGTCGATCATTGCCCGTTTCACATCTTGCGGGCAGGGGGCGGCGGCGTGGATCGCACAGCGCAGGGTGGAATGGTCGTATTTGGTCCGCACATCCTCGGGCAGGCGCAGCAACCGGATGAAATGGGTCGGCACCCATTGGCTGTGGGTGACGCGATACGTCTCGATCGCCTTGAGGCAGGCCTCGGGGTCGAATTTCTTCATAATCACGATGCAGCCGCCCAGACGTCCGATTCTGACCGAATAGCCCAGCGGCGCGGCGTGATAGAGCGGCGACGGGTGCAGATAAATCGTGTTCTCATCCAGCCCGTACCTTGTGGCGGTGACCGCCAGCGCCGCAGGCGCCACCCCGAAATCGCCCGAGGGCATCAGTTTGCGCACCCCCTTGGGCTGACCGGTGGTGCCCGAGGAATAGAGCATATCGATGCCTTCGCGCTGATCCGCCATCGGGGTTGCGGGCAGATCGGCAATCGCGGCCTCAAGGCTGACGAAGCCGGGCGCCGCATCGTCAAGCATCAGCCGCGCCGCCGGGCTCATCCCGCTCAGGTTCAGGCGTGCGGCAACGTCCTTGTGACTGGCCGAGGTCAGCAGCAATCCGGCGCCACTGTCGGCAAGGATATGGTCGATCTCCTCAACGCTCAGATGCGTCGGAATCGGGGTCACCCGCAGCCCGGCCCGCACCAGCCCCCAGAACACCGGCAGAAACTCGACGCGGTTTTCCAGCAGCACCGCCGCGTGATCCTCGGGCTTCAGGCCCAGTCCCCGCGCCAGCCGGGCGACCTGGTTGGACAGGGCTTCATATTCAGCAAAGCTGAACTCCCGGCCGGTTTCCGCATCAATGATCGCGGCACGGTCGGGGGTTTTGGCTGCCCAGACCCCGACGTGTAACTCGTCTTCCTTGAAACTCTTCATGATCCCTCCCTGTCACATGTTCCACTTAGTCGGCTGGTTCAGTCGACCTGCGGCGATTCCGGTTCGGCAAAGAGCAAGAACCCGTTCATGCCCGCCAACACCTCCCGGCTGAGTGTCTTATAGGCGGCCTTGGCATCGCCTGACTTCAGTGCATCAATGATTTCCATATGCTTGGACGGGTTCCAAGGCGGCGCGCTCTTGTCATAGGCATGCCAGAGCAGCGGCCCGGAGCGGATCCACAGCCCCTCGATCATCTCGATCAGAACCGGTTTGTGCGACAATGCCGCCAACATAAGATGAAAACGGGTGTTGTCGCGCACCGCTGCGGCGAAATCCTTGGCCTGCACATTCTCGATGATCTGCCCGTTCAGCGCCTCAAGCGCGGCGATATCCGCCGCGGTCACGCGGGCGGCGGCGGCGGCGGCGGCGCGACCTTCCAGCTCGGCCCGAATCTCCCAGATTTCGCGGACTTCGGACTGGGTGAGGGCAGGCACGATCACCGTGCCACGCTCATCCATGCTCAACGCATTGGTCGAGACCAGTCGCACCAGCGCCTCGCGCATCGGGGTCACGGAAATTCCGAACCGGTGCGACATCGGCCGCAGATACAGCGGCTCTCCGGGTTTCAGATGCCCCTCCATCAGCGCCGCGCGCACCGACCGCCAGGCGACATCGGCCAGGTTTTCCTTGACGATCGGCGCGGCCCAGGCGGCGCCGGTTCCGGCGTCAGCCTGAGGCGGTGTTGATGCGGATTCCGGGCGCGTGGGCATCGGGGCGGGTGGTCCTTGACCTTGGGCTTTTCCAGGCCAGCGCTGATCCGTGGCTTGCCGAACAGGTGTTATAACGCATAACGTGTAACTCGAATCTTTGGCGCAATGCAAATCCCAAAATGCGCCAGAGGCAGGATCAATCCGGGAGGAGATAAAATGAGCCAGGATAAAATGCTTGCGGGCAAGGTCGCGATTATCACCGGCGCAGGCCGGGGCATCGGGCGCGATATGGCGCTGACCATGGCGTCGCGCGGGGCGCGGGTGATCGTCAACGATCCCGGCGCGGCGCCGAACGGCGAAGCCGGCTCAGAGGACAACGGCCCGGCCGCCGATGTGGTGCGCGAAATTCGCGCCGCTGGCGGCGAGGCCGAAGCGAATTTCGGCTCTGTCGCAGTGCCCGCCGACGCCAAATCGATGATCGATCAGGCGATGGACACCTGGGGCCAGCTCGATTGTGTGGTCAACAACGCCGGGATCCTGCGCGATGTGATTTTTCACAAGCTCAGCATCGAAGACTGGCATGCGGTCATCGACGTGCATCTGAACGGGTCATTCTATATGGCCCATGCCGCCGCGCCGATTTTCCGCGAAAAACAAAACGGGTGCTTCATCCATTTCACCTCGACCTCCGGCTTGATCGGCAACTTTGGCCAGGCGAACTACTCCGCCGCCAAGCTGGGTATCGTCGGGCTTTCGAAATCCATCGCGCTCGACATGTCGCGCTATAACGTGACCTCGAATTGCATCGCACCCTTTGCGTGGAGCCGCCTGATCGGCACCATCCCGATCAATTCCGATGCCGATGCCAAGCGCATAGAAAAGGCCAAGCAGAGCACCCCGGCCAAGATCGCGCCGCTGGCCGCAGCTTTGGCTTCGGATGCCGGGAAAGAGACGACCGGACAAATTTTCGCGGTGCGGATGAACGAGATCTTCCTGATGTCGCAATCGCGCCCGATCCGATCCGTGCAGATGTCGGATGGTTGGACCCCCGAGGCGGTGGCCGAAACCGCGCTGCCGGCGCTGAAGGGCAGCTATTACAATCTTGATCGGTCGGGTGACGTGTTCACCTGGGACCCGATCTAAGCCGATGGCGATCGATTATGACCGCCTGAAGGCGCGCCAATTCGCGGATGTCGAGCAGGCCTATAGCGCCCGCGACAGCATCCTCTATGCCCTCGGGATCGGCCTGGGCGCCGATCCTCTCGATCCCGGCCAGATCCGGTTTCTGTTCGAGGAAGACGCCGGTTTTGCCACACTGCCGACCCAGTCTGTGGTGATGGCCGGGCCCGGATTCTGGGTGCGGGAACCGGACAGCGGCGTCACCTGGCAGCAGGTGTTGCACGGCGAACAGCGGCTGGCGATCCACGCGCCGCTGCCGCCCGAAGGGGTGGTGATCGGGCGCACCAGGATCGAAGACATCATCGACAAGGGCCCCGGCAAGGGCGCGCTGATCTATGTGACGCGCGAGATTTCGGACAAGGCAACCGGGCAATTGCTGGCCACCTCATCCTCGACCACCTTTGCCCGCGCCGATGGTGGTTTCGGCGGACCGTCGGGACCGGTGAAACCGGTGCATACCCTTCCCGACCGGGCCCCGGACCTGGTGGATAACGTTCAGACCCTGCCACAGGCAGCGCTGATCTATCGCCTGTCCGGCGATCCGAACCCGCTGCATGCCAACCCCGCGGTCGCCGCCAGCGCCGGGTTCAACGCGCCGATCCTGCACGGGCTCTGTTCCTATGGCGTTGCCGGATGGTCGGTCCTGCGCAGCTGCTGTGATGGCGATCCGGCCCGGCTGCGCCGTTTTGATCTGCGATTTTCCAGCCCGGTCTATCCCGGCGAAACCCTGCGCACCGAAATCTGGCGTGACGGCGATCAGGTGTCGTTCCGCACCAGTGTGCCCGCACGCGACACCATCGTCTTGAACAACGGGCTGGCCGTGATCGCCGCCCCTGATCCCGCCTGAGGAGAGCCCCATGACCGACCGTATCCTACCGATTCCAACCCCGGAGACCCGGCATTTCTGGGAGGGCACCCGCATCGGCGAATTGCGCCTGCAACGCTGCATTGCCTGCGACAACACCTATTTCCCGCCGCGCCCGTTCTGCCCGGATTGCGGCTCGCGCGATGTCAGCATCTATGCCGCCTCGGGGCGCGGGGCGTTGCACAGCTATATCATCAACCATATCGGCGCGCCGGGGATGAAACCGCCCTTTGCGGTGGCGATTGTCGAGCTGGAAGAGGGGCCGCGGATGATGGCCAATATCCACGATTGCCCACAAACGCCGGAGGCGTTGGTGCTGGATATGCCGCTTGAGGTCAGCTTTGAAAAAGTGACGGACGAGATCACCCTGCCGCAGTTCAAACCCGCGAAAGGGGCCTGATATGACACCGAATTCCGTGGCCATCGTCGGCGCCGCCGAAACCACCGATCTGGGCAAGATTCCCGATATGGGCCAGATCCAGCTGCATGCCGATGCCGCATTGAACGCGCTCGCCGATTGCGGGCTGACCATCAAGGACATCGACGGCGTCGCCACCGCCGGGCATTCGCCGCAAGAGCTGGCGCATTACCTCGGCATCGTGCCCTCCTGGGTCGATGGCACCTCGGTCGGCGGCTGTTCCTATATGCTCCACGTCCGCCACGCCGTCGCGGCGATCGAGGCGGGGATGTGCACCACCGTGCTGATCACCCACGGTGAAAGTGGGCGCTCGCGCACCGGGTTCCTGTCGCCGGCGATGTTCGCCTCGCAATTTGACGCGCAATTTGAACGTCCCTTTGGCGTTTCGATCCCGCCGACCAGGTTCACCCTGCCGGTGATGCGGATGATGAAGGACACTGGCCTGACCGAGGAACATCTGGCGATGGTTGCGGTGGTGCAGCGCGAATGGGCGGCGTTCCATCCGCGCGCCTCATTCCGCGATCCGATCAGCGTGGATGACGTGCTGAGCTCAAAGATGATCGCCTATCCGTTCCGCAAGCTGATGTGCTGCCTGGTCACCGATGGTGGCGGCGCGCTGATCCTGACCTCTGCCGATCGAGCCAAGGATTTTCCGACCAAGCCGGTCTATATCCGGGGCCTGGGTGAAAGCGTCGAAACCCCGGTGATCAGCCAGATGAAGGACATGACCTCCTCCGCCGCCTTCCGGGTGTCGGGCAAGAAGGCGTTTGAAACCGCCGGGATCAGCCATGCGGATGTCGATCACCTGATGATCTATGACGCCTTCGCGCATTTGCCGATTTATGGGCTGGAAGATCTGGGCTTTGTCGGGCGCGGAGAAGCCGGGCCGTTCATCGCCGAGGGCAACACAAGGCCCGGTGGCAAGCTGCCGATGAACACCAATGGCGGCGGTCTCAGCTATATGCATTCGGGCATGTATGGGATGTATGCGCTGCAAGAAAGCGTGCGCCAGATGCGCGGAATTTCCCCGGCGCAGGTGCCGGATGCCAAGATCTCCTTCTGCCATGGTGTCGGCGGCATGTTCGGCGCCTCAGGCTCAGTGGTGATGACCAACGAGGCCTGACCGGCGCTCGCCCCCATCTACAGAACCCTGGGTAAGGCCACTTGCCCAGGGGTAAGTTGCAGGGCAAAAGGGGCGCGGGAGGATGGCCTGTGACTCTGGACGCGACCGAATGGGATGTGATCGTTGTGGGCGGCGGCAATGCGGCCCTCTGCGCGGCGATCGAGGCGGCTGAGACCGGCGTCTCGGTATTGATGCTGGAGGGCGCACCAAAACCCTATCGCGGCGGCAATTCCCGCCACACCCGCAATTTTCGCTGCATGCACAGCGGGCCGTTGTCGGTGCTGACCGATAGCTATGGCATTGACGAATATTACGATGACCTGCTGCTGGTGACCAAGGGGCGCACCGACGAGGGGCTGGCGCGGCTGGCGATTGCCACCTCTGAGGATTGCCTGCCCTGGATGGAAGCGCATGGCGTCCGGTTTCAGCCCTCGCTGTCCGGCACCTTGTCGCTGTCGCGCACCAATGCCTTCTTCCTCGGTGGCGGCAAGGCGCTGGTGAATGCCTATTACAATTGCGCCACCGATCTGGGTGTCACCGTCGCCTATGAGGCGCAGGTGCGCCATGTCGAGATTTCCGGCAACAGATTCGAATCGGTCGAGGTCGAGATCGGCGGTGAAACGCTGCGAATCCGGGGCAGGGCCGCGGTGCTGGCCTCCGGCGGGTTTCAATCCGACATCGATTGGCTGGCCCGGGCCTGGGGCGAGGCGGCGCGCAATTTCCTGATCCGCGGCACCCCCTATAATCGCGGCGTGGTGCTGAAAGACATGCTCGATCAGGGCGCCGAAAGCGTTGGCGATCCGACCCAATGCCATGCGGTGGCCATCGACGGGCGGGCACCGAAATTCGACGGCGGCATTGTCACCCGGCTGGATTGCGTGCCGTTTTCGGTGGTGGTGAACAAGAACGGCGAACGGTTCTATGACGAGGGCGAGGATGTCTGGCCGAAACGCTATGCGATTTGGGGTCGGCTGGTGGCGGCGCAGCCCGATCAGGTGGGCTATTCCCTGATCGACGCGAAAAGCCGCGATCTGTTCATGCCTTCGGTGTTTCCGCCGATCGAGGCCGGCAGCATCGGCGATCTGGCCGACAAGATGGGCCTGCCAAGGGCCGAGGTCGAGGCGACCGTCGCCGCCTTCAACGCCGCCTGTCGGCCCGGGGATTTCCACCCGACCGAGCTGGACGGGCTGGCCACCGACGGGCTGGAGCCGGCCAAGACCAACTGGGCCAGGCCGCTGGATACGCCCCCCTATTACGGCTATTCACTGCGCCCCGGGGTGACCTTCACCTATCTCGGGCTCAAGGTCGACGACACCGCGCGGGTGACCGGGTCGGGCGGGCTTTATGACAATGTCTGGGCCGCCGGCGAAATCATGGCCGGCTCGATCCTCGGGCAGGGCTATCTGGCCGGGTTCGGGATGACCATCGGTACCGTATTCGGACGCATCGCAGGACGAGAGGCCGCCGCCCATGTCGCTTGACGAATTCCAGAACGCCCCGATCGACGAGGCGCGCCGCCAGCTCGAAATCTGCAACGCCTGCCGCTATTGCGAAGGCTATTGCGCGGTGTTCCCGGCGATGACCCGGCAAAAGCAATTCGCCAGCGGAGATATCACCCAGCTGGCCACCCTCTGTCACAATTGCCGCGGCTGCTATTACGCTTGCCAATACACCGCGCCGCATGAGTTCGATCTGAACCTGCCGCAGGCCCTGGCCGAGGTGCGGGCAGAGAGCTGGCAGGCGCTGGCCTGGCCGATCGGCTTTGCCCGGCTGTTCCAACGCAGTGGGCTGGCTGTGGCATTGGCCTTTGTCGTCGGTTTTGCGCTGCTGTTCTGGCTGGCGCGGGCGTTGCCGAATGGCGGCGGTGAGGGCTTTTATGCCCAGCTGTCCCATAACGCGCTGATGGCGATCTTTCTGCCGGCGTTTTTGCTGCCACTGGTGGCGATCATCGTCGCCCTCAGGCGCTATTGGGCGCTGGTTGGCGGCGGACCGATCCGGGCCCGGCACCTGCTGTCGGCGCTGCATGATGCGGCGCGGATGCGCAATCTGGACGGCGGGCAGGGGCAGGGCTGTAATTTTGAGGTCGAGGACCGGTTTTCCGGTGCGCGCCGGTCCGCGCATCAATTGGTGATGTGGGGCTTTCTTCTTTGTTTTGCAGCAACTTCCGTTGCGACATTGATGCATTACATGATGGGCTGGCACGCGCCCTATGCCCTGCTGACCCCACCCAAGATCCTTGGGGTGCCGGGGGGTATCATGCTGGTGGTCGGCACGATCTGGCTGGCGCGGCTGAAGCGCCGCGCCGATCCGGAGCTGAGCGCGAAATCGGTCGCCAGCGGCGAGATGGGCTTTGTGGCGCTGCTGTTTCTCACCGGGGCCAGCGGGCTGGCGCTCTACGCCGCGCGGAACACGGGTGCAATGCCATTGCTGCTGGCGCTGCATCTGGGCGCGGTGTTCAGCTTTTTCCTGCTGATGCCCTATTCCAAGATGATCCACGGCTTCGTGCGCCTGGCGGCGCTGGCGCGGGATGCACAGGATCGCAGCTGATCATCCGGGCAGGGTGGCTCCGGCTGTTGCGGTTTCGTCTTTCTGACAGAAGAGATCATAGACCACTTCCATGATCCGGCGCGGACGGTCGTCGGCCAGGCTGTAATAGATCGCCTTGCCGTCGCGACGTGTGGTGACCAGCCCTTCCAACCGCAACCGCGACAATTGCTGCGACACCGCCGCCTGCCGGGCCGACAGCAGGTATTCAAGCTCGGTCACCGATTTCTCGCCATTGGCGAGATGGCAAAGGATCATCATCCGCCCCTCATGGCTGATCGCCTTGAGGAAAGCGGAGGCATGGCTGGCATTGTCGACCATGCGGCCCATGTCATCAATACCGGCGTTTTCGGCAAAGACCTGTGGCCGGGTTTGGTCCGCGCCCGAGGTGGCGTCCGGTACGGTGGTCTGGTCATCGACTGTCATAGGGCGGTCCTGAATATACATCTCTTCGTTTTGCTCGGCGCGCCGCGATCCGCGAAGCGATCCGCAGCGGTCCCCGTGTGACACCAAGACAGCAAGGCAGCAAGGCAAGCGGTTTTTTCCGGGTGTCGCACTGATTGGCACCAACATAATCCAATATTTGAATTTATCAAGGTGGCATCGCGCCGGTGAACAACCCGCGCCGGGGCCGATGGATCCTCCCGCACCCCCGACAGTGACACGCTTGCGATACCCTTCGTCGCTGCGGCGCGCTATCCAGAGGCATGACACCTGATGCCCGAATCGCCGCCTCTGCTGAACTCCTCGATGAGATCGCCCTCGGGCGGCCTGCGGCGCAGGTGCTGATCAACTGGGCGCGCAGCAATCGCTATGCCGGGTCCAGCGACCGGGCAGCGGTGCGCGACCATGTCTATGACGCGCTGCGCCGCCGTCGCAGCGCCGCCGCACGCGGGGGCGGCGACACTGGCCGCGCCCTGATGATCGGGCTGCTGCGCGAGGCCGGGCGCGACCCGGAAACCGTCTTTACCGGCATTGGCCACGCCCCCGCGCCGCTGACACCAGAAGACCGCCAGCACTGGCGCGAGCCGGACAGCGACGCCGAGGCCTGCGACCTTCCCGACTGGTTGCGTCCCGAGCTTGAGCGCGGCTTTGGCGCCAATTGGCCCGATGTCGCGCTGGCGCTGCGCGACCGCGCGCCGGTCTGGCTGCGGGTGAACCCGCGCAAGGCCAATCTGGATGAGGCGGTCGCGGCACTGGCAGAGGACAGCATCACCGCTTTGCCCGAGGCCCATGTGCAAGGCGCCCTGATGGTCACCACCGGGCCCCGAAAAATCGCCACCAGCCGGGCCTATACCACTGGAATGGTTGAGATTCAGGATCTTTCCAGCCAGGCGGTGGTCGCAACGCTGCCGCTGGCTGACGGACAATCGGTTCTGGATTATTGCGCCGGCGGCGGCGGCAAGACCCTGGCCATGGCCGGGCGGGCCGCGGCGCGGTTTCACTGCCATGACGCGCTGCCGCGGCGGATGGCTGATCTGCCCGCCCGCGCGGCCCGGGCCGGGGTAGAAATCACTACCCTGGCACCCGCGGATCTGGCCGCGTCCGGCCCCTTTGATCTGGTGTTCTGCGATGCGCCCTGTTCCGGCAGCGGCTCCTGGCGTCGCGATCCGGAGGGCAAGTGGGCCCTGACTGCTGAGACCCTGGCCGAACGCACCCGGCTGCAGGACGATATCCTGAACGCCGCTGCACCGCTGGTGGCCCCGCAGGGCGTGCTGGCCTATGCGACCTGCTCGCTGCTCAGCTGCGAAAATGAGGACAGGATCGCGGCGTTTCAGGCCCGGCATCCCGAATGGCAGGCGGTGTTTTCCCGGCAACTCGACCTGTCCCGGGGCGGCGACGGCTTCTACATCGCACACTTGACCCGCAAATAACCCTGCCGATAATCGAAAAATCTGCCTGGCCCGGTCCATGTTAAGCCCGGATTAATATCTTTGCGACGAAATGATCGGGCCGAACCGTAACCAGATAGGGGGCGCGCATTGGCTGATCTGACCGGCACCATCGGGCCGCTGACCCGCCTCTCGGTCGCCCTGTCGACCCGCTTGCTGGTGTTTCCGGCGCTGGCGGTCGGATTGCTCTGCATCGCGCTGATCGTGCCGAGCCCCATGGGCGCCCTGGCGCTGTTCGTCGGGGCGGTGTCGGTTCTGGTGTCATTTTCGGTTCTGTCCATCGTCCTGCTCGTGCATCGCCAAAATGCGGCCGCGACCACCGCTGCCGTCGAATCCTTTGTCACCGACGACGCCGCCAGCTGCATCGTGACCGACAAAGAGGGCGCGGTGCGGCACTGGAATGACGCCGCCAACCGCCGCTTCGGGCCGCCACCGCCAGGCGGTCTCAACACGGCACTGACCGAGATTCTGGCACAGCCTGCGGTCACGCTGCGCCGGATGCGCCTGCGCGCCGAAGATCAGGGCGCCGCGCATGAGGATGTGGTGACCCGCTATGGTCAGGGCCGCCTGTCGGTGCACCGATTGCCCAATCAACAATTGCTGTGGAGATTTCAGGAATTTACCCCGAACCGACTGTTTCAGGACCGGCGCGATGGGGCGCTGCTGACCGTCGGGCGATCGAATTCCATCCTGCATATGAACGATGCGGCGCGGCGACTGATCCGCGGTCAGCCCAAAACGCTTGAATCGCTGTTTGGCAAGTTGCCGCTGCGCTCTGGCGAAAAGCACGAGCTGCTCGGCACCGGTGGCGAACAGTACATTCGGGTGATCGACCTGGGCGAGGTCGGCGGGCGGCGCGATTTGATGCTGCTGGAGGCCGGGCCGCCGCATGGCGAAAAAAACGTGATGGATCTGATGGAGATTCTGCCGGTGCCGTTGTTGATGATTGCCGCCGATGGCTGCATCAAATCGGCCAATGCACCGGCCCGTGACCTGCTCGGCTCCGACTGTCGGGAGGGCGCCCGACTGGCCGATCTGACCGAAGGGCTGGGCCGTTCGATCACCGATTGGCTGCGCGAGGCGGCGGCGCCGAGCCGGAGCGTGCATTCAGAATTCCTGCGCCTCAGCAATCCGGACCGCGAGACCTATGTCCAGGTGACGCTCAAGAAGATGCGGCTGGACGGGCGCGATGTGTTGATCACGGTGCTGAGCGACGCGACCGAGCTGAAGACGCTCGAGGCGCAATTCGTACAAAGCCAGAAGATGCAGGCGATTGGCCAGCTGGCGGGCGGCATCGCCCATGACTTCAACAACCTTTTGACCGCAATTTCAGGGTATTGCGACCTGATGTTGTTGCGCCGCGACCCCGGCGATCCAGATTATTCCGACCTGATCCAAGTGCATCAGAACGCCAATCGGGCCGCCTCGCTGGTTGGACAATTGCTGGCGTTTTCGCGCAAGCAGACCCTGCGCCCTGAAACCGTCGATCTGCGCGACACGCTGTCGGATCTGACCCATCTGCTGAATCGGCTGGTCGGCGAGCGGGTGACGCTCAGCCTGCGCCACGACCCGCTGTTGCAGCCGATCCAGGCAGACAAACGTCAATTGGAGCAGGTGATCATGAATCTGGTGGTGAATGCCCGCGACGCGATGTCGGAGGGGGGCGAAATCACCATCGTCACTGAAACCCTGCGCCTGACCGAGCCGCTGAAACGCGACCGGGCCGAGGTGACGCCGGGCGAATATGTTTCGGTCAAGGTGATCGACAGTGGCCACGGCATTGCCCCGGATCAGCTGAACAAGGTGTTCGAGCCGTTTTTCACCACCAAGCGCATAGGCGAGGGCACCGGGCTGGGCCTGTCCACGGTCTATGGGATCGTCAAACAGACCGGCGGCTATATCTTTGCCGACAGCACCCAGGGCAAGGGCAGTTGCTTTACCCTGTTGTTCCCGGTGCGCGAGGTCGAGTCCGAGGTGTTGATCGCCCCTGCGCCGCAGATCGACACGATCCTCACTGCGGACTCCCGCGGCGCCCGGCTGGCCCAGGGGGTGATCCTGCTGGTCGAGGACGAGACGCCAGTGCGCGCCTTTGCCAGCCAGGCCCTGCGCCTGCGCGGCTATACCGTGCTTGAGGCCGATTGTGCCGAAGCGGCGCTGCGCATCCTTGAGGACAGCGATCTCAAGGTCGATATCTTTGTCACCGATGTGGTGATGCCGGGCATGGATGGCCCCAGCTGGGTGATCAAGGCGCTGGAACAGCGCCCCGGCGTCCGGGTGGTGTTCGTATCAGGCTATGCCGAGGAAAAATTCAGCGCGGTGCAGGAGCAGATCCCGAATTCGGTGTTCCTGCCCAAGCCGTTTTCACTGACCGAGCTGACCGAGACCGTGCAGCGGCAATTGCACTGATGTGCTCAGCCGATGCTGGCATAGAGATCAAATTCCGCCGCGCATTTGCGCCGGTATTTCTCGGCCACCTTGGCGGACAGATCCATCGGCATCTCGGGCGACACGTTTTCACGCCCCAGGGCGAGCTTGGTGTCCAGCGCATTTTCCAGAAACGCGATCAGCGCCGGCTGGTCCTCATAGCGAAACAGCCGCGTCACCCGGGTGCCATTCGGTTGCGCCTCAAGGAATTTCGCCTGGCTGCCGACATCCGCATAGCCAGGCCGGTCGCCCCGGCAATAGCCGTCGACAAAATCGTCGAAACTGACCCCATGAGTCGCATTCGGCTTGCCCTCCATGAAGGGCCGCTGGCGGAATCGCCACCAGGACCCGAGCCAGGACACCGGCTCACGCATCACCGCGATCACCTCAAGCTCGGGCGCGACGAATTTCTCAAGCATCGGGCGAAAGAACCGATTGTAACGGTAAACCGGCGCATGTTTCAGCTCCGGCGGATTCTGCACCCAGATATCGGCCTGTGGCCCCAAAGCCGCTTCGATTGCGGTGGTGCCAGTCTTTGGCACCGAGAGGATAACCAGACGAGCCTTTGAAAAGACGAGCATTTTCCGTTGTTCCCGACGCAAGAGCCGCATTTGTCCGTTGTAAACTACTCCTTAACCGTGATGGACAACAGTGGAACATGGAAGAAATTGATTGAAATGTTCTTCTTTTGGACCTATTCCAATCAGAACAAGAGGCGAACATTAACGGGAATCGCCCCCGATTGCCAGCGCGCAGCGGGTGTGAAAAAAGGAAGTCAGATATGGCAACGGCAGATCTTTTGAGCATGGACAGCAAACGCGACGCGAACAAACAAAAGGCGCTGGATTCAGCGCTGGCCCAGATCGAGCGTCAGTTCGGCAAGGGCTCGATCATGAAACTGGGTGGCGACAATGTCATCAAGGATATTGAATCGACCTCGACCGGTTCTCTTGGCCTCGATATCGCCCTGGGCATCGGCGGCTTGCCGAAGGGCCGGATCATCGAGATTTACGGGCCGGAAAGCTCAGGCAAGACGACGCTGACCCTGCATTGCGTCGCCGAGGAGCAGAAAAAGGGCGGGGTCTGTGCCTTTGTCGATGCCGAACACGCGCTCGACCCGCTCTATGCCCGCAAGCTTGGCGTCGATCTGGATGAATTGTTGATTTCGCAGCCCGACACCGGCGAACAGGCGCTTGAAATCGTTGACACATTGGTGCGCTCGGGCGCGGTCAGCATGGTGGTGGTCGATTCCGTCGCCGCCCTGACCCCGAAGAGCGAGCTTGAGGGCGATATGGGCGACAGTTCGGTCGGCGTCCATGCCAGGCTGATGAGCCAGGCCATGCGCAAATTGACCGGCTCGATCTCGCGTTCGAACTGCATGGTGATCTTCATCAACCAGATCAGGATGAAGATCGGCGTGATGTTCGGCAGCCCGGAGACCACCACCGGCGGCAATGCGCTGAAATTCTATTCCTCGGTCCGGCTCGACATTCGCCGCATTGGCGCAATCAAGGACCGCGATGAGGTGGTCGGCAATGCCACCCGGGTTAAGGTGGTCAAGAACAAGGTGGCGCCGCCGTTCAAACAGGTGGAATTCGACATCATGTATGGCGAAGGCATCTCGAAAACCGGCGAATTGCTCGACCTTGGGGTCAAGGCCGGGGTGGTCGAAAAATCCGGGTCCTGGTTCTCTTACGGCGACGAACGGATTGGCCAGGGCCGTGAAAACGCCAAGACCTATCTGAAGGAAAACACCGCCATCGCCACCGAGATCGAGGACAAGATTCGCGCCTCGCACGGGCTGGAATTCGACGGCCACGGCGAGGCCGATGAGGCTGAGGACGACCCGATCCTCGACGAATGAGCCCCGGGCGCCCGGCGCCTCGGCACAGAGCCATGTGTGCACCGATGCGGTGACGATCGAACAGGGGGCGGCCATTGGCCGCCCTTTCGCATTGCCGCAGCCAGGCTTGAACCTGTGGACATGGCTGGTCCGCCTCGCTACATCGGGCAGACGCCAGCCGCGAGTGAAAGTGCCTGAAATGCAAAGCCTGAACGACATCCGGTCGACCTTTTTGAATTACTTCGCCAAACAGGGCCACCAGATCGTGCAATCCAGCCCGCTGGTGCCACGCAATGACCCGACCCTGATGTTCACCAACTCCGGTATGGTTCAGTTCAAGAACCTGTTCACCGGGGTCGAACATCGCGATTACAGCCGCGCGACCAGCGCGCAGAAATGCGTGCGCGCCGGCGGCAAACACAACGACCTGGACAATGTCGGTTATACCGCGCGTCACCATACCTTCTTTGAAATGCTTGGAAATTTCAGCTTTGGCGATTATTTCAAGGCCGAGGCGATCCCCTTTGCCTGGGAGCTGATCACCAAGGAATTGGGCATCCCCAAGGACAAGTTGCTGGTCACAGTCTATCACACCGATGACGAGGCCGCGGATATCTGGAAAAAGGTCGCCGGACTGAGCGACGACAAGATCATTCGCATCCCGACCAGTGACAATTTCTGGCAAATGGGGCCGACCGGGCCCTGTGGGCCCTGCACCGAGATCTTCTATGACCACGGCGAAAAGTTCTGGGGCGGTCCTCCGGGCAGCCCGGATGAGGATGGCGACCGGTTCATCGAAATCTGGAACGTCGTTTTCATGCAGAACGAGCAGTTCGAGGACGGTACGATGAAGGCGCTCGACATGCAGTCGATCGACACCGGCATGGGCATCGAACGGGTCGCGGCGCTGCTGCAGGGCACCAATGACAATTACGCCACCGACCTGATGCGCGCGCTGATCGAGGCCTCGGCCCACGCGACCAGCTCGGACCCGGACGGGCCGGGCAAGACCCACCATCGGGTGATCGCCGATCACCTGCGCTCGACCTCGTTCCTGATTGCCGACGGGGTGATGCCGGCCAATGACGGGCGTGGCTATGTGCTGCGCCGGATCATGCGGCGGGCAATGCGCCATGCGCATCTGCTGGGCGCGCAGGATCCGCTGATGCACCGGCTGGTGCCGGAACTGGTGCGCCAGATGGGCGAAGCCTATCCCGAGTTGCACACTGCCCAGGCGCTGATCCAGGAAACCCTGCAACAGGAAGAGATCCGCTTTCGCCAGACCCTGGACCGCGGGCTGAAGCTGCTGGACGAAGAGCTCGACCGTCTGCCCGATGGCGCCGAACTGCCCGGCACGGCGGCGTTCAAGCTCTATGACACCTTCGGGTTCCCGCTGGATCTGACCCAGGACGCACTGCGCGAACAGGGCCGCAGCGTCGATATCGCCGGATTTGATGCGGCGATGGCCGAGCAAAAGGCCAAGGCGCGGGCCGCCTGGGCCGGCACCGGCGAGGCCGCCGATGGCAAGGTCTGGTTCGATCTGGCCGAGGCGCATGGCAGCACCGAATTCCTCGGCTATGACACCGAAGAGGCCGAGGCGCAGATCCTGGCGCTGGTGGCCGAGGGTGCGAACACCGACCAGCAGAGCGCCGGCGCCAGCTGTCAGATCGTGGTGAACCAGACACCGTTCTATGCGGAATCCGGTGGCCAGGTTGGCGACACCGGCGTGATCAGCACTGAAACCGGGCAGGCGCGGATCACTGACACCAAAAAGGTGGCGGGGGTGTTCATCCACTTTGCCGAGGTGGAAAAAGGCACGATTTCAAAGGGTCAGGCGGCGAAGTTAAGCGTAGAGCATGGCCGCCGCTCGCAGATTCGTGCCAACCATTCGGCCACCCATCTGTTGCATGAAGCGCTGCGCGAGGCGCTTGGCGATCACGTTGCGCAACGTGGGTCTCTGAATGCGCCGGACCGGCTGCGTTTTGACTTCAGCCATGGCAAGGCGCTGAGCGGCGATGAAATCGCCCGCATCGAACAGGAGGTCAACGCCTTCATTCGCCAGAACACCCCGGTGGAAACCCGGATCATGACCCCGGACGACGCCCGCGCGATTGGCGCCCAGGCGCTGTTTGGCGAGAAATATGGCGATGAGGTCCGGGTGGTCTCGATGGGCCGCGCGGCCAGTGGCAAGGGCCAGGATGGCCAGACCTATTCGCTTGAACTCTGCGGCGGCACCCATGTGAAACGCACCGGCGATATCGGTGCCTTTGCCCTGACCGGCGAAAGCGCCTCTTCCGCCGGGGTGCGGCGGATCGAGGCGCTGACCGGGCAGGCGGCGCTGGATGGGCTGCGCGAGCGGGACAAATCTCTGAGCAGCATCGAGTCGCTGTTGAAGGTCGCCGGTGACGGGGTGGTGGACCGGGTCCGCGCCCTGGTCGACGAACGCAAGGCGCTGACCAACGAGCTGGCGCAGCTGCGTCGCGATCTGGCGATGGCGGGTGGTGCCGGTCCGGGCGAGGCGGCGGCGGCCGAAGATGTTGGCGGCGTCCAGTTTCTGGCCCAGGTGATGCAGGGCGTGTCGGGCAAGGACCTGCCGGCGCTGATTGATGAGCTCAAGACGCGGATCGGATCCGGGGCCGTGCTGCTGATTGCCGACAGCGATGGCAAGGCCGCGGTGGCTGCCGGGGTGACCAAGGACCTGACCGGGCGCCTGTCGGCGGTCGATCTGGTGCGCGCGGCGGTGCAGGAACTCGGCGGCAAGGGGGGCGGTGGTCGCCCGGACATGGCCCAGGGTGGCGGGCGCGACGCTGGCAATGCCGATCAGGCGATTGCCGCCGCCCGCAATGTCATCGCCCCGGCATGATCGACGCAATGTAACCGCAGGATAGGAGGGGCCGATGCCCGCACTCTGGATTGCCCATGTCACCGTCACCGACGAAGCGGCCTATGGCAAATACGCCGCCCTGGCCGGGCCCGCGATTGCCAAGCATGGCGGGCATTTCATCGCCCGCGCCGGGCGCTATGTGCAGCTTGAAGGCACCGACCGGCCACGCAATGTGGTGGCCAAGTTCCCGGATGTCGAGGCGGCGGTCGCCTGTTACAACTCGCCCGAGTATCAGGCGGCGTTGAGCCATGCCAAAGGTGCGTCCGAGCGTGAGTTGCTGGTGGTCGAAACCACCGAATAACGCTCAGCGTTCCGGAATCAGCCCACGCGGTGAGAACCGCAGCACCAGCAGCAGGATCACCCCCATGGTCAGCAGCCGCATATGCGCGGCGCTGTCCAGCAGATGGGTCTTGAGCGGCCCCTCCGCCATGCCGGAGGTCAGGGTTTGCAGGAACCACAGCCCCGCGGGTTCGACCTGCACCCAGGCGAACCAGATCAACATGCCGCCCAGAACGGCGCCGAAATTGTTGCCCGATCCGCCGACGATCACCATCACCCAGATCAGGAAGGTAAAGCGCAGCGGCTGATAGGTGCCGGGGGTCAATTGCCCGTCCAGCGTGGTCATCATCGCCCCGGCAATGCCGCAGACCGCCGAGCCCAGGATAAAGATCTGCAGATGCCGTCCGATCACGTCCTTGCCCATCGCCTCGGCGGCGACCTCATTGTCGCGGATGGCGCGCATCATCCGCCCCCAGGGCGAATGCAGCGCCCGCTGCGCCAGGAACAGCAGCAGGATCAGGACCATTGCGAACAGCACGCCGTAGATGCCCTTGACCCAGAGCGTCGAGGCGGTGACCGGATCAATGCCGATGGCCGTGGCGTTTTCGACGAAACCGGGGGTGTTCTGCAGATCGATCTCATTGGGCACCGGGCGCGGCAGGCCGATGACATTCTTGACCCCGCGCGTCAGCCAATCCTCATTCTTCATCACCGCGACGATGATTTCGGCAATCCCCAGTGTCGCAATCGCCAGGTAATCCGAGCGCAGCCCCAGCGCGGTCTTGCCGATGATCCAGGCTGCACCGGCCGCCAGCACCCCGCCAATCGGCCAGGCCAGCAGCACCGGCAGGCCAAGCCCGCCGAGAAACCCGGTGGAGGCCGGGTTCACCGCTTCGACCGCCTCGACACCGCCGTCAAACACCCAGCGGAACAGAAAGAAGCCCACGACCAGCACCGCGATCACCGCGAGGGTTCGGTGGCGGCGCAGCCGTTTCAGCACCAGTGCCGCCGCGACGATGACCCCGGCGCCGGTCGCCAGCCCGGCGAGGATGCGCAGCCCACCGGCTGACCAGGCCTCGGTCACCGGCGGATGCGCCACCAGAACCGTGGCCAGCCCACCGAGGGCGACAAAGCCCATGACCCCGATGTTGAACAGCCCGGCAAAGCCCCATTGCAGGTTCAACCCCAGCGCCATCACCGCCGATATCAGCCCCATGTTCAGGATCAACAGCGCCGAATTCCAGCTCTGCACCATGCCGGTGCCGACGATCAGCACCACGACCAGCCCGAACAGGGCCACCTTGCGCGCGGTCTCGCTCATACTGATTTCCCCCTGAACAGGCCCGTCGGGCGGAACAGCAACACGATCAGCAGGATCACGAAACTGACCGCGAATTTGTAATCGGTGGACAGCAGCTGCACCAGATTGTCCGGCGCCATCGAGTCCGGCAGCAGATAGCCCAGCACCTTCTTCCAGGCATAGGTCACCGTCACCTCGGAAAAGGCGATCAGAAAGCCACCGGCAATCGCGCCCAGCGGATTGCCCAGCCCGCCGACAATTGCACTGGCAAAGATCGGCAGCAGCAATTGGAAATAGGTGAAGGGTCTGAATGACTTGTCGAGCCCATAGAGGACCCCGGCCACGGTCGCCAGCGCCGCCACAATCAACCAGGTAACCAGCACCACCCGTTCCGGGTTGATCCCCGACAGCAGCGCCAGATCCTCGTTGTCGGAATAGGCGCGCATCGATTTACCGGTGCGGGTGCGGTTCAGGAACCAGAACAATGCGATCACCACGATGATCGCGGTGACGATTGTCAGCACCTGGGTGCTGCGCAATGCCAGCCCTTCGCTCAGCCCGGTCCATTGCTTGAACTCGCGGGCGGTGATCAGAAACCGTGCGCCATCGGCAAAGCGCTGATCCTCCGGCCCGATGATCAGCCGGACAACGCCGTTCATCACGAACATCACCCCGATCGAGACGATGACCAGGATCACCGGCTTGGCCCGGACCCGACGGTAAAAGCGATAGACCATGCGGTCGGTGGCCAGCACCAGCAATGCCGTTGCCGCGATGCCCAGCGGCAGCGCCAGCAGCGCGGTCGGCAGCGGGCCCAGCGACACGCCCATGGATTGCAGCCCCCAGGTCGCCAGAATGGTCACCATGGTGCCAAAGGCCATGGTGTCGCCATGGGCGAAATTGGAAAATCTCAGAATCCCGTAGACCAGGGTCACCCCGAGGGCGCCAATCGCCAATTGGCTGCCATAGGTGATGCCCGGCACCAGCACATAATTCAGCAGCGCCACCAGGGCGTTCAGCACATCCATCAATACAATACCTCACAGCGCATCAGATCCATCTCGGCCCCGCCATCGCCCTGGCGGATCCGCAGCGCCGATTGCGGGCCGGTCAGCGCCAGCGACTGGTGCGCGCCCTCGGCGTCGGTCCAGTTGAATGGCCCGGTACGGGCCAACCCGCGGGCCGGTCGGCCGGGGCTGTCATCGACCCAGATCGAATAATCACCACTGCCGTGGCGATCCAGCGCCTCGGGCTCGACGGCAAACCGCAACGCCCCGGTTGCCGCCGCGCAGGGCCCCAGTGCCTGACAGCGGCTGACAATGTCGCAGGTCATCTCCAGCCGCGCGCCCTCGGCCCGGAGCGGGGCAGGGGCGGCGGCAACGGCCAGCAACAGGGCAACGCGCATCCTCATCCGCCCAGAAAACTCCGCCGGACCTCGGGATCGGCGAGCAATTCCTTGCCGCTGCCGGTATGGGCATTGCCGCCCTGCACCAGAACATAGGCCTTGTCGGCAATCTCCAGCGCCTGGCGCGCGTTCTGTTCGACCATCAGCACCGGCAGACCGGTGCGCGCCACCTCGATGATCCGATCAAACAGTTCATCCATCACGATCGGGCTGACCCCGGCGGTCGGCTCATCCAGCATCAGCACTTTGGGCTCGGTCATCAGCGCCCGGCCCACCGCCACCTGCTGGCGCTGGCCGCCCGACAATTCCCCCGCCGCTTGCCGCCGCTTGTCGCGTAGGATCGGAAACAGATCATAGACCTGCTCCATCGTGGTGCGGAAATTGTCGCGGCGCAGGAATGCCCCCATCTCGAGGTTCTCCTCGACGGACAGCGAGGGAAAGACATTCGCCACCTGCGGCACGAATCCCATGCCCTTGGCCACCCGCGCCTGCGGGCTGAGTCCGGTGATATCCTCACCATCCAGCCGCACCGCGCCGCCGCGCAGCACCAGCATCCCGAACAGCGCCTTCATCGCGGTGGATTTGCCGGCGCCATTCGGCCCGACGATCACCGCGATCTCGCCGCGCTCGACCGCCACGGTGCAGTCATGCAGGATGTCCGGCCCGGAGCCATAGCCGCCGGTCATCCGCTCACCGATCAGAAACGGCTCACTCATCTGGCGCGACCCCCACCTTCATCTTGCCAAAAATATTCCCGCCGGAGGCCGCTGACATATCAACCGGCACCGGCAGTGGCCTTGTTCTTCAGACCGGTGCCAAGATAGGCCTCGATCACCCGCTCATCGGCCTTGATCTGATCCAGGCTGCCCTCGGCCAGAACCCGTCCCTCGGCCATGCAGATCACCGGATCGCAAAGCCGGTCGATGAAATCCATGTCATGTTCGATCACCACAAAGGTGTAACCGCGTTCGCGGTTCAGCCGCAGGATGGCGTCGCCAATGGTGTTCAGCAGGGTGCGGTTCACCCCGGCGCCGACCTCGTCCAGAAACACGATGCGGGCGTCGACCATCATCGTGCGGCCCAGCTCCAGCAACTTTTTCTGACCGCCGGACAGGTTGCCGGCCTTTTCATCTGCCAGATGCGAAATCGTCAGAAAATCCAGAACCTCGTCGGCCTTCGCCGTCAGCTCACGTTCTTCCGTGGCGATCCGGCCACGGTGGAACCAGGCATTCCACAGCTGTTCGCCGGATTGTCCGCCGGGCACCATCATCAAATTCTCGCGCACGCTCATCGAGGCGAATTCATGGGCGATCTGGAAGGTGCGCAGCAGGCCCTTCTGAAACAGCAGATGCGGGGCCAGCCCGGTGATGTCCTCACCTGCCATCGTCACCCGACCCGAGGTCGGCTTCAGCACACCGGCGATCACGTTGAACAGGGTGGTTTTGCCGGCCCCATTCGGGCCGATCAAGCCGGTGATCGTGCCCTCGCGGATGCTCAGGCTGGCGCCGTCCACGGCACGAAAGCCGCCGAAATGCCGGTGCACATCCTCAACAACGATCATTCATGTCCCCGCTTGATTTCGCGCTCTGCGGCGCGCTGCTCCGGGCATTGCCGCAAAAGCCACCCGGATTGTCATCAGATTCAGGCAGCCCGGGTCGATCCCGGGCCGCCTGTTTGCCGTCAGCGGTATTTCACCGTGGTGATCTTGCCACCAGTCAGGGTGATCTGGCGATAGCTGCCCGCCGATTCACCGGGTCCGATCAGCTCCACCGCGGTCGCGCCGACATAGTCGATGTCGGTGCCAGCTGCGAGCAGCTCAAGCGCCTTGGCCAGTTCACCGGGAAAGATCTTTTCACCCGGCGCATTGGCGACATCCAGGACCTTGCCTTTATAGTCCGCCGGGTCCGAGGACCCCGCCGCCTGCATCGCCAGCATGATCAGCGCCGCCGCGTCATAGCTCTCCGAGGTGAATGGCGAGGTGCTGTCGAACTTGCCATCAACCAGCGCCGTATACATCGCCGCACCTTCGCTGTCGGTGCCCGGGAGCTGTCCGGTGGAGCCATCGATTTCGGTGCCAAAGTTTTCTTCCAGCTTGGCACCGATCATCCCGTCGGGGAAATGGAAGGTGTCAAAGGCACCGGCATCCAATGCCGCCCGGACAACACCGGACCCGCCTTGGTCGACATAGCCTGCAACCACCAGACGCTCGCCACCGGCCGAGGCCAGAGCCGCGACTTCGGCGGAATAATCAGCCTTGCCGTCCTCATGCGCCGCCGAGATGGTGATCTTGCCACCCGCCGCCTCATAGGCGGACTGGAAGCTGTCGGCCAGACCCTTGCCGTAATCGGTGTTGGAATAGGTCAACGCCACCGATTTTATGCCTTCTTCCAGCAGGATATCCGCCATGATCTGACCCTGACGGGCGTCCGACGGCGAGGTGCGGAAGAACAGGCCGTTGTCCTCGGCGGTCGACAGGCCTGGCGACGTGGCCGAAGGCGAAATCATCACCATGCCGTTCGGAACCGCCGCATTGGCCAGAACCGCGCTGGTCACGCCCGAGCAATCGGCGCCCATGATCGCCTTGATCCCATCCGAGGTGATCAGACGCACGGCAGCCGCAGTTGCGGCGGCGGCGTCGACGCAGGTCGAATCTGCCCGCACTGGCGTTACCTTGGCGCCGCCCAGCAGCTTGCCGCTGTCGCTGACCTCTTTCATCGCCAGTTCGGCGCCCGCCGCCATCGACGGCGTCAGACTTTCGATCGGGCCGGTAAACCCCAGAACCACACCGATCTTGATTTCGTCGCTGTGGCTTGCGGCCAGCGCCGAGGTGGCGACAAGCGCGCTGGCCGCCGTGGCCAGTAGAAGTTTTTTCATGTCTCAATCTCCCTGATTGGAACTAGGTCCGGACCGGAGCCTATGCGCACAGAATTGAAAAGAAAAGCACCTGAGCGGTGGAACCAACGGAAACGCGGCCGACCGAGGGGGATGACCCGAACGCCAACCGGGCTATATTCGGTCCAGACCATGGGGACCATCATGCGCAATCTGATCGCCGCACTCATCATCGTTCTGGCATTGCCCGAAACCGCCCTGGCACTGGACACCTCCACCGGGCCGGTGCGGATCGAAAAGGTTGCCGACGGCCTCCGCGGCCCCTGGGCGATCGGGTTCCTGCCGGATGGTGGCGTCCTCGTCACCGAAAAGCGCGGGCGGCTTTGGCATATTCAGGACGGCCGCGCCCGGCGCGTTGCCGGTCTGCCTGAGGTTGCCGTTCAGGGGCAGGGCGGGTTGCTCGATATCCTGGTGCCGCGCGACTTTGCCGAAAGCCGCCAGATCTACCTGACCCACGCCAAACCGCAGGCGGGTGGCAGCGGCACTGCCCTGTCGGTCGGACGTCTGTCTGCCGACGGCACAAGGCTGACCGGGACGCAGGTGATTGTTGAGATGACGCCGGGATCCACCGGCGGCAAGCATTTCGGTTCGCGTCTGGTCGAGGGACGGGATGGCAAGATCTACATGAGCGTCGGCGAACGCGGTGACCGGCCCGCCGCACAGGACCTGTCGCGGCACAATGGATCCATCCTGAGGCTGAACCGCGATGGCACCGCCCCCGGAGACAACCCCTTTGTGGATCATCCCGGCGCCCAGCCCGAGATCTGGTCTTATGGCCACCGCAATCCGCAGGGCCTGGCGATGGATGCGCAGGGGCGGATCTGGGCGAACGAGCATGGCGCCCGCGGCGGCGATGAGGTCAATTTGATCGCAAAGGGCGCCAATTATGGCTGGCCGATCATCGCCTATGGCCGCCATTACTCGGGCAGCCAGATCGGTGAGGGCACAGCCAAGCCCGGGCTGGAACAGCCGGTGATGTACTGGGATCCGTCGATTGCGCCTTCGGGGATGGCATTTCACTCCGGCAAGACCCGGCAGGCCTGGCGCGACAATGCCTTTGTCGGGTCACTGAAATTTGACTATATCGCCCGCCTCGCCGGGTCGCCGCTGGCCGAGGTTGAAAGGATTGAATCCCCTGAAACCCGGCGGGTGCGTGACATTCGCGAAGGACCGGATGGCGCAATCTGGTTCCTGTCCGAGGATCGTGGCGCGCTGTACCGGATGGTGCCGGAATAACCCGCCGAAGCGCCCTTAGATCGATAGCCGCGCCGCGTGGCTGCCGCGTTCACGGTAAGGTGTGGTGTCATATTGCGCCCGGTAGCATTTGGAGAAATGCGACGGGCTGGCAAAGCCGCAGGCCAGCGCCACATTGATCACGCTCATATCGGTCTGCATCAACAGGTTGCGGGC